>JAUIMG010000026.1 GCA_030433355.1 Bacteroidia bacterium | reverse complement strand
CTCCTGCAAATCCAACTCTTGGGTCTGATTTAAAATCTTCACTCTCTTCATCCCATACATTGGAATAATTAATTCCTGCTTTAAAACCAAAGGTTAATTCTTCCCTTAAATCCCCATAATCTCTTTGTGCCTTTAAAGAATTAGAAAATAACAAAATGGATATGCTAAAAACAACAATAAGGATCTTCATCTTATTTAATTTAATGTTCTGATTTATTTATGAGAACAATACAAAATTAGATAGCTACATAACCTTAGCTATTACACAATTCTTTTAAAAAGTTGCATCTTTCTCATGTTTCTGAAAGAATAAGAAGTACTTGAAAAGAAAAATAGAGTAAAGCAGCATTGCTCCACATCAATTGCTTCGTAGTTTTAAGTTCTAATTAAAACAGAAAATAATATGCCTAATCCTTTCCACTTAGCTATTCCAGTTAAAAACCTAGAGCTATGCAGAAGGTTTTACAGAGAGGTTCTCAATTGCAAAGAAGGAAGAAGTGATTCCCATTGGGTAGACTTTGATTTTTTTGGTCATCAATTGGTTTTACATCTAAAAGACAGTAAAATAAGAGAAAATGAGTCTAATCCTGTTGATGGAAAAAGTGTTCCTATCCCCCATTTTGGAGTGGTTTTAGATTGGAAGGATTGGGAAAACTTAGCAAATAGATTAGAGAATGAAAAAATAAAGTTTGTAATTGAGCCATACATCCGTTTTGAAGGTCAAGTTGGAGAACAAGCCACTTTATTTTTCATGGACCCAGAAAATAATGCTCTGGAGTTTAAAGCATTTAAACATATGGATCAATTATTCGCTAAGTAATTCTATGATAGACCTGTATGAGAAGCTATCGACTTATCTACATAGCACAGGAAATAAGTCTTGTATTTTAAAAGCCAAGGAGTTTGAATCCTACCAAGGTTTAGATAGAAATCTTCATTTTAGAGACTTAAACCTTAATAGTTTAGATGTCCTTGAAATAGCTAGAATAATTACGAAATCCAATTTAGATAACGACATCAAGATTGAATCGATCAGTTTTAGTTATAATAATATTATGGACGAAGGAATTAAATATTTGTTGCGGTATATTCCTTCTTCTGTCTCAGAAATTGGATTAGTTAATTGTGGCATCACCGACCAAGGTGCAAAAGAAATAGTTGGTTGGCTAACAAATAGCAACAATTCTATAAAAATGCTGTGTATAGAGCAAAATGAGATTTCTGAATCTTTAAAAAGGAAGTTGCATGAAATCACACAAACAAAGCCTTACTTGAGTATTTATTTTTAAACTACTGTACTTGAAAAGGCGCAGAATCTTTCCCATTAATTAATAACCAATAAGAACCACTCGGCAAAGCACTGATGTCTATTTGATTCTGCTGAGAATTAGTTATTTCTTTAAGCAGTTTTCCTTCCAAGGAGTATATCTGAATAGTAGCGTTTAATTTATTCTCCGAAGAAAAATTAATAAAGTCCTTAGCCGGATTAGGATAAATTTGAATGGAAGATGATAAACTTTTCTCCTCTATTCCAAGTCCTGTATTGAACTCCATTAGATAGTATAAGGTATTACCTTCGTCTACATCGTTCCATTCTCCTGCTACTCCAAATGGCCAATTTGTTAATGCTAAACCCAAAGCATCTTGATTTTGAAAGTTATCCGGTTCATTCCCCCAATGATTATACCTACCTCCTATTGCCATGCCTGTTCTAGCTCCTTGCCAAAACTGAGGATCAATATTTCTAGTTTTCCAAAACCAAGACCCTTCTGTAATTCTATCATTTCCTCCTAACCAAACGTAAGCTGCACCACCTCCATCTGGAGCTACAGTATTAGAATTAGTTATTCCTAAATTGCTAATAAAGCGAAATATAGAGTCTTGTTCTGCTTGAGAATCTATTTGAGCCAATTGATAACCAAAGGAAGCAGCACAAGAATCTGCTTGCACCCAGGTTTTATTTTCTTGCACTAAAAAATAGACATCTACCCCTAAGAAAAGTGTATCTACATTATTTAAGTTAGTAATACACTGTCCGAATGAAGTAATACTATAAATACAAGATATTCCTATAATTAACCAATTTTTCATGCTGTTGATTTTAGGTGAATTTAAGCAATGCTTAATAAAATTAATTGCATTTTTTCGCTTTAATCTATATAAGTAATTAGATCTACAGCCTTCTGTTTGTCTAAATTAAATCAACAGTCGTAGTATTTTGTTTAATGTAATTTGATTTAAGTTAAACATTATTTACATATCCTCTGTTAATGCTTAGGATGAAAATAACTGTTTGCCGAGAGGCCCATTTTAATTCTGCACATCGCCTACATAATCCAAATTGGGATGAGGAAAGGAACAAAACCATCTTTGGAAAGTGCAATAACCCTAATTATCACGGACACAACTACGATTTAATAGTTAAAGTTACCGGAGACATTGATGAAGAAACAGGTTATGTAATGGATACGAAGGTTCTTAAAGACCTGATTGAAGAAAGGGTGATTGAATGCTTTGATCATAAAAACTTGAACCTTGATACGGAAGAATTCAAAAATCTAAATCCTACAGCTGAAAACATCGCCAAAATAATTTATGAAAAACTAAGAGGTGGAATTCAAAAAGACTTAGCACTTAGAATTACGCTTTATGAAACCAGACGAAACTATGTTGAATACGGAGAATAATAAACACCATATAAATGGATTGTTAGAAAAAAGAGTTAATGGAAATCATAATAAAAATAGATTTTCAACCCAAAATGGAAGTGTAATAGCTGAAATGGAAGATCTTGGAGACAACCATGTTGGAACCTCTCTAGATACTCCAATGAGAAAAGATGCTTTTGATATGAATGATGATTTAAAAGTGGAGCTTATTGAGAAGCATTTCGAGCAAATCATGAATATTTTAGGTCTAGACTTAAACGATGATAGTTTAAGTGGCACTCCTCATAGAGTGGCAAAAATGTATGTGAAAGAAATATTCTCCGGTTTAAATCCCGCGAATAAGCCAAGAGTAGCTCTATTCGACAATAAGTACCAATACAATCAAATGTTGGTAGAGAAAGACATTACGCTTTATTCTTTCTGCGAGCACCACTTTGTGCCGATTATTGGCAGAGCGCATGTGGCTTATATTTCCAATGGAAAAGTAGTTGGTCTTTCTAAAATTAATAGAATTGTTCAGTATTACGCAAAACGTCCACAAGTTCAGGAACGACTTACGAAGCAAATTGCAGAAGAAATGAAAAGGGTTTTACAAACGGAAGATGTTGCAGTTTTAATAGACGCAGAACATTTATGCGTTGCTGCCCGTGGTGTTGAAGATGTAAACTCTTCCACAATTACTGCTGAGTATTGCGGAAAATTTGAAGATAAAGCTACTAGAAAGGAGTATTTAAGCCATATTAGGTCCTAAGAGATTAAGGTTGATTCTCACTTATATCCAAATCGATTACCTTTAGTTGCCAATCCTCTTTGATGTTTATGGTTCTCCGATTTAATAGAGAAGCTACAAATCCAAGGCCTAATAAACTAAAGCCACTAATTAGTTGATTATCATTCAGCACCGGACTATCCTTATTAACTAAACCATTTAATGTTCCAATACCCAAAGAGCCTGCTCCTGCAATAGTAAAAAGAGTAGCTGCTAAATTCAATCCATACAGGTTCTTTTTTACTCTTACTTTTTTGATATCTGTTAAGCTATATTTTGTTTTATTAATGGTGAAAATTGATGAGTCTATTGAGCTTAAAAATCCATTTACAACTTTCCCATTCTTTAATCGGAAGCGTATGAAATTGCCTTCATAGAAACGATATCTTTTAGCCCCACTAGGGATGTCTACTGCAATAAAAACTTGCGCATAGCCTTCTGTACAGATAAAAAATGAGATTCCAAAGATTAAAGCAAATAGCTTTATTTTCATAAGGCTTAAATTAATTATTATCAACACAAAAAATCTTTCTTTATTTTTAACCTAGGCGTTCTTTTTTTATTTAACGAATATACCTCGCTAAAACCTTAAAACCATACCTATGAAAACTATCGGAATTGAAATTAAATGGGCTATTTACTTTATCGTAATGATGCTTTCTTGGATGTTCATGGAAAAACTTAGCGGTTTACATGATGAACATCTAGATCAACATGCCATTTACACTAATTTCATTATGATACCTGCTATCCTAGTGTATTTCTTTGCTTTAAAGGATAAAAGGGAGAAATTCTATGGCGGAAAAATAAGCTATAAACAAGCTTTTAAAAGTGGAGCCATCATTACTGCCATAATTACTATTTTCAGTCCCCTAACTCAATACATTACTTCTACCATAATTACTCCTGATTACTTTGAAAATATTATCTCCTATAGCGTTGAAAATGAAATGACCACCTTAGAAGAGGCTAAGGCCTATTTCAACCTAAAAAGTTATATTATTCAAAGCACTATTTTTGCTCCTTTTATGGGGATATTAACTACTGCTGTAGTTTCTATTTTTATCAAAAAGAAAGGATGAAAAAAGGGTTGAAATTAATTCTCGTTTGTGCTATTTGCTTAATCTTGGTTTATGTTGTAGCTTTAATCATAGAAAACTTTTAAAAAACACTTATCATGAAAAAGAATATGGGTAAAATGGACAGAGTTATTAGATTGCTTTTAGCAGCTGTAATTTCTGTATTATACTTTACTGGCACTATTAGCGGAACTTTAGGCCTAGTAGCTTTAATTTTAGGAGCAGTTTTTGTATTCACCAGTTTTATTAGCTTTTGTCCACTTTATGCCCCTTTTGGATTAAGTACTTGTAAAAAGGATTAAATACAATTACTACAAACACCTGAAGCTTTAATATTCAGCTGTTTTATTTTATAGTCGCCATCTTCTTTAATTTGGATAGAATAGTTAGAGTCTAAACAACTAACTTCTCCACAATTATCGCATTTAAAGTGTATGTGAGAGTGGGAGTGATTGTGAAGAGAACAATCATTGCATAAAGCATAAAAAGTGTCGTGCTTTTCCTCTAGTGCTTTGTGAATTATTCCTGACTTTACCAATGACTGGATGGTTCTGTACAAAGTTACTCGGTCAAAATCGCCTAGACTTTCTTGCATTTTACTTAAGGAAATTGCATTAGATTCCTTATATAATTGTTCTAAAACCGCTACTCTCATGGTCGTAGCTTTTAATTTCCTTTCATTTAAAGTCTTTTTTATTTCTTCAAGTCCCATATTAAAAAGTATAGTTTAAAGCTATCGTAATATTCCTTCCTATGTCATCAGCAAAGTAACGCTGTCTATTCAAATAATCTCTATACACTGTATTGAATAGGTTATTGATTTGCAATGTTGCATTTAGTTTGTTTTTACCAAGCTTCCTAGCAACACTAGCCTTAAAACCTATTAAATGGTATGTTTCAGGAGGTGGAACAAAATCTTGATCTTCATTGATATGCGTCTGTTCAAAAACACTTTGATGGTTTAACTGCAATTCTAAATTTTCCCATTGGCCTTTCAAGGGAATCTGATAATTTAACTCCGTTCTCAAATTGTTTGAAGGTAAAAAAACGATGGGTTCTCTATTATCTAAATCATTACCTTGAATAAAGCTATACTTAAGTAAAGCACTCCATCTTTCATTGAACTCCATAGAGCTAACTAAATCAAAACCATATATTTCGGCTTGTGTTTGTTCGTATTTAAAAACAGGAAATGCACCCCTAATCGTCAATCTAAATTCTTCTTGAGGGTTTAAGAAAATATAGTTCTGAAAGTACTGGTAGAAAGTCATCAGCTCTAAATGAATTTTACTTCCAAGATGCTTTTCTATGGATAATGTTTGCTTTATCGACTGCTCTTCAACCAAATTTGGATTGCCTTCTTCTATCCCACTCACCCCTTGGTGCAGACCATTGCTATAGAGCTCATTTACTTCAGGATTTCTAGAGGTAAGTCCAAGGTTATAGTTCAAATGATATTCCCTTTGGAATTCATAAGCTCCACCAACAACAAAGCTGTAGTTATGATAATTATTATCATAATTTAAAACTTCTCTTGGAAAAGTATTACTTATTGTTGCTACTCTTCTGTTTTCGAAATCATAACGTAAGCCTCCTTCTAGGCTTAATCTTTCATACTCCTTCGACCATAAGGCAAAAAGACCCCACTTTGCAGAAATATAATTGGGAATTAAAGGTAAAATACCGGTTTCAGGTACATTGATATTCTCCGTTCCTTGATATTGACCTCCTAACTTCCATTTACTATTGGAAGAAGTAAAATAGTGGTATTTGACTTCTGCAAACTGTGTTCTTTGCTCAAGGCTTAAAGATGGTTTGTCAGATCTTCCTGACCTTCTTACATCATACTCTTGCCTAAAATTCCATTGTTGAGCTACCACAAAGTCAAAAAATCTATTCTCATCCAAAAGCCATTTTGATTTTAATTTTAATAAGTGATGATTAACCTCTTGTCTTGGCGGATTTATTTCAAAGCTCAATGCATCTTCTGTAAAGAAGGGTTCTTCTCTTTCAAAAGCGCTTTGTAAATCGGTAAGATTCCCTACCTGACTACCTCTTAAGATTCCTAAATTGGTGTTGAAGGTGCTAAAATATAGCTCTGAGTTAAACTTTTCACTCCACCTCTTTTCCAGTAATGCAGATGCACTAGCCTCTTCATAGGCAGTATTAGTTAGGAAATAGTCGGGTGTATTTTGATCTCCACTTTTCTTTAGGGTAGTGTTTATCTTCCATCCCCAACTTTCTCTTCCTTGCTCTAATTGAAAGTTTACCCCATTACTTAAACCATTACTTTCAAAAAAATATCTTGCATGGCCGTGTAAATGTGGGTCATTATTTATTTTACCACTTTCTACTAAAACCACACTTCCTAAGTTACTTCCTTGAAATTCTAAAGCTCCTACACCCTTAATTACGGAAATACTTTGAGCACTAAGAGGGTCTATCTCCGGACTATGGTCTACACCCCATTGTTGACCACTCTGTGCAATGCCATTATTGAGTATTAAAAGCCGGTTTCCATACATGCCATTTACAACTGGTTTAGAAATTCTATTCCCATTATTTATCGTACTCACTCCACTAATGTTTTCAAGCATATTTCCCAAATTCTCATTCGGCATTTCCGCTATTTTTTTTAAGCTAATTTGTTTTACATTTTGAGTCTCCGAATAGCTTTGTATACCTTCTATAGAAACTTCATCCAATAATTGATGATGGTGTTCCAGTTCAAAATTTATGGTAGTATCTTTTTGTAGACTTAGGTAATATTCTATACTCTCACAACCGATATGACTTATAACTATATGGTAATTGCCAGGACAAATATTATTGAATTTATACTTTCCATTCTCCTCTGAGGCTACGCCACTTTTTAACTCTTTAATATAAATATTGGCATACGACAAAGGGGTAGCTCCTTTTTCTTGAACTACCCCTTTTAATTGTATATGACATTCCTGTCCATTTAATTGAAAAATGGATAAGACTAAAAAAACAAAAAATGAAATTCTTTTATCTGACAACTATTGGAAAACTTACTTCTATATCCGTCTCACCACCTGCATTGGTAATGTCTCCATTACTAACACCTGGAGCATCTTTATTTGGTTCGTGACGCAAAGTTATAGTTAATGTTCCAGATTCTGGTGAAGTAGTTTCTGCTTTAGTATCAACACCTAAAGGATTTCCATTAGGGTCTTGATCTAGATAGGTAATTGTCAATCCGCTTAAGTCAGTATCGTAAAATACTTGATGCTCTAAATCTTCTTCTTTTACTTCTACAGTAATATCTTCAGCAGGGTTTTCTAATTCATTTAAAAATTGAACACTTGCAGTGTAAGAAGTATTTGCATTAAGCGTATCAAAAGTAATAACAGGAATATTTCCGCCATCTCCGTCTAAATCTTGAAAAATAAAACTAGCTACTTGTCCACCGCTATCAGGAGTTAAGATAAATCTTAAAGTTGTAATAACTTCTTCTTCATTTGGTATTGGCGGAGCTAGAACATCATCATCATCATCTTCACAAGCTGAAAATGATAAAACAAGAATAGAGATTAACAATGCGTAATTAATTTTTTTCATCATACATAAATTTTTAAATTGAAGGGACAAATATAATACATAAATGCAACATTGTTGCAATTAAAATTATTTATTTTTATACTGTATTTAATACTTTTTAAATGGCACGAAATCCTAAAATAAAGATCAAGCTCGGAACAATGGATATTATCCTAGAAGTCATTGGCTTTTTAGCTATTCTTTGCCTAGTTATACTACCAATGTACCACTATAAATCTCTTCCAGAAGAAATCCCAAGGCATTTTGGCTTAGATGGAAAACCAGATGCCTATGGCTCTAAAAGTATGTTGTACACCTTGCCTGGCATTGGTGTAATTATGTATATCGCCTTGTGGATATTAAACAGATTTCCACACCTTTTCAATTATGCGGTAAGCATTACTAAGGACAATGCAAAATCTCAATACAAAAATGCTTCTAAGCTTATACGCTATCTAAATACCTTCTTGGCTATTGTATTTTTGTACATCACCCACTCTACTATTCAAACGGCTTATGGGAATAAAGATGGTCTTGGTGAGTTTTTCATTTTCATATTTCTTTTTGTTATCACTGGTGGTATTATTTTCTTTCTCTTAAGGTCCTTTGAAAGAAGATGAAAAAGGTATTTCTTATTCTTTTCTTATTCCTGTTAAAGCTTTGTATTTACGCTCAAAACATAGAATTGATTGTATTAGGGACAGCGCAAGATGCTGGTTCTCCACAAATAGCATGTATAAAAGAATGTTGCACAAAGTTGACAGAGCAAGAAAAAGCAGAAAGATTGGTTGTAAGCCTGGGCTTAGTTGACCATATGAATGCAAAGACTTATTTGTTTGAAGCCACACCAGATATGGTGGAACAATTTCAACTTTTACAAATAGCTTCTAAGAGCGATAAACCCACACCAGATGGCATATTTCTAAGTCATGCGCATATTGGCCATTATGCAGGCTTGATGTATTTAGGAAGGGAAGCAATGAATGCAAAAATGCTAGCGGTATACAGTATGCCAAAAATGCTAACATTCCTATCTAGCAATCAACCTTGGAAGCAATTGATAGACTTAAATAATATCGATTTGCAATTACTCCAAAGTGATAAAGCAGTCCATCTAAGCGAAGCTTTAGATGTCATTCCAATTTTAGTACCTCACAGAGATGAACTATCTGAAACCGTTGGTTATAAAATTATTGGGCCTAACAAAACTGCTTTGTTTATACCAGATATAGACAAATGGGAAAAGTGGGATAAGGGCATTATTGAAGAAATTGAAGAGGTTGACTATGCATTTTTAGATGCTACTTTTTATGATGGAGAGGAAATTAAAGCAAGAGATCTTAGCGAAATACCCCACCCTTTTGTGATAGAAAGCATGGAGCTTTTAAAGAACTTAAGTAAAGAAGATAAAGCCAAGGTGTATTTTATTCATTTTAATCACACCAATGCACTTTTAAATGAACAAAGCAATGCCTCTAAGCAAGTTGAAACTTCTGGATTTCATATTGCTAGAAAAGGCATGAAATTTACCCTTTAGTCTTTTATGTCTATTTCTTTAAAAATTTTAATTATCCATAAAGTTTTATCGCTCAGCAAATAGAGATTGTAATGGAATAAATACCTTCGCAAAAAAAAGATGAATAAGCACCCTTGGCATGATGTAAGTTTCGGTAAAAATGCTCCTGAAATTGTAACAGGAATTATAGAAATACCTAAAAACTGTAGAGCCAAATATGAATTAGATAAAGATTCGGGAATGCTTATTTTGGATCGAGTGTTATACTCATCTATAAACTATCCTGCAAACTATGGTTTTATCCCTCAAACCTATTGTGATGATGGAGATCCTTTAGATATTCTAGTATTATCTCAAATTGAAATTGTACCCATGTGTTTGGTAGAAGCAAAACCTATTGGAGTAATGCGCATGATGGATGAAGGTGAAATGGATGATAAAATTATTGCCGTTGCTGCAAATGATATGAGTGTTGCCCATATGGAAGATGTTTCCGAATTGCCTCCCCATTCCATCAAAGAGCTTCGTAGCTTTTTTGAAGATTATAAAAAGTTGGAAAATAAATCTGTTGTTGTAGAAGATTTTCAAGGGAGAGATGTAGCTATGGAGGTTATCAATAAAAGTATTGACGACTACCAAGCTTTGAAGGAAAAATTAATAGAGTCTTAGATAAACAAATAAATTGCCAGAGTTACAAGCACAATCACCTTCAAATATCTAGTTAAAATAGGGAATTTAGGATGTTGTAATATTCTTCTAAATTGCCCGGCTAGTAAAGCAAAAGTGGCAAAGGTAATAAAGCCTGAAAGCAAAAAAATAACCCCCAATACAAGCATTTGCAATGGTATTTGAAAGGATGCTTCTTCTTTTACAAATTGGGGTAAAAAAGCAATAAAAAAGAGAGATACTTTAGGATTTAGTACATTCATAATAATGCCTGTTCGATATAGTTTCCAAGCCGAATCTTTTTTGCTTAACTCACTTTCTTTCCCTTCCTCACTGCCCCCCTTATCTTTCCAAGCTTGGTAGGCTAAATAGAGCAAATAAACTGCTCCCAAATACTGGATTATAGTAAATGCCAGCTCAGAGGTTTTAAATAAAAGCGAAAGACCGGTAGCTGCCAAAAAGGTATGAAACAATACCCCAGAGTTTAACCCTGCTGCTATCCACAAGCCATTTCTAGGACCTTTGGTTACACTTTCTGTAATCACAAACAAGTTATCTGGTCCTGGCATTAGTGCCATCAGAAAAGATGCAATGGTAAAAGAGATTAAAGTAGCTGTTTCCATGCTAGAAGTTTAGTTGCCAAAAGCCTACATCAATCCACTTATTGAACTTGAATCCCACTTCCTTAAAGTGACCTACTTTTTGAAAACCAAAACGCTCGTGAAATGCCACGGAGGGAAGATTTGGCAAAGTAATACAAGCAATAGCTGCATGAAAGTCACTTTTTTTCATGGCAGAAAGCAATTCTCCAAATAAGTGATACCCTATTCCCCCACGATGCTCTCCTTCTTTTACGTAAATGGTGATTTCTGCAGTTTTGTTATAAGCGTCTTTGTTTTTCCATTTGCTAGCATAGGCGTAGGCTATGACAGTGCCCTCTTTTTCATATACGTAGAATGGATAATTGGATTGAATCTGTAAAAGTTGTTTCTTGAAAGTTCCTTTTTCGGGAATTTGAATATCGAAAGTAAAGATAGAATGCAGGCAGTAATGGCCGTAGATTTCTAAGATAGCATCGATATCTTTTATCTCAAATTTTCTAATCATAGCGAGCAATAAAGATAAACTAATCTTTCCATCGAAAGCGATTCGTCATCTCTACATAAGAATTCCCTTTTACGCTCTGCTCTCCAATTTTTCCAACAGCATTACACATGCCTTCCCAATAGTAAAAGTTGGTAGGACCAAATTTCAAGGCAAGCTCCTGCTCCGGATAAGCACTTTTTAAATTAAAATCCATGGCTAGTTTGTCTATCTTGATTTGCCATTCTATGGGATACTTTGCATCTGATGGAGGGCTTGTATAATGGTTTAGCTCTTCTATTTTTATATTTTCCGAAAGCAACTCCATCTGCTTGCCATTGGCATCGATATAGGTTCCACCAAAAAATTCTTCCTCGGTTTTGAGGTGATACAATCGATAGAGCATTAATTCCGAATTAGTCTCTTCAAATTGCACGGAAAACCAATCCCATGCAACTTTCCTATCAAATACACCGCTGCAATTCCATTGCCTATCGTACCATAAATTGCCACTTACTTGGTAGTCTATGCTATCTATTTTAATGCTTCCCTCACTTTCTAATCTAGGATAACTGTAATATCCTGCCCTTGCTATATCTCCATAGTTTTCATAACCAACACCATCATGCAATACCAAGCCTTTACCTTGGGTAGTTTTTATAGAGAATTCAATAGGATGATTCTTAAAGTTTCCCTCTAAATTATAATTACCACCAAAACCGTTCATCTTTGCGTTCATCCCTTTTTTAGAGAGAGTAAAATTAAGTGGCAAGCCATGAAATTGTGTCTTATTTTTTGGAAATAGCTGGTAATCGAAATAAAACTTCTCCTCTTCAGGATCGCTAATGGCCATATTGACCATCCAACCGCCTTTTACATTGGTAGGATTAAAATGAAAGAAAACATACTCTATACCCAATTCTTTTTGCTTTACACTATCGTATAAATGACCGGTAAAGTACCACCACTCTAAAGAGTTTTTGGGATGCACCTTTTCATCTGCTTCTATGCTAGCCTTTTCTGTATACACATCTTTCTTGTTGTAAGGCACTTTGCAAGCAAATAATACTAAAGCTATAATTAGAATGATTATTCTCATTTCCTAAAAACAGCAAAGATTTATGAATGTTTTATTAAAATTAGAAGTCTGAGAAACCTAGCGAAGCGGTTCGACGAAGTCAATTTCAAATTACCAATGGTTCGTAATTCTTCGATTCGAAATTCGTAATTCTATCCTCATTCTTTAATGATCTTCTTGCTAATCCGATTCTCTCCAGCCACAATCTCTAAGAAATAAAGCCCTTTGGGTAAATGTGCCACTGAAAGCACCATTTCATTTGTCACATTGAGCGAAGTCGAAATGAAGGCAAATGAAACCTCCTTGCCCATCAAATCAAACAAACGAATTTGCAACTGCTCATTCCCTTTATTTGTGATAAATAATTCCTCCTTCACAGGGTTTGGATAAACATTAATCTGTCTTTCTAAAACATTCTCTCTTAAACCTATGGCAGTATCTTCAGGTAGGCTATCGCAGCTTCCAAGAAAAAATTATCTACATAGTAATAAGCAGAATTCATGAAAGGTTCATTTCCTCCATTATTTAATTGAATTGTATCTGTTTCAATATCTGAATTAAAATTCCCTATAGTTATATACTCCTCTCCTCCTTCTGCCTTATATATTCCTTCAACTAGAATCCACTGTTTTTTATCTACTATATAATTAGAATCAAGAATAAGTTGCGGTGTTAAACTTAAATTATTGGTAATGTTGGAATCAATTCTAAAATTGCTAAAAAAAACACCTAAACTATTCTTAGTAGCTAATCTTGAGGAGTCTCCCAATGAAATGTAAAACTGAAGGCAATAGATAGAATCTTTTTTTAAGTCATATCTAAGTTTGTTTTGTATATATTCTCTCCTATCTAGACTATTAAAAGAAACAGACTGAAACCCTATGTATGATATTCCTAATTTTCCATTCTGATAACCTGCAAAATTCATTGGAACCCCAAACCTATTATCGAAACCATTATGAAAACCAGACATGTAGTCAGGTGAACCATCAGTAGGTATATCCCAGAATTTAGCAAACTTATATCCAAAAGGTCTAGGAATTGTATCTTCTAAGTCCCCATTTTGAATTAGGTTTTGTCCAATCAAGATATGAGTGCTCGTTATAAGGAGCAACAAGAATAAAACTTGCTTTACTACTAACTTCAAATTCAATTGCACTGTATAAAATTAATGGTATTTTAATTCATGGAGCTTATTGCATCCTACTTGGATAAATACTTAGATTATAACTACTTTTGCACTCCCAAAATCAACCCTATGATTGAAGCTCAAAATGTCTCCCTACAATACGGCAAAAGAATTTTGTTTGATGAAGTAAACATCAAATTCTACGGTGATAACTGCTACGGTATTATTGGTGCCAATGGTGCCGGTAAATCAACCTTCCTAAAAATTCTTTCCGGAGAAATAGACCCAAACTCTGGCTTAATAAACCTAGAGCCAGGTAAGCGTATGGCGGTTTTAAGTCAGAACCACTATGCTTTTGATGAGAAAACGGTTTTAGATACCGTTATTATGGGCCACACTAAACTTTGGGAAGTGATGCAGGCGAAGAATGACATCTATGCCAAAGAAGATTTTTCGGAAGCTGATGGTATTAAAGCTGCAGAATTGGAAGAAGAGTTTGCTGAAATGGATGGATGGAATGCAGAATCGGATGCAGCTAGCCTTTTAAGCGGTTTGGGAATAAAAGAAGATCAGCATTACAACCTCATGAGCGATATGAGTGGTAATCAGAAAGTGAGAGTACTATTAGCTCAAGCACTTTTTGGTAATCCTGATATCCTAATACTAGATGAGCCTACCAATGATTTGGATATCAAAACCATTAGTTGGTTAGAAGATTTCTTATTGGATTTTAAAAACACCGTAATTGTTGTATCTCACGATAGACACTTTTTAGATACGGTTTGTACACACATAGTAGATATTGACTTTGGCAAACTAACGGCATACTCTGGAAACTATACCTTTTGGTATGAGTCTTCTCAATTGGCATTAAGACAAAGGCAATCTGCAAATAAGAAAGCAGAAGCTAAGAAGAAAGAATTACAAGAGTTTGTAGCGCGTTTTAGTGCCAATGCTTCTAAATCGAAGCAGGCAACCAGTAGAAAGAAGCTATTGGATAAAATAAATGTAGACGATATTCAAGCTTCTTCCAGAAGGTATCCTGGAATTATATGGACTCAAGAAAGAGAAGCAGGAAATCAGATTCTAAGTGTTGAAGACTTGGCGCAAAAAGATAACGATGGAAATTTACTTTTTGATAAAGTAAACTTTACCGTAAATAAAGGAGATAAAATTGCCATTGTTGGCGAATCTAGAGCAATTAGCAGCTTATTTGAGATCCTTAACAACAAGCAAGAGCCTGTGAAAGGAAGTTTTGAATTTGGTCAAACCATTTCAACCGCCTACCTGCCTTCTGATAACTCTAAGTTTTTTGATAACAAGCTAAATCTGGTAGATTGGTTAAGACAATATACCGTTGGCGATAAAGATGAAGTATTTATTAGAGGTTTCTTAGGGAAAATGCTCTTCTCAGGAGAGGAAGTAATGAAAAAGTCTTCGGTGCTTTCTGGAGGAGAGAAAATGCGTTGTATGCTTTCTAAAATGATGCAAGCAGAAGCAAACCTATTAATGCTAGATGAACCTACCAATCACCTAGACTTGGAGTCTATTACCGCATTAAACAACTCTTTAATCGATTTTAAAGGAACTGTTCTATTTACCTCGCATGACCACACTTTTATGCAAACCATTGCAAATAGGATTATTGAAATAACGCCTAATGGTATGCTTGACAAAGTAATGAGTTACGATGATTATTTAGAAAGCAGCAAAATTCAAGCGCAAAGAGAAAGCCTAGTAGGCGCTTAGTCTAAAAGACTATTTAAAGCTTCCAAATTGTTGGTTTGTATGTAATCTGGATTAAGTTCGATCAACTTCTTATTCCCTGATTTACTTTTTGCTCCAAAAGTGATTACTTCTATTCCCCTTTCATGGCAATAGGCACTCCACTCTTTGGTGAGTAATTTTCTTTTGATGGTTAGGTATTTAATTTCGTTTAATTCCATCCAGTCGATCCCTTCTTGCACATCTCCTGTTATTTCAAAAGAAAGCGGATACTCCACACCCATTTCTTTTGTTTTGCGCAATACCTCTATAGAAGTAGAAATAAGTAAAACCTTTTCTTTAGGAATTTCTAATTCAATCAAAAGAGCGTTCAACTGCTTCATAAATTCTGTTTCTCTTTTATCGTTTACTTTCTTAGGAAAGCAAACACTGTAGCTTCTTAAATCAAAATGTAAAATTGGAAATTCTTCTCTTTGCTTACATAGCGATAGCAGCAACTCTAAGGAGATTATCTTCTCGTTTTGTATCCAATCAAATGGTGGACCTAGAATATAGTTGGCTTGGAAAATCTCGTCCAATGTTTTTTCAGCAATACAACCTTCTAAATTGGTATGGTCTTCCAAACGGTCGTCATGAAAAACTACAAATTGATTATCTGCAGTCATGTGAATATCTGCCTCTAAGCCTTCTGCATGGTACTCATTCAAAGCTTTATCAAAAGCAGTGTAACTATTTATAGGATAAGGATTAAAGGGAATCCAAGAAGAGAATCCTAAACCACCATGACCCAATCGAAATATTTTTCCTTGATGAAGATTATCAATAGCATCTTTATCTACCGAATAGCAGGAGCTAAACCAAACAAGTAGTAATAAAATATAAAGCCTATGCAATCTTTTCAATGGAAGTGACAAATTAATTTGCCTCTAAATTAAGATAAGATCTATATTTTACTAGCTCGTTTTCTATCCGTTTCGTTAAGCATCACTTTTCTAATTCTCAAAGAATTAGGAGTAACTTCCACATATTCATCCTTTTGAATGTATTCTAAGGCTTCTTCTAAAGAAAACTTCTTAGCAGGTGCAATCTTCACCTTATCGTCTGCGCCTGAAGAACGCATGTTAGACATTTTTTTAGTTTTGGTAACATTCACCACCAAATCTCCTGCTCTATTGTTTTCTCCAATTACCTGTCCACCATAGATTTCTTCATTTGGATCTACAAAGAATTTACCTCTATCCTGAAGGTTATTTAAAGAAAATGGTATTGCCTTACCTGTTTCCATAGAAATTAAAGAACCGTTTTGTCTGCCAGGTATTTCCCCTTTATAAGGCTGAAACTCCTTAAATCGATGCGACATGATTGCCTCTCCGGCAGTGGCAGTCAATAAGTAATTTCTTAAACCAATGATTCCTCTAGAAGGAATTTCAAAATCTAAAATCATTCTATCTCCTTTTGGCTCCATATTGAGCATCTCTCCTTTTCTCTGATTTACAATTTCAATGGCCTTTCCACTTACTTCTTCTGGCAAATCAATGGTCAATTCTTCAATTGGCTCATGTTTTTTACCATCAATTTCTTTAATAATAACCTGAGGTTGACCAATTTGCAATTCATAGCCTTCTCTTCTCATAGTTTCAATAAGCACAGATAAATGAAGTACTCCTCTACCATAAACCATAAAAGAATCTGCAGAACCTGTATCTTCAACTCTTAAGGCTAAGTTTTTCTCTAACTCTTTCACCAAACGATCATTGATGTGTCTAGAAGTCACGTACTTTCCTTCTTTCCCAAAAAATGGAGAATCGTTGATGGTAAACAACATACTCATTGTAGGTTCATCAATAGAAATTTTTGGCATAGCCTCAGGCTTTTCTAAATCTCCCAAAGTATCTCCAATCTCAAAACCTTCTAAACCTACAATAGCACAAATATCTCCGGCTTCTACTTTCTCTACCTTCACTTTGCCCATTCCTTCAAAAACGTAAAGCTCTTTTACTTTACTTCTTACCTGAGAACCGTCTCTTTTAATCAATTGGTATTGTTTTCCAGTTTCTAAGAGACCTCTATTCAATCTTCCAATCGCAATTCTTCCAATAAATGAAGAATAATCTAAAGAGGTTACCAATAATTGGGTGTTCCCTTCAGGAGGATTTGGAGCAGGAATATGCTCTACAATAGCATCCATTAAAGGAATAATATTGTCTGTTGGTTTTTGGTAATCTTCACTCATCCAACCTTGCTTGGCAGAACCATAAATGGTTGGAAAGTCTAACTGATCTTCGGTAGCTCCTAAAGCAAACATCAAATCAAATACTTTCTCTTGTGCGATATCTGGCGTACAATTTTCTTTATCTACCTTATTGACAACCACTATTGGTTTAAGACCCAATTCAATTGCTTTCTGCAAAACAAATCTTGTTTGCGGCATAGGACCTTCAAATGCATCTACTAATAAAAGTACACCATCGGCCATGTTTAAAACACGCTCCACTTCACCACCAAAATCGGAGTGACCAGGTGTATCTATAATGTTGATTTTTAAATCTTTATAAAAAACAGAAACGTTTTTTGCTAAAATGGTAATTCCTCTTTCCTTTTCTAAATCATTGCTATCCATAATCAACTCTCCTGGAGTTTCATGGTCGCTAAATAATTTACCCGCCAAAAGCATTTTATCTACTAATGTGGTTTTACCGTGGTCAACGTGTGCGATAATCGCAATATTTCTAAGCTTCATAGGTCCTAAAATTAGCGCGCAAAAGTAAGTCTAATAAATAGATTAAAATCTATTCCTTTCAAGCATCTTCATTTATTCTTGCGAATAGTTTTGATAAGTTTGCTTTTAAATGAAATTTCTATGAAAAATTACTTCCTCCTTATTGGTTTTACTTTGACTGCCGCAGTATTTGCGCAGCAAGATGTAAATAAAATCGATGAAGATAATGCCTATAAAAATGCAGAGCAAATAGCTACTAGCATTGCAAACTTTCTTGTAGAGAAAAACTACGACACCTTAAGTTATTATTTTGATGACAATTTAAAATCCAAATTAGACGCTAAAAAAATCAGTTTTACTTTCGGTCAATTAGAAACTAATTATGGCCCATTAAAGAAAGGTTTAGATTTTGAACTCATAGAAAAAGGAAACACAGCCTTTTACGCAAAGGGTTTAGAATTTGAAAAAGAGAAGTTAAACCTTCAATTTCAACTTAATGAAGAAAACAAACTAAACACTTTCATGCTGAATGCATACACCTACAAAAATAAGTGGAAAGCACCTGCTTATGTCACAAGTTCTGTAGTTGAAGTAGAAGAGCTTACCATTGGAGAGTCCATGCCCTTAAAAGCAGAATTAACGACACCAAAAAATAAAAAGAACCCTCCAATAGTTGTTTTAGTGCATGGTTCAGGACCGAATAATATGGATGCACAATTAGGGCCAAATAGAATTTTTAAAGATATAGCCTATGGTTTAGCTTCTAATGAAATTGGGTGTCTTAGGTACAACAAAAGGAGTTATGCGTATGCCGTAGAAATGGCAAATAACATGACCAAGCTTAGTATAGACTATGTGGTAGTTGATGATGCTGTGAATGCCATAGAATTGGCTAGACAAAAAACCAAAGGTCCTATAATACTAGCAGGGCATAGTTTAGGCGGACATCTAGCGCCAAGAATTGCACAAAGAGTAGATGTAGATGGTGTAATTATTTTAGCAGGAAATGTGTCTCCCTTGGAAGATATGCTTGTTCCTCAATACCAATATTTAAAAGACAATGATAGCAGCCAAAACATCACTGAATTTCAAATGAATATGATAAGAAATCAGGTAAAAAATATAAAAGAGAATAATTACGACTCTACTACGGTTGGGCCATTATTGCCTTTAGGATTACCAGGAAGCTTTTGGATTTCCTTAAAAGATTATTATCCTGATTCTGTTGCAAGCCTGCAAAAGCAAGCTTATTTAATTTTAAATGGCGGAAGAGATTATCAAGTAACTACCTTAGAAGCTAAAAAATGGAATAATGGCAATAACAACAAAGCATCTAAAACTATTATTTATCCAGAAATGAATCATCTATTTTACAAAGGAGAAGGTATCTGTTTACCAAGTGAATATTACGAAGAGAATTCTTTCGACTCTGAGGTTTTAATGGATATGGTTAATTGGATAAATGGGCTCTAATTAAATGTTTAAAGACCTTAAAAAAGAATTCCCTTCCACCCTACTGCTTCTAGTAATCCTTATACTAGGTAGCTTATATTTCTTTGCCGATTATATGGATATTTTCCCTTCCTATATCCATGCGTGGACACAAAGTGATCGATTGGCACTAGCCATGAGATTTCAAGAAAATGGCTTTGATTTCTTCCATCCATCTACGTACAACCTATTAACCAAAGATGGAATTACACAGGTTGACTTTCCAATACACGATTACCTAGTTGCCTTCATTAGCTCCATCTTTAGCAGTGATATCGTGGCTAGCTTTCGATGGTATAACCTAATCTATTCCTTAATTGGATGGATTTTCTTATTTCGCTTTTGCCTAAAAATTAAACTAAGCCCCGCAAGAGCCATTTTTGCCACACTCTTTTTCTTTACACTTCCATTTCTAGTTTACTACCAAAATGGCTTTTTACCTTCTATTCCATCGCTTGCCAACTTTTTTATTGCAATGTACTTTTTGGCGAAATACCTGCAAGAGCCTAAGTGGCAGAGTTTATATTTTTCCATTTTCTTTCTTCTTATAGCTGCTTTAGCCAGAATTCCTTTTAGTATTTTCTTATTGGCACTTTGGATAGTTCTTTTTTATACTATCATTAAGAAAAAAACAAAATTTTCTGCTATCCTTCCGGCGAGCATTTCGCTCCTTATTGTTATAGCTTATTGGTTGTACAATCAAAGAATCGGTGAACTATATGGCAGCATGTTTTTAACAGAAACCATGCACTTCTATTCCATAGAAAACTTCACCGATATCTTATCTAGAGCAGTAAAAAATTGGAGTAAAGAGCTTTTAAGCCCATTTCATTGGATTATTCTGTTTCTATTTATTGCTGTATATTTTGCTAAATCGAGAGTTAACTTACAGCTCTCCCAATGGAGTTTTTTAGAAAAATACATTGCAATCTCAACCATTGGTGTATTGATTTATTTCTTTCTTCTTGGAAACCAATTTGCAGACCACGACTACTATTATATAGATAGTTTTATTCCACTATTGGTTTTAATTTTTACTCTTTTACTTAGTCGAATGAAAATTCCAAGTAGATGGTATCCTTTTATTGGTTTTACTACTATTCTATTTACCTTTTACTTTTTCTCCTTTTCAAAATCCATAATAGATACTAGATACACTCCTCCATACTACGATAGGATTGAATATGCCTATGAGGCTTATAAAAATGTAAATCCACTACTTGAATCTTGGGGAGTTGCCGAAGAGGATACCCTCATTGTCTTAGATGCAAACTCTACCAATATTCCTTTCGCTGTATGGAAAAGAAGAGGGTATACTTCTTTAGGTAGTGGCAAAGAGGTAGTAGATGAAACTTTAGAGAACAAGCACGATTATGTATTTATGCTGGATAGCTTTTACAGAAGCGATGGTTTTCAAGATTATCCTGAACTAATAAACCGACTAGAACTCTTAAACACCAATGGAGAAATAAGTCAGTACAAACTAAGCGAAAACTCTAATGCTTCTAAATTCTTTAAAAATTTAATTCACGAAGCTTATAGTGATTTTGATAGCAAGGTAACTTTAGATAGTTCGGCTATGGCTTGGGTGCAGACAAAGGAAGATACTGCTGCTTTCAACAAAAGCATGCTTTTAAAGGCCGATCAATTATACATGTTAACCAGTACAGTGAAGGTGGAAAACCTAATTGAAAACAAGGATGTAGAAGTATCCCTTTTAGCAGATTATAAAGCTATAGACAGTATTTCTAGAGTTCAATTGGTGGTTTCTTCAGAAAGCTATTACAGAACAGAGTATTTTGAAAATCAAATAATTAAGCCTAATCAATGGCAGAATCAATTGTATCGAATAATAATTCCTCACGAAAGAATAAAAAAAGGAGAGACTATAAAAGTCTACTTCTGGAATCCTGAGAAAGATAATCTACTGATTGACAATTATCACTTATTAATTATGCAATAAATGGAAAGCAATAACACACACAAATCATTTATAGTTAGAGAAACTGCAGACGGTAAGTTCAAAAGAAGTGTTGAAGATAAAGCACTTCCTGTTTTAGGGAAGGACGAAGTAATTGTTAAAGTTGCCTATGCTGCTTTAAACTACAAAGATGCTTTGTCTGCCCATGGGCACAAAGGAATAACGAAGGAGTACCCACATACTCCAGGTGTAGACGCTGCTGGGGTAGTAGTTCAATCTTCTAATGAATTGTATACAGAAGGCGATGAAGTGATTGTTACTTCCTATGATTTTGGGATGAATACTAGTGGAGGTTTTCAAGAATATATCAAAGTGCCTGCATCTTGGCCGGTACATTTACCAGAGGGATTGAGTTTAGAAGAATCTATGGTTCTTGGAACCGGAGGATTTACTGCTGCTCTATCCTTATTTAAAATGGAAGAAAATAAGCAAGACCCTACTATGGGACCTATACTAGTAACGGGTTCAACAGGAGGCGTTGGTAGCATGGCGGTAAGTATATTAGCTAAAAGAGGTTATGAAGTTATTGCATCTACAGGTAAAAAATCTGAACATGCCTATCTAAAAGAACTAGGAGCTACAGAAATTATTGATAGAACTGAGGTAGACGATCAAAGCGGCAGACCTTTACTAAGATATAAATGGGCAGGAGCTATTGATACTGTTGGAGGAAACACTTTAGCTACCGCAATAAAAGCTACCAATAGAAATGGAAATATTGCAGTTTGTGGTTTGGTAGCAAGTCCTGAAATTAGCACTACGGTTTACCCTTTTATTTTAAATGGTGTAAACCTTTTAGGAATTGAAACTGCCGAAACCCCAAGAGAATGGCGAATTAAAATATGGGAACTTTTATCTTCAGAATGGAAACCTGACAACCTAAATAAGATAAAAAAAGTAATTTCTTTGAATGAACTTGATAGCTATATAAGCCTTATGCTAGAAGGAAAATCAAAAGGAAGAGTGATTGTTAAAATGTAAACTTGTTTAACTTTTCTCGAATTGAATTGAACATAAAAGTTAATTTAATGTTAACCTACTTTAACTTAAAAATCAAACTTATGAAAAATTCAAAATTATTATTAATGCTTTTCTTAGCATTAAGTTTCACCTTCGTAGCATGTGATGATGACGATGATGATACACCAACAACAACTAACACTGGTGGAAACACCAATATGGGACAAAGTATCGCTGAAATTGCTATTGCTGATGACAGAACTGACAGTTTAGTTGTAGCCCTTTCTAGAGCAGGCTTAGTTCCAACATTCCAAGGTGCAGGTTCATTTACCGTCTTCGCTCCTACAAATCAAGCATTTGTTGATTTATTAGCAACAGATCCAGCATGGAATAGTATTGCTGACATCCCTGTTGATGCCTTAACAGATGTTTTAACTTATCATGTTTTAGCTACAGAAGTAAAAGCGGGAGACTTAACTGAGGATACGTATGGTACTACTTTAAATGATCAAGGTTCTACAAACAATGAAAATACTGTTTTAGAAATTGATTTAACACCTAATCCAAGAATTAACAATGCTGCTAATATAACCGATACGGATATAGATGCTAACAATGGTGTTATCCATATCATTGATGCTGTAATTACGCCTAGAACAACGGTACAATTGGCTTTAAACGACGAAAGATTCACAACTTTAGTATCTGCTTTAACTACGTTCGGAGATACTTTAGTTAATACATTAAGCGGATTTACTGCTTCTACCATCTTTGCTCCTACAAATGATGCATTCCAAGATTTATTAGATTCTAACCCAGCTTGGAATTCTTTAAGCGATATTCCAAGAGCAACGCTTAGAAATGTATTGCTTTATCATGTAAATGGTGTTGCGAATGTGCAATCTAAAGATTTAAATGACAATGATGTTATTGCAACTGCTTTAGCAGGTTCTAGTTTAACCGTTGATTTAACTAGCGGAGCTAAATTAGAAACTACATCTAATCAAAGCGTAAATATCATTGTTACTGATGTTCAAGGAACAAATGGTGTGATCCATGCAGTAGATGCAGTTTTATTACCATAGTGAAACTTAATCTTTTATATAAAAAAAGCCACGCAATGCGTGGCTTTTTTGTTGCTTTATATCTTACAATATTATTCTATTGCAAATACCGCATCTTCTATTGGTTTATTTACCTCAATAGTTTCAACATTTAAATCCATTGCTTGTGGACCTGCAACTTGCTTAACTCTAGAAGCGAATTTGATTCCTTCTACTTCTTTATAATCAAACAACGTTTTTTCATCGGTAATAGGTCCATTAGGAGTTTCTATATTAGCTATAGTCATAATTAACAATGAGGTTTCTACACTATAATACTCTGTTTGTTTATCTCCTGAAGGCTTAGTCACTTGAACAACATAAACCTCTTGATCCATTTTGGTATCCACCCCTAAAAGTTCCAATTGATAGCCTTCTTGGGTATAATTTAATTCTTGGAAAGGATTAGCTTCTATTTTCTGAGATTCTAATTCTTCTCCCTCTAATGGCTTGCTTCCTTGCATGCCAGAAATTTGTCCTTTATCGCCATTGATCACCATTTTTTGGAAAACCATCCCATTGCTGCCAACAGTAGAAGAATACTTGTCCTTTCCTTTATTATAAGTTTCAATACTTATTGGCATACCTTGCATAGTAGTAGACATTACTGTTTTAAGGGTGTTAACCTTTGCAAGCTTTTCTCTACCACCAATAGCAGCTAAATAATTATTTACAACACTTTCAGCTGTAATACCTGCAGGAGCAGCTTTCATTGTAGTTTCTTCAACCGAATTGCCATAAGCATCATAAAACTCAATTTGATCGACTAAATTCAGCGCTTTTACTTTATCCAAAACTTCCTCTTGGTTCCCAACAATTAAAATATAACCACTTTGTGGTTTGATGTATTTCTTAGAAACCATTTTAGTCTTTTCTAAATCAACAGCAGCTAAATTCTTCAAGTAGTTTTGATAATAAGCCTCATCTAAGCCATACTTTTCAGTATTAACAGCAAATCCAGCAATAGTCTGTGGGCTTTCTAAATTTGCAGCGAAAACACCTGTTCTATAATTTTTTATTGTAGTTAGTTCCTCATCAGTTATATTGCCATTAACCATGCCATTTATTTCTTTCATGGCTTCAGTAATTGCGCTATCTGTAACTTCATTTCTAACTTTAGCAGAGGCATAAAAATTACCTACCAACTCATCAGAGTTTATACTAGATCTAGCTCCATAAGTATAAGAGTGCTGTTCTCTTAAGTTTAAGTTTAACTTAGAAGTAAATCCTCCGCCTAAAATACCATTGGCAACACCTGCAGCAATATCATCTTCACTTCCAGGTTTTAAATCAATAGTATTGAAGATAGAAACAACAGATTGAACAGCACCAGGCTTGTTTACAAAAGCAATTTTCATACTTTCGTTTGAAGATGGAGCAGCATAATCTTTTGAAGGTACATCGCCTCTTTTCCACTCACCAAAGTATTTTTTTACAAGTTTTTTTGCATCTTTTACTTTAATGTCACCAACTACTGCTAAGTAAGATATATTTGGCTTTATGTAAGTTTTGTAATATGAATTTACATCTTCTAAGTCGATATTCTCTAATGTTTCTTCCGTCATTATCTCCCCATAAGGATGATCTTTTCCATAAAGAAGAACTTTTCTTACATTTCTTGCAATTGCATCAGGATCATCTTTCTCTGTTTGAATACCAGACATATATTGCTTTTTCAACTTATCTAGTTCTTCTTGCTTCATTTCAGTGTTAAGAACAACATCTGACATTATTTCAAGCAATTTTTCTTGATGCTTCTTCAAAGATCTTCCATAGATAGAATTAGCAGAGGTTCCAAAAGAAGCTCCAATAAAATCTATTTCAAAATTTAACTCATCTTTAGTTCTGTTAGAAGTACCTTTAGATAGCATATCTCCTGCTAAATCAGCTGTTCCAACTTTATCTCCTTCTGTAAAAGGGTCAATATCAAACTCTAAGGAAAAGGTTACTCTTGGAAGTTTAGTATTTTCTACAACAAATACCTTTAGACCATTATCTAAGGTAAATGTTTCCGTTTTTCCCAGCTCAATTTTAGGAGCAGGACCTGGTTCAGGCATCTTACTCCTATCCACTTGAGCATTAGAAGTTAAGCAAGCAAATACAATGCTTATTGTTAAATATATATTTTTCATTTTCATCATCTTTTTAGTTTGCAGCTTTTTCTTTTGGTAAATAATAAAGCACTACTCTATTTTCATTTTGAAGATAGGTCTTAGCAGCCTTCTGAATATCTTCTCTAGTTACTTTCATGTATCTGTCAATCTCTGTGTTTATTAGATTAGCATCTCCATAATAAACATGATAGTTTGCTAAATTCTCTGCTAAACCTCTAACAGAAGCATTTCCTGAAATGAAATCGTTCTCTACTTGATTTCTTAATTTTTCAAATTCTTTCTCAGAAATCAATTCTTCTTTCACTGCTTCTATTTCTGTATTCATCGCATTCTCTAAATCGTCTGCACTAACACCCATATTTGCAATTCCAAACATTAGAGCCATTCCAGGGTCTTCAGTAGGAATAGGAAAAGCACCTACAAATACTGCTTTTTCTTTTTCATCCTTAATAACCTTGTTAAACCTAGAGCTTTCGCCTTGAGATAAATACTGTGACAACATACTCATGGCATAAAATTCTTCATCATCTTGAGCAGGCATATGATAACCCATTACTACAGCTGGTAACTGAATGTTATCAAAAACAGTATCTCTTACTTCTGCAGTTTTCTTTGGCTCAACAATAGTTGGTCTTGGAATTTCTTTTGTACCCTTTGGGATATCAGCAAAATAATCATTTATCCACTGCTTAGCTTCTTCAATATTTATATCTCCAGCTATTGAAAGTGTTGCATTATTTGGAACATAAAAAATGCTATAAAAATCCATAAACTCAGACAATTGTGCTTTGTTGATGTATTCTGGATCTCCAATTGGGGTCCATTGGTATGGATGTTCAGTATATGCTCTTTTCATCATTTCTGGAAGTATAGTTCCATAAGGGGTATTATCATAACGTTGCTTCATTTCTTCCTTCACAACACCTCTTTGAGTTTCTACACCTTCTTGATCTATTTTTGCATGTAACATTCTTTCAGACTCTAACCAAAGACCCAATTTTAATTGGTTAGAAGGAAGTACTTCAAAGTAAAAAGTTCTATCGAATGAAGTATTGGCATTTAGAATACCACCATTTCCTTGAACAATTTTAAAGAATTCACCCCTTTCAATATTCTCAGAACCTTCAAAAAGCAAATGCTCAAAAAAGTGAGCAAAGCCAGTTCTTTCTGAATCTTCATTTTTTGAACCTACATGATACAATACAGAAACTGCAACTATAGGTGTAGAGTGATCCTCATGAAGGATTACATGTAAACCATTTTCTAAATCATACTCTACAAATTCAATTTTTGTTGAATTTGATTGAGCCATCAAAGGCCCTAGGCAAATACCTAAGCACCAAAGTAATAAGAGCTTTCTATTCATAAATTATTTATTTTATTAGGAGCTCGAAAATAATGAATAATTAAGGTTTTATATAATGCTTTTTCTAAAAGGTTGTTTGATTTGATAAATGGTATTATTTTAAGAAGAAATAAATTTACTACCTTTAAGCAGTTCTTAATTAACCTACAACAACATGAAAAAACTATTATTTCTTTTAACATCTATTTGCATTGCTTTTGCATTGCAAGCTCAATCTCCAACAGGAGGTCCTGATACTTTCGGCTATACATGGCGAAATAATTTAGCTACAAATGGACCGACCTATCAATGGTTTGACATCAGCACGATAGGCACCGCAGTTGCTGGACTTTCAGACGATAACTTTGTAGGACCATTTGCAATTAGTGGTTTTCCTTATTACAATAGCACTCCCAATGGACTTTACATAGGTTCCAATGGTTATATTGCTTTTACGGGAGTCAATATAGCATCTACCGCTGCTCAATTCCCTGCTATTCCAACCTTGGGAGGCCCAAACAACTTTATTGCTCCGATGCTATCCGATTTAACTTTTGGTGGTGCTTCGTCTAATCCTGCGACATGTTATTTTTACAACCAAGGAGATACTATCTGTATAACTTTTGAACAGGTTCCTTTCTGGACAAATAATACAAACCAGTATTTAGGTGATAATGCTTTTCAAATAATATTAAATAAGAGAGACTCTTCTATTACCTTCAACTACAAAAAGCAAGTTGGAAGACCTGACCCAACTTATACGCAAAATTTTGTTAGTATTGGGATTGAAAATGGAACAGGAAATGACGGCCTTCAATACAGCAGAGGAACCACTTTTCCTACAGCCAACACCTCAATTAAATTTTATTACCCAAATGTTATCCAACCAGTTACGGACTTAGAATTAGCATGGAGTGATAATGAAGATAATGGTGGAATTTTTAAAACAACGAGCTCTCCCTATCAAGTTCAAGCAAATGTCAACAATGTTGGAAATCAAAATGTTACTTCTACTATTACAGTTAATTACCAATTAATTGACACTAGTGGTAGTGCAGTCAGATCTGGATCTACTACCCTAAGTAGTTTAAACAATGGAGATGATAGCACATTAAATGTTGGAACGCCTTTTACAATTGCGAACCCTGGAAGATACAGCCTCAAAACCTATATTTCACAAGTTACCGGAGATGGTGTTGCCTCTAATGATACTTCAGAAATATTAGTAACTGTGGTTGATTCTCTAAACCAAACTACTCAATTTTTGGATTACACAAATCAAGCGAATACATTTCTTGGTCTTGGTTGGATTGGTGGAAATGGCGGTACAGCAGTATACATCGAACCACCTTATTATCCGGCAAGAGTTGTATCTACTAACTTTTATATAACTGGATTAGGAACTGCTCCTGGTTTTAGCTCTATTTTATACGATGATAATGGAAGAGGAAATACGCATGGCACCATTTTAGACTCTACATTTATACCGGCAGCTTCTATAACAACTGGAACATATACAAGTAATTTCTTAATTCCCTCTAATATTGTCATTAATAGTGGTGGAGTTTACTTGCATTGGTTAATGGGTGGTGATGGTATAAACATTGGTAGAACAGTCCAATCTCCTGCCTCTAAAAGAACTTACGAAGTTTTATTTGGATCATGGGCACCATACAGAGATATAGGAACTGAAGACTTCTTAATGAATATTGAAATCCAACCGGTAAGCACTGTTGGGATTGATGAAAATTCTAAGGATGCTAATGTGAAAATATATCCTAACCCCTCTGATAATTATGTGAATGTTGAATTAGAAAAAGAATTAACTAATGCAGATTATGAGCTTCTTGATAGTAGAGGACGAAGTGTTAATGCTAAAATTATTAACCTTAGTAATACGCAACTAGTTGTTTACAAAGGAAATTTAAACGCTGGGATATATTTCTTGAGAATTAATAATAGAACACATCAAATTCAATTTGTGGACTAATCTAAATTAATTTTTAGTCCATCATATGCTATTTCAATACCATGAGGAAGTTCTTTGCTAACTTCCTCATGTTTTCCCATCAAATGACTGATATGAGTTAGATAGGCCCTCTTTGGTTTAAGCTCATGGATTAATTCTATAGCCTGCTCTAGGTTGAAATGAGAAATATGTTCCGTCTTTCTCAAAGCATTCAAAATTAAAGCATCTAGATTTTTTAGTTTTTCTTTTTCCTCCTCACTTATAAAATTTGCATCCGTTACATAGGCAAAGTCTTTTACTCTAAACCCCAAGACTGGAAGCTTATAATGTAAAACTTCAATAGGAATAACCTCTAAATCATCTATAAGAAACGGTTTATTTGAAATACTTTTTAAGTTAATTTTAGGAATACCTGGATATTTATTCTTTGCAAATATGTAGGAATACTCTCTTTTTAAAGCCTTTTGAACATCCTCATTGGCGAAAACATCCATAGGCTTCCCTCCCCTTTTAAAGTTAAATGCTCTAATATCATCCAAGCCTGCTAAATGATCCTTATGCTCATGTGTAAATAGAACAGCATCTAAATCCTTTACATCTGCCCGAAGCATTTGATATCTAAAGTCAGGACCAGTATCTATGACAATTTTCTTACTATTGGTCTCTATCAATATGGAACACCTTGTTCTTTTATCTTTTGTATTAGTGGATTTGCAAACTTCACATTCACAAGCTATAACAGGAACTCCTTGAGAAGTCCCACTCCCTAATACTGTTACCTTCATTATTTATTATAAATCTTATCCAATACAGAAACAGCTTTATCTATATCTTGTTTAGTATTAAATCTGCTAAAGGAGAACCTAACTGACGGTCTGTCCATAGGCGAATTAACCGCACTTAAAACGTGTGAACCAATATTACTACCTGAAGAGCATGCACTGCCACCGGAAACGCTTAAGCCTTCTATATCTAAGTAATATAAAAACATTTCATCCACTTCTGAATTCGGAAAGCAAACATTTAAAACGGTATAAAGAGAGTTTTCAGAATTGCAATCCCCATTAAACTGTATGCCCTTAATCTTTCTCTCAAGCTCAGATATCATATAAGACTTTAGACCTTGTACATAATTTTGATGTGCTTCAACATCTTCATAAGCAAGCTCAAGCGCTTTTGCTAAGCCAACGATACCATATATATTTTCAGTACCAGCTCTCATATTTCTTTCCTGAGCTCCACCGGTAATGAATGGTTTTAGGTGATTTGTATTTTTAACGTACAAAAAGCCAATCCCTTTAGGGCCATGGAATTTATGTGCAGAACAAGTTGCAAAGTCAATATTTAAATCATTAAAATCGAATGTATAATGTCCCATGGTTTGGACAGTATCAGAATGAAAAAGAG
>JAUIMG010000025.1 GCA_030433355.1 Bacteroidia bacterium | reverse complement strand
GAACCTTTTCTTTCCTTTTTTTTGCTTGTCTACGCAACGCTTCTACCACATTATCAGTTGCTGCTTCAAAATTATGGGCTACTTTTTTAGCAAAAAGGTCATAACCTGGCACAACTAAACGAATTTCAACTGACTTATTTTCTACTTCATGGTTATTCTCAACTTTCAAGAAAACATTTGCCTCAATAATTGGATCAAAAAACAAAGACAACTTGTTTACTTTATTCTGAATAAAGTCTATAAGCTTTACATCTGCATCGAAATTCACTGATTCTACATTCAATTTAACGTTCATAGCCTCAATAATTTTACGCCCTGGGATGGGCTTGTTTATATATATTTTTAATTTTTTCCAAAGAGTTATGGGTGTATACTTCAGTAGCCGACAAATTACTATGACCTAAAAATTCCTTTATAGTATTTAAGTCAGCTCCGTTATTTAACATATGTGTAGCAAAGGTATGTCTTATCACATGTGGACTTTTTTTAGCCAATGAAGTTACTTGACTAAGGTAATAATTAACCTTTCGATAAACAAATTTTGAATACAACTTATTCCCTGAATCTGTCATCATTAAAAACTCACTATTTCCAAGCTCCATTCTTAATTCATTATACTTTATCAAATCATCAATCAACTGCTGATGCAAAGGAATGATTCTCTCTTTATTCCTTTTACCAAGAACTTTGATTGTTTTATTCGTCCAATTAATGCTATTAAATTTTAAACCAACCAATTCACTAAGCCTTATACCTGTTGCATACAATAACTCAATAATCAATTTATCTCTCAAAGCAATGACCTTTGACGCATCTAAACCATACTCAATCTTATTGAGCAAAACATCCATTTCAGCTTCCTTCACATAAGTAGGCAAGCCCTTTTTTAATTTTGGAGAAATAAGTTTAGATGTCGGAAGAGACTCTATAATGTTATTCGAGTATAGATATTTGTAATAGGATTTTAAAGTAGAAATTTTCCTATTAATGGTCTTGGCGGTTAATCCTTTTTCAACTAATGAAACTATCCACGACCTTAGCATTATAGCTTCAGCCTCTATAGTTGAAATCTTATCGTAATTCAGTTGTAAGAATTCGTTCCATTGGAATAAATCTTTCTCGTACGAAATTATGGTATGCGATGAATATCGCTTTTCATTCTTCAGATAAGATATAAATTCACTTATAGCCATAAAAAAACCACTTCCATTTGCAAGTTAAACAAATATCGAAGTGGTTTGAAATATTATATATGAAAAAGAATCAACCTTCTTCTTCTCTCTGAAGCTTCTCTTTGTAGATTGCCTTCTTAATTTCTTCTCTTCTTTGTACTGAAGGTTTTGTAAATTGTTGTCTAGCTCTAAGTTCTTTCACAGTTCCAGTTCTCTCGAACTTTTTCTTGAACTTCTTTAAAGCTCTCTCAATGTTTTCTCCTTCTTTTACAGGTACTATTAGCATGCCTATCAATTATTATTTGGGGTGCAAAAATATTATTTATTTTGAAACTACACTAGTTTTTTAGAATTTCTCTTGAAATTACTAATTTTTGTATTTCAGATGTGCCTTCTCCTATGGTACATAGCTTAGAATCTCTATAAAACTTTTCTACGGGAAATTCCTTTGTATAACCATATCCACCGAATATTTGAACAGCATCTGTTGAGACTTTCACGCTTACTTCAGAAGCATAATATTTCGCAAAGGCAGATTCCTTTGTCATTTTATGACCTTTATTTTTTAAATCTGCAGCTTGATGAGTTAACAGTTCAGCAGCCTCTATCTCGGTAGCCATATCTGCCAATTTAAAACTGATTGCCTGAAAATTAGAAATTGGCTCTCCAAATTGCTCTCTTTCTTTCGAGTATTTTTTTGATGCTTCATAAGCTCCTTTTGCTATACCTAAAGATAAAGCAGCGATAGATATTCTTCCGCCATCTAATATTTTCATAGCCTGCTGAAAACCATTTCCTACTTCTCCAAGCACCATACTTTCGTGAACTAAGCAATCTTCAAAGATTACTTCTGCAGTCTCAGAAGCGCGCATTCCTAATTTATCTTCTTTTTTTCCTGCTTTAAGCCCAGGATTAGAACGATCTACAATAAATGCTGTCATTCCCCTTGAATCTAATAAATCTCCTGTTCTTGCAATAACTACAACTACATCGGAAGATATTCCATGTGTAATCCAACACTTCGTGCCATTTAGAATCCAATTCTCTCCATCTTTCTTTGCCGTACATTTCATTCTCATTGCATCAGATCCTGTGTTAGGCTCTGTTAAAGCCCATGCTCCAATAAATTCGGCTGTAGCTAATTTTGGCAAATATTTCTTCTTTTGCTCTTCGTTGCCAAAAGCTAAAATATGTCCCGTACAAAGAGAATTATGGGCAGCAACCGACAAACCAATAGAACCACACACTTTAGCTACCTCAGTAATGGCAGTAATATATTCGTGATAACCAAAACCTGACCCACCGTATTCCTCTGGAACTAAAACGCCCATTAATCCCAGTTTACCCATCTCTTTAAATAAACCTACTGGAAATTCTTGAGACTCGTCCCATTTCATCAAATTTGGCCTTATTTCTTTATCAGCGAAGTCCTGAACCATTTTCGCTATCATCTCTTGATTCTCTGTGTAATTAAAATCCATTTTAGTATCTAACTATTGTTTTTATATTTTTACTATAAGGCTTTATACAATCCTCCCCTTTTAAGAACTCCAAAATTACTAAAAAGGAAAACCCTACAACCTCAGCGCCTTGACTTTTAACTAATTCAGCTGCTGCAGCAGCTGTTCCTCCAGTAGCTAGAAGGTCATCATGAATAAGCACTTTTTGAGAATCACTAATAACACCCTCATGCATTTCAATCTCTGAACTCCCATATTCTAAATCGTACTTAAACGATACCGTTTTATACGGAAGCTTACCCTTTTTTCTAACTGCTATAAAAGGAATTTTCAATTCTTGAGCTAATAACAAACCCCAAAAAAAACCTCTACTTTCAATTCCAACAATTGCATCTAACTTTTGGTTTGCAAATTGCTCCACTATTTTCATAGTTATTTTTCTGCACAATGCAGGATTTTCAAAAATTGGCATTATATCCTTAAACAATATCCCTTTCTTCGGAAAATCAGGAACATCTCTTATGGCATTTCTTACTTCTTCTTCCATTTCTAAATTCATTTTATTTACTCAAATAAGGTTTTATTTTATTAAATAAAGAGTCACTTATAATATGAATCTTCCTTATATCAGTTATAGCATTATAGTTCCCGTGAGAGTTTCTATAATTAACTATTGCATTTGCAATGTTCCAGTCTATATAAGGATGTGATTTTAACTCCAAAGCTTTTAATTTGTTAATATTCATTTTTTCAACCTTAATAGAATCTACTTTTAAATAATCCATAACCTTATCTATAACTGAATCCTGAATACCCCACACTTCGTATAATTGATTTGCACTGTAAAAACCACCTAGGGAATTTCTATATTTTAAAATCCTTCTAGCATACACAGGACCAATTCCATAAAGCGATTCCCAATCCAAAGTATCCGAATTATTTAAGAATATAGTTTTCTGATTAAATACCTTCTTTTTTGTTTCTAATGCCTGATTTTCATTTACAATACCTTTCTGCTGAGAAGGAGCAACACCTTCATCATTTAAAGGCAATAATAAAGAGTCTTCGATACTTGCATAAAAACTATCTGAAATACTGTAAACTTTTTTTAAATCCGTTTTCTTTTTAAAACTTCCCCCATTTTTTAAATAATTCAAAATAGTTTGTGCTTGTTTTTCAGTTAAACCAAGTTCTATCCATGCCTCTTTTGAAAGTTTATTGGGATCAAATGAAAAAGGTGGAATCTTTGGCCCTGTGCGAATTAAATTTTCGTTTGACTTTTTATTCGAGTTAACTTTAAATTCAGCCCGAAGAGAATCCAGTTTATTTTTTTGCCATTTTGGTTCAGAATAAAATAGATATAAATTCTGCTTTACTAAAAAAAGCAAAACAACTAAAACAATGAGAACCAATATTCCTCTTTTCTCTTTTGGGTTAAAGTGTAAGAAGTCATTTATGTTTGAGTGCATATCAATTGATTACCAAATCAATCTGCTCGAAATTATCACAACCTTCTAAGTCAATTGGTAAATTTTGAAATGATGATTTAGGATTGGAAAGTGAATCTATTGCTTGATTTAAATTACTTCTTCCTACTCCATAAAAGAAAGTTGCTTCAGTAGAGCCTTCATATTTTTGAATTACATCTTTAAATAAAGTATCTATCCTTCCATTAGACGGTTGCATAAGACTATAAATGTTTTCCGTATCATCTATACCATAGTAAAGGGTATCCGTAGCTTGCCAAATTTTTCCGCCTGATAAGTCTAAATATATCGTAGCGGTATTGTTGATATATAAATTTAAATTATTATCTCTGTTTACAGGGATGTCTGTAAGTATAGTTTGAAAACCTTTTTCATTAATCAGAATTATATCCCCTGTTCCTTTATCCCTTTCTTCTAACTCATAGGTAAAGTTAAAAGAACCATTAGCATCAGTTACAGCTCCACCAAGTAATATTTGCTCACTAAAACTACTACCTATATTAGTCTTTAATGCAATTTCGGAAGAGCTACTTGTTGTTATGCAATTAGCATATAGTCTGCCACTAAAAGAATTTACCCTTGTTTCTTCTTGACAAGAAATAAAAAAAGAAGTTAGAATACTAATGAAAAGTAGGTTTCTCATTTAAATGTTTTAATCTCGCCTGATTTGATTCTATTAAAATATGAGGTCATTTCGCCTTTAACCTCTGAAGACAGAATTATCAATCCAAAAATATTTGGAAACGCCATTCCTAGTATCATTAAGTCTGAAAAATCTAGAACGGAACCAAGTCCAACGGAAGAACCTATCACGATAAATATTAGAAAAACTGCCTTGTAAGAATAGTCAGACCACTTACTATTACCAAACAAATAAGTCCAAGCTTTCAATCCATAATAAGACCATGAAATCATGGTAGAAAATGCAAATAAAAATATCGCCACAACTAACACTAAAGAAAACCATGGAAAAACGCTGCTAAAAGCTGCCGAGGTCAATTCACTTCCTGCTAAATCGCTAGTACCATCAGCAAAACCTGTAAACACTAAAACTAAAGCAGTCATCGTACAAACTACAACCGTATCTACAAATGGCTCCAAAAGAGCAACAATCCCTTCACTTACAGGCTCTTCCGTTTTTGATGCAGAGTGAGCTATTGAAGCAGATCCTACTCCTGCTTCATTTGAAAAAGCTGCTCTTTGAAACCCAACTATCAATACACCAATTACACCTCCTTTGATTGCGGGCGAATTAAATGCTCCTTCATAGATTTGAATAAATACATCTCCAACATTGGAGATATTCATTCCTATTATAATTAAAGAGAATAAAATATAAAGACCTGCCATAAAAGGAACTATTTTATCAGTTACCTTGGCAATACTTTTAATACCGCCAATTATTACTATCCCTACTAACAGAGCTAATACAATTCCAAACCAAACACCCATATCAGCTATTGCAGGAAATTCCCCTGATAGTTGTGCAAATGCCTGATTAGCTTGAAACATGTTTCCACCACCTAAAGACCCTCCGATACAAAGTATAGCAAATAATACTGCCAATACTTTTCCTAAGCCTCCAAGGTTCTTCTTTTTTAAACCTTCAGAAAGGTAATACATTGGACCTCCTGAAATCTCTCCTTTCTCATTCACTTTTCTATACTTAACTCCAAGGGTACATTCTGTAAACTTTGAAGCCATTCCAATTAAACCTGCTAAAATCATCCAAAAGGTTGCACCAGGACCTCCAAGTGTAATAGCAACAGCAACACCAGCAATATTTCCGAGTCCAACTGTTGCAGAAAGAGCGGTAGTTAAAGCCTGAAAATGAGAAACCTCACCTATTTCCTTTGAGTCAGGATCACTATACTTTCCTCTAACCAAGTCGATTGCATGTCTAAACCCTTTGAAGTTTATAAACTTCATTTTTATGGTAAAGAAAATTGCTCCTAGCACTAGCCAGACTACAATAAAAGGGATGCCTTTTTCTTGTACATCTCCATTGGGATGCAAAACTGGTCTTGGAGAGTCATAGATAATAGAAGCTAGGTTTTCTGCTCCTACCTCTATAACATCTTGAATATTCCCTTCATCATAGATAACTTTGCCCTCTTTAGCTAAGTATTTTAGCTTACCATCTGCATTTGCATAAACTTGCTTTTCCCCTTCTCCATCTTGAGAAACAGTAGCAATTAAATCCCCTTTTTTTACTAACTCTCCTTCATTTACCATCCACTTTTTTAAAGTTATTCTCTTCACTGATGGATCGGACCACCCAGGAGCTTTTATATTCTTCAAGTCAGCATAAACAACAGGGTCATAAACGCCTATGGTAGAAAAAGGGTCCCAGAAGAGAAACGAAGACATTGCATTAACAATAGGCTTGAAGAGAGAGTTTATATTTTCTTCTGCGGAAGCTGCTGGAATTTTACCCTTCAATTTTATTTCACTTCCATTAGAGTCTTTAACTAATACTTTAAAAGTACTTCCTTCTGTTAAGCCTTCACATGAGCTAGAAGTTAATGGAGTTGATTGTTTTGACCATTTGTAAGTAAAAGGAGGAACACCACCTTCTGTTTCCACAAAGGCAATTCCATCATTTATTTTCTGGCTTGGGTTATCAAATCTCAACTCCGCCTTAAAGTCAGCAGAGAAAAGATTAATGTATGTAAATAATAATATTAATCCTGAGAATAGTCTTAGCATAAGGCATTATTTGTTTAGCAAAGCAAACAAATATAAGGGAATTACAAGGAAATATTAAATCCATCGAAACAAAGCTATCATCTCTTTAAAGCTGCTTTTCTAAAATAGCTAATCCCTCTTCAAAGCTATGGGGGTTGTACCCAAGAAGATTGATGGACTTAGTCAAGTCAAAACCAGTTTTTGGTGGACGCTTTGCCTTTTGATTCAAGGTTTTAGAAGAAACTTCTTCGATTATTGAATCATCTAGTTTGTAAAAGGCAGCCATCCTTTTTACTAATTGAGAAATGCTCATGTAGTCTTTTCCCGATAGATGAAAAATGCCAGTAGCCGCTTTTTCTGCAATAAGCATGCATCCATTAGCTAAATCTTCAGCTAATGTTGGAGACCTAAATTGATCATTCACAATATTCAGTTTATCTCCTTTTTGTAATGCCTCCCTAGCCCACAAAACAATATTAGATCTACTCATTGATTCTGCTACCCCGTAGACAATAATAGTTCTAGCTATGGCCCAAGTAATCTTTGATTTTTTAAGTAGTTCTTCAGCAGCTACTTTTGATTTACCGTAATAACTTAATGGGTTTACTTCATCGTTTTCCTTATACATTCCTTTCTCACCATCGAATATAAAATCTGTAGAAAGGTGAATTAAGTGACTATTATACTTTTTTGATTCTTGGATTAAATTTTCTACAGCTTCAACGTTTGTCCTCCAACAAGCCTCTTGTTCTATCTCGCACTGATCAACATTAGTCATGGCAGCAGTATTGATAACAATATCAGGTTGAAATTCAACAAATAATTGTTCTACTTCCTTGCTATTAGTGATATCTACATCTTTGTAAATAAACTCCTCTATTTGTTTAATTCTATTCTCACCTCTGGAGCAAGCAATTAATTTGTATTGAGAATATTCTTCTATAATTAAATGAACCAATTTTTGTCCTAACAGTCCATTACTACCTGTTACTAAAATTGTTTTTAATCCCATTTCTGAAGCTCTTCCAATTGAGATTTAGTGCCTAAAACGAAGATTTTAGTGCCCTCTGTAATTATAGAATCAGGGTTTGGATTTATGGTATACTTGCCTTCGCTAGACTTAAGGCCAATGATATTTGCGCCGCATCTTTTTCTTACTTCTAGATCTCTGATAGATTTATTTTTAAACTCTCCAGGTAGTCCTTGGTAAGTAATTTCTTCTAGAGAAATATTGCTATTCTGACCAGACAAATGATTAAAAAACTCAATAACATCGGGCTTCAGGACTAAAGATGCCATGTGAGATCCACCTACTTTATCAGGCATAACTACATTATCAGCTCCTGCCATTCTCAACTTTCTATAAGATGATTCTATAGAGGCCCTACTTATTATTAATAGATTAGGATTCATTTGTCGAGCTGTTAAAACAACAAACACATTATCTGCATCATCTGGAAGAGTTGTAATTATAGCCTTTGCTCTATTTATTCCTGCATCTATAAGCACTCTATCTTCTGTTGCATCACCAATAACATGATGAATCTTATGGATGTCATCAGAAAAATCAATGTCTTCTTTTAACTTGTCTATGACTATAAAATCTTGATTTGACTCTTGGAGCTCATTTGCTATTTGATTTCCATTCCTGCCAAAGCCACAAATAATTACATGATTTTCCAATTTTCTTATTTTCTGGTTTTTATTTCTCTTCACTAAGAATTTTCTAAACTCTCCGTCAATTATATAGGTAGAAATAGCAGTTAGTGAATAGGCAAAAATACCAAAACTCACTATGATTAAACTAACTGTGAATATCCTACCTAAGGAGGAAAGTGGTCGCACTTCTTGAAAACCAACAGTAGAAACAGTAATTACTGTCATATATAGCGCTTCTTCAAAAGAATATCCTTCAATAATAGCAAAACCGGTAATACCAGAAACTATTACTAACATAAGCACTAAAAGTGCTACATAAAGCTTTTTAAATTGACTGTAACCGTACAATAGTGGTGATTTAGATATCCCAGATAGTTTTTCTTCTCCTCAGCTTGAACCAATACTTATTCTCCAAAATAAATGCCATTATTAGGTATATTATTAAAGGAGAACCAAGAGTTAAAAAAGAGAGGTAGATAAAAGACAAACGAACGCTTGAAGCTTTCAAACCAAGTTTATCACCCCACCAAGAGCAGACACCAAAGGCTTGCCTTTCAAAATAGTCTTGAATTCTACTTATCATTTTATGCTGATTTGATTAGATGATTACCAATAGTGCAATTTAAACATTTTTTGAGTTTACAATAGCTACTGTAAAGTTGTAATAATGCCTGAGAATCAAAAGCATTCTTTGGCTTTATATTTAAGTTCTCCCATTTTTTTATGCAAGTGTTCTTCTCCGCTTTAATTTCCTCTAAATAATTTAAAGCCAAATCTTTCAATTCTTGGTTTTGTAAAATTTGTCCATAAGTGAAAATCGTTGGCACTACTGCATTAATAATAAGAACATCAATTGTACTGCTTCCAATTCGCTTAACAAATTCTTTCTCTGACTTTACATTAAGTCTGTAGTGATTATTCCAGTAGGGGTTGCTACTAACTTTTAAGGATTCCTTTATAACTTTTAAAGTTCTACTTTCTATAATTAGATTAAACAATTTACCTGTATTAAAAACTAAGGAGGCAAATTGACTAAGTCTAATGCTGGGAAAATTAGATGGGTGCATTCTCATAAATTTCCAAATGGAACATTCCATTTCTATCAAATGATACTTAGCTTTTAAAAAATGAAATTCCTTTTTCAAAGCATTTGGATAGTCTTCTTCGAAAGCTTGCTCCAAAAAGCCTGCGGCTCCAAAAAGCAGTGCCTCTGTCCTTAATAAAGAACTTCTTTCCTTCATTAATATTTTTAAAAAGGAAGGTGTAAAAAGAATATCAAAAGGAATTTTATTGGCATTTCCAAAAAGATATCTCCCTACTATTGAAAATGTAACATACTCCCAATCGTTTGAAGACAAGTCTAATTTAGATTTTATCCATTCCCCTTTTCCTTCCAAACGTTCCACTAATACTCTATTTAGCATGGAAGAAATAACAACTTCATCTAAGTCTTTAATGCTATTCTGACATGGAATTATTTCTGCAGAGTCTAACAAAAGAGAATACATTTCTATAACACTCCTTTTCACCTTACCCTTTAATTCAAGGAAAGGAATAACTGAACCATCTTTTCGTTTTATCTCTTTATCATTTTCCCAAACTACATGTAGTATTACTTTCTCATAATTCGGATCACTCTGATGATTATGTGCAATCCAATCAGAAGACTTATGATGTATTTCAACATCACCGGCCCATAATGTACTCCCTATATTAATTCTTGCATTTGTATAATCAGGGCCGGAGTCATAGTTTCTTTGACCTACTTGCTGAATAGTTATAGACTCGCCATCTAAGGTTTCAAAATTTGAAAGAGAAAACTGTTTAAATTGCCAAATATGATATAGAATTTCTTCTTTCATAAGAGACTGTCATCAAATAAATTTTGCCATCTTTTGTTGTAGTGCTTGAGCGGCGACTTTGACAGAAGATGAAAAGTCTTCTTTGCTATCGGCATAGATTATAGCTCTTGAAGAATTCACTAACATTCCTACATCCTCATTTTTAGCGTATTTTACTACCTCAGAAAGATCACCACCTTGAGCACCAACTCCTGGAATTAAAAAGAAATGTTCTTTAGCTATATCTCTAACTCTCTGTATGTTTTCCATTTGGGTAGCACCTACTACAAACATCAAGTTACTCGAATTACCCCAAGAGCAGATAGTATCTACTACTTTCTCAAATAAAAAAGATCCATTTTGCAACTTATTAAATTGAAAATCTTTGCTTCCTTCATTGGAGGTTAAGCCCAAAACAATAGTCCACTTATCCTCATACTCTAAAAAGGGTAAAATAGAATCTCGGCCCATATATGGCGCAACGGTAACTGAATCAAAATTATAAGTTTCGAAAAATGTCTTAGCATATAAATTAGCTGTATTTCCTATATCACCCCTTTTAGCATCGGCTATAGTAAATATTTCCTGTGGAATATAGTCTAGCGTTTCCCCCAATATGTCCCAACCTTTAGAGCCTAAAGCCTCATAAAAAGCAATATTTGGTTTATAAGCTACACAAAAATCTTTTGTAGCATCGATAACTGCTTTGTTAAAAGCAAGTATTGGATTCGGATTCTCTAAAAATTCCTTTGGAATTTTATTTATATCAGAATCTAAGCCGACGCAAAGGAAGCTTTTTTTTATTCTAATTTGCTCTATTAACTCTTTCCTATTCAATTACTTAACTATTCATGTCCATTAATCCTTCCTGCAGCTTTTCTGCATTTTCAGCTACTCTCAATGCATCAATTATTTCTTCTACATCTCCATTAATTATATTATCTAGGTTGTAAAGAGTAAGATTTATTCTATGATCAGTAACCCTTCCTTGAGAGTAATTATAGGTTCTAATTTTAGCGGAGCGATCTCCAGTAGAAACTTGCGACTTTCTATTTGCTGCTATTTCTTTCTCTTTTCTTTCTACTTCTGCTTCGTATATTCTAGTTCTTAACACCTTCATGGCTTTTTCGTAATTTTTCAATTGCGATCTTCCATCTTGACATTCAACTACTGTATTGGTGGGTATATGCGTTAACCTTACCGCAGATTCAGTTTTATTTACATGCTGTCCACCTGCTCCAGAAGCCCTATAAGTATCCTTTTTAATATCTGCTGGATTTATTTTAACATCCACCTCATCTGGTTCAGGCAAAACTGCAACAGAAGCAGCTGAAGTATGCACTCTTCCTTGGGTTTCGGTTTGCGGAACCCTCTGCACTCGATGCACACCAGATTCAAATTTTAATATGCCGTAAACATTATCTCCTGTAACCTCAAAGCCTATCTCTTTAAAGCCTCCTGATGTTCCCTCATTGATAGTTGTTACTTCATGCTTCCATCCCTTAGATTCTATGTATTTAATATACATTCGATATAAGTCTCCTGCAAAAATACTCGCCTCATCACCTCCTGCTCCTGCTCTAATTTCAACAATAACATTTTTATCATCATCAGGGTCTTTCGGAATCAACAAAAGCTTTATCTCCTCTTCTAATTCTTCCTTTCTATCTTGCAATTCTGACAATTCAGCCTTTGCCATTTCCTTAAATTCCTCATCGGTCTCTTTCGAAATAATCTCTTTTGAAGAAGCTATATTTTCTAAAACATTCTGGTAATCATCATAAGCATCCACAATAAGTTTCAAGTCACTGTATTCCTTATTTAACTTAACATATCTATTCATGTCAGCAATAATATCAGGATCCACTATCAATTGCGAAACTTCAGTCCATCTATCTTTTATAGAAGCAAGTTTTTCAAGTAAACTACTCATTAATCTTAATTATAAACAAACTCTCCATAAGGAGACTTTATGGTTAATTGCTTTTTATCAGAACTTTCTACTCTACCTACAATTTTTGCATCAACTCCAAAGCTTTTAGAAATTGAAATAATTTCTTCGGCATACTTTTGATCAAGATAAATCTCCATTCTATGCCCCATATTGAAGACTTTATACATTTCTTTCCAATCTGTTTGTGATTCTTTTTGAATTAAATCAAAAAGCAAGGGAGTCTTGAATAGGTTGTCTTTAACAATATGTACATTCTCTACAAAATGCAAAACTTTGGTTTGCGCTCCACCACTGCAATGAACCATGCCGTGGATATTTGATCTTTTGGTATCCAATATTTTTTTTATTATTGGAGCATAGGTCCTAGTGGGCGATAGTACTAACTGACCGGCATCTAAACCTGAGTCTCCAACTTTATCTGTTAGTTTTTTACTGCCTGAATAAATTAATTCATCCCCTATACCTGAATCAAATGAATCAGGGAATTTTTCTTTTAAATATTTATCAAATACATCATGTCTTGCAGAAGTAAGTCCATTACTACCCATTCCTCCATTATACTTATCCTCGTAATTGGCTTTACCATCTGAAGCCAAACCAACGATAACATCTCCTGGCTGAATAGTTGAATTTGAAATCACATCACTTCTCTTCATACGGCAAGTGACCGTAGAATCGACTATTATTGTTCTAACTAAATCACCAACATCTGCAGTTTCTCCTCCTGTGCTGTATATTTCAATACCGTAAGACCTTAACTCTTCTAGTATTTCTTCAGTTCCATTAATTAAAGCGGAAATTACTTCCCCGGGAATAAGTCTTTTATTTCTTCCAATGGTAGAAGAGAGAATAATATTTGAAGTAGCTCCAACACAAAGTAAGTCATCTAAATTCATGGCAATAGCATCCATGGCAATTCCTTTCCATACAGATATGTCTCCAGTTTCTTTCCAATACATATATGCTAGAGCAGATTTCGTTCCTGCTCCATCAGCATGCATTACAATACAATGATCCACGCTGTTACTCAAATAATCAGGAACTATTTTACAAAAAGCCTTTGGGAATAGCCCTTTATCTAGATTCTTAATAGCCTCATGCACATCTTCTTTAGATGCCGAAACTCCTCTTAAGTTATACCTTTCTTTATCTTGCATTTTTAAACAAAAAAAACCACGCCCATTGGCGTGGTTATTATTTATAATTGTACAGCTATTCCTCGCCTCCAGATTGTTCTTCCTCGGAAGAACCTCCTTCTTCCTTATTTATCGAATTCTTAGGAACGTAATCGTCTCTAATAATTCTAAATTCTGTTCTACGATTAAGTTGATGTGCAGCTTCTCTTTCCTCTTCTGTTGCCATCTTATTGATTTCAGCATCTGATATTAGAAGGGCAGTTTCTCCCATTCCTCTAGCCTCCATTCTATCTCTCTCTATCCCTCTAGACACCAAATAAGCCACTGCTGATTCCGCTCTTCCTTGAGAAAGTTTTAAGTTGTAAGGATCACTACCTCTAGAATCTGTATTTGCCAATAACTCAATTACAAGATTTGGATTATCCGTTAAAGTTTTATACAAGAACTCTAAGGAATCTTTTGCTTGCTCAGTTAAAGTTGTTTTGTTAAACTCGTATAATATTTCGGGAAGCTTGATTGGCTCCTCTGTGATAGGTTGTAATTCATAAAGGTGAGAAAAAATCTTAGAATCTGTGATTCCTACTGTTGTTTCTTTACCTTTTGCATTCAAATAACCAGGTTTTGAAACAGTTATAGCATAAGAAGTATTCAAGTTAATATAAGACTGACTACCATTATCTGCAAATTCAAATGTTCCATCTGCACCAGTTTCTTTCTCTGCTGTAGAGCCATCTGTTCCAACCAATTTAACGGTAGCAGCAACTAAAGCTTCTCCTGTTTCTAAGTCTCTTACCAAACCTCTCAAAACAAATAAAACAGGTGGTTTAGAGAACTGCCATATATCATCCTTTCCTCTTCCCCCTTCTCTGCTTGATGAGAAATAACCTTTATCCTCATCCCCATCGAAAGTAATTGCAAAATCGTTTGCATTTGAATTAATTGGAGCCTTCAGGTTTTCAACATCTCCCCATTGGCTTTCTCCCTTTTTCTTGGCAACATAAATATCAAGTCCACCCATGCCCATATGACCATTACTGGCAAAATACAAATCACCATTATCTCTAACATACGGAAACATTTCATCTCCTTCGGTATTGATTTGAGTACCAAGATTTATTGGCTCGGACCATTGTGATCTTGATTCTTGTTTGATATACCATAAATCTTTACCTCCTTGTCCTCCTTCTAAATCTGAGGCGAAAATGATTACTTTATCATCAGGGGTAATTGCAGGGTGAGCAATAATAGCACTATCAGAAGCAATAGGTATAACTTCCCCGGCTGCAAACTTTAAACCTTGTGCTTTCGCAGATAATAACTGACAACCTACGAAACCATTCTTTTCAACTTTACATCTAGTAAAATACATTGTATTTCTTCTACTATTCATAACTGCTGCTCCTTCACTTGCTTCTGTATTCACACCCTCGCCTTCTACTAGTACTGGCTCACTCCATTTTCCTTTCTTATCTCTTTGAGAATAATATAAGTCAGAAAAATTGTCTCCTGTTACTTCAGAAGTAGAATTACCCATGGATCCCTCCCTAGTTGAAGTAAAAATCAATTCTGTATTCTTTTTATCTTTAAAAGTAGGAGCGTAGTCATAGAATTCTGAATTAATCAAAACTACAGGTTCAACCACGTAATTCTCTGGATTATCTTTCCATTTTTGAGCTTTCTCAGCAGACTCTATACCTAACTTCCCTCTAGGATCAGTAGGCTTTTCAGCAACATATTTTTGAAATTCAACTAAAGCTTCATCGTATTTTCCATTTTGCATTTTCATCTGCGCTAAACGCAATCTTGCAATTGGATCTGCATATTGGGCAATTAAGGACTTATCATACCAAACTTCAGCTTGCTCTGTTTGATCACTTAATCTGTAGGATTCTGCAATTTTGAAAATAATTTCTGCCTTCACATCTCTACCTTTCTCTTTAACGTAGGCTTTTTTATACATTTCAATCGCCTCGAAGTACTTTTCTTCTTGGTATAGTGCATAATCTGCATCATCCAAATAACTCTTTTGAGCTACTAGATTAACAGTAAATAAAAGTGACAAAAAAGCTAAACCTAAAGCTTTGAATAATTTCATTGAAGTTTGGATTTAAACGATAGCTGCTAAAATAAACAAAAAATTTGTTCATTTCGTTCTTTATAAAATAGAGTCAAGCTAGAAATATTAAGGTTTAATGATTAAACAATAATTCTCTGTATTTTGGAAGTGGCCAAATTTCATCATCTATGGTTAATTCAAGCTTATCTACGCTGTATCTGATCACATCAAACATTGTTTTTACTTTGTCGCAATATTCATTAGCTCTTTCTTCAGGATTTTCTAATTTATTAATTCTCTTTCTCTCTTCAATCATCTTCTCCGTAGTTGTTTTTATAATTTCAACATGTTTAGAAATTTCAAGAATCATTTCTCTTTGAACTTTTGCAGCCGATGCAAACTCCTTATCCGTAAGTATAGACTTTAAGCCACTAACATTTGCTATTAAATCATTTTGATATTTAAGTGCTGTAGGTAGTATATGGTTTTTTGCTAAATCTCCAATAACTCTAGATTCTATTCTAATCAAGTTTGCATACAACTCATTAGCAACTTCTTGTCTTGCTAGAGTCTCTCTATTTGACATAACACCAAGACTTTCATATAAGTCAAGAGCTTTTTTCGAACCTAATTCTTTCAAAGCTTGGGGAGAAGTTCTTAAATGTGAAAGGCCTCTTTTTTCAGCCTCTTTAACCCATTCATCACCATAACCATTACCTTCAAAACGAATATTTTTGGAAGCAATAGTGTATTTTTTTAATATTTTAAAAATAGCATCATCCTTTTTGTCTCCCTTAGCAATTAGGTTATCTACATCCTTTTTAAATTGCTTTAATTGATTCGCAACAATGGAGTTAATTACAATCATTGCTGAGGAGCAATTGGCCGTCGAACCAACAGCTCTGAATTCAAATTTATTGCCTGTAAAAGCAAATGGAGAAGTTCTATTTCTATCGGTATTATCTAGAAGTATCTCTGGAATTTTACCAATGTTTAACTTCAATTCCGTTTTCTCATCTGCTGTTAAAGCTTTATCGTCCCTTACTTTTTTAACTAATTGGTCAAGCATTTTTGTGAGTTCTGCACCAATAAAAACTGAAATAATCGCAGGGGGAGCTTCGTTAGCACCTAGTCTATGTTCGTTTCCTGCTGTTGCTATACAAGCTCTTAATAACCTTTCATAATCATGGACTGCTTTTATAGTATTTACTAAAAATGCAAGAAACTGAAGATTTGATTTGGGGTTTTTTCCTGGACTAAGAAGATTAACACCAGTATCTGTAGACAAGGACCAGTTATTATGCTTTCCAGATCCATTTACATTTGCAAAAGGCTTTTCATGAAGTACGACTCTTAAATTATGTTTTCTTGCAACTTTGCCCATAATATCCATTAGAAGCTGATTATGGTCTACTGCTAAATTAGCCTCTTCATAAACAGGAGCACATTCAAATTGGTTAGGCGCAACCTCATTATGTCGAGTTTTAACAGGAATACCCAACTTCATACATTCAATCTCTAACTCATTCATAAATGCATGCGCACGATCTGGAATAGAACCAAAATAGTGATCATCTAACTCTTGTCCCTTCGCAGGACTATGCCCAAAAACAGTTCTTCCTGTTAAAACCAAATCTGGTCTAGCTGCAAACAAGGCCTTATCTATTAGAAAGTACTCTTGTTCCCAACCCAATGTTGCATGCACCTTTTTTACGTTTTTATCAAAGTATTTACAAACATCTACTGCTGCTTTGTCAACTGCGTTTAAAGCTTTAAGTAAAGGTGTTTTATAATCTAATGCTTCTCCGGTATAAGATATATATATAGTAGGTATGCATAAAAGTTTACCAATAATAAAAGCAGGAGAACTAGGATCCCATGCAGTGTAACCTCTGGCTTCAAAAGTATTTCGTATTCCACCATTAGGAAGACTAGATGCGTCTGGCTCTTGCTGCACCAGTTGACTTCCATCAAATCTTTCAATTACATTATTATCATTTAGAGGCTCAAAAAAAGCATCGTGCTTTTCGGCTGTTGTTCCTGTTAAAGGCTGAAACCAATGAGTGTAGTGAGTCACTTTTTTCTCCATTGCCCAGGCCTTCATTGCAGAAGCTACATTTCCAGTTAGCTTTCTTTCAATTCTATTTCCGTTTTCAATAGAATTAATAACAGTTTTGTATAGATCGCTTGGCATATACTCTGCCATAGCCTTTCTATCAAAAACATTGGTACCATAATAATCAGAAATTTTATCAGACGGAGCTTCTACTTCTCTTACTGATCTTGACATGGAAGCCTCTAAGGCCTTGAATCTAATTGTGGGCATAATAGAATTGTTTAATTAAGCCTCAAAATTAGAAATACTATGCAGACAATTTTCTAAAAAACAAAAAATTAATTAACATCTGTTCAAAAATAGGGGGTAAATTTTAGAAATAAGAGTTTTTTTTACAAAAACCCCCTCAAAACTCATTCATTATAGTAAAATAGATATAAATTGAATAGAACAAGAGAAGAACTACCCCTTTAATTCTATTAATCTTCCTTCCAAAGTACATTAACGGAAACACTAAAAGAGAAATACCTAACAAGAAGTAAACATCAAATTCCATAATTGAATCTGAAATAGCAATAGGTTTGAAAACAGCAGTTACACCCAAAATAGCTAGGATATTGAATACGTTAGAGCCAATTAAGTTCCCTATTGAAATGTCTGTTTCCTTTCTGTAAGCAGCCACAGCTGAAGTAACAAGCTCTGGAATACTGGTTCCAAAAGCAACTACTGTAACACTTATAAATTTTTGACTAATATTAAATTCATTTCCAACTATCACTACACCTTTGATTAACCACTCTGCTCCGAAATACAAACCAACGACACCTATGATTAAAAAAATTACATCTTTATAAAAGGCATTCTTTGCAACAAATTGATTTACTCCCTCTTCATATAGCTTCTTTCCTTGCTTTCTTGATTTTAAAACCAACCAAATTGAAAAGGCAAGTAAAATACAGACAAATAGAACTCCTTCGTAGGAACTAATCAATCTATCAAAACTTAAAAAATAAAACAACAAACTTGCAACCATCATTAATGGCCAATCTATTTTAATAGTGTCTTTTGATACGACTATTGGAAATATCAAAACCGTAATTCCTAAAACCAAGCCTAGATTAGATATGTTGGAACCGATAACAGCACCTATCGCTACATCATCCATACCATTTAATACTGAGCTCAAACTAACTAATAACTCCGGTGCAGATGTCCCAAAAGACACTACCGTCATTCCAATAACCAATGAAGATATTTTTAGGCGAAGAGCAATTCCGACAGAACCTCTTACCAAGGACTCTCCCCCAATTAATAAAGCAATAATCCCTATAATTAGGAATAAATAACCCACTACTTTTCTTTTGAATTTGAATCTGATGAACTCTTCTTTTTATCAGAAGATTCTGTTTTTGAAGAAGTTTGTATTTCAGAAGAAGTTCTTCTTATTTCTTCTTGTATATCGCCGGTTGCATTCTTAAAGTCTCTAATGCCTTTTCCCAAACCTCTTGCAATTTCAGGTATCTTTTTAGACCCAAAGAGCATTACTACCACTAAGCCAATAAAAAATAATTCTGAAGTAGATAAGAATAATAGAATACCAATTTTCATGATTCAAATTTAACCAAAAAGCCCCGTCAATAAATTTGACAGGGCTTCTCTTAATAAATAATAATATTATTTCTTTTTCTTTTCTGTAGTCTTTGTTAAATCAACCACAATTGGCGTTGCAACACATAACGAAGAATAAGTACCAACAGCAACTCCCACTAATAAAGCAAAAGCGAATCCTCTAATAACTTCTCCTCCGAAAATAAATATCATTAATAACACAAAGAATGTACTTAAGGAAGTATTTACTGTTCTACTTAGTGTGCTATTTAAGGCACTATTAATAACTTCATTCATTTCTCTTTTCTTGTACGAACCAAGATACTCTCTTATTCTATCAAATACTACCACTGTATCATTAATAGAGTAACCAACCACAGTTAAAATAGCGGCGATGAAAGCTTGATCTATATCTAATGAGAATGGTAAAAACCCATAAGCTATAGAAAATACTGCCAAGACTACTAAAACATCATGAAAGATTGCAGCTATAGCACCTAACCCATACTGCCATTTTCTAAATCTAAGCAAGATGTATAAGAATATAATAACAAGAGAGAATAGCACCGCCCATACAGATGACTTCTTAATATCATCTGCAATTGTAGGCCCTACTTTCTGAGAGCTCATTATTTCAAACTCATAACCCAAAGTAGATAAACCTTCATTTAGTTTTGTCTCAACTACCTCATCAGCATTTTCTGATTCGCTATCAATTAAGAAACTTGTAGTTATCTTAACCTGATTATCCTCTCCAAAAACTTTAACTTCAGGTGCTAGGTTAACTCCATTTTCAGTAACAAATACATCCGCTAAAGAGTTTCTTACGTTATCTGTAGAAACTGTTTCATCAAATCTTACTAAGAACGTTCTACCTCCGGTAAAATCTACTCCATAAGAAAGACCTCTTGTAACAAATGAACCAATTCCTATTAAAATGATTATTCCTGAAATAGTATAAAATAATTTTCTTTTCCCAACTATATTCCAATTAATATTTTGGAACGCACCTTCAGTCATTTTAGTAGAAACAGTAACTTTTTTCTTGTTATCTAATCTCCAAGCAAAAATTAACCTCGTAATAAAGATTGCACTAAACAACGAAGTAATAATACCAATAACAAGAGTTTTAGCAAAACCTTCAACAGGACCAGTTCCGAAGAACCACAGAATAACACCTGTCAATAAGGTAGTTACATTGGCATCTATAATAGACGAATAGGCATTTTTATACCCATCTGTAATAGCTAATCTGGCTCCTTTTCCTGCTCTAAGCTCTTCCCGTATTCTTTCGTAAATAAGAACGTTTGCATCAACTGAAATACCAATAGTTAACACAATACCTGCAATACCCGGCAGAGTTAGTGCAATATTGGTAGACGCCAAAACTCCCATTATAAAAAATAGGTTTGCTAACAATGCTATATCAGAAGCTATACCTGCCTTACCATAATAAAACACCATGTAAACTAATACAATCAATAGTGCTATTAAAAATGAATTCAATCCAGAAGAAATTGCCTCCTGACCTAAAGATGGTCCAACAATAGCCTCTTCAACAATCTTTGCAGGCGCAGGAAGCTTACCTGCTTTCAAAATGTTTGCAATTAACTTCGCTTCTTCAATTGTGAAGTCTCCTTCTATACTTGAAACACCACCAGCAATTTCTCCATTTACATTTGGAAATGAATACACATAGTTATCTAAAACAATGGCTATACTTTTCCCAATATTTTCTCCTGTGAGTCTCTTCCAAGTTTTAGCTCCCAAAGAATTCATCTTCATAGTAATTTCCGGTCTTCCACCAAACTGACCAAAATCTTGAAATGCATCCGTAATAACATCTCCTTCTAACGGCGCATTACCATCTCTATTAGATACTTTTATAGCAATTAATTGTAAAAACTTTTCATCATCGTCAAAAGGCTTAGCAGTCCAAAGCAATCTTAAATTATTTGGAAACAAAGCTTTAATTTCTTCTTTATTTAAATACTCATTAACCTTTGCTGTATCCTTTATTGCAACGTAACCAACTACTGGTCCTTCTCCAGGAGTATAACTACCTTGTTCATTTTGAAATATTGAAGGAGAAAGAATAGCAAATAAAGGATTATCCTTTGCAAAGTCTTCAAATGACTGATCTGCTAAACCTGTAGAATCAGAACCAGTAGAATCAGAGTCTGCATTCAATAAGTCAGATAAAGTAGACTCATTTTCTGAGGTATCATTACTTATAATAGAGTCTTTTATTGAAGTCGCTTCGGTTAGCAATTCTTCCTCATTAATAGATTCTAAAGAAGACGAATCAGAATTAATAGTGCTGTCTTTAATCTCAACCTCTTCTCCCCCAAGTAATAGATTTAATTTATCATTTGCTTCAGCTAGATACCCATAGACTTCAGCATTTTGATAGGTCTCCCAAAATTCTAACTTCGCTGTTCCTTGTAATAATTGTCTTACTCTATCTTTATTCTTAACACCAGGAAGTTCTACAAGAATTCTATCAGAGGCATCTAACTTTTGAATATTTGGTTGAGCAACCCCAAAAAGATTAACTCTTGTCCTTAGTACCTCAAAAGTTCTGTCAAAAGCAGCATCCGTTTCGGCACGTATAAATTCAAGAACTTGCTCATTTGTAGCTGAACGATCAATTTTGTCCTTATTCTCTAGCGTATAAAAGATACTAGTCAATTGTCTCTCCGGAGCTACTTCTGTCCAGGCAGTGGCAAACAAATCCACAAAATTAGACTGACTAGCCTTTTGTTTTTGTTTTGCTGAGTTAATAGCTGCGATGAAATCTTCATCTGTACTGTAAGAAGCTAACGCTCTTATAACTTCAGCGACCGAAACTTCTAAAGTTACGTTCATCCCTCCTTTCAAGTCAAGGCCAAGGTTTAAAACATTCTTTCTTACTTCATTATAAGTAAAATCAAAAAGTGGATAAACCGGCTCACTTGCCATAGAGTCCAGATACTCTTCTTCTAATTCAACAGACCCATTAGCAAATTCTTTAGCGTCAGATTCAACTCCTTGGGCAATCCAAGTAAAAGATAGTTGATACAAACAAGCTAAACTTAATAGGATAATGAAAGTCCAGATTAAACCCTTATTCTGCATGATATTTTTAAAATTTGTTCATTTTTTTTGAAGCCTGCAAATATAGAATTTCCATAGTGAAATAACAATTGGAGTTTGTAATTAAAAACTTAAATTTGATTTAATGCCTTTTTACGGGCAACTTTAGCACAATAATGACGTCTAATTGATATAGATTCATATAATATTTCGCAAATGATTAAGAATTTCTTATCCCTCTTTTTAACAGTTTTGGTACTTTCTAATACGAAAGCTCAAATTTATTTTCAACCTTCTGACAGTATTAATGTGTATCAAAATAGCATTCAAATGCCGTATCCATTTCAAGGTGGCTTTAATGCTCCTCAGTTTAATGAAATGGATTTAAACCAAGATGGAATAATGGATCTGCTAATCTTTGATAGAAGTGGTTCAAGAATAAGTACTTACTTAAATGGAGGAACTCTTAATACAATAGATTATGTCTATGCTCCCCAATATGCTAATCAATTCCCTTTTATTTCCAATTGGGTTATAACAAGAGACTATAATTGTGACGGCAAAATGGATTTATTTACCGGAATTAGAAGTTCTGCAGTTGAAGTTTATGAGAACATTAGCACCATAAATACAGGATTAAACTTTAGATATGTAGGAAGAGTTAGCTCAGATTATGGTGGGGTAAATATTAATATAAACCCAGGTGGCGAAAACCTACCTGGAATAGGCGATGTAAACAATGATGGCGATATTGATTTTATTTTCTTTGGAGGAATAGGTTCACAAATGGAATTTCATAAGAATCTTTCAAAAGAAGTAAATGGTGTTTGCGGTTTACTTTTTGAAAGAAGAAGTACTTGTTGGGGCGAATTTACTGAAGCAGGATTTAACTCTACCATCTATTTAGATTCATGTAGGTTTGGAAATGCAGTACCTAATCCAGAAATAAGCTTAGACCCAGTTAGGTCTTTACCCAAGTATTTAAAATCAAATGATAAAAGTAATAAGCACGCTGGGTCTACAGTTAGCATTGTAGATTTAGATAATTCTGGTAGTAGCGATCTAGTTCTAGGCGATATTGGATCTCCAAGATTAACAGCACTTTTTAATGGTGATTCCGTGGCTCCATTTATCAGCTCAAAAATTTCTAGAAAAGACTCTCTTTTTCCTGTATATGACAAATCGGTTGATTTAGACATTTTTCCTAGCTCCTTTTTTCTTGACATTAATAATGACCGCAAAAAAGACATGATAGTAAGCTCAAATAGCAACTCTATTTTAGAGCTTACACGCTATAAAAACAATGTATTGTTTTACGAAAATTTAGACACTTCAGGATTTAGGTTTGTCTATCGTACTGATCGCTTTTTGCAAGAAGATGTTCTAGATTTTGGTAGGGGCAGCTACCCTACATTTTTCGACTATAACAATGATGGATTAATGGATATTTTAGTAGGAAACGATGGTTATCTTGATACTTCTCAAAACTTGGTGATTGCTAAACTCGCACTATTGGAAAACATAGGAACTTTGTTTCATCCGGAATACAGATTAATTGATACAAATTTCAACAATATCGCTTCTATTCCTCTCGACCTATCTAATAACCATGCACAAAAAACGCTCAGACCTACCCTGGGGGATTTAGATGGAGACGGTGATGTGGACTTACTATTAGGAGATGTTGCAGGAAAAATTCATTATTTTAAAGACACTTCATCTTTAGCAAATAATGCAGCCTTCGAATTAGAAAAGCCTGCAATGCAAGGAATAAATGTTTTTGGAAATGCTTCTCCTCATCTCTTTGACGTTGACAGTGATGGATTATTAGACCTAATTATAGGTAGTGGGATTGGCAGATTAGAATATCATAAAAATTTAGGTGATTCTACTGAGCCTATCTTTAATTTAGAGGTACAATCTATAACATGGCAAAGAGATAGTATTTTAAGGTACGCTATTGAAGGAAATCCAGATCTTTCCTATATTCAAATAGGTAGCACACTAGACATCAACAATGCAAGAAACGGCGACAACAATGTGTTTCAAATAGTAGACTTTGTTGATAATGCTCAAAATTTTATTGATCTGAAGCATCCTTTTACCAATAGCAATGTGGATGATGAAGTAAACAGTCCTGCCGTAATTGATTATTCAGTTAAAAATTGGGGAGGAGTTTCAATAAGTCAGTTTGACTTTAATCAGAATGCTGTTCCATTTCTTTATTATGATTCAAATTCTACCATGCAACTTTTGGTTAGCTCAAAAAATGGAGTTGTGTATAGGTACGATAGTATTCTGAATAGTTCAAACGGAAATTTCCATTTAGCAGATTCCAACTTGATTAGCCAAAAGCTGGGTGAAAACGTTTTTGCTCATGGAGCAGATATAAATGGAGACGGAATGATTGATTTAGCGATTGGCAATCAAGCAGGTGGCTTTTCTATTTTCTTTGGCTCACTTACGACAAGTATTGATAAAATTGATTACACTAAGTCAACCGATAGAGATTTACTAATCTTTCCAAATCCTACAAACAAATTCTTTAACATTATAATTCCAGAGGGTTTGGAATCTTCATTTACTTTCACCCTAAGAGATATTAGAGGCAGAATAATTTATGAAGAGGAAAGTTATGGAAATCAATATCAATATAGAAATACTGAATTAAGTCCCGGAATTTACTTAATCTCCATTAGCGATGAAAAATCGAATTATTCAGGAAAGCTAATTAAACAGCCTTAAAATAAAGGAAATAAAAAAGGGAGTATCAGCTACTCCCTTTTTTAATAATAATATTTACTAAATATTAGAAAAGGTTCATGTTATCTAAAACATCCATTACAGACTTAACTGCAACGGCAGAGTCATCTAACAATTTCTTTTCGTCTTCATTTAAATCTAACTCAATGATTTTTTCTATTCCTTTCTTCCCAAGAACAACTGGAACACCTAGGTAAATATTATCCATTCCATACTCCCCATTTAATAAGGCACAAACAGGGAAAATCCTTTTTTGGTCTCTAACAATTGCTTCCACCATTTGCGCAGCCGCAGCTCCAGGAGCGTACCAAGCTGAAGTACCCATTAAGTTAACTAATTCTCCACCGCCCTTCTTAGTTCTTTCAACAATAGCATCCAATTCAGTTTCGCCAATTAATTCAGTAACAGGTATACCTCCTACGGTTGTATATCTAGGTAACGGAACCATAGTGTCTCCATGGCCGCCCATTAAAACTGCTTGGATGTCCTTAGGAGAAACATTTAATGCTTCAGCTAGGAAAGAACGATATCTTGCAGTATCTAAAATACCCGCCATTCCGAATACCCTACTAGAATCAACCTTTGCAGTTAGATATGCACAATATGTCATCACATCTAATGGGTTAGAAACAATGATGATAATTGAGTTTGGAGATTTCTCAATAATATTTTCAGTTACAGTTTTAACTATACCTGCATTAGTAGCAATTAAATCATCTCGGCTCATCCCAGGTTTTCTTGGAATTCCAGAAGTGATAACTACAACATCTGAATTAGCTGTTTTAGAATAATCATTAGTAGAACCAATAGTTCTAGTATCATATAAATTAATAGGAGAAGTCTCCCATATATCTAATGCTTTACCTTCAGCTAATCCTTCTTTTATATCTACAAGGATAACTTCATTAGCTAATTCTTTATGAGCAATAACATTTGCACAGGTAGCTCCAACATTTCCTGCACCAACAACTGTAACTTTCATCAATTTAAGTTTTAAAATTTGGGATGGCTAAATTACATATTGAGAGTCTTTAATAAAAGGTATAAGTTAAATATAAATTATATTAAAAAATTATTTTCATGCAAAGAGGCAACCTTTGAATAATTTAGCGTCATACACACAGCAAACCTTTAATGGATTTATCTGATCAGGAAGAAGTCAAACGTATTGTAAGTGAATGTAGAAAGGGTAATAAAAAATTCCAAAGCCTTTTATACAAAGAACTTTACAGTAAAATGATGTCTGTTTGTTATAGATACAGCAGGAGGTCGGAAGATGCTAAAGATATTTTCCAAGAAGGTTTTATAAAAGTATTTGAAAAAATAGGAAACTATAATTTCAATGGTTCTTTAGAAGGTTGGATAAGGAGAATAATGGTAAATCATGCAATTGATCATTATAGAAGAAATAAAAACAAATATGCTTTTAGTGAAACATTGCAAGAAGCAGAAAATATTTCTGATGATATAATTGATTTAGAGGAAGTAAGTTTTAAAAACATAAGTGCGAAAGAGTTATTGGTATTCGTTCAAGAACTTTCCCCTGTATATCAGCGAATATTTAACATGTTTGTTTTAGATGGCTATAGCCATGCAGAAATAGCAAAAGAATTAAATATAAGTGAAGGGACTTCTAAATCTAACTTATCCAAAGCTAAAAGGAACCTTAAATTAAAAATTAGAGAAAAATTAGGATGAAAGAAAACTCATCATATAAGGAAGATAAATTATTCAGAGACAAGCTAGAAGAGCTAGATTTTGAATACAATTATCAAGATTGGAGAGAAATTGAATCAAAACTTAATCATACTGCTAGAGTAGCTAGAGTTAAAAAGTTAGGATATGCAGCAGCAATTATTGGCTCCATTTCTATTTTACTTTGGAATTTCTTGCCTACAGATACTAAAAATCAAAAAGATACAGTAGAATTAAGCATTGATAAAACTAAGAGTTATGAATCTTACAAGTTGACAGAGGATAAAGTAAATACACAAGATTTAGAAATAGAAACTAAAGAAGCTGAAAAAAAACATACCGAAGAAAACAGTCCAAAACAAGTCAAAATTGAAGTTTTAGCTTCTACAGCAAAAGAGGTGACTGAAATAAATCAAAAGATTTCTCATGGCGATTTAGATAACGCTAAAAAAGAGGATCAAATTTTGATTCCAGAAGACAAAGAAGCGCTTAGCATTGATTCTATTCAGCTGATAGGAATGCCATGCAACGGTTCTTCTATTACACTTACTGCCCACCACTCCAACAATTCTTACTCAGGAAACTATTCTTGGACTGTTAATGGAAAAGAAATTGATAACCGGGAGAAAAGTATCTCTCATCTTATTACTAGTGAAGACAATATTCTTGTGGAAGTTTCTATGAATGGTCAAATTAAATTCTCTAGAGAAATAGAAATCAGTAAAATTGAAAAACCTGATTTTACATATATAGACGGTCAAGGACCATATGATGACTTTAAAGTAAACTTTACTAGCAATATGGAAAACTTGACCCATATTTGGCGAATAGATAACCAAGTAATAGAACCCCACCAGTCAGAATTTGAATTTCTTTTCAAAGGCGAGGGCTTATATGATGTAGAGTTGTTTGTAGTTAGCGAAAATAAATGTTCCGCTTCTATTAAAAAACCAATTTCTGTTACTCAGGATTTTGATGTTTTAGCGCCTAATGCTTTTACCCCAGATGGAGATGGCTTAAATGATGACTTTATTCCTCATGGATTTTTAAATAGGGACGATTTGTTCAAAATGGAAATTTTTGATATTTCAGGAAAACTTGTTTATTCTACCAAAAGCACAACTCAACCTTGGAATGGCAACTTTAACAATACTGGCGAAAAATTATTAGAGGGCATGTATATATGGAAAGTTTCTATTTCCAATACTAAAAACCAATCTAATGCATATGCAGGCTCTGTAAGGTTAATCAGAAAAAATTAATGATTCTCATAATTAGCTTTTGGTTAGGCTAGATAAAAAGGGACGCAATAGCGTTCCTTTTTATTATAAAATTTCTATATTGAAGGCAACCTTTATTATTTATATCGTCATAGTACTAAATCATACAATTATATTTACTTATGAAAAAGCTCTTCTTAATCGCAATTCTTGCATTATTCTCTTCTCAAACAGTGCATGCCTCTCACATTCTTGGTGGAGAAATCCGTTGGGAATGTCTTTCCAATGGTAGATATGTATTCTTTGCAAAACTGTTTAGAGACTGTACAGGTGCAGACGTTCAATTTACTAATGCTTTTGGATCACTTCAAATTGTAGGCAATCCTTTACCTAGAAGTATAACTAACGGAACCATAAGTACTATTGTGATGAAGCCAGACTCTAATACATGGCAAAACAATAGAAATGGAGATACTTCTCCTACTTGTGCTCCTGGTGGAACCACGATTACTTGCCCTGGTAGAGATCCTGGAGCAGTGCAACAATTTTTCTGGCAGTCAGATCCAATCGTTTTACGAGGAACGCCGCCTGCAGGTGGATGGAGATTTTATATGACTCCTCCTTGCTGTAGGCCGAATGTTACCAACCTTGCCACCGGTGGAACGATGATTTTAAGAGCAATCATGTATCCAGATAGAAATGGTACTCCTGTAGATAATTGTATTGATTCTTCTCCAGAGTTTTTAGCCCTACCAACCAATTTAATTTGTAGAGGTTATGAGTTTACCTATAACCACACGGCCATTGATAAAGATTTAGACTCTTTGGTATACGCTTGGGATAGAACTTTAAATGGACCTCCTACAGCTCCACAACCTGTGCCATATGCAACTGGGTATAACTTCGATAACCCTACACCAGATAAAACCTTTAGCAACTTAAATACTCCTGCAACTTTAGATCCTATTACCGGTCAAATTAAAGTAGGAGTTTTTAGTGGGGTTGGTCCTTTAGATTACCTAACCGTAGTTCGAGTAGATGCTTGGAGAGAAGGTAGGGTAATTGCTTCGGTATTTAGAGAGATTCCCTTTGTCTTTTTTGACTGTCCTCGCTTGGCCAATGGACAGATTAATAAGAAGCCAGAGATATTTATTGATGGAGACTCTGCAGAAGGAGTTATTGTAGAAATAGTAGCCGGCCAAACGGTTAATATTCCTTTCCAGGCACAAGATTTAGATGTTTCTAGTGGATTCCCTGGTTTGCAGCGAATAACGGTAGAGCCTGCGGGTTTTATGTTCTCCAGAGATTTACAAGATCCACGCTTCTGTTTATATAGGAAGCCTCCCGGCACACCTGCAAGTGAGCCAATATCTTGTGCCTATCTGCAAAACCAAGATCCTGTATTTAATGGGATTGCAGAGCCACCAAGATATGAGCTCTCTGGTTATTTAGGAATCGCCACCGAATTTGTATGGGAGACTAAATGCCACCATATAGCCACCGTTGGGACAGGAGTGCCCGGTCAGAATGAAGGTATTTACAACTTTGTCATGCGTACCTACGATGACCATTGTCCTATTCCGGGGATTAACTACCCAACCATTACCGTAAAAATTAGAGATCCATTTCCTTTAACAGAACCGGTTATGAAAGGGGTTTCTGTTGGATTAGATGGAAGATTAACCTACCAATGGGTTCCTCCGATGGATTCTGCCTTTACTTTCTTTGAGTACAATGTGGAAGTGGCCAGAGTTTTAAACGGGCAAACGCCATCCATTTATCAACCATTGAGAAATAATGGCTTGAAGAAATACCAACAAGAACAAAGAAATGTAGGCTATCAAATATTTAACACTGTACCGGGCAACCCTAACAATTGGAATATTTTATCTCCATTTCCAGGTCAGGATTATTTTATTAGAATGATAACGCTTTCAGGTTGTAGAAGAGATGTTCCTTCCTTACCATCACAGCCTGCTCAGGTGATGGAATTAGAGGTGGTTCCTTCTGGAAACCCACCAACCATTCCATTAAGAGCAGAAGCACAATTGACTTGGAATGCACCTAAGCCACCAAATGCGAACTCTTATCCTTATTTTGAATACGAGTCGCCAACGACCTATTATGTTTGGACCAATGACCAAATAGATGCGCAAGGAAACAATATTGCTGTGGCCTCTAATTGGACACTAAGAGGAAATACAAGGAATTTAACTTTAGAGTTACCTGCAACCTCTTGTGCCGGATATATAGGTTTTAGAGTAGAAGCTAGAGATACCGTTGTAACATATAAGCAAGGTCAAGGCTTAGTGCCACCTAGAGATAGTTTAGATACTTTAGTATTTAGCACATTTAGTACCGTGGATACCATGTATATGGTAAATCCGGGTATATTGCCTCAACCTGTTTTAGATACGATAGAAGTATTGGCTAATGGAAATGTTAAATTGAGGTTAAATACAGAAGCCTTAAATGTAGGAACTGCCGGAAAGTGGAGAGTATTTAGAGATGCAGTAGCTCCTGCTAATTTAATAGACTCTTTTATAAAACCTGTGGACTCTATTATTTTAACTGGGGTCAACAATAGTACCACCTCTGGCAACTATGTGATTGAAGCCATCGATGATTGTAACGCCTCGGTGAGGTCTGTAAGTAATGTGTATAATACCAATTTGGCAAGTGGTGCTGTACCTACAAATTCATGTAATCCAACGTATAAT
>JAUIMG010000024.1 GCA_030433355.1 Bacteroidia bacterium | reverse complement strand
ACCAGACTGGTCTAAAGTAGCCTCTCCATCAATATCTCCTCCTAATTGTGTCCAATTATTACCGCTCCATTTGTATACCCTAACATGTCCAGAAGCCGATCCATTTCCTGCATTTCCAGGTGCGCCAATAGCTATTGTGTTGGCATTAGGCATGTTTACACAAAAGCCAGATTGATCTCCTGCCGCTTCCCCATCGATATCTGCTCCTTTTTGAATCCAAGAACTTCCATTCCAGATATAAATTCTGGCATGGCCTGAAAAGGAACCATTGGCGCTGTTAGCATAAGCACCAATAGCGATGGTATTGCTATCCGGCATATTCACAGAAACTCCTGAGGCATCTCCTGCTGCTTCCCCATCAATATCACTTCCTTTCTGGATCCAAGCATTGCCATTCCAACGAAAAATTCTGGCATGACCTGAGCCATTTCCATTTCCATCATTTCTATATGCACCAACGGCCAATGTTAATGTATCAGGCATGTTAACTGAAAAACCAAAATCGTCACTAGCGGCTTCCCCATCAATATCATTTCCCAATTGCGTCCAAGCAGTGCCATTCCATTTGAAAACTCGTACATGGCCTGCATCTGTTGCTGTTCCATCATTAAGTCTTCCGCCAATTGCAATGGTATTGCTGTCGGGCATACTAACGGAAATTCCAAACTGATCTCCTGCAGCTTCCCCGTCAATATCACTTCCTTTTTGAGTCCAAGCCGTACCGTTCCAGTTATAAATTCTTGCATGCCCTGCATCTGTTCCTCTTGCATTATTTCTTCTAGCACCTATAGCCAATGTAATAGAATCAGGCATGTCCACGGAGTATCCGGATTCATCTCCTGCTGCTTCTCCATCAATATCACTCCCTCTTTGAATCCAGGCATTTCCATTCCAATCATAAACTCTTACCTGACCTGCATCTATTCCATTGCCATCATTCGAGTATGCACCAATAGCCATGGTGTTTGTACTTGACATAGATACGGAAGACCCTGACCGATCATTTGCTGCTTCTCCATCCACATCAATACCTTTTTGAATCCATTGTGCAGAAACAAAAAGAGAGAATGTAAAAAGTAATGTAAAAGAAAAAGTAGACTTAATCATAATTGGTAGTTTGAATGATTACTACCAAAGATAATAAAGAATAAATAGTTAATATTTTGAATTCCTTAATCTCTCTTTCTGTAGAATTTCTTTTTGTTGTTCGGTCTAGCAGATTTATTGCCTCCACCTTGACGGCCTCTATTTCCGCCGCCACCTTGTTTTGGTGGAGCTTCTTCAGGGCTAGTATCATGATATGGTTGTTCTGTGATCAAAGGAATATCTTGACGAATCAATTTTTGAATGTCTCGTAAATATGATCTTTCTTCAGCACTGCAAAAGGAAATGGCCTCTCCACTGGCCTTCGCTCTCCCTGTTCTTCCAATTCTGTGCACATAGGTTTCCGGAATATTTGGTAAATCGAAATTGACTACCAAAGAGAGTTTGTCAATGTCAATTCCTCTGGCAGCAATATCTGTTGCTACCAATACTTTAATATTTCCTGCTTTAAAGTTTTCTAATGCCTTTACTCTTGCAGGCTGAGATTTATTGCCGTGAATGGCATCTGCAGGGATATCAAATTTTGCAAGTTTTTGAACTACTTTATTGGCACCATGCTTTGTTCTTGAAAATACCAAGGTAGATTCTGCCTTTTTGCTTTTAATTAAGAAAGAAAGTAGGCCTACTTTATCATCTTTAGAAACCATATAGACAGATTGCTCTACTTTTTCTGCAGTAGTTTGCTCTGGTTTAATGGTTACTCTTTCTGAATTATTTAAAATCTTTTGAGATAATTCAACAATAGGTGGGGCCATAGTGGCAGAAAAGAATAGGGATTGTCTTTGTTGAGGTAATTTCTCTAATACTTTTTTTATGTCATGAATAAAGCCCATGTCTAGCATTTGGTCTGCTTCATCTAAAACAAAGTACTTAATGTCTTTTAGGCTTATAAATCCTTGACCGATTAAGTCTAATAATCTACCTGGGGTAGCCACTAGTATATCCACGCCTTGCTTAAGGCTATTCACTTGTTTGGTTTGCTTTACCCCTCCAAAAATAACTGTGCTATTTAACTTGGTATACTTAGAGTAAGCAATGATGTTTTCATTGATTTGTAGTGCTAACTCTCTAGTTGGAGTAATTATTAAAGCTCTAATTTTTTTTCTCTGATTGAAATCTACTTCTGCATTTAGATGTTGAAGTATTGGAATAGTAAAGGCTGCTGTTTTTCCTGTTCCTGTTTGAGCGCAGCCTAAAAGGTCTCTCTTTTTTAATAGTATTGGAATAGATTGTTCTTGTATTGGTGTCGGCTGTGTATAGCCTTGATCTTTAACCGCCTTTAATATCGGTTCTATTAGACCTAAGTCTGAAAAATTCATAAAATGTAATGTGTGTAAATTGCCTTGAATAAGGTCTTATTTGAAATATAATAAAGCACAAAGGTAAGCCGAATTAATTAAGCAGTATTTTCTTAAGGTATTCTCCAAGAAACTCCAACATCTCCAAACCAATAGTCGCCTGCATTGGATAAGTCAAAACCAAAACCCATATCCAATTGTAGATTGTTATTTAGGAGGTAAGACAAGCCGGTGTCAAAATTAGAATTGAAGTCATTGAGGTTACCATAAATTTCAACAAAGGTTCCCCATTGGTCATTGATAGAATAGCCTAGATTCCAAACATAAAACCAAGAAGGGTCTACATTCTCATTTCCTTCAAATGCCACACCCCAATTCGTTGAAAGACTAAATGATTTACCTAGGGCATTATTGGTATTGATATTCCAAAGCGTTCCTAATTGATCTCTTCTAAATTCTTTAGATTGCCATGGTAATAAGAGTTGCCCTTGAATGGCAATTGCAGGAATCCAACCTTCATTTTCTAAAAGGCTGTACCTTGCACCTACAGAGGTAAAGCGCAAACCATCTCTGAAATCTCCACTTTGGTAAATAAAAGTTGTGCTAAGCTCTAACTTCTCTATAACACCATACCTCAAAGTATTGCTAAATGCAAAAGTTTGGAATGTAGAGGCCGTTTCTATAAAATTAATTCCATGTTGTCCTTGTAGAACACCCTCTCCTACGGTATAAGCAGCATTTGCTTGTCCTGGTCGATCAGATATTATCGTTTCTGAAGTTTGGGAATGAAGTAGGAATGGAATGAGAAAAAGAATTAAAATAATTTTATTCATAGACTCAAAAATAAAAAAAGAGGACCGAAGTCCTCTTTTTTATCAAGTTCTATTTGATTTAATTCTGTTCAATCTTAAAATTAGGATTGTCATTCTTTAAATGCATAGCAAAGAAACCCATCATAGACTTATACAGTTCTATTCTATTTTCTTCTCTACCAAATCCATGACCTTCATCATATTTCACCATATAAGGGGTGTCAATATTTCTGGCTCTTAAGTTTTCTACTACTTGGTCCGATTCATCAATATTTACCCTTGGGTCGTTAGCTCCCTGAACTACAAATAATGGTTTGGTAATCTTATCTACATTTAAGGCAGGAGAAACTTCTTTCATAATCTTTTGATCTTCTGGATCATTCTCATCATACCATTGCTCATATACTTGACCTAAGAATGGTTTCCAGTAAGGAGGAAAGGATTTAAAGAAGGTAAATAGGTTAGATACACCAACATAATCAATACCACATTTATACAAATCAGGAGTTTTAACTAAAGAACCTAAAGTTGCTAATCCACCATAGCTAGCGCCGTAGATTGCAATCCTTTTTTCGTCAATCATATCCATACTTTTAACATAAGCAACGGCATCTTCTAAATCATCTAGCATTTTTCTACCGATTTGCTTATTCCCAGCCATGTAAAATTCTTTTCCATAGCCACCTGAACCTCTATAATTTACTTGTAAGGTTGCATAGCCTCTAGAAGCAAATAATTGTGTTTCTGGGTTAAATCCCCATTCATCTCTAGGTCCATAAGGTCCGCCATGAGGATTTACTATCATTGGAACTTTTATCCCTTCTTTAGCTTGTTTAGGAATAGTTAAGTACCCATAAATAGTTAAACCATCTCTAGAAGTAAATTGGATAGGCTTCATCTCAGCCATATCTTCCTCCTTCAATTGAGGCATCATATCAATTACTTCTTTAAATTTATCTGTTTTACTGTTGTAGGTAAAGTATTTGCCATACAATTTATCACTAGTTACATAGAGCAAGTATTTATCTTCTTCATCCGTTTTACTTGAGATGTAAAATTCCTTATCACCAAATTGCTTTTTAAATTTTGCATGCAAGTCTTTGGCAGTTTTACTTACTGGCTTAACGTTGTACTTCTCTCCACTGTAATAAAAGTAGTCTACTTCAAAATTTCTTTTTCTTGAAGTACTCATGCCACCTACATCAAAAGTTGGGTTGGAGTATACTTTGGCAATCTCTTTCTTTTTTGCAAAATCATAACGAATAATCTCGTCTGTATTGCTGTTTAGGTTGCTTACTACATATGCATCATGAGGATTCTCACTCTGATAGTCGAATTGAATGATACTGAAATTATCTTTCCAAGTCATTTCCATTACTGCTTCGAATCCTTTTTCTTCATCTACCTTGTAATAAAGAACGTATTCTGTTCCATTTCTTTGTTTAGTAAATGCTTTAAGATTTCCATCTTTATCAAAATCATATCCAGCAATCGGATTGGCAGGATCATCATTGGTGTACAACTTTTCTAAATCTCCATTGGTAATGTTGATTTTATAAGGTTCAAAAACTTGAGGATTATCTTTATTCATATTGATAATCATATAATCCTTTTGCTCTTTTAGCGAGTTGGTAATTCCTACCCTAACACCATCAAATGGGGTAAGGTCCACTTGGTTTTTACCATCTAAGTCTACAGCAAAAAGATGATAGTTTTCATCTCCTCCTTTATCCATGACATAGATTAAACGATTCTCATTTGCCCAACCATATCCACGTATTAGTTCTTCTTTTTCTTCTATCACCATTTTTACTTCATCGGTCTCTGTGTTTTTGGTATAAACATGAGTCTTTCCTTGATCATCTCTTTGTTTATAGGAAACATATTTACCATCCGGCGAAAATTGGAATGAGGATTGGGAAGGTTTTTTAAAATAGTCTTCAACAGAATATTTGTATTCCCCTTTTTCTTGCGCCATTAATTGACTTAAAGCTTCTTCAGAGGAAACCAATTCTGGTTTTCCTTTAACTTCTGTTTCTTGTGCATTCATAAGTTGCAAACTTAAGAGGGCAGAAATAAATAGTATGGATTTTTTCATAATAATTAGCTTTGATTTTAAAGCTAATTTAAATTCTTAAAGTTCAGACCTTTAAGAGAATAGTATGAAAAGTATTTTACAGGGATAAAGAATGTAAAATAACTTTAAACGGTAAAAAGATATTAGGCATTTTCTTGGTTTACCCAGAATATGTAAATTCTATGAGCAATAGATAATACCACTGCTCCGATAAATAAACCGATGATACCATGTAAAAGAAGTCCTCCAATGGTTCCAATAAGAATTACAATCATTGGGGTTTGCAATCCCTTGCCCAGAAGGATAGGTTTTAAAAAATTATCAGATAAAGTAACTAGTACCATAAAAATGGTAAACAAAATCGCAGATGTAGATTCATATTGTGTAAAGGCGATAATGATTGGAGGTATCATTGCCAATATTGCTGGTAATTGAACAATAGCAGCTACCATAACTAAGAAAGCAAAAAAACCTGCAGCGGGTATTCCCATAATTGCATAGGCAATAAAAGAAAGTGTTGCTTGAATAATTGCAACTAATAATATTCCTTTTACTACACTTCTTATTGTATCTCTAGAGATATGCACTAAATCTTCTCCCGATTCCCCCGCTAATTTCCGCATTAGTTTTTGAGCAGTATCGTAGCCTGTGTCTGCTTTATACATAAATACTATGGCTATCAAAAAAGAGAATATGAAAGCAAAAAGGGTAATTAGAAAACCTGTAAAACCACTGAGAACAGATTTACCATATTCTATAATTGTTTCTCTATTGTCCACAATAACTTGGGTAATATTGGTAGCTAACCATTCCCACTTTTCATAGAGTTGTTCCCCAAATAAAGGAATGGTTTTTATCTCCTCATGCGGTAAAAAAACATCTAAGCTTTCCTCATTGATTTGATCGCTTATTTGAATGGTAGAAATTACCATAGACTGTGTCATGAAAAATGCCGGAACGATAAATATTGCAGCAATTGCTAGGGTGTAGCCTAAAGTTATTAGCTTTTTTCTTTTTCCAAAACTATTCTTAATTAGTTTTTTGTAGGAGGGGAACAAAGCAACGGCTAAAATAATGGCCCAAAGAATTATTAGTAAAAATGGCTTTACCAGAAAGAATACCCAACTTATAAATAAGAGCAAAACTAATGCTCTTAAAAAGACATTCATTGATTCTTTTGGATTCATAGGAAATTAGTTCTTTTCAGCTGAGATAAATTTGTAAACAATACCTGCGATTATTGCTCCAATAATTGGTGCTACCCAAAATAACCAGAGTTGGTCTATTGCCCATCCTCCTGCAAAAATAGCTTGGCTTGTACTTCTAGCCGGATTTACAGAAGTATTTGTAACCGGAATACTTATTAGATGTATTAAGGTAAGACATAGGCCTATTGCGATTCCTCCAAAACCTGCTGGTGCTTTTGAATGGGTTGCACCTAAAATTACCATGAGAAAACCAAATGTCATCACTATTTCAGTAATCAGTGCTGCTTGCATGCTATACCCATCTGGAGAGTGTTCCCCATAGCCATTGGCTGCAAAACCTCCTACTTCAAAGCCAGATTTTCCGCTAGCTATAAGATAAAGAATAGCTGCTCCGGCAATTCCACCCAATACCTGAGCACCAATATAAGGTAGCAAATCTTTTTTATCAAATCTGCCACCAATCCATAAACCAATAGATACAGCCGGATTAAGATGACATCCAGAGATATGACCTATAGCATAAGCCATGGTTAAAACGGTAAGTCCAAATGCAATGGAAACACCTACGAAGCCAATACCAAGTTCAGGATAGCCTGCTGCTAACACTGCACTTCCGCATCCTCCTAGAACTAGCCAGAAGGTGCCTACAAATTCTGCAATTAATTTTTTCATTTGCGTGTTTTATGGATTATTTGAAATCTAAAGTATAACAATATTTTAAAAAAGCAATAATCCCATAGAATTCGAATTACTATATGGAGCTATTATTCCATGTTGTTGTAAACGTTTTGTACGTCATCGTCTTCGTCTAACTTTTCCAAAAGCTTTTCTAAATCTGCCTCTTGTTCATCATTCAAAGATTTGGTAACGTTTGGAATTCTTTCAAATCCTGAAGAAATGATTTCAAAATTTCTTTTTTCTAATTCAGATTGTAATGACCCAAAGTTTACAAAATCACCATAAATCATAATACCATCATCCTCAACAAATACTTCTTCTGCACCAAAGTCAATTAATTCAAATTCTAGTTCTTCCACATCCATCTCTGGTGTTTCTATCTTAAAATGACATTTGCGATCAAACATAAATTCAACAGATCCTGAGGTTCCTAGGCTACCATTGCATTTAGAGAAATAGCTTCTAACATTAGCTACAGTTCTATTGTTATTATCTGTTGCTGTTTCTACCAAAATGGCAATTCCATGAGGCCCGTAACCTTCCAAAACAACTTCTTTGTAATCTGCTGTATCCTTAGAAGTTGCTTTTTTAATTGCTCTTTCCACAATGTCTTTTGGCATATTTGCTGCCTTTGCATTTTGGATTACTGCTCTTAACTTAGAGTTACTTGCTGGGTCGGGTCCCCCATCTTTAATAGCTATAACGATGTCCTTTCCAATTCTACTAAAGGTTCTGGCCATTTGGCCCCAACGTTTTAATTTTCTTGCTTTTCTAAATTCAAATGCTCTTCCCATTTATTCAATAAATAAGTTCTAAAATAAATTTTAATTGATTCTACAATGAAAACATAGGTAATTGCTACCAACCTAATAAATATGCAAAGATTAAAGGTGCAACAATAGTAGCATCACTTTCAATGATATGTTTTGGGGTATCAATATCAAGTTTTCCCCAAGTAATTTTTTCATTTGGTACTGCACCTGAGTAGGAGCCATAGCTTGTAGTAGAGTCGCTAATTTGACAGAAATAACTCCAAAAGGGAGTGTCTGTTCTTTCCATATCTTGATATAGCATTGGAACTACACAAATGGGAAAGTCACCTGCAATACCTCCGCCTATTTGAAAGAAGCCAATGCCATTGGTAGAATTTTCTGTATACCAATCTGCTAAAAATGTCATGTATTCAATTCCAGATTTTACTGTGGAAGCTTTCAATTCTCCTTTTAGAACATAACTGGCAAAAATATTCCCCATGGTGCTATCTTCCCAGCCTGGGACAACTATGGGTAAGTTTTTCTTTGCCGCAGCATACATCCAAGAATCTTTGATGTCTATTTCATAGTATTGTTCTAAAACTCCACTAAGAAGAAGTTTATACATGTATTCATGAGGAAAGTATCTTTCTCCTTTTGTTTCCGCTTCTTTCCAAATATCAAAAATGTGTGTCTGTAATCTTCTAAATGCTTCTTCTTCAGGAATGCAAGTGTCTGTAACTCTGTTTAAACCTTTTTCTAAAAGTTCCCACTCTTCTTTAGGTGTTAAATCTCTGTAGTTTGGTACTCTTTTGTAGTGACTGTGGGCAACAAGGTTCATTAAATCCTCTTCCAAGTTGGCTCCGGTACAAGAAATAATGTGCACCTTATCTTGACGAATAACTTCAGCAAACACTTTTCCCAATTCAGCAGTACTCATTGCACCAGCTAGTGAAACAAGCATTTTAGCATTTTTATTCAGTTGGTCTTCATAAGACTTAGCTGCATCTACAAGCGCTGCAGAATTAAAATGAAGAAAGTATTTCTCTATAAAATTGCTTATTGGTTTATCAGAATTCGTCATCGTCAAATTGTTTTTTATTATTTCCTAAGGCATTATTGTAAGAATCCTCATCATCTAAATCTACATCCTCTTTTGAAAACTTGTAAGAAAGCATTTTGTAATAGAGTTTAGCTGCTAGAAAATCGGAGGACTTCTCATTTTCATTTGGGCATAATTCCACAATATCAAAGCCAACAACATCTTTTTCTGCAAATACTTCTCTTAAAAACTCTAAGGTTTCATACCACAAAAGGCCTCCAGGCTCTGGAGTGCCTGTGCTAGGAAGTATGGAAGGATCGAAAGCATCTAAATCCAGTGTGATAAATACCTTATCTGTCATTAAATCAATAGCAGTATCCATCCAAGCTGAGTCTTGAGCTATTTCATGGGCAAAAAAAGTTTTCTCCTCATCCATAAATTTTTTCTCGCTAATATCCATAGAACGAATTCCAACTTGAATAAGATTGGTGTTTTTACTTGCCTCATATACTGCACAGGCATGATTGTAAGGACTACCTTCATAAGTAGGTCTTAAATCAGCATGGGCATCAATATGTAAAACCGTAAGGTTTTCAAAGGCTTCATTAAAAGCTCTAATGCTTCCAATAGATACAGAATGCTCTCCACCAAAAAGAGTCACAAATTTTTTGGTTTTGACATATCTTTTAGTGATTTCATAAACTTTGTCAACCATGTCTTCGGGACTATCAAAATCATCTAAGGTTTCATTTAGATAAATACCCTCTCTGTAAACTTCTGTATCTGTTTCTATATCATACAACTCCATGTTCTCTGAGGCGTTTAAAAATGCCTCAGGACCCTTGTCTGCTCCTTTTTGCCAAGTACTAGTGCCATCGTAAGCAATAGGAATTAAAACCACTTTTGCTTTCTCTAGAGATGCAAACTCTTTCGGGATTCCCGCATAGCTGTTATTACTCATAACCTAAAATTTTTAATAAATCTTCACTTTTTTGTTGTTCTGCAAATACTTCTAATTTTAGACTGCCGTCTTTATTTTTATCAATCAGCAAGTGTTTTGGAGAAGGAATAAGACAATGCTGTAATCCTCCAAAACCTCCAATAGTTTCCTGATAAGCACCTGTATTGAAAAAGCCTATATATAGTGGTTTTTCTTTATTAAAAACAGGAAGGTATATAGCATTCATATGTTGTTCACTATTATAGTAATCATCGCTATCGCAGGTTAAACCGCCTAATAAAACTCTTTCGTATGCATCGTTCCATCTGTTAATGGGTAGCATTATAAATCTTTTACTAATTGCCCAGGTATCAGGCAGGGTAGTGATAAAAGAAGAGTTAATCATATTCCACTTTTCTCGATCATTTTGTTGTTTTTGGTATAATACCTCATAGATGGCTCCACCACTTTCTCCAACAGTATAACTTCCAAATTCAGTGAATAAATTAGGAACGTCAACCTCTTCTTCTTCACAAGTAGCTTGGATTTGATAAATGATTTCATCAATCATGTATTCATAATCAAAATCGAAAGCTAAGGAGTTTTTAATTGGAAAGCCACCACCTATATTCAAACTATCTAGAGTAGGACAAATCCTTTTTAGGCTAGTGTATACTTTCAAACATTTTACCAATTCATTCCAATAGTAGGCATTATCTTTAATTCCTGTATTGATGAAAAAGTGCAGCATTTTTAGCTCCCACTTCGGGTTTTCTTGCATTTTCTTTTTGTAGAAAGGGACAATGTTTTTGTAACCTATTCCTAGTCTAGAAGTATAAAACTCAAATTTGGGTTCTTCTTCTGAGGCAATTCTTATTCCTATTTTAAATGGCTTGTCTATCGCTTCGTCTAGCAAATCAATTTCTTCATAATTATCAATAATTGGAATGCAATTATGTTGTCCTGAGTTTATTAGTTTGGCTATATTTTCTACATACTGCGCTCTCTTAAAACCATTGCAGATTACGTAAGTATCTTCTGATATTTTTCCTCTCCTTTTTAAATCATTTACAATATCTATATCAAAAGCAGACGATGTTTCAATATGAATATCATTTTTTAGGGCTTCATCTAAAACATGCTTAAAGTGAGAACTTTTAGTACAATAGCAATAATTATATATCCCTTTATAGTTATGTTTTTCAAATCCCTTAGCAAACCAAGATTTAGCCTGTTTAATATTTTCAGATATTTTAGGAAGGTAGGTGAATTTTAAGGGAGCACCGTATTTTTCAATTAGCTCCATTAAATTAATTCCGTGAAACTCTAAATTTTTATCCTTGAGTTGAAATTCTTCTTGAGGAAAATCGAACGTTTGCTCGATTAAATCGATGTATTTGGTATTCATTAGCCCGTTGAGATTCCTATACAGGAATTCTATTTAATTAGTATACAAAACAAAATAAAAAATCGCTTACTTTTTCATTTTTAAGGAATATGAAATTAATAATTTAGAGGAATACTTTAAAGCTTAAAAAATGAATATTCCGACAACTAACTATCCTCGAATTGTAATTATTGGAGGTGGGTTTGGAGGTCTTCAATTAGCTAAGGGACTTGCTAAAAGTAAGTGTCAGATAGTGATGTTAGATCAAAATAATTATCACACTTTTCAACCTTTATTATATCAAGTTGCTAGTGCAGGTTTAGAACCGGATTCTATTGCATATCCCATCCGTAAAATCTTTAAGAATCAAGCTAATTTCTTTTTTAGAATGGCAGAGGTGAATAAAGTGAATAAAGATGAAAGGAAGGTGATAACTAATATTGGCGAGATAAATTATGACTATTTAGTAATTGCAACAGGCAGTGATACTAACTACTTTGGCATGAAAGACATTGCAAAATATGCCATGCCAATGAAAAATGTAAAGGAAGCACTTAATTTAAGAAGTCTTCTTTTACAAAACTTCGAAAGGGCATTACTTGCTGAAAATATAGAAGAACAAGAATCTTTAATGACTTTCGTCATTGTTGGAGCAGGGCCAACAGGGGTGGAGTTAGCAGGTGCATTGGCGGAACTGAAGAAGCATGTTTTGCCTTTTGATTATCCTGATTTGGATGTAAGAAGAATGCGCATTCATTTGATTGAAATGGCAGACGAAGTGCTACCTCCAATGTCTGAAGAGTCCTCGAAGAATGCTTTAAAGTATCTAGAAGATTTAGGAGTAACCGTTTGGTTGGGTCAGTCAGTAGCTTCTTATGATGGTAAAACGATAAAATTTAAAAAGGCAGAAGATTTAAAAGCGCACACACTTATTTGGGCAGCAGGGGTTAAAGGTCAGTTAGTAGGTGGAATAGGAGAGGAGTTCTGTGAAAGAGGACGATACAAAGTAAATGAATTCAATAAGATTGAAGGTTTAGAAAGAGAATATGCTATTGGAGATGTAGCTTTTCAAGCAACGGAAGAAAATCCAATAGGTCTACCGGGTGTTGCTCAAGTGGCTATACAACAAGGTAGACATTTGGCAAAAAACTTTAAAGCAACATTGAATAATAAGGAGTGGACTAAATTTTCTTACAAGGATTTGGGCACCATGGCCACAGTAGGAAGAAATAAAGCAGTTGTAGATTTAAAACACACCAAATTTAAAGGTTGGTTTGCTTGGGTAATATGGATGTTCATTCACCTAATCTCTTTGGTAGGATTTAGAAATAAAATGATCACTTTTTTCAATTGGTCTTACAACTACTTCAACTTCGACAAAGGAGTTCGATTGATTATACGAAAATATGAACGTTAATTTAAAGTCATAAAAAAAGCAGCTTGGAAACAAGCTGCTTTTTTTTATTCTCTTCGTTTTTTTAGCGATTATTGGCTTTTACCATATTGCTTATTTGTTCTTCCACTTTGCTTAAACTCCAGTCTCCTGCAGTTTGACTAGGTGGATAATCTTTGAATGTAGATAAGAAGTTGAAAGCATATCCTTGCATTGCAATTAGAATGTATGCTCTATCAATATACCAATCGTAATAAGTATTAGATCCCTTTAAAGCCTTTTCAAAAGGATCTCTTCTTAGATTGAATAGGTAAGGAGCTCTTAACTCTACAAATGGCTCTAACCATATTTGTAATTGATCTGCTCTATTTTCTAAAAACATAGCTTTCCAATCGGTATATCTTAGGGCAGCAACTTGACCACCATCGTCTACATAAATAAAACCTTTTCTTGGAGATTCTTCCGTTTTACCCATGAAGTAGTCTAATTGATTTACACCATCGATGTAGTTTTTATACTTTCTTCCATTTAAAGTAGTTCCTTGCATGATTTTTTCACTCATTTTAGGATCTCCTGCAGCAGCAGCAAGGGTAGGTAGCCAATCCTCATGAGAAACAATTCCATTTAAGGTTTTATCTGCTTCAAATTTATTTGGCCATCTTACAAAGGCAGGAACTCTAAAGGCGCCTTCCCAGCTACTGTTCTTTTCCCCATGAAATGGAGTAGTACCAGCATCTGGCCATGTGTTGTAGTGAGGTCCATTATCTGTAGAATAAATTACAATGGTATTTTCAGTCATTCCTAATTCATCTAATAAGTCTAATAATTCACCTACATGCTTATCGTGCTCAATCATACCATCGGTATACTCATCATTTCCATCATGTCTATTTTCTTTCTTCACATGTGTTCTAAAGTGCATTCTAGTTGCATTCCACCAAGTAAAAGAAGGTTTTCCTGCATCATGTTGTTTTTTGATGAATTCTTTAGCAGCAGCAATTGTTTCATCATCAATGGTTTCCATCCTCTTTTTAGTCAAAGGGCCTGTATCTTCAATACGCTGACCACCTTTTCCATCTGAGTAGCTATGTATAACTCCTCTTGGACCATACATTTCAGCAAAAGTTTTACCATTCTTTAAAACTAAATCTGCAGGATAGTCAAAATTCTCTGGCTCTTCTTCGGCATTTAAATGATAAAGGTTTCCAAAAAACTCATCGAAGCCATTCACAGTTGGTAAATGCTCATCTCTATCTCCTTGATGATTTTTTCCAAATTGGCCGGTTGTGTAACCTAAACTTTTTAAAACTGTAGCAATAGTTACATCACTCTGCTGCCATCCTTCTTTAGCTCCAGGCATTCCTACTTTTGTCATACCAGTTCTTACAGGAACATTTCCACCTAGAAAAGCAGCTCTTCCTGCAGTACAACTTTGTTGACCATAATAGTCTGTAAAGCTTAATCCTTCTTTAGCAATACGATCAATATTAGGTGTCATATAGCCCATCATACCGCGGTTGTTATGGCTGATGTTCCATGTTCCTATGTCATCACCCCAAATGACTAAAATATTTGGTTTTTCCTGAGCTTCTAAAATATTACTGAAGCCTAGAGCAACCAATAGGGTAAATAATAGTTTTTTCATAATAGATTTATATTTGAATATGGGTTAAAAATAAGCTAAATAAAATTTTAATAAGCTAAAGAATTCGAAAAACTTATCTTATTAACTGAACACTACCTTTCTTTTGAAACTTATCTCCCTTGGTGGTTTCATATTCTAAAACATAGAAATAAACCCCTTCAGATAGTGGTTTGCCATCTTTTCTACCATCCCATCTTAGATTTATATGGTACGATTCAAAAACTACTTGACCATACCTATTGTAGAAGGATAAATGGAATTTCTTTAAATCACATTCTGTTTCTAAAAAGAATTCATCATTATTAGAATCTCCATTTGGAGTAAAAATGTTAGGCATTCTGATGTCACAGATACAATCTCTAGAATTTATGAAGACTGTGTCTGAGAGAAAAAGGCATTGATTAACCCATACTTCTACCCAATAAAATCCAGTATCTTGCACTAAAAAAGTTGGATTGGTGCTGCTATCTTGCCAAATATAAGTAGCATTTGGCGTAGTAAAATTTAAAAGCAAACCGCGATCTTCGCAGAAGAACTCGGATGGAAAACTTAAGTTAGGTTCATCTATATAGTCAACAATTATAGAATCTGAACTAAAGCAAATACTATCACTAACTCTCACAAAATAGAGTCCCTCATTTTTAACTAAGAAGCTAGAATTGGTGCTAGAATCTTGCCATAAGTATTTCCCATTTGGCCAAGAAGCATTTAAGGCAATTGAGTCTGAAGGACAAAGGGAAGTATCTTCGCCTAAGGATACGATAGGTCTGCTAATGTTTAAGAAATTAACTTTTATCGTATCTGTTTGGCTACAACTTCCTTGGCTTATTTTAACCCAATAAGTTCCACTTTGTTTTGCTACCAAAGAATTGATAGATGATCCATCATTCCATTCAACCGTGCTCCCTACAGCTGGGTTAATTGTAAGAATTAAAGAATCGCCCAAACAAAGAGTAGTATCGTTACCCAAGGATATAGAGTCAATTCTAATGTAGTCTACCCGAATTGTATCAGAATAAGAGCAGCCATTTTGTATAACTTCAACACTATAAGTACCGCTATCTTTAACTACATAAACTGGGTTGGTTGAATTGTCTTGCCAAAGATAAGAGCCGTTTGCTACTGAGGCATTTAGTATTAAACTATCATCATTGCAAAGTATGGTATCTAAGCCCAAGTTTAGGTTGGGTTTGGCAAAATAGTTTATTCTTATGCTATCTCTCTGAATGCAATTTTCTGTAGATACTTCTACAAAATACAATCCAGAATCTTTTGCAACTATAAAACTATCTGTAGAATTATCTTGCCATAAAAATGAGCTATTTGCAATAGGGACATTTAATAAAATACTATCTGTTGAACATATTGTGGTGTCAAATCCCAGGTTTAAGGTATCTACATAGTCCACATTAATGGTATCTCTTTCTATACATATACCTTCCGAAACTTCTACATGGTACTGACCCGCATTATTTACTAAAAAGGTGCTTTGTGTACTTAAGTCTTGCCAGAGATAGCTGGCATTAGGAGTTGTTGCATCTAAAAGTAAATTGGCACCTAAACATAGCAAAGTATCATTGCCTAAGTCTAAATTGAAGATACTTGAATTAATGAATGAAACATTTATTGTATCTGATAAAAAGCAACTCCCAAAAGATAGTTTTACCCAATAGAGTCCCTCTTGTTTAACTATTAAGCTATCCCCATTGCTTGCATCTGACCATTCCACCGTAGCACCATTGTTGCCACCAAATCTTAATATTATAGAATCTCCTCTGCAAATTCCTGTATCTGCTCCTAATAGAGGTTGTGGAGGATTACTATAATTCACCAGAATGGTGTCAAAATAATCGCAATTATTCTGACTTACTTTTACAAAGTAAGTTCCTGGGCTTCTTACAATAAATTGAGGGCTGGTAGATAAGTCTTGCCATTCATAAGTTGCTCCAGTAGCTGTCGCATCTAATATTAGAGTATCATTATTACATAAGGTTGTGTCTACTCCTAGGTTTAAATTTATTGGTGCAAATAAATTTAAGTTGATGCTATCTATTTGTACACAATTAGCAGTAGTTACCGTAACATGGTACATACCTGCAGTTTTAGCTACAAAAAAGCTATCTGTAGAATTATCTTGCCAACGAAAAGTACTATTTCTAACATCAGCTCTTAAGATAAAGCTATCTGAAGCGCATATGCTCGTATCATTTCCAAGGTTTAAAGTATCAGGATAGCTAACTAATATTTGATCAAAACCTTGGCAGCCATTAAGGTCTGTAACCGTTACTAAATACAAACCTGGTGTTTTTACCATTAAGACAGAATCTGTAGAATTGTCTGACCATTGATAGATTAAGTTTGGAGAGGATGCGTCTAATAAGATGCTATCTCTAAAGCATAGAAGTGTATCATTGCCTAGCTCAACAGCGGAAGATGTAATTGTTTCATTAGTTATATTATCCAATACAACGGAACAATTTGTCTGCGGATTATTAATCGAAACTATTTCAAATAAAGTATGTGTATAATTACTATTGGGTTGGAAAGAAACTGTGTAAGTTCTATAAGGTGTATGTGTAATTATTGGTGAAGTATAAGCTAAAAATTGTTTTTTACAAGCGGAGTCTCCAAACCAAATAGCAAGTCGTCCTGGAGCACTAAATGAGGGTCCATAACCTGAACCATTTTTTAAATCTATATCAAAGGAATAGCATTTAGTAGAGTCTAAGGAAAAGGGTAATTGCTGCCCTATTTTTTCAAATATACCGGGATTATTTATAATTAAGCCTACACAACTTAGTCCACTGGAAGGGCTGATAGGAGCAAATGCAGGTAAAACATCTGGGGTGCCACTGCAAACATTCCATTGAGGCGGAGCTAGGGCATTTCCTGTTGGTCCTTCAAAATTTGGGTTGTTAAAAATTTGCTGACTAAAAGCAACCGAATTGAATAAGCTAAAAACTCCCCAGACAAGAAGTAGTTTAAAGATCAATAAACGGTATTTAGAGCAAATAGTCATAAAGAGAATGATTTGAAAGGTCTAATTTACAATTTCTTAGACGTATTAAATAGCCAATTTGTCCCTTGAAACATCAAGACTGCATTAACTAATTGAATTACTTCCTATATTAAAATAATCGATAGACGTATTCACAGCAATTCTTAGGAGAAATTTATTTATAAATGCATAAGGAGATTCCAATTATTGGAGGAGGTAATTTAAACTTACAACTCCCGTTTTGTAGGTTTGATTTCCTTTTAAGGTGAAAAGGGTTTCTAACGGTTTATTTGGGAAAAGAGGAATTCCTTCGCCTAAAATAATTGGGATAATCGTTAAAATTAATTCCTCAATAGCTCTATAATTTAAGAAAGAGCTAATTAAATTACCTCCACCGACTAACCAAATATTCTTTCGACTTTCAATTTTTATTTGCTTAATAAATGATTCATCTAAATTATTGATTAGATAAGTATTCTCTGTTTCAATTTTGAAATCTTCTTTTGAAGAAACAACATAGGATCTATAATCTGCATAAGGCCAATCGATACCAAAACTTAGAATTTCTTCATACGTACTTCTTCCCATTACAATAGTATCTATATCCTTAAGTAACGCTATATAGCCGTAGTCTAATTGATTTGGATTAGGAAAGTTTTCTAACCAATCTAAGGATCCATCTTTTCTGGCTATAAAACCATCCAAACTTGTTGCTATATATAATTTAACTAAAGTCAATGAAGAACCTAATAGAACATCTCTGCTGCCTTTTCTATATCCCCTAGAATCATTCTACCATTAAGATTTAAAGTAGAACCTTTTTCAATAAGAAGTTTGGTTTCGCAGTTTTCTAATTTTAGGTTTTTAGTTTCTAAGGTTGCTGAACCATACTCGGCTTTTTTCTGCAGTGCAACTAAACCATATTTAGCATTATTTATGGAGACATTACTCAACTTAACTATTGATAAATCTTTTGAAGCAACTCCAATGTTGGCATTTTCAATAGTGCAGTTAGACACATTTAGCTTGGAATCTTCTCCACCACTTATACCCTTGTCTAAAATATTCTTGATTTCGCAGTTAGTAATATTGATTTGACTTGTACTAAAATCAATAGCATCATTATCAACCTCTAAAAATTTAGAGTCTTCAAGGTTTCCTGTACAAAAATCAGAATCAAAGGCATCTGCATAAATCTTGTTGAAAAAGGCATGCTTAACTTCAAAGTGCGAACGGATAATATTTAAGGCATCTTCACAGTGGTTTTCAATGAAAGAGCAATAAGTTAAATCGACATCTGCTTCGTAAAAATTAACTGCACCTGATAGTCTCCATCCATCGTAGCTTAAGGTATTAAGATTAGAGAAAGTAACGTAGTTTACAATCGATTTATCTTTTGCTTGGAAAACACTGAATCCATTTGCAGTTTTGTCGGAAGAGTATATTTTTATTGGCTTTTCTTTGGTGCCATTTGCAAAAAGGGTAGAATAGGAAATAATGGTTGCAGAATCAATTAAATCAATTTGAGCTCCAGCTTGTATAACAAAGGTTTTGTTTTTTGGAATTAAAACTTTTTCCCTCAATAGATGATTTCCAGCTTTGATGTAGATAGTATCATTAGACTCTACAAAAACTCCAGTAGCTAAATAATTAGAGTTTCGAATAAGTTTTTGATAAGGGCTTAAAGAAGTGTTTTTTGGCCAAGGTGTAAGCTCTGTTGCTAAGGATTCATCTTCCTCACTATCAGCAATAATTATTTTTGAAGCCTTTTTAAAGTATGGTATTTTAAGAAGCGTATCTGTGTAGCCATTAACATTAGGACTTAATGAAACCCCCTCATCAAAACGGAAAAGCGTTCTGCCTTTAGAGTCTACTAGTTTTTCAAATTTCACGGTTCTTCCGGTATAGTTTTCTAATAATATTTCAGAAGAAGCACCTTTAGGATAGTAGTATGCATTAACAAAGTAGGGTAGGGTTTTACTTTGGTAATCGGTTGCAACCTCTCTTTTCTTATCAGAAAGTATTACATTATCGTATTTACCTTCTTCAAGGTCTTTCTTTATTCTTGGTATAGAGCTTCGTAGTATTTTAGCATTTCCTTCCAAGTAACTATATTGAATGTCGTACTCAGGAAACTCCTCTTGAAGTAAAGGCAACCATCTGTCAATTTGCGGTTGCTGACTAGCGTAAAAAGTTTTTATAAACTTTTCATCGGTATACTTTTCTAGATAGGTGATATAAGTTTCGATAAACTCCTTTGAGGTAAACAAATACAAAACTAAATTGGTAAACTTCCTATTTGTAAGCCCATCATCTAGTCTAAAAATTAGGGCTCTAGGGTCTTTTTCCTCTTTGAAGTAGTCGGTAAAATTGTCGAAGTTGATAGGTTCTATTTTAGAAATAACAGGATTGTAATAATACCTCTGGTTATGCCAAGTTAAGCCATGTTTTCCATTAATTAAATCTAGAAGAGCATAATATTTGGCAAACTTATCGATGTCTAATAATTCACTGATATCTGCTTCTCTATTCTTAAATTGATACACTAAGCTATGCGCAATTTGGAATTGATCATATAAAACTGGATTATCTTCAATACTTCCTTTATCGAATGGAAGTATTCTACTAACATCATAATTTGCAGTAACTCGCCAAGGTAATTTGCCAACACCAGTGGAAACTGAATTGCTCCTCCATAAAGGGTCTTCATCAAATTTTAAAATGGGACCTTCACGTCTAAGATTGTATTCAATTAATTGTTTTGCAAAATGCTCCTCTATAGCATAGATCCCTAAACTTTGCCTGTTGATGTAAACTGGAGAGAAATCATATCGCGTAGTTAAAATGTCTTCTTGTGAGAATAGTTTATGGGATAGGTATTCATGAAAAAAGTATCTTGTTTCAGGATTTTGAATGGAGAATGTCTTCATTCTTCTGAAAACCTTCCCTTTTCTGGTTTTTATTCTAAAAGACCATTTTCTTCCTTGCAAATGGTCTAACCAATCTCCTTTGAGTCTTGTTTTTATTGGGATAACTTTTGACTCATCTGAAAGAACAGCTTTTCTCCATTGATCTGCGCTAAAGTGAACTCCTTCATAGAATGCTTCCTTTCTTTCTTTTTCAAAGGCTTGCATATCGTCATCAGAAAAATAAAGATGAAGCTTATCCTCATTTGCATAGGCGGGATACTTTTTATCTGCTAAAAGTTCTATAGTTAGGTCATCATAATATGCAGAGTCTGCTTCTGATAAGTAAGTGTAGATTTTTATTTCTTCTAAACCTGGTGGAACTTCAAATTCAGTGACTAACTTTTCCCATCCATTTTGATCTATTTCAACTATTTGTGGCTTGTTTAGGTACATTAAATGAACAGGACTTCCTTCAACAATAAGGTTGGACTTATTCTTACTGTTATCCTTTCTCCAAATACTTATTCTGTAGAGTTGATCAGTTTTTATATCATCTATTGTCGTAACAAAAGAATACATACCATTTTTCTTATTGATAAAAACACTAGTTGGGGAGCTATGAAACTCTTTGTTGGTGATTGTTCCATTTAGTTTAATGTCTAAATCTTGGCCATTGATGTGCTCATGGTTGTGAACTTTTTTTGCCAATTTATTGGCTTTGCATTCAATCTTATAGATTATATCAGAAGAGCTAGAATTCTTTATGGAGTTTTCTACATAATCAAAATATTCTATAGAAAAGTCATCAAAATATGCAGTATCTGATTCAGAGAGGTAGGTATATATTTTTAGATAGTCAATGCTATCGGGTACTTCAAAGCTAATCTGTAATTTTTCCCAGCCATTCTTATCCTTTTCAACAACTTTTGTTTGATTTTTATAGAACCTGCCTTTTGGATGCCCTTCTATGATAAGATTGGCATTTTTCTTTTTCTCTTTTTTTGAAAGCTTTCTCCAAACAGAAACTTTATAAAACTGCCCTTTCTTTACACTATCAATAACAGAATTAAAAGAAAATTTTACTTTACCTGTCATCATTACACTTGCAGGAGCGCTATGGAATTCGGTAGTAGTTATTTTACCTTTTAATTCGATATCATACTTAGGAAGATTAGCGTGACTGTGGCTATGTTGATTTCCTTTTGATGGGTCTACTTGACAATCTATTTTGTAAATTAAGCTTCTTTCTTTTTTTTCTAACTTATTACTACAAGAGTTTAGGCTTATAAAAACACTAAAAAAACTTAATAGAATTACAATTAATCTGATGTTTTTCAATTTAAAAATCATACTGCAAGATATGAGTGAAAAAGTTCAATTCCTCTAACGTATTTTGAGAATTTACCTAATCTAACCGGCAAAGAATTCGTGATCGTTCTCAATCCCTTTTCTTTATCCATATCGTATTTTAACTCCAATACTACAGTTCCTCTTTCTTCTGCAACTCTAGAAAAGTTAGTTGTATTTCTTCCTAACTCATAAAACTTCATGTTCGCATCTACGGTAAATCGGTAGTGCTTATCAAAAGATTGGAAGTATTGCCTCTCATAGGTGTTTAATAAAGTTGGTACAGAACGGTGAACTTCCTGCATTACCTCTTCAGGTAAATTCGAATCTTTAAATATTTTATCCCAATCCCATTTGTTAAATGGAGCTTTCAATTGAAATGATGCAAGTGGATACGATTTTTTAATTCCAGCTAAACCTCTTTTTATTTTGAATTCCAGAATAGGCTTTTCCGCCTTTTCAAAAGTTTCGCCATACCATCGTATTCTAATTTTTACTCTTTCACTTTTTCCAAAGTGATTGTCGTAGTAATTCGTTAGCGTAGGACTATCGAAATAAACGTTGTTAATTCTTCTTTTTTTGAAAATAGATTTAAATCCCAAGGGATTAAGCTTAATCAACTGCACTACATAGGAAACACTTTTATTTTCCACCACATACTTTCGTTCAAATCGAAAATTATCTAGGGTAGTATACTCTTCTGAAATTTGCATTCTAATAGGCCTTGCTATCTAGGAATGAGATATTTGTGTTTGGGTATGTGCTTACAATATCTTTTCTGAAAGATTCTAATTCTGCAGAGCTTTTTACATCAGCAATAAACGCCAATTCTGTAACTTCTTCTTGCTCGTCAAATCTTCTTAATTGATGTTTTTTGAAGTGATTAGACATGATGGTATTTAACTCTCCAATTTCAATTTTATCTTTCGATGAATTTACTGTGATAAATAAGTTTTGAGACTGGTCTTTCTTTTGAAAGAAAAATCTTCCCCAAAGAATTACCATAAAAATGACGAAAGCAACTAAAACGATTGCAATTTGGTTAGCTCCTAAGCCAAGTCCTATAGAGATGGAAAAGAATAGGAAAGCCAATTCTTCGGGCTCTTTAATAGCAGCTCTAAAACGAACAATAGAAAGTGCTCCAACTAAACCTAATGAAAGAGCTAAAGAAGATTTAACAATACTGATAATAAGCATGGTTGTAAATGCTAAAACCATAAAGTTATTGGCAAAGTCTTTTTTGTTAGAAAGACTTCTAGCTACCTTTTGATAGGTTAATCCTAATATCCAACAGAGTATTATTATTAATACTGAGTTGGTTGCAAAGTCTTCAATTGAAAGTGTTTGATTTTCTGTAATGAGAAATTTCTCAAATAAGTTCCATTTATTTTCCATAATCCCTTAATAAAAGCCGACAAATATAAGGATATCTGTTAACCTTAATTTAACAAATTGCCTCAGATTCAATATTTTTTTTGGAAGCTAGTACAATATAAGCTTTTGAACAAAATCAATTCCTTCACTTATCATTTTTATGGAATAAGCTCCTCTTGGCAGTCCTTCTAAATTAAACTCATTTACAATCCCGCCATCTAAATTTCTTTCGAGCATTAATTGTCCTTGGGAGTTAAAGATTTGCATCTGAGATGTCTTTTGAATATTAGTTAAAACCTTTAAGTATCCATTACTTGGGTTTGGATAAATTCGAAAATACTGGCTTTGTAAGGAGTGGATGTACTTATAATCTTGCAGCTCACCTAAGCAATTGATTTCCTTGCTATTTAAACAAATTAGGTCATAATCTATTTGTTTACTCGAGTCTACGTTCACAACAATAAAATTATCTTTTTTGGTTCCACCCATGCCGCTTGAAATGAATGAAATATTCTTATAGGAATCGTAAGATATATTATTAGTCCATGCAGAACCAACATCGCCTGCAAATAGGACTACTTTATTGGATAACACTTCAAATAAGGGAACAATTTCTGTCCAAAAGTTTATTGGAGGATTTAATCCCTCTTTTGAATTCGGAATTACATGGCTGTACCTATCCTTATCAATTCCCCAAAGCACTTGATGAAAGAAGACAAAAATATTTTGACTGTTTAATGCAAAACTATCCAAGGTATTTTGGAGAAACTCCAATTGTTCGCCTTTAATACTCCAATTGTGTTTGTTTGGGTCAAGTATGATAAAAAGGTCTTCTTTATATGTAAAACGAGAATAGGTTCTACCGTATCTACTTTCAAATAAGTTTCTATCGTACATTTCATGATTACCTGCTACCAAGTATACAGCTAATCCTAAACTATCGATGTTCGCATCCACTTCGTCCCAATCTTGAATACTAGGTGAAATAACAATATCACCGGTAAGAAAGCCCATTTTTATTTCAGACCTCTCTTTTATGTAATCAAACTTATCTAAGAATGGCGGGTGAAGTCCAATGTTATTAACCCCAGGTGCACCATAGGTATGTCCTGCAACAAAAAAGGAATAGGAGGAAGTGTCCTCTTGTCCTTTAGAATTGGAGAATAAACTTACTAAGCCTAGAAATAAAATAAATTTCTTTTGCATTCTTGCTTATATGCTAATTACAAACAATGAGTGATGGTTTGTTGAATATCAATTTTTGATTATTTTGAAGTATTTAACATTGTTTTTAGAAGAAATCTCTAAAAAATAAATTCCTTTAGGATAGTTCAACGCAACTCTTTCGTTATTAGTGCTTTGGTTTTTACTTAAAAGAATTTTCCCATGGCTATTTATTATTTTAATACTAAAGTATTGTTCAACAGTAGAATTAATAATTACGTAATCACTAGTTGGATTGGGATAAACTTTAAATCTAGCTTCTTTCTCAACTAATTGGTCGCGACTTGATAAACTATCCACAACGAGATGGTCTTCCAATTGACCAAGACAATTAATGTCTAAATTATTAAGACAAATCAAATCATATTTAATTGCTTTCGAAGAGTCTACATTTACCACTAAAAAGTTGTCTTCAGCTGTGCCACCCATTCCACTTGAAATTAGCTTGATGTTAGCATAACTATCATAGGAGACACTAAGATTTCCTGCGGCTCCAACATCTCCTGCAAACATATAGGTCTTATTTGGATGAATAGAAAATAGAGGTACAACTTCCGTCCAAAAATTCAGTGGCAATTTTCTATGCTGTAAAGAGTTTGGTACTACATGCCTAAAAGAATTAGTCTCAGAATACCATAATACGGTATGAAAGAAAACAAAAATATTATCACTATTTTCTATATTACTATCTAAAGTTGCTTTAAGAAAATTCATTTGATCGCCTTTAATACTCCATCCATTTTTATTACCATCTAAGATGATAAATAAGTCACCTTTGTAGGTAAAAGAGTAATTTGTTTTTCCATACCTGCTTTCAAATAAAGGTCGATTATACAAATCATGATTTCCGGCTACAAAGTATACAGGCAAATCTAAATTTTCAATATCTGCATCTACTGCATTCCAAGCTTCAACAGAAGGAGATCTAACAATATCTCCGGTGAGAAAACCCATTTTAATTTCAGCTCTACTTTTTATGTAATTAAACTTTTCCTTAAATGGTGAATACAAGCCGATAGTATTGTTATTTGGTTCCCCATAAGTATGTCCTGCAACAAAAAAAGAATAGGAGGAAGTATCATCTTGACCTTTAGAATAGAATACTAAGGTTGATAGTGTAAATAATAAGAGAAATTGCTTCAGCATTTTTAGCATAGAAAATCTTCCATAAAGATAATCATTATGACTTTTTAGTTTGCAGTATAAGCCTGGTAAGCTTCCGTTGCTTTGTTCAGAACAAGCATGGCTTCTTTTTCATTTCCAATTCCTCTAACTTTCATTTTTCCTTTGCCTTTGTAATTGGTAAACCAAAGAGAAAGGATGTCTTTAATCCCAGGATAGTTCTCTTCTAATTCTACAAAGGTGCTAATAGAAAATAAGGGGGAATCTTCGGATACAGCAATTAATTTGTCGTCATCTTCACCACGATCCTGAAGGTATAAAACTCCGAGTATTTTGCATTTTAACACTTCTCCTCTTTTTGCCGATGGACCTAGAACGATTATATCTAATGGGTCGCCATCTCCTCCTAAGTCTTTTGGAAGATAGGTCTGTGGGATAAAGCCATAATTCCCTGGATAGCCAATATAGTTTATAAGTCTTGGCTTACCATTTTCTATTTCCCATTCTATTTGGCCATTACTTTTATTAATCTCCCATTTTTGAATAGAACCTGCAGGTATTTCAATCACTGCATTTACCGTGCTATCGGAAGTTAAAGCTTCGATGTCTTTTAGCAGATTAATAGGCTTACCTGCTTCTTTATTGCTTCTTACTGATTTAGATTCCATAGTTTCTCCTTTGCAGGCCAAAAGCATAGAAACCAATAGAATGGTTGCAAGTATAGAAAAAGATGTTTCTTTTAAGTTAAAATTCATGGACTAATTAGTGAACGTTATATATGGTTGAAGCCTACAATTTGCTTTGTAGGTAAAAATAATTAATTGTTGAAGGAAAAGCTTTATTAGTTCCAAGTGATTTATATCCTATTTCTTCCGTTTTTAAACCAAAATCTAAACATGATTTTTATCATAAATGCTTCCTCTTAGTAAACCTACCTTTATCCCAAAGCAGATAGATTATGAAAAATATACTTATTCTAGGAGCAGGAACTTCAGGGACCATGATGGCAAATCATCTAGTTAAAGAGTTAGATAAAAATGATTGGAGCATTACTGTGGTAGATCAGTATCAAACACATTACTACCAGCCCGGATTTTTGTTCTTACCATTCGATATTTATACCACCAAGCAGGTAAAAAAGAAGGGCAAAAAATTTATTCCTAAAGGGGTAAATTATATCCAAGAAAAAATTGAATTGATTTTGCCCAAAGAAAACAAAGTGAAGCTGGCAAGTGGTACTGAAATTAACTACGATATATTAATAGTAGCTACAGGTACTAAAACAGCTCCAGATGAAATAGAAGGAATGAATGGTAGCGGATGGTATAAAAATATTTTCGATTTCTACACCTATGAAGGTGCCAAAGCTTTAAGAAATAAATTAAGAGAATGGGAAGGAGGTAAATTGGTAGTTCATATTACCGAAATGCCGATTAAATGTCCAGTGGCTCCTCTTGAATTTGCTTTTTTAGCAGATTCTTACTTCAAACATAAAGGGATGAGAGATAAGGTGGAAATAACCTATGTTACTCCCTTGGATGGTGCGTTTACGAAACCTAAAGCAACAGAAGCCCTTCATTATTTATTAGAAAAAAAGAATATTAAAGAGGTAACCAATTTTAATATTGAAAGAGTAGACCCTGAAAATAATAAGATTATTGATTATGCAGATGTTGAAGTAGAATACGATTTACTAGTCACTGTGCCCACTAATATGGGAGATGCTTTGATTGAACGTTCTGGTTTGGGAGATGATTTAAATTATATTCCAACCCATAAAGCAACTTTGCAGTCTAAGGAGCATGAAAATATATTTGCTATTGGAGATGCAACCAACCTACCTGCTTCCAAAGCAGGCTCTGTGGCACACTTTGAAGCAGAAATATTAACAGATAATATACTACGCTATATAAAAGGAGAGCCTTTGAAGGAAGAATTTGATGGACACTCAAACTGTTTTATTGAAACAGGAGATGGGAAAGCTCTCTTAATTGATTTTAATTACACCCACGAACCTGTAGAGGGCTCCTTTCCATTGCCAGGAATTGGTCCTTTAAAACTATTGAAAGAGAATAGAATTAATCATATGGGTAAGATGGCATTTAGATGGGTATATTGGAATATGTTGCTCAAGGGCAGACAAATTCCTTTTGTCTCTGCAACCATGTCAGAAAAAGGCAAACATTACGAAGAAGTTAAATAAGTAAACAATTAGTATACAATGAAAAAAATAATAGCAAACAAAGAAATAGATGTCAATGAAGAAGGGTATCTAACAGATTTTAATCAATGGGACAGAGAAGTGGGAGAGTGCATTGCAGGCGACTGCGACATTAAACTAACCGACCGGCATTGGGAGGTTATTGACTATCTGCACGACAGACACCACAAAGATGAACCATTATCTATTCGAGGTATTAAGAAGAGCGGAGTTATTGATGTGAAAGAGTTTTATAATCTTTTTCCGGGAGGACCTCTTAAAAAGGCCACTCTTATCGCCGGAATTCCAAAACCGAAGAGTTGTATTTAAACGAAAAATAAAAGAAAATGAGCACAAAAGTTAAAAAAATGCTCTTCATCTTGTCTAAGGCAACTATTGAGAATGCTTACGCAGCATTTGTAATGGCCAATGGTGCAAGAATGGAAGGTATAGAATCAGAAATATTTTTCACCTTTTTTGGTTTAGAAGCTGTTCAGAAAAAGAAATTAGATCATCTGCATGTAGCAACAGTTGGTAACCCTGCTATGCACATACCAACCATGTTGGGAGGATTACCTGGCATGGAAGCTTTGGCAACCACCATGATGAAAAAAGAGATGGAAAAATTAGATATGCCTCCTATCGGAGAGTTTCTAGAAATTCTTTCCGATTCTGGATGTAAGCTATGGGCTTGCAAGTTAGCTGTTGATATGTTTCACCTTAAAAGAGAGGACTTAATTGATGAATTAGACGGCATTTTAACTATTGGAGATTTCTATAGCAGGGCAGATCAAGAAGGTTGCCAATTGCTATTTATTTAAACGCACAATAAATTAATCATGGGAATACAAGTAAAAGATTTTATGTCTGCCCCAGTAGTTACTGCTTGGGAAGAAGATAGTGTTAAAGAAGTAATTGATCTCATGAAAGAAAAAGGGATTCATGCAATGCCAATTATTTCTAAAGAATCTAGCGATGCTGAACTTATTATTCGAGGAATTATAACGGCATCAGATTTAAGTGGTGACCTGAATGTTTCTAATAAAGTAAAGGATATCATGACCTCTTCAAGTGTTCATGTTGTGCATACTACTTCTAGTGCAAGAGCAGCTGCTAAAATGATGCTTAGGCATCAGGTGCACCATATTGTTGTGATGGATGAAGGAAAGGTGGAAGGAATGATTAGTTCTCTAGATTTTGTAAAATTAGTTGCTGAGCACTCCTTCAATAATTAAGGATAAGCTGATTATATCGAATTAACAAAGTCTAAAAAAACTTTTTTGTGTAGTTCAAGATCCATATCAGGAGAAAGGGCTACACGAGCTATGTAATCTTTATCACCTTCTTTGGTAGTTCCTTGGGTAGAGGTTGCAGGTATTGTCCAATAGCAACCTTGCAATTGTCCATAGCTAACACAGTATTTACTCTCCTTCGGAATTTCGCTAATCATTAAGCTAATCAGTTTGTGGTTTAAAGCTCTTTTGTATGCTTCCTTTTCTTCCTGTGTTTTTCCTTTGGTAGGAAGGTCTAATGAAAACACAGAAGGGGTGAATCCTTGCTCTGCCAATTCTTCTGAAACAAAATTAATTTTTGATTCTGGTAAAACTTTTTGAATAAAGTTTACAAATTCCCTAGTGTTTTTGTAGGCATCCTTGATTCTTTGATTCATAGAAGGCATTTGCTTTGCCAATATTTCCATTTGAAGGGCAGTAGCCTCATTATCGCAAAGTCTTAGATGTACATCTACTTTTTCCATCAAGTTTTTAGCTTTTTCATTTCCAACACAGTAACCCGCGGTGCATTTACCACCACTTGGAAATTTTGAACCACTCGCATAAGAAATCGATCTTATAGAGGAGAGCACTTCGCCTTTTCCTAAAAAGTGAACATTGGGACAAAAAGTTTGGTCTAAAATAAAAACCGGTTCAATTGCCAATTCCCCACTTGCTGTTTTACGGGCCTTACTTAAAACAGCTTTTAACTCTAAAAGGTCTGGAACTTCTACTCTTGGGTTAGTAGGAATTTCAGCAATGATATAAGGTACAGCATCTTCCTTGGCAACTTTTTCTAGAACAGTATCAATGCTTTTTACCATATCGTTATCCCCATCTACTGCCAAGTCTAATATTTCAACATTATCCAAACAAGCAGCAACACGGCGAGCTTGGTCATTGGTTCCACCATAGCAATTGGTAGGTACAATAAATTTGATCGCTTTTCCTTGGTGATGATCTATTGCATCGTGGATTAAGCCCATCATGATGGCGTACTGAATTGATAAGCCACTAGAGCCAATTAATGCTTTTGTACCTGCCTCAGTAATTTCTGCTATGGTATTTAAAACCATGGCTTTGTCTTCTTCTAAGTTGCTCTTTTTAGAGCTTATAGAGCTGATGCCAAGCAAGGCATGTAAGGCAGTAAAAGAATTTGCAGGAGTCATGGCGATGGTTTCTCTTCTTCGCACATGCTGGATGTCTGCAATATAACTTTCATTTTTGCTACCATTCACCAAGAGAATACTTCCAAGCTCTGCATAAGTAGTGATTAAAAAATCAACATTTGGTGCAAGCTTATAATTACCAATTTCTTCTTCTTGCGAAATAAAAATGCTACTTCCATCAAAGTTCTCGACTTCTTCTGCGCCTTTTACTTTCTTCAATTCAAAGGAATAGCCATAAACTTTCTGAACTAAATCCGCATCAAAAAATTCTGCTAAATCACCACTGTAGGCAATCTGTGTTTTTTTATTTAGAAATAAATTTTTTCTAAGTACTGCTAAAATTGGAATTGTTTTGGAGGAAAAACTGATAACACTTTCTGGCTGTATATTATTTAGATTGGCAATTGCCCATTCTAATACAGAAGATAATGGATGACCCAAACGAATGTAATCGTAAGCAGTAGGTAGTACACTTAATGCCTTTGTATCTGAAATGTTCTTTTTATATAAGTTTTCAAACTGCTCCAAAAATTGGGTTTTAGCCAGTTTTTCTTCATAAATATCTAAGCGATGAGTGGTTAGTTTTAACCATCCTTCTGGGAGGTTATTTACTACTTCTTTAAGGAATGCTTTCATCTTGTTCTCTTCCATAATTTCTGCCTTTAGCTAGGCCAAAAATATACATATATAAGAAGGATTTGAAAAACCTTTCGGGACGTTTTTTTGAGGTTGTGGAACGATTAGTATATGAAAAGTAGGCGATTTCGAAGCATAAAACTTTCGGTTAAGTACAAAGTTTTATACGAGTCAAAACCCTTGATTTTACTACTATTTCGCCTATTTTTTATATACATCTTAAGCTTGTCTTTTAATTAACTTGTAATCTAAATTAGAAAGGAAAAAGAGAGGATTAAGGTTATGATATACGCAGAGACCTAGATCTCGTCAACATTGAAAATCCCCTCTCTTATCTACTTAAAT
>JAUIMG010000023.1 GCA_030433355.1 Bacteroidia bacterium | reverse complement strand
TTTGCAATAGCTAAATCAGGATTAATGTATGATGAAACTTATAAAGGAATGAAACCAATTTAAATTTAAAATAAAGGATATTCTATTTGGATTTTAGCACAGTTCTTTGTTGGCGGTAGTTTTTATTCCCTATCCCCAATTAGAACTCTTTTCAAGTCACCTTTTTCTTTCGTTAAGAGATAAAGTAAATAAGGTGCAAAAACAATTATTCCTAGAATCAGTGCAATTACTGCGAATAGAATCGATTTAATAGAGAACTTATTTCGCCAAGCTACCCATAGGGCAGAAAGCATTAAGTAACATTGAAAATCCAATGCAAATTGGCCCATCCACGTCATAGACATTGCAAACTCTATTGCTCTTTCGAGAAAACTGAATCCATCATTTTGAATTGCGATAACTGTATAGATTAATAAACCAAGTGTCTGGATTATTAAGAGTCCTTTTAGAAAGTAATGTTTGTTTTCTTGTTTCATATTTATTTTATTTATCATTTTTCCTTAATTGGCAACCACATAGGTCCAATTGCCAATAGAAGTACTATTATATTGAAAATTGCGTTTGAATGATTTCCTGAAGCAATTGACCCTGCACTATCCAAAACAAACCAAGAGAGTAAACCAATAAGGACACTGCGCCTTACAAATTCAGGGGCTTTATCGTAAACCCAAATCGATAAGCACCATATCATTACTCCCCATCCAAATAGAAAGCCTCCCGTCAGTGCAGATAAAAACCTTGTTGTAGGTTCAGTATAAACTTGAACACCGTCTATTGGCCAACTTAAAAAGTCCAATGTCCAACGTGCAGCCTCTGAACTATTAAGCATAGTGCCTAGGAAAAATATAGGGCCAAATGACCCAACAACGAATGCGGTTACCTTTAAATACTTTTTATGGAATTTTTGTGTTCTGTAAAACGGAATTTTCATATCTGACCTATTTGATTAGGTCAAATTTAAGTTTGAATCATCAGTTATTTTAGACGCCTCCGTCCATTACAGGAATAGAATTAGTTCTTTTAAATAGTTTGACCATTTCTCTAATTTTGTCAAAATATGCGGCAATCCAACTTGAATTCAATGTCTCATCAGTGATTTGAAGAAAAAAGTTTTCTATACTGAGCATCAATACCAATTGAGCCAAATGGTTATTTTCATTTAAATCAATTACTTTTTTCCATATTGGCATAAACCCTGGTAAAGAAATCTCATTGGTTTTGATAAAGCAGGTCTGAAAATCAGAATTATCTCTATGAATTCTTAACTGGCGATTGAAGAGCAGGTCAAGTTTATGTTCAAGGATTATTTGAGTTAATTCCTTTTCATTCTGAGCATTTGATTCTTTGTCACTCATTACTTTCGCTTGTATTAAATGAAAGTCCAATAAGCGTTTAGTAAATACCTCCAAGTCGGCAAAGAAATGGTAAAAGGAAGATTTATTCTTTTGAACTGTTTTCGCCAACTTTTCAATTCGTATTGCTTGCGGACCTTCAAAAGCAAAAGTCTGGTATCCTGCTTCTATCCATATTTGCTCTTTACTCATTTTGTTTTGTTAATTACCGCCAACGTAGTGCTATATTACACTAGGCGTTTTTAAATGTTTATAAACGACAATAAACGAAAGTAAACGTTTAAAACCATTTTAATTCCCCTAAAAATAGTAAAAGAAATAGCAATTTATGCTTGAATAATCTCTTGGTAAAGCTTTAAACTAACCCTTGCCAGTTCTTTTAAGTCGGCACGCAATTCTGTTTTCGCTTTTTTATTTGGCTTTTGAAAAGAAGTAGAGGCATGCACATTGGCATACCAATGCTTGGCCCAAATGCCATCTTCTTTGCGTGCGCCTTTAGACCAATTCAACATCCTTACTGAAAAAGGAATCCCAATAGCTTCGCACAGCTGTTGTAGTCTTTTCTCTGGGTTTTCTAAAATTTCTTTAGCGTCAAGCACATGAAAAGGAATGCTTCTTTGCTTGAAAACTTTTAGGAGCTTCAAATGGTCTTCATAGCCTAAGTCTTTCGCTTTGGGTTGTTCAATTACTTTAGAGAAAGAAGCAATCATTGCTTGCGGCTCTCTTGTGAGAAGGATGTGCTGCATGTCTTCTAAAAAGGCTAAATCTAAATCCAACAAATGATGCGTCATCTGCTTCATAAAATAGATGGGCTTTTCATCAAAGGCCAATAGGTTTTGAATCACTCGCTCTCCATCACATTCCATACTTGCCATAATTTCTTTAGCAGATGGGTGGTAGTCTTTGGCCGAAGTGTTTTTTAAATAATAGCCATAAAGAGGTTCATCTACAATGGCGGTATCTTCTCTATTCCCAAAGGAATACATCAAAGCGGTACTTATATTTCTCGGTCCCGACCAAAGACAAATTCGTTTTGTTTTACTTGCTTTCATTAGCAATCATTTCTTCGTAGAAAGTAGATAGCTTTTTGGTTTGGCTAAAGCTTCCTTCTCCTATGCTTTTTCCATCTATGGTGTGCACGGGAGTTAAACCTCCAAAAGAACCGGTTACAAAGGCCTCATCTGCGCCGTAAACATCAAAAAGGGAAAAGTTCTTTTCAAAACAAGCAATACCTTTCTTTTTGCAAAGGTCAATTACTTTGGCTCTGGTAATACCATTCATGCAATATTGTCCTGTGGAAGTCCATACTTCTCCATTTTTTACCACAAAGAAATTGGTGGCATTGCAAGTAGCCACAAAACCATGCGGATCGAGCATCAATGCTTCATCTGCACCTGCTTCTATGGCTTGCATCAAAGCTTGTACTTCATGCAATTTGCTGTGGCAGTTCAACCTCGGATCTAAATAATCTGGTGCACCTCTTCTAAAAGTAGAGGTGAAGAGACTAATGCCTTTTTCTTTGGTTTCTATAGATGCTTTTTTGTGTTCAGCAATAATCACCAAATTTGGTCCGCTAATCGTCAATCTAGGGTCTTGCGAAGGGGTTTTCTTAATTCCCCTAGTTACCATTACTCGGATATGCACATCATTCTCCATCTGGTTGATGGAAATGGTTTCTAAAATTTTTTGTTTTAAATCGGCTTTACTAAAGGGCAATTCGATGCCCACTACTTTAGCAGATTGCCACAGTCGGTTGAAATGGTCTTCTAAGAAAACCAATTGTCCATGATGCAATCGCAGTCCCTCCCAAACACCATCACCTACCAAATAACCACTATCAAAAACAGAAATCTTAGCGTCTTTTCTAGTATAAAATTCTCCATTGATGTAAATGCTTACATCTTCGTTTCTTGGGTCTTCAATGGCGTTGTGCGTTCCTTGCATGCTATTTTTCTTTGTTGAATTTTTCTTTGCTAAAATAAGCGGTTCCTGCAAGTGAAACTCCTATAAATAAGGGGAAGAAATAAGTAGAAAACACCTCTCCATTTAGGAGATTATATAAACCAATAGCAATGCTTAGCAAGCCAATTACAGTAACAATTTTTAGGGTAGATTTTTTATTTTCTGACATAGTCTAAGGTGTTTTATTTTCTATTGGAGGAATTCTTACAATTTCAATGGTAGAAGAAGCAATTTCAATGATACCTTTAGTTTCTCTTATTCGCTTTTCAATCCGTTCACTCAATAGGTGCTTGGTAATTCTTCTCTTTTTATGGTCTACAATATAGCGCAGGTTAAAGGCCATCCAATTATCGGTCATGCTTAAAGCTACCGTTGGCTGCACATTAGCATCTTCTATATAGTATTTATCTACGATTTGCTTCCATTGATTGATGGATGCATCTACATAAGCAGACAGCTGTTCAGTTGCCACTTCAGTCATTATATTTTTAGCCAACTCCATGTCTGAACCATAGCGTATAGGCACTGTAATTTCATCCCAAAGAAAAGGGAAGTCTTGGGAATAATTGTATACTGCACCTTTAAAAACAAAGGCATTGCTCAACTTCACAATTCTGCCACTGTAATTATCACTGCTTACCCATTCGCCAATTTCCATCATAGTAGTATACACGCTATCAATATCAATTACATCGCCTTTTATTCCATTTATTTCTATTCGGTCGCCAGGCTTGTAAACACGCACAAAAAATATATAAAAAGAACCAGCTATGCTAAGAACTAGCTCTTGCAGGGTTATGGTAATTCCGGCCGTTAATAAGCCAATGGCTAGTCCAAAATCTTTAATGCTACCGGTGAAGTAAGATACCGTAATTAAGAGTAGGAATAGATAACCGATAACTTCAACGCCTTTCTGCGATTTATATCGGATAGAATTTTCTGGAAGGTTCTTTTTTAAAAAACGTCTTAAACTAAAAATTAGGAATAGAATAAGAACAATCCAGGCAAAGTACTTCAATAAATTGGCCAAGGATGGATTGTCGGTCATCCACTCTTTTAGCATTTCTATATAATCCATTCTTTTATTTACTTAGCTTAAAGATACATTATTCCGAATAGGGTATATTCTCTAATACATGATTTATTGCTTCTAAGCGAGCTGAAGACTTTTGATTGGCGTCAATAATTTTCCATGGAGCGTAATCTGTAGTTGTTTTAGTAAACATTACTTCTTTGTACTTGGTGTATTTATTCCATAGCTCCTGAGCATGCTCATCTACAGAGGTCATTTTCCATCGTTTTAAAGGATTGCTCTTTATATCGTTGAACCTTCTTTCTTGCTCTTCTTTGGTGATGGAAAAATATAATTTTAGCAAATAAGTGTCTGAATCAATAAGCATCTTTTCAAATTCATTTACCTGATTCATAAATACTTGATATTCCTTGTCTGTGCAAAAGCCATTCACTGGTTCCACCACTGCACGGTTATACCAACTTCTATCAAAAAGGACTATTTCACCTGGTTTAGGCAATTGGTTTATATATCGCTGAAAAAACCACTGTCTACTTTCATCTTCAGTCGGAATGTTTAAAGCCACTATTCTATAATGCCGCGGATTGATATATTCTGTTATTCTTCTAATTGCGCCACCTTTACCTGCAGAATCTCTGCCTTCAAATAGCAAGACTACTTTTTTGCCATGCTCAATTACCCAGTTTTGTAGCTTAATTAATTCCTCTTGTCTTTTTTTGAACTCAACAGCATATTGGGTTTCTTTTAAGGCCTTTTTTACATTGGTTTTCTTAGTGCGCAATAAAGCATGAAGACCTAATTTGGAGTTGAGTAAGTTTATATCTTCTTGTGTTAAATCTACATCGTTCATAAGGCTCTAGTTATCAATTTGAATAATACTTCTGTGATATCGCATAATTACATTTGGATCGGGTAGGAGGCTTGCTTTTGACTCTCCTTTTCCTTCATAATCAAAAAGAGAAAGGATGTATCGCATACTTTCTAAACGTGCCTCCTTTTTATCGTTGGTTTTTACAATTATCCAAGGGCTGAAATTGGTGTGTGATTTACTAAACATTTGTTCTTTGTAATGGGTGTATTTGTCCCATAATTCTTGCCCTTTCATATCTACCGGACTAAATTTCCATCGCTTCAAGGGGTTGTTTAAGCGATCAGTAAATCGCTTTTTTTGTTCCTCTTTAGAGATAGAAAACCAAAACTTGATAATTTTTAAATTATCTTCATACAGCAGGTGTTCAAACTCTGGCACTTGTACTATAAATTTATCATATTGTTCTTTGCTACAAAAGTCCATTACCGGTTCTACCACCGCTCTATTGTACCAACTTCTATCAAAAAATACTACTTCTCCGGGGTTTGGTAAAACTTTGATGTACCTTCTAAAATACCATTGACCCTTTTCCACTTCTGTTGGCTTACTTAGTGCTACCACTCTAGAAGTTCTTGGGTTTAAATGTTCTTTAAATCGCTTGATAGAACCTCCTTTTCCAGCTGCATCTCTACCTTCAAAAAGAATAGCTACGCGTAGCTTATTATCAGCAATATGTTTTTGAAGTTTTACAAACTCCGATTGTAATTGCGTTAATTCAGAGATGTACTTGATCTTTTTTAAGACACTCTTTACCGGGATTTTTTTCTTCTTGGCTATTTGGATTAAATCATCTCTTGTTTTAGCCTGAAGTAAATCTTCCGCTGTATATTTCATAAGCTATAGATATAGAAATTAGGATTGCTTTAGTATTCAAAGCAAAGCCTTTTTTTCGAGAAAAAAGCTAATAAATATCATGTTGCCCGTACTTCTAGAATTTTTCTATCCAAATGGATAAGTCTATTAAAAAAATAATTAAGTATTATTGAAAAAAAGAGCGTTAATGGAAATAATATCAGAAAACTACGAAGTACCATCAGGACAAAAAACAAGAATTAATTTTACAGGACAAGGAAGCAGATACTTTGGCATTGCTATACTGAATGCTATCCTTACCATACTTACTTTAGGTTTATACTACCCCTGGGCTAAGGCTAATGTTAGAAAATACTTGTGGAATGAAACGGAAATTAAAGGCTCTAGATTAGTCTTTAATGGAACTGGTATGGAGATGTTTCGTGGTTTTATTATTGCTTATCTTATTTTAGGATCTTTATATATTGGCGTTCTGCTAACACAAGGTGATCCAAAGTATGCCTTCTACTTTATTCTGGCATTTTACTTAGGAATTATTTTAATAATGCCTCTAGCAATCTTTGGTGCTTGGCGCTATAGAGTAACTAGAACTTCTTGGAGGGGAATAAATATGGGTTTTGATGGTAGATTTAGAAATTTTTTGAAGCTTTATTTTAGAAATTTATTACTTGTGATTATCACTTTTGGGATTTATTTGCCTTGGTTTCGAGTTGAAATCACTAAGTTTTTATTTCAACATACCTTAATTGGTCAAAATAGGTTAGGATTTAAAGGAAGTGGGGGAGACTTGTTTATTATCAATTTATTAGGAGGAATACTTAGTGCCATTACTTTGTATTTATATGTCCCTGTATATTTAAAAGATAGAATCAACTTCACTATTAATAATGCCTATGTAGATAATGGAGAAACTAAAAAATTATTCCAAAGTAGGCTTACCGGTGGCAAAGCATGGAGTATCATGGTTAGTAATTTATTGCTAGTTATTTTTACTTTAGGGATTGGATTTGCTTGGGCTACCATTCGATATACTAGAATGCTATTGGAAAGTATAGATATTCCTGAAAATCTCGATTTTGACAATTTGAAGCAGTCTGAAATCGGAACAATAGATGCCACAGGAGATGAACTTGTAGATATATTGGATATAGGGATTGATTTTTAAAATTGAAGTTTAAAGCGAAATATTTTGATGGTAAAACTTCCCAGCCGAAAGAGGTCTGGCTGAAGGTTATAGAAGATTTTGAATTACAGCTATTTACTGAGGAATATTCTATAGTGCCATTTGAAAGATGGGAACTATTACAGCTTAAAAACGAAAGCTTTAATAGTTCTAAAGACTTGCAATTAAGTTATATTTCTGATGGAGTAAGGCGAAGTCTAGAAATAGAAAATCCAAATCAAGAATTAGTCAATTATTTAAGTAATAAGCATTCCAAAGAAGATAAAATCTTTGCTATGGTGCTGAAAAGGAATTCCTATAAAGTGATAGGTATTTCTGTTACTGTTCTTGCTGTAATGATTTTTGTATATGTAAAATGGGTTTCAGTATTTGTAGGGAATACCATTGTTTCTATTATTCCCTTAGCAGTTGAAGAAACCATTGGAGATAATGCATTCAACCAAATGAATCCTTTTTTGGATATAGACACTCCAAGAACACGTTTACTTCAAGAATTTTATAATGCTTTGGATTTTAATTCAGAATATCAGGTTTCTGTTTATCTCGACACAAATAAGAGGGTAAACGCATTTGCATTGCCAGGGGGCAAATTAGTAGTCTACGATGGATTAATTAAAAAGACACAATCTTGGCAAGAATTGGCAGCTTTATTTGGTCATGAATTATCTCATGTAAATGATCGACATTCCATGCGACTCTTGTCTAGAGAGTTAGGGAATTATGCGGTATTTTCTGCAATTACAGGAGATATGGCAGGAATAAGTAGCGTAATTATTGAATCTGCCATTAGTTTAAACGAATTGGTTTATTCTCGTACTTATGAAAAGGAAGCAGATTTGAATGGATTGGATATGCTTATAGAAAATGATATCGAACCAGAAGCAATGTTGCGTTTATTTGAAAGACTTTTAGAGGAGAATAAAGAGGTTGAGGAGATCCTAAAAGACTTAGAATTGTTAAGTACGCATCCATTAACTGACAATAGAATGGACTATATTAAGGATTACATTGAGAGCAAAGGGCTGCTAGGTTATTTGGGTAAGAAAAATGAAAAAGCAGAAATGCTTTGGAAGAAAATAAAAGAGAAGTAATTATTCTTTAAGGAGATCCTCTATAACTTCAAGTTAATAAATTGTTTACCCTTTCTCCTCTTTTCTACCATTGGCATGGTAGGCAAATCTTCCTTTACTTCTAGGATGTACTTGATCTATCTTCTTCCATGGCCATCCACCAAACTTAGTTCTTTGGTAATCTGCAAAGGCTTGTTGAATTTCTTGTTTGTTGTTCATCACAAAAGGGCCATGCTGAACAACTGGTTCTCCAATAGGCTTGCCTTGAAGCACTAAGATATGACTGATGTCTTTGCCACTTCGCAACTCAATATCTACATCCGATCTTACTTCAGCAGAGTGATAGTGAGCAAGCTTTTGTCCATCTACAAATAACTCGTTGCCTTCATAAAAATAAAGGGTTCTATTTAGTCCGGCTTTTGCTTTTGGAAGTTTGAAATTGGTATTGGCTTCCATTCTAATGTTGTAAATGGCTACGGCATTTTCTTCCTCATTGGCCCAAGAGTTTGGTGGGGGAGTGGGAGCTTTGTAATTGCCATATTTACCTGTAACTACTTCTACTATAGTTTTATTACCATTGGCATCTCTATGGGTTTGCTTGGGTAGGTCTTCATTCCAAAGCATTTTAAAATGCGGCTCCACCATTTTATTTTTTGCAGGCAGATTCAACCATATTTGAAAAAGTTCTAATGGATTGCTTTTGTCTTGATTCAATAAGGGAAACATCTCTGCATGCAAAACACCACCACCAGCTGTCATCCATTGTACGTCGCCATTACCATATCTGCCAGATGCACCTAAAGAATCAGAATGATCTACCATTCCCTTTCTTACTATGGTAATGGTTTCAAAACCACGGTGAGGATGCCCTGGAAAACCCGGTACCGTAGTGCCATGGTACATGCGAAAGCCATCTTTTATCATAAAATCTTGTCCCATTTCTCTACCGCTTAAATCTGCAACGGGACCCATTTGTGCGTTTCCTTTAGGGTAGGCATCTTCATGGTGTACACAAAAAAGAAAAGGGTCTTTGGTTTCCCACTGAAAGCCCAAAGCTTTAATATTTTTTAGCTTCGGTTCTGTTTTGGCTTGAGTTGATGCGAAACCAAATTTAGAAAATAGAAAGGCTCCTGAGCCTAGAGCAAGGGCTTTCTTAAAAAAAGATCTTCTATCGGTAGATTTTTTCATGGAAATAAATTTTAGCTTAAAATTATTAAAAACGATGAATGCTTGTTATTGTTTTTAAATTAGGTGCTCTCAGTGAGATTTTTAACTTTGTAAAAATTTATGCCATGAAAACCAAAGCCAACTCTTTATTAATTGCATTTTTAATGACAGTGATGTTGAATTCATTTTCATCAAATGCACAAGAAGTCATATTAAATTCAGTTCAAGTAATAAGTGGATATCCTGAAACTGAGAAAAATCAAACTTTTCAATTTGGATTAATTGTTTTGACTGACGTTTCAACTTTTACGGAAAATTTAGATAAGACCAAAACAAGATTTACAAAAATTACCGATGACACTGGCTTTGATTTATTAGCCGCACAAAAACAGTGGGAAGAAGAGAGTAAAGGAAATTACTGGCATACAAAAGCTACCTTAGAAAATTGGGGTCTACTTAGCGAAGACGAAGGCTCTGGATTTATTGTTAATGGGAAATTATCAGTTAGACCTAGTGCTGGAGCAAAAACGGTTAATGTTCAAGGGGTAATCGCCATGGTAAATATAACTAACAAAGAATCAAGCTACGGCTTGAAAGAAATTTCTACCGCCGATAAAGGATCTAAAACTGAAATTGGGCAAGTTAGTCTTTATGCCATTGGAGCTCTTGAAAGTGAGGGTGTAACTTATGAAATTTATGAGGTGATTTCAGATGGAAAATCCATAAGCTCTGCTGAATTAGTTGGAGGGGATGATAGAGAAGAGGCAGCTAAAATTTTTAAGGTAGAAGTTTCTCAATTAGAACTAGCAGAAAATGCGGTAATCTATAAAATACTACCGGAAACCATTGACCTAAAGGTGATGGCTAAAGATACGGAAGTGTTTGAAATTCCTTTTGATTTGAATTTGAGTGTGGGGTTTTAATCTATATCAAAATCAATTAAACTTTCTTCTATGAAAAGTATCATTTTTCACTTTTTTTTCAATTTGTCACCGTATCTGTCACCCGGAAAAACAAAAGCCTCACATACCTAAGTAAGTCGAGCTTTATTTTGGAGCCGGAGAGACTACCCTCGGTTTTCTCTCCTAACCAAAACAGGGAAGTAAAACTGCTAGAAACTTCGAATTAATTTTTTTTTATTTTCTTTAAGTTTCATTTAAAATATTCATCTAATAATTTCCTTTCCTTATGTCTATTGCTCCATTCAAGTCTTTTTTAATTTTTATTCTTTTATTTTTAAGTTTTAGTGTTGTCTATTCTCAAAGTCACCCTGCAGAAATAAAGCTTGAAAAAGTTAATGATCTGCTCAAAAAGAACAAGATAGATGCTGCTGATAAAAAACTGGTTAAGCTTTTAGAAGAATATCCTTCTTATGGATATGCTTGGGATTTATTGGCAAAAATTAGAAACTATCAATATAGAGAAAGCAAGAAGGTTCCTAATATTTTTGACAATTTAACGGTGGTTACAAAAGACTCTTTAGGCAATGAAATTGAAGACACATTAGGGGAGAATCTAATGAACATTTTGGCCCAGATGAGTCCAGAGAAAAAAGCTTATAACAACTACATATACACCTTGAGGCAGGCCATGCTTTATTCAGACAATGCTTATAATAGTTCTATTTATCTTAGAATGGCATTACGAGATATAGAAGTAGACACAGCCTTGGGAACTAAAGAGTTGAATTACTTCAATAAGGCAGAAAATGAATTTGTAGCTAAAAATTTTAATAAGGCCGCTAAGTATTATCAAAGAGCCTTAGATATAAATCCTGACTTTTATAAAGCACTGCTTTATCTTGGGGATTCTTATTATTCCTTAGAAAACTATATAGAAGCAATTAAGAAATTCAAGACATGTGCAGATAGATACCCGAATCTATTGGAGCCTCAAAAGTTCTTAGTAGATGCTTATTACAACGAAGGCTTGTATGAGGAAGCACTAAAAGAATCGATTAGGTGTATTGCTATTTACCCAGATTTATCTACTCTACAAAGATTGGAAGATGCAGCATTTGAATTAAATAAGAAACCGAGTTTTAGATGGATGCCGAGGGAAACATTCCCAAATGTAATTAGTAAGGACTCCACAACTTTTGTTGATGAGGAGAATCAGCCTCAGATAGAGACCTCTGCTCATTGGGATATTTATACAGAAGCAATTGATAAGGTAAAGCCATTTAGTTCTTCCACAGGCTTAATTGAAGATGGCAATGAGTTTGCCCCCTATGTGTATTTAGAAATGTATGGTTGGGAGCAAATGCTTAAAGAATCAGAGCATGAAAGCTTGGAGGTAGCAAGAAAAATGAAGGCTTTAGGCTATTTGGATTGCTATGTTTTTCTAAGTCGATTCCACGATGATTTATATCCTCAATATCGACACTTTGTGGAGAATAACATGGAGAAAGTTATCAAGTATTACAATGATGTGGTGCTGGAGAGTTTGTAAAAAAAAATTATGGAATCTTTATTCTTATTTACTTCGACAGCACTTTTACTAACCATAGTATAAGGTAAAGTCCAATTCCAGTTCCGAAGAGAAGAACCAATAAAACAAATGCAACTCTTATAACTGTTACATCCCAGCCTAGTTTTCCGCTGAGCCATTCGGATACGCCTAAAATCATAATTTATCGTTTAGATTCTAAATGTATTAAATAAAAGGCTAATTCTTATTTAAGAATAGAGATTACGTTCGGTTTTCTCTCCTATCCAAAACAGGGAATTAAAACTACCTTACTTGCCTATAAATCTTTTATTTGTAAAGGCTTTTCCAGAACCTGATTTTAAATATTTCTCGAATTGAAAGGCTTTGGTTTTGTCTTTAAATGCAAAATAGGTGATTAGTTCAAATGGAAGTCTTGTCTTCGTATAACTCACTTTTCCTTTTGTGTGAGCTAAAAGCCTCTTTTCAAGATTGGAAGTACAGCCAGTATAGGTAGAACCATCGCTGCATTTTAATAGATAGACTATTTGAAAATCTTGCACGCTTAAAATTAAGACTTTCTATTTTACGATTCATTGAATCGTTAATGTGCTAAACTTGCTACAATTTGTTTAGCAGTTATGGAGCTTCTGAATAGAGTAGTTTTTCTTCGCTAAATGGTCTATCCTTCTTCACTAAAGTTTCGAAGGATGAACAGGCTCTCCTTCGCTAAAGCTTCGCTAAATGGTCTATCCTTCTTCACTAAAGTTTCGCTAAATGGTCTATCCTTCTTCACTAAAGTTTCGCTAAATGGTCTATCCTTCTTCACTAAAGTTTCGCTAAATGGTCTATCCTTCTTCACTAAAGTTTCGCAGGATGAACAGGCTCTCCTTCGCTAAAGCTTCGGAATGAACAGGCTCTCCTTCGCTAAAGCTTCGGAGAGCAAGGGTGGAGGTCTCCGCCGAAGCCCTAGAAAGAGATAATACTCTTCTTTGCTGAAGCTTCGAAGAGTAATAAAAGCCCTACTTCGCATTTGCTTGCGCAAAAGCTTCGTAGGGCGAAGGTGGAGCCGGAGAGATTCGAACTCTCGTCCAAACAAGGAATACAGAAGCTTTCTACAAGCTTAGTTTACCATTGGTTTTCGAACAAATGCCGGGGGAAAACGCCCTACAGATGCCTTATCCTATTTAGTTTCGCTAAGCAACCTAGGTTTTTACTTAACTAGCCCAAAAGTTTGATACCTCTTAGCCAGGGAATTAATGAGCAGAACCCCTGAGAGATATGCTTGTCACGCCTCTAAGGCGTGATTAGGGTTAATCTCTATCGAGTATTAAGCCGCAAGCGCGTAATTGTTGTCGCCGTTTAGCGTCGTGAGTCTTCATATTTACGAGCGAAAACTCAATGCTCGACTTGCTTACTAAAACATTCATCTTGCTGTCAAAACCGGTCGGCCCCATATTTTAAAAGAACTTATGCAAAGTTAGGCAAAGCAATAGAACTAGAAGCTAAAAGTTGATGACATCCTCTGCTTTTATCTCTTTGGTCTTTGCAATTTTTCTTAGTTCTTCCAAATCCATTCTTTTTAAGTCTCCATAAATATTGATGCTTGTATTTGGCTCAGATATTTGCGCATCGTAAAAGGCTTTTAAGTCTTCCATGCTTATCTTATCGTATTCGTTTATTAGATTTTGGTTTGGATCATTCATGTAAAAATGATTATTCCACCATTCTACTTGCTCACTCAATTCTCTAAAATTAGGATATTCATTTAGGCTAGCCTGGATCACTTTCTTTTTTAAGCCTTCCATTCTTTCTTCCTTTGCCGGAATATTTTGAATTAAATCATAGGTAACCTTCACTGCTTCATTGGTCTTGTCTGCCTGACAGCCAACATAGGCATAAAAATAATTGCTGGTAGTAGGATTGTTAGAAGTTTTATAAGCAGCATTCGTAGAATAAGCCAATGAGCGATATTCTCTTATTTCTTGCTTCAAAATTCCACTAAATCCTCCTCCAAAGTACTCATTGAACAAGCGTATTATAGGTTCATCCTTAGCTTTAAAACCACTTCCTTTTTGAGCCATAAATATGTGTGATTGAAGTAATTTCTTATTGTTTAACAAGATGATTTCATCTTCCTCAAAATCCTTTCTTTCCATTTTATAAGGTGCTAAAGAAATACCATTGTCTGGAATTGGATAATAAGTCATGAGCATTTTAGCGACCTCTTTACTTGCTGTTTTACCGCTATAGTGAATTGAAATTGTTGCTTTCTTGAGATCTTCGAAGGCTTCAATAGTATTTTTCAATGCTAATGTCTTTAATTCTTTTTCGCCTTGTCTCTTTAAATAGTAAGATTCTTCTCCATAGTAGTTATAATTAGCCATCGCCATAACATAGACAAATGCATCCTCACTTTCTCTTTTTAATTCTGTTATTAAACTATTTTTGGCAATCTGTAGTTGACTTTCATTCAACTTTGCATCTTTCATCAGTTGTCCAATAAGTCTAATATTATCTGCAAGGTGCTCTTCCATTCCTTCAATCGTTACTACGAAATAATCATTATCTACATCAAAGCTATAGTTCGCTCCATTTAATGCAATGGTTTTTTTTAGGCTAGTACTATCTATATTTACGTAATTAAGCTGTTCAGCCAGAGGGATTAAATTAGGATTTGCGATTGCTCCCAAATGATATTTAAAAGTCAATCTAAAAATAGAATTCATTGGATTGTTTACATGATAAAGTTTAGAGCCTTCTTTTAAATCAATGATATCTAAATCTTTTTCAAAATCTACAAATTTTGCATTTGCTTCTTTACTTTCTAATGCTTCAAAATGCAATCCATATTCTGATTTCTGGTCTTGATTTGCTTCAACTGCAATTAATGGTGGCTTATCTAATTTTTCCTTTTTACCAAAACCTGTTTTCGAATACATTGCTATATAGTTGTCACCAAGGTATTTGTTCGCAATGGCTATAACTTCTTCTTTGGAAAGCTTTTGGACATCTTCTATAAATTTCTCGGAATAACTCCAATCTAATCCATTTCTAAAATAATCATTCAATATCCTAATTCTTGAGGAAGAAGATTCTAAACTACTTTGATGATCCAAATTGATTTCATTTTTTACTAGTTTAAACAAGTCGTCTGAGAATTCACCCCTTTTGAGTTTGTCAATTTTTTCAAGAATTAGCTTCTCCGCATTTTTAGCCGATTGTCTTAGTATTTTGGGAATAAATATAAAAGTCATTTCACCCGCTTCATCATAGAAATCAGTATAAGCAAATGCCATCATTAGCTGGTTGTTTTTCGTTAGTTCATCTATCAAACCTGTTTGGGATTGATTCTGAAGCAAATTTCCGCATACCATCAAAGCAGCATAGTCTTCATGAAAACGAGGAACGGTTCTAAACCCTATAATTCCGGCAGTTACAGGAGTTAGACGTACCTTGTGAAATTCTCTTCCATTAAATGGTTCAGGCGCTGCTATTTCTTCTTTCTCTAGCTCACCCGACCGTAGACTTGAAAAGTTCTTTTCAATCAAGGATTTAGCTTCTTCTATGTCAAAATTTCCTGAAAGTATAATGGCCATATTGTTAGCTACATAATATTTTTGGTAGTAGGCATACATCTTAGAGAGTGAAGGGTTTTTAAGATGGGCAATTGTACCTAATGTTTCTTTTTCTCCATACGGATGTTTCGCATAGAAAAAGCCATCATAAGCATCCATTAATCTTCTTTCCATATTATCCATAGCCCGGTTTTTTTCTTCATATACTACCTCCAGTTCTGATTGAAAAGAGCGAAAAATTGGATTTCTAAATCTTTCGGCATAAATGTCTAGCCATTTATTTAATGAATGAGCCGGGAAGTCATTATAATAAAATGTAGCATCACTATTCGTGAAGGCATTAATACTTGAACTACCTATCTCTCTCAAATGTTGGTCAAACTCATTTGGCATCGCATATTTGGCTGCTTTCACCGCTTGAATGTTAATGGCTGCTTGTATGCTTTTTCTTTCTTCTTCTAATTTGGTTTTTCCAAGTTCATCGTACAAATACGTGATAGAATCTAAATGCACTTTCTCGGCTTCAAAATTTGCAGTTCCAAGCTTATCAGTCCCTTTAAAAAGAAGATGTTCTAAATAATGAGAAATTCCCGTAGCATCTATTGGGTCATTTTTGCTACCAGTATTTACCGCAATTGCACCTGATACTTGATTTAAGTTTTTGTCGGAGTTAAGAATAACAGTAAGTCCATTATCTAATTGATATTGTTCAACTTCTATTTGAGCAAAACTGTTTAAGCTAAATAAAAGTGTAGAAAGAATAAAGATATTTTTCATCTAGCTAATATAGAGATACGATTCCTAATATTTAGCAAATTGCAGATGGCAATGGAATGACTTAAGGAACTGTGTCCCAGTTTTTTGCTTAAAAGAAATACGGCTTTTACGTTTGATTGGTTTTCAACCAATGTGGTAGGGGAGGTGGCGTGAAGTTTCGCATGCTTTGCAGTAAATTGTCTATGTTATCTTCTGCAATCAGCATATCCATATGGTCTTCTTTAATCAACTCAAATTCTACCATGCTTTTTAAATGGGCTAAGAGATTATTGTAAAAGCCATGGTAGTTGTAAATAGCTGTAGGTTTTTTATGTAAACCCAATTGTCCCCATGTAATCATTTCAAAAAACTCTTCTAAAGTTCCAAAACCTCCAGGAATTGTAATGCTTCCATCAGAAAGTTCGTTCATGGTGTGCTTTCTTTCGTGCATGCTTTCCACATAAATCATCTCTGTAACTCCTTCCAATGCAACTTCTTTACGATTTAAAAAATGTGGCATTACTCCAATTACTTTTCCTCCTCCAGAAATTGCTCCTCTAGCAACTGCACCCATAGAACCTAAACTGCCTCCTCCATAAACCACTTGTATATTCTCTTTAGCCAATCTTAGCCCTAATTGGAATGCTACTTCTTTAAAGATCGCTTTGTTGCCATCCGAGGATGCACAGAATACACTTAGACTCTTCATAGTTTCAATTTAACTGAAAAAGTAATAATCTTCTTTAGCTTTTAAGCCATGTTTCTCAAAAAAGCTTACTATTTCTTCTTTTGCATTTCTTTGTGCTACGGTTATCAGCACTTGTGGACGATTCATTTTTAAGATAGCAGCAAAGTCTTTTAATATTTGATCATAGATGTTTTTACCATGTTTATTGGGATTGTTGCTTACCCAATTGAAATCTTCCTGCATTTCATTTAGTAGCTTAGCCATTATTTTGCCTTTTGGTCCTGCTCCCCAAATTACCAAAGAGCGATGTTTATCTCTTTCCAATTCGAAAAAGTAACGAAGTTTCAACACAAAAAAAGTGTTGGCTTTATAGTGCTCATGGTTTCTGCTTATCCTTTCTTTATGATCTCTCCATAAATGTACAATCTCTTTAGTAGAAGCTACCTTTAGTTTATTTTTATAAAATCGAAATACTAAATCATAGTCTTCGGGATAGGCATTTGGTTCAAAAGCTTCGCAGTTTATCAAATCTTCTCTATGGATCAACCAAGCAGGGGAGGCAATAACACATTCCTTATAAATCTCCTCCCAATGATTCTCATTATCAATGATTTCATTGAGCCACTGTTCGTACTTTAAAAAGCCATCGCTTACTCCATCTTCACAAAAGTATTTTACTTTTCCTGTTGCTATATATCCTTTACCCTTAGTCTCTAAAAGCTCATACAATAATGCAAGTTTATTGGCAGGCATAATGTCATCCGCGTCCATTCTACTAATAAAATCTCCTTTGGAATGATGAAGTGCTAGTCTTAATGCTTCAATAATTCCTGATCCTTTGTTTTCTAAGTATTTAATTCTAGCATCTTTTTTCACATAATGCTGTAAAATTTGAATGCTATTATCTTCTGAATGGTCATTAATGGCAATGAGTTCCCAATTAGAATAAGTTTGATTTAATAGGCTATCCATGCACTCTTCTAAATAATGAGCCGCATTTTTAACCGGCATGATCACAGAGATCAAGTGACTCATTTTAACGAGGCTAATCTTTCATTAGACCAGGCTTCAGCTTTTTCTTTAAAAAGTGGTTTTGTTTTCGCCCAAGTGCTATGGAATAAATCAGAATTTCTATACGCTTCTAAATCGTTTTCGCTTTCCCAATGGCTGTAGGTAAAGAAGATGTTGGGTTTATCTTTTCCTTGCAGACATTCTAGGTATTTTACCCCTGGAAATGCTCTTATCTTCTCTTTAGAGTCGTCAAAAACTTCTTTGAAAGTTTCAATTTCCTCCTCTTTAAAAGTCATTTTGACAATTCTAACGATCATAAAATTCAATTCTAATAGTGTCTGATTTTCGAAGGCCAAGTAATTTGCTCGCATCTCCTTTGTTGATTGCAATTTCTAATAAATTAGAGGAGCTAAAAAGGGCTACTTTTTCTCCTTCAGGCACATCATTGTATGCTTTGCTTATTTCTTTAATGTCGTACTCTCCTTTCCTGAATTCAATTACAAAGTCTCTAGCTGCTCTAAAAGATTTAAAAAAGGTTTCTTCTATGTTTGTCATTACGTTTCCGTAGTGATCTATATGAATTACAAGTCCTTTGAGCGTATTGCCGACAGAAACGGCTCTAAATAATGCTTTTTCCACTAAGTCTTTAACAGGTTTGCCTATCATTTCTGGCGTGCCTCCTTTTATAATATGGCAAGCAGCTTTGGTAAATATGTCTTTGGTAGGAAAGGTTAAATCTTCTTCATGAGGGCTAATGGTTAATTCAAATATGCGTTGCGGTTTCTCATCAAATATTAAAGAGAAAACACCATTATCTGCACCTATGAAAAATTGGTTTTTATATTCAATTAGTAAATGATTGCTCTCTTCATTTACTTCTGGGTTTACTCCTAGAATATGAATAGTTCCATCTGGAAAGCTGCTATAACTACTTTTTAAAGTAAAGGCCGCCTCTAAAATGTCATAGGCAGGAATTTGATGAGAAATATCAACAATTTGGACATTAGGGCAATCCTTTAAGATACTCCCCTTAACCACACCAACATAATGGTCTTTAAGTCCTAAATCTGTGGTAAGAGTAATTATTGCCATTCCGGTCTTAAAGAGAATTTTATAGATTGTTTGATGCCATCAAAATTAGTAATAATTTCGTACCACAATTTATTAAGATTTTTCAGAAATAATAAGGCATTTGGCAGAAAGAACGATAGAGATTTTAGAGGTAAATCCAGTAGAACTTTTTGGAATAAACGACAAAAAGCTAAAGCTAATAAGAACTTATTTTCCAGAGTTAAAATTGATTAGCAGAGGAAGAAAAGTAATGGCGATTGGTAAAACTGAAGACATTGAGTTATTCGATAAGAAATTAGGATTGCTTATTAAGCATTTGGATAAATTTCACGAACTATCTGAAAGCAATATTGAGCAACTTTTAATGGAAGAGTCTGTGGAGCTAAGAAAGCAAATGGATGAAAAAGACGAGGTACTTGTTTTTGGAAATAATGGACTTTTAATTAAGGCAAGAACTACTAACCAGCGCAAGTTGGTGAAGAGCATTTTAAAACACGATATGGTTTTTGCTTTAGGACCTGCAGGTACTGGAAAGACCTATACGGCAGTTGCTTTGGCAGCTAGGGCTTTAAAAAATAAAGAAGTAAGAAGAATTATATTAACAAGACCTGCGGTAGAAGCAGGGGAGAACCTTGGTTTTTTGCCAGGTGATTTAAAAGAAAAGTTAGACCCTTATTTACAACCGTTGTATGATGCTTTGCACGATATGTTTCCTGCTGAAAAGTTAGCTGATTATATGGAAAATGGAATAGTGCAAATTGCCCCACTAGCCTTTATGCGAGGTAGAACTTTAGACAATGCTTTTGTAATTTTAGATGAAGCTCAGAACGCTACTAGAAGTCAGTTTAAGATGTTTTTAACCAGGATGGGAAAGCATGCTAAGTTTTGTATTACCGGAGATGGCTCGCAAATAGATTTACCTAAAAATCAACCATCTGGATTGGTCCAGGCTAGACAGATTTTGAAAGATACTAAGGGTATTGATTTTATCGAGTTTGATGGAAGAGACGTTATACGTCATGAATTGGTAAGACGAATCATAGATGCGTACGATATGACTGAAAAGAATAAAGAATTAAAAGACAATAATGAATAAAGGATTAAGCACCACAGCATTTAATTTTACCAATCAATCTAAGGTGTATCATGGAAAGGTTAGGGATGTTTATACGGTTGATGCGTGGTTGGTAATGGTAGCAAGCGATAGGATTTCTGCCTTTGATCACATACTTCCTAAAGCAATACCTTTTAAAGGGCAAGTATTAAATCAGATAGCCGCTCTTTTTTTAGAGTCGACCAAAGATATAGTGCCAAATTGGGTAGCAGCAGTGCCAGATCCTAATGTAACCATTGGAAGAAATTGCGATGCCTTTAGAGTGGAAATGGTTATTCGTGGTTATTTAAGCGGACATGCTTGGAGAGAGTATAAGGCAGGTAAGAGAACTATTTGTGGCGTTGAGATGCCAGAGGGAATGAAAGAGAATGATAGGTTTCCAACACCAATTATTACTCCTGCTACTAAGGCAGAAGAAGGGCATGATGAAGATATATCCAGAGAGGAAATTATCCGCCAGGGAATAGTTGCGGAGTCTGATTATTTGCAACTAGAAGATTATACAAGAAAACTATTTCAAAGGGGAACTGAAATGGCTGCGGAAAGAGGATTGATTTTGGTAGATACCAAATATGAGTTTGGCAAAGTAGGGGATACTATTTATTTAATTGATGAAATTCATACACCTGACTCATCTCGATATTTTTATGCAGATGGTTATCAAGATCGTCAGAATAGAGGAGAGAAGCAAAGACAGCTTAGTAAAGAGTTTGTAAGAGAATGGCTTATAGAAAACGGATTTCAAGGATTAGAAGGGCAGAGCATGCCAGAAATGCCTGATGAGTTTGTTGAAACGGTATCTGAAAGATACATCGAGCTTTATGAAACGATTATAGGAAAAAAATTTATAAAAGCAGATTATACGAATATAAATCAACGCATTGAAAACCATGTGGAGCAATGCTTGTTGAAATTATCTAATTCAAACAATTAATAAAGAATGAGTACATCATTTCATAAGATAAAAGTTAAAGAACTAGTAAAAGAAACTAAAGATGCCATCTCTATTGAGTTTGATATTCCTGAGGAATTAAAAGGTGCTTTTGAATTCAAGGCAGGTCAGTATTTAACTCTAAAAACCTCCATTGGTGCAGAAGAGATTAGAAGGTCTTATTCGTTATGCACAGCACCTTTTGAAGCTAAGTGGAAGGTTACTTCCAAAAAAGTAAAAGACGGTAAAATGTCAAATTATTTATACGACCAAATATCCATAGGTGATAGCTTAGAAGTGATGCCTCCAAAAGGCTCATTTACTGCAGATAAAAAAGATAAGCCAGTCATTTTATTTGCTGCCGGTAGTGGAATTACGCCAATTATGTCCATTTTAAAAGATCAATTAGAAGCTGGCAATCAGATTGTAAATCTTTATTATGGCAGTAGGAGTGAAGAAGATGTAATTTTTAAGAGAGAATTAGATGGTATTTCTCAAGAAAATGGACATAGATTTTTGCTGCAACATTTCTTTAGTTCTAATGGTGAAAGATTAGATAAAGAAAGAGTAGAGAGTATTGCGAATGGCTTGAAAGTCCTTAAAGAGCAAGCTGATTTCTTTATTTGTGGCCCAGCTGGAATGATTGAGTCTACAAAACTAGGATTAGAGGCTGCAGGGGTGAATGCTAACCAAATTCACGTAGAGTATTTTGCTAGTCCTGATTCGCCTAAAGGAATTAGTCAAGAAGTTGTTTCAGGAAGTGTAGAGGAAATTACTGTAGTTATAGATGAAGAAGAGTATCAAATAACTTTGGATGCAACAGAAACAATATTAGAAGGAGCAGAGAGAATTGGTATCGATCCTCCTTTTTCATGTCATTCAGGAGTTTGCACCACTTGCAAAGCAAAGGTGATTTCTGGAGAAGTTGAAATGGAAAATAACTTCGGATTAGGACAAGATGAAATTGACGAAGGCTATGTCTTGACCTGCATAGGCAGGCCAAGTTGCGCCGGTGTTAAAGTGAGTTGGGATGAAGTCTAAGAAGACTTCTTCTTAGCTTCTTTAGCTGCTTTTTTTCTTTTCTTTTCATCAACGAAAGTGTCGTCAATTACTTCACCTAAAACTTTAACTTCTTTTGTTCTTTCGAAGTTTTTCTTGGCTAACATCATTTCATCAAATGTGTCTCTTCTGATTTTGATACCAGATTTTGCGCCTTGATTTTTTACTTCTAAGTAAAATCCGTCTTTTAGTTTTTTTGGTTTCGTGGATGGTCTTCCCATAACATTTATCTTTAAATGGCCTCTAAAGGCACTAGTTCATCGGTTAAAACTTCAGCAAAAATTGTTCCATCAGTATTAACGCTCAATGGTTTAACTTGTTTGATTTGGTTAATCCAATCTTTGTTAAAAGTTGTTTTAATTTTAAGGTAATTTTCGGTGAAACCAAACATTTCACCTTGGTTTTCTTGCGCTTCGAAAAGCACAGAGAAGTCTTTATTTAATTGGCTCTCATAGAAAGCTCTTTTTTTCTTTTCGGATAAGATTTGAAGCATTTTACTTCTCTCTCTTCTTACTTCCATAGGAACTACTTCTTCTTTTCTAATAGCAACGGTATTAGCTCTTTCTGAGTAGGTAAATACATGAAAGTAGGAAACGTTTAAGTTGTTGAGGTAGTTATAGGTTTCTAAAAAGTCTTCTTCACTTTCAGAAGGATAACCCACGATAACATCAACACCTATGCAGGCATTTGGCATGGTCTGCTTTATTCTTTCAACTCTATCCGTATATAAGCTTCTTTCATATCTTCTTCTCATCGCTTGTAAGATCTTATCAGACCCTGACTGCAATGGAATGTGAAAATGAGGAACAAACTTCTTGGAAACACTTACAAAGTCTATGATATCATTACTCAGCAAGTTGGGTTCAATAGAAGATATTCTAAATCTTTCTATTCCTTCAACCTTATCTAGTTCGCTGATAAGATCAAAAAAATTCTCTTCTGTACCTTGACCAAAATCGCCAATATTAACACCTGTTAAAACTACCTCTTGAACATCGGAATTAGCTATTTTTTTTGCTTCTAAAACTGTTTTTGCTACTGAATTACTTCTACTTCTACCTCTTGCTAAAGGGATAGTGCAAAAGGAGCAGAAATAATCACAGCCATCTTGAACTTTCAAAAAGCTTCTGGTTCTATCGCCTATAGAAAAGGAAGGAACAAATTCTTTTACCTCTTTAATTGGACCAACCTTCCAAATATTTGCAAACTGCTCTTTTTCCCAATTAGTAATGTGCTGTAAAAGATTGAATTTTTCAGATGCTCCAAGCACAATGTTAACACCATCAATGCTTGCAATTTCTTCTGGCTTCAACTGCGCATAGCATCCAATTACTGCAATAAATGCTTCAGGACTCAAGTTTCTAGCTTGCTTAACAATCTGTCTGCACTTTTTATCTGCTTGTTCAGTTACAGAGCAAGTGTTAATCACCACAATGTCTGCTCCTTCTTTGAAATCCACTCTAGCATAGCCTTCTTCTTCGAAAAGCTTTGCTATCCCTGAAGTCTCTGAAAAATTAAGCTTACAGCCTAAGGTGTAAAATGAAACAGTATTGCTGTGTCGCATAGGAATTGCGAAACTAAGCATTTAATGCCTAAAAATCAAGTGCTTGCTAAGGGGTCAGTCTTTCTGTGGTTCTAAGTTGTTATTAATTATACTATTTGCATATTTGTTTACCCAAGCTTTATACATTTTTTCACTAGGGTGTAATCCATCTTTCGCAATCAGGCTTTGATCATACTTAGCTTCTATTGAAATAGGAGTGATATCGTAAAATTGAATGCCCAATTCTTCCATTACTGTTTTGTAGGCCTTATTCCATTCTGCAATTTCTTTTGAAATCCTTTTTTCGTCTTTAGCAGCAAAAGGAGTTACCCCATAGTTGGGAATGCTGAAAGCAAAAACACCTGATTTGCCTCTTTTTGAATAATTTGTTGCTAGCTCTATAAGTGCTAATAAATCAGATTTATAAGTAGCTAAATCTTTGCCTTGATATTGGTTGTTTACCCCAATTAAAATAGAGATAATATCGTATTTCTCATCAAATTCGTGTTGCTTGAGGGCTGCAATCAATTCATCTGTTCTCCAACCAGTTTTAGCAATAATTACAGGAGCTTGGATGCTAATTCCTTGATTATTAAGTTCATTGGCTAATAAAACTGGCCATCTATAATTCTCCTCAACCGACTCTCCAATGGTATAAGAGTCTCCAAGGGCTAAATAACTAAGACCTTCTTTTTGTATTGGTTCTTTCTTTGGTATTTGATTGGTTTCTTTAGTGTTAGAGCAAGAAACTGCAAAAAGAAATAATAAAGTAGCAGAAGAGAGTTTAAACCAACTATTATTAATCTTCTGCATCAAAATCGCCAGACCTTCTTTCATTTCTACTTTTCTTTTCATTAATTCGATAAGTGAAACTAAGTAAAAATTGTCTTGCACGCCATTGGAATTCGCTTTCGCTAGTAAGAGGACCATCATCCACTGTCCATCTTCTAACTCTGCTATTAAAGACATCGCGCACGCTTGCTACAAGGGTACCTTTTCCCTTTAAAACATCTTTGGCTAAAGAAATATCTAATGATGTAATAGACTTTGTTGTACCTTGTGCAGTATTTTGAGGTGAATTGTAGTTTAAAGAAAGTTGTGCATCAATATTGTAAAGCAAGGCAGTTTTAAAAACTCCTCTTGAAGTCCATGCAAATTGTTCATTATCTAAGTTGATGCCCTCATAGCTGCCTCTAGTTTCAGAACGATAAAAATTAAAAGTAGCGTTTACACTTGTTTTTGGTTTGAATTTATAGTTAGCTGTTAATTCATAACCTATATTATTTTCTGTGGATAAATTCACTGGAATTCTTCTAGCAAAACCTTCGTCGTCAGTTACAGTAATTCTTTGAATTACTCCAGTTCTATGTCGATAATATATGCTAGAAAAAACAGAACCTTTTTCAAAATATTTCAAATAGTTCATCTCATAGGAATCGGTAAATTCAGGCTGTAAATTTGGATTCCCTCCCCATAAATTTCGAATATCACTAAAAGTTTGGAAAGGCAATAAATACCTGTAAGAAGGTCTATTTATTCTTCGACTATAGCTTAATTGTATTGTGGTTTGCTTAGAAAGTTCGTAGCCAAGAAATGCAGAAGGGAATAGGTTGGTGTAATCCCAATTGTTGGTTTCGTCTGTTAGTTTAAGTTCTGTACTAACAATAGATCTTTCCGTTCTTAAACCAAACTGGTAGGAAAAATTTTCAATTTTATTTCCAAATTGTAAGTATCCTGCATAAACGTCTTCTGTAAAAAGGAAATCGTTATTAAAATCTGGGTTGATGGTAGGTTCACCTCCGTTGATAGCTTCTGTTACACTAAAATCATTTTCAATTTGTCTCAGCGTCATGCGGTAGCCCATTTCTAAACGTCCCTCTTTTCCAATGGGAAGTATGTAATCTGTTTGAGCAAGAAATGTTCCATTTACCTCAGTATTTACGGCTTGTTGGTTGGTTAAATCACCGGTAAAACTATTGGTTTGGTCAATGTCTGAATCTTCTAAATCATCACTTTTACTATATTGAAGATCTACCGTCCATACTTCATCTTTCTTGTCAAAAGTTCTTTTATAATTAATAGCGGTTTCCCAACGCTGCCCTAGCTCATCTTCAATGTCATCTCTTTGTACTTCTTGGAAAAGTTCCCCATTTGAGTCGAAATCTTTGTAAACCAAATTGGTTATATTTTCCTCCACCGAATTATTGAAAAAGCCGGAAACGGTGATGGTGTTCTTATTATTGATAAACCAGTCACTTCCTAATCTAATATTTTGACTAAAGCTAGATCTAGAACGGTCTGTTTCACTTTCGAAAACATAAGAAGTATCTGCACCATTAAAAGATTGTTTGGAGTTTCCAAAACCGGGAGAATCTCTATAACCGATGCCAAAAGAGGTGAATAAGTTAAATTTCTTTTTGCGGTAATTCAGATTGTAGGCTAATCGATAATTATCTGGATATCCAACAACTGCCTCCACACTTCCATTTATTCCTTTTTGTTTTTCTTTCTTTAAGATAATATTGATAATTCCAACTTCTCCTTCAGCATCGTAGCGAGAAGATGGGTTGGTTATTATCTCAACCTTTTCAATCATATTTCCTTGAAACTGTCGCAGAACATCTGCGGTACTTCCCCCTGTTATTGCTGAAGGCTTCCCATCTATAAGTACCCTGACATTTTCACTACCTCTTAATGCAATATTCCCTTCAATATCTACTGTTACAGATGGAATATTGTCTAGAATCTCAGCCGCATTAGCACCTACATTGGTAAGGTCTTTATCTACGTTAAAAACCCTTTTATCCATTTTTAGCTCCATTTGATTCCTTTCTGCAACAACTTCTACTTCGTCCAATAGCTTTGCATCAGATTCCAAACGGATATCTCCTAAGTTTACCTCTTTGTTATCTATTTTAATATTGGGAATAATTTTGGTCTTGTAGGATAGATAGCTAATCTGCAGATAATAGTTTCCTTTAGCAAGTTCTATGGAGAAATTTCCATCCACATCGGAAGCTACCCCTTTTACCAAAGAGGAGTCAGAACTAGAATATGCTGCTATACTTGCGAAAGGGACAGCATTTTGACTATCATCAGAAACACTACCTTTTACACTGCTGCTAGAAATTTGTGCATAGCTGAAAAAAGGGAATAATAGAAGAAAAAAGAGTGTTTGTCTCATTTGGTTTAGTAAGTACACCTAATTGACAAGATAAAGAAGAAAAGGTTTAATGGAAATTGGATTATTTACCTAATGGAACTAAATAGACTGGAATGTTCACTTCTTTTACTAGTCCGTCTGTAATGCTACCAACAAATAACTCATGTAGAAAGCTCTGTTTTTTGTTTCCCATAATTAAAAGATCTATTGCTAGCTTGTCTACTTCTTCCAAAATCATTTTCTCTGTAGGTCCTTGAATAAGTAAACCATCACAGTCAATTCCTTTAGCTTTTAAATTGTTTGCTATTCGTTGGATCTGACGGTGCTCTCCTCTAAGCTCATCTGCAATTTCATCTCTTATGTACTGCGGGCCAACGGAGTAATCTACAAATTCTGGATCAGGGGCTGCAATATGAATTAACCAAAGTTTAGCTTGAAAGGCTTTTGCCAATACTTCGGCTTCTGCTAAAATCTTATCCGTTTGATCTTTATTTGCTAATTCAAGGGTAACAAGGATGTTTTTCATGGCTAAATGATTTATTCAAAGCTAAGAAATAATGAGATTCAAGAAAAAAGTTAGAACAAAAAAGCCACGCAGATGCGTGGCTTTCTTTTTTCTTTTTAATTCATCTATTCTGTTATCACTATTTTCTTTATTTGGTTTTGGAATCTAACGAAATATATTCCGGCATCCCAAGTTTCTACATCTACTGTTTCTTTTAAATCGAAGATATTTCTTTCTAAGATTATAGAACCTCGCATATCATAAACTTGTAAAATATCCTCTCCTACTAGTGCATTGGTCTCTATATAGAACTTAGCATTTGCAGGGTTGGGGTAGAGCTTAAAATCTTTTTTATTCGCTATTTCCTTTACAGAAACAAAATCAATAAACTGACAAGAAGAGGTATCAGAGCAAAAACCGTTATCTACTATTACTGCATAAAATCCTGTTGTATCTGGTTTATAACCCTTAGAGGTTGCCCCTGGTATAATTGTATCCACAGCACAATCTATCCATTGGTAACTATTCCCTTCTTGGAAAGCAAATAAAGAGTCTCCCACATTAAATATGGTGACATCTAAATTAAGTATGGTAAGGTCTAAAACTATAATTGAATCACAGCCTGCGGCATTGGTAAGTATATCTGTATAAAAACCTGAATTAGTATAGCTTTGGTTGGTTTGAGGCCATAAATAACTATCACATGAAGTTGCAGTTTGAAGACTACCATTTGAATTCACAATCGTTAGATTAAGCGTAATAATGGAATCACAACCATTGGAATTTATTAATGTATCTACTGCGGTAGTATTATTGGTAAAATAAGTAACGCCATCAATCCAAACTAAGGAATCGCAGGCTGTTAAGGTATCTATTGTATTTACAGCATTATTGATAGTTAAGTCAAGAATGTAGTAAACAGAATCACATCCAAGCACATTGAATGCAGTATCTCTATACAATCCAGAGGTTGAATAGCTTACATTATTTTGCATCCAAGTATAGTTCTCACAAGCAGATGTTATTAGTGAATCGTCTGTGCCACCTATAGTATCTATTACAGTTACAAGAACGGAAGTACTATCCGTATTACCATGAATATCTGTTGCAAATAGGGTAACGTTATTTGCTCCTACTTCAGCACAATTAAATGAGCTTTTACTTATAGTTACATTTGCAATTCCACAAGAGTCAATGCTGCCATTATCTATGTCAGCAGTAGTAATAATTGCTTGTCTATTGGCATCAAGAAATACATTTATATTTTGTCCAATCACCGTTGGATTTATGGTATCTAAAACGGTTATGTTTATGGCTATTGAATCTCTATTTCCACTATTATCTACTACCGTAAAAATTTCAGTAATATTTACCCCAACATCAGAGCAATCGTATGTTCCTCCACTTAAAGAAAAGCTGCTAATAGTGCAGTTGTCTAAACTACCATTATCAACCGAAGTAGCTGAAATGGTAGCCGTTCCATTAGTGCCTAGATAAACAATAGGATTAGAAGCTAAGGCTACTGGTCTAATGGTGTCTAATATTTGCACAATAGCCGATGTAGAATCCCTATTGCTATTGTTATCAATAACAAGTAGTTCAATAGTGTTTAAGCCAAGATTAGTACAGTCGAAATTGCTTGAATTTATAGTAATACTTGCTATAGTACAATTGTCAAAAGAACCATTATCAATATCATTAGCACTAACTATAGCCTGACCATTAAAATCTAAGTAAGCAGTTACATTTTGAGGAATAGCAGTGGGAGGAATATTATCGCCAACAACGATAGTATTAGTTTCTACTAATGTACAGCCATTAGCGTCTGTTATAGTTACTGTATAGTTTCCTGCAGCCAAATTTGAAATGGAAGAGGTAAATGCTGACGTATTCCAATTGTAGGTATATGGGGAAGTTCCTCCACTTGTACTTGTTGAAATGGCTCCATCTCCTAAGCCATTACAACTTTCATCACTTAGGGTAGCATTAGCGGTAATTGCAAGAGGGGAGCCAATTGTTGCGGTGCAAGTGGTTGTAATGCCATTATTATCAGTAACGGTAATGGTATAGGTTCCAGCTGCTAGATTATTCGTTGTTTGAGTAATATCTGAATTGTTCCACATATAAGTGTAGGGTATTACCCCTCCACTTGCATTTACAGTAGCACTTCCATCAATACTTCCTGCACATAATGTATTGGTAGAAGTTGTGGTACAAATTAAAAGAGCAGGTTGACTAAGTACAAAGAAGTCTACAGCGCTACAGTTATTATTATCAGTCACGGTAACTGTATAAGTTCCAGAAGAAAGTCCGCTAAGGCTAGGAGTAGTTGCAGCATTGCTCCATGTGTAGGTGTATAATGGTGTTCCACCACTAGCATTAGCCGTAATTCCACCATCTGAAGCACCGAAACTACTCGGTAAGCTATCTACCGTAATGTTAACATTTAGTAAGCTAGGCTCTAATATTGCAGTAGAAGTAGTAGTGCTACATCCATTAGCATCACTTACCGTAACGGTATAAGTTGCTGCATTAAGACTAGAGCTTGTAGCTGTTGTAGCAGCATTACTCCATAAATAAGTGTATGGAGTCGTTCCTCCACTTGGTGAAACTGTTGCAGTTCCATCAGAGCCTCCATTGCAACTAACATTTGTAGTTACTGAAATGCTTGAAGATAATAGAGTAGGTTCTGTTATTGTTGTTGATGTTGTAGTCGTACAATTATTATCATCCGTAACTGTAACTGTATAAGTTCCTGAAGAGAGTCCGCTAATACTAGCTGTTGTTGCGGCATTGCTCCATGAATATGTATAAGGAGCTATTCCCCCAGTGGCTGTTGAAGTTGCAGTGCCATCTGCGCCTCCATTACAACTTACATTTGTAGTTGCAGAAATACTCGCAACCAATAGAGGAGGTTCATTTACCGTTTCAGAGGAAACTAAGGTGCAACCATTGTTATCGGTAACAGTAACTGTATAAATCCCTGCGCTGAGTCCTATAATATTAGTTGTTGTAGAAGCATTGCTCCATAAATAGGTGTAAGGTGGAGTTCCTCCTATTGCCACTGCAGCTGCTTGTCCATTAGAACCACCATTGCAAACAACATCTATAGAAGCAGAAGTAACAACAAGAGAAATCGGAGAGGTAATAAAGCTAGAAGCGGAATCTACGCAGCCGTTTACATCGGTAACTGTAACTGAATAAGCCCCAGCCGGTAGCGAATTAGCAGTAGGAGAAGTAGTTGCATTTGTCCAGATATAGTTAAAAGGTGCTGAACCTCCTGTTGGATTTGCAGTTAAGCTACCATCATTAGCGCCAAAGCAGTTTACATTGTTATTTATGTTGATGGAGACACTCATAGAGCAAGGGATGAAATCATATACTCTTACATGTCCGGCATCAGGTCCATTTCCATTATTGAGATAAGCACCTATTGCTAATTTACTCGAATCGCCCATACTAACAGAAAAGCCGGAGCGGTCATCGGTTAATTCACCATTGATATCTAATCCTAGTTGTTGCCATGCAGTACCGCTCCATTCATAAACACGAGTATGGCCTGCATTTGTGCCAACACCATCATTATTTGGAGCTCCTATTGCAACAACATTTGCCGTAGGCATGCTAACAGAAGTTCCTGATTCATCTCCGGCCGATTCTCCATCTATGTCTAATCCTTTTTGTACCCAATTAACACCTGTCCATTCATAAATTCTTACATGACCCGCATCTAATCCATTGCCATCATTAGTTGGGGCACCTATTCCAACAGTAGTAGCATTAGGCATACTTACTGATGTTCCAAAATTATCAAGAGTTGCAACTCCATCGATATCTGTGCCTTTTTGCACCCATGCAAAGCCCGACCATTCATAAATTCTTACATGGCCTGCATCTATTCCTGCATCATCATTATGATTAGCGCCAATTGCAACCGTATTGGCATCAGGCATACTTACAGAAAAACCCGATTGATCATTAGCAGCTTCTCCCTCTATATCGATTCCTTTTTGCACCCAAGCGACTCCTGTCCATTCATAAATTCTTACATGACCTGCATCTAGTCCATTACCGTCATTTAAAAATGCACCAATTGCTACAGTATTGGCATCGGGCATACTAACGGAAGAGCCTGATCGATCACCAGCGCTTTCTCCATCTATATCTAAACCTTTTTGCACCCAGGCTGCTCCTGTCCATTCGTAAACTCTCACATGTCCTGCATCTAAAGCACTACCATCATTAAATGCAGCGCCAATTGCAACAGTATTTGAATCTGCCATACTTACAGAAATTCCGGAACGGTCATTGGCAGCTTCTCCATCTATATCCAATCCTTTCTGTATCCAAGTTGCTCCAATTCTTCTAAATATTCTCACATGGCCTGCATTCACTCCATTTCCATCGTTTTGATAGGCGCCTACAGCAAAAGTGTTTGTGTCGGGCATACTTACTGTAAGCCCTGAATAGTCTGTAGTAGCTTCTCCATCTATATCCGCACCTATTTGGGTCCACTGTGCTTTAATTGAAGAAGTACTAACTAATATTAAAAGAAGTAAGAGGGTTTTGCTTACTTTATTTTTAAAAAAGCTTACTAATAATTTCATATATGGCCGGTTGTATGTATTACGAAGATACTACCAAACCTTTATTCAATGATGAATAGAAAAAAATTAGTTATAAATGAAGAGATGTTAAAACTAATTGTCCGCTACAATAATTTTATGTAGTTCATTTCTGAAACCCAAGAAATATAAACCATTTTTAAAGCTACTGAGATCTATTGTTTCCCTATCCTGAGAAATGGCGATTTCTTTTAAAACAGCTCCTGTAATGGAGGTGATTTGAATAACTTCTCCAATAGAATTAGTACTTTCAATAGTTAATTCGCCTTTAGTAGGGTTGGGATAAATGGAAAATTCCATTTTTGCATTTGTTTTTTGTATGGATGTGGGTAGGTTATATTTAAATACCCTTAGATGTCCTGCATATTGTGCAAAACCACTATTGTTAGGTGCTCCAATGGCTATGGTATTGGTGTCTGGCATAAAGACAAAATT
>JAUIMG010000003.1 GCA_030433355.1 Bacteroidia bacterium | reverse complement strand
ATTAGATTTGTAGATGCCGACGGCAAGGAACACCGAAGAAAAGGTACCGTTACGGTAGTCAAATAAATTAAAAACACGATAAAATAAAAAAGGGACGCAATTGCGTCCCTTTTTTAGTATTTATACCTATAATTCTACTAAATATCTACATTAGCGTATTTAGCATTCTTCTCAATAAACTCTCTCCTTGGTGGAACATCATCTCCCATTAACATAGAAAAGACTCTATCTGCTTCTGCAGCACTATCCACATTAACTTGTCTTAATGTCCTTAACTCAGGATTCATCGTTGTTGTCCAAAGCTGCTCAGCATTCATCTCTCCCAGACCCTTATATCTTTGTATGCCAACACTCGATTCCTTCCCTGACCCTTTGAATTTCTCTATGGCTCTATCACGCTCTTCGTCAGACCAACAATACTCAGAGTTATTTCCCTTTTTTACAAGATATAATGGCGGGGTAGCAATGTAAATATTTCCTCCTTCAACCAACTCCTTCATATGTCTGAAAAAGAATGTTAAGATTAAAGTCTCAATATGACTACCATCCACATCGGCATCACACATGATTATAACCTTATGATATCTGAGTGTTGATATATCTAGAGCTTTACTATCTTCTTCTGTACCAACTCTAACACCTAGTGCTGTATATATATTCTTAATTTCTTCGTTCTCAAATATCTTATGATGCATTGCTTTCTCTACATTAAGAATCTTACCTCTTAATGGCATAATCGCTTGAAATTTGCGATCTCGTCCTTGCTTCGCTGTTCCACCTGCGGAATCACCCTCAACAAGATAAATCTCACATAAAGATGCGTCCTTTTCAGAGCAATCTGCTAATTTACCAGGTAAACCACCAATACTCATTACAGATTTACGCTGCACCATTTCACGTGCTTTTTGAGCTGCATGTCTCGCTTGTGCTGCAAGTATTACCTTTTGAACAATTATTTTCGCATCATCAGGATGTTCTTCTAAATAATAAGTAAGCATCTCAGAAACCGCTTGGGAAACTGAAGCTGAAACTTCCCTATTACCTAGCTTTGTTTTCGTCTGACCTTCAAACTGTGGTTCTTGTACTTTTACAGAAATAATAGCTGTTAAACCTTCACGAAAATCATCTCCAGCTATTTCAAACTTCAATTTAGAAAGCATACCCGATTCATCTGCATACTTTTTAAGGGTATGCGTAAGGCCACGACGAAAACCTGACAAATGAGTACCGCCTTCATGCGTATTAATATTATTTACATAAGAATGTAAGTTCTCACCGTAGGAGGTATTATAAACCATAGCAACCTCAACAGGAACACCATTTTTTTCACCTTCAAAAGAAATAACATCTTTCATAATAGGTTCGCGGTTACCATCTAAAAATTTTATAAACTCTTTAAGACCTTCCTCTGAATGGAATGTTTCTCCTTCAAACTCGCCATCCTCTTTTTTTGAACGTCTATCTATCAAATGAATGGTAATACCCTTATTCAAATATGCTAATTCGCGCAAACGGCTAGCTAAAGTATCATAGCTATATTCTAAAGTTTGGGTAAAAATGCTTGGATCCGGCTTAAAAGTAACAGTAGTTCCGCGCTTATCCGTCTCTCCAACTTCTTTTACAGGATATAAAGCTTTACCACGCTCATATTCTTGCTCATAAACCTTACCTTCTCTAAAAACAGTAGCTGTCAAGTGCTCAGAAAGTGCATTTACACAACTTACACCAACACCATGAAGTCCTCCAGAAACTTTGTAAGAATCTTTATCGAATTTACCCCCTGCTCCAATTTTAGTCATTACGACTTCAAGTGCAGAAACACCTTCTTTTTTGTGGATATCTACAGGAATTCCACGACCATCATCTTCGGTTGTAATTGAATTATCCTCATTAATAATCACAGTAATATTATTACAATGACCCGCAAGTGCCTCATCAATAGAGTTATCTACAACCTCATAAACTAAATGATGTAAACCCCTAGTTCCAACATCTCCAATATACATGGAAGGGCGCATACGAACATGCTCCATACCTTCTAGTGCCTGAATACTGTCAGCTGAATAATTGTGCTTATTAAATTCTTCTTTTTTCTCGCTCATATTACAAATAAAATAACCTTACCAAAGATAACGATAAGGCTTGCGTAAGCGGTCAAAACAAGAGTCTTTTATTAACAGAATATTAACATATAAATGCCTGAATATCAGAACAATATTAAAGCTTAGAAGGAATAAGTAAAACCACCCCAAACATTGAAGCCTTGAACTGGATAATCTTGGTATTTTTCATAGTTAATTCCACCCAAATTATTAAGATCTAAGAAGGCCGAAAGTCTTTTAGTGTAACGATACTCAACACCTAAATTTATGTCTACAATAGGATCTAATTTCTCTACTGTAAATTCAGTTTGAACAATTGGAGTAGAACTAACTAGTTCTAAATTTTGAGCATATTGGCTGCCCCAATAAAATACTGCAGCCTTAACAATAATTTTATGATATAGATTATACTCTGCTCTTGCTGAAATTTTTAATTCAGGTCTATGCCAAGCTTCTTTCTGATCTTTGGTATCAAATTGGAAGTATTCACCTACAAAATAAATATTCAATTTATCTGAGTTCTTAAAAGTTACCTCCGCCTTTATTTGAGTCTCTTCAATTTCGTCATAAACAACAAAAAAATCTTTAGAAATAAGCAATTCACTATCTGGAACCTTCACGTACAACGGAGCATTTTCTGTATTCAAATGAGCCACTTTAACATCATAGGACAACTTAGTATTGAATGAACCTCTAAGTCCACCAAACAAATTATACTTCTGATTACTATTTAAAAGAGCAATGTTGCCATTCACAAACGGGTTCTCCATGGTGAATGACCTGTATGAATTTCTAATTATACCACCCGTAACCCCTGCATAAGGAATGAATACATCTTTAATACCAAAGTAATTAGCCTCTGCTATTGGGAAAAAATGAAAGTCAGCATCCTCACCCTTATAAGAATTCATAAATATCCCTAACCCAACTTCTACACTGAACTTTTTCCCTTCAGATTTAACATGAGGACTTACTTTCAAAATTGCGCTCTCTTGAAACTTATCATAACTATTAAAGTCAAAACCTAAGTCTAACTGATACAAGTCTGCGTTTCTAAACTGACTTAAGGTTCCGTTTATTAAAATATTATTTTCTTGCTGAGCTGCCTTATTGGATGTGAAGTAATATTTAGCTTGCCCCTCATATCTTAAATTAAATGAATCTTGAATATTATTTGAAAGACCTAGCTCAGCCGAGAACCTATTATAAAATTGTTCTAGATCAGAGTCTACAGTTTCTTGTGAATTAATTTTAGGTATATTATTGTAACCATAATAATTAAAGTTATGTCTTTCAAAAGCAAGACGAGAATCGAGTGTTTTTGACTTCCAGAACCTTTTTCCAAATACTTCTAGATGACTTTTATCCATACCGCTACCTTCAATATTATTAAAATCGGGCATATTAAAGTACTTAAGATGAGTTCCAATAGAATAATCTTTCGACCTTAGATTGTTATAATATAATTCTGCAAAAGGAACCAGTCCATTGCCAACACCAAGTCTGGTGTAACCATTATAAAGCTTAACCATAGGTTCTCCTTTAATTCTAGCAGGTACTATCGGTTCAGGGATAAATTTTATATCAACCTTCTCATTTGAGAATTCATAGTCTAAATTCACCTCCACCTTTGCTGTATCCACGATATCAACATCTTCTTCAATCTTTATTGCATCTATAAGTGTTGGTTGATATTCCTTAATGATTTCAAAAGTATCTGTAGGCAAATTATCTTGAGATTTTACCATTGTAGATAAAGAAAACAGTATAATAAATAGCAGTCTAATCTTCATTCTCTATTATATTTTTCTGGATTAAACTATCTTTAATTAAGGTATCTGGAGGATAGACTATTTCATTATTATCTTCCAAGTTTATAAAAAGTGTATCCTTTGTTTGAGCTCTTAACTCCTTTTCTTTTTGATTCTCATCTAATATTCTAAGCTTTTCTTTGGCCACAGAAATCAAGGTAGAATCTTCAGCGTTATCAATAACACTCTGAAAGGTTATTCTAGCATTGTATAAATCTTCTTTCGCAATAAAGTTATCTGCTAATAGAATAAACCCATTGGCTATCCAATAAGAATAAGAAGGCACCTGATCCACCAATTTGTAAATCAAAGTATCACATTCTGTATAATTACCTTGAAGATATAGAATCTTTGCATTTAAATACTTAGCCTCGGCACCTATCTCATTGTTTAAGTCAACTATATAAGCTAATTGAGTTAATGTAGAATCATAGTTCTCTATTTCGAAATAACTTTTAGATAAAATCATTCTTGCTCTTTGCCAAAGCTTAGGTAACTGCTCCTCTACTTTCACAATTCTATATGCAAATTCCTTTGCCTCTGTGTAGAGCTCATTCTCATAATAGATACTCATCAATTTACTCTCTGCCAACCTTAAACTAGACTCTCTTTCTGCAGAATTAAGCACTGTGTTATAAACACCAATAGCACTATCTACTTTATTTAACTTAATATAAATCTCTCCTAAGCCCAATAAAGAATTTTCTAAAAACTTACTCGGCCCCCTGCTTAATACATATTCATAATCTAAAGCAGCCTCCTCTATAAATCCACCTTTTAGTTCACATTCTGCTCTATAAAAATGTGCATTTAAAGTAAACAATCCCTTTGGATACCTTTTTAGGTAGTTTGAAAAATCTCTTACCGCTTTATCACATTTACCTTCTAAGTAATTATTCTCAGCTATTACATAAGAAGTAGAATCTAACTTTGACTTACTAATATTTGCAAATGGAACCCCATTGATATAATCTTCAAATCCATTAGCATCTCCCTTATCTATAAAAATTTTTCTAATTTTTTCTAAAGCTTCTTTAGACTCTTTTGAATTTGGAAAATCTTTAACCACCTTATTAAAGGAGTTTAATGCTATATCATCATTTTTATTATTGTAATGTATTAAACCAATTTTCAAATTAGCATCAGCTAAATAATTACTATTGGGATAATCTATTAATAGTTGATTGTAGTAGGCCAGGGCATCTTGATTCTTCCCTTTCACTAAATATGTCTTTGCTAATTCATAAATTGCATCATCCGTATAAACAGAAACACTTCTATCATTTATTATTTTCAGCAGTCTTTTAGCTTTAGCGTCATAATCGCCTAGTACCCCATAAGAAATTGCTGTTTGAAGAAGTGCATAATCTGTGTTGGAAAGGTTAAAATCAGCAGCATTTTCATAATATGTAATTGCATCTGCATAATCTTTTTGGATAAAATAACTATCTCCTATTCTAATATTGGCATCACTTATTAAGCCCTTGTTTTTTGGATTTGCCTTACCTACATACTCTTTAAACCAAAAAATTGCACTAGCATATTTCTTTTTATCATAGTAAGTATAAGCGAGGTTATAGTATGCTCTGTTAAAATTTGGCAGAGATCTTGCTCCTGCAGTGGATAAAAAATCTGTGTATGAGTTTATGGCATTGTCATAGTCTTTTAACTGATAAAAGCATTCTGCCATCCAATAAATAGCCTTGGATTTATATTGAGGGTTATAATTATGCTTCACTGACAATTGAAATAAATTAATTGCCTCTTGGTACTCGCCAGCATTAAAAAGTTCAACACCTCTAAAAAGAGCTATTCTTTGTTTTGCTTCTAAAAGTTTATAATCTTGGCTCTTTATTCTATTTAATGAGTTGAGCGCCTCTTTGTAATTTTTTGTGGTGTAATAAACACCAAGGAGATACTCATATGCACTTTCTAGCTTAGAAGAATTAGGATACTTATTAATATACTCCTCAAATGCTAGAATTGCATCGTCATATGGGTGATAAGAAAGTTCATAGGAAACTTTAGCATAATTAAACAATGCATCTTCTTTAATTTCTGGGTTTACGCTAATTCTTTCTGCGCTTCTAAATGCATTTTTCGCAGTAGTTTTTCTATCTATTTTTATACTTGATTCACCTATAAAATAATATGCAGACTGATTAATGGTATCATTTTCACCAATTGCTTTTTGCAAATACTTTATAGCGTCCTCGTATTCATTAATTTGCTTTAAAGCAAAACCTAATTGGTAATAATCAGACTGAACTCCTCCTCTAGATGTGAGATACTGGTTTAAAAAGATAACAGCTGAATCATACTTTTCTAATTCAAAATAAGCATCCCCTATAAACTTGCGAATCTCATTCTCTCTTTTTGGTGGAGCAGAATCTAAAACTGCAGGAGCATATTGAACTAACTGTTCATATTTTCCTTGGAGATAATAAATTTGCGTTAAATAATAAGGAACCAACGGGCCAAATTGTTTGTCGTTGGCTATTTTCTGAAAATTATCCGCTGCAGTTTGATAGTTTTTCTTGTTGTAATTTATATGAGCATAATAATAACGGGCTGCCGAAACATAAGGATTATCTGTGTCTTTTATCTCAAAAAAGTATTTAGAAGCTTCTTCAAAATCTTCTTCTTGAAAATAGGAATAGGCCTTTTTAAAAAAGTACTCAGATCTTTCTTCCTCTCTTAAATCAAGAGGATCTATCTGAGCCAACTGATTAATTACTGCATTATATTTTTTCTTTCTAAATTGAAATTTAGCAAGATTAAAGTGAATCTCTATTAATCTAGGATGATTGGGGTGGTTTTGTATGAATTTATTTAATAAAATCTCTGCATTACCATGATATAATTCAACTGCGCAAATAGCTTGATAGAATTCAGCTTCTATTCTAACTTCTGATTTTTTATCGTTAACAGATTTTATTACTTTTTCGAAGTATTCTTGAGCAGAAACATACTTTTCTTTCTCATATAAATCGAGAGCATTTTCATAATCAGGATATCTAAAATCAAAAATTAGACTTTGCTGAGCCGTAATCGAATTGGCAACTAAAAACAAAAGAAACGAAATAACTAAAGCCCTTTCAAGCCATTTCTTATATCCCATAAAACCCTTCAATTAGTACAATAATCATAAAATGTAGACTGATTTAAAATTAAATTTTACAAACTCTTCTAAAGACTAAGAGACACATAGTTTTCAACGCAAATTTGTTAACATAAAACAACCTTGATTTCACAGTAAAATTGTGCAGATTCTAATTTCACAATAGCAATTTCTATATTTGCCTACTTATAAAAAAATTATGTCAGATTCCGCAATCATCGAATTAAAGAATGTAAGTGTTTATCATCATAAGCATCTTGTACTATCTAACCTCAACCTAGAAATTAATAAAGGGGAGATGATATATCTTGTTGGAAAAAATGGCAGTGGAAAGAGTAGCTTCCTAAAAACATTGTATGCTGAATTAAAGTTAAAAGAAGGAGAGGGTAAGGTTGCAGAATTTAATTTATCAAATCTAAAAAGAAAAAAAGTACCTTTTCTTAGAAGAAAAATTGGTGTTGTCTTCCAGGACTTTCAATTGCTATCTGATCGTAATATTTTCGACAATTTAAAATTTGTTATGAAAGCCACAGGTTGGAAAGGCAAAAAGGAGATAACAGAAGGAATTAACAACGTACTTGATATAGTTGGAATTGGCAGTAAAGGCTTTAAAATGCCACATGAATTATCAGGAGGGCAGCAACAAAGAGTTGCTATTGCAAGAGCATTAATCAATGATCCAGAAATTATTTTGGCTGATGAGCCAACAGGAAATCTAGACCCAGAAACCTCTATAGAAATCATGAAGCTTTTGGTGAATATTAGCAAAAACAATAAAGCAGTTATAGTTGCTACTCACGACTATGAATTAATGAGAAAATTCCCAGGTAGAATACTTCAATTTGAGAAAGAAACTATTACCGAACCTCAGCCAACGATTCCAAGAGAAGCTTAGCATTTTTTTGATTATCATATATTTCTAGTAGAAAATCTTTTCGCTCTTTGAGCTCCTCTTCTTGCATGGTAGATTTCATTAAACTAGAAACTTTTCTTCTCCAATCACTAACATCCTCAGCAAGTTCGCAAAAACTCTCAAGATGATTTTCTGTAATCATATTTTGATTAACTAAAACTCTTTTACCATTTAATAAAGAGTTAATAAGCTTTAGTTTAACTCCCGTATTCTGAAAAGTTGGCAAACAGTGCAAGTGGGCAGCCTTAATTAGACTATTCATTTTTTCTTTAGAAGGAGAAGCTATTAACTCCATATTGGATGCCTTCTTAATTATTTTTTTTACCCTATTATTTGTAGAGTTCCCAGCCACTATCAACTTCCAATTTAAAGCTGAAAAAACTTGTTTAAGAAATTCCACTGCTTTAATATTTTCTTCCACATCTAAATTGCCATGATACAATGCGTACTTTTCACTTACAACTAAACTATCTGTTCTTATAATTAAACCTTCAAAGAATACAGCTAAGTATTTTACATCCTTATAATAATCCATAAAGAAATTACAATCCCTTTGTGACAAACAAAAAAGACCACTAACTCCTTTGATATTTTTTTCATACTTCTTTAGTTTTTTAGACTCTTGTAGATAATACAACTTCTTAAACCAACTATTCGCTTGTTTTGCTAAAAAAGAATAATAATGCGACTCAACATTATGCATCCGAATCCACTTAAGTCTTCCCTGAAGCTGGGGGTGGTTTGAAAAAATGGTACAATGAACCCCTTCGAAAAGAATTGGCGAACTATCTTTCATTAGATTTTTTAGCAAAGAGTTATTCTCTCTACTTTTTACAATAAATGGCGTAGACGAAAAAAGGTCTTTCAATCTCTTTTCTCTCTTGTAATAATAAACCTGCTCCGCTAATTCACTTAAAACCTTTGACTCTTCTCTTCCATATTGGAAACAATGTAAGGCAATTTTAACTCCCAATTTACTTAGTGCCTCAAGTCTATAAAAAACATCTACAACTCCACCGTAAGTTGGTGGGTAAGGAACGTCAAAGGAAACTATATGTAAATCGATTTTATTCAAAATAGCTTAACAATTTATTTTCTTGCGATTCCCAATTATACATTCTTGATAACTCCAAGGCATTTTTTGTCCATTCTAAATATTGTTTACTGCAAAGCATTTTATTAAGATCAGAAGCTATTGCCTTTGGAGAATAGCTGGATAATTGCAACCCTACTTCTCTTTCACCCAACAAATTAATTACTTCATTTAAATTGGAGTAATAGACAGGTATTCCTGAGTTTAAATAGTCAAAAATCTTGTTTGGAACAGCATATTGATAACTCAAACCTATTGGCTTTTCAATGGAGACACCAAGAACTGCATTCTTAGTTTTTTCAAGCAACTCTTCTGATGACAATCGTCCAAAAAACAATACTTTTTGCTCCAAATTAAATTGCTTAGTAAGGTTTTTTAATTCACTTTCAATATCGCCACTACCGTATACATGAAGTGTATAGTTATTAATATACTTCATCGCTTCAATCAGCTCTTCCAATCCTCGTCCAACATTTAATGCCCCTTGATAAATAATATAGCCCTCCTTTTGTTTTACTTTATTCACTTCGTTCAAATAGTTTGGAAAATTATAAATCACACCCATTTCAATACCATATAGTTTCTTATAAGAATCACTAATTTTTGGACTTACTGTATAAGCGTAATTAATATTTGGAAGCATCCATTTTTCTAAAGAAGACCAAACTAATTTAGCTATTCTTCTTTTTTGCAGCTCGGGTACCTCCGTAAAATATTCATGACTATCATAAACAAGCCTTACTCTTTTTATTTTATGCACTAAATAGTTAGCCAATAAAGTATCTAAATCATTTGCCAATAAGATTGAAGGAGTATTAAAGAGCAAGTAAAAAAACAAACGCAAATTATAAAAGAAGTAAAAAAGAGGCCCTTTATTAAATGGTAGAGTAAACCGTTTTGTCTCATATTCCCTAACCACCACAGGACTATTTTTGAATTTCCTGCCAATCAATATTGGTTCAAAACCCTTCTTCTTTAAAGTCATGCATACCTTATTCACTCTTTGATCAGTAAATAAGTCATTGATAACAGAAACACTTACTTTTTTAGAATTCATGATAAAAAGCGAAAATGAACATATTTTTTAACCTACAGAAAATTATATTTGCCAAGAATGCTAGAAGACATAAATTTAAAACCATACAATACATTTGGTATTGCAGCAAAAGCTAAGTGGTTTACTGAGCTACAAACGGAAGAAGATGCTTTAAATTTCTTTAAAGAGAATAATTTAGCAAAAACTCCTCACCTTATTTTAGGAGGAGGAAGTAATATTCTATTAACGAAAGACTTCGACGGCCACATTATCAAAAACGCCATTAAAGGAATAGAAATAACATTCGAAGATTCTACAGAAGTAAATTTAAAAGTGGGAGCAGGAGAAAACTGGCACAACTTTGTTATGTATACCGTAAATAATTCCTTTTTCGGACTAGAGAATCTATCTTTAATTCCCGGCTGTGTTGGTGCCAGTCCAATGCAAAATATTGGGGCCTATGGAGTAGAAGTAAAAGACACCATAACAAAGGTATACTGCATAGATAAAGCAAATGGGAGTAAAAGAACATTTGATAAGGGGGAATGCGAGTTCGGTTATAGAACTAGTATCTTTAAAACAAAACTAAAAGACCAGTATTTCATTTATGCCGTAGAATTTAAACTATCTAAGAAACCTAAATTCCATCTAGAGTATGGCGCTATTAAAACTGAGTTAGAAAGCATGGGAGTAAAAGAATCGTCCATTACTATTAAGGATGTTTCAGATGCTGTAATTGCTATTAGAAAATCAAAACTTCCAGATCCTGCTGAGATTGGAAATGCAGGGAGCTTTTTTAAAAATCCAGTGATCAGTAAGCAAGAATTTAAACAACTAAAAATTAAATTTGAAGATGTAGCAGCATACATTCAAAAGGATGGGAGTTATAAAGTTGCTGCTGGATGGCTTATTGAGAAAGCAGGATGGAAAGGATTTACTGAAGGAGACTATGGTGTACATAAAAAACAAGCATTAGTGCTTGTTAATTACAAAAATGCTAAAGGCTCCGAAATTCTAGCACTTTCTGAAAGAATTATAAAATCAGTAAAAGCAATGTTTTCTGTGTCTTTAGAAAGAGAAGTAAATATTGTTTAAAGAGTTTTATTCAAAAGATATCCTGAATTTATTAATTCATATAAACTTTTCTTTCTTCGGGCAATTTCAATTAGTTCTAAGTGGTGGGAATTGTGACAGTCTGAACCAATAAAAGAGATTAAATTTTCTTTGATTAGTTTTTCAGCAATCTTTTGTGTTTCTGGCGAATAATGCCCTATTAGTGACAAAATATTGAGTTGCAAAAACACCCCTTTCTCTTTTAGCTCTCTATACTTCTCAAAATCCTTATACCAAAAACTATATCGCTCAGGATGGGCAAGAATAGGCTTGTAGCCATTTGTTTGAAATTGAAAAACTATTTGAGACAAATTAGGTGGTTCAGAAAAAAAAGGAAGTTCAAAAAGAACGTATTTATCACCAAAGCTCAATATATCTCCTTTGGTAATTTTATCTCCTAAACTTTCATCTAAATAGTATTCAGCTGCTGCTTCAAACTCAATATGTATATTAAGTTCTTTAAGCTTATTTCTAATTTGATCTCTTCCTTCAATAATTGTTGAGGATTCATTTTTATAAAAATCACTCATCACATGAGGGGTAGTAATTACCTTTTGATACCCTAATTCTTTGAAAGTCTTAAGCATTTTAATGCTTTCTTCCATACTTTTAGAACCATCATCAATACCAGGAATAAGATGAGAATGAAAATCTACTTTTAGCTGAGCTAAATCAACAGGCTCGAGTTTCTCTTCTTTACCGAAAATTCTCTTTAAGAAAGACATCAGTCTTCTATTTTTATGTTTTCTTTAAACCAGTCTACTGTAATTTTTAGCCCGTCATAAAATGAAACTTTTGGTTGGTAGTCTAATATTTCATTCGAATCGGAAATATCCGCCAAAGAATCCTTTATATCACCTTCCCTAGGCTCTCTATAAAGGGGCTCCACTTTAGACTTTGTTATCTCACCCAAAAAATCAACCATTTCATTTAAGCTATATCTTTCTCCAATAGCAACATTGAATGCTCTTCCAAAAGCTCTTTCATCTTTAGTTTGCAAAGCTTTTATATTAGCCTGAACAGCATTTTCTATAAAAGTAAAATCTCTAGTTTGACTGCCATCTCCATTAATATATGGCGGTTTATTTGCAAGAAAGCCATTAATAAATAATGGTATTACTGCAGCATAATCTCCTTTTGGACTTTGATTTGGACCGAATACATTAAAATACCTAAGACCAATAATTTCTTGGTTATAATTTAAATGGGAAACATAAGCATACAACTCATCTGTATACTTACTCACTGCATAAGGATTTAAAGGCATTCCAATTTCAGACTCCTTCTTGGGAAGAGTTTTAGAGTCGCCATACACGGAAGAAGAACTTGCATAAACTACTCTCTTAACACGATTCTGCCTTGCAGCTGTTATGATATTTAAAAAACCATTTACATTGGCATTATTAGTTGCCAAAGGGTTTATTAAAGACCTAGGCACAGAACCTAAGGCGGCTTGGTGGCTAATATAATCTATCCCTTCAGTTACTTTCAAACATAGATCATAATCTGAAATATCTCCTTCAACAAAATCGAAGTTACTAAGTCCTTGAAATTCTTCTAAATTTTCAAAGCTACCAGTCTCTAAATTATCAACTACTCTTACTTTTTTTGCACCATTGTCTATTAGATAGCGAACGATGTTGGAACCAATAAATCCTGCCCCACCACTAATAAGAAAACTCGCCTCTAAAAAATCACCATTATGGTATTTGAAACTCTCCACTATCTTTCTTGGTATTGCTTTTGGTAATAATTTTTATAATCTCCTGAGGTAACTCTACTTAACCATTCTTCATTTTTAAGATACCAATCTACTGTATCCTCCAAGCCTTCTTCAAACTGAATAGAAGGCTCCCAATCTAAATCTCGTTTTAATTTGGAAGCATCTATCGCATATCTTTTATCATGACCTTCTCTATCCTTCACATAAGTTATTAATTTCTCTGAATCCCCTTCTTTTCTTCCCAATTTTTGATCCATTATCTTACACAAAGCTTTAATAAGCGCAATATTAGTCCATTCATTATTGCCCCCAATATTGTAGGTTTCTCCGAGTTTTGAGTTATTGAAAATAACATCAATAGCTTGAGCATGGTCTACCACCCAAAGCCAATCTCTAACATTATCTCCTTTTCCATAAACTGGAAGAGGTAAATTAGATTTAATGTTATTTATAAATAAGGGTATAAGTTTTTCAGGAAATTGATTTGCCCCATAATTATTAGAGCAATTAGAAATTACTATTGGGAAACCATATGTATGAAAATAAGCCCTAACCAAATGATCAGAACTTGCTTTTGAAGCTGAATACGGACTTCTCGGATCGTAAGGTGTTTCTTCTGTAAAGTAGCCTGTTTCTCCTAATGAGCCATAGACCTCATCTGTAGACACATGGTAGAACAATTTATTTTCAAAGTTGCCATTCCAAAATTCTTTTGCAACATTCATTAAAGTTGCTGTTCCCGTAATATTTGTATTAACAAACTCCAAAGGATTTGAAATAGATCTATCTACGTGAGATTCAGCTGCAAGATGAATCACTGCATCTATTTTATATTCCTCAAAAACAGCCGCTAATTTTTTCTCATCTAGGATATCGCCTTTCTCAAATCTATAATTTGAGCTTCTTTCAACATCTAAAAGATTTTCAAGATTCCCCGCATAAGTAAGCTTATCATAATTTACAATAGTAGTATCAGGATATTTATTGACAAATAATCTCACCACATGAGATCCAATAAAACCTGCCCCACCTGTTATTAAAATGCTTTTTTTATCCATAAACGTTTATAGACTTAAATAGTCTAACTCCTTTATTTTGTTCTTAAAAACTCCTTTAACATCAAAGAATATAGCTTTTTCTTTACTTATAGACTTAAAATACTTTTCATCTAACTCCAAATACTCTTCATGATTTACAGCTAAAATAATAGCATCATAATCTGATGAAATTTGATCTTTAAGCCCTACACCATAATGCTTTTTTAAGTCTGCAGAAGAAGCATGTGGGTCTACCAAGTCAACATTTAATCCAAAATCATTCAGCTCTTTAACTACATCTAATACTTTTGAATTTCGGATATCACTAACATTTTCTTTAAAAGTGGCTCCCATCACCAAAATATTTGCTCCTTCACTTTTCTTATTCTGAGAAACCAACTTCTTAACTACTCTACTAGCAATGTAGTTACCCATCCCATCATTTACAGATCTACCAGAGTTTATTATTTGAGCATGGTAGCCAAACTCTTTTGCTTTGTATGTTAAATAATAAGGATCAACACCTATACAGTGCCCCCCAACTAAACCTGGACTAAAGTTTAAAAAATTCCACTTCGTTCCTGCGGCTTCTAAAACTTCATAAGTATTTATATCCATTTTATTGAATATAATGGAAAGCTCATTTATTAAGGCAATATTCACATCTCTTTGTGTGTTCTCTATAATTTTTGCTGCCTCTGCAACCTTAATACTACTTGCCCTGTGAACACCAGCTTGAACAACCAACTCATATATTTTAGCAATCTCTTCTAGCGACGTTTCTGAGCTTCCTGAAACTACTTTAACTACATTTGTTAAGGTGTGCTTGGTATCTCCGGGATTAATTCTCTCAGGTGAATACCCTACTTCAAAATCTTGTTTAAATTTTAAGCCGCTTATTTTTTCAAGAACTGGGATACAATCCTCTTCTGTACAACCTGGATATACTGTAGACTCAAAAACAACATAATCTCCTTTTTTTAACACCTTACCCACTGTATTAGATGCACTTATTAAAGGCTTTAAATCTGGTAAATTATGCTGATCTATTGGAGTTGGCACAGCTACTACAAAAAATTTGACATCTTTTAAGTCATCAATTTTGTTTGAAAAAAGGATATCACAACCCTCAAAAGCCTTAGCATCTAGCTCCTCACTTGGATCAACACCATTCTTCATCATTTCTACTCTCTCTGCGCTGATATCAAAACCAACTACAGAAGCCTTTCTCGCAAATTCTAGCGCAATTGGTAAACCAACATAGCCCAATCCAATTACCCCAATTTTTTCTTTTTTATCTACTATATCTTGAAATATTGCCATACTACAATTTTCTTACTTTATTATTTTCTAATTTATACTGCTCCTTTGTTTCTGGACAAACAGCTATTCCTTGTTCATTAAAATTTAACCTCTGACCATTTTCGCTCATCCAACCAATCTGCTTTGCTGGATTTCCAACAATTAAAGCATAGTCAGGTACTTCTTTTAAAACAACGCTACCAGCACCTATAAAGCAGTATCTCCCTAAATTATTCCCACAAACAATAGTTGCGTTTGCCCCAATAGTTGCTCCTTTCTTAACCAAGGTTTTAGCATACTCATTCTTTCTATTTACAGCACTTCTAGGGTTCATTACATTGGTGAAAACCATGGATGGGCCAAGAAAGACATCATCTTCACAAACAACTCCTGTGTAGATAGAAACATTATTTTGAACTTTAATCCCATCTCCTAAAACTACATCTGGAGAGATAACACAATTTTGGCCAATATTGCAGTTTTTGCCTATTCTTGAATTTGACATGACGTGAGAAAAATGCCAAATTTTGGTTCCTTCTCCTATAACACAATCATCGTCAATTACTGCTGTTTCGTGTGCAAAAAAGCTCATTACTTTATAATATATTTTGTAAAGTCATTATGTTCCTTTCTGTAAAGTTCATCAGAGTCAAGAGATTTAAAATAGTCATAAGTTATTTTCAAACCTTCAGACCTACTAACTTTTGGCTCCCAACCTAATATTTCTCTTGCTTTATCAATATTCGGTTGCCTTTGCAATGGATCATCTTTTGGAAGCTCCTTGTATACGACCTTTTGATTTGTTCCTGTTAATTTTATTATTTCTTGTGCAAAATCAGCTATTGTTATCTCATCTGGGTTCCCAATATTCATAGGCAGGTGATAATCGCTTTTTAGCAATCTGTATATGCCTTCAACTAAATCATCAACATAACAAAAAGACCTTGTTTGACTCCCATCCCCAAAAACGGTAAGATCCTCACCTCTCAGAGCTTGTCCTATAAATGCAGGCAATACTCTTCCATCGTTCAGTCGCATTCTTGGACCATAAGTATTAAATATTCTTACTATAGCAATATCCACATTATGAAATGTATGGTATGCCATGGTAATTGCCTCTTGGAACCTTTTAGCTTCATCATAAACACCTCTTGGTCCTATAGGATTAACATTACCCCAGTACTCCTCCGTCTGCGGATGAACCAAAGGATCTCCATAGACTTCGGATGTAGAAGCAACTAAAATTTTAGCTGATTTTGCCTTTGCCAATCCCAACAAATTATGTGTTCCAAGTGAGCTAACTTTTAAGGTTTGTATTGGAATTTTTAAATAATCAATGGGGCTAGCAGGAGATGCAAAATGTAAAATGTAATCTAAATCACCGGAAACATGGACATAATTAGATACATCTTGGTAGTAAAATGTGAATTGCTCTAGCGGAAAAAGGTGTTCTAAGTTTCTGATATTACCAGTTATTAGGTTATCCATACCAATAACTTCATGACCTTCTTTTATGAACCTATCGCATAAATGAGAACCCAAAAAACCTGCTGCACCAGTAACAAGAACTTTCGCCATTTATTCTACTATTATTTTATTTCTACCAATACTGATATAGGTATATCCTTGTTTAATCATATAGTCTAGATCATATAAATTTCGACCATCGAATACAATCTTATTTTTCAGTTTTGCAGACATCTTTGCAAAGTCAGGATTTCTAAATACAGACCATTCAGTTGCTATAACAAGGAAATCAGCTCCATCACAGGCATCATAAGCATCAAGAGCATAGCTTATTTTATCCCCTATTCTTTCTTGTACGTTTGCCATTGCCTCAGGATCATAAGCTGAAACCTTTGCTCCCTCTTTTACCAACTCATCTATTAAATACAAAGCTGGAGCCTCACGAATATCATCTGTATCAGGTTTAAAAGCAAGACCCCATAGAGCGACCTTCTTCCCTTTTATATCCCCATTAAAATACTCTTTTATTTTGGGCATTAGTGCTGTCTTCTGTTCATGATTTACTCTCATTACAGAGTCCAATATTTGGAATTCATACCCTTCTTCTTTACCAGATTTTGCTAAAGCTTGCACGTCTTTAGGAAAACAGCTCCCACCATAACCTATACCAGGAAAAAGAAATCTCTTACCAATTCTAGTATCAGAACCAATCCCCGCTCTTACAGAATCTACATCAGCGCCTACTTTTTCGCAAAAATTTGCGATTTCATTCATGAAAGTAATTTTTGTAGCTAAAAATGCATTTGCTGCATACTTGGTTAGCTCTGCAGATTTTTCATCCATGAATATGATTGGATTTCCTTGACGGACATAAGGTTTGTAAAGCTCTTCTAAAATCTCCTTTGCTTTTTCAGAAGAAGTTCCTATAACTACTCTATCCGGTTTCAAAAAGTCATCAACTGCAAAGCCTTCTCTTAAAAATTCTGGATTTGAAACAATATCAAAATCAACTTTTGCATTTTTCGCAACTGCATGATGAACTTTCTCTGCTGTTCCAACCGGTACAGTACTTTTATCAATTATGATTTTATAGTCCGTAATTATTTTACCTAAGTCTTCAGCCACTCCTAAAACATAAGACAAATCAGCAGACCCATCTTCTCCTGGAGGTGTTGGTAATGCTAAAAAGATAATAGTAGCATCTTTTACAGCTTCTTCTAAATTGGTTGTGAATGATAGCCTATTTTGTTTGATATTCCTTTCAAATATCACATCCAAATGAGGTTCATAAATAGGGACAATCCCATTCTTCATTCTTTGTACTTTGTCTGCATCAATATCAACACAAACAACATCATTCCCAGTTTCTGCTAAACAGGTTCCTGTAACTAAACCAACATATCCTGTTCCAACTACTGCAATCTTCATATCTTCTCTTTAATAAATTCTTTAATCGTATTTGTTATATAAAATAGCTGCTCTTCATCTAACTCAGAATGCATAGGTAAAGAAAGTACTTCTTTGGCCAGCTGTTCTGCTACCGGAAATTGGCCATCCTTATATCTATCATCCTGATATGCCTTTTGCTGATGCAATGGAACAGGGTAATAAATCATTGCCGGAATTCCTTTTGCCATTAAATATTCTTGAAGGGCAGCTCTATCTATTCCATTTAACTTTAGCGTATATTGATGAAACACATGGCAAGAGTTTATCACTCTTTTTGGAGTTATTATGCCGTCAATGTCTTTTAATTCTTGGTCATAATGCCAAGCAGCTCTTCTTCTCTCGTTGCTGTAGTGATTTAAATTTTTAAGTTTTACACTTAAAACCGCTGCCTGTATACTATCTAGCCTAGAATTAACGCCAATTTCATCATGATAGTACCTAACTTTCATACCATGATTTACAATCATTCTAGCTTTATCTGCTAGCTGATCATCATTTGTAAAGATGGCACCACCATCTCCATAACAACCTAAGTTTTTCGAAGGAAAAAAAGAAGTGCAACCAAAATCTCCAATTGTTCCTGAAGCTTTGCTATCTCCATTTTTAAAATGAAAACTAGAACCTATAGATTGTGCTCCATCTTCTATAACAAAAAGGTTATGCTTTTCAGCCAATTCCATTATAGCTTCCATATCCGCACATTGTCCAAACAGATGTACCGGAACTATTGCTTTGGTTTTTGGAGTTATTGCTGCCTCCAATTGTTCTATTGAAATTAAAAAGCTTTCAGGGTCAGCATCTACCAATACAGGGGTCAAGCCTAATAGAGCAATAACTTCAGCTGTTGCAACAAATGTAAATGTGGTTGTAATCACTTCATCTCCAGGCTTTAAGCCAAGCGCCATCATGGCTATTTGAAGAGCATCTGTTCCATTTGCACATGGAATAACATGCTTTACATCTAAATAAGTTTCTAATTCAGTTTGAAACCTCCTAACCTCAGGCCCATTAATGAATGTAGAAGTATCTAAAACACCTCCAATTCGCTCGTCAACCTCTTCTTTAATTTTTAAATATTGACTTTTTAAGTCAACCATTTGGATATCCCTCATACTCGGTATTTATTGACCCGCGAAGATAGGTTTTTTGTCTAAGTTTTCATTTAAAACAATTGGTAATTTAGCCTTATGTTTCAACCTATTAGAAGAACTATTCTGATACTTTTTTTATTCGCTAATAGCCTTTTTGGTTTTGCACAAGACAGCTCACTATCATTTGGCTATGTAAAATTTCAATATGCCTATTTATTGCCTGGTGGTGACTATGAGGACAGATTTGGAAACACCAATAGTGTTGGAGGCGAATTAGGGTTTAAAACTTTCAAAAATTGGCATTTCAGCATAAGTGGGTCTTACTTATTTAGTCGTAACGTTAAGGTAAACAACCTATTGAGTGATGTAATTAATGAAGCCGGTGATGTTACTGATGCCGATGGACAACTAGTAAAGTTAATTTACGAAATGAGAGGCCAGAGCTACTATTTCAGGATAGGGAAGGTATTTCCCATTTTTAATTCTAACGCTAACTCAGGTTTGCTAATTAATTTTGGAGTTGGATATTTACAACACAAAATAAAAATAGACTATAGAGATGGTATTGTTTATCAACTTGATGAAGAAAGAATAAAAGGATACGATCGTTTAACTTCAGGTCTCGCTCTAAATCAATTTATTGGATATCAATACTTTGGAAAAAGAAATCTATTGAATTTTTACCTTGGCTTTGAGTTCAATCAAGCCTTTACAAAAAACAGAAGAGAATACAATTACGATGAAAGGGCTTTTGATAAAGAAGCAAAAACAGATATACTTTCAGGCTTTAGATTTGGATGGGTTATCCCATTTAAATCAAGAAAATCTGAAGAGTTTTATTATTATTAAATGAGACTTCTTTACACTACTAGTTTATTTTTTTACCGGATTGCAATCTCTGTTGTTGCAATCTTCGGCAACTCAAAAGCAAAAAAATGGATAAAAGGAAGAAAGAATTGGAAAGAAATTCTTCTTAAAAACATCCCTATTGATAAAAAAATAATTTGGTTTCATTGCGCTTCGCTTGGCGAATTTGAACAAGCAAGACCACTAATAGAAAGGATTAAATCTAACTATAAAGAGACATTTATTCATCTTAGTTTCTTTTCTCCTTCAGGTTTTGATAATGTTAAAAACAAATTCAAAGAAGCAGACTTAATTACCTACTTACCTATTGACAGTATAAGCAATGCTAAAGAGTTTATAAGGCTTTCTAAGCCCAACATAGCAATATTTACTAAATATGAGTTTTGGTTCAATCATTTGAATGAATTAAAAAAGGAAGATGTACCCACCTTACTCATTTCTTCTATTTTTAGAAAAAAGCAGTTATTCTTTCGTTTTTATGGGAGCTGGTTTGCAAAACATCTTAAGATGTTTACTATGATATTTACCCAAGAATTAAATTCTCAGAAACTATTAGAGTCTATAAATATTAAGAGTATTGTAGCAGGAGATACAAGGTTTGACAGAGTTTTCTCTATTTCAGAACAACCCAAGAACCTACCTATAATTAAAGGAAAAAAAACAATCCTTTTTGGAAGCAGCTGGGATGTAGAGGACGATTTTGCCATTAAAGCTTCCGAAGATTTTAAAACCCTAAGAATAATAATTGCTCCACATGAAATTAATGAAGATAAAATAAACGCCTTAAAAAGCAGATTTAAGAGAAAAGCAATTTTATGGAACGAATTGATAAGCAAACCAACAGATGACTTTGAAATTTTAATTGTCAATAAAATAGGACTCCTATCCTCCTTATATTATTACTCAGACATAGCTTTTATTGGTGGCGGCTTTAGCAAAGGAATACATAACATTTTAGAAGCTGCAGTTTTTGGAAACCCTATTTTATTTGGACCCAATTACAAAAAATTTAAAGAAGCTAATGACCTTATAAACCAAGAAGGTGCCAAATCAATTGAGAATTACCAAGAATTTAAAGATGAACTAGAAAAACTAGTAACCGATGAACACTATTACGATTCTCATTCAAAAAGTGCATCAAAGTATATCGAATCCAATATTGGTGCCACCAATAGCATTTTCAATTTCCTTAAGGAGGCATCACTTCTAGGTTAAGCCAATCTTAATTCTTTAGAAAACTTTTCAAAAAATAGAGGTTAATTACTTTCTTACATTTTCGAAGTAAGGCTAAATATTGGGATTACATTTAGCTAGAACAAATCCAATAAGTTATGCCAAAAAAGACCTCTAAAAGTTCAAGAATTTATGTTCTTGATACCTCCGTTATTATCCACGATCATAATTCATTTCTAAGTTTTGAAGAACACGACGTTGCAATTCCCATAACGGTTTTAGAGGAGCTAGATAATTTCAAAAGGGGTAATGACACAAAAAATTTTGAAGCCAGAGAGTTCACAAGATTAGTTGATAAACTTTCTGAATCACACACTTTGCAAGATTGGATTCCAATTGGGAATAGCAAAAAATCTAAATTCAAAATTATTTTCAATCAGCCAAAAACTGAATTAAATGCGGTAAAAGTGTTCGATGATAGAAAAGGAGACCATAAAATACTAAACTCAGCAATCGCATTGCAAGAAGAGGAAAAAGACAGAAAGGTAGTTTTAGTAACAAAAGACATTAACTTAAGAATTAAGGCCAAGGCACTCAATATAACCGCTGAAGATTACAACAATGGAAAGATTAAAGATGTAAGTGACTTACATATGGGGAAAGATCAAATTGAGAACCTTCCTAGCGAAACGATTAAAGAGATTTATGAAAAAGGCTTTTTAAACGATTATAGTTTTTTAGGAAAAAATCCACCAAACAATCACTTCTATATTCTTAAAAATGGCAAAGCATCTAGCTTAGCTTTTTTTAACCCAGTAGAAGATCGAATTGATAGAGTTGAAAAGCTAAATGCTTATGGAATAGTCCCAAGAAATGCAGAACAAGCTTTTGCTTTGCATGCTATTCTTAACCCTGAAATAAAGCTACTAACCATTCAAGGAGTGGCAGGAACAGGAAAAACCTTACTTGCATTAGCAGGCGCTATAGAGCAAAGAAGGAATTTCAAACAAATAATCCTTGCTCGCCCAATTGTTCCTTTAAGCAATAAAGATATCGGCTTTTTACCAGGAGATATTAATGACAAAATAAACCCATATATGGAACCGCTGTGGGATAACCTTAAGTTCATTAAAAACCAATTTAGCGAAATGGACAAAAAGCATAAGCAAATTCTAGAAATGCAAAAGAATGAGAAAATTGTAATAACTCCTTTAGCATATATTAGAGGTAGAAGCTTATCAGACATCATATTCATTGTAGATGAGGCGCAGAACCTAACTCCACATGAAGTAAAGACTATTATAACTAGGGCAGGAGAAAACACAAAAATGATTTTTACAGGAGACATAAATCAAATTGACACTCCATATTTAGATGAGCACAGCAATGGACTTTCTTATTTAATTGATAGAGTAAGAGGAAATAAACTATATTCTCACATTACCTTAGAGAAAGGAGAAAGATCTGAGCTAGCAAATGTTGCTAATGAATTATTATAGATTAAAAAATATAGCCTAAAGAAATTTCGCCAAAACCAAAGAAGTCACCATCTTCATAAATATTATTGGCTAAAGTCCTTTCATAGCCCAATAAGAACCCACTATATTGAAAGGTAAAGCCATAGTATCCTTGAACTAAAGTAGAATTCACCCCTTCTGATTCTAGTTGATAAGTGTTTGCGCTAAATTGAATCAAACTCCCTTCAGAACTACCATCATAGAACATGTAGGAAATCTGCGCTCCAAAGTGGAAATAAAATTGAAGCTTTCTATTAAGTCGATCATTTAAATATGCAATTTGCTCTTGAACACTTTTACTTCTTAGTCGCTTAGGTATTAATTGACGCTTTGCTTTACTAAGATTTGCAAAATCAGCTTCCCTAAGTTTTATAGTGTTCTTTTTTCGGTAAATACCTGTCTCATTCAAGTAAGAATCTCCATAATGTCCAATCTTAAATTCAAACCCTGTTTCTATATAGTTATAAATAGTCCCAAGATGAACCTTACCAAAATAGTTAGTCTCAAAAAAGGAGGTATTGAAAGGTAAAAGCTGCTTATATCTAAAATCGTAATCAAGCATTAATCCACTGCTTAATTGATTATTCCAACCTTCAGCAGGTTGATTATCGAGTATTTCATGAACACCATTTTGAACTTCTTCACCAAAGGCATTCTTTCCGCTTAATCCTAAATAAAAGTTTGAATTAATTTGTTTGCCTTTAAAAAAATTATTTGAGTATTTAGAATATGTAAAATAAAGCAAGGCTGAGTAGGGCCGATCTGAAGAATCAACCATTTCCAACTTTATATTTTCTGGAGTAAAAATATCTTGACCAATACTTAATGAATAGTCATTAAAAGCATTCTCTTTAAACCCAATCAAAAACCAATCGGAAGCTTTATTTTCAAATATTCCATGCATTAATTCAAAATGAAGCCCATCTGTAAAATCTTTGTCTGATTGATACCAATATTGGTACAAATCATTCTCTTGTTTTATTCGAAACATTCTAAAATCCTTATACCCAATACTATCCCTTTCCTCAGCTAATAAAACTGTAGAAAAAAAAATTGCCAAAGAAAGAATAACTGGCTTTGCGCTAGAATTCAACATGGAATCAATTACTTTAATAAACACAAAATTCAAATATAATCGAAAAGTTGAAAGATACTTCCTAGTTGGGATTATTGGAACAGTAGATCGATTTACAAAGTTTCAGGTATAAGGTATATATAAGAGGTAGAAGTTTATTTGACATTATCCTTATTGTGGATGAAGCACAAAACCTAAGCCCAAATGAAGTAAAGACTATTATTACACTAGGGCAGGAAAAACACAAAAATGATTTTTACAAGAGACATAAATCAAATTGACACTCCATATCTAGATTAGCACAGCAACGGTCTTTCTTATTTAATTGATAGAGTAAGAGGAAATAAACTATAATCTCATATTATCTTAGAGAAAGGAGAAAAATCTAAGCTAGCAAATGTTGCTAAAGAATAATTATAAAAGAAGTATTTTTTAACTATTATTTTAAAAATTCTTTATACCAGAATGCTGAATTTTTAGGAATTCTTTTTTGTTTATCATAATCGACATAAATTAAGCCAAATCTAGGTCTATAACCTTCTGCCCATTCAAAATTATCAGTTAAAGACCACACAAAATAACCTTGAACATCTACTCCTTCGTTTTTTGCTTTCAAGACCATTCTTAAGTTTTCTTGGATAAACTTAATTCTTTGGATATCATTTACTTTTCCACACTCATCTATTTCATCTTTAAAAGCTGCTCCATTTTCAGTAATAATAAGCTTAGGGATGTTCGGATATTTTGATAACCTTTTAAGAACTTTATAAATAGATTTTGGATAAACTTCCCAATGCATTTCTGTATAAGGTTTATTCCTTTTTTTAGGAGAAATAAGCTTCGCATTTACAATTGGCGTAAAATAGGAATGAGACACCACTTCTCTGCTATAGTTTTGCACCCCAATAAAATCAAAATCATGCTGCATTAGTTCAAAATCATTTGATTTAATTAAGCCTCCCATCTTATCAAAGAAGCTCAAATACTCTTCAGGATAGCCAATTCCTAAAATTGGCTCTAAAAATAATCGATTGAGCAAAGCATCTACCTTTTCTGCGGCCAAAAGGTCTCTTTCGTTTGTTTTATTAAGTGGTTCAACAGAGGTAAAAGAAAAAGTGGTGCCAACAGAAAATTCAGAAGAGTAGTTTTTTAAAACTTTTGCTCCTGCAGATTGTGCTATTGCTGCATGATGCATAGCTGGTAAAAAATTTTTTAACCCTTTCTTACCGGGAGCATGAACACCTAAATAATAACCTAAGGCAGTAAATGCAGTAGGTTCATTTAATACCATCCAATCATTAACCCTATCACCAAATTTTTTAGCACAAAAAAATACATATTCATTAAACCAATGAATTATATCTCTATTCTTCCAGCCTCCTCTTTTTTGTAATTCATTTGGCAAATCCCAATGGTAAAGAGTTAACCATGGTTTAATATTATTCTCTAAGCAAAAATCTATGAGTCTATTATAAAAATCCACCCCCCTTTCATTAATCTTTCCAACTCCTTCGGGAAATATCCTAGACCAAGAAATAGAAAATCTAAAATTTTCCAAATTCATCCATTCAATGTAAGAAATGTCTTGCCTGAAATATTTATAAAAAAGACTAGATTGACTTGCATTATGCCTTCTTGCTATTTTACCCCTCCTTTTTGAAAATTCATCCCAAATTGAAGAACCTCTGCCATCATAAGGAGTTGTTCCTTCTGTTTGAAAAGCAGAAGAAGATATACCCCAATGAAAATCTTCTCCAAAATCAGACTTGCGAAAATTCATATATTTTTAGTGAGCTATATCGTATTGAATAGAAGTAAGATAATTTAGATAATTATCTTTGTTATGGTACTCATTATTTACGATTGTTTCTACGATTTCATTAGTTTGATCTGGGTATTCAACTTGAACACTCTTTCCGTTATCTATCCAATTTTTTAGGCTTGTAATATGTTTTTTCTTGAAGCTTTTTAGAACAGTTACACCCAATTCATCCAGGGCTAAAGAATTCAAATACTGCTCGTATTGTTGTTTTTGAGGTATAACCAAAAGCTTTTTATTCAAATACAAAGCTTCTGATGTTGTCCCAAAACCTGCAGCGGTGATAATACCTTCACAATTGGCTAGGCTATCTAAAAAAGAATCATTTCTTATGGGAAGAAATTTAAATTGACCATACAATTCTTCCTCCTCTAATCCTTTTAGAAACACTTCCCATTTTTGATCTTTCATTAAAGACAAGACTTTTACAATTTGTTTTTTCGAATATGCAGGTAAATAAACGGTATAATGTCCCTTATTAGCAACTAACAGTTCTCTAACTTCTCTTCGAATAATCGGTTTGAAAATATGAGGAGCATGTGGTTTATAATTGAATCCATATTCTGCTGAACTAGGAGCATAATTATTTAAAATAAATTTCCCTACAACATCTTCATTTAACTTCCTTTTAGTCGAAAACGATTTAAGAGCACATTGATTGCTTAATGCTACACAAGGCTTATTTTTAAGATTTGCAGCCCATGCAGAAATAGGCTCAAAATCGTTAATTATTAAATCATATTGCTCTATTGGTAAACTTTTTACTTCCTTCATGAACCTCTTAATATGGTTCTTCAAATAAGTATTTACCAAATCAATACCTCCTTTTTTTCCAAAAACAAAACTTAAACCTTGGTATTTATAGGTTACATCAAATGGAAGAGTCAAATCCGATTGAATACCACTGATTAAAATATCCACTTCGCCATACTTCTTAAAATAAGGAATAATCTCACTAGATCTGCTAATATGACCATTGCCAGTGCCTTGAATAGCATACAATATTTTCATCTTACCACTTTTTTTAGGATATCAAATTCTATCAACATCTCCTGGAACAATTCTTTACTAGTAAATGATTGATTGTTAAAAGCTAGTTCTAAAGAAAATAAAGAAGGGTCATACTTAAAAATTTTCCATTCTCCTTTGTTATATTCTAAGGCTGTAAGGTTCTCCACCCAATCTCCTGAATTAAGATAAGTTATATAGCCACTATTATTTTCAATCACTCTTTTTTCTGCTTGGTGAATATGACCACAAATCACATAATCATACCCATTTTCAATTCCAATTGAGGCAGCAATATTTTCAAAATTATTAATGAATTTAACTGCAGACTTAACTCCATTTTTTATTTTCTTTGACAAAGAGATTTTACCTCTCCCTAGTCTTTTAGACCAATTATTAACAATTCTATTTATAATAATTAATAAGTCATAACCAACAGAACCTAACTTTGCCAGCCATTTCGAATGTTGCATAGTAACATCAAAAACATCACCATGAAAGAACCAAGCTTTCTTACCGTCTAGTTCTAAAACAACTTTATTCACTATTTGAAGAGATCCAAATTTGAATCCGACAAACTTTCTCAGAACTTCATCATGATTTCCAGTTATGTAATATATTTTAACTCCCTTACTTATCCAGTGAAGAATATGCTTAACTACTTGCATATGACTTTTAGGGAAATAACTCTTTTTAAATTGCCAAACATCAATAATATCACCATTTAAAATGACTGTTTTGGGCTTTATACTTCTTAGATACTGAAGAAGTTCTTTAGCATTAGAGCCCCTTGTACCAAGATGTACATCGGAAATTACAACTAGCTCCACCTTTCTTTTCTGCTTCATTTTAGAAATAAAAAAGTTTGAAATAACCTTTAAAAAGAAGTAGAAATATCTTTTCTTTTAAGTATTCACAAATCATAGCTAGTTTTTGTCAAAATAATAACATGAACTTAAACTCTTGATATCCAAAACATGATTATTCTATTAAGATAAACTGCCCAAAATAAAGTTTATGTTACTTAAGATACATTGACTTAAACTATTATTCAGAATTTTGAATTATGAAATTTGGTTTAAAGAAAGGACAAAAACTTTACAGCATATTAAAATTTAAGTGCCCTCATTGTCACGAAGGAGAATTCTTTGAAAATAGGAACCCGTATCATTTATCAAATATGTCAACCACACTAGATAACTGTCCAAAATGCGGAAGAAAATTTTCTATGGAACCTGGATTTTATTACGGAGCTATGTATGTATCTTATGCTCTTGGAGTAGCACATATTGTAAGTTTTATAGTAGCAGAAAAAGTTTTATATGACCAAATGGAGTTTTGGAATTTTATCTTTTTGGTAGGATTCTTTTTAGTTTTATTAACCCCCCTATATTATGCCCTATCAAAAATTATTTGGGCAAATATGTTTTTTAATTATAAAGGAATAAAAAATGAAAAATCTTAATGCAAATGAATTTAAGGCAGCAATAGAAAACGATAAAGATGCTGTAATTATCGATGTTAGAACTCCAGAAGAAGAAGTAGAAGGAGTAATTGAAAATTCAATAAACATGAATTTAATGGAGCCAAGTTTCCCAGCAAAAATCATGGATTTAGATAAAAGTAAAAACTATTATGTATTTTGCAGAGCAGGCGGTAGAAGTGCAACAGCATGTCAATTCATGGAAAAACAAGGATTAAACGCATATAATTTAGAAGGAGGAATACAAGCATGGAACTTATTATAAAAAACAGAAACCTATTTATTTTACTATTGGCCTTGGTATTTACTTCTTGTAAAGCGCAAGAAAAGGAAGGTACAATTAGGGTGTTAGCTAAAGAGGAGTTTAAGACTTCTATGAACAGTGAAAGCGGAGACTTTTACCTAATAGATGTTAGAACTTCTGCAGAATATAGCCAAGGAAATATTGAAGGTTCTAAAAACTATGACCTTTTAAATGGCGATTTCCAGAATCAAGTAAATTCTATGGATAAGAAAACACCTGTTTATGTATACTGCGCTGTTGGTGGAAGAAGCAGTAAAGCAGCCCAAATACTTAAAAATGAGGGATTCACAAAAATAATTGATTTAAAAGGCGGCTATAATTCCTGGAAATAGCATAGGACTGTCAAATGGAAAACAAAAATTCTTTTTTTTTAGCAATAATTCTTTGTCTCAGCTTAGGCTTAGCACCCTTTACACCAGAACCCCATTTATGGGGAAAAATTAAATGGATTATTGGCGGAGCCAACGGCATGACTTTAATAGATTGGTTTGACTTCTTTTTCCATCTAGCTCCCTGGTTGTTTCTTATTTACATTTCTGTAAAATATTTCTTGAATAGATCAACTCAAACGTAACTACACGTTTGAAGTTTTGAACAGACATAATGATTCTTTAATTAATTTTAGGTCACTAATAATAACTGTATATACATGAAATTACGAATATTTGCTACTCTCATTTTGACTATATTTCTGATAAAATCAGAAGCTAAGGAAAACCCTTATATTCTTAAATTAAAATCTGGAGATGAATTGCTTACTAAGCTAGATGAGAATCTATCTTTAGATGCAGTCGTTACTAATTTAAATTCGAATTACTTTATTGTTCAGTTTTACAATATCCCAACTGAAGGTCAAAAAGTTGTTTTAAAGAATAATGGAATTGATTTGTTAGAATACATCCCTAACAAGTCATTTATTTCTAAAATAAAAAGTGCATCAGCATCAACTCTTGCTAATCTAGGCATTAGATCAATAAATAAGTTCGAAGCGAAATATAAAACTTCTATAGATTTTAATATTGAAGATGTTCCAGATTTCTCAATGTACAATTCTAACAGAATTAGCTTATTAGTTAGCACACACTTAGATGCAAACAAGTCTGAAGTTGAGTCTTTCTTAAACTCATCGGATCTTATTTTAATAAGCAATGGATCTAACAATGAATTCTTTGAAGTAGCAATTTCAAAAGAAAATGTAAACACATTACTCAACCAAGAATTTGTAAAATTTATTGAATACATACCTGCCCCACCTGAAAAAGAAGATACAAGAGCAAGAAGTTTGCACAGAAATAACCTTATTGACTCAGACCACCCTTTGGGAAGAAAATATGATGGAACAGGAATAAGTATTTCTATTGCAGATGATGGAGCGATAGGTCCTCACATTGATTTAAAAGGAAGATTTGTTCAACCAGGTGTTCCGCCAAGTAGAGGAACTCATGGCGACATGACTACTGGCATTGCAATGGGAGCAGGAAACTTAGATCCGAGATATAGAGGAATGGCTACAGGAGCATTTTTATACTACTACGATATTGGTGGCTATCCACATATTACAAATGCCGTAACAAACTTAAATACGAATAGAGTTGTAATTACCTCTACTTCTTATAGTGAAGGTTGTAATGCTGGTTACACAACTACAACTAGACAGGTAGACCAGCAAACAAGACAAAATGAAGAACTTTTACATGTTTTTTCAGCAGGAAATAGTGCTGGAAGCACTTGTGGAGGCAATGCATACGGTGCAGGAACACCTTGGGGAACAATAACAGGTGGCAGAAAGCAAGGAAAAGCAGTTATAGCGACAGGAAACTTAGACTACAGAGGATTCTTAACACCATCAAGTAGTAGGGGTCCTGCTAGAGATGGTAGAATCAAACCTGACATCTGTTCAAACGGTACAAATCAGATGTCTACCGACCCGAACAATAGTTACTCCCCAGGAGGAGGAACTTCGGCAGCTGCGCCTGGTATTGCCGGAATCTCAGCTCAACTTTACGATGCTTATCGCTCTTTAAATAATGGAAATGACCCCAATTCAGGATTAATAAAAGCCTCTATGCTTAATACTGCCAGAGATTTAGGAAATAGAGGTCCAGACTTTTTCTATGGCTGGGGTAGAGTTAATGCTTACAAAGCTTTAAAGCTAATTGAAGATCAAAGATATACTGACTCTTCGATTGCACAAGGAATTACAAATTCACATACCTTAAGTATCCCTACAAATGTTGAGCAACTAAGAGTTATGGTCTATTGGACTGATTTTGAAGCAACAGCTAATGCAAGCAGGGCTCTAATTAATGATATTGACATGCAGTTGATAACTCCATTAAATGACACCATTAATCCATGGGTATTAAATACTGCACCAAATGCTACAGCCTTAAATTCGCCTGCTACTAGAGGAGTTGATAATTTAAACAATGTAGAGCAGGTTACCATTGATACAGTGCCATCAGGAAATTATACTGTTTTGATTAATGGGAAAGCTATTCCAAATGGTCCTCAACAATACTTTATCTTATGGGAAAATGTTAAAAATGAAATTGAAGTAACATATCCTCATGGTGGAGAAGCATTCGTTCCTGGTGAAACAGAAACAATAAGATGGGATGCATATGGTAATACTGGAAATTTCTTATTGGAATATAGTACAGATAATGGTTTAACTTGGAGTAACATTGGTAATGTTGGTGGTACTGCCAGGTATTACGATTGGAGAGTCCCAAGTGTAACTAGCGGAGATGTTTTAGTTAGAGTTAGCAGAGGTTCAATTTCAGATGTTTCTGATTATACTTTTTCTGTCATGAATCTACCCGCAAACGTTGGAGTACAGTACATATGTCCAGATTCAGTTAAACTAAGATGGAATGCCGTTACAGCTGCTACATCCTATATTATCTACCGTCTAGGTGCTCAATATATGGATTCTATCGGCCTTTCTTCCACTACGGATTATAGAATTAACAATCTAAATTTAGCTGATGATAATTGGTTTGCTGTAAAAGCTATTGGAAACGGTATTCAAAGTAGAAGGACATTAGCTTTTTTATTACCAAAAGCACCCCAAAATTGTCCTTTACCATATGACATAGCCATTACGCAGATAAATAGTCCTAGCGGTTCATATGCGAGCAATTGTAGTTACCCTAAGCTACCTGTTACAATTACTTTAAATAACCAAGGGGACAGTATTTTAACAAACGTTCCTTTAAGGATGAGAGTTAATAATACCATATACAATGACACATTCCCTGGACCACTAGCTAGAAATGGATTCTCCGTCTTTACGTTTAGTGACTCACTTAATGTGAATACTCCTGGAAGTATCAATTTAAGCGTAATTGCAGATCTTCCAAATGATGCTAATGAGCTTAACGATTCACTTGGAAAACAAGTTTCAATTATTCCTAGCACCGTTTTCAGTTTACCTTATAGCAATGATTTCGAAAACTTCCCTTTCTGCGCTACAACAAGCAACTGTGGTGGAACAAATTGCAGTTTAAATGGCGGATGGATTAACTTAACTAATGGCGTAGATGATGATTTTGACATGAGAGTAAACGCAGGTGGTACACCATCTACAGGAACGGGACCGACCTCCGATCATAATCCTGGAACAACTACAGGTAAATATATCTATTCTGAGGCGTCAGGAACTTGTACCAATGTAGAATCAGTAGTACTAACTCCATGTTTTGACCTTACTAATACAATCACACCAGAATTTAGTTTCTGGTATCATTCCCTCGGAGCCAATGTAGGGAATATAAGGTTAGATATTTTTGCCAATGGCAGATGGAATACCAACATCATGACTCCTACCTTTGGTAGCAGTAACGCTTGGCAACAAAGAATAGTTAACTTGTCGGCTTATGCTGGTCAAAGAGTCACACTTAGATTTAGAGTTTCAACAGGATCGGGTTTTACTAGCGATATAGCTATAGATGATATTAGCCTTGTTGATAGATCTGTAAGCGTTTCTGAAGTTGCTACGAACGATAGGTTCTCAATCTTCCCTAATCCATCTAATGGAACATTCACGATTGAGTTTTCTAATGAAGTCAATAGAAACTTAAGAATTTACGACCTACATGGAAGAGTAGTTCATCAAGAGGTATTGTTAAACAATAGCAATCAAATTAATTTAAGTTCCCTAAGAAAAGGAATTTACATTATAGACCTTGACGAAGGAAAAGAAAGAGAGAAGATTATTATTCAATAATTTCAAATAGTCTATAAATAAAAAAGTCTGGCGTTGCCAGACTTTTTTATTTATAGACTATTTGAAAGCTTCTTACCTTTGGACAATTAAACATAAATAGAATGAACGATCAATCAAAGCTTCCAATTATGGAGGCATTCTATACGCTGCAAGGGGAAGGCTATCACCAAGGGAAAGCTGCGTACTTTATAAGACTTGCAGGGTGCGATGTAGGATGCCACTGGTGCGATGTAAAAGAAAGCTGGAAGGTTGATCCTAAACAATACAATTCTATTGAGACCATTGTTAATGGAGCAAAGGAATACCCTTCAAGATTTAGCGTAATCACAGGAGGTGAACCTTTAATTTACAAGCTCAATGAACTAACAACTGAGCTCATAAATAATGATTTTACCATTGCGATAGAAACTTCAGGAGCATATCCGATTAGTGGAGAATGGCATTGGATTTGTTTATCACCTAAGAAGTTTAAGGCTCCTTTAGAAAGTATTTACCCAAAAGCAAATGAATTGAAAGTTATCATTTACAATAAAAGTGACTTCAATTGGGCTGAAGAGCATGCAAAAAAAGTTAATAAAGATTGTCTCTTATACCTCCAAGTAGAATGGTCAAAAAAAGAAGAAATGACCCCTTTAGTTATCGACTATATAAAAAAGAACCCAAAATGGAGAATCAGTAATCAATCTCACAAATACCTAAACATCCCATGAAAATTAGCAAATTAATTATTCTCCTATTTTTTTTAAGTTGCTCAGTTAGCTACAGTCAAAACTATCATAGCACAAATAAAAAAGCGATAAAAATATACGAAGAGGCAAGCGAGCTATATAAGAAATATGACTTAGAAGCAGCCAAAGTATTACTAAAAGAAGCTATAAGTAAAGATTCAGAATTTATTGAAGCTTACACCTTACTTGCCTATGTAAATTTAGATCAAAATAATGGGGAGGAAGCGAAAAAATATTTTCTAAAAACAATTGAACTAGATCCTAAAGCGATTCCAAACAACTTATATTTCCTTGGTGAATTAGAGAGACAGACAGGAAATTACTCAGATGCTAAAAGGTATTTTTCTGAGTATCTAGCAATGAATTTAAATAACATTGACCTTAATGCTAAAATAAATTATAGTTTAAAGAAAATTGATTTTGCCATTGAGGCAATGGCAAGCCCAAGGGAGTTCTCTCCTAGAAATCTAGGTCCAAATGTCAATACAGAATTTGCAGAATACTTTCCTTCCATTACCGTAGATCAGAAAAATTTACTTTTCACAAGAAGGCTTCCTTTTGAAAATTCACCACAAGGGTTTAATGAAGACTTCTATTTGTCAAAAAAAAACAACTCCGAATGGGATTTAGCTAAAAATATTGGCCTCCCTATAAATACGCAACTGAATGAAGGTGCTCCTACTCTTTCTGCAGATGGACAAATTTTAATATTTACAGCTTGTGAGTTATATGGCAACTATGGCGGTAATAGAAAGGGTTATGGCAGTTGTGATTTATTCTACAGCCAAAAACAAGGAGACAATTGGTCTGAACCACGAAATATGGGACCAAATATTAACACTAAGCATTGGGAGACACAACCATCATTCTCTTCAGATGGGAGGACTCTCTATTTTATAAGAGGTATAAGAGAAAGAGGAGGCAATAGAAATGGAAATATTTATGTAACTCAACTAGATAGTTCGGGGTATTGGGCTCCTCCTGTTCCATTAAACAACAATATTAACACGGTTGGAAATGAAGAGTCTGTATTTATTCACCCAGATAATCAAACCTTATACTTTTCTTCGGATGGACACCCTGGATTAGGCGGTTTGGACATTTTCATGAGCAGAAAAGATGAGAAAGGAGATTGGGGAGAAGCAGTCAATCTAGGCTACCCAATTAATACTTATTCTAATGAAAACAGCCTATTAGTATCTGCTAACGGAACTCTTGCTTATTTTGCTTCTAATAGAGATGAAGGATTTGGAGAGTTAGATTTATATGAATTTATCCTCCCTCAAGATGTTGCCCCTCAAAAAGCTACTTACTTCAGTGGTAAAATCTTTGATAATAACACTAAAGAACCTATAGCTGCAAGATTTGAACTAATCGAATTGTCTACAAATAAAGTTGCTGTAGAGTCATTTTCTGACCCAATTGATGGCAAATTTCTAGTTACGCTTGTCGATGGTAAGGACTATGCCTTAAATGTCTCAAAAGAGGGTTACCTTTTCTATTCAGATAACTTCTCTCTTAGTAGCAATGAATCAGCTAGTCCTTTTGAAAAGGATGTACCTCTTCAACCCATTGAGGTTGGTAAATCCATTGTCCTTAAAAACATATTTTTTGAAACAGCCAAATATGATTTAAAAAATCAATCTAAGGCTGAATTAGATAAACTTATATCGTTCCTTAATGATAACTCAAAAATTAAAATAGAAGTATCAGGTCATACAGACAATGTAGGTTCTGAAAATTCAAATCAGATACTATCTATGAATCGAGCTAAAGCGGTAGCAGAATATCTAACCAAAAATGGTATTTCCTCGACTAGAATTATAGCAAAAGGTTACGGTTCAAGTCAAGCTATTGATACCAACGAAACAGAAAGTGGTAGGGCTAAAAATAGAAGAACAGAATTTAAAATACTCGGAATTTAAACTATTACCTACTCAGGTAAATTGACCCTTTTATTTCTTTACCCGCTATATTGAGAATGTAGAAATATGTACCTGTAGGAGCTCTAACTCCTCTTAGGGTTCTACCATCCCATCCATATTGGCCTATATTTGAATCGAACACCTTTTCTCCCCATCTATCATAGATTCTAAAATCAACACAACCTATATACTCCCCTTCAAAACCTGGATCAAAAATATCATTCATCCCATCACCATTTGGAGTAAATACATTTACATCCTTGAAGGCAAAAATATCTTCAAACTTAGTTGCTGGAATAACCTCAACGATGGTGTCTGAACAATTAGCATTAGTACAAATTAGGCTTAAAGTGTTATCAATTGTATAGTCGATAGGAAAGTCAGGGTTAAATTCTCTTGAATAAGCTTTCCCATTTAAGAACCATTGGTAATCATCAGCATAAGTGGATGTATTTATTATTTCTACCACTGCATTTTGGCACCTTGGAGTTACTTTAAATTCAAAGTTGGCATTAGGAGTAGGTAGTACTTCAACAAATATGCTATCTACATCAAAACAGCCATTTTGGTCTCTTACTCTTAATTTATACTCTTGATCAATTGGTGGAGAAACTTTAGGGTTTCGAATATTCGGATTACTTACCCCATTACTTGGAGACCAAACATAAGATATCAGATCAGGATCTCCAGCTTGTATTATAGGACTCAACTCAATACTATCCCTATAACAAACAGAAGTATCTGCAGGATCAAACGATATATTGAATACAGAAACCTCAACCGTATCTGTATTAACACAACCATTAACATCTGTTCCAACAACTATATAATCTATATTTTCTCTTGGAGTTGATATGGGATTTGCAATCTGAGGATTACTTAACCACCTTGTTGGACTCCAATTGTAATTAAGTGCACCCGTTGCATTTAATTGCAAGGTAGAATTTGCACATACAAAGGTATCTACAGTGGCAACAACAATTGGAAGAGGATTAACGGTAACGTTAACTGTATCATAATTAACACATCCATTTACATCAGTAACACTTAAGTAATAGGAAGTTGTTAAAAGAGGTTTGGCTATCGGATTGGCTATAGTTACATCTGATAAACTAGTTGCTGGACTCCAACTATATACTGATCCAATTGGACCGGTTGGACTGCCTCCTAAGAAAAGGCTGTCATTAATACATATATCTTGGTCTGTGCCTGCATCCGTAATAGGTAATGCATTAATAATTACGTCTTTTGATAATGAATCAACACATCCTAGAACTGAAGTAACGATTAACTTCACAGTATAAGTTCCAGAATTTTGATATTGATATGCTGCATTCTGCAGTGAGCTAGTTCCAATACCATCTCCAAAATCCCATGACCATGACTGGATAGTTCCAGAATTAATGGTAGTTAAATCAGTAAATCCTGTAAAGTCCCCTTCACATATTCCATTTACATCAAAATCTACAATAGGAATTGGGTTTACATTTACGATTACAGAATCGATTGCGGTACATCCATTGCCATCAGTTATAATAACAAAATATTTTGTTGTGTCGGCAGGAGAAGCTTTTGGATTAGAAGCAGTAGCGTCTGATAAACCGTTAGTTGGTATCCAACTGAAACTAGAACCTAAAGCACCCGTTGGAGTTCCTCCAATGGTTATGCTATCATTTTTACAAATTGTTTGATCTGCTCCAGCATCTACATTTGGCGTTGGATTAACCGTAATAGTTACTTGATCTATTGCCGAACAACTGTTACCATCGGTTACTGTAACAGAATAAGTCGTTGTTACTGTTGGTGTAGCTATTGGATTGGCTATTGTTGTATTACTCAAGCTTGCACTATTATCCCATACATAAGACGCTCCGGCAGGACCTGTTGGACTTCCACCTAATGTTGCAGATTGCCCATCACAAATAGTTTGATCTACTCCTGCATCTGCTATTGGCAATGGATTTACCGTTATGATTACTTGGTCTGTATTCGTGCAGCTATTACCATCCGTTACAGTTACTGTATAGGTCGTAGTTACTGTTGGTGTAGCTATTGGATTGGCTATTGTTGCACTATTTAAGCTTACTCCATTATCCCAAGCATAAGTTGCTCCAGCAGGGCCAGTTGGTGAACCTCCAATAGTTATACTTCCTCCTATACAAATACTTTGATCTGATCCTGCATCTGTAATTGGTAGAGGATTTACTATTACTGTTACTTGATCAGTTGCTGTACATAAATTACCATCTGTAACTGTTACTGTATAGGTAGTAGTTACGGTTGGATTTGCTGTTGGATTTGCTATTGTTGCACTACTTAAACTAGCGGTATTATCCCATAAGAAAGTAGCTCCAGGTGTTGAACTTGTTGGACTTCCTCCAATAGTTACTGACTGACCATCACAAATTATTTGATCTACTCCTGCATCAACAGTTGGTAATAGATTTACTGTTATCGTTACCTGATCTACTGCCGTACAACTATTACCATCTGTTACTGTTACTGAATAAGTAGTGGTTACCGTTGGAGATGCAGTTGGATTTGCTATTGTTGTATTACTCAAACTTACCCCATTATCCCAAAGATAAGTTGCTCCGGTAGGTCCTGTTGGACTTCCGCCTATCGTTGTGGAAGAACCAATACAAATGTCTTGATCTACTCCTGCATCGGCGGTTGGCAATGGGTTTACGGTAACTGTCATCTGATCGGTGGCAGTACATAAATTTGGGTGGGTCACTGTTACAGTGTACGTTGTAGTAACTGTTGGACTCGCTGTTGGGTTTGCCACTGTTGCATTACTTAAACTAGCTGCATTATCCCATGCATAAGTTGCTCCTGCAGTCGAACTCGTTGGACTTCCCCCTATGACCACACTTGCAGCATTACAAATAGTTCTATCTAAACCAGCATCGGCAGTTGGCGCAGGATTAACTGTAACAGTTACTTGGTCTATTGCAGAACAGCTGTTACCATCGGTTACTGTTACCGAATAGGTAGTTGTTACTGTTGGTGTAGCTATTGGATTTGCAATCGTAGTGCCGCTTAAGCTTGCTCCATTATCCCATAAGTAAGTTGCTCCTACAGGTCCAGTTGGACTACCTCCTATCGTTGCAGATTGTCCATCACAAATAGTTTGATCTACTCCTGCATCTGCTATTGGCAATGGATTTACCGTTATGGTTACTTGGTCTATATTTGCACAGCTATTGCCATCTGTTATTGTTACTGTATAAGTTGTTGTAACGGTTGGTGTTGCTATTGGGTTGGCTATGATTGTGCTACTCAAGCTTGCTCCATTATCCCATGCATAGGTTACTCCTGCGGGGCCTGTTGGACTTCCGCCAATAGTTACTGACTGTCCATCACAAATGGTTTGATCTAAACCAGCATCTACTGCTGGCAATGGATTTACCGTAACTGTCATCTGATCGGTGGCAGTACATAAATTACCATCTGTAACTGTTACCGTATAGGTAGTAGTTACGGTTGGATTTGCAATAGGATTAGAAGCTGTAGCACTATTTAAAGTCGCTCCATTATCCCATAAAAATGTAGACCCAGGTGTTGAACTTGTTGGACTTCCTCCAATAGTTACTGATTGACCATCACAAATTGTCTGATCTACTCCTGCATCTACTGTTGGTAATGGATTCACTGTTATTGTCACTTGATCTACTGCTGTACAACTATTCCCATCAGTTACCGTTACAGTATAAGTTGTTGTTACCGTTGGTGTAGCTATTGGATTAGCAATACTAGTACTACTTAAACTCGCTCCATTATCCCAAACATAAGTTGCTCCTGCAGGGCCTGTTGGACTTCCGCCTATCGTTGTGGAAGAACCTATACAAATATCTTGATCTAATCCTGCATCTGCTGTTGGTAATGGATTTACCGTCACTGTCATCTGATCGGTAACAGTACATAAATTTGGGTGGGTTACTGTAACGGTATAGGTTGTTGTTACCGTTGGACTTGCTGTTGGATTTGCTAGGGTAGCATTGCTCAAACTAGCTGCATTATCCCATGCATAAGTCGCACCTGCAGTCGAACTTGTTGGACTTCCACCAATAATTACACTTCCTGAGCTACAAATAACTTGATCTGCTCCAGCATCTGCATTTGGTGATGGATTAACTCCAATAGTAACCAGATCTATCGACGAACAGTTGTTACCATCGGTTACTGTAACCGAATAGGTAGTTGTTATTGTAGGTGTAGCTATTGGATTGGCTATTGTAGTGCTATTCAAACTTGCTCCATTATCCCATAAGTAAGTTGCTCCTGCAGGTCCAGTTGGACTACCTCCTATCGTTGCAGATTGTCCATCACAAATAGTTTGATCTACTCCTGCATCTGCTATTGGTAAAGGATTAACTGTAATGGTTACTTGGTCTGTATTCGTACAGCTATTGCCATCCGTTACTGTTACTGTATAAGTTGTTGTAACGGCTGGTGTTGCTATTGGGTTGGCTATTGTTGTGCTACTCAAGCTTGCTCCATTATCCCATACATAAGTTGCTCCGCCAGGGCCTGTTGGAGAACCTCCAATAGTAGTATTCCCTCCAATACAAATATCTTGGTCTGCTCCTGCATCTGCCGTTGGCAATGGATTTACAGTTATCGTTACCTGATCTGTTGCGGTACATAAATTGCCATCTGTAATCGTTACTGTATAGGTAGTAGTTACTGTTGGACTTGCTGTTGGATTGGCTAATACAGGACTATTCAGTGAAGTACTATTGTCCCATGCATAAATAACTCCTGGAGTTGTACTTGTTGGACTTCCTCCAATAGTTACTGATTGACCATCACAAATTATTTGATCTACTCCTGCATCTACTGTTGGTAATGGATTCACTGTTATTGTCACTTGATCTACTGCTGTACAACTATTACCATCAGTTACTGTTACAGTATAAGTTGTTGTTACTGTTGGTGTAGCTATTGGATTTGCAATACTAGTGCTACTTAAACTTACCCCATTATCCCAAACGTAAGTTGCTCCTGCAGGGCCTGTTGGACTTCCGCCTATCGTTGTGGAAGAACCTATACAAATATCTTGATCTAATCCTGCATCAGCGGTTGGCAATGGGTTTACGGTAACTGTCATCTGATCGGTGGCAGTACATAAATTTGGGTGGGTTACTGTAACGGTATAGGTTGTTGTTACCGTTGGACTTGCTGTTGGATTTGCTAGGGTAGCATTGCTCAAACTAGCTGCATTATCCCATGCATAAGTCGCACCTACAGTCGAACTTGTTGGACTTCCGCCGATAATTACACTTCCTGAGCTACAGATAACTTGATCTGCTCCAGCATCTGCATTTGGTGTTGGATTTACAGTAATGGTTACTTGATCTATTGCTAAACAACTGTTACCATCGGTTACTGTAACCGAATAGGTAGTTGTTACAGTAGGTGTAGCTATTGGATTGGCTATCGTAGTGCTACTCAAACTTGCACTATTATCCCATACATAAGACGCTCCAGCAGGTCCCGTTGGACTTCCGCCAATCGTTGCAGATTGTCCATCACAAATAGTTTGATCTACTCCTGCATCTGCTATTGGTAAAGGGTTTACAGTTATGGTTACTTGGTCTGTATTCGTACAGCTATTGCCATCCGTTACCGTTACTGTATAAGTTGTTGTAACGGTTGGTGTTGCTATTGGGTTGGCTATTGTTGTGCTACTCAAGCTTGCTCCATTATCCCATACATAAGTTGCTCCAGCAGGTCCTGTTGGAGAACCTCCAATAGTGGTATTCCCTCCAATACAAATACTTTGATCTAATCCTGCATCTGCCGTTGGCAATGGATTTACAGTTATCGTTACCTGATCTGTTGCGGTACATAAATTGCCATCTGTAACCGTTACTATATAGGTAGTAGTTACTGTTGGACTTGCTGTTGGATTGGCTATTGTTGCGCTACTTAAACTTGCTCCATTGTTCCAACTATAAGTTGAACCAGCTGGACCGGTAGGTGTACCTCCAATTCCAATTGCCCCACCAGGACAAATGGATTGGTCTGAACCTGCATCGGCAATAGGTAATGGATTTACTGTTATGGTTACTTGATCCGTGTTCGTACAACCAGGACCTGCAGTTACAGTTACTGAATAAGTTGTTGTTACTGTTGGTGTAGCTATTGGATTGGCTGATGTTGTACTACTCAAACTTGCTCCATTATCCCAAACATAAGTTGCTCCTGTTGGACCCGTTGGACTTCCTCCAATAGCTATAGATGACCCATTACAAATACTTTGATTAGCTCCTGCATCTGCAGTTGGCAAGGCCGCTACACTTATGGTAACTTGGTCTGTATTGGTACAACTATTAACATCTGTTACAGTTACCGTGTAAGTTGTAGTTACTGTTGGCGTGGCTATTGGGTTAGATGCAGTTGCACTGCTTAAACTAGCTCCATTATCCCAAGCGAAAATTGCTCCGGCAGGGCCGGTTGGTGAACCTCCAATAGTAGCATTTCCTCCAATACAAATTGTTTGATTTAAGCCTGCATCAACTATTGGCAGTGGATTAACTGTTATCGTTACTTGATCTGTTGCGGTACATAAATTACCATCCGTAACGGTTACTGTATATGTTGTAGTAACAAGAGGTGATGCAATAGGATTAGAAGCCGTTGGATTGTTAAGGGTAGCAGCATTATTCCAGCTATAAGTTGCCCCAACAGGGCCAGTTGGAAGTCCTCCTATTCCTAAAGAGCCTCCAGGGCAAACTGACTGATCAGGCCCTGCATCAGCAATAGGATTTGGGACTACTGTTATTGTAACTTGATCAGTTGCGGTACAATTCACCCCTGCAGTAACAGTTACGGTATAAGTTGTGGTTATTGTTGGTGTTGCAATAGGATTTGCAATACTTGGATTATCTAGGGTAGCTCCATTATCCCAAGCATAAGTTGCTCCGGCAGGTCCGGTAGGAGCCCCTCCTATAAGTACACCACTTCCTAAACACGCATTTTGATCAATGCCGGCATTTGCAGTTGGATTAGTAACTACATTAACCACTACTTGGTCAGTATTCGTACAACTATTAACATCAGTAACGGTGACAGTATAAGTTGTTGTTACAGCTGGCGAAGCAGTTGGATTTGCAATATTTGCATTGGTCAATGAAGCTGCATTGTCCCAAGCATAGGTTGCACCTACGGTTGTACTTGTTGGTGAACCTCCTATTTGAACGCTTCCTAAAGGACAAATAGATTGATCTGGACCTGCATCAACATTTGGTAAGTTGATTATAATCTGTTGAGTTAATACAGAATCACATCCTTTTGGTGTAGTTGCCGTTAATGTTACGTTATAAGTGCCAGCATTGGCATAAGTATATGATGGGTTAGTTTGTGTTGAAGTTCCTACCCCATCTCCAAAATTCCATGCATACGTAACTAAACCACCACTAATGGTTGTTAGATTCGTAAATGAAATTGCTTGACCTGAGCATTGATTATTTGGAAATGAAAAATTCGTTTGTGGCTGAGGGAAATCTGTATTATACAAAACTGTATTAGATCTTGAGGTACAAGCCTCTACTGTATTTACAAGCTCTACTCTATATCTAACATCATCATCACATTGAGGACCAGTATCGGCAATTTGTGTATTTATTGTAGATTGAAAAAGTCCAAATGCCCCACCTACCGGAAACTCTCTGTAAACATCGTAACTTGTCATTCCAGATGGGTTTGGAACACTTACCGGATTCCATATCACATCGACTTGCGTTGGCGTTGTAACAGGATCAACGAATATTGTAGAAACAGTATCTAAGGCAATATTTTGAATTTTCCCTTTACAACCTGATCTTGATCTTATGAAGTAATATCTTCTTTGATTCTGCGCATTTGCACCCGTATGCGTATAAGAAGTTTGGTTGTAAGTCTTAATACTATCCACAATTTGATAGGGTCCATTTTCGTTTGTTGCAGAATATAGCATCCAAGCTGAAAAAGAATTTCCTGGATCGGGTGTTGTATTCCAATCAAGAGTTACATCTCCATTAGGCAATACATCAACACAGTGTAACAAAGGAGATTCTATAACAGAATCGGCTAAAACAGTTACAGAGATGGTAGCTACATTTTTTAATGGCTGGGGGCATCTGTTATCAACAGCTGTAATTACAAAAGTGTAAGTATTACGTTCACTAATACAGAAGTCGGTAAATGAAGTATGAATACAATCTGTTTGCCATCTAAAAGAAGAGGATACTCCTAAAAAACCTGTTTGAGGCAAAGTGGAAGTTAAAGTTGCACATGGCGGTCTAGGGCAACCTGTTGTGCTACTTGTAAAATTTGTTCCAAATTGATCTCCCGTAGCAGTTAATATTAAACTATCCCCTCCTACTTGTGCAATACTAGTTAAATCTTGAATTTGAATATTAAATTGAACTAAATCTCCAGCTTGAACGGTATCATTAAACAAAGTAAAGTTATTACTTGCATCTTGGAAAGGAGGACGAATGGTTGGCTTATCATTATTAGCACAAGAAGTAGATGGAGATATATTGGATTGCAATTCTCTAAAAATTTCAGCAACTCTTTGTCCGCACTTGTAAGCAGTTACCTTTACTACAGAAACATACTTCCCTAAGGTAAAGGAAGTTAAACTAATTTCTCCTGTAGCAGGATCTAGAGAGGCGGGAACATTTCTAACATCTTGTGTTAAGCCCGGAAAAGGGTTATTGAAAGAATAATTTGATTGGTAGGCTAAAAAAGACGGGTTTACTCCCTCATTATATGCTTGCCCTATATTTACAGCATTAAGTGGTCTAGCCCATTCATAGACAAGACTATCTAATTCATCATCCGTTGCATTGTGATTGTATTTAAAAGCAATAGCTGGACAAAGTAAGCTAGTTGCTAACTCTCTAAATTTTGGGGAATTATCTAAACAACTATCGGCTCTAGATTGAACAGTTGAATACATCTTTGCTCTTAAGGTTATTCCAGGAGCTCCTTGAATGTTATCATTTGAATTTCTAGCAAAATCATCATAGGTAATTATCCAACCTTGAGCTGGTGGAGTACCATTTAATCGTATAGGATCCGTTTTTCTTATTTGTTCAAATACAGATTGAGGATCTCCATTTGCACAGCTAAATGAACCCGGCCCTGAGCAATTAGGAGAAATATCTCGATTAGAAATAACATTTTGAGGTGCATTATAATTTGACAATGCACCTGCTCCATTACTACTTGCTAAGATAGTTCTTTGCCCTACATTTGGATAGTTAAAAATAACCAATGGACCACTAACATTTAGTGCAGCACCACTGCAGTCTCTATATACAGAAAATTGAAACACATAGCGTCCATCAGGCTGGCATTCCCAGGTAATCTCTCCCCCCATAATGTGGCTTGCACTTGCGTTGTAGCTTACTCCAAGAAGAAGGAAGAGAAAAAGAGTGGTAGAAAGTAAATATCTTAACATCAAACTAATTATTCAAAGGGTCTAAAATAGACATATTATATGTAATCTTTGACGTTTTTACGCTTGGTTTAGTTGCTTAGTAAAACAACTAAATGAGATTAGTATCTTTGGCAGCTTTATCAACAAACATTTTAAGCTAAATGCAACTTTCAGGTATTATTTCTATTTCAGGCAAACCAGGCCTCTCTAAAATAATCTCACAAAACAAAAATGGGATTATCGTTGAATCATTAATTGATGGGAAAAGATTCCCAGTGCAGGGTAATTTAAGAGTAAGCACTCTTGAAGATATTAGCATATACAGTTACGATGAAGACATATTGCTATCCGAAGTTTTTGCTATGATTCTAAAGAAAGAAAATGGCAAAGCATGTATTTCTCATAAATCAGACCCTAGTGAATTGAAGAAATACTTTAGAAGTGTTTTAGAGAATTTTGATGAAGAAAGAGTGTATCAATCAGATATAAAAAAAGTAATTCAATGGTATAACCTTTTGCTTGAAAAAGGAATCTTAGAGTTAAAAGAGGAAAAGCCAAAGAAAGAGAGTAAAGCTAAAAAAGAAACACAGCCTAAAAAAGAAGCAAAGTCTAAAACAAAGCCAAAAAAAGCTGAAACAAAAGAAGCAAATCCCAAGAAAGCTTCCAAGCCAAAAAAAGATAAAGAGTAAAACACAAGAAAATAAGTGTTTCGTATGTCAAAGGACTCTAGAATTAAAACGAATAGAAAGTTTGTAAACAACCAACTTAAGGTTGAGTGGTCTGAAATTGAAGGATATTATTTGGATTTGCTAAATAGACCTTTAAACTCCGATGAGGATTTACTTGTATGGCTAAAAGACAGAAGTGAACTATCTGCAGTTCTGGAAGAAGAATTTGCTTGGAGATACATTAAAATGAATGTGGATACAACAAACGAAGACTTAAAAGAAGCCTTCAATTTCTACATCAAAGAAATTAATCCAAAAATTGCACCTTTAGAGAATAAACTGAATATCAAGCTAAATGATTGCCCATTTAAAACCAATTTAAAAGGAAAAGAATATGAGATTCTTTTAAGAGGAGTTAAAACTCAGCTTGAATTATTTAGAAAGGAAAATATTCCCCTTTTTACAGAACTAGAAGAAGCATCTCAGAAATTTGGAGCCCTGGTTGGCCAATTAAGCATTACCTACAAAAATCAAGAATACACTTTACAGCAAGCGTCTAAATTTTTAAAAAATACAGACCGAGAATTAAGAAAAGAAGTTTACAAGCTAATTGCAGAGCAAAGATCAAGTGTAGTTAATGAACTAAATATATTATACGATTTCTTATTAAATAAAAGACAAGAAGTCGCATCAAATGCAGGTTTCCAAAACTACAGAGATTATAAATTTAAGAGCTTAGGCAGATTTGACTACTCTGTTGATGACTGTCTTCAATTTCATAATTCTATTGTAAAAAATGTAGTTCCACTAGCCAATAAGTTAGATTTATGGAGAAAAGAAAAACTTAATCTTGATACTTTATACCCCTACGATTTAAGTGTTGATATAGAAGGCAAGGAAGCCCTAAAACCCTTTGACACAGGAAAAGAATTACTTGCTAAAACCATCCAGTGTTTCAACAATATTGACCCATTTTTTGGAGATTGTTTGAAAGAAATGAATGAACTAAACCATCTAGACTTAGAATCTAAAAAGGGAAAAGCTCCTGGTGGTTTCAATTATCCACTTTACGAATCGGGCTATCCTTTTATTTACATGAATGCAGTTGGTGCATTTAGAGATGTAGTTACCATGATTCATGAGGGAGGCCATGCAATACATTCTGTTTTAAGTCATGATTTAGAATTGGTAGACTTTAAAAGCACACCTTCAGAAGTTGCTGAGTTGGCAAGCATGAGTATGGAGCTAATTAGTATGGACAATTGGAATGTGTTTTTTGACAATGAAGAAGATTTAAATAGGGCTAAAAGAGACCACCTCTCAGACATTATAAAAACATTACCATGGATTGCTACCATAGATAAATTTCAACATTGGGTCTATACCAATAAAAACCACTCTGCAGAAAGCAGATATCAAGAATGGCTAAGAATTGAAAACGAATTTGGATCAGATCAAATAGATTGGACAGGATTTGAAGACCTCAAAAAGAATATGTGGCAAAAGCAGCTGCATTTATTTGAGGTTCCTTTTTACTACATAGAATATGGCTTTGCTCAACTAGGTGCAATTGCTATTTGGAGAAACTATAAAAAAGACCCAAAAAAGACAATATCACAATACAAAGATGCTCTACAATTAGGCTATACCCGATCTATTGGAGAAATTTACGAAGCAGCTGGTATAAAGTTTGACTTCTCTACAGAGTATGTAAAAGAACTTATTGATTTTGTTTATTCAGAACTAGAAAAAACTAAAAAAGACTAATATGTCATTTAATGAATTAAACGCTATATCTCCTATAGATGGTAGATACCACAATAAAGTAAAAGAATTAAGTAAATATTTTTCTGAATCTGCATTAATAAAATATAGAGTACGAATTGAAGTAGAATACTTTATTTCTTTAGCAAAAATTCCACTAGAACCTTTAAAAGGAATTAGCGAAGACCACTTTATGAAGCTTAGAAAGCTTTATGTAGATTTTAGCAATAAAGATGCAGAAAGAGTTAAGGAAATAGAAGCAACAACTAATCATGACGTTAAAGCTGTTGAGTATTTCATAAAAGAAAAAATGGCATCCAGTGAATTGAAGGACAAGCTAGAATATATTCATTTTGGACTTACTTCACAGGATATAAATAATACCGCTATTCCTCTTAGCCTTAGAGATGCTATTGAAGAAGTATTTCTTTTGGAATTAAATGAAGTCATTAGTGAATTAAATGCCTTTGCTTTTGAATGGAAAGACATTCCGATGCTAGCAAGAACGCATGGCCAACCGGCGTCTCCAACTAGACTTGGAAAAGAGATAATGGTTTATGCAGAAAGACTAAAAGAACAGTATAATGGATTAATTGACACTCCTTTTTCAGCAAAATTTGGCGGGGCTACAGGAAACTTTAATGCGCATCATGTTGCTTTCCCTTCTATTGACTGGGTAGAATTTGCAAATGAATTTGTAAACGACACGCTTGGATTATATCGCTCACAGATTACCACTCAAGTAGAACATTACGACAACTTAGCTAGATTATTTGATGCGCTGAAGAGAATAAACACCATTTTAATAGACTTGAATAGAGATTTATGGTCTTACATTTCCATGGACTACTTTAAGCAAAAAATAAAAGAAGGAGAAGTTGGCTCTAGTGCCATGCCACACAAGGTTAATCCAATAGACTTCGAAAACTCAGAAGGAAACTTAGGAATTGCAAACGCAACTTTCGAACACTTATCTGCTAAGCTTCCAATTAGCAGGCTACAAAGAGACTTGACAGATTCTACTGTTTTAAGAAATGTTGGAGTACCAATTGCACATAGCTTACTAGCTATTAAGTCCTTACAGAAAGGACTTAGCAAACTACTAATTAATGAAGCAAAGATTGCAGAAGATCTTGAAAGTAATTGGGTTGTAGTGGCCGAGGCTATTCAAACAGTTCTTAGAAGAGAAGGCTATCCTCAACCATACGAGGCTCTAAAGGAGTTAACTAGAAAAAACAATGCCATAAGGCAAAAAGAAATCCATGCATTTATTGATTCCTTAGATGTCTCAAAAAGCATAAAAGATGAACTCAAATTAATTAGTCCATACAATTACACAGGTGTTCCTCTTTTCTAAATATTTTAAACTAAAACTAAAAGATTTACTTCTATTACCTTCCTTCTGGATAGTTCTTTTTCTGCTTATTAGATTCTATGGAATAACGAATCCACCCCTAGAAGTAAGTCATAACTGGAGACAAACCACAGGTTTGATGGTTGCCAGAAACTTTGTTGAAGTAAATAACAACATTTTCTACCCCCAGATTGATATTACTTCAGGGAAATCAGGTATAATAGGAATGGAATTTCCACTTCTAAACTATCTACATTACCTATTAGCACTCTTATTTGGATATGAGCATTGGTATGGTAGGTTGATTAACTTAATTGTTAGTAGTCTGGGCATTTTCTATTACTCCAAAATTATTGAACAGTGGACAAATAGGAAAACAGCACTTTACTCAACACTAGCTTTATTGGCATCTATATGGTTTGCTTTTAGCAGAAAAATGATGCCTGATACATTTTCAATATCTCTAGCTATTATTGGGATATATTATGTTAATCAATATCTAAAATCAAATAGCATTAAACATTATTTCTTAGGAATACTACTATTTTCCTTAGGAATTTTAGCTAAAATACCTGCAGGAATTTACATGGCACCCCTCTTTATGGTGCTAGTTTCAAAAAGAATCGACAAAAAGTTTAAACTAATTATTTCATTTGGTGGTGCTTGTAGTTTGCTATTAGCCCTCCTTTGGTATTTCAAATGGAATCCTTACTTAGAATCGCAATATGGCAACTGGTATAATTCAGGCGTTAGTTTAAAAGAAGGCTTTATTGAGATAAGTAGAAATATGAAAGCGGTTTTAAAAAACTTCTATTTCAATACATTTCAATCCTATATCTTATTCGCTCTTAGTATGGCCGGCCTCTTTTTATTATTCAGAAAAAAAGAGAAAAATATTATTTTAATTGTCTTATCAGTTCTGCTAGTTTTTATCATTTACATAATCAAGTCGGGATTCTTTTTTCACCATCATAACTACTACATTATCCCAATAGTTCCAATCTTTGCCTTTCTAGTTGGTTACTTTGCCTCTGCAATTAAGAAAAAATCAATAACTATAGCTCTTATTTCCTTTGGTGTTATTGAAGCTGTGGCAAATCAATCGCATGATTTCCGTCTTAAAGAATCGAAGCTTTATAAGCTGCGGTTAGAAACAATTATGGATTCATTTTCTTCTAAATCAGACCTAATTGCAATTAATACAGGGGGCAATCCTCAGCAATTATATCTAGCCCACAGGAAAGGTTGGGTATTTGAAAGCGAAGAAATAGTAGCTCAAAAAAACATTAAACGTTTAAGGGAAAAAGACTGTAAATTTATTGTATTAGATAAGCATTTAACTTCTGAGAGACTTGCTTTAGAATCCGTATTTGAAGATAAAGATTACTTAGTCTACCAACTAAATTAATACTCTCAATATTATTTCTTGGATGCAGTAAAATCATTATCTTTCCTCTGATAATACCTAGATGAAAGATCCTAAAATAGATTATTCTGAAGTTAAAAGAGCTTCCTTAGAACCTTTAAAATATACTTTAAAGACTGAGTTCAACAGTATTCTTGAACAGATTAATGACTCTAAAAAACTTTTTGAATCGTATGAGAATAGGATGAAAAGAGTAGAAAGCAAGAATGGGAAAGCTAAATATATTAATGAAACAGATTGGCTAAAGTCTAGTTTATTCCAACTTATTGAAAATTGCTATCCTCCTTTGGAAATCATTTCCATTGAAGATTTTTTTCAAGACTTTTTTAAAAATATAGAATCCACTTCTTCTTCAATTGCCAAAGAATTAAAATGCTTTCAAGAAGAAGACAGATTTAAAACTTTTCCAAACGACAGTTTACAAACAAAATTTAAAAAGTTTATCAAAAGGATTGGATTTGCAATTTCTAGCTCTCCCCAGCATTTTTTAAACTTTTTTTCTAAAGAAAAAAAAGCCATAAAGCCTTGGTCACACAATGTCCCTTTAAGAAGAATTTATATTTATTTTTTCAAAGAACTTTTAATTAGTAAAGGTCTAGAGTATTATGAAAAAATATATTTACAAAGAACTAAAGTATATCAAGCTCTATGGGAAATTGACAAAAACCTAAATTCTCTTTTTACAAATTTTCTTGAATCAAACGAAAATTCAGGGCAGCAATTAATAGCATCTATAAGTGAAATAGTAAAAAATAGCAGACTGGATTCTTACAGCAAAGAAATCCATAAATTAGAAGAAGAGTCTAATTCTGATTTAACACTAATTTTTAATGACCTAGTTGAAAAAGCGGAAGATGCGATAGCAAAAGTAGACACACTTGAATTAAGTAAAAATCGTTTTTCATCTTATAGAATTAAAGGAATTCAAAAGCAGAATAAGACTAATTTCCTTAGAATAGAAAATGGCTGGAGAAATACATTATTTTCTCAATTAGACGATTTCGAATTGGATTTAGAATTATTCCATTTCAAATACTTAAACCTAAAGCAACAAAGCTTAGTTAATGATAGCTGTAGTTTAAGAATAACCTCTACAATTGCTGATGCTTTAAGTCTTTTTGACAATCAATTTGACAATCTTGAAAATGAAATAAATAAGATTAAAAGTAAAAAAGCATTATTTGAACTTCTATCTAATAGAAAAGAAGAAATCAATAAGAAGCTTGAACTTGTAATTATCCCAAAAGCAAGCGATGCTATTTTAAACCAGAATTTACCAGGATTAATAGAACGCATGGAAAACTCTATGCAAAAACAGATTCTAAAGATAAAAGAAAAAAGACTTATCTACCCTCAGAACAACTATCATAGTCCCACTAAGTCTTCTGAGTTAAATGAGCTAAACCCAAGAGAAATAATTGAGATAAGCATATACAAACCAAGCATTTATAAGTTTCAAGAATTAAAGGCGTCCTTAGTTCATAAACTAGAAGAATTACAAATCTCAATTAATGATTTAAGCCACATAATTGATTACAATCTTGAATCTGCTATTGAAGCTAACAAGGAAGAAACCTCTCTTAAAGATATCGTTAACATTTCAATCGAAGGCATAGAAAGGGTGAATAGCAAACTTGAGGAGATCAAGTCATCTCTAAAAGAAGTTGAAACATGGTTGAAGGAACAGTTGGATTTAATTATAGTAGAAGTCAATAATAAACTCATTGAATTAACTGACGAAGAAAGCATAATAAAAATCAAGCTCGAATTAGCGAGAACAAAAGCCTTAGAAAAAAGTAAAACCTACAAAAAACAAATAATTCTTAAGGTCAAAAACCTTATTCCTACTGTAATTAATTTTTCAAAAACAGCTTATCAAAAAGTTTATGAAAAAATAGACTTCTTCTTAAAACAAAGTGGATTAAGAAAAGAAGATGCTGTACTTAGTAGTGAACTATCTGATTTTTTAACTGAAACCGAAAAAGTATTAGGAAAACTTCCCTATGTATACAGAAGGTTATACCAAATATTCCCTTTAGAAGACAATACTTTTTTTGTTGGAAGAGAGAAAGAAATAGCAGACTTAAATAATGCCTTTCATGATTGGCAGAAAGGCTTATTCTCCCCTACAATTATTCACGGCGAAAAAGGAAGTGGAACAAGCAGTTTAATTAACAACTTTGTTAATGAAATAAATGGATTAGAAGTATATAGGTACCGTGTTTCTTCTAATATTACAACAGAAGCGGAACTACATAACTTATTGAATGAGTTTTTAAAAACAAAAGAAACTAAATCCATAGATGATCTCATTGAAATTGTTAACAAAGGCAAAAAGAAGGTTTTTATTATTGAACAGTGCCATAATTTATTTCTAAGAAAAATAGGAGGGTTTCAAGCTTTAGAAAAAATCTTGGAATTTATAACAGCAACTTCTTACAATGTCTTTTGGCTCCTTGAAATTAATTCATTTAGCTATCAATACCTAAACAAAACAATTATTATTGAGCAGTACTTTAAACATGTTGTAGCACTAAAATCATTGGATGACAATCAAATTGTTGATTTAATTTTAAAGAGGCATAGAGTAAGTGGCTACAACATAGATTTTCTTCCAAATGGACTTAATATTCAAGAAAAGAAAAAAATAAAGAAACTTACTAAAGAAGAGAGACAAGAGTTCTTAAAGAAATTATTCTTTACTAGGCTGAATGAATTTTCACAAAGCAACATTAGCCTTGCTTTGCTTTTTTGGCTAAGATCTACTAGAAAAGTAGAGAAGAATACAATTTATCTAGAACGATTACCAAGATTAAAATTTGAGTTCTTAAAAACATTAAAAGACGATGTTGTATTTACCTTATACATACTAGTATTACATTCTTCAATAAGCTCTGCTGACTACGCAATTGTGATGCAAATCCCTGAAGATAGAGCAAAAAGACAACTACTGGTTCTGGAAGAAAGAGGAGTCTTAAGGTTGGAGGAAGGACTTTATAGAATAAATCATTTACTGTATAGACAAATTGTCTCTATGCTAAGAAATAGAAATATTATTCACTAATGAAAAGGGCTGTTTTAAAAACTATTTTAGCTTTCATTATTTGCAATTCCTTCCTAATTGTGAATAATAACATATACTCGCAAACGGCAAAAGCTGATAGTGTGGTAAGCACTATAGACTCTTTGCTTCAGGATAGTGGAATGATAAAAATTGTTGTTCACAACAACATTACTAAGCGCTTAGATACTGCTGTTGCTGATAAAGCAACAATAAAAGAAAAAAAGAATAATGAACTACCTAAGATTAAGGATATTTTTTCCCTAGGAAAGGTAGTTTGGGCCCTAGTTGTACTTATCATTTCCTATTTTATAATTCGATTTCTCACAGCACTTATTGAAGGTATTGCAGAAAGAAGTACCAAATACAGAATTACCTTAAAAAGCATTTCTCCTGTTCTTAGAATACTTGGTTGGACTATTGCTATTTACATAGTAATAAGAGGCATCTTCAACCCCCCTGCAGCCGCTATTGCAGCCTTTGTTGCCTCAGCAAGTATTGCTGTGGGTTTTGCCGCACAAGATATTTTGAAAAATATTTTTGGCGGAATTATGATTCTGTTTGACCGACCATTTCAGATGGGAGACAAAATACAGGTTGGAGACTATTATGGGGAGGTAGTTGAAATTGGCTTAAGATCAACAAGAATAGTAACTAAAGACGATTCGCTAGTAAGTATTCCAAATGCCGAAGTAGTAAATACAGCAGTATCTAATTCAAACTCTGGGGAACCAAATTGCCAAGTTGTTGCAGAAATTTACTTACCTATCGATATTGATACTTCTAAAGCGAGATCAATAGCCGTTCAAGCAGCTCAAATTTCCAAGTATATCTATTTAAACAAACCCATTACGGTCATTTTTATTAATGAGTTAAAAGACAGAAAGTCTGTTCTAAAAATGCGCTTAAAAGCCTATGTATCTGATATTAGATATGAATTTGTTTTCCAAAGTGAAATGACAGAAACAGTGATTAAAGAGCTAATAAAATCAGGCTTAGTAAAAGCAGATTAGCAACTATACTCCTTTTGTTATTTACATGTTAGAAAAGTGTTTATTCTATCACTTCTCCTCTGCAAACCCTAACAAGATAGAACATATAGACTTATTAACAATTTCTTAAAAAAGTTAATAACTTTGTTGATAAGGATTTAAAATGTTATTAAACAAGGGATTTCAATAGCTCTACTTTTGAAGTCGAAGTCAATTATTTAAATCCTATTCATGTTTACAAAAATCTTCGGCAAAAAAAAGTTAAAAGAAGATAAGCTCGCCAACATATTTGTAAACTCAACTTTACAAGCTGTTGAAAGTGGTTTTAGCGATGTGCTGGGCTTAATCAAAGATTCTCCTGAGTTTGTTCAAATTCCTGAAATAGAAGAAGACAACGACAGCAAGTTTATACTTATCGTAATTGCTGCAAATCTTAAAGAAATTCCTAAAAAGCTGCCTGCTCATCAAGACAATAGAATTATCAATTTGATAATTACAAAGCTTTCTGGAGTATTTGATGTCAACTTTGACAAGCTTGAAGGGATCCTAAGAGAGTACCAAAGCTATTTGAGTAGAGTTAATCATCCTTCTAACAATAACTTATATGCCATGTCTAAGGCTGTATTTTTTAAGTACGACTTAGGTAAATACCAAGAAGATTATTTTAAAAACATGAACGCTCCAAACCCTCTATTTTTAAAGAGGCTTGACGAAGCAATGAAACTTTTCATGTTTAATTGGGAGAAAACAAAAACGGATTACCAACTTGTTGAGTAAACCCTAAGCCAGGTTAAATCTTTCTTTTGCCATTTGTGTTATGTCTTCTCCAATTGCTAAAGAAGCAGTTGCTGCAGGTGAAGGCGCATTTAAAACATGAATACTATTGTTTTTGTACTGAATTGCAAAGTCATCAATCATTTCTCCATCTGGTCCTAAAGCCATTGCTCTAACTCCAGATCTTCCTACCCTTAAGTCATCCATTTCTAAAGTTGGTATTAATCGCTGTAGCCTTTCTAAAAATAACTTTTTACTAAATGCACGTTTGTATTCATCTAACCCAAACTTCCAATGTTTGGCAAACAACTTCCATGTTCCACCATAAGAAAGAGCATCAAGGGTATCCTTTAAATCGAAATCTGTTTTGTTGTAACCTTCTCTTTTAAAGGTGAATACTGCATTTGGTCCACACTCTATATTCCCGTCTGTCATTCTAGTAAAATGTACTCCTAAAAATGGAAAGGCAGGGTTAGGAACAGGATAGATGAGGTGTTTTACTTTATGCTTAGCGTGATCCTCTAATTCATAATAATCTCCTCTAAATCCTACAATTCTCATCTCTGCATCCACTCCATCGCCTTTTGCTAAACGGTCAGATTGAAGTCCGCCACAGAATACCATATGCTTTGCCTTATAAACAGCCTTATTTGTCTTAATAGTATTTATTTCATTTCCCTGATCTACAGAAATAAACTCTTCACTTAACTTGATATCGGTTTTATCTTGGATGGCCTTTGTTAACTCTGCCATTCTTTCTGTTGCTTGCACATAATCAATAATTCCTGTAACAGGAACTTTTATACCTGCTATACCGGAGCAATAAGGCTCTATCTCACGCACTTGATCTCCTGTAATTTTTTCGATTCCTTCTATACCGTTTTCTTGACCAATCTTATATATTTTCTCTAAGTAGGGTAATTCAAATTCTTCACTTGCAACAACTACTTTTCCGCACACTTCGTGCTTAACGTTATGCTCCTCACAAAATTTAACCAACTCTTTTCTACCACTTACGCAATTGATTGCCTTTTTTGAACCAGGCTTGTAGTATAATCCAGAGTGAATTACTCCTGAATTATTACCTGTCTGGTGAGCAGCTAAATGATCCTCTTTCTCAATAAGAAGTAGTTCTAAATTGGGGAATTGCTTTTGCAATTTATACAGGGTAGCAGCACCAACAATACCGCCTCCTATAATAGCTATGTCGTAAATCTTTTCTTCCAATTAAATTATTTTTTGCAAAGTTAATTATCGTTATTTAAGCAGCTGCTATTTTCTTTTCTTTTGGAACTAAAAGCAGTAATAACAAGCCAATAATAAAAAAGATCATTAATGCAAAAATGGAGTTTCGCATGCTTCCAGTCACCCCTTCTATAAAGCCATAGGCAAAAGTTCCAATTACTATTCCTAGCTTTTCCAAAACATCATAAAAGCTAAAAAAAGAAGCATAATCTTTCGTTTCTGGAACTAATTTTGAATAGGTAGAGCGAGAAAGCGACTGTATTCCTCCCATAACTAGTCCAACAACTGCCGCTATAATGTAAAACTGAAATGGCGTATGAATAAAATAAGCAGCTATGCATACTCCTATCCAAATAACTAGGGTAATCATCAAAGCATAGATGTTCCCAATTTTCTTTGAAATTGCAGCTAATAAATAGGCCCCTAAAATTGCTATAAATTGAATAATAAGAACAGAAACTATTAAACCCGTTTTTGCGCCATCTTCTGCCCAATCAATTTCTTTTGCTGCAAATAAAGTGGCCATTAGCATTACCGTTTGAACCCCCATACTGTATATGAAGAAAGATGAAAGGTAAGTTCTAATTCTTTTCAAATGCTTTACTTGCTTCCAAACCTTTTTAAGCTCTTTCCACCCTTTTGTAAACTTATTCTCTACCTCTCTTTCCGTTTTAAAAACATTTGGCAACCTCCTATAGGTAATTTGACTAAAGCCCACCCACCAAATAGCAACAGTAACAAATGACCATCTTGGAGACATATCGAAACCCATGATAAACACTAAATTCAAAATGAGCAATATAGAACTACCTAGATAACCAAGCGCATATCCTTTGGCTGATATTTTATCATGTTTATCTGCAGTTGCAATTTGGGGTAGGTATGCATTATAAAAAACAATACTTCCCCAAAAACCTACACTGGCAAATAGCACTGATAACATACTTAACTCCAAATGATCTACATCAAAAAAGTAAAGAGATGCACAAGAAATGGAACCTAAGTAACAGAAAAATTGAAGAAAGCCCTTTTTGTTATCTGAGTAATCTGCAATTCCTGAAAGTATAGGAGAGGAAAAAGACACAATTAGAAAAGACAAAGAGGCTACGTATGAATACAATTCGGTGTTTCTAAATTGCATACCAAAAAAAGTAACCATATCTGAAATAACCGCACCACTCGCATCTGTCTGTGAAGTTACTGCTTCATAAAACATTGGAAAAATAGCAGTAGTAATAACTAATGGATAAACGGAGTTAGCCCAATCATAAAAAGCCCAAGCATTGATTATTTTCTTATTATTCATCTAGAATTATTCAGTGCAAATAGAACAATATATTTCTTTTATAGCATTATCTTTTAAAGGTTGAATACCTCTTTTATTCTTAGAAAAGAATTCACAAAATTCTTTTGCAGACAATTCACTCAATCTTTCTAAAGTCTTCAAGTAATTTTCTTTACTAAAGTTCGACTCATCATAAAATGATATCTGAAGAAAATAACTCAAGTAATCAGCACTTAAACTATCGCTAGACAAACGACTTTTCATTAAATCTACCGCCATAGAAAACTGATCTTGCAAGGCAAAATATTTTGCAATTTCTATAATTTCTTCTTCACTTAAGTTTGCTTTTTTCTGTAAATCTAATATAGCTGAAAGTGCTTTCTTCCTTTTTCCAAAATCTGCCTTTTCATAATAATAATCTGCCGCCAATAGGTTATAAAACAATTCTGTTTTAGCCAAATGACTTGGCTTAATTTCATTAGTGGTTACCACTTTTGCTAATTGCTTTTGCCATTCATCAATTCCTTTTATATTCTTATTTGACTTACCCCAATAATTAAGCGTTGATAATAGATAGTTGTATGTTATTATTTTTTGGCTTGGATTAATTAAGTATAGTTCTAAAAAGGCAATATGAATAGGGTTACCATCATAAGTTTCTTCTCCCTTTAAATTTGCATAAACTATTTCATTATTCAGCAAGGGAAGTTTGGTTTTATTTTGCTTCGTATCCATAGAATAGTTGGGTAGACTCGCCCCATTATCTATAGCCTCTTCTAACAAACTTCGCTGTAGAATAATGGCCAATTGGGTATTATCTGATTTAATGGACTTATTGAGCAAGTGCATTTTTTCTTCTTTTGTTAGTTCAGAACTTATAGAAGCGGTACCATAAGCAATGATTTTAATTTGATTTATGCTATCAATAATATCCTTTAATTTTTCATCTTCTTTAGCTGCCTCTCTCAAGAAGCTCCACTTCTCTGTTGAATCTAAATTTGCTACTTCTAATTCATGGTAGGTATTTTTAATTCTATCTAGCAAGTAATCATCCGAAACAATACTTCCTAGCGCTAGATCTGTGTTCTCATTTCTTAAAAAGGAGTAAAACCCACTATCCAATTCCTCAGTTAACAAGTCCTCAGAGGTTGGCGATACTATTATTTGTACATCAACCCTAGATGCATTAAAGCTTACTGATTCCACTAAACTTTTATAACCCTTTAATAATTCTAGCTTTTCTGACTCTGGCAAAGAAGTAGGAAATTGAAGAACAAGGGTATCCTTCCAATTAGTCGAATCATTTAAACTTTCCCCAATGAATTGAAGTGGAATATCTAAAGATTTTAAATCTTTAAATTCAATTTTATTGTAAGGAATAGTGCTACACTTCTTTCCATCTTTGATGACCAAGCCATTTATTTCGCAGTTCTTAGAATCAAAGAATTCTGGTAGTGTGGCTAATTCAATCTTCACTTCCTTTTGCTCAACTAAAGTATTGGAGGTATTTAGCTTTGCTTTCTTACTTAATGGCAGTAAATAACCATCGGTAACATTACCGGGGAAAAGTCTATTCCCTTCGCTGCAAAGAAACTGCTCATTAAATATTATTTCAGCACTCAAGCCATCTGATGAAGAAGAAATTAACTCATTAAAAAGATCTAAGCTAGGGTAGACAAAATATAGTTTATCTCCCTCCACTTGAAATGCAGTGGATAAAAGCTCTTCTATATTTGGGAAATCTTTATCCAATTTACTGCAAGATTCTTTATTGTATGCATCGATACCTTCAAAAGAAAATGCTTTTTTTGGCATAGCTAAATTGTATGCAGGATTGGAGATAACTGCTACTACTGAATACTGCTTTTTCTCATTTAAAAGCACAGATATTCCTATAGAGCTAAAGTTAGGATCAAACAAATTTAGTTTACTATCCTCCTCATCTTGCCAAGAATAGATAGCTGCCTTTGCCACTTGTTCGGGACTAGATAACAATTGCTTTGATTGACCTTCTCCAAGGGTGTACTTCGAGTTTGAAGAAAATAGCGCAATATTCTCTCCTGCAAATGCAAAAGGGGCTTCGAAGAATAAAATTCTGTCGACTAAAGTTTTTTTCTTAGAATCCTCTTGCTCATGAGAAAGTTTTGAAGTTTCGGCAATATATTCAGATTGATTAAAAGCAACTGCATCCAATACTTCTTCTCTTTTTAGTAGGTCTAACCCTTCTGCTTTCCTTAAATCGTTAATAACCTCTAATACAGCCCATTCTATTTCTTCAACTGCTATATCCTCTTGGGAAATAGCAAATTGGGTTAAGAAACTGAAAATTAAAAAAGTGAATATCTTGTTTGTCATTCTACTGCTATTATTTTAACTCTTCTACTTTTGGCGTTATAAGCATCTTTATCCCCTATTGATTCCGGCAAGGGTTTATCTTCTCCGTACCAGATAGAATAAGTTGCTAATGAACTCATTGAATCAATTAATTGCCTTACTGAATTTGCTCTTTGCTGAGCTAAAATCATATTGTAAAAGACACTGCCTAATGTGTCTGTGTGTGCTTCAATTTTTAATTGTTTAAACCTACTATCTTCAAGCCTTTCAATAAAAGAGGAAAGTCTTTCTAATTCTGCTAAAGATAATTGATATTTATCTGAATCAAAATAAACTAGATGTTCTAGTTCTTCCTTCTCCATTCTTTGGGGAGTATTCTCTTCTATACTGCAAAACTGATTGGATTTAAATAGCTTAAAGTAATCGTAATAATAGTAAGTAAAGACTTGATTTGTATTAACAAAAGTTTGCTCTTCTTTAAGGTAATAAGCTTCATAGAAATTTCCGATAGTCATGAACTGTTCTCCTCCATTCGCTTTAAAAGTTCCCTCTACTTTCACCCATTTACCATTAGCCTCTATAATCTCTTCCGTTTTAACTTGAGGATACTTTATTAAAGGCTCCCAAATTGGCGTTTTTAGCACTTCTTTACTAAAATAAGCCCCTACTTTATTGGTGACTATGGGGTTTAAACTAGAGGAAGCAACGTAGAAATTCAAGCAATAATATTGGTCCTTTTCTAGAGGTTTTACTAACTCTATTTGGATATACTCGACCATACTTCTATAGTCATCCAAAAATATAAGACCAACCATTCCCTGTCCATCAATAGGATCTATCTCTCCATTAAATCCGCAACTATTAAAGTATTCAGGTGAACCTGCATTAGCAGAATACCATTTCTCTACCCGATCAATTTGTTTTATCTCACTAGGGCACTTAGAGTAATCCTCAAAACTTGGATTAGGAATAAGGTTTTGAGATATACTTTGAAAAGACAAAAACAGCAATAAAAAAAAACTACAAAGCTTAGCCAACTATTTTATAGCAAATGTCACTCTTTGATTTAGTGCAGGCTTACTCTTGTCTTTTGGCTCGGCAGTTTCTATGCCTATATAAGAAATTTGGCTATCATTTACTCCACGATCTACCAATTCCTTCTTTATCATAAAGGCTCTTCTTTTACCTAGAATTTTCACTGCAGATTCAGATGGGTCGCAATGCCCTCTAACCTCTACCTTTTTATCTGGGTTTGCTTTCAGATAATCTGCTAGCTCATCAATTTTTGAAGTTTCAGCAGATGCTAAGTCAAATTTCTTTGCTGCAAACATCACTTCTATATTTTCAGGATTATATTCTGCCTTATTATCTTCTGTTGCAGCTGCAGTTGAAGCTGCTTCATTTTTATTAATTGTACTTTCTGCTTTTGTACCATCAGAATTAACTAAATACGTCTTTTTTGCGCTAGCCCTTTGCGATTCCTCTGTTCCAAACTCTTTGTACTCTACCTTCATTGCTCCACCTGCTATATTATCACACATACAGTCTTTTGGATTACTCAATTTCTCAACCGCAATAACAGAAACATCATCAATATAGTAATAGGCATTGTACTCCTGACGACCAGAAAATTCCCTTGAGAGTCTTACTGTTTCTGTAGTAGTTTCTTCATCTGTTTTAAAGTTACCAATTACTATAAATTGCTCTCCACCCTTTGCAGTGTACGTTCTACAAATTGGTTCCCAGAGGAATTGTTGATCAAAAACTTTATTGGTATAGCTTTGCGCATGCGGCTCAAGACTTAAATTTTGTTCAGACATTTCTACAATCTCTTCTTTACTGATATTCATAGAAATATTATTCGAAGCATATTTAGATCTATCCGACATACTTACATGAAACTTTAAGCAATACTCTTTGCCTGCAATTAATGGGTTGGTAAGCTTTGTTCCTAAATAGGTTCTAGGCATTCTTCCTCTATATCCATAAAAAGCAACTCCCGCATAATTATTTCCAGTTTTTGCTTTCTCCTCTCCGTATTTATTTTCAGGTACACCAAACTCATCATTTTTAGCATCTGCAGAATATAAATCTACAGGCTGCATATTAACTGCTTTCCAAGGTGTCGCTAAGGTAACTTGTCCTGCAGATTTTATTTTACCATCTACTTCTTCAAAACTGGGATTAGGAACCAAATTGTGCTCACTTTGAGCATAAATTATAAGTGAAGTGGATATTGCTATTAGCGAAAGGATAAACTTTTTCATATTTCAAATTTTTCAATAAGATTCAAAGATTGTACCGAAATTAAACTTTATGAGGATAACAAAAAAGCCCTAAATCAAATTCAGGGCTTTTTCCATTCTATTAACTTGCTTTTTTTCTAATCATATTTAAAGCAGAACCTGCTCTAAACCACTCTATTTGCTGAGCATTATAGGTATGATTTAACTTGATTTCGTCTTTACTTCCATCATTATGCACTAACTCTAAAGTTAATTGCTTGTCAGGTGAGAATTGATCCAAGTCTAAGAAGTTGAAAGTATCATCTTCTTTTATTTTATCATAATCGGATTCATTTGCAAAGGTTAAACCTAGCATTCCTTGCTTTTTCAAATTCGTTTCATGAATTCTAGCAAAAGATTTTACAATTACCGCAACAACACCTAAATGTCTTGGCTCCATGGCAGCATGTTCTCTTGAAGAACCTTCTCCATAATTATGGTCTCCAACAACTATGGTAGGAACGCCAGCTGCTTTATAACTTCTTGCGGCGGCAGGAACTTCACTTTCCTCTCCTGTTAATTGATTCACCACTTTATTCGTCTCTTTATTGAAAGCATTCACAGCTCCAATCAAACAGTTGTCGGAAATATTATCCAAATGCCCTCTAAACCTCAACCAAGGGCCAGCCATAGAAATGTGGTCTGTAGTACATTTACCAAAAGCCTTAATCAACAACTTCATCCCTGTGATATTACTACCATCCCAAGGCTCAAACGGGGTTAATAACTGTAATCTATTAGAATCTGGTGCTACTTTAATTTCAATAGAGCTTCCATCTGCTGCAGGCTCTTGATATCCATTATCTTCCACAGCAAATCCTTTTGCAGGCAATTCAAAGCCTGTAGGCTCTTTTAACATTACTTCTTCCCCTTTTTCATTCGTTAAAGAATCTGTAATTGGGTTAAAATCTAGTCTACCACTAATTGCAACTGCTGCAACCATTTCTGGGGAAGTAACAAAAGCGTGCGTATTTGGGTTACCATCGGCTCTTTTTGCAAAGTTTCTATTGAAGGAGTGAACAATGGAGTTCTTCTCTTTCTTTTCTGCTCCTGCTCTATCCCATTGTCCAATACATGGTCCACATGCGTTAGTAAAAATGGTAACAGAATCAAACTTCTTAAAGGTATCCATCAAACCATCTCGCTCGGCAGTATATCTAACCTGTTCAGAACCAGGATTAATTCCAAGATTTGATTTAGGCTTAATTCCTTTTGCAAAAGCATCATCAACAATAGATGCTGCACGCGTTAAATCTTCATAAGAAGAATTAGTACAAGAACCTATCAATGCCCATTCTATATCTGTTGGCCAATCATTTTTAGCGGCCTTATCTTTCATTTCTGAAACTGGGGTAGCTAAATCTGGAGTAAAAGGACCATTTAAATGAGGTGTTAACTCATCTAGATTAATTTCTATTACTTGATCAAAATATTTTTCTGGATTGGCATAAACCTCAGGATCTCCAGTTAAATGCTCAGCTACTTGATCTGCTAATTCAACAACATCTGCTCTTTCTGTAGCATTCAGATATCTTCTCATAGAATCGTCATAACCGAAAGTAGAAGTAGTTGCCCCTATTTCAGCACCCATGTTGCAGATTGTTCCTTTTCCTGTACAAGACAAGCTTTCTGCTCCATCTCCAAAATATTCTAAAATTGCTCCAGTACCCCCTTTTACGGTTAATATACCGGCCACTTTAAGAATAACATCTTTTGCAGATGTCCAACCATTCAATTTACCAGTTAATTTAACGCCAATCAATTTTGGGAACTTCAACTCCCATGGCATTCCTGCCATTACATCCACTGCATCTGCTCCACCAACACCAACTGCAACCATTCCTAATCCACCTGCATTTACCGTATGAGAGTCAGTTCCTATCATCATACCACCTGGGAAAGCATAGTTTTCTAATACAACTTGGTGAATAATACCTGCTCCTGGTTTCCAAAAACCAATTCCATATTTATTACAAACAGAACTTAAGAAATTAAATACCTCGTTATTCTTATTTAAGGATTCTTGTAAATCTTTATCTGCTCCTAGTTTTGCTAGAATTAAGTGATCTGCATGAGCCGTAGAAGGCACTGCAACTTTCTCTTTTCCTGCTTGCATAAACTGCAATAAAGCCATCTGTGCTGTTGCATCTTGCATAGCAACTCTATCTGGATTGAAATCGACATAAGATTTAGCTCTTCCAAATTCTTCCGTTGCCTTCCCTTGATCTAAGTGGGAATAAAGAATTTTTTCTGTTAAAGTCATTGGTCTATTCAGAACCTTTCTAGCAGCTTCAATTTTACCGCCTAATTCAGAATAAACTTTCTTAATCATGTCTATATCAAATGCCATATTCTTAGTTTGTTTGTGATTAATTGATGGAATGCGAAATTAAACAATTCATCGTAAAATTTTACCGCTTATCCTATTGAAATAGATTGTAGTATATTCCTTCGTAAACTTGTATTGTGATTAGTTTACTGAGAGAAAATATAAGAGAAGCTCTTAAGTCTATAAGAAGCCAATTACTTAGAACAATTCTAACTGTCTTAATCATCGCTTTTGGCATCATGGCTTTGGTTGGAATTCTCACTTCTATTGATGCAATAAGTGGATCTTTAAGCAGCAACTTTAGCAGCATGGGCTCCAACACTTTCTCTATTCAAAACAGAGGCACCAACATTCATGTAGGAAAAAGAGGTAAAAAAGCAAAAGCATATCCTCCAATAACTTTCGATCAGGCTATGGAGTTCAAAGAAATGTTTGATTACCCTTCTTTGGTATCTGTTTCTACAAGAGCTTCTGCTTTAGCAACCTTAAAGCACGAGTTTGAAAAAACGAATCCCAATGTTTTTGTTTTTGGAATTGATGAAAACTATCTACAAACTTCAGGATATGAGCTTGCCAAAGGAAGAAATTTTTCAAAAGTAGATGTTACCAATGGCTCGCATGGAGTCATTATTGGCGATGAAATTGCTCAAAAACTATTTCCCAACAAAGATCCTTTGAATGAATTAGTCTCTATAGGTAGTGGAAAGTATAGGGTTATTGGAGTACTAGAAAAGAAGGGTAGCACCATGGGCTTTAGTGCAGATAAAAATGCATTTATTCCGCTTACTAATGCACGTCAATACTTCTCTAGATCGAGTTCTACTTTTCTTATACAGGTAATGACCGACCATCCTGATGAACTAGAAACAGCTACAAGCGAAGCCACCTCAATTTTCCGATTAGTAAGAAGAGACAAAGCGGGGAAAGACAGTAGCTTCGATATTATTAAAAGCGACAATGTGTCTCAAATGCTGATGGAAAACTTAAGTAATGTTACCATTTCTGCTACAGTGATTGGTTTTATCACTTTGTTAGGTGCCGCAATAGGATTAATGAACATCATGCTTGTTTCCGTAACAGAAAGGACCCAAGAGATTGGAGTTAGGAAAGCAATGGGTGCTTCTGCCAAAATCATAAGAAATCAATTTATTATTGAGGCAATTATTATCTGTCAAATTGGAGGTGCCTTAGGAATTGTATTAGGAATTATTATAGGAAACTTGGTAGGAACTATTGTTGGCGGAGGCTTTATTATCCCTTGGGACTGGATGGGAATAGGAGTAGCCTTGTGTATTGTTGTTGGATTAATCTCAGGCATTTACCCTGCCTTCAAAGCAGCTAAATTAGATCCTATAGAATCTTTGAGATACGAATAAGCACTCAAAATCTTATTTTCGCTTTTCATGCAGATGCTAATCTCCTTTTTAAGTAAAGAAAGAATTCTACTTCTTTTTATTTCCTCGCTTTGGATATTCCATTTCCTAGGATTTAATGGTCATTATGGTTACGACGACATGGAATATGCGCAAATAGCTAATGGAATACTACAAGGGGATTTCCCAATTAACAATCATTTTGCTTATCGCTTCACCTTAATCTTTCCTACGGTTTTAATGTACAGCCTTTTTGGCCTAAGCGATTTCACTTCTTTATTTTCTGTTCTTTTAGCTAGCTCTGGGGTTTTGTATTTCATTTATCTCTTTTGCAAAGACTTTTCCAAGACAAGCCTTTTTCTTGCCTTGGGGATAACGCTAAGTTTTGAATATTACCTTATCTATTCCGATAAAATAATGCCCGACATCCATGTATGTTTGGCTTTTGTTGCTTCCATCTACTTTATCTACCGCAAGTACTTTACTTCCACAAATAGTTCCATAAATGGCATTGGTCTTAGTGCTAGTTTATTCTATGGGTTTCTTTCTAAAGGAACTATTTTATTGATTCTACCTTTGCTCCTTTTCTTTTTAATAAAAGACCTTTTAGAAAAGAGAGATTTAAAGTTTTGGATAAAATCAGCTTTGTGGGGAATTGCTTTTTTAGTGATTTACTTTTTCTCCATCTATCTATTTAGTGGGAGTTTTAGCCAACGTTTTGACGCTATTGTGGCCAATAGCTATTATAGCAGATGTAGCTACGATACTCAATCGTTAAAAATTCTCATTTATCGCATCTCCTTTGACTTTTTAAATCTTTTAAAGTTTGGAGAATTAATTATCCCCTCCACCATCATTTTGGGCTTTGCTCTCGGTCAATTAAAAAAGGGACTGTTAAAGACAAAAACTCCCATTCACTTTTTTAGTGTGGTATTTATTTTGCTACTTCTCTCTTCCAACTTCATGAGCATCTCTTACAAAAGCTACCATCCCATGTGCTTAGATGTTCGTCACTTCCTTTATCTTTTCCCCTTTGCAGGCATAGCACTGGCATTTATATTAAGTTCCGACCTTAAAAATAAAATTATCCTCACAAAAGCTATAGTCATAGGTCTAGCGTACCTCTATTTTACCCAAACCGATGACTTTTTTACATATAGATTAATTATTGGCTTAGTGCTGATAGCCATCCTATTTAGTAATAAAAAAAATGGTAAAAAAATAGCAATAGGGGTTCTTCTATTAATTCTAATTAGTAATCCTATTCAACTTATTGAAGGAGCGCAAAGAGTAGACTATAAAAAACAAAAGCAATTAGTTAGAACAGCGCTTATAGAAAATCCAGTTGCCAAATATGTAATCACAGATCCAGTAGCTGCCAGACTAGGAAATTATTGGAATGAATTTGATAGTAGCAAGGCAATATTTGTAGCCTATGATGACTTCAGTAAGGAAAGCTTTAAAGAAGAAAGGAAAATGTTCTTGCTTCAAAATTATGCAAGTCGCTTTTTATCTTACTACGAAGACTCTAATTATCCTTATCCTGTAAAAGAAGCTCTCGAAGGAAATGCACTATTAGCAGATAGTAGCATAGGTCTTTCCATTTACGAAATTAAAGAATGGAGCTCTCCTTTGGAGGATGGTAAACTAATCCTAAAAAGCAGTAATACTTTTGAAGAAACCCCTGACCCTTGGACTGGAAAAAAAGAGGCAAATCAAGAAGCCATTGTATTTGAAGGAAAATATAGCAATTGGGTGCATGAATACTCCCCTACTTTAAAAATTGCCTTAGATACCATAGACTTTAAAAATTCAAAAAAGCTGTTTGCAACAATAAACTTAATGGCCTATGCAGAAGAAAAGCTGGAAGGTTCATTGGTGTTTACCATCAAAAGCAATGGGGAAAATACCTTTTACGAAAGCAGGAAGATCCACCCATTTATTAAGTCCTATTCTAAATGGTGGGTAGTTTCGGCAAACTTTACAATAGCTACAGACAGCATTCCACCCAATTCAGAATTATTAATTTACGTTTGGAATAGCGACAAGAAGAAGCTTTTGATAGATAATTTCGAGATAGAGATTATTGGGCTTTAGGCTAATTTTTTAGTTCTTTTAAATACAGGCATCCTATTCGATAAAACAAAAAGCCCCACGATTTTCATCGCAGGGCTTTCAAATTAATCAATTAACCTAATAATCTATTCTGCTATTACTTCAAAATTGATCGTAACAGATACTTCTCTATGTAATCTAATTTCAGCTTGGTAAGCACCAATCTCTTTAATTTGAGACCCTAAAATTTTGATATTCTTCTTATCCACATGATGACCTTTTGCATTAATAGCATCTGCCAATTGTATGGTATTTACAGAACCAAAAATCTTCTTACCAGCTTCGCCAACTTTAGCACCAACAGTAATTGTTGCATCTTTTAAAGCTTTTGCAGTAGCTTCTGCTACTTCTCTAACTTTAGCTTCCTTATGGCTTCTTTGACGCATATTTTCTTCCCAAACCTTACGGTTAGAAGTTGTTGCAGCCAAAGCTTTTCCTTGAGGAATTAAAAAGTTTCTTGCGTATCCTGGTTTAACGCTAACTAGCTCATCTTTAAACCCTAGGTTTTCGATGTCTTCTCTTAAAATAATTTCCATGATTTATCCTCCTTATTTCATTAAATCGGCCACGTATGGCATTAAACCTAAATGACGAGCTCTTTTAACTGCTTGAGCTACTTTTCTTTGGTATTTCAATGAAGTTCCAGTAATTCTTCTTGGAAGCAATTTACCTTGCTCATTAACAAATTGTAATAAGAAGTCAGGATCTTTAAAATCAATATACTTGATTCTGTTCTTCTTAAATCTACAATACTTTTCTTTTTTTACATCAATCGCAGGTGGATTGAGATATCTAATTTCTGATGAATTTTCAGCCATGTTTTCTAGTTTTTAAAATTATTTAGCTGCCTTAGCAGTTGATTTTAATCTTTCAATTCTCTTCTCCGCATAAGCTACTGCATGCTTGTCTAACTTCACAGTTAAAAAACGCATGATACGCTCATCTCTTTTAAAAGCTAATTCCAATTTTGCAATGAAATCACCTTCTACTTCGTATTGAAATAATTGGTAAAAACCAGTGGACTTTTTCTGAATTGGATAAGCTAATTTCTTCAATCCCCAATGTTCTTCATTGTGAATTTTTGCTTTAGCATCCTTCAGCATTTGTTTGAATTTGTCGACAGTCTCCTTCGCCTGCTCAGCAGACAAAACGGGGGTAACAACGAAAACTGTCTCATAATGATTACTCATTGTAGTATAGTTTAATTAATAATATTCCCCAAAATTGGGGCGACAAAAGTACTATTTTTCTGCTTTAAAACAAGCTTTTAAACTACTTTATTAAGCTAGCTAGCTGTCTCTAATTTTTCTTGGATTCTTTCAGAGAAAATCTTCCCAAAAAAGAGAGAATAAAAGTACATTTGCTAAGCTTAAAATTTCACTTTTTTACATGGATAATTTTGTAGTCTCCGCTCGGAAATATAGACCCAGCACTTTTGACTCTGTAGTTGGTCAACAGTCGATTACAAACACCCTAAAAAATGCAATTAAGACAGGCCATTTAGCACAAGCCTTTTTATTTTGTGGCTCTAGAGGAGTTGGAAAAACTACTTGCGCTAGGATTCTTGCAAAAACCATTAACTGCTCTAATCGAAAAGACAATATAGAAGCTTGTAATGAATGTGACTCTTGCACCTCTTTTAATGAGGGCGCCTCTTTAAACATACATGAACTAGATGCTGCTTCTAACAACTCGGTAGATGATATTAGAAACCTAATCGACCAAGTTAGGTTCGCACCCCAAATTGGAGATTACAAAGTGTATATCATTGATGAGGTACATATGCTTTCTGGAGCTGCATTTAACGCTTTTCTAAAAACACTGGAAGAACCACCATCGCATGCTATCTTCATTTTAGCCACCACAGAAAAGCATAAAATTATTCCTACCATTCTTTCTCGTTGTCAGATATTTGATTTCAATAGAATTGGAGTAAAAGACATAAGCAATCACCTAAAATACATTGCAGAGAAGGAAGGAGTTACTGCAGAAGATGAAGGTCTTTCTGTAATTGCGCAAAAAGCGGAAGGAGCTTTGAGAGATGCCCTTTCTATGTTTGACCAAATGGTCACTTTTGCAGGAAATAATCTTACCTATGAGGATGTAATTAAAAACCTAAATATTCTTGATTACGATTACTATTTCAAAGCAACCGACTTTATTCTTCAAGGAGAGATCTCTAATTCCCTTTTACTTTTCAATGAAATTCTAAGTCACGGTTTTGATGGACATCTTTTCATAAACGGTTTAGCTTCTCATTTCAGAAACTTGCTAGTTTGTCAAGATGAAGCAACTTTGCAACTTTTAGAAGTTGGCGAAAGCGTAAAAGATAAATACAAGGAGCAAGCGAATGCATGCAATATCAAGTTTTTACTTCCAGCTCTAGAAATTTGCCGTCAGTGCGACATGCAATACAAAGGCAGTAAAAACCAAAGACTTTTAGTAGAGCTTAGTCTAATGCAATTAGCAAGCATACTAAGCGAGGCTAATCCAATGCCTCAAAAAAAAAAGTTTAGGATAAAATCCGAAGACAGCAGCACTTCTAAAAAAGAAAATCCAACACCAAATGAAGAGGCACCTATTAAAGAGCAAAGTGCAATTGTAAAAACAGGAAGGTCGGCGCAAGAAACAGCTCCAAAAGAAACCATTGAAGAGCTAAAATCCCAAGCCTCAAAAACAATTAAAGAAGAACTGAAGAAAGAAGAGAGCCTTGTTGGGGAAAAGAAAGAATCTTACGAGCCAAAAACACCTAAAAAGCGAAGAACCAGCGCTCTTTCTTTATCAGAATTAACCAAAGACACCCATACAGAAGAAGCTTTAAAAGAAAAAGCAGAGTATAGTTCAGATTTAAGAGAAGACTTTAAAGAAGAGCAATTGCTACAGAAATGGGAAGCTTTGATTCAAAAAATTAAAGAAGAAGCAAAAGAAGGAAGCAGTATTGTTTTGGCTGCCATGAATAGCCGAAAACCTATCCTTCAAGAAGATTATAAAATTGAACTTTTAGTGGATAATAAAAGCCAGCTAGAAGAAATGAAACTAGCCAGAACCGATATTCACGAATTCCTTAGGAAGCAACTTAGAAATGGCGCTATTGAACTACTCTTTAAAGTTAACAAGGAAGAAAAACTTCGAAAAGCCTACACGGATGAGGAGAAGTTTGCAAAAATGGCGGAGAAAAATCCATTGCTGCATAAATTAAGATCCGAACTGGATTTAGACTTTTTTTAAGCCTCCATTCATCCCTTTTATTCTACCGACATTCACAATAATATTGGCTTACAATGACTTTTGGTTATATTCGCTAAAAGAATTATTGTTTAACTAATCATTATCGAATGAACTTATCAAAGAGTTTGAGGTTGATGGCTATTGCCATAATCTCCATATTTATTTATGCCTGCGGAGGAAACGCAGCTTCTACTGCCGAAAAGAAAGACTACGAAACTGTAGAGAATGACCCTTCAAATACTAGAATTTACACTTTAGACAATGGTCTTAAAGTGTATTTATCAGTAAATGAAGAATCTCCAAGAGTAAACACGCAAATTGCCGTTAGAGCAGGAAGTAAAAATGATCCAGCAACTGCTACGGGTCTAGCACACTATTTAGAGCATATGCTTTTTAAAGGTACCGACAAATACGGCACCATGAATTTTGCTGAAGAAGGTCCGCTTTTAGATCAAATAGACAGCTTGTATGAAGTTTACAGAGCTACAACCGGCGATGAAGACAGAAGAAATATTTATGCCATAATAGATAGTGTATCGCAAATTGCTTCCACTTTTGCCATTGCAAATGAATATGACAAAATGGTTTCTGAAATGGGTGCGAAAGGAACCAACGCATACACCTCTCAAGAAAGAACGGTTTATGTGAATGACATTCCTACCAATCAATTAGAAAAATGGTTAGATGTAGAGGCAGAAAGATTTAGAAATCCACAGCTGCGTTTGTTCCACACAGAGTTAGAAGCAGTTTACGAAGAAAAGAACAGAACTCTAGATAGTGATTTTAGAAAAGCATTTTACGGAGTTATGGAAGGTTTATTCCCTAATCACCAATATGGTCAGCAAACTACTATAGGAACGATTGAGCACTTAAAAAACCCTTCTATTACAGAAATAAAAAAGTATTTCAATACTTACTATGTACCAAACAACATGGCAATTTGCCTTGCAGGAGATTTCAACCCTGATTCCGTAATTGCCATGGTAAAAGAAAAGTTTGGAACCTTTGAATCTAAGCCAGTTCCTGAATTTAAAGTAATTCAAGAAGAGCCAATTACCGAAGTAATTACTAAAGAAGTAGTTGGTCCAGATGCGGAGTTCATGTACATGGCTTACCGTTTTGATGGCGTTGATTCTAGAGAAGCAGAATTGATTCAAATGTGCGATATGATTTTAGCGAATAGCACAGCAGGTTTAATTGACCTAAACTTAAACCAAGAGCAAAAAGTTTTGAAAGCTAGCTCTTTCACTTATATCCTTACAGACTACTCTGCACATATGCTTAATGCAAGTCCTAAGCAGGGTCAAACTTTAGAAGAAGTAAAAGATCTTTTATTAGCTCAAATAGATAGCTTAAAAGAAGGAAACTTCCCAGATTGGTTGCCAGGTGCAATTATCAATGACTTGAAGAAGGGAAGAATTGGCCAAATGGATGACAATAGAGGAAGAACCTACATGATGGTAGATGCATTTATTCAAAAAAGAGACTGGGAAAAACAAGTTGGTGAAATTGATGCTTTGAAAAAGTATACCAAAGAAGACATCATGAACTTTGCTAAAGAAAACTACAAAAACAACTATGTGGTAGTTTATAAAAGAACCGGCGAAGACACTACTGTTAAAGAAGTAGTAAAACCGGAGATCACTCCTATTCAAGTGAACAGAGATACTTCTTCTCCTTTCCTAATGGAAATTGCCGAGATGAAAGTAGGTGATATTCAACCAAGATTCATCAATTACGCTGAAGATATTGATCAAGGAACCATGAAAAGCGACATCACTGTTCGTTCTGTAAAAAATGAAAGCAATGAGCTTTTTACGCTTTACTACATCTTCGACATGGGTAAATACAATGACAAAAAGATTGATGTTGCTTTAGATTATTTACCATTCTTGGGCACATCCAAGTATAGCCCATCAGAAATTCAGCAGGAGTTCTATAAAATTGGTTGCGACTTTAATGTTTCTACCGGTGGAGAAAGAGTTTACGTTTATTTAAGCGGATTGGATGAGAATTTTGATGCTGGCATTAAATTGTTTGAACATTTACTAGCAGATGCTCAGCCTGAAGAAGAAGCCTTAAAGAACATGGTTTCAAATGTGCTTAAGCAAAGATCGGATGCTAAGTTGAGTAAAGGGAATATCCTATTCGGAGGTATGTCATCTTACGCTCAATATGGAGAAGACAACCCTTTCAAATACATCTTAAGCGAAGAAGAGTTAAACAACCTAAATGCAGAAGAATTAGTTGAAAGAATTCACAAACTGAATAATTATGAGCATAGAGTACTTTACTATGGCCCTAAAGACCAAGAAGCACTAATTGCTAACCTAAACGAGAATCATCAAGTGCCAGAAAAATTATTAGCTATTCCTGAAGGAGTTAAATTCCCTGAGGTAGATAATGATGGCAACAAAGTTTATGTGGTTGATTATGACATGAAGCAAGCAGAAATTATGATGCTTTCTAAAAAAGAAAAATACAATCCTAAAACTGTTGCTGCGGCTGCAATATTCAACGAATATTTTGGTGGTGGAATGGGATCTATTGTTTTCCAAGAAATGAGAGAATCTAAGGCTTTAGCTTATTCTGTTTATTCTGTTTATCGTTCTCCTTCTGATTCTGCTAAATCGCATTTTACTATGGCTTACATAGGTGCACAAGCAGATAAACTTCCAGAAGCTATGGCAGGCATGACAGACTTATTAAACAATATGCCTGAATCTGAAAAGAGCTTTGAATTAGCTAAGAAAGCAGCTTTAGAGAAGATAAGAACAGAGCGTATTACCAAGTCTAGCAAGTTGTTCAATTATGAAACTGCTCTAAAAAGAGGAGTAGATTATGATCTTAGAAAAGACGTATATGAGCAAGTTCCTACCATGACTTTAGCCGACTTAAAAGCTTTCCACGAAAAGTATGTAAAGAACGGCCAATACAATATTATGGTAATAGGAAAGAAAGAAAACCTAGATATTAAGGCCTTAGAAAATTACGGACCAATTACTTACTTAGGATTAGAGCAAGTTTTCGGTTACTAAAATTCACTGCTAAGCAGCAAAAAGAGCCACGCAAATGCGTGGCTCTTTTTTTGTTCCTTTTTTAATTCCTATTTGATACTTATACTTCCAAAAGAAGAAGTAACAACAATTTTTGATTGTGATTTAGAAGAGCCAAAAGATCCATTGAAATATTCATTATTTCCAACATCCCAATCATCCTCGCTTTTATCTACTTTTAAACCCTTAGGCAAGTTTAAAGACGCCATTTTAGACCTAGCCTCTATGGAACAACTAAGCCCTTCCTCCAAATTGACACGTATAGGTGTAAAATCCCCATCAATCTTTAATTCTGTAAAATCCTTCGACAACATTTCTATCTCCAGTTTTCCGTAGTTCACATCAATATCTCCTTTGGAATAAAGCTTATCTACAAAGACAGAACTCATGTTCGACTTTAGCTTTAAATCCTCTACTTCTGTTAAAGTTAACCCCCCCATTTTTACAATAAAATCCGCTTTAACTACCTTATCTATCGTAGAAGTAGACATTTCCGATTTTAACACCAAATTCCCTGCTTTAGATAATTCCATCTTGGAAAATTTTAATTCAATCTCTCCTCCCGCTATTTCATCAATGATTACCGGATCTGAAAATTGAAACTCTAAACTATTCTCTTCATTTAACAACTTCCCAATTTTTACTCCTCCGAAAGAGGCGTCAATAGTGGTTCTTGCGTTCCTATTACCTAGACTTATTTCCCCAAAGGAATTCTTAACTTCTAAAGGATAATTCTTTGGCATCTTCACGATATAGTTAACTTCAATCTTCTTCCCATCTTTCATGTCTTTCCATTTACTATCGTCATCAAATTCAGTGCTAATTTTTATCTCAGCAGCAGATTCATCAATATCTATTTCAATGCCATCCAGCAGTTTTTGCGCTTTAGACTCATTGTCTATTTCCACGCTTATTTTAATTTCTACCATTAATTGTTTAGAGTCGCTAGAAGTAATATTTACATCTCCAAATTTATTCTGAATACTCACCTTTTGACCATCCTTCAGTTGGAAGCTTTTGTTAATTGTTTTAGATCTATCTGCTTCAACTTTCTTTGCGAATCCTATCGGAGAAATCAAAACTAAAAAGAGAAGTAAAAGGCTGTATTTTTTATGCGTTAGGGTTTTCATGCTTCTGATTTTTTAGGTGGTTGATATAATTTAACTGAAGAATTAGCTCTTCTAATAATTCTATTCTTGTTTTATAATTTTTTATCATGGCTATTACAATTCTTTCATCGCCACTAATTGCCAAGTCCTTTTCTAGTTGCATGTATTGCTGCTCTAATTCTGTAATTAAATCCTGATACTCTGCTACAACTTCTTTACTCTCAGAATCAGAATACTGATTTACTAAACTTTCCTGCTTTTTACTAATAGTCTGTTTGAAATACATTTCTGCTTCAGCAAGTGGCAGTGTTTGCTCCACTTTTTCTTCTGCCTCAGCTAATTGATCTTGATTAGAGTTTTCTAGCATAAAGATGGCAACCGCAATTCCTATAGGTAAAAGAAACAAAGCGGCATACTTCAGAAAATCTCTCAGCTTATATACTTTAGGATGTAGTTCATCCAATCTAGACTCAAACTTTTTCAAGTGCTCTGAAGACAATTCTTGCTCTTCAAAAGCTTCTAGATTATTATTTATTCTTTTTTTTAAATCGTCCATTTTAATTCTTATTTGCAATAATTATTTCTCTCAGTCTAGTTTTTGCTCTACTCAATTGAGACCTAGAAGTGCTAGATGTTATCTGAAGTATCTCCCCAATCTCCTCATGATCATAGCCTTCTAACATATAAAGCGTAAAAACCAAACGATGATTTTCTGCCAAACTCTCCATAGCTCGATGCACTTCTTCCATAGAACACTCTGCCTCCCAGCTAGCTTCCTCCTCCTCTTGACTTTGATTTCTAATCTCTACTTCTTTTTCTAAAATCATTTGAAGGCGTTTCACATGATTTAAAGACTTATTAATGACTATTCTCTTTAACCAAGTTCCAAAGGAAGATTCAAACTGAAATTGATCTAATTTTTTAAAGGCATCTATAAATGCATCGTGCATTATGTCTTCAGCTGTATCTCTATCTCGAATTATCCTAAAAGCCGTATTCAACATAGCTTTTGCGTAAAACTGATATAGTTTGGTTTGCGCTTGCCTATCATTTAGTTGAGCCTGCTTTACCAAGCCTTCGTGTATGTTTTTTTCTGCCGTTTCCAAAACGATAATTCTAAGTAAAGACAATTTAAAAAAAGGAGTGCTGCTTTTTCAATATAAATTTTAAATGCTATTTTAAAGATATATCTTTGTAATTCCTTTATCTAACGCACAACTAAAAAACTTAATGTCGAACAGAATCATTTACACGGAGACTGACGAAGCTCCGGCTTTAGCAACTTATTCTTTACTCCCAATAATTCGAAAGTTTACCTCTGCAGCTAATATTGCTATTGAGGTGAAGGACATTTCCCTTGCTTCAAGAATATTAGCCTTATTCTCCGAGAAATTAGATGATACCCAAAAGTGTGAAAATGCTCTTGAAGAATTAGCTGCACTAGTAGAGGATGAAGATGCCAACATTATCAAGCTACCTAACATTAGCGCCTCATTACCTCAACTACTTGAAGTAATTAAAGAACTCCAGTCCAAAGGCTTTAATATTCCAAACTATCCCATGAGTCCTTCTTCTAAGGAAGAAAAGGAAATTAGATTAAGGTATGATAAGGTTAAAGGTAGTGCGGTAAATCCTGTTTTAAGAGAAGGAAATTCAGATCGAAGAGCTCCTAGAGCTGTTAAAGTATTCGCACAAAAACACCCGCATCAGATGGGTGTTTGGGATTCTGCATCTAAAAGTCATGTTGCCACCATGCAAAAAGGAGACTTTAGAGCCAATGAAAAATCTGTAACGCTTGATCAAGAAGATTCGGTGAGTATTGTTTTGGAAGCAGAAGATGGTAGTAAAACTGTTCTAAAAGAAGGTTTAGCTCTTTTAAAAGGAGAAATTATTGATGGAACATTCCTAAGTAAAAAAGAGCTTTTAAAATTTTTGGCAAGTGAAATAAAAAAAGCCAAAGAGCAAGGTATTTTATTTTCTCTGCATATGAAAGCCACCATGATGAAGGTTTCAGACCCCATTATTTTTGGCCATGCAGTAAAAGTATTTTTTCATGAAGTTTTTGATAAGTATGCTGATGTATTAACCTCTGTTGGAGCCAACCCGAACAATGGCTTAGAAAGTATACTGAAAAAGTTAGAAAACCTGGAAAATGCAAAGCAGAAAGAAATTTCGGAAGCCTTCCATAAAGTAATTGCCCATGGCCCTGATTTAGCTATGGTAAATTCTGACTTGGGAATTACAAACCTTCATGTACCTAGCGACGTTATTATAGATGCATCCATGCCTGCAATGATTAGAAATTCAGGTCAGATGTGGGATAAGCAAGGTAAATCTAGAGACACCATTGCTGTCATTCCAGATAGTTCTTATGCTTCCATCTATGAGGAAACGATTAAATTCTGCAAAGAACATGGAGCATTCGACCCAACTACTATGGGAACCGTTCCTAATGTTGGTTTAATGGCTCAAAAAGCGGAAGAGTATGGCTCTCATGACAAGACCTTCGAAATTGAAAAAGATGGCATCGTAAAAGTTATCAATACAACAGGAGAGACTTTAATAGAACAGAAAGTAGAAGCGGGAGATATATGGAGAATGTGCCAAGTTAAGGATGAGCCGATTAAAAATTGGATTCAATTAGCCGTGAACAGAGCAAAAGCTACCCTTTGGCCTACTGTTTTTTGGTTAGATAAAGACAGAGCCCATGATGCAGAACTGATAAAAAAGGTAGAATTGTATTTACCTAACTACATCAGTGAGGGGGTAGAAATACTCATTCTTTCTCCTGCGGAGGCTACCAAATACACGCTTAAAAGACTTAAAGAAGGCTTAAACACCATATCGGTTAGTGGCAATGTTTTAAGAGATTACCTCACCGACTTATTTCCAATTTTAGAATTAGGAACTAGTGCAAAAATGCTTTCTATAGTTCCTTTAATGAATGGTGGAGGACTGTTTGAAACTGGCGCTGGAGGTTCTGCTCCTAAACATGTTCAGCAGTTTGTAGAAGAAAACCATTTACGATGGGATTCTTTAGGAGAGTTCTTAGCCTTAGCAGTTTCTTTGGAGCACTTATCAACCCACGACCATAATCCAAAAGCAGCTATATTGTCGAAATACTTAGATGCTGCTACAGAAAAACTACTAACAGAAGGAAAGTCTCCATCTAGAAAGGTGAAGGAGAACGATAATAGAGCCTCTCACTTTTATTTAGCACTTTATTGGTCTGAAGCTTTAAGCAATCAAAAGGAAGACGAGGAATTGGCCAAGCATTTTAAACCATTGTTTGAGCAACTTAAAAGCAATGAATCTAAAATAATTAATGACCTCTTAGAAATTCAAGGTAAGCCTGTAAATTTAGGTGGCTACTACTACCCAGATAAAAAGAAAGTTACCGAAGCCATGCGGCCAAGTAAAACTTTCAATGAGATTATTCAATAAAAAAGGGCACGCAAAGCGTGCCCTTTTATAATTTTTATAATGCCTTTTGAAGCGCAGATAAAGCTGCTTCATAATCAGGCTCATGCCCAATTTCTTCAACTTCTTCTTTGTGAACAATCTTGTTGTTTTTATCAAGCACTAATACTACTCTAGCAAATAATCCTTTAAATGCACTATCTGTTAGTTCTACATTATACTGACTTCCAAAATCATTGTATCTGAAATCTGAAGCAGAAATGATATCTTCTAAGCCTTCTGCTTCGCAGAAGTTTTTAAAAGCAAATGGTAAATCTTTGGAAATAAGAATTCCAACAGCACCATCCATAGCACTTATTTTTTCATTAAAATGTCTTGCCTCCTTCTGACAAACACCTGTCATAATACTAGGAATAACTACTAAAACCTTTGCTTTACCATCATAATCTGTAAGATTAGCATCGCTTAAATCATCTTTCACAAAAGTAAACTCTGGAGCCTGTTGCCCAACTCCTGGAACTTCTCCACTTAATTCTACTGGTGTACCACCAAATTTTACACTGCTCATAATATTTTTATTTTTTAAACATTAAATTCTCTAATGAGTTCATAAATGAATCCTTAAAAATAACATATCGTCTTCAATTGGCTTTTATTATTAAAGGAATTCATCTTACTTTTAAAAAAAAGCCATGAAATCAGAAAAGCTAGCATTTAAAAACAAGGAAGGGGTTCAATTAAGTGCCCGTTTGGATTTACCTTCTAACCAAGCCGCAAGAGAATTTGCTCTTTTTGCTCATTGCTTTACCTGCAATAAAAACTTAACCGCTATAAAGCAGATCAGTAGAGCTTTAACACAAGAAGGTTTTGGCGTTTTGGTTTTTGATTTTACTGGTTTAGGAAATAGTGAAGGAGAGTTTGAAAGCACAAGCTTTAGTTCTAACATAGAAGACCTAGAATCTGCTGTAGACTTTTTAAAAAACAACTACAAAGCCCCATCTATTATTATTGGTCATTCACTTGGAGGAGCAGCTGCAATTTTTACTGCTAGCAGGAATGAAACTTTGAAAGCAGTTGTAACCATTGGTGCCCCATATGACCCTGCTCATGTAGAACATTTAATTAGCAATAGCAAAGAACAAATTGAAAAAGAAGGAAAGGCAGAGGTGAATATTGGGGGTCGCCCTTTTACCATAGGAAAGAGTTTTTTAGAAGATCTAAATACCCATTATCCAAAAGACATTATCAAAAGTCTTAGAAGACCATTATTGATTTTACACTCTCCACAAGACAATATAGTAGGTATTGAAAATGCCGCCAGCATATACGCTGCAGCACATCACCCAAAAAGTTTTATCTCCTTAGATGGAGCGGATCATCTGATGAGCAATAAAGTAGACTCCTTCTATGCCGGACTAATGATTGCCAATTGGGTTATTCGTTATTTACCTGAAGCAGAAGAGAAAAAACTGAAAAGCGATAGCGCCGTTGTGGTTGCGACAGATTCTTCTAGCTTCACAACGGATATAAAAGCCGGCAAACATAGGTTAATAGCAGATGAACCAGAATCTATTGGCGGCAATGATTTTGGCCCTACACCTTATGGTTATTTAACAGCGGCTTTAGGTGCATGCACCTCCATGACCATTCAGATGTATGCCAAAAGAAAAGAATGGCCATTAAAAGAAGTAATCGTTCATTTAAATCATTCAAAAGATTATTATACCGATGCTAAAACTTGCGAAACCAGTGAATCAAAAATTGATCAATTCGAAAGAAAAATTGAACTAATTGGAGATTTAAACGAAGAGCAAAAAAAGAGATTATTGGAGATAGCCGATAAATGCCCTGTACATAAAAGCTTACATCATGCACCAAAAGTAATTACAAGCTTGGTTTAGTCTTCCATGCCAAAAAACCGCTCATGAAAATTGAGTAAATAAAGTTTATCTGTAGCTCTAGTTATGGCCGTATACAACCACCTTGCATATTCCTGATCTATCATTTCTTCGGTTAAATAACCTTGATCTACAAAAACTGCGCGCCACTGTCCACCTTGTGATTTATGGCAAGTTACTGCATATGCAAACTTAACTTGAAGCGCGTTGAAGTAAGGATCTTTTTTCACTGCTTCCATTTGCTTTCTTTTGTTTCCTATTTCTGCATATTCCAATAAAACAGACTCCCATAGTCTTTTGCTTTCAGCTCCACTTAAAGAAGCCGACTCAGAAGTGATTGGGTCTAAAAGCAACTTAACCTCTATTGCTTCTTGCTGTGGATAATCTACTAAACGAATATTAGCATTCAAAAAGCTGAAACCATACTTTTCTTCTATAGAGCCCATGCTCATTATTTCTGCCATATCGCCATTGGCAATAAAGCCTATGGGTGATTTTTCATCTAACCAATGATAATTATTTTTAACCACCATCAAACGGTCTGAGGTTGAAACGATCTCCTCCAATCCTTTTATTCTAACTCTGATTTGTTGGTTAAAATCATTCGCCCGTTTATTGGACCTACAAATTAGTACCGTATCGTCCTCCCCATATTTACTGTAACAAGTAGACAATTCATCTTCTAGCTCCAATCCACTAATGGATTCAATATCTGCATAGCCATCTAATTGAAACTTAATGTAAGGATGCTCTTGGGCAGTTTGCATTCTCAATTGGGTAGCATTCATAAGTATTCCCGATTCCGCTGCCTGACGCAAAACCTGTTTTAACTCTACCCCCTTTAGCTGCAAATTATAATTCTGTTTTAGCGGCTTGGGGTCTAAAGCAGGACTTAAATTACTCCCAACTGGTGGCAACTGAGCAGTATCTCCAATAAAAACAACTTTACAATTTTCTCCTTGATATACATATTGTATTAAGTCATTTAACAAAGAGGTAGCTTTAGAAAATGCGCCAAAAGTTTCATCAGAAATCATGGAAGCTTCGTCAACAATGAAAATAGTATTGGTATGTAAATTATGTGCTACTGCAATATGAATACTTCCATCTCTTTGCTTTTTACTTTGGTATATTTTTTTATGAATAGTAATTGCTTTTTTGCCCGAATAGTTAGAAAGTACTTTTGCCGCCCTACCCGTTGGAGCTAATAAAACAGTCTTCATCTTTAAAGCCGGTAAAACCTTCACCATCGCAGAAATTGCAGTAGTCTTACCAGTACCTGCATATCCACGAATGATAAAAGCAGAACGCTGCTCCGATTGAAACAAAAAGCGTTCCATCCGCTCAATCAAATCTACCTGATCTGAAGTAGGAGCACCAGGTAAAAAATCATAAAACTGCTGTTTAAAATCGACAATCATGGGCATGAATACTTAATTCAAAAGTAACCTAATTGTATGCGCAATTGGGTGTCAGATAGACACAAAAAAATTGTAGATTTGTGGAAATCTAAATTAAAATTTCAGATTCGATGAAAATTGCAATTCAAGCAGGTCTACTAATTGTAGCAGGAGTATTAGCTTTCTATATCTACAGTGGAATTCAACAAAAGATAGAATTTAAAAAGAAAGCCGAAGAAAGAAGAGAAGTAGTTCAAGAAAGACTATTGAACATTGTTATTGCTCAAAAAGAGTTTAAATCAGAGAAAGGAAGATATGCAGCAAATTTTCCTGAGCTAGAAAACTTCTTAATCAATGATTCTCTTACCATCATTAAGGCTATTGGTAATGTTCCTGATTCTTTAACAGAATCTGAAGCAGTAGAAAGAGGAATTGTAATTAGAGATACTGCCTTAGTTCCTGCAAGCACTATTTTTGATGAAAGCATTAATGTTCAAGAATTGAAAATAGTTCCTTTTAGCGATAATAAAGAATTTGATATTCAAGCAGGAGTGATTGAAAAGAACAAAGTAAATGTGAATGTATTTGAAGTATCTACGCCATTTGCAAATGTTTACAATGGCTTAAAAACCAAAAATGAGAACGTTAATCTAGAAGATGTTCTTAAAGTAGGTTCTATGACAGAGCCAATTACTACAGGAAACTGGTAACCCAAACTTCATGGAAATAGTCAAATCGCCGAAACAGCGATTTTTTGACCAAAACTACCGCGATAAAAATCAGCTACTACACCTGCAAATGCAGTGCAGTAAAGATTTTTTACAAATCGCCTATTTTGATCCCACTGCAAAAAAGATTGTGGGCTTTGAAAAGTTTGATTTGGGCAAGCACGACAATTGGAATCAAAGTGTTGCCAATTTAAGAGCCATTTTCCAACAAGCGGATTTCCCAAAAAATTGCAAGCATTATTCTTTCGGTATAATAGACCAACAATATACTTTAGTTCCTCAAAGCTTATTTGAGGAGGCACATGCATGGCATTATTTAGAAACCGATCATGCCCTGGCAAAAGATGGAAGCATTAGTATTCACCATTACCCTTTGGAGACTAAAGAAATTCAGATAGTATATGCAATAGACGTAAAGCTAGAGATGCTTTTGGATGAGTTTTTTCCGCAAATAAAAAAGTTACCGCACACCGCACAATTATTAGAATCGCTTTTTCTTTATGCCGAAGATGAGGAGGAATTGCATGTTCATTTGCAGCAAAATCATTTTGATTTAATTTTTCTAAAGAAAGGAGAATTACAAATTTTGAATTCTTTCCCCTATCACAATGAAGAAGATTTTATGTACTATCTGCTATTTGTAATGGAACAGCTGAATATAGACCGAGATAAAATAGAATTAAAAATGAGCGGAGAAATTGAAAAGTCCTCTCCTATATTTGAAATGGCTTATCAATATGTACGGCATCCAAAAATTATGGAGCGCAATAAAGATATTAGCTATTCCGCTATTTTGAATGAAATTAAAGCACCCTATTACTCCAACTTATTTAACCAATTCTTGTGCGAATAATTGGCGGGAAATTTAAGGGACGAAAGTTTTATCCTCCCAAAAACCTTCCGGTTAGACCTACTACAGACTTTGCCAAAGAAGCTTTATTTAATGTTTTAAACAATAGATTTGATTTAGAAGGTATAGCTATCTTAGACCTTTTTGCAGGTACAGGAAGCATGAGCTTAGAATTCTTTTCTAGAGGAGCAGAAAAGATTTTATCTATGGACCAATCGCCGGCATGCATTAAATACATGTACCAATTAAAAAAAGACTTAGAGCTTGAAAATTGGTCTATTCAAAGAGCAGAAGTAAGTAAGGGTATACAGCGGTTAAAAACTTCATTCGATATCATTTTTGCCGATCCACCTTATGAAATGAAAGGTTTGGAACAAATGTTGGATAGCATAGTAGAAAGTAAGCTTTTGAAAGAAGATGGACTTCTCATTTTTGAGCACAGTAAAAGATACAGCTTTGAGGAGCATCCACAATTTATAGAAAGCAAAAACTATGGAAATGTTAACTTTACCTTCTTTGCCCCTTTAAACCATGAGTAAAATAGCCGTTTTTCCAGGGTCTTTTGATCCAATCACATTAGGACATGTCTCAGTTATTCAAAGAGCTTTGCCATTATTTGACAAAGTAATTATAGCTATTGGAACTAATTCTCAAAAGCAATACATGTTTGATTTAAAACAAAGAAAGGATTGGATTGCCGGTGCCTTTGCCGGAGAGAAAAAAATTGAAGTAGATATTTACCAAGGACTAACAGTAGACTACTGCGAAAAAAAGGGGGCACACTATATTTTGAGGGGGTTAAGAAACCAACAAGATTTTGAATTTGAGCGCTCTATAGCACAGATGAATAAAAAGCTAAACGACGAAATAGAAACCATTTTTCTATTTACAGAAGTAGAGTACGCTGCAATAAATTCTACTATTGTTCGTGATATCATTCGAAACGGCGGAGATGCACAGCAATTTTTGCCAAAAAATATTCAGATTACATGAGAATACTAATTAGCCTGCTCATCGCCTTTTTTTGTGCTCCACTTAGCCAAGCGCAAAATGTGCAGATTGATGGTAAAATTGACGGTTTTAACGGCAAAACGATTAAAGTAGGAGTTTACGCTGATTACTTCACCTACACCAAAAAAGAGTTGGGCAGACAAAGTATTGAAAACGGAAGTTTTGAATTTAGTTTAGGCCTTAAATCTACTTCGCAAGTGTATATACAAGTAGAAGATAAAAGCACCAGCTTTTTCGCGGAAGCTGGAAAAAAGTATACCATTAATTTAAGTTATGATGCAGCTACCAACCAAGGAAGAGCCTATGACAAAAGCTTAAATATTGCTATCGTCAATGAAGGAGCAACAAGCTTAAACGCTAAAATAAAACAGTTCAACAAAGAGTACCAAGATTTTTTTAGCAAAAATTACCGCTCTTTTGTGATTGGAGAGGCCAAAGAAGAGATCAATCTCTTTATCCAAAAAGCACAAGAAAATACCATTTACCAATCGCCTGAATTTTTAAAGCAATATGTACGTTATGCATTGGCCAATTTAAAGGATATCAATAAAGAGAGTAAAAGCAAACTAGTAGAAGAATATTTAGTGGACCAAAAAGTTCTTTTTACCCATAAAGAGTATATGAATTTCTTCCAGCAGCTATATCAAAAAGATTTTGAAATGTTGATGCTGAAAAAAGAGGGGGTGCCTATTAAAAAGGCCATTATGGTTGAAAAAGATTTACCCAAGACTTTGGAGTTAATTGGAGCAGAGAAAGGTTTTAAAAGCAAGGAACTTATTGAACTTTATCTCTTGAATGGATTGTACGAAACCTACCACGAGAGTATCATTGAGGTGGAAAGCAACCAAGCTTTTCTAAAAAAGCTAAGTAAAGAGGCTAGCACGGCCAACAACCAACAATTGGCAAAAAACATACTAACAGCAGTAAGCCTTTACCAAAAAGGAAGTGCAGCACCTTATTTTGCTTTAAAAGACAGCCAAGGAAATGTGAAAAAATTGACCGATTACAGTGGAAAATTGCTATATCTTAATTTTTGGGCAAAATGGTCTATCCCAAGTTTAAGAGAGATGAAACTCATGCAAAAGCTGCAGGAAGAGTATGGGGATAATGTGCAGTTTGTAAGTATAAATTTAGATGAGAACCCTAGTATCAACAAAAGTGAAAAAGAAAGAAATGGCTATGCTTGGGATTTGCTTTATGGTGGAGAAGATTACGATTTAAGAGAAAAGTACGAAGTTAAAACGGTGCCTCTATACTTTTTGATAGATGCAGAAGGAAAGATGGAACAGATTTTTGCTCCCAATCCGGTGCAGATGGATAAGATCTTTTACAATCGTTTTAAGAAAACGAAATAGAGTATTTTAGACAGTTCTGGGAAACTGTTAAAGTATGCAAAGAGTGCAATCTTTCCCTTAAAGCCATGTTTTATAGTTTCAGTAAATGCGCTATCTTTAATAGCATTAAAACTCCAAGCAATGAAACGAGTCTATTTTATCCCTCTTATTGTACTTACCTTATTAGCCATTCCATTCACCGCCATGAAGTTTACTTCAGAAGTAAATTGGTCTTTATTTGATTTTGTGCTTATGGGCTTTATGCTGCTAACTGTCGGATTTTCCATTGAGTTCGTTTGGAGGAAAGCACAACAAAAAAGAAAGCGATTTATTTTACTCTTATCCATAATAGCCATATTCCTTTTAGTTTGGGCAGAATTGGCCATTGGCCTATTTGGTACTCCCTTTGCGGGAAGCTAGGAATTTCTAAAAATAAAATTTATGCCGATTTGTCGGCATAAATCGAAGTATTGTCAGTCTCTATTGATTAGCTTCAAATCCTTTTATAAGCGCTCTATCTCTTTCCATAAAGAGGCTAGAGATAGAATTAAATTCTATTGCGGGAAATTTCTTTTATTAAATAGCACTTCTGCATGAAGATTGCGACATAACCTTCAAACAACAAAAACTTTATTGATGAATATTCTAGTAATTGGAGCAGGAAATATGGGATTAGCTTACGCAAAAGCAATAGCTAAATCAAAATTATTAAGCAGCAACCCTTTAATGATTTTAGATAAAAGTCCTGATAAAATGGAGGAGCTAAAGACCATTAAAAATTTTCAGGTATATAGTGAATTAGAAAGTTGTGTTAGCAAGGCAGATGTTATTTTCATTGCTGTAAAACCTTATCACTCTGAAGCATTGATGAGAGACTTAAAGCCTCTTTTAACTGAAGACCAGCTCGCTATTTCCATAATGGCCGGAGTAACTATACAGTCCATGCAAGAAGCTTTGGGAATTAATAAAGTTTTGAGAGCAATGCCCAACTTACCTGCACAAGTTGGCAAAGGACTTACATCTTTTACCGCCTCTAAAGAAGTTTCTAGATTAGAGCTTTCTATGGTGAAAAAACTATTAGAAACTACAGGCAAAGCAGTTTATTTAGATACAGAAAAAGGCATTGATGCTTCTACTGGAATATCTGGAAGTGGTCCCGCCTATGTATTCTACTTCATGCAATCCATGATGGAGGCGGCCAAAAAAATGGGATTTTCAGACCACAATTCCAAAGTATTGGTAGAGCAAACATTTGAAGGAGCCATAGAGTTATTCAATCAATCGGATTTAAGTCCAGTTAGCTGGATGAACAAAGTAGCTTCTAAAGGTGGCACAACCAGAGCTGCCTTAGATTCTATGGAAGACAACAACATTAGAGCTTTGATTCAAGATGCGGCCTTTGCAGCTTTTGAGCGTGCTATTGAAATGGGAAAAGAGCTGGAATTACAAGATTGATTATCTTTCTTTTGTGAAAATGAAAATTCTACTTCTTACAATTAGTCTTCAAATCAGTATGAAGGCGATGAGTCAAGAAAATACTAGCATAAATGGAGATTGGATTTTAGATAGTATGATAGTAAATGATACTGTCTTAATACCAGAGTATAGCAACTTTTATTTAAAAGTGAGTGATACATCTTTAGAATATAGTATTGGAGCTAATTATTGTTGGGCAAGAATTCAGATAAGTAAAGCTAAAATTTTTAATGATGAAGGAGTTGCTTGTACAGAAGTTGGTGGGGATGAACGATATGGTGACTACTATAAATATCTCAGCTACATTGGAAACTATTACATCAAAGAGCTTACAAAACAATTAGTTATAACAAATGAAAAGATAACACATTATTTAAGCAGAAAAGCTCCCAAATTAGAATGAAAATCAACAGCAATTCCAAGGTAAAAGAAAAATTCGATAGCTATCCTAAAACTGCAACCTCAAAAATGAAAGAATTGAGAAATTTGGTTTTAGAAACTGCAAAAAATACGAAAGGAATTCAAGAAGTTGAAGAAACCTTAAAATGGGGGGAGCCAAGTTATCTGGTTAAAGATGGAAGCACCATTAGAATAGATTGGAAAGAAAAAAATCCAAATCAAATTGCCATTTACTTTAAATGCACTTCTCAATTAGTTCCTACATTCAAAAGCATTTACGGCAATCAATTAAGTTTTGAAGGGAATAGAGCCATAATCTTACCATTGGAAGATGCTATCCCGACCGAAAAGATTAGCCATTGCATTGCTTTAGCCTTACAATACCATAAATTAAAAAAGCTTCCCCTTTTAGGTGCAGTGGGTTAAGATTTAAATCTATAAAAAATTAAGAATTGAACCACTAAGCCAACTAAAATAATTATCCCTAATTCAATTTGTGCTAAAAACTCGTTTTGCTTGGTAAATAGGCGGGCAGATTTTAATTGACTTTCGCCTTCTCCTATTTGTATTTCGGCCAAACCATCTAAACTTTTACCAATTTTTCTAAGCTGAGCACAGTATTCGTCAATTTCTACTTGCCCAATTTCCCCCGAACTCTGCAATTGCTTTTCATAGCTAAACAGCTTTTCTACCTTTTTGGTAAAATCTTTGAATTGGTATTTCTCTTGCTTAGTGAACTTCGTGGAGGCAAAATTTTCTATGAGTAATGTAATCTTTTCATTTTGCAAAGAATCAGAATAGAAACCTCCATTTCTTAGTGCATCTATTTGTTTTTCGTAAAAAATATTGTTGAGTTCATACAAATAACCCTTGGCAACCAATCTATCTTCATGAATGGTTTGCATGGTTTCTTTTATGGAATCATAGTACTGCTTATCCAACTGATTGGTGGCCAAAACCAACACAAATACAGTGGCTATTGCAAAAGCACTCCTAATTTTTTGAGAAATGGTCAAAGATTTAAGCATAGAAAATTTCTTTTAATTTTTTTTAACTGCAATGTAAATATCAACGCAAAAAATTAACCATTATTTGTTTTAGTTATTCTGAGTTATAATTTAAGCAGAAGCAATTCATATACTACCTTTGCAAAATGGGAGAGCAAATAAAAGACATAGACAGTATTCTAAGCAAATTGGGCATTTCTGCATTAAATCCAATGCAAGAAAAAACCTTAGAAGTTATCCCAAAAAACAAAGAAGTTGTATTGCTTTCTCCTACCGGAACTGGAAAAACGCTAGCATTTTTACTTCCTATCTTAGCAGAATTAGATCCTAACTTACAAGAAGTTCAAGCGCTTATTCTGGCTCCTTCTAGAGAATTGGCACAGCAGATAGAACAAGTTTGCAGAGAAATGGGAAGCGGTTTTAAAACCAATGCCGTTTATGGTGGTCGCCCTGTTGCTAAAGACAAAATAGACCTTAAGCACCCACCTACTATCTTGATTGGAACACCAGGAAGAGTAGCTGATCATTTTAGGAGAGGAACCTTTGCAACATTTGCAGTGAAGGTTTTGGTCTTAGATGAATTTGATAAATCCCTAGAAGTTGGCTTTAGCAAAGAAATGAAAGAGATTATTCGCGCTCTAACATCTTTAGAGAAGAAAATCCTTACCTCAGCTACACAGAAAACTGAAATACCTGATTTTGTTGGATTTAAAAATCCACAATACTTGCATTTCTTAAATCAAGATATTCCACAATTGGAATTAAAGACAGTGATTTCTAAAGAAAAAGACAAGTTAAAAAGCTTGAATCTGTTACTTCAAAATTTACCCAACCAAAATGGAATTGTCTTTTGCAATCTGAAAGATAGCATTCAAAAAGTAAGCGATTATTTATCTCAGAATCATATTCCTCATGCTTGTTTTTATGGCGGCCTAGAACAGTTAGAAAGAGAAAGAGCATTAATAAAATTTAAAAATGGCACCCATAAAATTTTGATTGCTACCGATTTAGCGGCAAGAGGAATTGATGTGGCAGAGCTAGACTTTATCGTTCATTTTGAAATTCCTTATAAAGAAGAAGAATTTACCCACAGAAACGGTAGAACCGCCCGTATGAAAAAGAAGGGAACGGCCTATGTGCTTAGGTGGGAAAAAGAATACTTACCATCTTTTATTAAAGAAGGAAAGACTCTAGAGTTAAAAGAAGTTACCAAGAAAAACACCGAAGAATGGGAAACACTTTTTATTTCGGGAGGAAGGAAAGATAAAATCTCTAAAGGAGATATTGCAGGCTTATTTATAAAACAGGGAAAACTCAAGCAAGACGAAGTTGGTGTAATTGAGCTAAAACAAGATTGCGCTTTCGTTTCTGTCCCTAAAAAGAAGGCTAATGACTTAATCAATCAACTCAATAATAGCCGACTTAAAAAGAAAAAAGTTAGGATTCAGCGCCTAGATTGATTAGCTCTGTATCTTTAGTCACATTGCTTTTAAGAATTAGGGTAGAACTTAGGTTTATTAACCAAAAACCTAGAATCATGAAAAAGTATCTTATCCTATTATCTATACCCCTATTCATAAGCTTACAGTCATGTGATAAAGATGATGATGACAATAACACAAGCTCAACAAATCAAACTACAAGTACTAGTTTAACTGCAGATGAAATTACCGACCTACTCTATTTACGGGAGGAAGAAAAATTAGCACACAATGTATATATCTATGCGTATCAGAAATATACGGTAATGATTTTTCAAAATATTGCAAATAGTGAACAAACCCACACTAAAGCAGTCTTAGATATGCTTACAAAATACAAGCTTGATGATCCTGCTGCAAATAAAGCTATAGGTGAGTTTAATGATTCTAGTTTACAACAACTTTACACTGACCTAACCACTATAGTTGATTCTTCTCAAACACATGCTTTTACTGTGGGTGCAACTATTGAAGACTTAGACATTTTTGATTTAAGTGAAAATATTAAGAGGTCTAGTAAAGCAGATATTCTTAAACTCTATAACGATTTAATGTGTGGTTCAAGAAACCATTTGAGAAGTTATATAGGTAAATTGAATGGAAATTATTCTCCTCAGTATTTAACACTTAGTGATTACAATGCTATAATCTCTAGCCCAAAAGAAAACTGCGGAATTTAAAGCAATAAAAAAGGCCACGCAAAGCGTGGCCTTTTTACTTATTTATCAATAGATCCTAGAACCCTTTTCATAAACAAATTGGAAGCTTCTTTCTCCGTCTTTCCTTCTTTCACCATTTTATTTACTTCTAAAGATCCATACAAATTAGAAAGCAACTCTCCAATCACATCCAACTCAGCCTTTTTCACATTATCATGGTCTGCTAAGTGTTCTAAAACTTCTATTGTTTCTTCTACAAAATCCTCATCATTCTCCGCAATAAACTGATGGAGGTGTTTAATTAGCGGCAATCTCATCGATCAATAATTTAACGTTATCAATTTTATTGGTTTGCACTTGGTTTACCAATTTGCCATTTTCAAAAATGGCGAAGGTTGGCAAGTTATCTACCTTAGCTAGCTTTCTAGACTCAGGAAGTTTTTCGGCATCAACAATTAAAAATTCTACATCTTCTGTTTCGCCAGCTAATCTTTTAAATTTTGGCTTTATCATTCTGCAATTGCCACACCATCCGGCTGAAAATTGCACAGCCACTTTTTTACCCTCTGCTACTTTCGCAGCTAAATTGTCTTCTGTTAGTTCTGTTAACATGGTCTTTGATTTTAATTATTACTTAAATAAGATGCTACTCCATTTCTATCGGCATTCATTGCCTCTTTCCCTTCTTCCCAATTTGCAGGACACACTTCTCCTTTTTCTTGAACGTGTGTGTAAGCATCAATTAGTCTAATGTATTCATTCACATTTCTTCCTAATGGCATATGATTAACACTTTCGTGAAATACTTCACCTTCCTCATCAATTAAAAAAGTAGCTCTATAAGTTACATTATCTCCTTCTACAATATCTAAGTCTAATTCTTCATTGTAGTGCACTTCTTTAATATCCAAAATATCTAATGCAGTTGAAAGGTTTCTATTGGAATCGGCAAGGATATCATAGGTCACTCCTTCGATACCACCATTATTTTTAGGGGTATTTAACCAGGCAAAATGTACTTCAGGCGTATCGCAAGAAGCTCCAATCACTATGGTATTTCTTTTTTCAAATTCACCTAGCGCATTTTGAAAAGCGTGTAACTCTGTTGGACAAACAAAAGTGAAATCTTTTGGGTACCAAAAAAGCAATACTTTCTTTTTTTCCTTTTTAGCTAATTCTAGAATATTTATCTTCTTATTATCTCCCATTTCACTCATTGCATCTACTGCTATGCTTGGGAATTGCTTTCCTACTAATGACATAATTTTTTGTTTTTTTTGATTTGTTGATACAAAGGTAGGAGGTCAAAATCATAGAACCTAACGATTATATCTATACATTTGATAGAAAATATCTATCATGAATTTTCAACAACTCAACTATGCCATTGCAGTTAGCCGAAAGGGTCATTTTGGGCATGCAGCAGAAGAATGTGACATCACCCAAGCAACTTTAAGTGGCATGATAAAAAAGCTAGAAGAAGAGATTGGATTCGAAATTTTTGACAGGAGCTTACACCCTATAGTTAGTACAGAAAAGGGTAAAGAGTTTTTGAAGCTAGCAGAAGAAATAAAAGAGCTGCAAGAAGAAATGTTTATGATTAATCAGCAGAAGAACAAATTGGAAGGCTCTATTCGATTGGGAATTATCCCCACAGTAGCTTCTACCCTTTTACCCCTAATCTTGGAGAGACTTATTTCTGAGCACACCAAGCTAGAATTAAATATTTTAGAATTAACCACAGAAGAAATAGTGCGTCAGTTGCGAGAGCGAAACCTAGACTTTGGAATTCTTTCTACCCCCCTACCCAATGAATTAGAATTACCCTCCGAAGAAATTTTGTATTATGAAAGTATGCATGTTTATGGTTATGATGAAAGTAATGTGCAAAATGTAAGCGCTAAAGAATTAAAAAATAAAAAGATTTGGTTGCTAGATGAGGGAAATTGCTTCAGGAATCAAAGTATGGCAATATGTGGAATAGAATCTCAAGAGAACTCCAAATCTAATATCAACTTTAAAAGCAACTCTTTCGATACGCTATTAAAACTAAGCGATCAATTTGGTGGCTACACGCTAATTCCCGACCTATATTTTCAGTCGCTGAGCAAGAGACTTAAAAGAAAAACGAAAAGTTTTACGGCTCCAATTCCGGTGAGAGAAATTAGCTTAGTAGGAATCAGTAAATCAGCCAAAAAGGATTCAATGAAAATTCTAGCTGATCTTATTAGAGAAGAAATTAAACCTAAATTGAATACGTCAAATTATTCAAATAAGGACTTAGACATAATTGCTATGTGAAGCTTTGCTTAATATATTTGCACTTAATACAAATAACAAAATGAAAACAAAGAATTTATTATTAATTGCATTAGCTGGCTTCTTGTTTAGCTGTCAAAATGCTCCTGAAACAACCACAGAAAAAGAAACAGAAACTATTATAGAGGAAGAAAAAGAGGTTATAGATAAAGAAAAATTAATTCAAGAAATTGACGCATACAGAAGAGAAATTGAGTCGAAAAAATTAGAGGCTAAGGAATTATCTACAGCAGATTTAAGATCAAAAATCTCGCAAAAGTGGAGCAAAATTCATTTTTACATGATGGATGACCAGCTTGTAAGAGTGAAGACTTATCCGCATGCGTCTATTTCTGAAAGAACGGAAGAGTTTTATGCAAAAGACGGCAACTTAGTTAGCGCTGTAATTGAGGATACCGGAACACAAGATAGCATTCCAAGTGAAGACAATTTCAATAAAGTATACTATTTCCAAAATGGAGAGTTTGTAACAGAAATAAACAAAACGTCTGAAAAGGAATATAAGATCAAGGATTCTGAAGCTGAAGAACTGCTTCAAGAGTTTAACGAATACAAAGAGCTCTCTTCTAAGTTCTAATCAAAGATTTCTAATATACTTGGGTAGGTGTTTTCTAAGCACCTACTCTTTTTTTCTTCATCTGCCCAAATTACCTCTTCTATACCCTCTTCCGCCTGCGGAATCAATTGCTCATCTCCATCATAGCTCATCGCATACCAATAAGTTCGCTTTAAACAAAACACTTCTTTATGATAATAAATATGCCAAGTGTCTTTTAACTTTTCCTTTAAATTAAGACTACTAATACCGCACTCTTCTTCCACTTCTCTCAAGGCGGCTTCTTTCGGATCTTCACCTGCTTCAATTTTACCCTTTGGTAAGTCCCATTTCTCGAGTCGATAAATAAATAGAATCTCCCCTTTTTTATTTTTCACCTTACCTCCTGCAGCTTCAATTAGTTTAAATGATTTCTTAAACTCTTCTCTTGCTGATACTTTGTCTGTGTAAAGCAAATTTATTCTTTGGCCTTTTGCCTCTTTTGAAAGAGCGACAATTAGAATATCTACCTCTTCTTTTGATGGGTTTACGATAGATAGTTCATCGGTTTCAAAAGGACTAAAATCCCCTAAAACATTAATTTTTATAAGGTGTTGATTGAAAAATACTTTATACATTTGTATTCATGAATTTAAACAAAGAAACGGCTGACAAGGTAGCTGAATTTTTACTGCAAATTAAAGCGATTCAGCTAAATAATCAACAACCGTTTCACTGGGCATCGGGATGGCAATCTCCAATTTATTGTGACAATAGGAAAACACTTTCTTACCCAAAAGTTAGAACTTTCATACGCCAAAAATACTCTGAAGTAATTCAAGAAAAATTTGGTAAGGTAGATGTTATTGCAGGAGTTGCTACAGGTGGAATTGCACAAGGTGCTTTGGTAGCACAAGAATTAGACTTACCTTTCATCTATGTCCGTTCTTCATCTAAAGGGCATGGATTGCAAAATCAAGTAGAAGGAGTGGTGGAAGCCGGACAAAAAGTGGTAGTGATTGAAGATTTAATTTCTACGGGAATGAGTAGTCTAAAAGCTGTAGAAGCCCTCAGAGCAGAGGGATGTCAGGTAGTTGGGATGGTGGCAATTTTCACTTACGACTTTGAACTAGCTCAGAACAATTTTAAAGAATACAATTGCCCATTATATACTTTAAGTGATTACAATCATTTAATTGATGAAGCGCTGAGAATGGGATATATCAATCAAAGCGATATAGAGTCGTTAAAAAACTGGAGAAAAGATCCAGCCAATTGGAAAGTACTCGTATGACAAGAATAGAAACAGAAAAAAGAATCTCTCCTAATAGCAGAGAAAAAATGTTCGCATTCCTTAGCGACATGAACAATTTTGAAGAACTAATGCCTAAAACCAAAATAGAAAAATGGGATTCTTCAAAAGAAAGATGCGAGTTTACCATTAAAGGCATGGCAAGAATTGGACTGGAACAAGTAGAATTAAATGCACCAGGTTTAATAAAAATTAAATCATTCGGAAAAGTTCCATTCACTTTTGAGCTAGACATTCATCTGAATGAGCAGTCTGCAGAAGAAACAGAAGCTTTTATCGTTTTTGAAGGAAACATAAATCCATTTATGAAAATGATGGTAGAAAAGCCTTTAAAAAACTTCTTCAGCATGTTGGTAGATAAAGCTGCAGAACTTAAGCTTTAAAACTTAGCTCCTTTATACCGTAATTTTCGATTGCTTCTCCTATTTGGATTTGCAATTCTCCTATTGAACTAACCCCCTTAATTATTCCATTGAAAATGCCATTTTCATCTTGAAAAGGCAAAGACACTCCGAATCCGTATAGTTTTGCATTATACAACTCCTCGATTCGATTAGGGTTTGAGAATAATAGAGAATAATATGTCTTTAATTCTTTTAAAAGAAAATGCAAAACCTCCTTAACATCCAAAGAATTCTCTAACTCTAGTTGCAAAGAGGTAGCCTCCCTATCCATTTCTTTAAATTCTGTTTGATTAACATTCAAACCAATTCCAACAATGGAGTGATTGATCAAATTTCCTTTAATTGAATTTTCAATTAACACTCCGGCTATTTTCTTACTTCCTACTAAAATGTCGTTCGGCCATTTTATACTTAATTCATCCACTGACAGTTTGTCTAAGGCAGTAAATAATGCTAAGGAGACAGCTTGGCTAATCAAAAAACGCTTTTGGACCTTAAATTGTGGACATAAAATCAAACTTAATAACAAGTTTAAGCCGCTATCTGATTGCCATTTAGAGCCCTTTTGGCCTTTCCCCCTATCTTGAAAATCTGCACAAAAAACAACGCCTTCAGACTGAGGGTTTTGTTCCACAAATTGATGGGCATGAATATTGGTAGAGGTAGTTGAATTTAAATGAACAATATTGAATTTTAGGTCTTTAAACACCTCCATTGATAAGCATTTCTGTTTGACAAAGAAAGTCAATAAAGGTATTGATTTCTGTATTTTTGTACATAATTTGAAATGCATTAATGAGTAAGACTAAAAATACAAATAACTCCGACGAATTGACAGAATTAATTGTCAAAGGTATTCAAGAGAAAAAAGGAGAAAATATCGTTCAACTAAATTTGAAAGGAGTAGATGGTGCAGTTACTGACTACTTCATTATATGCGAAGCAGCCTCTTCTACACAAATAGATGCTATAAAAGACTCCATAGAGGATGAAGTTAGAAAGGCAATAGGAGAAAAACCTTGGCATGTAGAAGGAACAAGCAACCTAGAATGGGTGTTATTAGATTATGTAAATGTTGTAGCACACATTTTCAATAAAGAAAAAAGAGAATACTTTGATTTGGAAGGCCTATGGGCAGATGCAGAAATCAAAGAAATTGAAGCAGAGTTTTAAAAAGATTATGGCAGAGAAAAAACCAACACAAAAAAAATCAAGCAACCCAAAAGCGCCTAAAGGTGGCGGTCCAAAGAAGACCTTTAACTTTTATTGGATTTATGCAATTATTGGAGTTGTTCTTATAGGTCTTAACTTATTTTCACTTGGCGGAGGAGAGAGAAAAGTTACCATGAAAAAGTTTACTGAAGAAATGGTAAAAACCGGTGATGTAAGCCATATTGTAGTTGTTACTACCGGTGGAGAATCGAGAGCAGAAATATTTATAAAGCCCGATGCTCTTAACCAAGAAAAATACAAGAGTGTAAAAGATGAAGGCTTTGGTTCTGTTTCTAATAGAGGACCTCAATTTTATCTTAAAATAGGTACCATAGAGCAATTTAATTCTGATTTGAATAGGGTAATGGAAGAAATGCCCGAAGAAAATAGAATACCGGTTGATTACGAAACAAGGAGCAATTGGGCAGGAGAACTTATAGGTTGGTTGTTGCCAATAGCCATTCTCATAGGCTTTTGGATATTCATTATGCGAAGAATGTCAGGAGGCTCAGGTGGTCCTGGAGCCCAAATTTTTAATATTGGAAAATCTAAGGCAACTCTTTTTGATAAAGAGAAGAACGTTAATATTTCTTTCAATGATGTAGCGGGCTTAGAAGAAGCAAAAGTTGAAATAGAAGAAATCGTTGAATTTTTAAAAAATCCAAAAAGATATACTGAATTAGGAGCAAAAATTCCTAAAGGTGCCCTTTTAGTTGGACCTCCTGGCACCGGTAAAACTCTACTTGCAAAAGCAGTAGCAGGAGAAGCTCAAGTACCATTTTTTAGCCTATCAGGCTCAGACTTTGTAGAAATGTTCGTAGGTGTAGGTGCATCTAGAGTTAGAGACCTTTTTAAGCAAGCAAAAGAAAAAGCCCCAGCCATAGTCTTTATTGATGAGATTGATGCTATTGGCCGAGCTAGAGGTAAAAATATGGCCCAAGGCGGAAATGATGAAAGGGAAAACACCCTAAACCAGCTCCTCACAGAAATGGATGGATTTGGCACTAATAGTGGTGTTATCTTATTAGCAGCAACCAACAGAGCAGAAGTTTTAGATAGAGCATTACTTAGACCAGGTAGATTTGATAGACAAATTCATGTTGATCTTCCTGACTTAAACGAAAGAATAGAAATTTTTAAGGTACATGTTAAGCCTTTAAAAATTGATACTTCTGTAGACATCAATTTCTTAGGTAAGCAAACACCGGGTTTTTCAGGTGCTGATATAGCGAATATTTGTAACGAAGCTGCCCTAATTGCTGCTAGACAAAAGAAGAAGAAAATAGTACAACAAGATTTCTTAGATGCAGTAGATAGAGTAATTGGAGGATTAGAAAAGAAAAACAAAATCATTACAAAGGAAGAAAAAGAAGTTATTGCTTATCATGAAGCAGGTCATGCTGCGGTTAGTTGGTTGGTTAGATATGCTTCTCCTTTAGTGAAAGTTACTATTGTACCTAGAGGAAGATCTTTGGGCGCTGCCTGGTATTTGCCTGAAGAGAGACAAATTACCACCAAAGAGCAAATGTTAGATGAAATGTGTGCGGCCCTTGGTGGCAGAGCAGCTGAAGAGATCACTTTTGGAAAAATTTCTACAGGAGCACTTAGTGATCTTGAAAAAATTACCAAACAAGCCTATGCAATGGTCTCAGTTTATGGACTAAATGAGAAAGTTGGCAATATCAGTTATTATGATTCTTCAGGGCAAAGTGAATATAGTTTTCAAAAGCCATACAGTGAGAAAACGAATCAAATTATAGATGAGGAAGTGAGTAAGATGGTTGAGAGCGCCTATGTTAAAACCAAAAATATCTTATCCAAACATAAGGATCAATTAAAGACATTAGCCGAGCTTTTACTAGAAAAAGAAGTTATTTTTAAAGATGACTTAGAAAAAATATTTGGTAAAAGAGCATTTAACGATATTAGTAGATCTGACGAATTACTAGCAGCTAATATAGATGTAAAGTCTAAAAATGGTTCTACAAAAACTACTAAACCTAAAACAACGGTAAAAGCCAAACCAAAAACTGAAGGCAAAGACAAAACAGCCACAGAAACAGCTAAAAAAGAGGAGAAAGTAGAAAAAGTAGATAGTAATAAAGATAAAAGCTAGAAATCTTCTATCTTTAGGCTAATGTCTAATGATTGGGTAAAAGTATATAGCTCTAGAGCAATACATTTAATTGAGATAGTGAAAAGTCATCTAGAAGATGAATATATAAAGACATTCATTATTAATAAAACAGATTCTATGTATGTTAACATCTTCGATAATGAGATTGAATTATACGTAAAATCTGATCAGGCTCTAAAAGCAAAACACTTAATCAACAAGCATCACATTGAGTAATTTTCTAAAAAGGTTAAGCACTGCTGTAGTTTATGTTGTTTTGCTTCTTGGTAGCTTGCTTTATAGCCCTTATTCAGCTGCAATTTTCTTCGGTTTAGTTTCTCTTTTTTGTTTAAAGGAGTTTTATGCTTTCTTCAAACATAAAGAAGAAGTAAATCCTCAACAGCTTAATGGACTGCTTTTAGGACTATTTTTTATACTCGCCTTCATTTTTTGGCAATTAGACCTTATTAGTTTTAAGTTCCTTTTATTAGGCCTACCTCTAATGTTCTTGCTTATTGTGGCTGAATTATATCGAGATAAAACCAACCCTATAATAAACATAGCAATTACTCTTAGTGGTCTATTATATATAATTATCCCATTTAGTTTACTTTTCTCTCTAGCTTTTGATACAGACTTCACCTATTCTCCGAATCTTATTTTAGGATTCTTTTTTGTTTTATGGCTTAATGATACGGGTGCTTATCTCGTTGGAGTCAAGTTTGGCAAAAACAAATTATTCCCTAGAATATCTCCTAACAAAAGTTGGGAAGGCAGCATTGGGGGAGCTATTTTTGGCTTAGGGATGGGATATGTAAACTATATTCTATTTCCTGAAATTAGTTTGACTAATTGGATGGTTATTTCTGCTATTATTGTTCTCTTCGGTTCTTTAGGAGATTTGGTTGAATCACTGTTCAAAAGATCTCTAAATATTAAAGACTCGAGCAATATTCTGCCTGGTCATGGTGGTTTCTTGGACAGGTTCGATGGTATATTCATAGCTGCCCCCATGGTATTTATTTATACTTACTTAATGGGAATTTAATCAATAGCGTTCAGCTATAAGTCAATTTGACTATTTTTGAAAAAATCACATTGAAATTATGAAGTTTCACAAGGAAGGCTATCCTACACTAATTGTTGGCTTATTATTCTCTGCATTTCTCCTGTTCATAGCTGAAAATTATCTGAAAGACATTGCAATTGCTAGATATTTAGTTTGGGCAATTTGTATTTTCTTCCTGGTAATTATCATCCAATTCTTTAGAAGCCCAAATAGAAGTATTATAACCAATGACAATCAAATCCTTTCTCCATGCGATGGCAAAGTGGTTGTAATTGAAGAAACTGAAGAAACTGAGTTTTTAAATGAAAAAAGAAGACAGATTTCTATTTTTATGTCTCCACTTAATGTTCATAATAATAGATACCCAATTGCAGGAGATCTTAAATACTACAAGTATCATCCCGGTAAATACTTAGTTGCATGGCATCCTAAATCATCAACGGATAATGAAAGAACAACCATCGTTGTTGAAGATAAAAAGGGTAGATCTATTTTATTCCGTCAAATTGCTGGTGCATTGGCAAGACGAATTGTGTTTTATGGTAAAGAAGGAGAAAAAGTAGAGCAAGGTTCTGAGTGTGGCTTTATTAAGTTTGGTTCTAGAGTAGATCTCTACCTGCCTCTTGATGCTAAGATAAAAGTAAAGCTTGAGGAGAAGGCGATTGGCGGAAAAACAGTTATCGCTGAATTTTCTTAAACTTTTTCATTTTTACTTTTCTGAATCAAAGTCTGTATCCGAATCGATTCATCATGTATAACATTATATAGTTGAGTGACAAACTCCTCGCTTAACCCCATACTATTGCCTTGATTAACACTTTTTTGTAATATCTTTAGCCATCTATCTAATTGCAAAACTGTAACATTATTCTCCTTTTTATAAGCCCCAATCTGCTTTGCTAAATTCATTCTATTAGCTAATTGATCTACCAATTCATCATCAATTTTATCTATTTCTTCTCTTAGAAGTTCTAACTTACTTCTAAAGTCAAGATTCGAAGATTCGTTTTTCTTCCAAATCAATTTCTTAATATAATTGGCTAAATCATCTGGAGTCAATTGTTGTTCTGCATCACTTAAAGCGACTTTTGGGTTATAATGAGTTTCTACCATTAATCCATCCATATCTAAATCAATAGCTCTTTGAGAAACTAGAGGTATTAAATCTGGAGTTCCTGAGATATGACTTACATCACAAATTAATGGCAGGTTTGGGAATGCCGTTTTTAACTGAACAGCTAATGCCCAATTGGGAGAATTACGAAAAGGTCCGTTATCAGAGAGGTGAAAGCCTCTATGAATTGCTCCCAATTTTTTTATTCCAACATTATTTAATCGTTCTAAAGCTCCAACCCAAAGACTAATATCGGGGTGTAATGGATTTTTTACAAATACCGTGCTATCTACTCCCCTTAACGACTCTGCGATAGTTTGAACATAGAATGGATTAACAGTGGTCCTAGCACCTATCCATAAAATATCAATTTCTGCTTCAAGAGCTTTTTCTACATGTTCTGCATTTGCAACTTCTGTAGCAATCTTAAATCCAAACTCATTCTTTATATCCCTCAACCAATTTAATGACTCTTCTCCTAGCCCTTCAAAGGAGTTAGGCCTTGTCCTAGGTTTCCAAACGCCAGCTCTGAATATAACATTTTTAAAATTCCTTGCTATTCCTTTAGCGGTTTCATAAAGTTGTTCAGGGCTTTCAGCACTGCAAGGACCAAAAAAATAAGTAGGCTCATCTTTAGGCAACCAAATTGACTTTGAAATGATATCTAAATTATTATTCAAATTGCTCTTTTATAATAGAAAACACATAAATTCAGAAAAAGATGTTCTTAAAGTATCTCTTTTAATTCCTTTAATGAATTAATAACAAAGGTAGCTTCATAATTCCCTTTTTTTTCTCGATTAAAGAAAATTTGGTCCATCCCCACATTCTTTGCCCCAATTACATCAGGAACATAGTCATCTCCTATCATCAAACTATTTGCCGATTTAGCATTTGCTATTTTCATCGCGTGGCGAAAAATTCTAGGATCTGGTTTTCTATACCCCAAACCATCTGAGACAATAATCTGATCAAAATACTTAGCTATACCTGATTTGGAAATCTTAACTTTTTGCGCTTCTACAAACCCATTGGTAATGATATGCAGTTTGTATTTCGGATTTAGATAATCCAAAACTTCTAAAGAATGTGGGATTAAGCCCTTTTTAGAAGAACAAGTTTCTACATACCTATCATTAAATTTTAAAGCAAAAACTTCATCTTCTAGCTTAAATTCTTTAAAAGTTTGATGATACCTAAGTAGTCTCAGCTGAAATTTATCAATAGTTCCCTCCCTATATTCTGCCCACAATCTTTCATTGTTTAATTTATATCTAGAATAGAAAGTATCAAAGTCGGTTTCTAAGGCGTTTTGCAATTCATATTCAATGAATAGTTCAGAAATAGTTTCCATTGAATTTTTTTCAAAATCCCATAAAGTTCTGTCTAGATCAAAAAACAAATGTTCATACTTTACCATAAAGTCTTAAAGTATATTGAATAGTAAGATAATATTCCACTCCATAAAATAATAAATAATATAAATACTGGAATTGTTCTTTTCTGATGTCCAAAAAATGCTGAAGCTAAAATTGAACCCAGAGGGATCCCAAAAAGAATTGGGGTAAATATTGCTAAACCCCAAAAGCCATATTTATTCTTGAAATTTACAATCATTCTGCTTTTTTTACTGAATAGCCTCTTCTCTTTTCTTTTAAAAAAAGCCATAAAAGTTTTGTGTATAAGTATTCCAAACTTCAAAAAAATTAGAAATCCTACAATCCCTCCTATGGAAGTTATTGCCATAGTTTCTATAAGGTTGTAGCCGGCTAATACTGTAGAGGCAGGTGCTAAGAAAAATTTCAATCCACTAAATACAGCTAATCCTAAAATTTTAAAAAAGTTAGTCATTACTCTTTTGGCCCAAATGCTAAGTCTCCTGCATCTCCCAAACCTGGAACAATATAGGATTGAGCTGTCATCTCTTCATCTACAGCTCCTACCCAAATGGTTGTTTTTTCATCAACATTACTCTTCGTATTCTCTAAGCCCTCTGCACTAGAAATTAAGGATACTAAATGAATGTGCTTTGGCTTGCCTTTTGCCTTAATTGCTTTATAGGCAAGTAACATGGAGGAACCTGTTGCCAACATAGGGTCACATAACACAATAGTTTTCCCATCTATCGAAGGACAAGCAAAATACTCCATTTCAATATGGAAGCTACCGTCCTTATGATGTTTTCTAAATGCTGAAATGTATCCATTTTCAGCTCCATCAAAAACCTTAAGAAGACCCATATGAAGTGGCAAGCCTGCTCTTAAAATGGTAATTAAAACAGGTTGCTCATCTAAGACCATATCCTCCGAAATACCTAAAGGAGTTATAATTTCTTTGGATATATAATCTAACTCTTTCGACAATTCAAAACCAATAATCTCTCCTGTTCTTTCCAAGTTCCTGCGAAAACGCATTCGATCTTTCTGAATTTCCTTATCCCTTATTTCAGATAAATATTGATTAAATACAGAATTATATTTCTGATTTATGATATTAACTTTTGGCATTTGTGTTGGTTTTTGTTTTTTGTTTTTCAGAATATTCCAATATCTCTTCTAGAACATTACTCCAGCCTTTCCATTCTTTATTATCGCTTAAGCTTTCATTATGCCAAAGCAATACTAATTTCCCATCTACTTCAATAATTTCGTCAACAATTTTCTTACACCTATCAATTGCATCTAAAGGTTTTAAATGAAGATAATAATTTAACGTTGCATCCATAATGGAGAATGGATAAACAAGAAGATTTAATTCATACTCCTCGTCTAAATCATAAAATGGAAATGGCTTACTAGTTCCTGCGCGGAAACCCAATGAAGAAGCAAAACCCATGGTGTAATCTTCCGCAATATCTGCTTCCACTAGTCTTCTATAAGTTTCTGGAAGTATTAATTTTAAAAAATGTTGTCTACTTTTTTTTATATCTCTTTTAACTATTCGCTGTAGTCTTTTTATTTCTCTATCCAATCTATTTTTATGCGTATTTGATCCAAAAGAAGGATGAATTCCGACCTCAGCAAAATCCGCTATAGACTTAATTAAAGATTGAAAGTTTCTATTTTGAGGAGATATATTTTTATCGTTCAAACCATAATCGCCAACTAAGAAAAAATAAATAGGTTTCAAGTAAAATCTCTTCTGAAGGTTCCTTAATAAATTATAGGTGTCAAAAGGATCTTTTTCAAATTTCAATAGAACCTTCATCTGTCTTAAAAAATCGTAAAATCTAAAAGCAAGCAGATACTTTAGCAGGCTACCCATAGTTCTAATTAGACCTTTTTCTTTGTAGGCATAAGCATTATCGATATCAATAGTTAACAGAGTTTCAATTTTATTCTTAGGAAAGCTTAGTTCATTAAATCGTTTATCAAGCATACCTGCCAACTCTTTCACCCATCTATCTACCACTGCATATTCAATAAATCCATTATTGAAAGCCATACTTGCTTTAGCATCAAAACGGTCATATAAATCTCGACGATGAGGTAAATATTCTTCATACCTACTAATCATATAAAATGTAGCAGCAAAAGGGTCATAATTTAATTCAGATTCTTGCTGATGAGAAAATAATATCGTAGACTTTTCATTTCCATCGATAGGAACATCGTATTCCTTTATTCCTCTTTCTTCTAATAAACCATTGGCATAAATAAAAAACTCATCATTTATAGGTCTTTTAGCATAACTAAATTTTGGACCTGAGTATTCAGAGAATTGCTTCTTATCTTCCGTTAAGGAATAATTAGAAAATGCCAAAAAGTGCTTAAACACAGTATTGAGGCAATATCTGTTTCTAGATGTTATTTTAGGTAGATAAATTAGCAGCATTTACATTAATCCTTCGTCGGCAAAACTAAAGTAGGAGTTATTTGCCACAATAATGTGGTCTAGAACCGCAATATCTAAATTCTTTGCACCCTCTTTTATTTTGTTGGTTAGTTTTTTGTCCGCTTCCGATGCTTTTAAATTTCCTGAAGGATGGTTATGGCACAATATAATTGAGCTTGCTAACTTTTCTAAGGCCGGTTTAAAAATAAGTTTAGCATCAGCAACCGTAGCACTTACACCACCTTTACTTATGTTAATAGCTTCCATAAATTGATTTGCTTTATTTAGCAATAGAATCCAAAATTCTTCATGAGGTAAATCCGTTAATTTAGAATTAATACATCTAAAAGCGTCTCCACTAGATTTAATTATGGGTTTATCTTCTTCTAACTCAAAAGTCCTTCTTCTTCCAAGTTCCATTGCAGCTGCAATTGAAATAGCCTTAGCTTCTCCTATTCCTTTAAACTTTTTTAAATCATCAATACCTAGCTTTCCGAGTTGGTTTAAATTATGGTTCGTACTCCCTAATATCCTTCTAGCTAGGTCTACAGCAGTTTCATCTCTGCTTCCAGAACCTAGTAATATAGCAATAAGCTCAGCATCTGTTAAACTAGACTTTCCTTTAGAGAGAAATTTCTCCCTCGGTCTATCTTCCTCTGCCCAACTTTTTATATTCAACTTAGATTCGTAAGACATAATAAACAATTATCAGATTTTTAGGTTTACTGTAGAATGGGGTATTAAAAATAAACAAACCTTAGGTTTTTGAATATTTAACTAAGATGCATATTGGTACAAAAATAAGAATGCGAAGGAAAGAGCTGGGAATGTCAGTTCAGTCTCTTAGTGAAAAAATCAATATGACTAGGCAAAATATCTACAATCTAGAAAATCAAGAACATATTCACACAAAAACTTTAAGCCAGCTTGGAGAAGTTTTAGAAGTTGACTTATTGTGGTTCTTTAGCGAAAACTCTTACGATTATCTGCATAATAAAAGTATGCTTCAGAAGGAGCATCTTAAAAAAAGAATTAAAGACTTAGAATTGACTCAAGAAATTCTCAACAGAGAATTGAATGAGCTAAAAGATGTAATTAAAAAAGTCTAATTCAAATAACTTTCTAAAGCACTTTCAAATTCTTGTTTAGCCTCTTTTATTGAGCCGTAGCTTTCCCCATCAACTCTCAACTCAGCAGATGTTACCTTTCCAAGTTTTGTAAAAGGAATCTTCAGGTCATTTAAGGTATCTTGTAATTTAGCTTCCTTATCTCCACTCAATGAAACAACCACTCTACTTTGAGCTTCTCCAAACAAGAATGCATCTTTTCTAAAATTGCTATCAGAGTTTATTTCGAATCCAAGATTATTAGCCATAGCTGATTCTAAAAGCGTAATAAAAAGACCACCATCAGCACAATCATGAGCCGAATTAATTAGCTTTTCTTTGATTATAGTCTTTATTGATTTCTGTAACTGGTACTCTTCTTCAATATTGAAATATGGAGCAGGAGACTCTTCTATTCCTAGATAAGAATATAAATATTCAGAACTAGAAATGTCGTTTTGGGATGCTCCAATCAAATAAATACTATCTCCTTCATTTTGAAATGCTAAAGAAGTAATGTTCTTTTTATCTTTTACGATTCCCATCATTCCAATAGTTGGTGTTGGAAATACAGGCACATCTTTATCGTTTTGAACACTCTGATTATAGAAACTAACATTGCCACCCGTTACAGGGGTTTGAAACTTCTCGCAGGCTAATTTCATTCCTTTTATTGCTCCAACAAATTGCCAATAAACCTCAGGATTGTATGGGTTGCCGAAATTTAGACAGTTTGTAATTGCAGAAGGCTCACCCCCTGAGCAAACCACATTTCTTGCAGCTTCCGACACTGCAATTGCGCAACCCTTTTCAGGATCTGCTTGAACATACCTTGCATTGCAATCAACAGTAAATGCCAAGGCTTTATTATATCCTTTTAGGTTCACAATTCCAGCATCTGTTGGCTTATTTGTACTCATATTTACGGTACCTACCATGCTATCATACTGCTCAATAACCCATTTCTTTGAAGCAATATTTGGATGGTTCCACAAATACTTCGCTATCTTCTTATATTCAGTTGGCTCCTGAACATTTTCAATTTTAAATTCTAAATTTCTTCTGTAATACTCAGGCTCTCTATATTCTCTCTCATAAACAGGCGCCCCACCTCCTAAAATCAGAGATTCTGCTGGAACCTCCGCAACCTTCTCACCATGCATATAATACTCAAGAATACCACCTTTTGTTACCTCACCAATTTGAACGCAATTCAAGTCCCACTTGTCGAATATTTTCTCAACCTCTGCTTCTCTTCCTTTTTTTACAACAACAAGCATTCTTTCTTGAGATTCGGATAAAAGAATTTCAAAAGGCAACATTCCATCTTGTCTGGTTGGCACTTTATCCAAGTCTATTGTCATACCGAATCCTTCCTTACCAGACATTTCTGAAGTAGAACAAGTAATCCCTGCAGCACCCATATCTTGCATGCCAATAATGCAATCCGTTTCAGCAAGCTCTAAACTTGCTTCTAGCAATAATTTTTCTTGAAATGGGTCTCCTACTTGAACTGCAGGCAGGTCATCCATAGAATCTTCTGATATATCTTTCGAAGCAAAAGCAGCTCCATGTATTCCATCTTTACCTGTTGATGAACCAACGATATAAACAGGATTTCCTTCACCATAAGAAGTTGCAGAAATCATTTTATCTGCCTCCATTATTCCTGCTGACATTGCATTTACTAACGGATTTGTATTGTAGCATTTATCAAAGAAGACTTCTCCTCCAACTACTGGTATTCCAAATGAGTTTCCATAATTCCCAATTCCTTTAACAACTCCTTTCAGCAACCACTTAGTTCTATCTAAACTTATATCTCCAAATCTTAGAGAATTTAATTGTGCAATCGGTCTAGCACCCATTGTAAAAATATCTCTATTTATTCCACCTACTCCTGTAGCTGCTCCTTGATAAGGCTCCAAAGCAGAAGGATGGTTATGGGATTCTATCTTAAAAGCACAAGCCTGACCATCTCCAATATCTACTAAACCTGCATTTTCTTCTCCAGCTTCGGCCAACATATGCGGACCTTCTTTTGGCAAAGTCTTTAACCATTTAATAGAATTCTTATAGGAGCAATGCTCTGACCACATTACTGAATAGATACTCAGCTCAGTAAAGTTTGGAGTTCTTCCTAAAATTTTTTCTATTTGATCAAACTCATCAGAGGTAAGACCTAGCTCGATTGCTGTATTTACAGTTACTTTAGTATCATTTGCAGTCAAATCCATGAAATATTTTGTGCTTAAAAATGAGAGACAAAATTAAAGTTTTTACCTCGCTTTCATGCAGTATTTTAAATATTTTGACAGCTATAATTCTAATCTTCTAACTTTGGCCTCAAATGCTTTTAGGTAGCTTAACATTTGTATTAATTTTAATCGGTTTTAGCATAGCCATATTTAGGTTAAGCTTTTTCCAAAATCTAAAAATTCCTAAAATTTGGATTTTTGGCGCTTTAACAATAAAACTAATTGCATCTTTTGTTCTAGTTTGGATTTATACCACTTACTATCCAGACAGAAATTCGGCAGATATTTTTAAATACTTTGATGATGCAATTAGCATAAAAACGAATCTAGCTGAAAACAAAAACCTAAATGTATTTGATGTTTTGTTCCAATCTGGGAGTAAAAAAGAAATTCAAGAAACCCTAAAAAGCACGCAGCATTGGGACCCTAAAGGCACTATTTTCATTAATGACAATAGGACAATCATCTCTCTAAATCTTCTTCTTTTATATTTAAGTCAAGGCTTCTATCCTATTCACGCATTAGTTTTCTCTTTACTATGTTTTTTAGGCTTGTTAGCACTATACGATTTCTTTAAACGGATTAGTAATTTATCACCAAGACTTATCTTTATTCTAACTTTCATTTCCCCTTCATTAATGCTTTGGACTTCAGGCATATTAAAAGAAAGCTGGCTTTTCTTCTGTTTAGGATTTACTTTATATTTTTCTCAAAAACTAAAGGAAAAGTTTAGTTGGAATAGCCTTTTTCTTCTACTATTATTTGTTTTGCTTTTAGCAGGAATTAAACAATATGTATTCTTATTTATCTTGCCTTTCATTTTAAATGTTGCAATCCCAAAAGTCAAATCGAAACTTATATTAACTGCCTCTCTATTTATCCTAATATTTAGCTTTCTGTCATTTGACTTTATATTAAAAGAATTGCAAAATAAACTAGTAGATTTCAATCAATTGGCTTTGGATACAAGAGCAAATAGTTACTTTAAAATTAAAGATTATTCAAGTAAAGCAGACTTTGTTTTGGGCATTCCAGAATATATTTACAATGTTCTTCTAAGACCAATTATTCCAAATAAGTGGAATGTTTTTAGCATTCTTAATTCTTTAGAAAGTTTAGTCCTTTTTATCTTATTAATGCCCCTTTTATGGTGGAAGAAAAGTAGTTTCAATAAGCGTATATTGGGGACACTTATATTATATCTTTTTTTAACGACCATACTAATTGGATCAACCATTCCTATCTTAGGCGCTTTAATTAGATATAGAATTGTTTTGATACCATTCTATCTTATTTTTATTTTTTCGTTTTACAAATTCAGCAGTCTCTATTCCTTAATTAAAAAATCATGAAAAATATCGTCTTCTTATTTTCTGTCTTATTAGCCCTTTTAGTTAATGCTTGTTATTATACCCAATCTGCAGATATTCTAATTCACAATGCAAAAATTTACACCGTTGACAGTGTATTCACCATAGCAGAAGCTATGGCAATAAAAGATGGTAAAATCATAGACATAGGAGCTAATAATGAATTAAAAAATAGATATGAAGCCAAGGAAGAAATAGATGCTAAAAACCAAAGTATTTATCCTGGATTTATAGATGCGCATTGCCATTTTTTTGGATATGGCAACACATTTTTCCAAGTCAATTTAGTTGGCACAACTAGCTGGAAAGAAGTTATTACAAAATGCATTGAATTTTCTAAAGATTATGAGGGAGATTGGATACAAGGTAGAGGCTGGGACCAGAATGATTGGGAGATAAAGGAATTTCCTAATAAAAAAGAATTGGATAGTTTGTTTCCTAACACTGCTGTGCTTTTAAAAAGAATCGACGGTCATGCTGCAATTGCAAATAGTAAAGCACTTGAATTAGCTAAAATAACTTCAGGCACAAGGATAGCAGGAGGAGTTTTTCAAGAAGCTGATGGACAACTCACAGGTATTTTAATTGATAATGCAGTAGATAGTGTTAGTTCGGTAATACCAAATTACAGCTACCTAGATATTAAAAAAGCTTTATTAAAAGCAGAAGAGAACTGTTTTGCAGTTGGTCTAACCACCCTCGACGATGCTATGTTAGACTATGATGTTTCTAAAGTTATTGACTCTTTGCACCATACCAAAGAATTAAAAATTAAGGTCTACGGAATGTTAATGCCTACTAAAGAAAATAAAACTCATTATTTAGAAAATGGGCCTTATAAAACAGAAAAGTTAAACATAAGAGCCTTTAAGTATTTCGCAGATGGCGCTTTAGGATCAAGAGGTGCTAAACTCTTAAAACCATACTCCGATGATATTCATAATGATGGCTTATTCTTAAATGATTCTTTATTCTTTATTAAAGAAGCTGAAAAATTGAAAGAAATGGGGTTCCAAATGAACACCCACTGTATAGGAGACAGAGCCAATAGAATGATATTAGATATTTATGGTCAAATATTAGGAGGAACTAATGACCTAAGGTGGAGAATAGAACATGCGCAGATTGTGAATAGCCAAGATTTGGAGAAATTTAAAGCTTTCACCATTATACCGTCAGTCCAACCAACTCACGCAACCTCTGATATGTATTGGCTAGAAGATAGAGTTGGAGAAAAAAGAAAAAATCAAGCCTATGCTTATAAAGAATTATTAAAACAGAATGGAATCATTGCATTGGGCACAGATTTTCCTATAGAAGATATCTCCCCTATAAAAACATTCTATGCAGCAGTAGCAAGAAAAGATGCCAACAATTACCCTGAAAATGGATTTCAAAAAGAGAACGCTTTGAGTAGAGAAGAAGCCCTAAAGGGTATGACCATATGGGCAGCTATTGCAAATTTTGAAGAAAGTGAAAAAGGGAGTTTAGAGAAAGGAAAGTCTGCAGACTTTGTATTCTTAAGTCAAGATTTACTTAAAGTAGAGGAAAGTGAGATATTAAACACAAAAGTAGTTGCAACTTTTATAAATGGAGAGAAAGTTTATAGCTTAGACTAGAAAGTAGTTTCTTCGTAGCGGAATGGAATTTCTAGTTCGTGCTCTATAAGTTCTCCAACTGAAAGTATATCATCATCTCCCTCTTCATATTTCCAGAGCACTACAAAGTCTTTATCACTTCTTGTATAGATCGCTTTAAAAGCAACTAGAAGCTCTACTAATTGCTTTTGAGATGCAGAATTTAAATATTCTATTTCACAGATCATCGTGGTACTTGGCGCAGGGTTTTTAGAATAATTCTTACTCCACTCAATAATTGGTCTATAAAAATCTATAGCGTCTGCAGGGTAAGATTTACCTGACAACAAAAGCACTCCTGATTCAGGATTAAAGTTTATCTCTGGAGTTTGTAAAAACGGTTCTATCTCAAGCTTTTCCATAATCGATTTTCAATTCAAGTGACAACCAATATTTGTCCTCTTTATTAAATATTTCCCAACTCAAATCAGCATCTTTCATTCTCTTTATCATGATAAGACCTAAACTATCTCCTTCAAATAAAGCCTTTTTATACTCTGCCCTTAACTCTTCCCAATTCCAACTTTCCAATTTTTGCATTCTATTTTCAAAAGGCTTTACGTCTTCTAAAAGTATCCTATTTGCAGTTTTAATAAAAATTGAATTGCTTAAAACTTTCAAATTGATATATGATTGGGGTAAATCATCACTAAAGTTAGCTTCATTGTATTCCGAAACATTTTGAGTTAACTCTACAAATGCAGAAAAAACAGTTTTTGAAAATTTAGAATCTAGCTTGTCTAAGAATCTATCAAAGAAGGCATTCCCCATTGCTAAAAATGAGTTACAAAAGTCATTGTTTACAGGCCCCCAATATTCTATCTCATCTTCCTTTAGTGGTAAATGAAATAGCTTTTTCCTTTTCTCTATGATTTCAGCCGTGTCCATGACGATAACAAACTTAACCAGATTTTAATTAAAAATATATATTGAATTATTTTATACGACTCTATTAAGATTAAGATTCAGAAATATCCCTGCATAATTTATTTAAAATTTCAGAATGGGATGGGTACGTTTCTATTAATTTTCTTCTATTTGCTAATTCAAAATCTGTAAAATCAAAGCCCGGAGATACTGTACAACCAACAAAACTGTATTCTCCACCCTCTAACACTTCTGATGCAAACCAGTATCCAGCAGGTACTACGAACTGTGGAAGTTGCCCTTCTTTAATATCCAAACCTAATTCTTGACGAAGATACTTCCCTTTAAAGTCAATCATATGAACTACCAGAGGATCCCCTTCATAGAAGTGCCACATTTCATCTGATTTAATTCTATGAAATGCTGAAAAATTATTAGAATCTAATAAAAAGTATATCCCTGTAGATAAGTTTCTTGTTCCTTTAAACCCATCTAATGTATTAGAAAAGAGGCTACTTCTATACGTTTCCTTATAATATCCTCCTTCGGGGTGAGAGTTTAAATTTAGCCTACTCACCCAATACTCTTTTGACTTTTTCATAAGTACAATTTTACAAATTGAAATGTTTTAGTTTTACATTTACGTAAAAATCATCCTATGCTAGAAAGAATATTCGATTTACACTATCATCAACTCAACAATTACCCAAAGAAAGACTCACTTACTGCTAAAATAAATGGAGAATGGGTTCCAATAAGTACAGAAGACTTTATAAATCAAGCAGAAGAGACGGCTGTTGGCTTTTTAGAAATGGGATTAAACCCTGGTGATAAAGTCGCTTTAATTTCTAACAATAGACCTGAATGGCATGTTATTGACCTTGCAATTGCAATTGCCGGAATGATAAACGTTCCTATATACCCAACTATTACGGAGGAAGATTATCAATACATCATGAATGATGCTGAGGTTAAACTTTGTATTGTTTCAGACGAGGAACTATTATCCAAGGTAAACTCCATTAAGGATCAGGTAAAGAGTTTGCAAGGTGTATTTTGCCTCGATTTGATTAAAGATGCTAATCATTGGACTGATATAAAATCTAAAGGGAAAGGCAAAGACAAATCGGTATTAAAACCAATTATGGATAGGGTTAAGTCTGAAGATTTAGCAACTTTAATTTATACTTCAGGAACAACAGGAAGACCAAAAGGAGTTATGCTATCCCATAAAAACCTAGTTTCAAATTCCTTATCCTCAAGAAAGAGATTACCAGTTGATTCAAACTCAAAATCTTTGAGTTTTCTTCCCTTATGTCATGTTTATGAAAGAATGGTTTGCTACATGTATATATACGTAGGAACTTCTATCTATTATGCAGAATCCTTGGAAACAATAGGAGATAACCTAAAAGAGGTGAAACCTGATGTGTTTACTGCAGTGCCAAGGCTACTAGAGAAGGTTTATGATAAAATTGTAGCTAAAGGAACTGAATTAACAGGAATAAAAAAGGCACTTTTCTTCTGGGCATTGAGACTTGGTCAAGAATATGAAATTCATGGTAAAAGTGCATTCTACAAATGGCAATTATCATTAGCAAATAAAATTATTTTTAGCAAATGGAGAGAAGCTTTAGGCGGCAATTGTAAAGCAATTGCTTCAGGAGCCGCAGCTTTACAACCAAGACTAGCAAGGGTATATTTAGCTGCGCAAATACCCGTAATGGAAGGTTATGGTTTAACGGAGACATCTCCTGTTATAGCAGTTAATGAAGAAAAAAATGATGGCGTTAGAATAGGAACGGTAGGCAGACCATTAGAGCATGTTCAAGTTAGAATAGCTTCTGACGGAGAAATTGAAGTAAAGGGCCCAAATGTTATGATGGGTTATTACAATAATGAAGAAGCAACGAAAGATGTCTTTACAGCTGACGGTTGGTTTAAAACTGGAGATTTGGGCGAAATGGTTGAAGGGGAATATTTAAAAATTACCGGAAGGAAAAAAGAAACATTTAAAACTTCAGGAGGAAAATACATAGCACCACAACTTCTAGAGAATAAAATGAAGGAATCTAATTTTATAGAACAAATAATGGTAATTGGAGAAGGTCAAAAGCACCCTTCTGCTATAATCCAGCCAGCTTTTGATTACCTTAAGGAATGGTGCAAAAGAAAAGGAATTGAGTACACTTCTAATGAAGAAGTTATTAAATTAGATCGAGTTCATGCTAGAATAATGAAAGATGTAGATACTTACAATCAGAGTTTCGCACAATACGAGAGAGTTAAGAAAATTATTCTTTCTCCTACCGTTTGGGGGATCGATAGTGGTGAAATGACTCCAACTATGAAAGTAAAAAGAAGAGTTATCCTAGAGAATTTTAAAGGAGAAATTGAAGAGTGCTATAACGCTTAGTTTCTAAATTCCATAAAATCACAAAGGGGGACTCGATGAGTCCCCCTTTGTTTCAATTACTAACCAATTAACAAGTCTACTACCTCTTGTTGTTACAAATGTACAAATAATTTGTTATGCATGCATAACTTTTAAGAAATTTTAATATATTTGAACAAGCGATGAAACCATCAGAAACAATAGATTATCATATTAAAGTTACGTGGCATGCCATAGCCAACTTATATAATATGATAGCATGTGAATATGGTTTAACACAGGCTACCGGTTTTGTCTTGCTTCATATTGATAATACACAAGGTTCACCAGCAACTAGTATTGCTCCCCTAATGGGAATGAAAGCTACTAGTTTGAGTAGAATACTCAAAAATATGGAGGTGGATGGGCTTATTTATAGAAAGAGCTCAGCTAACGACAAAAGATTAGTAATGATTCATCTTACTGAGGAAGGCTTGAAAAAACAGAAAATAGCCAAAGGAGTAGTTAAAGAGTTTAATCAGCATATTGAAAAGAATGTAGATCAAACTCGCTTAAATCACTTCTATCAAATAATGGAGTCTATTAGTGCTCTTACAGAAGAATATAGAAACATGAAAACAATATCTCAATGAAAAGAAGAATTAGTAAAGTAGCCATTTTAGGTTCAGGAGTTATGGGCTCTCAAATTGCAGCTCATTTTGCCAACATCGGTGTTGAGGTTCTATTGTTAGATATAGTTCCTAAAGAATTAAATGAAAAAGAGAAATCGAAAGGATTAACTCTTGAAGATACAGTTGTAAGAAATAGAATAGTTAATGATGCACTAAATGCGGCGATTAAAATGAAGCCCGCACCTTTTTATTCGAACAAATTAATCAATAGAATTACAACTGGAAATTTTGACGATGATTTATCTAAAATTTCTGAGGTTGATTGGATATTAGAAGTAGTAATTGAAAGGCTTGATATAAAAGAACAAGTCTTTAAGAATGTTGAGAAATACAGAAAAGAAGGAACTATTATTTCTTCAAACACATCAGGAATTCCTATCAATTCAATGCTTAAAGGAAGGTCTGAAGATTTTAAAAGAAATTTTTTAGGCACTCACTTTTTTAACCCACCTCGTTATCTAGAACTTTTAGAGATTATTCCAACCAAGGATACGGATATGGAATTAGTTAATTTCTTAATGGATTACGGAAAAAGATTTCTTGGAAAAAAGACGGTACTATGTAAAGACACACCGGCATTTATAGCAAATAGAATCGGTGTTTTTTCTATCATGTCTTTATTCCACACCGTTAAAGAGATGGGACTCAAAGTGGAAGAGGTAGATAAACTAACCGGGCCCGTTTTAGGGCGGCCTAAATCAGCAACCTTCAGAACTTGCGATGTGGTTGGTCTAGACACTTTAGTTCATGTTGCCAATGGATTGAAAGACAACTGTCCTAATGATGAAAGAAATGACCTTTTTGACTTACCTTCTTTTATCGATTCCATGATAAAAAACAATCAATTAGGATCTAAAAGCGGCGAAGGATTTTATAAAAAAGTAAAAGGCAAGGATGGCAAGAGCAGCATACTTGCTCTTGATTTGGATTCGATGGAATACAAAGAGCAAACAAAAGTTAGATTTGATTCCATAGCAAAAGCCAGAGAAGAAGAAGACCTAAATAAAAGAGTTGGAATTTTATATAATGCTACAGACAGCAGTGGAGAGTTTTATAGAAATACTTTTACTAGTCTATTTAGTTATGTTTCTTTAAGAATTCCTGAAATTTCTGATGAGATATTTAGAATTGACGATGCTTTAAAAGCAGGTTTTGGCTGGCAAATGGGTCCTTTTGAATATTGGGATTCTATTGGAGTTAAAAAGGCTTTAGAAGATATTAAGTCTAACAACTTAACAGTTGCTTCTTGGATTACAGAAATGGTAGAAGCAGGCAATGAAAGTTTCTATAAAGTTGAAAACGGAGTTAAGTATTACTACGATATTGATTCTAAAAGCTATAAAGCTATACCTGGTCTCGACAAGCTTACTATTTTATCAAACTTAAAGTCGAAAAATACCATTTGGGAAAACAAAGGGGCAAGTATTATTGACTTAGGCGATGGAGTTTTAAACCTCGAGTTTCACACCAAAATGAATACTATTGGAGCTGAAGTTATCCAAGGCATTAATAAGGCAATAGACCTTGCAGAAGAGTCTTATGAAGGCTTAGTTATTTATAATGATGGCTCCAATTTCTCTGCAGGAGCGAATGTTGGAATGATTTTTATGATGGCTATTGAGCAAGATTATGACGAACTAGCTTTTGCAATTAAGTCATTCCAAAATACTATGATGAGGGTTAGATATTCTTCTATACCAGTTGTAGTTGCTACCCATCAAATGGCTTTAGGAGGTGGTTGTGAGTTGGCAATGCACTCCGACAAAGTAATTGCACATGCAGAAACTTATATGGGGCTTGTAGAGTTTGGAGTTGGAGTTATTCCTGGCGGCGGAGGCACCAAAGAGTTTGCTCTCAGACTATCCGATAGCTTAAAAGATGGAGATATAAGGACGAATAGATTTAGAGAAAGTTTTCTGACGATAGGACAGGCTAAAGTTGCCACTTCAGCTCAGGAGGCCTTTGAACTTGGCTATCTGCGTGAAGGGATAGATGAAGTTATTACAAGTCGGGAATTACAACTAAGCGCTGCAAAGAAAGCGGTATTAGAATTATCAGGAAAAGGCTATACCAAGCCTATTGAAAGAAAAAACATTAAAGTCTTAGGAAACGAAGCATTGGGACTAGTTTACGTTGGAGCCAATTCAATGAAAGCAGGAAACTATATTTCTGAACATGATCAATTTATTTCAGAGAAACTAGGCTATGTTTTAGCAGGAGGTGATTTATCTGAGATAACTGAAGTTTCAGAGAGATATCTTCTTGATTTAGAAAGAAAAGCTTTTGTTGAATTATGTACTAAAAGAAAGACTTTGGAAAGGCTTCAAAGTATGGTTACTAAAGGTAAAATATTAAGAAATTAAGATTATGGACGCATATATAGTAGCAGCAAAAAGAACAGCGGTAGGAAAGGCTCCTAGAGGCTCATTAAGATTTACAAGACCAGATGATCTTGCAGCAACAGTTATAAAAGACATTGTTGGTGGACTTGGCGATTTGCCAATTGAAATGATTGATGATGTAATTGTAGGCAACGCCACCCCTGAAGCAGAACAAGGACTTAACGTTGGACGATTAATCTCCTTAATGGGATTGAATCAAATAGAAGTTCCGGGTATGACAGTAAATAGGTATTGTTCTTCAGGCTTGGAAACTATAGCTATTGCCTCTGCAAAAATCAAAAACGGAATGAATAATTGCATCATTGCTGGTGGCGTAGAATCTATGTCTCCAATAGCAATGGGCGGATGGAGAATTGTTCCAAATGCAAGGGTTGCTAAAGATAATCCAACTTGGTATTGGGGTATGGGCTTAACAGCAGAAGCTGTTGCAAAGAAATACAATGTGAATAGAGAAGACCAAGATGAATTTGCCTATCACTCTCATCAAAAAGCGCTGAAAGCAATAGAAAGCAATGCCTTTCAAGACCAAATTGTTCCTATTGAAGTAAAGCACACTTTTGTAGACCATGATGGGAAAAAGCAAAGCAATGAAAGCATTTTTAAACAAGACGAAGGACCAAGAGTGGATACCTCTAAAGAACTTCTTGCAAAACTAAGACCTGTATTTGCAGAAGGAGGGTCAGTTACAGCCGGAAACTCTTCCCAAACTTCAGATGGTGCTGCATTTGTAATGGTGGTTTCGGAAGAAATTTTAAAGAGATACAACCTAAAACCTATTGCCAGAATTGTTAGTTACGCTGCAGCAGGAGTAGAACCAGAAATCATGGGAATTGGACCAGTTAAAGCCATTCCATTGGCTCTTAAGCAAGCAGGCATGAAACTTTCTGATATCGAACTGATTGAATTAAATGAAGCCTTTGCTTCACAGTCACTAGCTGTAATTAGAGAGCTAGGGTTGAACCAAGAAATTGTAAATGTAAATGGTGGAGCAATTGCATTAGGTCACCCTCTAGGATGTACAGGAGCTAAATTATCTGTTCAGCTCTTTGATGAAATGAGAAAAAGAAAACAAAAATATGGCATGGTAACTATGTGTGTAGGAACGGGCCAGGGTGCAGCAGGAATTTATGAATTACTTTAAAAAAATAATATTATGAGCAAGAAAAGCATTAAAGGTGGAGAGTTCTTAATTAAAGAAACGGAAGCTAATGACATTTTCATACCTGAAGAATTTGACGAAGAGCAAAATATGATTGCACAAAGCAGTCAAGATTTTTTAGACCAAGAAGTTTATCCAGTTATTGACCGAATTGATGCCATGGAAGATGGCTTAATGTATGGCCTAATATCTAAAGCTGGAGAGCTAGGCTTATGTGGAATTTCCGTTCCTGAAGAATATGGAGGATTTGGCAAAAACTTTGTTACTTCTATGCTTACAGCTGAAAAGACTGGAGCAGGTTACTCCTTTGCAGTTGCACTTTCTGCACATACAGGCATAGGCACACTCCCTATTTTATATTATGGCAATGAAGAACAGAAACAAAAATACATTCCAAAGCTTGCAAGTGGAGAATGGAAAGGATGTTACTGTTTAACAGAGCCGGGTTCTGGTTCGGACGCTAACTCAGGCAAATCAAAAGCAACACTTGCTGAAGATGGAAAGAACTACATACTCAACGGTCAAAAGATGTGGATTACCAATGGTGGCTTCGCAGAAGTATTAACTGTATTTGCTAAAATTGACGACGATGAAGATTTAAGTGCTTTCATCCTTGAAAAAGACTATGCTGGAATCACGATGAACCCAGAAGAAAAGAAAATGGGTATCAAAGGTTCTTCAACACGTCAAATATTCTTTAATGATGTAAAAGTACCTGTCGAGAACCTTTTAGGTGAAAGAGGAGAAGGATTTAAAATAGCATTAAATATTTTAAATATTGGGAGAGCAAAATTAGCCGGAGCAGCCTTAGGAGCATCAAAAGCTGCAATTAGTAGGTCCATTAATTTTGCAAACAATAGAGAACAGTTTGGCAGGTCAATTTCTAAATATGGAGCTATAAGATATAAGTTAGCAGAACAAGCTATTCGTTGTTTTGCTACAGAATCTGCCCTCTATCGATTAAGTCAGAATATTGAAGATACCATTAAGCAGCATGAAGGGGAAGGTATGGAAAAGCAACAAGCAACCCTTGCCGGCTTAAGAGAGTTTGCTGCAGAATGCGCTATACTTAAAGTGCATGGTTCAGAAACATTAGACTATGTTGTGGATGAAGGAGTTCAAATCTACGGAGGAATGGGCTATTCTGCAGAAGCTGATATGGAAAGAGCATATAGAGATGCCAGAATAAATAGAATTTTTGAAGGTACAAACGAAATCAACAGAATGTTGACCGTTGACATTATCCTTAAAAGAGCTTTACAAGGCGAATTAGATCTTTTGGGTCCTGCTCAAAAAGTGGCAGATGAACTTATGGAGATTCCAGATTTTGATTTTGATGATTCTTCTGAATATGCAACAGAAAAAAGATTCTTAAGCAACTTTAAGAAAGCTGTACTATTAATTGCAGGAGCTGCAGCACAAAAGTTGACTACAAGCTTAGCAAAAGAGCAGGAAATACTGATGAATATTGCTGACATTTCAATGGAAACTTATATCGTAGAATCTATGATTCTAAGAGTGGAAAAAATGAAATTGCTTGGTAAGGACTATAAGCATGCCGAAGCAATGATGAAAGCCTATTTATATGATTCTGCAGATAGAATCAGTAAATGGGGCAAGGATGCCATTAATTCTTTTGCTGAAGGGGATGAACAAAGAGCTATGCTAATGGGAATTAAAAGGTTCTCAAAAGTTGATCCTTTTAACGTAAAAGAAGCTAGACAAATTATAGCTGAAAAATTGATTGAGAAAAACGAATATTGTTTTTAGTCAATTCTTAAATAACTCATATGGCCTTTGCAGTTTTGCAAAGGCCACATTATTAGTAGTTCTAAACTATCCAATAATTTAACTTTAGTCTAATCAAAAAAATGATGAAAAAAATTGCTTTTTGGTTTACTACCTTATTCTTGGCTCTAAATGGTTGCAAGAATTCTCCAACAGCAAATGAAATTATTGAAAGTGCCATAAATTACTCTGGAGGTGAACTTTATAACAATTCATCTATATTTTTTGAATTTAGAGACAAGCACTATGAATTTCTTAAGATGAATGGTAGCTGGAAAATGTCGAGAAGTTTCTCTGACAGCATAGGGCTATACAAAGACATCTATTCGTCAAAAGGATTCCAAAGAACAATTAACGACAGTTTAATTCAAGTACATGATAGCATGGCTGTCAAATACATAGAATCGATCAATTCGGTATTTTATTTTGCCTTATTGCCTTATAAGTTAAATGATGAGGCGGTAATTAGCGAGTTCCTTGGCCAAGAAGAAATTAGCAGCAGTTTGTATTATAAAGTAAAAATTAAGTTTAAAGAAGAGGGAGGTGGAATTGACCATGAAGATGAATTTATCTACTGGTTCGACTCTAAAGATTACAGCCTGGACTATTTAGCTTATTCTTTTCAAGTAAACGGTGGGGGTAAAAGATTTAGAAAAGCCTATAATGAAAGGATAGTGAATGGAATTCGATTTGTAGATTACGAAAATTACAAACCAATGGAAGAAACTGAAATTCCTCTTGAAAAATTAGGTATAGCTTTTAAAGAAGAAAAGCTAGAGCTTCTTTCTAAAATTGAACTAAAAAAACTAGAAGTTAATCAAGTGCTCTTCTAAAATCAGCTCCTGAGGGATGTTGGAAAATTTCCAAACCAAATTGGGGAGCCACTGCTATTGTATGATCAAAAATATCTGACTGAATAGCTTCATAGTTTACCCAAGCGATATCATTACTAAAGGCATAGATTTGAATAGGCAAGCCATTTTCTGTAGGTTGCATTTGTCTTACAATAAGGGTTTGGCTTTGGTCTATTTTTGGATGATTTTTTAAATATCTTGTCAAATAGGCTCTAAATGTTCCAATATTAGTTAATCTCCTTCCGTTTGAAACATGGGATGTATCTACTTTTTGTTGCTCATTATAATCCTTTAATTCCTTCTCTTTCTCTTCTATATAACCTTTAAGTATATGTATTTTTTTAAACCCTTCTATCATCTCTGGAGTAGCAAACTTCACAGAATTTTGATTGATAAGAATAAATCGAGCGATTCTTCTTGCTCCAGTCTCTTCCATCCCTCTCCAGTTTTTAAAAGAATCTGAAATAAATGCATAGGTAGGGACGGTAGTTACCGTTTTATCCCAATTCTTTATTTTAACTGTAGTAAGATTAATTTCTTCAACATTTCCATCTGCACCATATTTATCCATTTGCACCCAATCTCCCTTCTTGATCATATCATTAGCTGAAAGTTGGATACTTGCAATAAAGCCTAGTATTGAGTCTTTAAATACCAAGATTAAAATTGCAGACATCGCACCAAAAGCTCCAAAGAAATAAGCTAGAGATTTGTTTACTAAAATTGATAATATCAACACACCTAGAATTATACCGATAATGATTTTAGCGAGCTGAATAAAACTCTCTATAGGTTTATCTGCAAATGCTTTTACCTCATCAAGAATAGATTTTAAGGTATTAAGCAACCTAAAAATTACAATCATACTTACTAGTATGATTAAAATCTGCTCTAATCGATCAAAAAAGGCTGCTAGTTTAGGAAAGTCTACAAATACAATAGGCAAAAAGTGAAATACAATAATGATAGGTACTATATGAGCCAAGGCTGCAACAACTTTATGCTCTATTAAGTAATCATCCCAATTACTTTTACTTTTTATTACTAAAGCTTCTAGTGAGCTTAGCAAAATCCCTTTTACAAGCCTATCAACCAAATAAGAAAACAGCACTATTACAAGCATTAACAAGATATATGTAATAGATTCACTTAAAATCAGGTTTATTCCTGAATCACTGCCAAACTCTATCATTTGGCGTTTTAAATCAATAATTATCTCTTTCATCTTCTAGAGGCTGGTTCGTGAAAAAAATATTTTAAATCAATAGTTAAATAAGTTCCGCTTACATCAAAGAATGTGGTCTCTTTAGGAAGTCGATCTTCTTGAAATTGTACACCAGCTTCTGTTAAATTTGTAAATGGCTGGTGGTATGAAAATCCCAAATACCAGAATCCACTTTCATAGGTTCTGTATTCAAATCCAATATTTGCTTGAAGAGCAGGAATAATCCAAGAAGTTCTCTCTGAATAGTGTAGAAAATAATCATCAAAAGATTCCCAATCAGAAGGTAAAAAATTAAGATTTAATCCAAAAGCAGTATTCATATAAGTATCCTCTCCTAGCTGAATATAAACCAAGCCCATAATAGGTATTTCATAAATAACATAGGTAAAGTCTGACACACCTCTAAATGAAGTAGAGTCTTCTTCAATGCTTAATTGGTAGTTTCTTTGGGTGTAATTAATCCCTGTTTCTAAAGAAAACTGTTTATTAAAGCCTTTTCTTACTACCATACCAAAACCAAATCCTGACCTCGGTTCTAAAGTAAAGGTAATATCTCCTTCTTGATTCACTTGAGAACCGGTGTTAAACATCTCAGAACTAATTATTGGCTTGACTTGAATACCAAATGTAGTTATTTGTTTTTGCGAGAAAGCTCCAAGAGTTTGCAGAAAAAATAATAATAGGAGACTTAGTCTAAACATCATTGAACAAAAGTAGGATATAGACTCATTAAGAGCTAACGATTGCACCAACAATTGCAGTTAATAATATAGTCATTGAAATTACAATTAATATTATCCTAAATGCTCTATCTGGTATAAATGGTTTTCTAAATTGACCTAATGTTAGATAGTTTAATTTCTTCACTTTCTCAAAATCCGCAGTACTAACCCCAAAATAAATAGTCCTATCCCCTTCTTCATCTATCTGAAACTCATATTTGACATTACTCTCCTTTAAAAGGTTTTCAAAATGAGCAGCATGTGAAGGGTCCTCGTAAAAGAAAACCTTCATTTTCCTATTGGTTGGATGATCATTGATGTTGATTCGAAACATTCTAAGTATCTATTCTAAGTTTTTGGCCTATTTTTAAAGGCCTATTTCTACTTATTCCGTTAAGCTCGCAAATAGCAGTTATACTTGTTCCAAATCTACTAGCAATGCCGTATAGGTGATCCCCTTTTTTGACCGTGTAATAGTTTATCCCTAACGGGACAGGGGTATAAGACCATTTATTTTTAACCAGCTTAAGAGAGTCACTTACAAGTTTATTGTTATTAAAATCAATTACTGATCTAGGGTTTAAAGGCTTGCCCTTGAAGCGTACTTCAAAGTGTAAATGACTTCCGGTTGACCTTCCTGAACTACCTCCCAAGCCAACTACTTGACCAGCTTCTACAATGTCTCCCGGCTTCACCTTCAATCGATGTAAATGTGCATACAAAGTTTCTAATCCATTATAATGTCTTATAATCACTACTCTTCCATAGCCAGGATGATATCTTGCTATTCTAACCATTCCATCAAATGCAGACTTAACAGGGTCCCACACCTGTAAATCGATATCCATACCATTATGATTTCTTCCATCTCTCCAGCCAAAATTTGAAGTTATTAAACCCTTTATTGGCGGATGAAAATAGCAGAAGTTTATTGTATCTTGAAGAACCAGCTTTGTTTCATTATCATTTTTCCTGAGACTTTCATCATAGGGGTATAAATTATAGGTATCCCAGCTTTTATACATAGATTGAGATGGATAAATAGAGTGATCGTTGAATCCTGTTAAAGAAACATAGTAGTCATGTTTTAACAGTTTGCTCTCTGCGTAATCATTAATTTGATTCACCAAGTCGACGGGAACTGCATCAAGGTCTAGCAAGGAATCAATTAAACTTATTATTTCTTCTCCATTTAGTTCTTTAATATCAATATTTTGGTCCACCTTATTAGACCCAACCACTAAAGCTTGCACAGTATCCTTTCCAAGATTATTAAAAGCAAGCATGTTGTTGCTCATTAATAATCCAAAAATTAAAGTGTAATAAATAATATTCTTCATTTGATTAAAAACTATCTCCATCTAATAGGTCTCCTATACCACCAAGTATACTTCCTTCACCTTTTCTTTTTCCTCCTGCCTTAGGAGAGTGGGCATAAATTCTATCTGCTAATCTACTTAATGGCATGGATTGTATCCAAACGTCTCCTGGTCCAGTTAATTGCACTAAGAATAAACCTTCTCCCCCAAATAAGCTATTTTTTATTCCTTTTTGCAATTTTACATCATAATCAACACCAGAAGATATTGCAACTAAACATCCTGTATCCACGGTTAATGTTTCACCATGATGTAATGTTCTTTTAATAATATTGCCTCCTGCATGAAGAAAAGCTAAACCATCTCCTTCTAGTTTCTGCATTATAAAACCTTCTCCTCCAAAAAACCCAACTCCTAATCTTTTTTGAAATGCAATGCCAATGCTTACTCCTTTTGCTGCACATAGAAAGGACTCTTTCTGACAAATTATTTTTCCTTGATGATCACTTAAATCTAAAGGTAAAATTTTACCAGGGTAAGGTGCTGCAAAGGTTACCTTACCCTGTCCAAATGCTCGATGAGTATAGGTTGTCATAAATAAACTTTCTCCAGTTAAAACACGCTTACCTGCAGAGAAAAGCTTATCCATGATTCCTTGACTTTTGGAACCATCTCCAAAAATGGTGTTCATCTCAATAGTACCATCCATCATCATCATGCCACCTGGTTCGGCTATAACAGTCTCATCAGGATCTAAGGTAATTTCAACGCACTGTAAATCATCACCATATATTCTATAATCAATTTCGTGTGAATTCATAATTCTATTATAATCAACAGTAAAAAAACGAAAAATTGTTTTACTTTCGCTAAAGTAATTTATAACTAATTGTTTACCAAACTATTATACAATGAAAATTATCAAGTGGTTTCTCATTATTCTTATTGCTCTAGTTGCAGGTTTTTTGTTCTACTCTAGCACTCTACCTAGTCAAGTAATTGTAAGTGAATCTATTACAATAGACGCAAAAAAATCTAGAATTTTTTCTTATTTGATTAATTATGATGATTGGAAAAATTGGGCTGTTTGGAACCAATTAGACTCCAATATGAGAACCGAATACACAGGAGAGGCAGGAACTATTGGATTTAAAAGCGAATGGTTTAGTGATCATACAGAAGTTGGCAATGGAAGTCAAGAGATTGTGGAATTAATACCCAACGAATATATTAAGACTAAAATGAGATTTGAAGGATGGGAAGAAGATAACTATTCTGAATTTATACTTACAGATAAAGAGGGCCAAACCGAGTTAAAATGGACGTTTGAAGGCGCTGCCACCCCTTTTTTTCTAAACATAATGAATACCTTCATTGAACCAATGCTAGTCGAAAGCTATCAAACTAGCTTAAAGCAATTAAAAGAGCATATTGAATCGAATAAAACTGCATTAAAAGAATTCGAAAATATTGAAATTACAGAAGTTAATACTCAAACAATCGCTTTTATAAAAGACTCTACAACTGCAGACAACTTAAGTAAAAAGCTAGGAGAATTATATACAGAATTAGCAATATACCTTGAAATTAGTGGCGCAACTATAAAAGGAATGCCTTTGGCTATTTACCATTATTATTCTCCCGAAAAGGTAGTTTTATCTGCTGCTATGTTTATAGAATCTAGAGTTGATGGAAATGAAAGAGTTCAAATGGGCTCCACTCCAGAAGGGAAAGTTGTGAAGGGGATTCATTTTGGAAGTTATGATTCAAGTGATCAGATGCATGAAAGCATAGATGCTTTTGCAAAGGAAAGAAATCTAACTATTGCTACCTTTTGCTGGGAGGTATACGATAACGATCCGACATTGGTAGATAGTGCGGATATAAAAACAAGTATTTATTATCCAATACTCTAGAGGCCAATTAATCTTCCATTAAAATTTGAAGAATTTCTTGTGCTGCTTTAGATATTTTTGTTCCAGGTCCAAAAATTCCTGCTACTCCTTTATCCCATAAAAAGTCATAGTCCTGCTCAGGAATAACTCCTCCTACAATTACTAAAATATCTTCCCTACCATAATCTTTTAATGCCTTGAAAACTTGAGGCACCAAAGTCTTATGTCCAGCTGCTAAGGAAGAAATTCCAATAATGTGAACATCATTTTCAATAGCTTGCTTAGCGGCCTCCTCAGGAGTTTGAAACAATGGACCAATATCTACATCAAAGCCAATATCTGCAAAGGAGGTAGAAATAACTTTCGCACCTCGATCATGACCATCTTGCCCCATTTTAGCAACAAGTATTCTTGGTCTTCTACCTTCATTTTCAGCAAATTCATTTGCTAATTTTTTTGCTTTTATAAAATCTACATCTTCCATAGCCTCTTGTGAATATACACCTGAAATAGACTTAATCTTTGCTTGATACCTTCCAAAAGCTGCTTCCATTGCATCAGAGATCTCTCCTAATGTCGCTCTTTTTCTAGCTGCAACTACGGCTAGTTCTAACAAATTCCCTTCATTAGATGCAGCAGCCTTTGTTATGTTGTCTAGCACATTTTTAACCTCAAAATCATTTCTAGCCTCTCTAATTTCTTTAATTCTTGCAATTTGTTCTTCTCTAACTTTTACATTATCTATATCTAAAACATCAACAATTGACTTTTCATCAGATAAATACTTATTCACTCCAACTATTATTTCTTTCCCAGAATCTATTCTTGCTTGTTTTCTTGCTGCTGCTTCTTCAATTTTCAACTTCGGCAAACCCTCTTCTATAGCTTTCGACATGCCACCTAACTGTTCAACTTCTTCAATAAGAGTCCAAGCTTTTTTTGCTATTTCATTGGTTAAATATTCAACATAATAGGAGCCACCCCAAGGATCAACTACTTTTGTTAAGTCTGTTTCTTCTTGGAGGTATATTTGGGTATTTCTTGCTATTCTGGCAGAAAAGTCTGTTGGCAATGCAATTGCCTCATCCAGTGCATTTGTATGAAGCGACTGGGTTCCGCCAAATGCAGCAGCCATAGCTTCAATTGTTGTTCTTGCGACATTATTATATGGATCTTGCTCTGTAAGACTATATCCAGAAGTTTGACAATGCGTTCGCAGGACCATAGATTTTGGGTTCTTAGGATTAAACTGTTTTACCAATTTTGCCCAAAGCATTCTAGCTGCTCTCATTTTAGCTATTTCCATAAAATGATTCATACCGATTCCCCAAAAGAAAGAGAGCCTTGGTGCAAAATCATCAATTTCTAAGCCTGCTTTTAAGCCAGTTCTTATATATTCTAATCCATCCGCTAGAGTATATGCCAATTCAATATCCGCTCCTGCACCTGCCTCATGCATGTGATAGCCTGAAATACTAATTGAGTTAAATCGGGGCATTTTTTTCGAAGTGTATTCGAATATATCTGCAATTATTTTTATGGAATGCTTTGGTGGATATATGTAAGTATTTCTTACCATAAACTCCTTTAGTATATCATTTTGAATTGTACCACTTAGTTTTTCCGAGCTCACACCACTCTCTTCTGCAGCTACAATGTAAAATGCCATGATAGGAATTACAGCTCCATTCATCGTCATTGAAACAGACATTTGATCCAAAGGAATCTGATCAAAGAGAATTTTCATATCCTCAACGGTATCAATTGCAACACCAGCTTTACCCACATCTCCTTCTACTCTTGGATGATCAGAATCATAACCCCTATGAGTAGCCAAATCAAAAGCGACTGAAAGACCTTTTTGACCAGCCTCTAAGTTTCTTCTATAAAATGCATTCGAATCTTTTGCTGTTGAAAACCCAGCATATTGGCGTATTGTCCAAGCTCTTTGAACATACATGGTTGAATAAGGCCCTCTTAAGTAAGGTGCAATACCGGCAGCAAAATTCACCTGCTTTAATTCAGAAATATCAATCTCAAAGTAGGCAGACTGTAATGAGATTTGTTCCGCAGTAATCCAATTCTCTTGCTCTTTTATAGGAGCAGAAGCTTTGGATATTAAATCAAATGCTTCTTTATTCAATTCTGGTCTCATCCTGCTATCTCTTTTGATAAATTTTCACTTGAATTTAAATCTCCATCTAAGCCCTCTGGGTTTTTAAATTCATTAACTCCAACCATTACTCTACCTTCTTTAAAAGAAGATAAGCGGCTGGCCTTTGTTTGATTCATTTCTTTTTTAAACTCTCCTGATTCAATATGCTTAATTAATCCTCCATTTTCTTCAATACCTCTTAAATGAGACCAAGTTTTCTCCACAATTTCAAGACTAAGTTTTTCAACATAATAAGAACCTGAAGCAGGATCAATTACGTTTTTGAAATACGACTCATTTTCCAAAATAAGTTGAATATTCCGAGACATCCTTTTTCCAAATTCTGAAGATTTGCCAAAAACATCAAATGAAGGCAAATACAATGCATCACAGCCACCTACAACAGCAGACATTCCTTGAGTTGTCAACCTCAACAGGTTGGTATGCATATCAAGATGAGAAAGGTAGTACTTGCTCCCAACACCAATTACAGTAGGGTCATGGTCTATCTTATACGACTTATACAAATACTTTAAAAGATACCTTAGAGCACGGAATTTGGCAATCTCGAGAAAATATGAATTACCAATTGATACATAGAACTTTAAGTTCTTTATGGAATCATCTACTCTAATTCCATTTTCTGTAAGTGTATCAATTAGTTCTATAGAATGTAGAATGGTATAGGATAATTCCTGAACAATGGAAGCGCCCTTATTTTTATAATAAAATGAGGAAACATGATAGCTATTAGAAGCTTTAATTTTAATTTGATCTTTACCATTAAAAAGATAGTCTGCTAAAGGATCATCAATAGCATCTAGGTTTTCTAATAACTCCCAGCCTTTATCTATTCTTTGTGCATTTTGAATTGCTAGGATTCTTTCATCCCCTTTTATATCAGACTCTCGATAATAAGGTTGATGAATGATGCCATTTTCATCTTTCCAAGTTAAAGTATCTTCAAAATCCTTTCCTTTAAGATCTTTAATCACTTTTTCTCTCCATTCAGAATCGGATACCTCATTAAATTCTGAAAACAAACTCTTTTCTTTAACCATATAATGATTGATTTCGTTACGAAAATACAATATTCTATAGGATGAATTGAAATCAAATTAGTAATATTCACTTAACTTTATTTCATTGTATTAACCAAGAATAAACGAAAACTTGCAGATAGACGAAGAATTAGAAAAGAAGTTGATAGCACAAAAATATCGCTCCTTACTAAAAGTGAGTAAAAATGTGCGAACAAAAAAGGACAAGGATAAGATAAGAAAGGCTTTTGACATCGCTCTAGAAGCGCATAAGGATATGCGCCGAAAATCAGGAGAACCATATATTTATCACCCAATTGAAGTTGCTAGAATAGTTGCTGAAGAAATTGGTTTGGGCACTACTTCTATTATCTGCGCTTTATTACATGATACTGTAGAGGATACCGATATCACTTTGGATGATATAGAAAGGATATTTGGAACCAAAGAAAAAATAATCATAGATGGTCTAACTAAAATATCTGGCGTAGTAGATTATCAGACCTCTATGCAGGCCGAAAATTTTAGAAAGATTTTACTAACCCTATCAGATGATGTAAGAGTAATACTAATTAAGCTTGCCGACAGGCTTCACAATATGCGAACGCTTGACTCTATGAAAAGAGAAAAGCAATTAAAAATAGCTTCAGAAACCATATTCCTATATGCTCCACTTGCACACAGACTTGGGCTTTATGCACTAAAAACAGAATTGGAAGACCTCTCTTTAAAATATACCGAACCGGAAGTTTATAATGAAATAACTTCTAAACTAAAGAAAACTAAAGCCGTTAGAACACGATTTGTAAATCGTTTCTCCAGACCAATTGTTGAAGAGCTCAAAAAACAGGAGGTTAAGTTCGAGATGAAGGCAAGAACTAAATCTGTTTATTCTATTTATCACAAGATGAAAAAGAAAGGGGTGAGGTATGAAGAAATTTATGATGTATTTGCAATTAGAATAATTATTGACGCAAAAGCTGAAAAAGAGAAAGCTGAATGCTGGAATGCATATTCAATTGTTACAGATTTTTATCAACCCAACCCAGATAGGTTAAGAGACTGGCTATCTACACCAAAAGTAAATGGATACGAATCACTGCATACCACTGTAATGAGCCCAGGCGGCAAGTGGGTAGAAGTACAGATTCGATCCAAAAGAATGGATGAAATAGCTGAAAAGGGGTATGCTGCTCATTGGAAGTATAAAGAAGAGAGCTCTGAATCTAGTTTTGATAATTGGATCAATAGAATAAGAGAGCTACTAGAAAATCCTGAGCATGATGCAATAGAATTTATTGATGACTTCAAATTAAACCTTTTTTCTGAAGAAATTTTCATATTTACTCCTAAAGGGGAAATTAGAAATTTACCAAAAGGAGCTTCAGCTCTCGACTTTGCATTTGAGATTCATTCAGAAGTTGGAGCCAATTGCATGGGAGCAAAGGTGAATCACAAATTAGTTCCATTAAGCACACAACTTAAAAGTGGAGACCAAGTAGAAATTATCACTTCTAAGAAGCAGAAACCTAATGAAAGTTGGCTAGACTTTGTTATCACAGGTAAAGCTAAATCTAAAATTAAATCCTCCCTAAGGGAAGATAAAAAACGAATTGCAAAAGACGGCAAAGCCAAATTTGAAAAGTGGCTGAAGAAAATCGAAATAAGAAATACCGAGCATAATAGAAAAGAACTTTTAACTTTTTACAGACTACCTTCTATGATGGAGCTTTATTATCGATTTGAAATAAAGCGTTTGGGATTAGAAAGAATTAAAGAGTTAAAAATTGAAAAAGGCAAAATATTAGGCAAGATAAAAGAAGATTTAACGGAAGGTGTTAAGCCAATTTTAAAAAAGCAAAATAGTTCAGAAGAAATGTTAGTAATTGGAGAAGATTTAGATCACTTCGATTACAAGATTGCGCCTTGTTGCAACCCAATTCCAGGAGATGAAGTTTTTGGCTTTATAACGATTAACGACGGAATAAAAATTCATAAGACAAATTGTCCTAATGCTATCCAACTTCAATCTCATTATGCATATAGAATTGTCAAAGCTAGGTGGACAAGCCAACAACAAATTGCCTTCTTATCTGGTATTAAAGTAACCGGTATTGACGAAGTAGGCCTGGTTAATAATATTACAAGACTAATTTCTGGAGAACTGAATGTAAATATGCGATCTATCAGCTTTGATTCTAATGATGGTATTTTTGAGGGAACCATTATGGTTTATGTACATGATACGAAGCATTTAACCAGACTGATAGAAAAATTAAAGTCTGTTCCAGGTGTTATAAATGTTTCGAGGATAGAAGGCTAAATAAATCCTCAAAAGAAGAAATAAAACTATCTTTGTGCCTTTGGCAAAAATTCCAACTCTTTGAGTCCCGAAACAATAGAAAAAGTAATTGAAATCTTCTCTACTTATTTAGAGAAAAATGGTCACAGAAAGACTCCTGAGCGCTTCGCTATTTTAACAGAAATATACGAGCAGCTTGGACATTTTGATATTGAATCTCTATACATTTCTATGAAGAACAAGAAATATAGAGTAAGTAGAGCCACTCTCTACAATACTATTGACTTATTACTTGCATGTAACTTAGTAAGAAAGCATCAGTTTGGAAATAATGTTGCACAATTTGAGAGATCATACGCTTTTAAGCAGCATGATCATTTGGTTTGCACTAAGTGCAATAAGGTAGTTGAATTTTGCGATCCAAGAATACAACATATAAAATCTACTGTTGGTGAGTTATTAGATTTTAATATCTTACATCATTCATTAAATTTATACGGGATCTGCAGTTCGTGTGAAAAAATAGAGAAAAACATCAAGTAAGAATGAACTTCACATACGAAATTAAGAAGAGAGATAAAGTATTAGTCGTTTACCCTAAAGGGAGAATTTTAGACAAAAGTGAAGCTGAAGAACTTTTAGCGGAAGTGCTAAAAAAGATTAAAGCCGGCAGTAATAAAATATTGATGAATTTTCATGAAATGGAATACATGAATAGTGCAGGCCTGAGTGTATTAATTACATTATTGACACAAAGTAGAAATAATTACGGAGAGTTACTCCTTTGTAAGGTGCCAGAAAAAATAAGCAAACTGTTAGTAACCAGTAAATTACATAATATATTTAATGTTGTTGATTCGGAAGATGAAGCAATAAAAGCACTAACTAATTAAGATGAAAGTAGATGTATTACTAGGTCTCCAATGGGGAGACGAAGGAAAAGGAAAAGTTGTAGATGTACTAACACCAAAGTACGATATAATCGCAAGGTTTCAAGGTGGCCCGAATGCAGGGCATACTCTTGAATTCAATGGATTTAAACATGTGCTTCATACTATCCCTTCAGGTATTTTTCATGAAAATAAAATAAATGTTGTAGGTAATGGTGTTGTTATAGATCCTATCATTTTTATGAAAGAAATTGATGCTTTAAAAGATCAAAACTTTAACATCAATGAAAGATTGGTTTTATCAAGAAAGGCTCATTTAATCTTACCTACCCATAAGATGTTAGATGCTGCTTCTGAGCAGGCTAAGGGCAAAAAGAAGATTGGCTCTACCTTAAAAGGAATTGGACCAACTTATATGGATAAAACAGGAAGGAATGGATTGCGCATCGGTGACATTGAATCAAAAGATTTCAGAGAAAAATATAACAATCTTAAAGCTAAACATCTTCAACTATTAGGTCAATTCGATTTTGAATTTGATTTAGAAGAAATGGAGAAAGAGTGGCTAGTTGCTGCTAATAAATTAAAAGAATTTACCTTAATAGACAGTGAGCATTATTTAAATAATGCTAGAAAAGAAAGTAAAACAATTTTAGCAGAAGGCGCCCAAGGTACCCTACTCGATATAGATTTCGGTTCTTATCCATTTGTAACTTCCTCCAATACTGTAACAGCAGGTGCTTGCACAGGTTTAGGAATAGCCCCAAATCAAATCGGGGAGGTTTTTGGGATATTCAAAGCATATTGCACAAGAGTTGGAAGTGGACCTTTTCCAACAGAATTAGAAAACGAAACAGGAGAGTTATTGAGAAAAGCAGGACATGAATTTGGAGCAACCACAGGGAGACCTAGAAGATGTGGATGGATTGACTTACCCGCTTTAAAATATGCAATCATGATTAATGGGGTTACTCAACTAATTATGACTAAAGCAGATGTTTTAACTTCTTTTAAAAAGATTAAAGTCTGCACTAAATATTCTTACAAAGGAGAACAAATAGATTATCTTCCTTTTGATGTTTTAGATGAAGAAATGGCTCCTGTTTATGAAGAGCTAGAAGGTTGGGATGAAGACCTAACAGGCTTAAGTGATATTTCAGAGATTCCTGCTTCTTTAAATAATTACATCAACTATTTAGAAGAAAAGCTAGAAACTCCCATCACTATTGTTTCTGTAGGTCCAGATAGAAATCAAACCCTTTTAAGGGAAAAATTAACGATCTAGCCTCATCTCCAATGGCTTTAAAATCAATTCTTTCGGCTTTTTTAATTCTTAGCCTTGGCATTTTATATGCTCAAAAGAAGGAGCAAATTGAAATTATTCAAGCCAATGATTTGCGTTATGGAGAAGAAAGTGGTGTAAAGGCTCAGAGATTGATTGGCGATGTTATTTTTAAGCATAAAAATGCATTAATGTATTGCGATAGCGCCTATCTTTATTCTAAAGACAACACCATTGATGCCTTTGGCAGTGTAAGGATAAATCAAGGCGACACCATGAATTTGTTTGGCGACAAACTCAACTATGATGGAAATACTCAGCTTGCCAATGTTAGCGGTAGAGAAGTAAAACTAATAACAAATGATTTTGACCTTTATACTACTCAACTGAATTATGATAGAGCTCAGAACCAAGCTAATTATTTCAACGGAGCAACCATTGAAAGCAAGAATGATAGTAACGTATTAATTAGTAAGAAAGGGTATTATTATGCAAATTCTGCAACTTTTGCTTTCCGGGATAGTGTTGTTCTAACCAATCCTAATTTCATAATTCGTTCCGACACCTTATTGTATTATACAAATACAGAGATAGTCAATTTTCTTGGACCAACAACTATTACAGGAGACAGCAACTTAATTTATTGCGAAATAGGTTGGTACAAAACTATTGAAGACCAATCCAAGTATTTTGACAATGCATATATAATTAGTGATAAAAGAAAGTTAGAAGGTGATACTTTATTTTATGACAGAGCATTGGGATTTGGACAAGCAAAGGGTAATATTAAAATGACCGACACTATTCAAGACATCTTAATTAATGGGCAATACGGAGAAATCTATGAGCATCTAGATAGTGGAATTGTAACAATAAAACCATTGCTAACGCAAATATTTGAAAATGACTCGCTTTTTATGAGTGCAGATACGTTTAAGTTTTATAAAGATGTAGACACAAATTACCTTCTCGCTTATTACGACGTGAAAATATACAAATCAGACTTACAAGGTGTTTGCGATAGCATTTCTTACGTCATGAGTGACTCAACTATGCGAATGTATTATGAGCCAATTCTATGGTCAGAAAGCAATCAACTTACATCAGAAATTATAGAATTGAGAATTGCCCGAAAAGAATTGCATTCTATATTTTTAGATAAAGATGCCTTCATCATTTCTGAAGTAGATTCGATTCGATACAATCAAATTAAAGGAAAAGAACTAACTGGCTACTTTAAAAACAAAAGATTAAATACCATCGACGTAGTTGGTAATGGACAAACTACTTATTTTGGATTAGATGACGAGGATAAACTTATAGGAGTAAATGTGGCCGAAAGCAGTAACATAAGGATAAAGCTTAACGAAGACCAAATAAAAAGTATTACCTTTTTAAACGATGCTGATGCTACTATGCACCCTATAGGTGAGCTTGACCCGATTACTGAATTAAGATATAGAGGTTTTAATTGGCAAATAGAAAAAAGACCCTTAAGTAAAAAATCAATAAGCCAATAATTTAGACTAAATCCTTATTTTTAAACCATTCAATTCTAGCCAATTATGAAAAAGTCTAAAAATCAAAAGAACAAGCTTAGTAAAAAGCTCAAAAGCTATACAACAATTGCCTTATCTGCAATTGCTGCAGATGCTTCTTCTCAAGTCATTTACACAGACATTAGAGATACCACATTAATTAATAATGGAGACTTTTTTGATATTGATTTAAATAATGACGGTATCAATGACTTAACCATTAATTTGACCAAGACGATTTATTCAACTACGTCAGGCTCTTATAATATTTATGTAAACTATAAGTCAATTGACGCAAGTGCTGCTTCTAACAATCAAGTTAATGTTGTCTTAAACACCTCTTACAGTATAAATGAGGCTGTTGCTTTCAGCAACAACCAAAGCATTAATAACTCTGCAAATTCATGGAGCCCTTATGGATATATTGGTGCTTATGCAACAGGAAGTATAATAACTCCATATTCTACTAGTTATCTAAACTTAAGTATTGGCCAATTCCCGGGACAAGGTGATCGCTTTTTAGGAGTTAGATTTAGAATTGGAGCTAACACGCATTACGGCTGGGTTAGATTAGACATTTCATCAACTTCTGATACTGCAATAATTAAAGATTTTGCTTTTGACACTACAGCAAATGCCCCAATTTTAGCAGGAGATACCGGAGTAGCAGTAGGAATTAACGAATTAAATGCAAATGGGGTTAACTTATATGCTCAACAAAACAGACTCTACTTTCAGGATGTTATTGAGCAAACTGCAGAGATTAGAATCTACGATATGAAGGGTCAATTAATAGAGAGAAGAAGATTAATTGCAAATCAATCAGAGTTACAATTAAAAAAAGAGTACCAAGGAATTTATATAGTAGAAGTTAATCAAGGAAAAAGTGTCTTTAGAAAAAAAATATGGATAGAATCCTAGAATTAACTTTCTAAATATTTTTACTTTAGGCCTAAACTAACCAAAATGAAAAAAACTAAAAACCAAAAAAGCAAGCTTAGTAAAAAACTTAAAAGCTATACAACTATTGCATTATCTGCAATCGCCGCAGATGCGTCTTCTCAAATTATCTATACCGATATACGAGATACTACCTTAATCAATAATGGTGATTTCTTTGATATAGACTTGAATAATGACGGGATTAATGATATAGAGATTTCTTTAAATAAGTTTTCAAGTTTTGGCTCTTATTCTAGCTATTATTATCAGTTTAAAACTTATAGCGTAGAAGCAGATGGATTAAATTCTGCTAATGTTAATGCAGTTTTTAACTCCAATTATACTATTTATGAGGCAGCTGCACTAAGCAGAAGTTCTAGTATTAATAGTAGCCTAAACACATGGAACAACTATGCCTATGTTGGCGGATCTTTTTCTTCTGTTTATAGCGGACCCTCTTATTCAAGTAGCTCTAGCGCTGTATTTGGTCAATTTGCAGGAAATGGAGATAAATATTTAGGTGTAAGATTTAACATTGGCACATCTGTTCATTATGGTTGGGTAAGGCTTGACATGGCAACTAACTTTGATATAACTATCAAGGATTTTGCTTTTGATACTACTGCGAATGCTCCAATTTTAGCAGGAGATACAGGCATATCTGTTGGGTTAACAGAAATTAACGAGGGCCAACTAGAAATGTATTCTCAAAATAATAGTTTAGTTTTTCCAAATGGTTTAGTTGAAACTTCGGAGATTAGAATTTATGATCTTAAGGGACAATTGATTGAAAGAAGCAGAGCTCTTCCATCTCAAGGACAAATACAACTCAGAAAGCAATACCAAGGAATTTATATAGTAGAAGTTAATCAAGGAAAAAGTGTCTTTAGAAAAAAACTCTGGTTGGAGTCGCATTAATTCTCCAAGCACTACTTATTCCATAAAAGAGTTTGACAATCAAATTCATCTAATTAATCAGTTAGGAGAAGTCTTTACGGTTCACAAAGATGGATCCTTAGCGCTACTTGCTATGGGAGCACTAGGACACGAAGCATTGCATCTCGCAAGAAAAAAAAATGTCTAAAAAAGTATTACTTCTTGGCTGGGATGCAGCAGATTGGGAAGTTATTCATCCTTTAATAGAGGAAGGAAAAATGCCTGCTTTAAAGTTTCTTATTGAAAATGGTGTTTCTGGAAATTTAGCAACTTTAGAACCAGTTTTCTCCCCCATGTTATGGACAAGCATAGCAACGGGTAAACGAGCAGACAAACACGGTGTGCATGGTTTCACTGAACCAGACTACAAAAATGGAGGTGTTCGTCCTGTAGGCAATTATTCAAGAATTACGGCTGCCATTTGGAATATACTTACTCAAGAAAATCTTAAAAGTAATATTGTGGGCTGGTGGCCAAGTCACCCAGCTGAAAAGATTAATGGCGTAATGGTATCTAACTTCTATCAAAGAGCTATTAAACCTTTAGGAGAAAAATGGCCTTTAGCACCTGGCACAGTCTATCCTAAAACTCTAGCAAAAGAAATGGCCGATTTAAGGATGCATCCTGGGGAATTAAGTTACCAGCATTTATTACCCTTTGTCCCTAATGCTGAAAAAATTGACCAAGAGAAGGATAAGCGTTTAGGTTCTGTTGGAAAAATATTAGCTGAAGCCGCTTCCATTCATAACGCAGGAACTTGGTTAGTAGAAAATACAGAATGGGATTTTACAGCAATTTACTTCGACAATATAGACCACTTTTGTCATGGGTTTATGAAGTACCATCCACCAAAGCTTAGAGGTATTAAAGAAGATCAGTATGAACTTTTTAAAAATGTTGTTACTACTGCCTACCAATACCATGATATGATGTTGGGCAGAATTTTAAATCTAACCGATGAAGAAACAACAATTGTATTGGTATCAGACCATGGATTTCAGTCAGGAAAAAACAGATTACTGAGTTTACCTAAAGAAAATGGGGCCCCTGCCTACGATCACAGATCTTATGGAATTTTTGCAGCTATGGGTCCAAACATTAAAATAGATGAATTAGTCTATGGAGCTAATTTATTAGACATTACGCCTACTCTGCTTAGTCTTTTCGACTTACCCATTGGGAAAGATATGGATGGGAAACCACTTTTAAACATCTTTAAAAAAGAATATAAACCAAAATACATTGAAAGTTGGGATAATCATATAATTAGAAAGAAAGATGAAGATGTTGATCCTGAAGCTGCTGCAGAAGCCTTGAAAATGATGATAGAATTAGGCTATATTGAAAAGCCAGATGAAAAGGCTGAGAAAGCATTTCAAAGAGCTAAAAATGAGAATGATTTCAATCTTTCTCGAGTTTATTTAAGCTCAGGAAGAATAAAGGAAGGGCTCGAAATACTTGAAAAATTATACCAAGAAGAAAAATCTATAAAATTTGGAATTCGAATTGCTTTAGGCTATGATAGCTTAAAAAAGTACAAGGAATGCATTACTATAGTTGAAGAATTGGAAAAGATGAGCAAAAATCAAATCCAACAGTTATCAGCGATAAAAGCAACTGCTCTCTTTAAATTAAAAAGAAAAGACGATGCATGGAAAATACTACAAGACATTGTTAAGCAGAGACCACAAACAGCTTTAGCAGCTCAAAGAATTGCTAAGGGCTTGTTAATATTAAAAAAGAATAAAAGGGCAAATACCTATTTAGAAAAATCACTAAACTTTTTTCCAGACAACTCTAGCTTAATTTATTTAAAAGGCACCGCTGAGCAACGAAACAAAAAATATGAAGCTGCTGCAAATTATTTTATTGAGTCCATTGGCAATCAATTTTTTAATCCAAAATCACATCTATATCTTGGAGACTGTCTTTTTAAATTAGGACTTTATGAGGAGGCTCATAGGGCATTTACTATAGCATTGATACAAAGACCAAATTCTAAAAGAGCGTTAAAAGGTCTGGCAGAGATAGAAAAGCTGGGTTATATATTTAAAATAGAAAATGCGGAACTAGTAAATTACCACAGCAAGAACCAAGTTGATAAAATAAACCTAGAGAAGTCAAAGAGCAAATATTTAAAATCCTTAAAAGGGACAATATATATCGTCTCTGGACTACCTCGATCAGGCACGTCTATGATGATGCAAATGTTAAAAGCCGGAGGAGCAGATATCTTTTCAGATGGAAAAAGAGAAGCAGACGAAAGCAATCCAAAAGGTTACTTGGAGCATGAAGCAATAAAGTCACTTTCAAAAAATAAAGCTATACTACATAACGCGTTAGGAAAAGTTGTAAAAGTTGTCAGTCCTCAATTAAACAATCTTCTGCCCAATTATCGGTACAAGCTTATTTTTATGGATAGGAAAATTGAAGAAGTAATTACTTCTCAGCATAAAATGACTGGAAAAGAAGAAAAGAACTATCCCGTAAAGCTTCATAATTTTTACAAATCCCAATTAGAAGATTTGGAGAAACACTTTCTAAAACAATTAAATATTGAAAGTATAAGAGTTGACTATAGAGCTGCCATTGAACAACCAAAAAAAGTTGCAAAAAGGATTAGCAAGTTTTTATCTGAATTAAACTTAGATACAGAAAAAATGAGTTCTGCTATTGATATAGACTTATATCGAAACAAAGTTTAATTATACCGAAAGCAAGAAGAGATCTAAAAATTTCTCATAAGATAAAGCTTCTTTAAAATTCCTATCTGAATAAGCATTTACTAATACCTTAACCATTTGGACTTCATCATTTTTTGATTTTAACTCCAAGTGAACATTTCCATATAATTGCTCATAAGGAAGCTCCCTTCTATATCGTAAAGATGGTTTTAAATAAAACTCTTCTATTGTATGCAATTCACCCTCTTGCTCTTTGGCCTCTCTCAAAGAATTATTTATATAGTAGCCTTTTTCTTTCAACTTCTCTATAATATACTGGACAAAAAAAGAGTAATCCTTTCCTGACCAAGGTTCTTCTATATAAAAATAAAACCCATTTGACAAATTGCTTTTATGAATATAGAAATTTACATCAGCTACAGGATTTGATATACGTATCATTCTCATTTCGTTCAAATGATTTTGCAAACCATGATGCATTTTAGCGAGAACCCATTGCTCATATTCAAGCATAAAAAACTTAGTTCTCTTAATTGTTTCTTTTAACAAATATTGAACGAAAGGAGAACTTTCTTCTTTTTTAGAAAAAAGTTCAGAAAATAAAGAGTTGAAAAAAGCCATATGAGAAGTTAACGATTCAAATCAAAGGAAGTTTATTTAAAAACTCATTCAATTTCTTACTTTTTCTAAATCTATAAACATAATTCAATCGAATATTCCCCATTTCAAATCCAATATCTTCAGTTTCGGTTAAACTTTTATTAGTAATACCTTCGTTGACAGCCATTACTCCCAAGTACCATGTATAAGAGTTATATCCCATTGAAAACCTGCTTGTGTAAGTCGGACTTATCTGCCATACATCTCCATTTGGAATTGCATCTGCTTGTTCTGAATAATAACTTAATAGCAAGCCAAAATCTAAAGACAGATTTAGAAAAAAGTGTTTCCACATTACAAAAGTATGAGCATAACCTATTCCGGGACCAATTTGAAAAGTTCCCATTTGAGTAATATCTCTTACTCCCTTAAACAAATTTGTATCCGTAAAAGAAGGGATAAAACTGCTATCTCCACTAACACTTGCTAGAAAGAACTTCCCACCATAAAGTAAAGAGCCTGAAGATTTCTTCTGATACTCATTTTGAACATATGGTGCTGCATAAGAAAATTTAGCACTATTCTTGACTTTAAATGCACTTATCCCAATAACAACTATACCAATATCAGGCCTTAGATAAAATGGCTTTGAAAACTCAGAATTAAAAAAACTTGTATTCTCAAGATACTGACCCTTGTAGAATTGACCAAAAAAATCAATTACTACTTTACGTGTATAAATATGAGACTGAAGATCTAAATATCTCGTCTTTCCCCTTCCTTCATCTGGGTTTAAAAATCCAAAACCATAAGCTAAGTTTAAAGTAAACCCATTTATAGTAGCTCCAATACCAAAATTCAAAGTAGTGTTTGGCTGATAATCTAAAGCACTACCATCTATTCTATCCTCTATTCCTAAACTTGTAAACTTTCGTGAGAAATATGCTCTACTAGTAACATAGTCTGAAAAAGAAACGATATAATTTGTATCTATTTTTGACAAGCCTTTAGAACTAACTGTTCCAACATCCATGGATTGGCCTTTGCAAAAGAATGAAGCAAAGACAAGAGTTACAAATAAAATACTTCTCATATCTAAAGCTAAAATAATCTAAAAATGCAAGTCGTCTTAATAGTATTGTATCTTTGTTTTATAATCCATTCAGTATGAGCAAAAAGAGTAATATTTCTAAACAGTCGGAAACTTTTTTATTTAAATACCTCAACAACCCTTCACCTACTGGCTATGAGTCAGAAGGTCAGAAGTTATGGCTAGATTATATAAAAGATGACATTGACGAGTATTTCATTGATACTTACGGAACTGCAGTTGCCATCTTAAACCCTAATGAGAAATTTAAAGTTGTTATTGAAGCCCATGCCGACGAAATAAGTTGGTATGTCCATTACATCACTAAGGATGGATTTATCTATGTTAGAAGAAATGGTGGTTCAGATCATATGATTGCACCATCTAAGCGAGTAAACATTCACACAAAAAAGGGTATTGTTAAGGCAGTATTTGGTTGGCCTGCCATACATACAAGAAACAACAATGAAAAAGGGGAAGACACGCCTAAAATGAATAATATATTCCTTGATTGCGGATGCACTACCAAAGAAGAAGTTGAGAAGTTAGGAATTCACGTAGGATGTGTTATTACTTACGAAGATGAAGCTATTACTTTGAATAATAAATATTATGTAGGCAGAGCCTTAGATAATAGAATTGGTGGGTTTATGATTGCTGAAGTAGTAAAGCTTCTTAAAAAGAATAAAGTCAAATTACCTTTTGGATTATACATTACAAACGCTGTGCAAGAAGAAGTTGGATTGAGAGGAGCACAAATGATTGTAGAAAGAATAAAGCCGGATATTGCTATCATAACAGATGTATGTCATGACACTCAAACTCCTATGATTAACAAAATTGAGCAAGGAGATTTTGTTGCAGGAGATGGTCCCGTTATAGCTTATGGACCTGCCGTTCAAAACAATTTGAGAGAGTTAATAATCACAACAGCTGAGAAAGAAAAAATTCCATTTCAAAGGTATGCAGCATCAAGAATTACTGGTACAGACACCGATGCATTTGCTTATGCAACAGGAGGTGTGGCTTCTGCTCTTATCTCTTTGCCGCTAAGATACATGCATACAACTGTGGAAATGGTTCATAAAAAGGATGTTGAAAATGTGATAAAACTAATTTATTGCACACTCCTTAACATTAAAAAGAACCACGATTTTAGTTACTTATAATTCTTGTTTCTCAAAGTTTTGAGATTAATCCGTTATTTCCTGGCGATAATTATTTTTCCATTTAGCTTAACTGCTCAAGTAGATGAAAACGAAATAGGGGCATGGTACATGCTCTTTATAAACAATTCAAATAGTAATTCAAAGATTGAGTTTGAAGCCGATTTTCAATATAGAAATTGGAGAATTACTAAAGACTTACAACAAATAATAGTAAGAAGCGGAGCTATTTTTAAACTTAATCCAAACAAAATCCACTTTAGTTTAGGATATGGCTTTTTTAGGAGTGAGGCTTACGGAGAAAGCAAGAAGAAAATTGACGAACACAGAATTCATCAAGATATAATTATCAAAAATAAAATCAAACAATTTGCTTATCTAACTGAAAGATTGAGACTTGAAGAAAGGTGGGTCCAGGATTTGGAATTTACATTTAGAGCAAGAATAATGCTGGTAGCAAATATCCCTTTAAATAATAAAATGATGAGTGATAACACCATTTTCATATCTACATCTAATGAAATATTCTTTAATTTAATTAGTGAGGTAGGAAAAAATATTGAACTAATTTTTTTTGATAGAAATTGGACTGCTGTAAATTTTGGCTATCAATTTAAAAATCAAAGCAGAATACAACTTGGATTGATGTATGAAATATCCAATGTTTGGAATCGCAATCAATTGCAATTCATCTATACCAAAACTTTATAAAAAAGGGGAGCAAATTTACTCCCCTTTTATGTGTTATTTAATCGAATAGCTTAAGGCTGCACAATAGGCAAAGCTGACAACACCTCTATTTGAATAAGCATATTTATTCTATTCTCAATTTGAAGAAACTGAACTGCTCTTTTCACGGATAAAGCTTGCTTCATCTTCAAATAATTGGATTTCTCTAGCTTCGCTATGGATGCTTCTATTTTAAAATAGTCAGTCATTAATGATTCTCCCTTTTCTTCATCCAAGTTTTCATACATATCAATATAAGCTTCATAAATCGCAAGTTTTTCCTTTGACAATCCATCTCTTTCTGCTCTATAGTTGTCATAGATTGGCCAAAAGATTTTTGACTCTTCTTCACTAAATTGCATATTCTCAACAAAAATTGCCTTTTTATTTGTGTTTAAATCAGCTGCAAGTAGTTGAAAATAATCTTCTGTAGATTGAGCTTTTGCAAAAATTGTTGATAAAGCTAAAAGACTTAATAATAGTAGTTTTTTCATGTTTAATTTTTTACAAATATATATTATTCAATCAATTTCAATTGAGTGATTCTTTTAAATCAAGTTCTCCTCTGCGACTTTTATGAAACTGAAAAGATAAATGTGCAAGTAGACGACTAATATTTAACATTGCCTCACTAGTAGACTCACTTATGGAACTACCTTTTAACTTTAAAACAAGCAAACCATAAATCCCATTTAAAGCAACATCTATTTCATTTATCAAATTTGCACCTGCAGATTTTTTCACTAATTCAACTAATATAGGTTTCGCCTTTTGATAAAGAGACTTATATTCTTCGTCTTGATAAATAGTCAAAAGTTTAGAATGAAATGCTTGCAGTTCATTCACTTCCTTAATTAATCTATTTAAGTGTCCCGAGCCTTCTTTTTCCTCATCTCTCAATTCTTGGATTAATTTTTCATACCAAGCCTTTATTTCCAACTTTACCTTTTCAGGCTGATCAAATTGATTAACAATATGCTTTTCTATCAAAGCAATTTCTAAATTCAAAGAGCGAATAATATCTTCAATTTGATACATGTACAATAGATATTCTACTATATTAGTTTTCTTCTTTTCTTGAGCTATTAACATTCCTTTATACAATTTAGACTAAGAGGCCAAAGGTATTTAACTTAGCGCTATAATGCATTCTAGTTTAGTCAGAGATATTAAAAAAGTAAAAGAGCTAAATAATTCCTTTGCCAAGGAGTTAATGGCTATTATATTGACCAAGAATTTGATTGAAGAAGAAACCAACCCTAAGTATCTAATCAATCTTTTCAAAGATCCATTAAAAACAACTAAAAAATTAGAAGAGAACCACGATTTGGATAATGTTTTTGCAGAAAAACGCATTAAACTTCCTTTAGGAAAGTACGCTGAATTCTTATTTGGAGAAGGATTAAAAGCAAATGCTGACTTTACATTATTAGCACAAAATCTCCAAATTAATGCAGACCATAAAACAGTTGGCGAAATAGATTTTTTACTTCAATCTATAAGCAAGGGGAAATACTACCATGTAGAATTTGCTCAGAAATATTATTTGAAAACAATCTATAAAAATCAAATTAGATTCTTAGGACCCAGTACAAAAGATTGGCTAGAGAAGAAGATGGAAAAGATGACTTTACAGCAATTGACCCTAACAGATAAATTTAAAAACCTACTACCTAAAAATTTCTCCAAATTCAACTTTGAAAAGAAAATAATTATAAAGGGTTCGCTATTTCTTCCGTTAGAAGAATATTCGCCTGAAAAAGCTTCTTTAGCTATGGGGTGGTGGGCAAACTATGCAGTTTTAAAAGATTATTTTAACGGTAGCGACTTTTATTTTAAAGCCATATACAATAGGAAAGACTGGATTTTTCCATTTGATGCTAAAGAAAAAGTTTATACCGCTTCTAGTTTATACAAAGAGTTAAATAACAGTCCATTAACTCAAAATGGCTTGATGGTAGTAAGGTATGACAAGAAAAATACTGTTATTGATCGGGGATTTTTGATGCGGCCAGACTGGCCCAATTCTTAAATATTCTTTTTATGAAGCTTCTTATAACCAACAAAGTTAAAAGGTATATCTAGCATTTGCGAAAGATCTTGACCTGTTTCTAATACATAACTATCTTGATCTACATAAAGCCAATTTACTTTTACATTCACACCCTTAGATCTAAGCTCTTTCAATTTAAATAAAAAGAAAAGAAACCTTTTTGTTGAAGCAATATTGTAATATTCCACATCGAATGTAAACTCAACCTCTTCTGTAGTTGGATTTTCAATGTAATGGTCCATCCAATCTAAAAGGGGTTGGTAAAACTCTTCAACATTAACCAAAATAGATTTGCCCTCAATCTTAAACTTTCCATCTTCAGGATTGAATAATACTCTTGGAGACTTATAAGTAGCTTCTATTTCTATTTGTTGCATTGTATAATTATCAATTCAATCGTCTGCTCAACAAAAGTCTGTATTTTAATCCCTTTAGCTTGCATTTTTTATACCTATACTATTAAAAGGCTGATTAAATTACAAAATTATTCGATAAGCTATTTATAAACTCATCATATCTTTTAATTTAGATGTCTGTCTCCTAGAAATTTCAACTTGTTGACCATTTTTTAAACTAACTCTCAACCCACCATTAAACCAGTTCTCCATTTTCTCTATCCAATTGAGGTTAATAATAAATTTTCGGTTTGCTCTAAAAAATGCTTTAGAATCTAGTTTCTCCTCTAAGCTATTTAATGACTTCAGAATAAGTGGTTTATTACCCTCAAAATATACTCGCACATAGTTACCTTCAGATTCAAAAGCACTCACATTCTTTAATTTTACAAACCAGCACTTGTCGCCATCTTTCACAAAAACTTGATCATCTTGCCCTAAAGATGCAGACTTTGAATCCTTTTTAACTTCGTTTATAGATGCTTTCTCTTCTTTAAGCTCTAGAATTAGCTTATTTACACAACTTTCAAGCCTTTCCTTTTGTATGGGTTTAAGCAAATAGTCGAAAGCATTTACTTCAAAAGCTTTCAATGCATATTCATCATAAGCTGTAGTAAAAACTACTTTTGGCACAAAGGAGATCTCTTCTAACAAATCAAAGCCTGTTTTTGCAGGCATCTGAATATCTAAAAATATTAAATCAGGCTTTAATACTTCTATTTTCTTTTGTGCAGAATCTGCATTGTTACACTCTCCAATTATTTCAATTTCAGGATGATTTTTTAGAAGATCAATTAACTCTAATCTTGCTAATCTTTCATCGTCAATTATAAGTGCTTTCATTATTGTCGGTTTTATACGTAATTGATTCTTTAGGTATTAAAAGCTCGGCTTGAACTTTATTTCCTGCTACATTTTTTATTTCAAACTTTGCTTTATTTCCATAGATTAGTTTTAATCTTTGTTCTGTATTGATTAAACCAAACCCTATTTCTTTGCCCGGCTCATTAATCAGTTCCCCATCATTAATTATCTTAATAATTAAGTCCCCCTGATTCAATTTTGCCTCCACCAAAATATTTCCACCTTTTGGAATTTTACTTATCCCATGTTTTATTCCATTTTCTACCAAGGTTTGAACTATCATTGGTGGCACCCAATGATCTAAAGTGTCTGTATCAACTTCAGAAACACAATTCAATCTCTCCTCATATCTTGTTTTTTCCAAATTCAAATAATCTTTAACTAACTGAAGTTCTTCTTTAAACGTTATGAGTTTCTTTCTCCCCATCAACAAAGAGTTTCTCAGAATATTTGAAAGCTGAGTAATTGATTCCTTCGACTTTTCAGGATTTTCGTTGACCAATGCTCGGATAGAGTTCATAGAGTTGAAAATAAAATGGGGATTTAATTGTGATTTAAGCTTATTTAATTCCATTTCATTTCTCGCTGCCTCCCATTTCAGGTTCTTAATCTCTTCTTTTCTATAGTTTTGGATAAAATGAAAAAGAAAATATAATAAAGACCAAACCATAAATATCACTGCGAGATTTAAGGTTGTTTGAAGTATCGCTAGACCATCTATTTGGAACGGCTCTTCCCCAATAATAACCTCAGAAATCAGAGTATGAGAGAAGAAATAAATTATACCCCAAAGAAGAGAAGCACTTAAAACCCTTGGAATTAATTGAACTATACGAAGCTTTAACCAATCCAACTTCAGTATTAAATACCTGTAAAGATTAGAAATAACTATTCCCAAGGTAAAAGTTGTAAGTAGGTTTAATAAAAAATATATATTAATTGTTTTTCCGCCTAATCTGTTGAGCAGATACATTAAAAAAATGTATGCTAACCATCCTGATACTAGAGAAATCCAATATAATTTTCTTTTAGACATACGATTAGTCAATTAGACTAAATTTATGTTATTATATTTAAACTAAACAAAAAAGAAAGGAGGCACTAGCCTCCTTCCCTAACTGTTTAACATAAAACAACTATTGCTACTGTAGTTATCTGAAGACCAAGTTAATTATGAATCAATTAGTTATAAAACATAATTACATAAAAGGAATAATAATTTGACAAATGGGCATTTTTAACGTTTATTATAAGTTTGAGTCAATTCTGAGAATAAGCATCATAAGCTTGATATTATTAAGCAGTAATTATGAAATAAAAGCTCAAGCTCAAGATTTAGGAGATATTAGCCCAACGCCGACTAAGGACAAAAAGAAAGGATTTGATGCTAGTAGATTAGTCGTTGGCGGTATTTTAGGTGCTCAGTTTGGAAGTGCAACATTTATTGAAGTTTCTCCCAATATTGGTTACATGTTTACTGATAATTTTTTAGCGGGAATAGGATTAAGATATCAATATTTTGAGCAGGACTTTCAATTTTACAAATACAAATCAAATACTTATGGTGGTGGCGTTTTTGGTCAATATTACTTTTTGGAAAACTTTATTGCTCATCTCGAATATGAGTTATTGAATCTAAATGATTTAAACAATCCTGAAGAAAGAGCTAATGTAACCAGCATTTTTGTTGGGGGTGGCTACAGGTCAATGATGGGGAGTAGATCCTTTTTCAGTATTCTATTACTTTACAACCTTAACGAAACATTTAACACGCCTTACACAAATCCAATTATAAGAATTGGATTTGGCTTAGGTTTATAGCATTCTAAAGTGAACATTTGATGGAAAGCACTGTTTTAAATAGTATGAAGAAAATAATATTTATAATTTGCAGTGTTGTATTAACATCTTGCGGAGGAAGTACTGAAAAGTCTGATAACTCTAGTCAGACAGAAAAGACTAGTCAAACTAAAGTAAAAGCAGAAGCAACAGAAAAAGAAGTAGAGAGAGAATTGGTTGAAATTACGCTTATAGCAAAAGGCGAAACAATGACTGAGATTGCATTTGAACCAAAAACATTGACTATTCCTAAAAATTCTAAAGTGAGACTAACTCTTAAAAACGAAAGTGTAATGGCAGGTATGCTACATAACTTTGTTTTAGTAGCCTTAGGAAGTGGTCAAGAAATAGCTACTGCAGGCATTGCTGCAGGTGAAGCTAATAGTTTTGTTCCAAAAGACAACAGAGTTATTGTAAACACTAAAGTCCTAAAAATGGGTGAGGAAACCACCATAGAGTTTAATAGCCCTGAAGCTGGCTCATATCATTACATATGTACATTCCCTGGTCACTATCCTAATATGATAGGTAGAATGAATGTTCAATAAAACTACATAGTTAGTTAGTAAAGCAAAGGCCTGAATTAAGTTTTTAATTCAGGCCTTCATATTTCGTATAGTAAAAGTTTTTTAAGCTAAAATTGTAACAGGGTTTTGCAGATAGGTCTTAAAGGTTTCTAAAAACTGAGAGCCTACAGCTCCATCTACAACTCTATGATCACATGACAAAGTGACTTTCATTCTATTTCCAATAACAATTTCACCATCTTTTACAACAGGCTCTTGGCGTATAGCTCCCACAGCCATAATACAAGCATTTGGTGGATTTATTATTGCAGTAAATTCTTCTATACCAAACATTCCTAAGTTAGATATAGAGAATGTGCTTCCTTCCCAATCTTGGGGTTGCAATTTTTTATCTCTAGCTAATTGAGCGTAATTCTTAACCTCTGCAGAAATAGTTGTTAATTGCTTAGTATCTGCATTTCTTACAACAGGAACTAATAAACCTTCGTCTACTGCTACTGCTACTCCAACATTCACTTCCTGATAGGTTTTAATGGTATCTCCTAACCATGAGGAATTAACAGCTGGATGCTTTTTTAATGCTGCTGCTGCTGCTTTAATAACTAAATCGTTAAATGAAACTTTTGTATCCGGAATAGAGTTAATTGCTTTTCTTGAAGCTATGGCTTCATCCATGTCAATATCTATAGTCAGATAGAAGTGCGGAGCTGTAAACTTACTTTCACTTAAACGCTTTGCAATAGTTTTCCTCATTTGAGAAACAGGAGTCTCTTTTGTTTCAAGAGTTACTGAGCTAGAAATACTCGAACTAGCACTAGAAGAAGATGTTGGTGTAAAATTCTCGACATCGCGCTTTACAATTCTTCCTCCCTCACCACTTCCTTTGAGCTGATTTAAAGGTATATTTTGTTCCTTAGCTAGTTTTTTAGCTAAAGGAGATATTTTAATTCTATCGCCGCTATCTACTATGCTTTCTGCCCTAGAAACAGCTTCGTTATTAGTATTAGCAGACACTTTAGCTTCGCTTTTAGGAACAACTTCTTTCTCCGTATCACTAGAACCAAAATTGTCTATTAATTTTTGATAATCAGATCCTTTTTCTCCAACGATGGCTAATATAGCATCTACCTCCGCAGAATCACCTTCTTTTACTCCTTGATAAAGCAATTCTCCGTCTTCAAATGACTCAAATTCCATGGTTGCTTTATCTGTTTCTATCTCCGCTAAAATCTCTCCTGATTCAACTTTATCTCCTACTTTCTTTTGCCATGAAGCTACAGTTCCTTCAGTCATGGTATCACTCAACTTAGGCATCTTAATGATTTTAGCATTAATAGCACTTAAGTCAACAGATTCAGAAGGAGCAGACTTTTTTTCTTCTGAGCTATTTACTGCTTTAACTTCATTTTTAGCTTCTGATGAAGGGCTACTATTCCCATTTAAAAGGTGACTAATATCTTCTCCTTTTTCGCCTAAAATTGCAAGAATAGAATCAACCTTAGCTGTCTCACCTTCATTTACTCCTTGATGCAACAATACACCCGATTGAAAAGACTCAAACTCCATAGTAGCTTTATCAGTTTCAATATCCGCTAGTAATTCTCCATCATCAACCTTGTCTCCAACCTTTTTATGCCATTGAGCTACAACACCTTCTTCCATAGTGTCACTTAGCTTTGGCATTTTTATTATCTCAGCCATATCAATCTAAAATATTATTCTATAATAAAAGGATAATCCTCTTGCTTATATACATCCTTGTATAACTCAGAAGCATCAGGGTAATCTGAATTTTCTGAGAATTCAATTGATTCTGCTACTTGATCAGCAACCCTTTTCTTAATTGCTTCAATTTCCTTTTCAGTAGCGTATTTATTTTGCTTTATAACATTTAAAGCACTTTCAATTGGATCTAATAATTTATATTCTTCCAATTCGTCTTTTGTTCTATATTTTGCAGGATCAGACATAGAATGTCCTTTATATCTATAAGTTCTCATCTCTAAAAGAGTTGGGCCTTCTCCTTTTCTAGCTCTCTCAACAGCTCTTTCAATTGAATTATGAACCGTTTCACAACTCATACCATCTACCTGTTCGTTTGGCATCTCATATCCTTCAGCCAAAACATTTAAATTAGTGACATTCGAAACTCTTTCAACAGAGGTTCCCATAGCATAATTATTATTTTCAATAATAAAAATCACGGGTAACTTCCAATTCATAGCCATATTTAATGCTTCATGAAATGCTCCTTGCCTAACGGCACCATCGCCCATATAACATAGAGTAACATTGTCGTTTCCTTTATATTTATCAGCAAATGCTATTCCTGCTCCTAAAGGTATTTGCCCTCCAACGATACCGTGTCCGCCAAAAAAGTTTAATTCTTTATCGAACATATGCATTGAACCACCTTTCCCTTTGGTACAACCAGTTTCTTTTCCATATAATTCTGCCATTACATATTTTGGATCCATTCCCAATCCAATAGGATGCGCATGATCTCTATAAGCAGTAATCATATTATCTGTAGGTTTCAATGCTGATACCGCTCCAGCAACTAATGCTTCTTGACCTATATATAAATGACAAAAACCTCTAATTTTTTGTTGAATATAAAGTTGTCCCGCTTTTTCTTCAAACTTTCTCATTAAAAGCATCGACTCATACCACTTCAAATAAGTATCCTTCCCAAACTTTTTAGCTGTAGAAGTTTCTTTCTTAGATGCCTTTGAAGATACCGCTGTACTTGACTTTTTTACCTGTGTCTTTGTAGCCATAATTTTTTATTAAGGTTCACAAATTTAGGATAAAAGTGCCAAGAATTAACCTTTTAAAGCAAGAGTTTAAAATTCAATAAAAGGAAATGGTAAAATATCAGAAAATGCTTCAAATTCAATCACTTCACTATGGTTGCTACTGATTACTAGTTTTATTGGATTGCTGTTACGCTTTTCTGACTCAACCATTACTTGTCTGCATGAGCCACAAGGAGAAACAAGTTGTTGACTTGGAGAATAAATAGCCATTGCTTTAATTGTTTCCTTAGGAAAGTTTGCTCCTTTATAAAATAGAACAACTCTTTCTGCGCAAAGTCCGGAAGGGAAAGCTGCATTTTCTTGATTATTTGCTACTAAGATGGAGCCATTCTCTAGTAGAATAGAGGCTCCTACATGAAACTTAGAATAAGGCGCATATGCTATTTTTGAAGCATTTTTAGCTTTTTCTATAAGTGTTTTATAGTTTAAAGGCAAGTCTTCTTTTGAATAACTCTTGTAGTTTATAGAAAGTCTATTCTCTTTCAAATTAAAGTTTTCTTAAAGCTAAGGTTTAAATATCAAAACTGTGGCATAGGCTGAAACCCCTTCTTCCCTGCCCTCAAAGCCTAATCTTTCCGTTGTTGTAGCTTTAATAGATATATCCTCTTCATCAATTTGCATACAATCTGCAAGCACTTTTTTCATAGCAGGGATATGCGGATTTATTTTCGGCTCTTGAATAGCTATTGTTGAGTCAATATTAGAGATACTATACCCTTTCTCTTTAATTAATTTGATAACATCTTTGAGTAAAATCTTACTATCTATGCCTTTATATTGATTATCTGTTGGAGGAAAATGAAAGCCAATATCTCTTAGGTTTGCAGCACCCAATAATGCATCGCAGATTGTATGAATTAAAACATCTGCATCTGAGTGACCAACAGCCCCCTTCGAATGTGGCACTTTTATGCCACCCAAATAAAAATCTTTATTCTCTTCTAATTGATGAACATCAAATCCAAAACCAACTCTAAACTTCATACCCTAATTTTCTTCTTTCTGACTAGCAAAAGAATCAAAATCAAAGTTTAGCGAGAACCGAATGGTATTAGCTAAAGGATTTTGTTGAGCGTTTGCAATTAGGTATGCCATATCTAAACTAAAAACAGAAAGCTTAAGACCTAAACCTACGGTAAAATATTGTCTGTTACCTTTTGTAGGATGCTCATAGAAATAGCCCATTCTAACTGCAAATTGGTTATCATACCAGTACTCTAAGCCTCCAGACAATGTTATTTCATTCATTTCTTCTCTAAACACACTACCTTGTTGAATAACAGCATTGCCATTTGCATCAATACTTTCTACTATTCCTGGGGCATCTGAAAACGAGCCTAACATACCACTAACAATTCCAACATTAGGATCTCTACCTGCTAAAATCTCAGGATTCCCTTCTGAATCTCTTATAATGGTGCCTGTTTCATCCAATTTATAAATTGGCGGTGTTGGCACTAACAGTTTGTTAGCTTCAGCCAATATAGTTATCGTATTGTAATCATCAAACTCTATAGATAAAGATGGTCCAATTCTTAGGTTTGTTGGCAAGAAATCACTTTCGTTGTTATCAGTATAACTCATTTTGGCTCCAATATTAGAAATATTAGCTCCTGCTCTGAAGATTGCATCATAATCACCAATTTGAATTTCGTCGTTTTCATAATAAGTTGAAACATCTACTGCAACAGAGCTACCTGCGCTAGTTTCTTGGTTATTTACGGTTATTCCTTGCGTTAAATTGGAATTAATATAACGAGCCGTCATTGCAAACGCCCATCTCTCTGAAAGCTTCATTGCATAAGTAACGTCAAAAGCTAATTCATTAGGTGTGAAGTTACCTATCGTATTTCCATTAATATCAGTAAAAGTTATGTCACCGAGTGAAAAATATCTAAAAGATGCACCTAATGTAGACATCCTATTTAGCTTATAATATCCTGAAACATAAGATAAACTTATATCTCCTACTAAATTTCTTAACCAAGGGGAATAAGAAATAGATGCCCCTCCGGAGCCCTCTAAAAAAGCCAATTTTGAGGGATTCCAATGACTAGATGCAATATCAGGACTTGTTGATACACCTGCATCCCCCAATGCTCCTCCTCTAGCATCAGGTGCTATTAATAGAAAAGGTACTGCGGTTGTAATGGTGTTTAATTCAAAAACCTCAGAAACATTTGAATTATTAACCTGAGCATTCGCTTCAGTATAAGCCCCTAAAAATATTCCGGCAGCTATATAAATCTTATAAATTCTCTTCACGATATTAAAAAAGGGTTACAAATATAACAAAGTTGGAGGTAGACTAAAGAATAACAAGTTTTTCATATTTTTCTGCAGTTGATCCATTTCTTGATCTCACCTTTAGCTTGTAAACGTATACTCCTTTACCTATTTTATCTCCAAAGTCATCTCTTCCATCCCACCTGATTTCTCTAGAAATAAATCCATCGGTAATTATAACTTGATCAAAAGACTTTACAAGCTTTCCTGAAACCGTAAAAATCTCTAATTTAATATCTAAAGGAATACCGGGTTGATTATGCTGAAAAATAAACTCTGTATTGGTAGTAAAAGGATTTGGATAGTTGACGAGGTTTTCAATTTTCACTTCACTTTCCTCTACAACCGTAAATTCAATGGTGCGTTCTGAAGAATTATTCGCTACATCCCAAGCTTTCAAAGTAATAGTATGTTTCCCTTCTGATAAATTGCTAAATGGATAATTTACAACACCACTCTGATAATTATCAAGATCTGCCTCATAATAGTCATTTAAAATAATAGCATTTTCTGTATTAGCATCAAGTATTGCTACTATATCATGGCCTATACCATTACCAACTGTATTAATACCTTGTTCATCGCTTAGTTTGGCCAATAAAACCGGACTACTATTTGTAATTCCACCAAAAACAAAGTTTTCGTCATTCATGTATAAGTCTATTCCAGGACCTAAATCATCAACAATTGCTGAAGAATCACTTCCTCCGATTATAAAATTTGTAGAAAAACCATTCCCATCTATTTGACCATCTTCAGCATAATAAGTAACCTTTCCTTCCCCAAAGCTGTAGGAGATATCTTTAGGAACTATAAAGCTAAAAGTAAAATCTCCATTTGCAACAGTGGCTTTGCCTTTAAATAGTCTATTTTCTCTTGTATTAAATCTAAAAGGATTACCACCATCATTAGCCAAAGTACTTCTTTCCGTTTCTTTATCAAAGACAGTTGGAAAAATAACACCATTAAAGCTATTTAATTTCTGCCCATTTAGGTCGGCCACATAACCAGTCATAGTAACCTTAGAAAGTGCCCGTAAAGTATCTATTTGACTGATTGGCTTGCCATTTATAGAAGTTGTAACTACATTATAATAAGGTATAGCTAAAGTTAAGGAGGGATCTCCCAAGAGTGAAAAGTTTCTTGAGTTACTTGAATTTGAATTTTGATTTTTGACGTCCATTAAAATTTCCCCTAAAGTTTGAAAATCGCCGTCAGCATTCCTATTCAACAATTCGTTGTAGAAGGATCTATTGAGTATATAATTAGGGCTTGAAAAAACAAGTCTAGTTGTTGTTAGCAAGCCAATAGCCCCTCCATTAGCATTCAGTAAGGTTAACTCACCTGCAGAAGTCCTAAATGGGTCGTCAAACCTACTAAACTCACATGTTGCTGTTACTAGTAAAGGCATGTTATTTAACTTATCCCAAGAGTTAATTTCATTAATTGTTAAAATTCTCTCACCGGCCCAACCTGTTTCTCCGCCATGTCCGGTATAATTTAAGATCAAAGATCCATTTTGAACAGCATTTGTGATTCTCTGATTAACTTCAGGATATCTCTGTCCTAAGGTTGATGATTGCTGAGTGAAAGCATCTAAAAATATCTTGTTGGTATTGAAAGACTCATTTTCTTGTTTCAATATTTTTGTCAACTCATTAGATTGGACCATATGCACACTTCCATCTTCATCATCTCCTACGAAAACAATTTCGTTTCTCCAATCTCCTAAAGTAGACCTAGAACTATATGACTTAATCTTGGCAACAACAGAACTAGCTTCTTCCACAGTTTTCACGGGTAGTCTACCAACTCCCAAATCCAACTTATCAGGATTAGTGCTACCCAACTGCCAATTGCCTTCTGTATCATCTAACAAAGCAATAAAATCATCAGAGATATAAGAATTTGTAGGCTGCAAAGAATTAGGTGATTGATATCCCAAAACGAAATTTGTATTACCACTAATCCTATCTTTCATATCATAAGAAGCATCACCAAAAAGAAGAACATAATTTGGTAAATCTTCATTATCTATAGCTCTATCATAGAACATTTTTAAGAAAAAACGAAGTGCTATAATATCTTGAGAACCTGAGGAAAACTCATTATAAACCTCTTTTGTAGTTACTACATTAACCCTAAGTCCTCTAGTCCTATGGTGATTTGCTAAATCGGTAGCTTGGTTTAAAAATAAAGGATGAGAAATTATAATTAGATCAGCAGGACCTAAAGCATGAAGGTTTTGATTAGGAACCTTTCCTTTATTAAAGATACCTGTGCTATCAAAAGAGCTAAAGGCTATAAACTCCTTTAAAACATCTGTGCTAGTTACAAAGGAAGAAGCTCCTGAAATAGGAATCAATCGTTTTTCTTCAATCGAGAAATTATCAATTATTTCCCATACTCTTATTGGCCTTTGATGCGTAATAGTAAACTCTGAGACATTATTAACCCCCACGCTTTCTATATTCCTAAACAACAACTGATTACCAATAAATCTTAGTCTACTCTCAACATTGACATTCACGAAGTTTAGCCAACCTTTAGCGACTGATTGTGGTTTGTTGTAAACCAACTGCAGATTTACAATATTTGAATTCGGATTAAAGGTATAGGATTGTCTAGAAACCCTTCCAAAACCTACTTCATATCTACTAAGCACTGTTGAACCTACAGCTAATTGAAATGGCTGATTATCTGCAGTTATGGTAAAAGTACTCGTAACCCCTGCTCTTGCAACTGCGGAAACTTCAAAAGAAGCTGGTTTTGTTAAATCTATATTAGGAAAAGAAAAACTTAAACTCTGTGGTGTAGTATTATCAAATACTTCTCCAACCCACATTTGACCTGACTTTATTAAATTCGAATTATCTATTTCATGATATAAATAATCATTATAAGAATTTACAAAGTTTGTAGGTTGGGTGGTTGGATTATCTACCGTATTTATTCTTCTTCCGGGACCTAAATCAGCAGTTATAAAATAAAAGGTGGTATCTGAATAGGTATTCAACCTATGACGGAATCTATTTTCATTTGAATCATAAAACCACTTTACTTGACTCTCTCCGTAAAACGCCACATAATCATTTCTATTAAACTTACCATCAGCCTCGCCAGAAACAATAATCGGATTTTCTACTAAATCATCAGGTCTATCTTCAGAATTTGCATTTGGTAGCATTCCGCCTCCATAACCATAAATTCTAAAATTTCTAGGGTCAATATTATCTAAGTCCATACCAAGACTACTTAGATAATTGTAAGTCAATTTGTATGCAGCACTTTTAACTACAGCAATTTTAAACCATTCACCATTTGCTAAAACACTAGAACTGGCAAAGGTTGCAGTTTTATTCCTACTTGACCTCAAAGTATTAACACCATAAGTATAATCTATATCAGCACTGACTAACTTTTCAATCTGCCCGCTTGAAGACTTTCTAAAAGGGACTATCTTTATAAATGGAACATTTTGCTTTTTAATAATTGAATTCTCCACAACTATCTCTACCTCATTCTGAATTTTATCTTTAAAGGAGGATACCAATTCTAACTCTTTAGGAGAGAGAGGAGAATATATTCTATTTTCAAGTGAAACTTGATCTAAAAATCTTGAATTTGAATTTTTTACCTTCTGATAAAAAAACGGCAGAAAACTTTCTGCAAAATTGTATTGGGCACCTTCAAAATAAATTACTTCTCTTTTTTCCTTGCCTTCTAAGTTAAATTCAACAGGCTCTGCCCAATCAATATTTATTTTTTCATTTTGTGAAAAAGCATTGGATATGAAGAATATAAGGAAAGCACTTAATATTATTTTTAAATTCTTAATCATTGATATTTCATTGGTTGTTGGTAAAAACGAATGATGATAATTAATATTGCAAATTAATCTAACTTTATAACAACATAATTTTTAAGTTTAAGTTTATTTATATTTGTTGCCGTGCCGAAGAAATCTATGTGTGAATAAAAAAATTTTCTATATCATTTTATTTTTAGTTATTAGTTTTCGTAGTGCGGCGCAAGACCCAACGTTTTCGCAGTATTACTCTAATAAACTTTACCTAAACCCAGCCTTTGCAGGTACGGCCAAATGTCCGCGCCTTACACTTAATTATCGTAATCAATGGCCTGGTATTGACAACAGTTTTGTTACATACTCTGCCGGCTACGATCAACAAGTAGACGCATTAAATGGAGGAATAGGTGTCTTGATTATGACAGATAGAGCTGGAGAAGGAGTTTTAAATACAACCTCGGCGAGCTTCATGTATTCCTATCAGTTTTCAGTAAATAGGAAGTTTTCCATTAGAGCTGGTTTCCAAGGAACTTTTGTCCAAAAATCAATTGATGTAAGTAATCTGAGATTTGGAGACATGATTGACTCTCGCAGAGGGTTTGTATATCAATCATCTGAACAAATAAATAATGACCAAGTAATCTATCCAGATTTTTCATTTGGATTGCTCGGGTTTAGCGAAAAAACCTATTTTGGTGTAGCTGTGCATCACCTGACAGAACCAGACGAAGGTTTTATAGACTTTTCAGCTTTACCCAGAAGATATACTGCGCATTTTGGTGCAATATTGCCATTTGGCCTTAGAAATGAAGACATGACTTGGTCTCCAAATTTTATGTTTCAAGCACAAGGAAACTTCACAGAGACAAGTTTAGGATTGTATATAACTAAAGGTCCAGTAGTTGCAGGAGCTTGGTATAGACTTTCTGACTCTTATATACTTTTACTTGGCCTTCAAAAAGATGAATTTAAGATAGGTTATAGCTATGATATAACTTCTAGTAGATTATCCAATCAAACAAACGGATCTCACGAAATTTCATTCAGTTACATTTTCCCTTGTAGGCCTAAAAAAGTTAAATTCCAGACAATAAGTTGTCCATCTTTCTAGTTTTTATTAAAATTCTTTATTTTTGGAGGTTGTATTTAAGTTGATACTATGAAAAATCTAAATAAATCAATAGGATTAATTTCCCTAATTGCTACGATTACGTTAGCATCATGTGGTAAAGAACAGTCTAGCACCACAGGTTGGGATTATAATGATTCAAAAAATGGTGGCTTTGAAAAAGCAATCTATTACGAACAAGAAACAGGTCCTGGACTTGTTTTAATAGAAGGTGGTCGATTTACCATGGGTAGAGTTGAGCAAGATATCTTCTATGATTGGAATAATGTTCAGAGAACCGTAACAGTTTCTTCCTTTTACATGGATGAGACAGAAGTTAAAAATATCGATTACAGAGAATACTTGTATTGGCTAAAAAGAGTTTTCGGAGCAGATTATCCGGAAGTATATAAAAAAGCTTTGCCAGATACATTGGGATGGAGGAGCAGATTGGCATTCAACGAACCTTATGTTGAATATTACCTGCGTCATCCAGCATACAATGATTATCCAGTAGTAAATGTAAGTTGGTTGCAAGCTACAGATTACGCAGCTTGGAGAACAGATAGAGTAAATGAGCTGATATTAATAAGAGAAGGTTTATTTGAATTTAACCCCAACCAATTTAATGAGGATAACTTCAACACAAAAGCTTATTTAAACGGTCAATATGAAAGTGGTAAAAGAGTGGACGGCTTAGTTGATCTTGATCCAAATAAGGAAATGAGGAATGTTAAAATTGAAGATGGAATCCTTTTGCCTGAATACAGACTTCCAACAGAAGCAGAGTGGGAATATGCTGCTCTTGGACTTATCGGCAATACTTACGGAGAATTGGTTGTTGAAAGAAAATTTTACCCTTGGAACGGACATGGAGTTAGAAATGCGGACAGCAAATATTTAGGCCAAATGCTTGCTAACTACAAAAGAGGAAGGGGTGACAATATGGGTGTAGCAGGTCAACTGAATGACAATGCTGAAATAACTGCACCTGTATATTCTTATTGGCCAAATGATTATGGGCTTTACAATATGGCAGGTAATGTTAGTGAATGGGTGATGGATGTTTATAGACCAATGTCTTCAGAAGATGTGGATGATTTCAGACCTTTTAGAGGGAATGTATTTAAGACATTAGTAAGAGATGAAGAAGGCTACATTGCTGAAAAAGATAGTTTAGGAAAGCTAAAATATAGAGATGTAAATCCTGAAGATGACAATCTAAATGAAAGAAGGAACTATAAAAGAGCTGATGTAATTAATTACGAGGATGGAGATTTAGCTTCTTCTCAATTATATGACCAAGCAGAAGATTATGAAGCCAAAGGTGGTACAAATTCGATGTATGATTTCGGCGGCACTACATTGGTTAGTGATAGGGCAAGAGTTTACAAAGGAGGATCTTGGAATGATAGAGCTTATTGGATGACTCCTGGAACTAGAAGATTTTTAGCTGAGGACCAATCTAATCCATATATTGGATTTAGGTGTGCAATGATTAGAGTTGGAAGTCCTGTTGGATTAGTTTATTAATTGTTAAAAAAATATACTTTAAAAAAGCCACGCAATCGCGTGGCTTTTTTACTTTAGTATTTATGGAAGAAAATCTTCAAAAAATTTATCAGATATATTTAAAAACGCCTGTAATTTCGAAAGATAGCAGAGAAAAGCTGAGTGGAGGAGTCTATTTTTCTCTAAAAGGAGAAAAATTTGATGGCAATATCTTCGCAAAAGATGCACTACAAAATGGCGCTACAATAGCTGTAATAGACAATCCTAAATATAGGATAAATGATAATTACATTTTAGTTGAAGATGCATTAACAACTCTGCAAAATCTAGCAAGAATTCATCGCTCTAAACTTAACATTCCGGTTATAGGCATTACGGGAAGTAATGGAAAAACAACCACAAAAGAATTAATTAGTTCTGTTCTGAAAAAAAAATACAACACACATTTTACTTCAGGCAATTATAATAATCATATAGGTGTTCCTTTAACTATTCTTCAAATAAATAGCAATCATGAGATTGCTGTTATTGAGATGGGAGCAAACCATAAAAAAGAAATTGAATTTTTATGTACTATTTCAGATCCTGACTTTGGGTTGATTACTAATATTGGAAAAGCACATCTGGAAGGTTTTGGAGGAATTGAGGGAATTAAAATCGGCAAATCTGAGTTATACAAACATATTCATGCAAAAAATGGATTAATTTTTAAGAATGGAGATGATAGTGTTTTGGCAGAGTTAGCAGAAAAAAACCAATGTCTTAATTACGGGTCTAATAAGGAATTTTACTGCTACGGCGAATTATTGCAGTCTCATCCTACCATAAAGGCTAAATGGAATTGTAAAGAAGCTAGTGGAGAGTTTAACTCTAAATTATATGGAGATTACAATTTTTACAATATGCTTGCGGCAATAACCATTGGAAGGTATTTTGATGTTGATTCACAAGATATAGATAGCGCAATTGCATCCTATGAATCGGATATAAATCGTTCTCAAAAAATTGAAATAGATAATTATAGTATCTACCTAGATGCGTACAATGCTAACCCCTCAAGTATGGAGGTTGCTATTAAAAACTTTAGCAAGAACTCTACAAATAAAAAAATTGTTCTATTAGGCGACATGTTTGAGTTGGGAGAGGATAGCTTGGTAGAACATCAAAAAATACTAGACCTGTGTACGAGCTTAAATTTTACATTTGTTGTAGTTGCAGGAAACAACTTCATGCAATGTGAATCAAAAGACCCTAGAGTCCTAAAATTTCAAAATAATAAGGAAGTAAAAAAATGGTATTCAGAATTTGATAAAGAAAATTCTGAAATTTTAATTAAAGGTTCTAGAGGCATGGCAATGGAAAATATTATAAAATAAAAAGGCCGCTATGCAGCGGCCTTTTTATTTTATAATTAATCCTTATTCATTTAGAATAGCTCTAGAAATTACAATTTTCTGAACTTCAGTAGTACCTTCGTAAATCTGGGTAATCTTCGCATCTCTCATCAATCTTTCAACATGATATTCTTTTACAAAACCATATCCACCATGAACTTGGACAGCTTCCACTGTTGTTTCCATAGCAACTCTAGAAGCAAAAACTTTAGCCATTGCAGACATTTTATCAAAGTTTTCTCCATTATCTTTTAAACTAGCAGCTTTTAAGCATAGTAATCTGGCCGCTTCAATCTCAGTAGCCATATCAGCCAATTTAAAAGCTATTGCTTGATGTTTATGAATCTCTTTACCAAATGCTTTTCTTTCTTTCGAATATGCAATTGCAAGTTCCATTGCACCTGAAGCTATACCTAATGCTTGAGCAGCAATTCCAATTCTACCTCCGGATAAAACTTGCATGGCAAATTTAAACCCAAAACCATCTTCTCCAATTCTATTTTCTTTAGGAACTTTAACGTCTGTAAACATTAATGTATGCGTATCTGAACCTCTAATGCCTAACTTATTTTCTTTAGCACCAACAGTAAAACCTTCCCATTCTTTCTCAACAATAAAAGCATTAATACCTCTATGCCCTTTCTCAACATCTGTTTGTGCAATTACAATGTAATAGGAAGCTGTACCTCCATTAGTGATCCAGTTTTTAGTACCATTTAATAAATAATGATCTCCTTTGTCTATTGCAGTGGTTCTTTGAGAAGTCGCATCAGAACCTGCTTCAGGCTCTGACAAGCAAAAAGCTCCAATTTTTTGACCGCTCGCTAGAGGAACTAGGTATTTTTCTTTCTGATCTTCTGTTCCAAACTTTTCTATTCCCCAGCAAACTAAAGAGTTATTTACTGACATACAAACAGAAGCTGACGCATCTATTTTAGAAATTTCTTCCATTGCTAATACGTAGGAAACTGTATCCATTCCGCCTCCACCATATTTTGGATTTACCATCATGCCCATAAAACCCAATTCTCCCAATTGCTTTATCTCCTCATGAGGAAAAACTTGATTTTCATCTCTTTCAATTACTCCGGGCTTTAATACATTTTGAGCAAAATCTCTTGCAGCATCTCTTACTGCTATTTGTTCTTCAGTTAATTCTATATTCATACTTTTATCTATTAAAAGGATTGCAAAAGTAACTTATTTAGCCCCTTGAATCAAACAAATTCTTACAATGTTATTGGAGCCATGTCAGGCACCTCACTAGATGGGCTAGATATAGTCCTAGTTAATTTCAAATTAATTAATAAACATTGGAACTATAAAATAGTTTCTGCTACTACAATTCCTTATGAAGAAATACTTAAGAAATCTTTAAATGAGGCGGAATTACTATCTGGACTAGAATTAAGTCTGCTCAACAATTCCTTTGGAGATTTCATAGGGTCACAAATCCATACCTTTTTGAATAGGTTGAACTTAACAGCTGATTTAATTTGCTCTCATGGTCACACTGTATTTCATCAGCCTGAGAATAGATTAACCTTACAAATAGGAAATGGGTCTAATATTTTAGCAAAAACAAATATCACAACGGTAACAAACTATAGAGATTTAGATATTGCTTTGGGTGGTGAAGGTGCTCCTTTAGTGCCTAATGGAGAAATAGAGCTATTTCCTGATTACAATTATTTTCTAAATTTAGGAGGAATAGCGAATATCTCTATTCACAACCATAAATCCGTTTTTGGATTTGATATTACAGCTGCTAACATGTTGTTAAATTACCTCTGCAATAAATACTTCAACAAGGAATTTGATAAAAATGGAGAATTAGCAAAAGCAGGAAAAATTAATAATGATATTTTAACATCTTTAAATCAATTAGATTATTTCAGTAAATCTCATCCTAAATCTTTAGGAAAGGAATTTGTTTTTCAAAAGATGATTCCGATAATAGATTTAGAAAGTGAAGACCCCAAAAATTTAATAAGAACTGCTGTTGCACACATAGTCAAAGAAATTTTATGGACAATTAGAAAACTCCATATTAAAGAAGAGGTATTAGTTAGTGGTGGAGGTGCATTAAATTCTTTCTTGATAAGCGAATTAAAAAAAGATTACAACAAGTTTGTCCTTCCTGATAAAGATACCATTGAGTATAAAGAGGCCTTAATATTTGCCTTCTTAGGTTTAAAAAGACAGCTAGGAGATATTAATTGCCTAAGGTCAATAACTGGCTCAAAAAGAGATACCTCTAGTGGGTCTATATTTTTAGCTTAATAGCATCTGTAACGCTTTTCTTTTTGATACTTTTGGGACAAAATTTTTTTGATGAGAGATCGCCTCAAGATTTACGAAAACAAAGCTCCTGAAATTGTATTTGAATGGAATGATTCTGAAACTGAAGCCAAAGGATGGGTTGTAATAAACTCCCTTAGAGGAGGAGCCGCAGGCGGAGGCACAAGAATGAGAGTAGGATTAGACAAGCATGAAGTTACTTCCTTAGCAAAAACAATGGAAGTTAAATTTACAGTCTCAGGCCCACCAATAGGAGGAGCTAAATCAGGGATTAATTTTGACCCTAATGATCCTCGAAAAAAGGGAGTGCTTGAAAGATGGTATAAGGCCGTAGCTCCGCTCTTAAAGTCTTATTATGGCACGGGAGGAGACTTAAATGTTGACGAGATTCATGAAGTTATCCCAATAACTGAGAACTCAGGTGTTTGGCATCCACAAGAAGGAGTTTTTAATGGACACTTTCAACCAACTGAAGCAGAAAAAATAAAAAGAATTGGGCAACTAAGATTTGGAGTACTTAAAGTAATAGAGGATGTCAACTACAGTCCAAACCCAGCTAGGAAATACGTAATAGCAGATATGATTACAGGCTACGGTGTTGCAGAATCTGTAAAACACTATTACAACATCTACGGTGGCAGTTTAAAAGGTAAGAAAGCTATAGTGCAAGGATGGGGAAATGTTGGCTCTGCTGCTGCTTATTATTTAGCGCAAAGTGGAGCAAAAGTTGTTGGGATAATTGATAGAGCTGGAGGTATTATTAATGAAGACGGATTTAGTTTTGAAGAAATAAAAGAGTTGTTCAATAGTAAAGATGGCAATCAACTTAAATCAAATAAGCTTGAAGATTTTGAAAGTATTAATCAAAGAATTTGGGATTTAAGTGCTGATATATTTGTTCCTTGTGCTGCATCAAGATTAATAACAAAAGATCAAGTTGAGAGGATGATAGCAGCAGGTATAGAAGTAATTTCGGCAGGAGCGAATGTTCCTTTTGCTGACCCTGAAATCTTCTTTGGACCTATTGCAGATTTTGCAGATAAGAGTCTAAGCATTATTCCCGATTTTATTTCAAACTGTGGAATGGCTAGAGTATTTGCCTACCTAATGTCTTCTGAAGCTATAATGGAAGACGAAGCAATCTTTAAAGACACCTCAGAAATTATTAAAAAAGCTCTTGAAGAGGTCTATTCTAAATCATCTGATAAAACAAACATTGCTAATACAGCGTTTGAAATTGCATTAAACAAACTTTTATAAAACCCAAAAAGTTATGTATACCTTAATGGTAGTTATTTTTATTCTTGGCTATTTCATGATAGCCTTTGAGCACCCTTTAAAGATAGACAAGGCAGCTCCTGCCCTATTAATCGCTGTTCTAGGTTGGACTGCTTATGTTATTGGGATGGATGACATATTATCTCAAAGTAGTGTTTTTTTAAACTATGTAAAGGAAAATTATGGCTTGGCAGAAAACTACAATCTAAAAGAGTTAATAGCTGAACATGGAAATCACTTTATAGTACACGAACTTTCTCATCACCTATCGCATCACTCTGAAATCATTTTCTTCCTTCTAGGTGCTATGACAATAGTTGAACTAATAGATGCTCACGAAGGATTTGCTGTCATTACTGATAAAATCAAAACTACCAACAAAGTAAAATTACTTTGGATTATATGTTTATTGACTTTCTTTTTTTCTGCAGCTTTAGATAATCTAACTACTTCCATAGTTATGATTTCACTCCTACGAAAATTAATCGCCGATAAGCAAATACGATGGTTTTTTGCAGGCTTAGTTATTATTTCAGCTAATGCAGGAGGTGCATGGTCTCCCATTGGTGATGTAACTACCACTATGCTATGGATAGGCAAACAAATAACCGCAGGTAATATTATAGTAGATCTTTTTATCCCAAGTTTAGTCTGTATGTTAGTTCCATTGATTTACCTTTCATTTACCCAGAAAGGAGAAGTGGAAAGACCTATTTTAACCAAGGAAGAAGAACATATGAAAGAAAAAACCACGCATTTTGAACGAAATTTAATCTTCTTTTTAGGGGTTGCTCTATTGTTATTTGTACCTGTATTTAAAACCTACACCCATCTTCCTCCTTACATGGGAATACTTTTTGGATTAGGAGTTCTTTGGGTAGTTACAGAGGTAATTCATAGATCTAAGAATCATGAACACAAATCCGAATTATCTGTAATTGGAGTTTTGAGAAAAATTGACATAGTAAGTGTTTTATTCTTCTTAGGAATTTTAATTGCGATATCAAGTTTACAATCTGCGGGTCACTTAACAAGTATGGCTAAAATACTTGATGACCAAATAGGTAATATATATGCCGTAAATATTATAATAGGGTTGTTATCTGCTATTGTTGATAATGTACCACTTGTTGCAGCCTCTATGGGTATGTATCCTATTGTATCACCAGAAATGTTAGAAAGCTTAAGCACTGTTAATGCCGAGTATTATCAACATTTTACCACTGACGGTAATTTTTGGGAATTTTTAGCTTATTGTGCTGGAACAGGCGGAAGTGCGCTAATCATTGGTTCAGCTGCCGGTGTTGCAGTAATGGGAATGGAAAGAATTGACTTTATTTGGTATTTAAAGAAAATGAGTCTTTTAGCTATTCTTGGCTATGCAGCAGGTGCTATTACTTATATTGCCCTAATTGCATAATTGCAATAAAATAAAACTAACATTTTTCTGTTTACAAGTAAGCTAATTAATACTTACAGAGCTTAGCATATGTGCTAATTTAGTTAGCAATTAAATAGACTAAATTATATGCTTTACATTCCAATTTGCCAGATGAACATTAATGGTGTTCCTGCTGATTCATTAGGGTCTGCTGAAGAACCCATTGAAAAAACACTATCTATCTTAGATTTAATAACTTCAGGGGGAGTTGGTGGAATTCTAATCATGTTAGCCTTGTTTGTGCTTTCAATTATTGCAGTTTATATTTTTACAGAAAGGTATTTTACCATAAAAAAAGCATCCAAAGAAGATGAAAACTTTATCAATCAGATTAAAGACTTCATTCATGATGGGAAACTTGAAGCAGCAAAATCACTTTGCAAGAACACCCCTACTCCAATTGCTAGAATGATTGAAAAAGGAGTAAATCGAATAGGTAAGCCTTTAGGAGATATTGCTGCTGCAATTGAAAATACAGGAAAACTAGAATTATTTAAACTAGAAAAAAACCTTGCAACACTAGCAACCATTTCGGGCGCAGCGCCCATGATTGGTTTCTTAGGAACTGTAATTGGAATGATCTTAGCCTTCCATCAAATGGCATCGGCAGGTGGTAATATAGATGTTGAAATGCTTGCTGAAGGTATATATACTGCTATGGTAACCACTGTTGCAGGTTTAGTTGTTGGTATTGTAGCTTATATAGGATATAACTTATTAGTAGCAAAAGTGGAGAAAGTTGTTTTCAAAATGGAAGCTAGAACAACTGAATTCTTAGATATTCTTAACGAACCAACTAAATAATGGCAATAAAATCGAGAAATAAGGTTAGCCCTAATTTTAATATGTCTTCTATGACAGATATAGTTTTCTTACTGCTAATCTTCTTTATGCTAACCTCCACTTTAGTTAGCCCTAATGCACTTAAATTATTGCTCCCTAATAGTTCTAGTAAAACTCTGGCTCCACAAACTGTTTCGGTTTCGGTAACGCAAAATCTTGAATATTACGTAGATAAGACACAAGTAAGCTTTGATCAATTAGAGTCTGCTATTTTAAGCAAAATGGGTACAAGTGAGGAGAACTCTATTATTTTACATGTAGATAAAACAATAGCTATTGAAGAGGCTGTTAAGGTAATGGATATTGCAAGTAGGAATAGATTAAAAATGGTTTTAGCGACACAACCAAAATAATTTAATGGAGGAAGAAAACAATAATAAAAAAGGTATCGTCACAACCATTCTTTTACACATGGTTTTACTGCTCCTTTTTGCATTTTTCGGAATGTCCTATACCATTCCTCCTCCTCCTGAGGAAGGAATAACCATTAACTTTGGCTTTGAAGATCAAGGTAGAAATGTAGAAAATATTAGCGAAGAATTACAAGAAGAAGTTATTGAAGAAACTTCTGATGCTGTTCCTGAAGAAGTTGTTGAAGAAGAAGTGCTATCGCAAGATATAGAAGAAACAGCATCATTAAAGGAAGAGAAAGAAAAAGAGAAACCAAACCAAGAAATTAAAAAAGAAGAACCAAAACCTGATAAGAATTTAAGCAGTGCCCTAAATAAATGGAAGACAAAAAAGAGCAATGAACAAGCTTCAGATGGAGAAACTGGACAATCAGGTAATCAAGGATCTTTAGAAGGTGACCAAAATAGCAACAACTATACAGGAGGAGGTTCTGGAAATGGAACTGAATTCAATTTGAGTGGCAGGAGCATGATTGCTTCCCCAAAAATTGAAGATAATTCTCAAGAAGAAGGACAAGTGGTTGTGGATATCATAGTAGATAGATATGGGAATGTTTTAAGAGCAAACCCTGGAGCAAGGGGTTCAACAACAACAAACTCCATGCTGTATAAAAAAGCTAAAGAAGCGGCATTAAAGACAAAATTTAATGCAAATCCAAATGCTGCAGCAGAGCAAAAAGGTCAAATGACATTCAAATTCATACTTAATTAAATGAATTACACGGAAACGCTTGATTTCCTTTTCAAGCAATTACCAATGTACCAAAGGGACGGTTCTGCAGCATTTAAGAAGACCCTGAATAATATTCTTAAAATATCAGAGCTATTAGGTCAACCGGAAAAAGGTTTTAAAAGCATACATATTGCAGGAACCAACGGCAAGGGTTCCACAGCTCATATGCTAGCATCCATATTTCAAGCCGCAGGCTATAAAACTGGTCTTTATACTTCTCCTCATTTAAAAGATTTTAGAGAAAGGATAAAGATAAACGGAACTGAAATCTCTGAAGAAAAGGTGATTAGTTTCGTTGAAAATCACCATGAAATATTTAATTCCATAAAGCCATCTTTTTTTGAATGGACTGTAGCCTTGGCATTTCAGTATTTTAATGAAGAAAAGGTAGATATTGCAATTATTGAAACCGGTATGGGAGGTAGATTAGATTCAACTAATATAATTAAACCCGAATTATCCATTATTACTAACATAGGACTAGATCATACGCAGTTTCTAGGAAATACAAAAGAATTAATTGCAAAAGAAAAAGCAGGAATAATTAAAGAAAATACTCCTGTAGTAATTGGGAATTCATCAGGCCAAAAAGAGGTTTTTAATAGTGTAGCAAAAGAAAAAAAATCAAGTATTATTTATGCTGAGGATATTGAAGTTCCAAAGGATTTAGCTACCGACTTAAAAGGAAATTATCAAAAAGAAAATTTAAGAACGGTTTATGTAAGCTGGTTAGAATTAAGAAAACTTGGTTTTAAAATTAGCTATCCACAACTAAAAGAAGGAACTGAACACACACAAACTTCTACAGGCTTAAAAGGTAGATGGCAAGTTCTCCAAGAAAATCCAAAAGTAGTTTTAGAAACAGCACATAATGAAGATGGCTTAAGAATAGCCTTAAATCAAGTGAAAGACGAAACCTTCAAGCAGCTTCATATGGTTCTTGGCTTTGTTAACGACAAAGATCTCAGAAATATTTTGAATTTATTCCCAAAAGATGCCAATTATTATTTCTGTAAAGCCAACATTCCTAGAGCAATGGATGAGAAAAAACTTCAATCAATTGCTAAAGACTATAAGCTAGAAGGAAGTTCTTACATCACTGTAGATGAGGCATTTAAATCAGCTTTAATGTCAGCAGAAAAAGAAGATTTGATTTATGTAGGTGGCAGTAATTTTGTGGTAGCAGAAATAGTTTAATTTTTTTTAATTCTACTTGCTTAATTATTGAATTCATGTATATTTGCAAGCCGAATTTTTAGGGCGATTAGCTCAGTTGGTTCAGAGCACCTCGTTTACACCGAGGGGGTCGGGAGTTCGAATCTCTCATCGCCCACAAAGCCGCGCTTAAAGCGTGGCTTTTTTTATATATTTAGTATTCGAAAATGAGGCATTAGCTTCCCGCTTGTTCTAAAGGCGGGACAGGCACTTCGCTAATGCCTTGAGAAAAATGAGGCATTAGCTTCCCGCTTGTTCTACAGGCGGGACAGGCACTTCGCTAATGCCTTGAGAAAAATGAGGCATTAGCTCAGTTGGTTCAGAGCACTACCTTGACAGGGTAGGGGTCACTGGTTCGAATCCAGTATGCCTCACTTTAATTAGAAGCTCAATCTCACTAAAAGTAACATATTGGTTTCTTAAGTAGTTTTAGGTATATTTCTCTTTCCTAAAAATGAGTAGAAAGAAAATATCATACACCGTAAAAGTTGTAGACTCCCCTATTGAGTTAATTGATGGCAAACGTTTTTCTAGACATGCCATTTTAGAAAAGTGGAGTAATAACTACAAATTAAGCAGCAGAAAATTAGGAGCTCCCGACAAAGGAGAAATCTATGAAAGAATAAAAAATGGAGAAGATTTAAATCTGGATAACTGTTATGTTAAAGATTTTTCTATTTCGGACTATAGAAAAAAGTTTGGAATTCCTGAAAATAAGGAAATTGTTTTAATCTCCGTATCTGCGCAAAATGCATTCTTCGAAAGCATTTATGGAACTGATTTTTCTTACACAGCATTTAAAGGCAAACCAGGAAATTTTTCATACGCCATATTTAATCAAGGCAAGGCAAATTTTGGACATAGTAGATGTGAATCAAGCTTAAATTTTAATAGAGCAGAATTTCATTTAGAGGAGTTAAGCTTTCGATTTGCAGAGTTTGATAAAGGCGATATGCGTTTTTCTACCTGCATTTTTGATTGTGAGGATATTCTTTTTGTCAACACCAACTTTGGCGATGGAAATGTATCTTTTAGACAAGCCGATTTCAGAAAAAGCAATTGCAATTTCCAATATGCAAGATTTGCAGTTGGCAATATTTCATTTGATAAAGCAGTATTTGATGGAGAACATATAGACTTCCGAAAAGTAGAATTTGGCAAAGGTAAAGTAGAGTTTAGAAGAGTGAACTTTGGAAATGGAAATATTAGCTTTAACGAATCTATTTTCGAAGAGGGTAAAGTAAGTTTTAGATATTCTTTCTTTGGAACAGGATTTAACACCTTCGAATCAATTGATTTTGGAGAAAATGAAGTATTTTTTGATGGTGTAATCTCCAATGGAGGTTATTTATCCTTTAAAGCTTCAAAGTTTAAAACACTCTCTATTACGGACTCTAGGCTTCATGGGCATTGCAATTTTAAAGTTGCTAAAGGCGAATTAATAGATCTTTCTTTTTCAATAATAAAAGATATTCTGGATTTTCAATCAGGAGAATTCTTTGTGAATTTAAACACCTTAAAGATTGATGGCATAAAAAACATGGGGAAAATCTTTATTTCTTGGGATGAGAATAAGGTTTACGATTTAATCTCTTCTCAGAAAATGAGTTCTGATCATAGTAAAGCTGAACAATTTAATTTATTAAAAGAAAGCTTCAACTCCAATGGTAAATATAGTTCTGAAGATAAAGCTTATGTTGCCTTTAAAAGGTTTGAGATGAAATCAAAATTAAAAAAATCCAAATCTAAAGGAAAGTTTACCTCTTTAAAGGGACATGTATTGTATGGTTTTCAATGGCTTGTATTTGATAAAGCAGGCTTATTTGCAACCGCACCTCTTAGAGTTTTCACAACTATGCTAGTAGTTTTAAGCTTTTTTGCATTAATCTACATGACCATTTCTAAAATTCCTGGCTCAGGCATCTATTCTTCTATAGGAGACCCCGATAGTTTAACATTAATAGGAAAATCCTTTTACCATAGCGCCATCACATTTTTCACTATAGGTTATGGTGATTTTTACCCTTCCGGCCATGCTCGTTGGGTTTCTGCAATAGAAGGTTGGGCTGGAGTATTCTTAATGTCTTACTTCACTGTAGCTTTTGTAAGAAAAATATTAAGATAGTTAATTGGGCATCTCTTCTAAATCTATTGATGGCGGATTTTTTTGCAAAATTTTATGTCTATCTTCTATTGACTTCATCATTCTTGCTGCTTCTCCACTATCAATCCTTCCTCTTTTCTGTAGTCTTTCAATAGTTTTTGCCTCGTAGTTCAATAAAGACCTAACAGCTTGAGTAGTTGAAACTGCTTTATAGACACCAGGATAATTCTTTCTCAAATTTCTAATAAAAGTTTGACCTTCAATTCTATTTTCATTTATTTCACTTTCTATCAAAGCAATTGCATCTTTGTCTTCCTTACCACTAATAGACAAACTCTCTAATAATCGAAGAGCTTCCTCTTGAGCCATAATAAAACTAACTGCACAATCATAACTTAACATCATGCGGTCTAAGTACCAATCCTTCGCTAACTTACCTAATATGGGCCATTTACTCATCTTGCTTAACGTTGCAGGAATTTCCCAACTTTCTTCCAAATCTTTTCTTTCAGAAAGCGGTACCAAACCTCCTTCATCAAGGAGATGACTGATATTATCACTTAAAATTCTAACTCCTGTTGGCCCTAACAAACCATCTTTGAATTGATGCCAGTAACTGCTCTTTTCTGCTTCTAAAAAGCGCTTTCTAAGCTCTGCAATTGCCTCATGATTATCTACACCATGCACCTTATTCTGCATAGACTTATCGGGCAAGAAATCAAGAACTTGACTCCAATCTGATTTCTTAATAAAGCGATCGACTTTTAATTTTTCCACTTGATTAAAAGTGTTTTCGTGCAGATATTGTCTTGCATTAGTAAGCATTAGAGCCTTAGCAGGAGATATTTTTGTTAAGCCTAAATAGCTAACCAAATACTTAATAGTTGATGCATTGATTAGTAAGGTAAGAGTTACAATTCCAGCTGTAAAAAATAAAAATTGGTCTTTTATTTCTTTAGAAATATAATGATCATCTACTCCAGCAACAATTAATGCTAATGCCAGTCCTATAGCACCTCTTAAAGCTCCATACCAAACTATAATTGCGTCTCTTTTTGGTAAACCGTAACCAGACTTTTTCATAATGGGGTAAAACATTGCAATAACTATTGCTCTTACCACATGTATCCCAATATAAAATATAGCTAGAAGTAAAAAATCGTTAGGGTTAAACACGCTTCTTTCTGCTACAACGATTCCTACAATTAAAAAAATCAAACAATTGGCAATAAAGCCTGCCAATTCCCAAAATTCGTGCATAAAGTGCTCCACTTGAGGGCTAATTCTAGAACGACCAACACCTCCTATAATAAGTCCTAATGCAACCAAGCCTAAAACTCCAGAGACATGTAAAGTATGTTCTGCAACATAGAAGGTTAGATAAGCAGCTGCAATTACCAAGCTAGTCTCAACAAGAGCATCATTAAAAACATTTTTAACCCAATAAATAACTATGTAACCAAAAAGCCCACCAACTAATAAACCTCCAAATGCAACTCTAATAAATTCTAAAATAGGACTACCACCGGTTGCTTCTCCTGTAATTCCAAGAAAGAATACCATAAAAAGAACGATGGCAGTTCCATCATTCAATAAAGACTCTCCTTCAATTAAAGTCCCTAGTTTTTTACTTGCACCTAAATCCTTTAACAATGCAACAACAGCTACAGGGTCAGTTGCACTTACTATTGCGCCAAACATTAATGCTAATGGCCAAGTCCAATTCTGTAAGCCAATATCAAAATACTTTAAGCCCATTGCTGTTGCGCCGGTTAGGCCTAATGCTATTAAAATTCCTGGAACAGCTAAAATTATGGCATTAGTAGAAGTTTTCTTGAAGGTATGTAGATCCATAGCATAAGAAGCTTCAAAAATTAAAATGGGCAGAAAAATAAATAACAGCAAGTGAGGATCTATATGCGCTGCAAATTCAATGGAATCACTTAGACTACTTAGCTGAATATGAAAACTACCAATGGATAATCCATCAAATATTCCTAACCTATTTAAAACTCCAAGCCCTAGACCTATGATTAGCAATAAAACAGTAAAGGGGAATGGTGTTTTTTTAAGAAAATGCCGGGTAGCAACACCAATAATCATTGCCAATATAATAAAGAATAAGGGAGCTGTATTGGTATGATGCTCTTCTTCTGAATGATTATCATTAGCAGTAGAATGCTCTATTTTTTCTCCTATTAAATTTTCTTCATTTTGATTTTGGGCAGAAATATTCTGAATACTTAAAAATCCAATTAAAAGAATGCTAATGGATTTGTAAAGTTTTAATCTTAGAGAATTCATTTAGTTAGTCATTGAATTGAATTCATAAAGATATAAACATATATTAATTTTCTATTAAATGGCGAAAATTTAAGACGAAACACTAAAATTTTACTCCTTAACAAGAATTAACAAAAAAATAATCCTAGCTTTAGAATCGCTTAATTAAAAATTAGTCTAACCAAAAACTATTTATTATGAAGAAAACAAACGTTTTTATGGCATTTGCTATAATGCTTTTCTCTCTATTTCAATATCAAAATTCCTTTGCACAATGTGCAACTAATCAGTCATCGGTGACTTTAACAATTGATTTTAGTTCTGACTTATTCCCTGATGAAGATGGATGGAAATTAATCAATACAACAACCAATACTACCGTAGATTCAGCTTGTTTTGGAGCTTACACAGCAAGTACTGGTTTAGAAACTATTATTTTCTGTCTTGATACGGGTGATACCTATAAGTTAGAAGCAATGGATGACTTTGGGGATGGTCTTGATGGTTCTGTTTGGTCAATTGGCTATTCTTTTGGCGCAAACATTGGAACTTTAGGCACCAATAATTTCAATATTGCCTTTGCTCATTGTGGTGCTGCATATGCAGGAAATGAAATTGAAGACACAATTTCTTTTACGGTTACTTATGTTGCACCTCCCGCTTGTTTACCACCAAGTGGACTTTCGGCAGATTCTTTAACATCAACCACGGCTTTCTTAAATTGGATTGAAAGTGGCACTGCAACTAGCTGGGAAGTTGAATGGGATACAGCTGGATTTATCTCAGGAAATGGAGCAAATTCAACAATAGTTTTAACAGATACATTTTTATCTGTTTCAGGTCTTTTACCAGCCACTGTTTATGGTTGGAATGTTAGAGCAATTTGTGGACCAGGAGACACTAGTGGTTGGGTGAATTCTACTTTTACAACTGCTTTTCAAGCTCCTCAAGGATTCACTTGTATTACCGGAAACTCGGGAATTATATTGAGTGATGATTTGGAATCACTAAATGGATGGACAGGAAATATTGGTACTGGAACAACTTTAAATAACTGGAATTACAGAACCGGTGGAACTGGTTCTGCAGGAACAGGTCCCAATGGTGCTCATAGTGGTTCCCAGTATGTGTATGTTGAGACTTCAGGCTCCGGTGTAGGAACACTTGTTCCCTTTATTTCTCCTGCAATTGACTTAAGCGGAGGAAATGATTTTGCTGAATTATCTTTTTGGCTTCATGCTATTGGAGGTAATATAGGAACCTTAAATGTAGGAGTAGGAACTTCTGCAACTGGTCCATTTACAAATCTTTTTTCTTCTACGGGTGCAATTCAGACAGCTCAGGCTGATCCATTTGTGAATGTTGGAATTAATTTAGATGCTTATGTAGGGCAAATTATCTATATTCAGTTTGAATATGTTACAAATGGAAGTTTTGCTGGTGATATAGCTTTAGATTTAATTGAAGTTAGTTCTTGTTTAAGTTGTACTGCTCCTACTACATTAGCAGCTACTAATCTTACCTTGAGCAGCGCAGATTTATCTTGGATAGAAACAGGCACTGCCACTAATTGGGAAATTCAATATGGTTTATCAGGTTTTCCATTGGGCTCAGGAACTTCTATTCTCACAACTACCAACCCTGATACTTTAACAGGCTTAACTGCAAGTACAGCTTATGACTTTTATGTTAGAGCAATTTGTGGCCCAGCGGATTCTAGTGGTTTCACAGGTCCTTTTACATTCAATACTTTAAACGGTGTCCCATTTGTTGAAGATTTTGAAGGTTTTGCAAATGGCAGAGCAAATCAGAATGGATGGAACAATGTAAATGCTGCTGATCCAGACTGGACTGCAGATAATGGTGGCACAGGATCTACTGGAACAGGTCCAGACGTAGATCATACCTTAGGTACAACCTTAGGTAGATATATCTACTTAGAAACGTCAGGTGGAACTTTGGGTGCAAGAGATACATTATCTTCTCCTTCCATTTTAGTTGGAGCTTCCCAAGCATTTTTATCATTAGATTATTGGTATCACATGGCTGGAGCCACTATGGGACAAATGCAGGTTTATGTGGAATCTGCAGGTATTTGGGATTCAATTACAACTTATGTAGGACCACAACATGCTGCAACCTCTTCTCCTTGGCTTCAAGGATCCCATATTCTAACTGGATACGCAGGTCAAAGTGTTACCATTCATTTTATTGGAGAAAAAGGATCTTCTTTTACAGGAGATATGGCTGTAGATGACGTTTCACTTACAGAAGCTTCACCTAATAATATTGGTGTAACAAATATTTTAAGACCAACTTCTGGTTGTGGTCTTTCTTCTGCAGATACTGTAGAAATAGTTATAACTAATTTTGGTGCAGCGGCACAAACTAGCTTTGATGTTGGTTACAGTGTTAATGGAATTGCTATAACACCGGAGACAGTTACAGGAACATTAGGAGTTGGTATGTCGATGAATTATACATTCGCTACAACAGCTAATTTATCTGGAGCAGGAAATTATATTATCGACGCATATAGCCTTTTAACAGGAGATTCTGACTCAACAAACGATAGTTCATCTACATCAGTATTTAATAACCCAATCATTAGCAGTTTCCCTTATTCGGAAAGCTTTGAAAGTGGCCCTGCTAATTGGAGAACTACAGGATTTACAACATTTGAATTGGGTGCTCCTATCAATACAATTATCGATACCGCATCTGATGGAACTCAAGCTTGGGTTACTGATTTAGATGGCCCTTACTTGGTTAATGAGTCAGGTGCTGTTAGCAGTCCTTGTTTTGATTTCACGAATATTTCAAATCCTCACATATCTCTTGATATATGGTGGGATTCTGAAAACTCTTGGGATGGTGCAGTTCTTCAGTCTTCGATAGATGGTGGAGCAACATGGCAAAAAGTTGGAGCAAATGGAGATCCTATGAATTGGTTCAACGATAACACCATTAGCGGATTAGCTAGTTTAGAACCTTCTCAAGAAGGTTGGACCGGTTCACCTGGAAGCCTTGGGTGGGTTACTGCTACTCATGCCTTAGATGGTTTAGGTGGCCTATCGAGCGTTCAACTAAGAATTGCTTTTGGTTCTGATGGAAGTGTTGTTTATGAAGGTTTTGCTTTTGACAATGTAAATATTTACGAAGTATATATTGTTCCATTTGCTCAAGACTTTGAGAGTTTTAATAATGGTAGATCCAATCAAAATGATTGGAATAATAGAAATGCTTCAGACCCAGATTGGACTATAGATAATGGGGGAACGGGCTCTACAGGAACAGGTCCTGATGTAGATCATACTTTAGGAACCTCTATTGGTAAATACGTTTATCTAGAAACTTCATCAGGTTCACAAGGAGATAGAGATACTCTTTCTTCTCCTTCTATAATAGTAGACTCTACGCAAACTACATTATCACTAGATTATTGGTACCACATGGCCGGTGCTACTATGGGAGAAATGCAAGTTTGGGTAGAATCAGCAGGTATATGGGATTCAGTTGCTACTTACGTTGGACCGCAACAGACTGCAACTTCTGATCCTTGGTTGCTAGGATCTCATATCTTAACAGGTTATGCTGGACAGGATGTAATTCTTCACTTCATTGGTGAGAAAGGCTCTTCGTTTACTGGAGATATGGCTGTTGATGATGTATCCCTTACAGAAGCTCCGAATGACAATATTGGTATTACGGATATTGTAAGACCAGTTTCAGGATGCGGACTTTCTGCAGGAGACTCCGTAGAAGTGACCATCACCAATTTTGGTGCTGCTAGTCAGACAGGTTTTAATGTTGGATACAGTTTAAATGGTATTGCTATTACTCCTGAAACAGTTACTGGAACTTTAGGAGTTGGAATGTCAATGAATTATACTTTTGCTACTACGGCTAATTTATCTGCAGCAGGTAACTATATCATTGATGCTTACACTCTTTTAACTGGAGATGCAGACTCTACAAATGATAGCTCTTCAACTTCTGTATTTAACAATGCTGTTGTCAATACTTTCCCATACAACGAAAGTTTTGAAAGCGGTCCTGCTAGTTGGAGAACTACCGGATTTACAACTTTTGAGTTAGGTGCTCCTATCAATGCTATCATTGATACTGCTTCTGATGGAACACAAGCTTGGGTTACAGATTTAGATGGTCCTTACTTGGTTAATGAGTCAGGTGCTGTTAATAGTCCTTGTTTTGATTTCACGAATGTTAGTGATCCTTATATTGAAATGGATATCTGGTGGGATGCTGAAAACTCTTGGGATGGTGCTGTACTTCAATCATCCATTGATGGTGGTGCAACTTGGCAAAAAGTTGGTGCTGATGGAGACCCTTTTAATTGGTTCAATGACAATACGATTGCAGGTTTAGCTTCTCTTGAGGCATCTCAAGAAGGTTGGACAGGCTCTCCAGGAAGTTTAGGATGGCTTACAGCTGAACATGCGTTAGATGGCTTAGGTGGTCAGTCAAGTGTTCAATTAAGAGTAGCATTTGGTTCTGACGGATCTGTTGTTGACGAAGGATTTGCATTTGATAATATCAAAATTTATAATAATCCTCCTTACTATCCAATTAGTGTAATAAATACTGTAGATACTCTTGGTGTTGCTGATTCTCTTGGTTTACTAATGAAGACTTCAGGATCTGTAATTGGAGTAGATATAAGGGGTGGTAATGGTCTTCAATTTACTATGGTTGAGCAAACTATGACAGGCCATGAAGGAATTCATGTTTTCAGTGGCGGTGGCACAAGTGGCTACACTGTTAATGAAGGAGATTCTATAGAAATAATAGGTACTATTAGCCAATTCAACGGATTAACTCAAATTAATCCGGATTCAATTAGAATCATTAAAACAAATGCCTTTATTCCAGCTCCAATATCTACTTCTACTCTTAGCGAATCTACTGAGTCTAAGTGGTTATCATTAAGTACTGATTTTGTTCTTCTTGATCCAAGTGGAAGTACTTCTTATAATATGGATGCTACCAATGGAACTGACACTATAACTATTAGAGTAGACTCGGACACCGATGTTAATGATAGTTTAAATGTTGGAAATAATGCATTAGTTGTGGGGGATACAATTTGTGGAATGCTTGGAATAGGCGGTCAATTTGACAATTCTTCTCCTTATACTTCAGGTTATCAAATATTCCCTATGAGATATTCTGACATAACTGTATGTAGATTATCTGTTGGTATAGAAGATAATAAAGCAAATGAGGTAAGCTTTAACATTGCTCCTAACCCAACAAATGGACAGTTTACCATTACTACTTCTAAATTAACTTCTGCAAATGCGCAGTTAATTGTGAGAGATATTAGTGGAAAAGTAATCTTCGAAGAAAGAATAATTTCTTCTGGATCTAGCTTTACTAAAACTTTCGATTTAAGTGGTAATGCTAAAGGAATCTATTTCATTACCATAATTGATGGTAATGGTAGGTTTAACAAAAAGCTAATTAAACAATAGTCAATTTTTGTCTACTAAAAAAGGGTAAGCCTAACGGCTTACCCTTTTTTTATGCCTTTTATCTAATAAGTTCTAAGATTTACCTAAAATCGATTAAGTTTGATATCCTAAATAAAAATCATGAGAAAAATAGTTGTCGTTTTAAGTATAGTATCTGTGGCACTTTTTGCTTTTCAGAATAAAGAATCCAAAGAAGGTAAAAAAGAATCTGCTAAAGCTTTTCCATTAGATAATCTGGATAAATCTGTATCCCCCTGCGATGACTTTTATCAATATGCTATTGGCGGTTGGTTAAAGAATAATCCTGTTCCTAATACGGAAAGTAGATGGAGCAGTTTTAATATTGTAAGAGATGCCAACAACGCTAAACTAAAAACCATACTTGAAGAATTCTCTTCCAAAAAGAACGAAAAGGGTTCCATGGAACAAAAAATTGGGGACTTCTACTTAAGCGCAATAGATACTAAAAAGGCAGACGAACTAGGTATTAGTGTGCTAGAGGATGAATTTGCAAAAATTGATGCCCTGAAAAGCCCAGAGGATATTATAAATCTAATGGCTCACCATGAATCAATCGGGGTCAATTCTCTTTTTGGCTTTTATGTTGGTCAAGATGATAAAAATAGTGAAGCCTATATCTCCTTTCTTTACCAAAGTGGTTTAGGCTTACCAGATAGAGATTACTATTTGAAAGAGGATGAAAAAAATAAAAGCATTCAACTTGATTACACCGAGCATATTGAAAGAATGTTGAGTCTTGCAGGTATTGAAAATGCAGATGAAAAAGCAAGTAGCATTTATGCAATTGAAAAAACCTTAGCTAGCAAATCTATGTCTAGAGTAGAAAGAAGAGATCCTGAAAAGACCTATAATAAGTACAGTCTAGCTCAACTACAAGAAGAAAATCCTGATTTAAACTGGGAAGTTTATTTCTCCGCATTAGGTATTAAAGAAATTAAGGAGATGGTTGTTTCTCAGCCTAAGTATCTTAATGCTATTAACTCTTACATGGATTCTATCCCATTAGAAAGTTTCCAAGATTATTTTAAATGGAAGGTAATCAACAGCTTTGCAAGCTCTTTAAGCAGCGACTTTGTAGCTCAAGATTTCAAATTCTATGAAAATACCCTAAGTGGTAAAAAAGAAATGAAGCCAGAATGGGAAAGAGCGCTAAACAAAGTAAATGGCAATATTGGCCAATTATTGGGTAAAGCTTTTGCTGAAAGACACTTCCCTGAAGAGGCTAAGGAAGATGTAGCTCAAATGGTTGAAAATTTAAGAACAGTTTTTAAAGAAAGAATTCTAGCTTTAGAATGGATGAGTGAGGAAACCAAAGAAAAAGCCCTAGAAAAACTAGCATCTTTTAATAAGAAAATTGGTTACCCTGACAAATGGAGAGACTATTCTTCATTGGAAATTACGCCAGACAATTTAGTTCAAAACACCATGAACTCAAGAAGATTCAATTTTAAATATATGGTTGATAAGCTAGGAAAGCCGGTAGATAAAGACGAGTGGTTTATGACTCCTCAAACGGTGAATGCCTACTACAGCTCTTCAAAAAATGAAATTGTTTTTCCTGCAGGAATATTACAACCACCTTTCTACAATGTAGATGCAGACCATGCAATAAATTATGGTGGAATTGGGGCAGTTATAGGTCATGAGTTTACCCATGGCTTTGATGACCAAGGAAGTAAATACGATGCAAAAGGTAACCTTGCAAATTGGTGGTCGGAAGTTGATCGAGAGAAGTTTGATGGCAGAGCGAATTTGGTAGTGGAACAATTTAATGGATATGAGCCTTTGGAAGACTTATTTGTTAATGGTAAGTTGACTTTAGGAGAAAACATTGCTGATTTAGGTGGAGCAACTTTGGCCTATTATGCTTTAAAAAAGCAAGTAGAGAAAGAGAAAATGGAGAATAAAAATATAGATGGGTTTAACTACAAACAAAGATTTTTCTTGGGTTGGGCACAAGTTTGGCATATGAATATGACTGAAGAAGAATTAAGAAAAAGAATTGCAACAGATTCTCATTCCCCAGGCCAATATAGAGTAATTGGGCCTCTTTCCAATATGAGCGAGTTTGCAGAAGCATTTGGTTGTAAAGAAGGCGACCCTATGGTAAATCCAACGGATAAAAAAGCAGTTATTTGGTAAATGATATGGATGGAAAGAAAATCTATTTGAAGATTTTCAAAAAATGAAACTACTCTACAGAATACAAGCTTACTTTTTTTACTTATTGAGGTCTTTTCATCTTCACGGAATACATTCTCCATTTGTATACCTCTTTGTAAATGAAATTATAAGAGATAAGAATAAGTATTATGCCTTTGATCTCATTGAAGGAATTAGGGCCAAGTTGATGCTGAGTAATCAGGAAATTAGCTACACAGACTACGGCGCAAAATTTAAGAAACCACAAGTACAAAAAAGAAGTATCGCATCCATTGCAAAGAGCTCTTCCCAAAAAAGCAAGTATGGGGAGCTTATTTTTAAATTGGTGAAAAACATAGAAGCGAAAACTATTTTAGAGCTAGGAACTTCCTTTGGCATTGGAACAGCATACTTAGCCAAGCCTTCTAACAAAAGTAAAATCATAAGTCTAGAAGGAGCTGCTGAAATTGCAAAAATTGCAATTCTAAACCATCAAAAACTGGATATTGAAAATGTAGATATTAGAGTTGGAGAGTTTGATCAAACTTTAAAACAGGCCTTAAATGATTTAAAAAAAGTAGATATCGTTTATTTTGATGGCAATCATCAGAAAGAAGCAACTTTAAGCTATTTCAAGCAGTGCTTAGCCTTTAGTAAGGAAGACTCTGTATTTATTTTTGATGATATCTATTGGTCTAAAGGAATGGCAGAAGCTTGGAAAGAAATCTGCAAGCACCCTGCAGTTAGTGTAAGCATTGATTTGTATAAAATAGGGATAGTTTTCTTTAAACAAGACCAAGCAAAAGAGAACTTCACCGTTTATCATTAAGCAATTAGAAGAAAATAGGAAAGGCTTATTTTTGAAGAATGAAGGATAACGAAATCATAAAAGTAGAAGGTTTAGTTAGGAATTTTAGATTGGGAAAACAGCTTATAAAAGTTCTTAAAGAACTAAGTTTTTCTATCAACAGAAATGAATATGTTGCACTTATGGGGCCTTCTGGTTCTGGGAAATCTACTTTGATGAATATTTTGGGTTGCTTGGATACTCCAACAGCAGGCAAATATATCCTGAATGAGCAAGATGTAAGCAGTTTGGTTGATGACCAATTAGCTGAAATAAGAAACAAAGAAATTGGTTTTGTATTTCAAACCTTTAACCTTTTACCTAGATCAACTGCTTTAGACAATGTAGCCTTGCCATTAGTTTACGCAGGACTTTCTAAAAGCGATAGAGAAAAAAGAGCTATTGAAGTATTAGACCAAGTGGGCCTTTCCGATAGAATAAAACACAAGCCAAATGAACTTTCAGGAGGACAAAGACAAAGAGTTGCCGTAGCAAGAGCAATGGTTAATAATCCTTCTATCATTCTTGCCGATGAACCTACCGGTAATTTAGATTCCAAAACCTCTTATGAGATAATGGGGCTTTTTGATGAAATTCATAAAAAAGGGAATACCATCATTTTAGTAACGCATGAAGAAGATATTGCGCAGCATGCACACAGAATAATTCGATTAAAAGATGGAGAAATAGAAAGTGATGTAATGAACAAATCCATCACTTCATTTGCTTAGTGTAAACAAAAAGAAATAATGAAAATATATACGAAGAAGGGAGATGGAGGACTAACCTCTTTAATTGGTGGAACTAGAGTTCCTAAGCATCATTTAAGAATTGAATCTTATGGAACTGTAGATGAGTTAAACGCTTACATTGGCCTAATTGGCGACCAAGAAGTAGATGCAACAACCAAAGAAGTTTTGTTAGAAATTCAGGATAGGCTTTTTACTTTGGGTTCTTTGCTAGCAGCAGAGCCTGGGAAGAGCAAAATGAAATTGCCAGAATTAAAAAATTCGGATATTGAATTTTTAGAAAATCAAATTGATACAATGGATGATGTGTTAGAACCTATGAAATCCTTTGTTCTACCTGGAGGTCATCCTGCTGTTTCTACTTCACATATAGCACGTTGCGTTTGTAGAAGAGCAGAGAGAATAACTGTTCACCTAGCAGAAGAGGAAGAAGTAGACGAAAAAATAATTCGCTACCTAAATCGACTATCAGACTATCTATTCACCTTATCTCGAAAATTGACCAAAGATTTGAAGGTGAAAGAAACACCTTGGGTACCGAGAATGAGTTAAATGATTGATATTTAGATATTTAATATAATTTTTGACTTAAAAAATTTAACTTGTTTTTCTCCTCAAAAAAATTACTTTTGCCGTATATCTAAAATGGATTAGAAATGTATTGGACACTTGAGCTTGCCTCCTATTTAGAAGACGCACCTTGGCCCGCAACCAAAGATGAATTAATCGATTATGCGATTAGAGCTGGTGCGCCTTTAGAGGTTGTAGAAAACCTTCAAGAAATTGAAGACGAAGGAGATTCTTATGAAACTATAGAAGACATTTGGCCGGATTACCCTACCAAAGAAGACTTCTTTTTCAATGAAGACGAATATTAAAAACAAAAAATATAAGAAAGAAGCCACGCAATTTGTGTGGCTTTTTTTATGCTTTTAACACTAGAGATATACGGCATAATAATTGAGTAAATTTGTATTCACTTTTTAGGAAAAACAGAAGAATAAAAGATGTTAGGATCATTAACGAAAACGTTCAAAAAAATATTAGGAAGCAAGGCAGATAGAGACCTGAAAGAGGTGATGCCATTGGTAGAAAAGATTAAGGAGGTATTCCCTTCTATGGCTAGTCTTTCTAATGACGAACTAAGAGCAAAAACACAAGAATTCAAATCTAGAATTAGCGATTACATTGCTACTAAAAATGACGAAGTAAAAGCTTTAAAAGCTAAAATTGACGCGACGGCAGATTTTGAAGAGAAAGAATCTATCTATGATGAAATTGATAAAATAGAAAAGCAGATAGACGAGCAATTGGAAGAGGTTTTATTAGAACTTCTTCCTGAAGCCTTCGCTGTTGTTAAAGAAACCGCTAGAAGATTTACCGAAAATGAAGTCATAGAAGTTACAGCATCTGCAATGGATCAAGAAATTGCTGCCAAGCGTGAGCAGGTAGAAATAAAAGACGGCAAAGCATATTGGAAAAACGAATGGAATGCCGCAGGTGCTGAAGTAAAATGGGATATGGTGCACTACGATGTGCAGTTGATTGGAGGTATTGCTCTACACAAAGGTAGGATCGCAGAGATGGCAACAGGAGAAGGAAAAACCTTAGTGGCTACTCTACCTGTTTATTTAAATGCACTTACTGGAAGGGGTGTTCACCTAGTAACCGTGAATGACTATTTGGCACGAAGAGATGCAGAGTGGATGGGACCTTTGTTTGAGTTTCATGGAATGTCCATTGATTGTATTGACAACCACCAGCCAAACTCAGAGGAAAGAAGAAGGGCTTACCAAGCAGACATCACCTACGGAACAAACAATGAATTCGGTTTCGACTATTTGAGAGACAATATGTCACGTAGTCCGGAAGAGCTGGTGCAGCGCAAGCATCATTATGCTATTATTGATGAGGTGGATTCTGTTTTAATTGATGATGCAAGAACCCCTTTGATTATTTCTGGTCCTACGCCAAAAGGTGACAAGCATGAATTTAATGAAATGAAGCCTTTGGTAGAGAAGCTATATAGTGCTCAAAAACAGTTGGTTTCTACCTTTATTGCTGATGCTAAAAGAAAATTAACCGCAGAAGAAGAAAACAGCAAAGAACAGAAAAAACTTCAAGAAGAAGGCGGAATGGCCTTATTGAGAAGTTATCGAGGTTTACCGAGAAACAAAGCTTTGATTAAGTTCTTAAGTGAAAGTGGAATTAAAGCACAATTACAAAAAACAGAAAACTTCTACATGCAAGACCAAAGCAAGGAAATGCATAAAGTAGATGCAGAGCTTTACTTTGTAATTGATGAAAAAAGCAACTCCATTGAACTAACAGAAAAAGGAATTGAATTAATTTCAGGTTCTGACAAAGACAAAGAGTTTTTTGTTTTACCAGACATCAACATGGAGCTTAGCAAAATTGACAGTTCTGCAAAAAGCGACGAAGATAAAGTAAAAGAAAAAGACCAGTTGATTCAAGATTATTCTGTGAAAGCAGAAAGAATACATACCGTAAATCAATTGTTGAAGGCCTATACCCTATTTGAAAAAGATACGGAGTATGTGGTAATGGATAATAAGGTAAAAATTGTAGATGAGCAGACTGGACGTATTATGGAAGGCAGACGTTATTCTGACGGATTACACCAAGCCATAGAGTCTAAGGAGAATGTAAAAGTAGAAGCAGCTACGCAGACTTACGCTACAGTTACCTTACAGAATTACTTTAGAATGTACCACAAGCTTTCTGGAATGACTGGTACTGCAGAAACAGAAGCAGGAGAGTTGTGGGATATTTATGCATTGGATGTGATGGTAATTCCAACTAATAGACCAATTGCAAGAGACGATAGACAAGATTTAGTATTTAAAACGACCAGAGAAAAATACAATGCCGTTGCCGATGAGATAGTTTCTTTGGTAAAAGCAGGAAGACCAGTATTGGTAGGTACTACTTCGGTAGAAATTTCTGAGCTTTTGAGCAGAATGCTTAAAATGAAAAACATCAAGCACAATGTGTTGAATGCCAAATTACACCAAAGAGAGGCAGACATTGTTGCAGAAGCAGGGAATGCAGGCACCGTAACTATTGCCACCAACATGGCAGGTAGGGGTACCGATATTAAGTTGAGTAAAGAAGTAAAAGAAGCTGGAGGTTTGGCCATTATTGGTACCGAAAGACATGAATCTAGAAGGGTAGACAGACAGTTGAGAGGTAGAGCCGGTAGACAAGGAGATCCTGGAAGCTCTCAATTTTACGTTTCTTTAGAAGACAATTTAATGCGTTTGTTTGGCTCAGACAGAATTGCCAGCTTAATGGATAGAATGGGATTAGAAGAAGGAGAAGTAATTCAGCATTCCATGATTACCAAATCTATTGAAAGAGCGCAGAAGAAAGTAGAAGAAAACAACTTTGGCGTTAGAAAAAGATTGTTGGAATACGATGATGTAATGAACTCGCAAAGAGAGGTGATTTACAAACGAAGAAAGCATGCCCTTTTTGGCGAAAGATTGAAAGTAGATATTGCCAATATGATTTACGATACAACTACAAGTATTGTAGATGAGGCCATGGATATGAAAGATTTCGAAAACTTTAGATTTGATCTAATTAGAAATTTATCTATAGAGTCTCCATTAGGAGAAAAAGAGTTTTTCTCTACCAATCCTCAAGAAGTAGTGCAGTTGGTTTACGATAAAACGCTAAAGCACTATGAAAGTAAATCTAAAAATCTTGCAGAGGCAGCTTTTCCAGTAATTAAGAATGTATACGAAGAACAAAGCAATAGCTACCAAAACATTGTAGTGCCATTTACCGATGGCATTAAGAGTTTGCAAGTAGTTACACCATTAGAAGAAGCTTACAATAGCCAAGGGAAGAATTTGATAGATTCTTTTGAGAAGAACATTACTTTGGCCATGATTGACGATGCTTGGAAAGAGCATTTGAGAGAAATGGATGATTTGAAGCAATCTGTGCAAGGAGCAGTTTACGAGCAAAAAGATCCGTTATTGATTTATAAGTTTGAGGCTTTTGAGTTGTTTAAGCAAATGATTGACAGAACCAACAAAGAGATTGTTTCTTTCTTAATAAAAGGTAATTTGCCGCAGCAGCAGCAACAAAGCCCGCAAGTGCAGGAGGCAACGCAAGCAAGTAGACCAACTCCAAGATTACAAACTTCAAGAACAGAAGTACCACAATACTCTGGAGGCAACCAAACGCAAGCAAGTGGTGGTGGAAATACTGCTACCCAGCAAAAGCCAAAAGTGGAGCCAGTAAGGGTAGAGAAAAAAGTAGGAAGAAACGAACCCTGCCCTTGTGGAAGCGGCAAGAAATTTAAACAATGCCACGGCAAATAAAATAAAGGATAGAACCAAAAAGCCTTCTGAATTTCAGATGGCTTTTTTGGTTTTAGAGGGTAATAATAGCTGTATATTACACGATTAATATACCCTTAGCGCTAATAAACCCCTGCTATAGTTGAATAAATTAGTTTTGTTAATTTAGAAAAGTATAAGGGGATAAAGTGCATGAGTGCACTTTATCCCTAAGTTGCCACACATTAAAAAAAATGAAAAAAATTATCATACTAATAGCTTTGCTACCCTCATTTACCATATTTGGTCAATCAATTAGAGAAATGACACCTATAATTGGATATTTAGTTGACAGAAGTTTAGAGGGAGAACTTGACTTTATCCAAAAACAAGAAGACTGTGAAAGGTTTTGGAAGGAAGTCGGAACCAAAATTGACCAAAAAGACTATACACCAGAACAACAAAAACTTTTCGATTATTGCGCCACAGATGTTGAAGGATATTGGGATATTATTGGAGTTGGTTGTAGTTGGTATTGCGGTGGTGGACTTGATACCCTTTCTGCGTCTTCCGAATTAAATTCTTTTAAAAGCCTTTCATATTCTGTCAAGAACATACATGACCTTAGTTATAAAACGGCTTGGATTGAAGGGGTTCCAGGTTATGGAATTGGAGAATATGTCACATATCATATTCCACCCCAAAGTCCGAGGATTACAGAAATCATTGTTGTAAATGGATATGTAAAATCCGAAAAGGCTTGGAAAGAAAATTCTAGAGTAAAAAAGCTTAAAATGTACGTTGACAACATTCCTATTGCTTTTCTCAATTTAGAAGACACTAGAAAAGAACAGCATTTCAAATTTGAACCGTTAGGCAATGGTAACAGGAATGATTGGAATCAGCTTTTATTAATGCCTTGGTGGTCAATCAAATTTGAAATTATTGATGTTTACAAAGGCGAAAAGTATGACGACACAGCAATTACTGAAATTTACTTTGACGGAATTGATGTCCATTAACTAAAATAAAAACGTGTGGCAACAATGGCTAAGAAAACATAGGGGTTGCAGCGCAGCCTGAAACGGTGGATTTCCTTACTTTGTTCTTGTCTCGGTCGACAAGAACGCAGCTCGAAATCCCTACGTTTCTTAGCCGGAGCCGTTGGCAAACATTATAATTGCAGATAACAATAAAAAACACACCCAAAAAGCTGAAATAATGATAAAAGCAAGCATCTTATTATTTGCATTATTCCTAGGAATAATTTCAGGTATTGCCCAAAACTACCAATGGGCAAAAAACATGGGTGGAAATGGTGACGATGGTGGCAATTCCATTACTGTGGACGGCTCTGGAAACGTATACACCACAGGATTTTTCGGGGGAACCGTTGATTTTGACCCCGGTGCAGGAATTAGCAATTTAACAAGTGCAGGATATAGTGATATTTTCATCACCAAACTAGACGCAGCAGGCAATTTTATATGGGCAAAAAGAATGGGTGGGAATGGTGAAGATCAAGGTAATTGCATTACCGTGGACGACTCTGGCAATGTTTACACTACAGGACGTTTCTGGGGAACCGTTGATTTTGACCCCGGAGCGGGAACTAGTAATTTAACAAGTGCAGGATTTAGTGATATTTACATTTCCAAACTAGACTCAGCTGGTAATTTCATCTGGGCAAAAAGCATGGGAGGAACAGATTATGATATTTCTTTTTCCATTACCTTGGACGACTCTAGTAATGTATACACCACAGGCACATTCTGGTACACCGTTGATTTTGACCCCGGAGCAGGAACTAGTAATTTAACATCTGCAGCATTTCAAGATATTTTCATTTCCAAACTAGACGCAGCAGGTAATTTTATATGGGCAAAAAGCATGGGTGGAACTTCTCCAGATCTCGGCATTTCCATTGCTGTGGACGGCGCTGGTAATGTATACACTACAGGTCATTTCTCGGGAACTGTTGATTTTGACCCCGGAACAGGAACTAGCAATTTAACATCTGCAGGATTTAAGGATATTTTCATCTCCAAACTGGACGCAGCAGGCAATTTTGTGTGGGCAAGAAACATGGGTGGGCCTAATTCTGATGATGTTGCTTATTCCATTACTGTGGACGGCATTGGCAATGTATTGACTACTGGTAGCTTCCATGGAACTGCTGACTTTGACCCAGGACCAGGAGTTAGTAATTTAACTTCTGCGGGAGGAAATTTGGATATTTTCATCTCCAAACTGGATGCAGCAGGCAATTTTATATGGGCAAAAAGCATGGATGGGCCTAATTCGAGTGATATTGCTTATTCTATTGCCGTGGATAGCTTTAGCAATGTCTACACCACTGGAATTTTCTATGGAACTGTTGATTTTGACCCAGGAGCTGGAATTAGTAATTTAACAAGTGCAGGATTTGCTGATATTTTCATCTCCAAACTGGATTCAGTAGGCAATTTTGGCTGGGCAAAAAAATTGGGTGGAATTAGTAACGATATTGGTTACTCTATTGCTTTGAACGGATTTGGCAATGTATACACAACTGGACAATTCATGGGAACCGTTGACTTTGACCCTGGTGTGGGAACTAGCAATTTAACATCCGCTGGTAGTACAGATATTTTCGTTTTGAAACTTGGTGCTATCAGTGTAAGTATCTTGGAAAGCAGTTTTGATAACACAATTATGGTTTACCCTAACCCCACCAAAGGTTCTTTTAACATCGATCTAGGCACAAACATTGAGAACACAACCATCGTTATTAGAAATCTAGTCGGACAAGAAGTTTTAAAGAAATCATATAGAAGCACCAACTTATTGGACCTCAACATAGCAGGAGAATCTGGCTTATATTTTATTGAAGTAATTTCTGATAATAAAAAAGCAATATTAAAGGTGGTAAAAAACTAACATTTGCCAACGAGACAACAAGAGCTATAAAACATAGCCAAGGTTTGGCTAAGATGAAATGTATTGGCTACATTTCATAGCCAAAACGATAAGCACAATAAAAAACTGCTATGAAACAAATTTTATCTTTAACTATTAGTCTTATTTTACTAACTCAATTCTTGTATGGACAAGAACAGAAAAGCAAAGACCAAAAACCATATATCGAAGTAATAGGTCACTCTGAAAAGAAAATTATTCCAGATGAAATTTATCTTTCTATTAAAATAAAAGAGAGAGAATCAGGTAGAGATCAAATTACTGTTGAGCAACAAGAAAAGGAATTGAAACAAGCACTGAACGACTTAAACATTCCACTTGAACTTTTAACTGTTGCAGATGCCCAAGCTGACTATATTCAAGTAAAATGGAACAAGAAAGATGTAATTTCTCAAAGTGAGTATGAACTCAAATTATCCACGGCTCAGCAAGTTGCAGTCGTTTTTGAAAAACTAGACGATATGAAAATTGATAACGTTTTCATATCAAAAGTTAGCCATTCAAAATTAAAGGAGTACCATAAGGAAGTGGAAATTAAAGCAATTAAAAATGCAAAAGAAAAAGCTGATTATTTATTGACTGCAATTGGACAAGAAACAGGAACAGCTTTAATAATCAAGGATCATAATGCAAATTCTGATGTCCATTACATCGACGGATTGAATGTTCGAGGTGCTAGAAGCAATGCAAATGTTCAATACCTAGAATCAAAGAGTAAATCGTTAGGGACAATTCAATTTAGAAAAATCAAATTAGAATCAACGATTTACGTAAAATTTGAAATAAAATAATACCATACATTTAGGATAGCTAAAGCAAATCTGCCTTAGCCAAAAATGTAATCACAAGAATGATTAAAAAACTATTCCTTTCCATTGCATCGCTCTTTCTGCTTATGCAATCCTATAAACTACTATCTAGTATAGACAAGTTGGAGAGTAATTCGTGGGGGTTCACAATTTTCATTGCTTGGATTATTAACCTATTCATTACTGGAGTATTTGCATTTGCCGGTTTTGCTTTTCCTACGCAAAAATTAGCGCCAAAAAAGTATTACAAAATATACCATCCAAAAAGGCTAAAGCAGGTTTATAAAGTGCTTCAAGTAGATTTATTCAGAAAAATGTTATTAGCTACACTATGGAAAAGTAAAGCCCAAAGAAAAAAATATTTTGATGGTAAAAAAGATGGAATCTCTAATTTGGAAACTCAATCCATGAAATCTGAGTTCGGACATCTCCTTCCATTTATCCTCCTCTGCATGGTAAGTATTTATCTATGCAACATTGGTTTATATCAACTTGCTATAGTTTGTTTCTTAATCAATTGGATTGGCAATTTTTACCCTATCATTCTTCAAAGACATCACCGCATGCGCATAGAAATTTTAAGAAGAAGAGAGCAAAACAGAATCTAACGGTATGGATACCCCATAATTTTTCTGCTTATATTTATTTTACTTAAGCCCTTACATCCTAAAAATATCCATAGAACCAGCAATAAATCCAACCTATGAAAATGCAACACAAAATCTTCATTGCACTATCCCTTATTATTTCAATGGCCTCTTGTACTAATGAGGAAGCTAAAGAAAATAAAAGCACTGAAAACAGCAAAATAGAAACGAATCACCATGAAAGTGAAAGCAAAGTCAGCTTAAATAATGGAGAAACTTGGATAGCGAACCGAGAAACTACCGATGGAATTAATAAGATGATTCAACTGATGGACACTTTCTCAGAAACAGACAATGCAGATGCATACAAAAGCCTTTCGGATACTTTAGATAGCGAATTCAATCTGATTTTTAAAAGGTGCACCATGAAAGGGGAAGCACATAATCAGCTGCACAATTATCTTTTCCCAATGAAGGCTAAATTTAAGAGTCTAGCCTCTGGAGATTTAAGTGAATCTAAAACTGCCTTCGATGATTTGAAAGCACATTTGGCAGAATACAATACTTACTTCAAATAGGCTTATTAAATTTTTCACCCTTTTGACTCCGATAAAACATTTCCTCCCTAGCCTGCTGTTATTCTTCTTGTTTAGCTGTAACTCTGAGGAAGTTAAGTACCAAGAAATATTTGAAGATTATTGTGCTACTACCCAAGCGCATAATTTTCCAAAACTTAGCAATCAAATAGATCCCTTGTTAGATTCTTTTCCTAATAAAACGGGAATTTATGTGATGGAAGAAGGGGACATGTCCATGGTTTTTAGAGCATGGCTAAGTGAGTCGGCAGAGAAAACTATTGATATACAGTACTTTATATTTTCTGGAGACAATGTTGGTTTAATTGCGGTAGACTATCTACTTAGGGCAGCCGATAGGGGTGTAAAAGTTAGATTATTGGTAGATGATATTATGGTAGAAGCAGATGCTGATGAATTATTAGCAATTAATTCTCACCCCAACCTTTCCATTAAAATCTACAACCCAACAGCAAATATTGGCAAAACACTTCCTGAGAAATTATTTAATCTGAGTACCCAGTTTAGAGGTTTTAATCAGCGAATGCACAACAAAACCTTTGTGATTGACAATAAAATGGTAATCACTGGCGGCAGAAATATTGCAGATGAATATTTTGGCTACGACCACCAATACAATTTTAGAGATCGAGATATTCTGATGCTCGGCAAGGAAGTAAAAAATGTAACTTATTCCTTTTCTCAGTTTTGGGATAGTAACTTAAGTGTTCCCATAGATCAACTCATACATGAAAATGTGGCAACTATTAATGCAGCGGTAAAATTTGAATATTTACGACAATATGCCTGTAGTCCTGAAAATTATTGGCCAGAGGTTAGAGAAAAAGTAAATATAGCACCTCAACTATTTGAGAAAGTAATTGAGAAGAAGGAACTGCGTTGGGTAAACCAAGTCAACTTTGTATCTGATATTCCAGGAAAAAACAAAGGAGAGTCAGGTTTGAAAGGTGGCGGAATTACTACAGACTCCTTGGTGAATCTTATTCGAAACACTAAAAAATCTATCTATATTCAATCTCCTTATTTGGTAACAACTCAAGTTAGTCAGGCCTTATTTAAACAAGCAATTGAAAGAGGGGTGGAAATAAAAATCCTAACCAATAGTCTTACCTCAACAGACAATTTAGAGGCCTTTAGTGGCTATGCACGGGAGCGTGAACTTCTCTTAGAAACTGGTGTAGACATTTACGAATTTAAACCAGATGCTGCTATCCGATTTCAAAACATGCAAAGTGCACTGCAAAAAAAGTTAGGCCATACTCCAATCTTTGGACTACATGCAAAGTCTATGGTTCTAGATAATCAAATTTCGGTTATCGGCACATTCAACCTCGACCCTAGAAGTGCCAACTTAAATACAGAATGTATTGCTATTATTCACGACTCTACTATTGCCACAAGACTCAGAATAATAATGGAAGAAGAACTTCAAGAAGAAAATGCATGGCATATCACCAAGAACTTTAACCCCGATCAGAAGGCAGATGCTTCCAAACGATTTTCACTTTGGCTAAGAGGAATAGTTCCGAAATCTATCCTGTAATAAATTAAAACTTCCTTTTTCATTGTTATTTACTAAATAGTATCTTCGATTCTCAATCAAAAAAAGAATTTAGTGAAGCATAAATCTCCAATTGATTTAACCGTTTTTATAGACTACACGAACAAAATTGCTCGAACAGGACGGTCTATATTAATCAACGTAAAGGAACATTATGGAGAGAGACTTCAATTAAAAATTCGATTTTACTCCAAAAGGTCTAAAAATAAAGAGTTTAAAATTTCGGCAAAAGCAGCTCTTGCAGCAGAATTACAAGGTAAGTTCGACGAGATGCATGATCTTTTAATTTCTTTTGATGGAGAATATACAGAGAAGGCAGTCTATAATCTGGCAGACAGTTTAGCATTAGATATGCAAAAGTTTGAGACTGACTTTCATTCTCAAATCATTCAGCATCGTTTAGAAGACGATATGTCTTTGGCAAAACAAAGAGGGATAAAATTTATTCCAGGAGTTAGTATAAATGGACATCGATATCTTGGGGCATGGGACGAACATGCTTTAATGGAAGCAATAGATTCACCAAATAAATACCAAGTATCTCAGGCAATGCAGAGTTTCGTAAACTGGGGTGCTTCTGCGGCTTTCGTTTTACTTATTGCTGCAATTAGTGCATTGTTTTTTGCCAATATTGGTTTTATAGAAGAGTATGAGTTTTTGCGCCACTTTGAATTGGGTGTAAACGCTGGTGACAGCTTTTTTTCTTTACCCTTAGAGGTTTGGATCAATGATGGACTGATGGCCATTTTCTTTCTATTGGTAGGCCTAGAAATCAAAAGAGAAATTATTTCTGGAGAGCTTTCTGACGTAAAAAAAGCGGCCATGCCTGTTATTGGGGCATTAGGTGGTATGTTAGTTCCTGCCATTATCTATTTGTTGATTAATTTGAATGGCGATGGAGCACATGGATGGGGAGTTCCAATGGCAACAGATATTGCCTTCACCTTAGGTCTCATGGCTCTATTAGGTAGCAAAGTCCCTGGGGCATTAAAAGTTTTTATCTCAGCTCTAGCCGTTACCGATGATTTAGGAGCCATCCTTGTAATTGCAGTATTTTATGGACATGGTTTTCATATTACTCCTTTTATAGTGAGTTTATTGATAATAGGTATTATGTTTCTTTTCAATTATTATAAAGTATACTCCAAAACCATTTACATCCTTTTAGGTGTTTTCCTTTGGTTCTTTATTTTTCAAAGTGGATTACATGCTACACTAGCAGGAGTTATTACTGCCATTCTAATCCCAGCTAGAAGAAAAGGGAATATTGAAGGTATTGCTACACAAGCCATGGTTATTTTCCAACATGAAATAGTAACCATTAGAGATTCAGACAACAGTCAAGAAAGTATTCGACATGGTTCCTTAAAGTTAATCCAAAAAGCGATCAATAGATTGATTGGCCCCGGAGAGCAAATAGAATATTCCTTAGAAAAAACAGTGAATTATTCTATACTACCTCTTTTTGCGTTTTTCAATACTGGAATTTTAGTAGTAGGGATGTATTTTAATGTTTTTACGGCTGTTAATTTGGGTATAATCGCCGGTTTATGCATTGGCAAACCACTTGGCATTGTAGGATTCTGTTGGATTTCTTCCAAATTGGGTCTTGCATCCTTATCCAAGGATATTTCTTGGATGCAGTTAATTGGAGCCGCCTTTTTAGCAGGTGTTGGCTTTACCATGTCTCTAGTGGTAGCGGCTGCAGCATTTGAAGGCCAAGTTTTAGATGGTGCTAAATTGAGCATTTTACTTGCCTCTGCTCTTTCGGCAATTATTGGCCTTGTAATATTGAAAAGAGCCATCCAAATAAATTAAATCGCAACCTTTTCTTCCTACATCTGTTAAATTATTCCTGTTTGAAGGAAGAGAATTTATTATCTAACTTTAAGCAACTGTTTAATTAAACCAAGAATCCAAAAATGAAAAAAACAATCGCAATCGCTGCCCTTGCATTTAGCCTTAACATACAAGCACAAGGACCATCAGGCATAGCTAAATGCCCTGTAATGCATGGCAATGCCTCCACGAGTGGAGAAGAGACTAAATACGAAGACACAGAAGCAGGAATTGATGCTACCAAAGGAGCTAGAGTATGGTGGCCAAATCAGTTAGACCTAAGCGTATTAAGACAAAATTCTTCCCTTTCTGACCCTATGGGAGAAAACTTTAATTACAGAGAAGAATTCAGCAAATTAGATTATGATGCTTTGAAAAAAGACTTAGAAGCACTAATGACCGCATCGCAAGAATGGTGGCCGGCAGATTACGGACACTATGGAGGATTATTTATCCGTATGGCTTGGCATAGTGCCGGAACCTATAGAACTGGAGATGGTAGAGGTGGATCTAGAGAAGGACAACAGCGTTTTGCTCCAATTAACAGTTGGCCCGATAATGCCAATTTAGATAAAGCAAGAAGGTTATTATGGCCAATCAAACAAAAATATGGTAGCCAAATTTCTTGGGCAGACTTGATGATTTTGGCAGGTAATGTTGCTTTTGAATCTATGGGTTTTGAAACCTTTGGATACAGTGGAGGAAGAGCAGATGTTTGGGAACCTGCAAGTAATGTATATTGGGGACCAGAGAGCAAATGGTTGGATGACAAGCGTTACTCTGGAGATAGAAACTTAGAAACTCCCTTAGCTGCAGTGCAAATGGGATTGATTTATGTTAATCCTGAAGGTCCTAATGGCAACCCAGATCCAGTTTTAGCCGCCAAAGACATTCGTGAAACATTTGGAAGAATGGGAATGAATGATGAAGAAACTGTTGCTCTTATAGCAGGTGGACATACCTTAGGGAAAACACATGGGGCAGGTCCTGCTTCTCATGTAGGTCCAGAACCTGAAGCAGCTCCAATAGAAGAGCAAGGCTTTGGATGGAAAAGTGACTACAAATCTGGTAAAGGAAAAGATGCCATCACTTCAGGTTTAGAGGTAATATGGACCGCTACTCCAACAGAATGGAATCAAGGATACTTCAAAGCATTATTTAATGAAGAGTGGGAATTAACTAAAAGTCCGGCTGGCGCTCACCAATGGGTGGCTAAAGATCCAAAAGTAATGGTGCCAGATGCTTTTGACACCACAAAAATGCACAAACCAACCATGCTTACTACAGACTTATCACTAAGATTCGATCCTGTTTATGAAAAGATTTCTAGAAACTTTCTAGAGAATCCTGAGGCTTTCAATGATGCATTTGCAAGAGCTTGGTTTAAACTTACACATAGAGATATGGGACCAAAAACGGCCTATATAGGACCAGAAGTACCAACAGAAGATTTGATTTGGCAAGACCCCATTCCTGCATTAAATCATGAATTGATTAATGAAACGGACATAGCAAATCTGAAGAAAGAGATTTTAAACACCGACTTGAGTACTAGTGAATTAGTTTCTACCGCTTGGGCTTCTGCTTCTACCTTTCGTGGATCAGACAATAGAGGTGGCGCTAATGGAGCTAGAATTTTATTGGAACCACAAAGAAAGTGGGAAGTAAATAACCCAGCTCAATTAGAAAAAGTTATTGCTGCCTTAAGTAAAATTCAAAAAGACTTCAACAAAAAATCTAAGTCTAAAAAAGTTTCTATGGCAGATTTAATTGTTCTTGCTGGCAACACTGCAGTTGAAGAAGCAGCAAAAAAAGCTGGATTTACGGTTCAAGTTCCTTTTACGGCAGGCAGAATGGACGCTTTACAAGAGCAAACTGATGTGGAATCTATGGCTGTTTTGGAACCGATGGCAGATGGATTTAGAAATTATAAAAAAACAGCATACACTTTAACTACAGAAGAGTTATTGGTGGATAAAGCACAATTACTAACCCTCAGCGCTCCTGAAATGACTGTTTTAGTTGGTGGAATGAGAGTGTTGGATGCTAATTATGATGGTTCTAAGAATGGCGTTTTTACAGAAAATCCTGGAAGTTTAAGTAATGACTTTTTTGCAAATCTATTGGATATGAGATACCAGTGGAAGCCAATTTCTGAAGACCAAGAAACATTTGAGGGCATAGATAGAAAAACCAATGAGGTGAAGTGGACAGCAACTAGAGCAGACTTAATTTTTGGCTCTAATTCTGAGCTAAGAGCTTTAGCAGAAGTTTATGCTAGCAGCACGGCAAAAGAAAAGTTTGTAAACGACTTTGTTGCAGCTTGGAGCAAAGTAATGGAATTAGATCGTTTTGATTTGCAGTAGTTCTATTCTTAAATAATTTCATTAAAAAGAGTCAGTCTTAGATTGGCTCTTTTTATTTGTATAAAACCTAGGGTCAAGATAATTTTTCAAGCTATCTTTAAAGCTTAATTCTATCCAAATTAAACCTATGAAAAGATATATTCTCATTGCATTAAGTGCAGCCATTTTAAGTAGCTGTGGAAGCCCCGAAAAGAAAGAAGAAATGAAAGAAAAGGAAATTAACAACCTTCTACTTAAGGAGTGGACTGGCCCTTATGGAGGTGTTCCTGCATTCGATAAAATGGAAATTGCCGATGTGAAAGAAGCTATGCAGAAAGGCATGGAAATGCATTTAGCAGAAATTGAAGCAATCGCCAATAGCACAGAATCTCCCACCTTCGAAAATGTAATTGAAGAAATGGAAAGAGCAGGGGAAGAACTAAATAGAGCTTTCACCTACTACGGTATTTGGAGTAGCAATATGTCTACTCCTGAGTTTAGAGACATACAGGCAGAATTAGCTCCTCAATTTTCGGAGTTTCAATCTAAAATCACGCAAAACGAAAAGCTTTTTTTTAAAATAAAAGCATTGTATGATGCTTCTCAAGTGCATCCTTATGATGCAGATAAGCAAAGAGTATTGGATCTAACTTACAAGCAATTTGAAATGAATGGTGCTAATTTGGATAGTACCAAAAAAGTGCGTTATGCAGAAATCAGTAAAGAGCTTTCAAGCTTGTACAACAAGTTTTCCAATAATGTTTTGCACGATGAAGAGAACTATGTTACTTATTTGAATGAGGACCAATTGGGTGGTCTTTCCGATGGCTTTATTAAGTCAGCAGCGAGCATAGCTAAAGAAAAAGGGCAAGAAGGTAAATATGCAATAACCAATACGCGCTCTTCTATGGATCCTTTTTTAACCTACTCTACCGAAAGAGAATTGAGAAAGCAAGTTTGGACCAATTACTACTCTAGAGGTGACAATGGAGATGAATACGACAACAACGAAATCATTGCAGAAATTTTAAAGTTAAGAAGAGAAAGAGTTGAACTATTGGGCTACTCTAATTATGCAGAATGGCGTTTACAAGATAGAATGGCGAAGAATCCAGAAAATGCAATGGCTTTGATGGAAGCTGTTTGGCCTGCTGCCATAGCTAGAGTGGCTGAAGAAGTAGAAGATATGCAAGCTATAGCAGACAAAAAGGGTGATAAGATTACCATTGAACCTTGGGATTATCGATTTTATGCGGAGCAAGTAAGAAAAGAAAAATACGATTTGAACTCTGACGAAGTAAAGCAATACTTGCAATTAGATAAATTAACGGAAGCGATGTTTTATGTAGCAGGAAGATTGTTCAACTATAACTTCACTCCGGTTCCTGATGGTTCTGTTCCGGTTTTTCACGAAGATGTAAAAGTTTGGGAAGTAACAGACAAGACTTCTGGAGACAATATCGGTCTTTGGTATTTAGACCCCTATGCTAGAGAAGGAAAAAGATCTGGAGCTTGGGCAACTACCTATAGAAGCTACACTAGTTTTGATGGACCTAAAAATGTCTTAGCATCTAACAATTCTAACTTTGTTAAGCCTGCAGCAGGAGAAGCACTTTTAGTTTCTTGGGACGATGCTACTACTTTCTTCCATGAGTTTGGCCATGCACTGCATTTCTTTTCTTCTAATGTTAAATACCCAACTTTAAATAGTGGTGTTAGAGATTATACAGAGTTTCAATCGCAACTACTAGAACGTTGGCTATCTACCGATGAAGTAATTAATCAGTTTTTGGTGCACAATAAAACAGGAGAACCTATGCCAGCTGAGCTGGTTGCAAAAATCAAAAAGGCATCTACCTTTAATCAGGGTTTTGCAACTACAGAATATTTGGCTTCTGCAATTATGGACATGAAGTTTCACTTAGCAGATCCTAGCAATATGGATGTAGATGCTTTTGAAAGAGAAACTTTAGAAGAATTAAAAATGCCAAAAGAGTTGCCTATGCGACATAGAACACCACACTTCGGACATGTTTTTTCTGGAGAAGGATATGCGACAGCTTACTATGGTTATATGTGGGCAGAAGTATTGACTTCAGATGCGGCAGAGGCCTTTGCAGAAGCACCAGGAGGTTTTTACGATGAGGAATTGGCTGAGAAATTAGTAGAATATCTATTTGCCCCAAGAAATTCTTTAGACCCAGCAGAGGCCTATCGTTTATTTAGAGGTAGAGATGCTAAAGTAGAAGCGCTAATGAGAGATAGAGGTTTTCCGGTGGCGGAATAATTCTATTTTAAATATCCTAAATAAAAAAGCGAAGAAAAATCTTCGCTTTTTTTATGCCAGAAGTTCTCAGCTAGCTAAAGGGGGGTATGGAATTTCATAAAAGTGCCCCCCCTAGAAAGCCTCCGTAACGGTAAAATAGAAAGAACTTTCCTCTCTTCCAATACCATAATCTAGCCGAATATTTAGTCGCTCACTTTGGTTGATTGAAAAACGCAATCCTCCACCATAACTATACTTAAGGTAATCCATACTGAGCTGAGAAGTATTTGAAAATACATCTCCTAATCCTAAAAAAGTAACTGCGCCTAAACGCTTATAAATTGGAAAACGATACTCAGCTTGAGCTGCAACAAAGTGATTGTCGCGATATCTATTTCGAGCGTAACCCCTTAAAATGTCGTCATTTCCTGCTTTGGCTAAATCAAGAAAAGGCACTTCTCCAAAATTAAATTGGCTTACTATATTTACTGCAAGGATGTGTTGGTTTGAAAACTGACGGTAAGTATTAAAAACCGCATTGATGTTTACAAAATTGAAGGTGCTTCCCAATTCGGGACGAAAGAAATAAGAGGAAAATTGGAAGTACTTCCCTTTGGTTGCATTGATCACATTATCTCTAGAGTCGAATAAAAAAACGGAACCTATAGCAGAGCCAATACCGCCATTTGAACCTTCTACTTCTCCTCTAGCTAAGCTAGTATTCTCATTTTCAAAGGTAAAATTATATTCATTTTCAAAAATATAATCTAGGCCAACAAACGAAAATTTACTTATACGTTTCATAGCCAAAAGCTTTAAGCTATAGTAATCGTAAGCATATTTTTCTCGATCTTCCTCTTTGCTTTTATTACCAATTCCGTAGTAGGAATCAGGGAAATTCCGGTACCGTAATTCGCCTTTCAAGAGCCATTTTTCTTCATTGGTAAAAATGGTCCAATCACTCCAAACGTCCAATTGACGGTTTTGCGTATAATCGCCTAATAGTTTAATATAAGATAGTCTGGTAGGGTGGGCATTAACCTCTTGTTCCTCTTTTGCGGTGTTAAAATAATAAACACCGGCAGCTCCCAAAGCAAAACGAGTATCTGGGGTATAATACAACAAAGGCAAAATAAAGAAGCCCTCTTTTTTGGAAACAGAATCATCTTCCCAAAATTTCAACTTAGAAAAAACAGCGCTAGAATTAGCCTCTTTTCCTAGTGATGAATCTGCCTGACCAAAAAGGGTGTTGGATAAGATGAAAAAAAGTACAAATAGTTTTAGTTTAAAAGCCATGGAAATCTATTCGTACGATATCTTAAGTATTTTTTTGCAAAGCTAATTAGAATAGAAATATTTCAATGCTATTTTCTATCCTTAAGCAACATCAACAAAAAAAGCCCTAATAAAAAAGTACAGCATGAAATGCTAATAGTAACGAATAGCGAAAACTATACTCTCTATTTATTAGAAACGAATATTCGTACCTTTTTGTTGTAGATTTGCTTGGGGTGTCAAGTGTATTAATGTGCAAAAATATTTTTTTAAAAAAAGGAATTCAATTAGTTCAAATTTTGGTATTGTCATTACTATGGCAATTTTCCTATATGCAGGAATATCTTACCTTAATGAGTATGTCCAATCATCGTACTTATATCTTATTATTTCTATGGTTACCTTGTTTGTAATAAGAAAAAGAGTAAAAAAAGCAAGTATAGATGTAGAGCAATTAACAGTATTTGATAACTATATCAAATTATCATTTTTTAATAAGAATAAGAATAGAGTAACCCTTAATCTATCAGACATAAAAATAAACGTGATTGATGATGAATTACTAAGCATTAGTAAAGACGATGTATTTTTAGGTAGAATAAATAAGAACTACATGGAAAAGGTTGAAAAATGGGAAGAATTAAAACAATTATTAATTGAAAACTAAGTTATTTTTTATAATAAGATCAATAGCATTTTGGTTATATAGTTTTCGGTTTATTCATATAAACTAGATTGCTTTTGTTTACGAATAACAATCCGTTATCATACATCGACCCAGATGGGGGATATGATGGACAAGCATTAAATCAAGGAAAGAATGATCCTGGAGCTGATATTGGTTATTGGGATCAATTATATGAAATGTGTCCTACTTGTGATATGGATGATATAGCAGCTATGGATAAGAGTATTAGGAAATACGGTTTTGTAATACCAGAAACAATTGAAGAGATTTCAAATTCTAAAGAAACTGTGCTTGTAGGAGAAGAAACCAAATATACTCAACAAGGCTCATTTGATTGGAATGGAAATGAGTATATGTCTGCTTGGCAAGCAACTGATTATTCTTATTACATGTCATATTCAAAAAGTAATGCATCACTCATTTCTATTTCCACTTGGGAGAGAAATCCTTATATAGATGCAGTTTATGAAGAACAAGAAGCTTTCATGAATCATCCAGTGACTAGAAATCTAAAAATAGGTTTAGCATTAGTTCTAAGTTCCGGTATTAGTTCAACATATTCTATAGTAAGGAATTCATATTCACTGATAGAATCTTCAAATAAAGTTGAGCAACAGTTTGAGGATTTTGTTGAATATTATAGTATCGGAAACACCTCAAAGCTTAAGTTCGGAAGAGGTTCAAGTCAGACCCCATATCATAATTTTATTAATCATCAAGAACCAATGTTATCTGGTTTGAATGTTCCTGATTTGGTCATTAAGATGGTAGGAATTGGGACCATTGGATCTGTATTTAAGACTATAGATGATCAAAATAAAAGAGTTGAACACAAAGGCATTCATTCACACTAAGAAAATTGGAAGAATACAATTTAAATATCGAAGAAGCGATTAGTAAATTCTTTACTATTAAAACCAAGAATTTAGTATTAGGTTTTAAAAATAATAATGAAGATTTATTAATGATGGTTATGAAAGGAGATTCTTTTATAAAAAATGGTTGGGTTAAAGAATCAAAAGATATAAAAAAGAGATCTGTAATTTTAATTGTAAAGTTTGATGAAAGTCGTCCAGAATCTTTAGAAGATTATAGTAGATTCCTTAAAATTAAAGCCTTACTTAAATTTAAAAAAATAAAAACTAAATCCAAATTTTATATACATCAAAATTTTAAAACTAAACTTATTTAACAGAAAGCTAGTACTAAAAAATAACATTTTTTTACTGATAAATAAAATCTATAAATTAGATTTTGAATCCAAAAAACCTGATTCTATAATTAATTTCTCACTTGATTCTTATTAGTTCCCATTGGCGCGGAATATAGTCCGTGAACCCGTTGGCAAGGAGAGGTACTCCTTATCCAACCTATTTGCATGGCACAATAAAAATTAAACCTTAACAACAATGAGAAAGAAGATAATTTGGATACTCATTTTGACAATATTGATAATGCTGTTTATGCTTATTGCCAAACCTATTAAAACAAAGAGAGTAATGGAAAATATTGCCAAGGAAATGTTGATGGAGCAAGGCCCTTTACAATTGTTTTCAGACAATAATAAGCCAATATATGAAGGAATAGAAGGTCTAATTGTTATTGACAGGAAAGAAATAGATAAATATTTTGGTGATAGTACAAGATATTACAAGAAATACTAGAGTATAAAGATGAAGACACATATAGCTCCAAGAATTAAAGATATAATACCTCTTATTTTAATTTATATAACAGCCTGTAGTTCTCCAAAAAATAAGGTTATAGAAACTTTCGAAAATGGTACTCCTAAAATTACTATTGTTGAAAAAGAAGAGAACAGATTTAAACAAGAATTTTATGAATCAGGGGGCAAAAGACAAGTTGTTTCACTTAAAGATTCTGTAGAACACGGAAAGTATACTATGTGGTATGAAAGTGGAGAGATTTGGGCAAGAGGCACTTTGAATATGGGCGTTGAGGAAGATACCGCATATGAGTATTATAAAAATGGTCAATTGAAGAGTTTGAGGTTTTACGAAAAAGGGACAATAATGATTTACAGAAAATATAGAGAAGATGGAACTCCTATTGATGATCTTAATTTTAAAACTCAAATCTTCCGCTTTTGGCATGAAAATGGTCAGTTAAAAGCAATAGTCCCAAATGAATCAGGGAATCATATAGATTATTACTCAAATGGAAATGTTGAGAGGTCTGGAAAAATAAAAAACGGGAAAAAACAGGGGAAATATTATTACTTCAATAAGAATGGAGATACTTTAAAAACAGTCATTTTTATAGAAGGAGTGGCAGTAGATAGTACAATCTACCATGAGCAATAATCGCAGCTCCGCAGGGTTTTCAACCCTGCGGTTTTGTTTGCAAACCCAACGAAGTTTTGAGCTTTTTTAGTACCCGGAGTCCCGCTTTAGCGGGACACGATCGCAATGATCATCCCGATTAAACCAGGACATGGCTACCAATTCCCCTTAATTAGCCATTCTAAATAATTTCTGTTTTTTGCTTTTTTCAATCGTAGCTCTTCAGCTCTTGCCTCCTGTTCTGTATTATAAAACTTTTTGGCCACTAGCTTATATGGCTTGCCAGGCTTTGTAGATTTTACTGCGCCTGCATTATGTCGCTCAGCTAAACGCTTCTCAGGATTTGAAGAATAGCCAATATAGTAGCGATCTATTTTCTCTGAATATAAAATATAGGTGTAATACATCTAATTATATTAACCAAAAAAAAGCGAAGATTTCTCTTCGCTTTTTTAGTACCCGGAGCCGGGGTCGAACCGGCACGATCGCAATGATCACAGGATTTTAAGTAAACTGGTTCACCTACATTCCACTGCATTTAACTGCAAAATCGAACATTTAAGAACATTTTAAAGCAAAAGAACACTCCAAAAGCACGCTCTAGTGTGACATTAATAATATTAGTGATTTTAATTTAAAAGAGTTATCCAATTAATCATTCTTCAATTTTATCAGTTGAAATGTGATCCCTAAAATCCTTCCCATAATGAGCTTCATAAATAAAACCTAACTCATAGACTACATAATCTGCTGGTATTATAAGTTGGTTTTACTCTTAATATTTAATTCATTTCCAAATGAACGCTTTACTCAAAGTGGTGTATTCATTTTTGTAAGGACTTTTTAAATCTTTGATTTTACAACATGATATCAAGTTTCAAAAATGAAATGTCTTCAAAAACAAGTAAAAATGGTTAATCTAAAGTGTTGTATGCTTTTATTCAAGATTCTAGGGTGCCAATAGAGCTATAAGTAACCCTTACATAATAACAACCCTAAATCAATCATAAAAAATGATTTTAATCCCCAAATAATTTCCAATTTAAAAATTATGAAAAAGAATAAACCCTTCACGAAAAAAGTAATTATGAAGTCGAAATTAAAGCACTATTCTGCTTTAGCGGCTTCTGTGGTAGCGCTTGATGCTTCTGCTCAAGTGGTTTATACTAATATTAACGATACAACATTAGTTAATAATGGGGACTATTTTGATATTGATTTAAACAACGATGGAATTAAAGAAGGTAGGATTGAGTTTATTAATTCTTCGTCATCCTTGATTAATTTAAAAGGTGCAGAAGTTGATTCTCTTGTAAATGCTTCTATTAATATTATAAATAGTTCTTATGGCACATCCACTAGCAGTTCAACCTATGTGGCTGCTGCGTTAAGCCTAAACTCAAACATCAATAATAACTTAAATAGATGGGCAAGTGCAGCACCAACTTCAACGAATTCTTCAGCGTTTAATGGTTTTCTAATAGGCGCTAAAAGAACATTAAATACAACAAGCACAACATCAACTATAAGTATTGGACAGTTCCCCGGTGTTGGAGATAAATTTTTAGGAGTAAAATTTACCATTGGTACTTCAACGCATTACGGATGGTTGAGGTTGGATATGAGTGCGAATGCAGACTCCATTACAGTTAAAGATTTTGCTTATCAAGCTACACCCAATGCCGCTATTTTAGCAGGTGACACCGGCACTGCTGTTGGGTTATCACAACGAAATCGAAAAGATAAACTTGATTATTTTGCCGCAAACGGTAGAATAAAAATAAATTCAGAATTAACATCAAATTCAACCTTATCTATTTTTGACTTAAGTGGAAAATTACTGCAGTCTGAATTGATTAGTACCCAAAAGGAAATTTCAATTCAAGGGAATTTACAAGGAATCTATATAGTAGAAATAAGAAATTCAACTGGTGTCACTAGAAAAAAACTTTGGCTGGAAAGCAACTAAATTAAGAGGATTTAAACTTGTTGTTAAGGAATTTAACAATGAGGTTTTCTTGGTAAATGAAAGAGGGGAAGTTATTGAAGTTTCTGAGAAGGGTTCGTTAGCTTTTCTTGCATTAGGATCTATTGGCCATCAAGCGTGGCAAAAAGCAAAATCTATTTCTAAAAAGAATGCCTAAGCCTAAAGTTTTACTCCTTGGTTGGGACGCTGCCGATTGGGATGTAATTAATCCCCTGATGGAGAGTGGACAAATGCCTGCATTAAAAAAATTGGTTGAGAACGGCATGTCAGGGAAATTAGCTACCCTAGAACCGGTATTTTCACCGATGTTATGGTCTAGTATAGCAACTGGCAAGTTAGCCGACAAACATGGCGTTTTAGGGTTCACTGAGCCAGATTATTCAACTGGAGCTGTGCGCCCTGTTAGCAATCATTCTCGAAAGACGGCTGCCATTTGGAACATCCTAAGTCATCAAAAATTGAAAACCAATGTGGTGGGTTGGTGGCCCAGCCACCCTGCTGAAGCAGTCAATGGAGTGATGGTTTCAAATTTTTACCAGAAAGCTGCAAGGCCGCATGGAGAAAAATGGCCAATGGCTCCCGGAACAGTATTTCCAAAAAAATCATCAGAGACTTTTAAAAAGTTAAGGGTTCATCCAGGCGATCTTACCGATGAGCATATTTTACCCTTTGTGCCGCTTGCCAGCCAAGTAAATCAAGAGGAAGATAAAAGATTAAACTCGGTTGGGAAAATTTTAGCTGAAGCTGCGACAATTCATAATGCAGGAACTTGGCTAATCGAGAATACCGATTGGGACTTTATGGCCATCTATTATGATAACATAGACCATTTCTGTCACGGTTTTATGAAGTTTCATCCTCCACAGATAAAAGGAATTGACGATAAGCAATTCGAGCTTTATAAGGATATTGTGAATAACGCTTACCGCTTTCACGATATGATGTTGGGAAGGATACTCGACTTAGTGGATGACGACACCACGATTATGCTCATTTCTGATCACGGGTTTGAGTCAGGATTCAATCGGTTACTCAATCTTCCAAAGGAAGCTGCTGCTCCGGCTTATGATCACAGAGCGTATGGAGTATTCGCTGCAATGGGGCCCGACATAAAGAAGGATGAATTGGTTTTTGGGGCTACGCTGTTGGATATTGCTCCTACTTTATTGAGCCTGTTTGATTTGCCTCAGGGTAAGGATATGGATGGCAAGCCCTTATTAAACATATTCAAAAAAGAAAAAGACATTCAATACATCAACTCGTGGGACGACTTAATTGAGCGAGAATTTGAAGAGAAATTAGATTCGGCTTCCTCAAAAGAGGCTTTAGAAATGTTAATTGACCTAGGTTATATTGAAAAACCCGATGAAAAAGCTGAGGTAGCCTTAGAAAGAGCAAGAGTTGAAAATGACTTCAACTTAGCTCGAGTTTATTTAAGTTCAAATCGGGCGAAAGAGTCTGCTGCGATTTTAGAGGTGTTGTTCGAAAAGGAAAATTCAGTTCGCTTTGGTCTTCGATTAATTATCGCTTACGAAGCATTGAAAAAGAACGATGAAGCCCTTCAAATTATTGAAACGCTTGAAAAGTCGATTAAAAATCCAATTCAACAGTTAAATGCGTTAAAGGCATCTATTTTAGCAGAGAAAAAGGAGAAAGAAGCGGCGTTAAAAATTGTAGATAACGCTTATAAAAGGAGAATAGATACTCCTTTTTCTGCTCAGCGTTTTACTAAGGTTTTAATTAAATACAAGCAATTTAAAAGAGCAGACGAATTTATAAACCGTGTTTTAAAGCGTTTTCCTGAAAACTCTAGTTTGTTGTATTTAAAGGGCGTATCTGCTTTTGAATTTAAGGATTATGAAAACGCTGTCGCATTGTTTTTGGAATCAATCAACAGTCAATTTTTTAACCCAATGGCTCATTTCTACTTAGGAGAAAGCTTAGTGAAGTTGGATTTGTTAGAAGATGCATTTCGAGCCTATTCCATTAGCCTAAAGCAAAAGCCAAAAAGTAGGAAGGTGATGCAGCACCTAGCCAATCTCGAATTACAGGGTGTTCAAGTTAACTTTTCGGAAGCAGAATTTGTCAACTACAGCAGTAAAAATATTGAAAAAGCTACCTTAAAGCGGGAGGTAAGTAAAGACTTTCTTGAAAATTTAAAAGGAACCATTTACATTGTTTCAGGCCTTCCTAGATCAGGTACTTCCATGATGATGCAATTGTTGCATGCTGCCGGAGCTAATATTTTTACCGACGGTAAGCGAGAGGCGGATGTCAGTAACCCCAAAGGTTATTTAGAGCATGAAGGAATTAAACAACTTGCTAGCAATCGGAAGTTGATTTTTGAAGCCAATGGAAAGGTCGTAAAAGTAGTTTCGCCTCAACTTAAATTCCTGGTACCTCATTTTCGATACAAGGTCATCTTTATGGATAGAAAAGTGGAGGAAGTTGTAGCTTCTCAGCACAAAATGAGTGGCAAGGATAAGGCCAGCTATCCATTTAAATTAGTCGAATTCTATAAGAAGCAACTTGAAGAAGTGAAAGGTTCTACGTTGAATCAGTTACACATAGAAACCTTATTTGTTGACTATTCACGTGCCATAAACGAACCTCAAAATGTTATTGCTGAACTAAAAGCCTTTTTACCGGAGCTGAATCTGGATGCAGAAAAAATGAAAGGGGTTATTGATCAATCGCTTCATCGAAATAAGCTGGGGTAAATCTATCTTAATCTTTGACGAAAATTCAATAATTAAAAATCCATGAAAGATGCCATGAATTTTTAGTTTATCAAACTTTAAAGAAGTTGTAGAGAAAAAATGAAACAGTAACTAATTTGAATATCTGAACTAATAATTTACTTAGCCCAATTAAATACCCAGAACGCTCAATTTAGTTGCTTCAGGGGGCACTTAGTTGGCATGATAGAGAAATCGCAAAGAAGCATAGCATTAAGAGTAACAAATTAAACAGACTAATCGTCTTGGCATTAAACAATAATTTACTTATCATGAATAAAATAATAATTTCAACTGTATTAATCTATTTATTCTTCCACTCGTCTTATGGTCAAGGATATCACTATAGTTTAAATCTAACCGAAATTGAGTCGGACGAGCTAGAAATAACACTAGATTGTCCTATAATCACGTCTGATGCTATTATATATTATTTCCCGAAAACCATTCCTGGAACTTATTCAGAATTGGATTATGGTAGATATATTAAAAAACTTAGCGCATACGATGAATTTGGTAATAAATTAAAAATTAAAAAAATAGATATCAATACTTTCGAAATATCAAATGCAAAAACCCTAAGAAAAATAAAATACAAAGTCGTAGATACATTTGATGAAAAAGTTAAAAAAAAGAATAAAATATTTGAACCAGCAGGCACAAATTTTGAAAAAGATAAAGTATTTATTTTCAACAATGGAGGAATGTTTGGATGTTTTGAAAACATGGAAGATCAAACATTCTATCTGGAAATAAAAAAGGATGAAACACTAAATGGCTTTTCGAGTTTAGAAAGTAACACGAATTCAAACGAGATTCTATTTTCTGCAATAGATTATCATCAGTTGATTGATTGCCCAATTTTTTTTACATCCAAGAAATCAGAACAAATTAATATTGGCGGTTGCAATATTAATATAGCTACTTATGCAAATAGCGATTCTTCATCTTATTATGTAAAAAAAGAAATACTTGATTTGTTTAACGCCATTGAACTATTTACAGGAAGATTACCTGTATTAAACTATAACCTTCTTATATACTACGAAGACATGATAAAGGATATTGAAAAGTTAAACCTTGACACCACCAATCTGTCAAATATAAGCCTAGTTAAGGCGCTTAAATTTCAACGCCTATTTAAAGGAAAAGCTTTTGGAGCACTTGAGCATGGTACCTCTTCTCTTTATTTCCTCCCATATTTAGAGAATATGGATTATACTTCAAATTTAACAGATGTGATTATTCATGAATTCATGCATATCTATACTCCTTTAAGTTTGCACAGCAACTTAATAGGCGATTTTAATTATTTAAAGCCACAAATGTCACAGCATTTGTGGCTTTACGAAGGAATAACAGAGTATTTTTCTCTTCAAATTCAAATGCAAGGTAAATTAATCGATTTTGAAGATTTATTATATGGTGAAATAAAACAAAAAATAGAATCTTCACTTACTTATCCTGATTCTATTCCTTTCACAGAAATGAGTATGAATGTTCTCGAAGATCCTTACAAAGAATTGTATATGCAAGTATATGATCGAGGAGCAATTATGGCAATGCTTTTAGACTTCGAGATAATGAGACTCACATCAGGAAATCAAACACTAAAAAGTGTAATCTTTGAACTAGCAGAAAAATACGGGCCAAACAAAAGTTTTAATGAAGACACATTCATTTCTGAATTTGTTAGTTTGATTAATCCTGATTTACAAAAGTTTTTTGACGATTATGTAAGTGGGAAAAAACCATTAGACATTAAAGGTGGGTTCGAGGTAGTAGGAATTAAATTTGATAGGGAGCAAAAAGGAAAGATTCCTGTCAATATTCTTTCCAAAAAAGAAAATGACATCAAATATTCCCCGGTTATAGTCAATGGTAAAAAGAAAATTACAAAGGTTGGACCCAATGAGTTAGTAGGTTTCAAAAAAGGTGACCTTGTAGATATTCAAGAATCAATAGACTGTTACAGAGATCAAAATGGTGACTTTGTGCCGGCTGGCACAATTATCTTTTTAAATGTATTAAGAGATAATAGAGAAGTGAAATTAAGTTTTGCGGCAAAATACAAAGAAGGTTCTTTATTTAATGTGTTAAAGATTGATGGCGATAAAACAATTATGCAGCAAAAATTATTTGACATTTGGACAAACTAAGTAAATAGCAGTTAACGTTTGTATGCAGACCAGCTTTTATAAATAAAAAAGGGGAATATTGTTTGAATTCCCCAAATAACAAGTTTTAACAAATAAGAGGTTCTAAATCTACATGCTCTAGAACGTATAATTACTTAGCAGTTTAAGTACTTAATTTAGAATTAAATAGTATAGTGAGACAGAACCCAGCTTCATTTCTCAATTTTAGAATATATTAATATAACAAAAAAGTTATAAAAAATACAACAACCATAGCAAGAGGTAAAACAATCAACATAAACATTAAGGCAATAAGATTAGCCTTGAGAATTGTTGATAGCCAGTGACTTTTATAAAAGTTGCGCATTGCAAGTATTAAATAAACGATGAAAGACAAAAAGATTAGCCCATTAACCCAAATGGGAATATCTAACAATGAGTTTCCCAAAAGAAGTAAACAAAAAGAGATAAATAAGAAGGTGAAAAAATATAGACTAAACACCACATGATGCGCATAAGACCCCCTTTTCCAAAACATTAACTTTAACAAAAATGCAAATAAAGGTAACAGAAAAAACATAGCGACTGGAATTGTATCATATAGTATGGTTACAATTCCCTTACCCTTCTGCTCGTATAGTTTTAAAAGTTGCTCATAGATTATAGACATGAATATACCTGTATCTTCTTTCTTTCCTATAGCTTTTAACTTATCAGCTTTGGTAGCTCCACTTGCGATCATTGAGTCTAACACAGATGTTCGAAATTCGATGGCATTGTCAGAAGTTTCAGGCCTTTGGGGAATGACTAAGTCAAAACTTTTAACTTCTGTAGAGTCAATTTTATTAATTGTCGAATCTAAAGATGTTTCCTCAATAAAAACTCCTTCTTGCGATACTTTTAAATCATTATCTACTTTTCGCACTTTAAAGGATAAAATGAAAAAGAATACTATCGAAACGAAAAGATAGAATTGAGCAGGATGGAGATAAGCAAGTCGTTTACCGTCCACAAAACGCCTAGCTAACACTCCAGGTTTAATCATTAAAGGAATAAAACTTTTGAAAAAACGGGCATCTACAGAAAAGTAATTTCTAATTGTATTGCTGAACAGAACTCCTATAGTGAGAGTATTTGTAGTTTCTTGCCCACAGTATGGACAATAATCGAAGGTATTCTCAAAAGATTTCTCACAGTTTTTGCATTGGTAAAGTTCAGCCACAAAGATTGTATTGATTTAGATTAAAAAATTATTTTACTTTTTTTATTCTGATTAATGTCAATTTATACTACTCATTATTAAGCAGTTAAAAACATAACATCATTTAAGCTTATGCTAAATTTAGTGATTTGTTTCCTGATTTTTTTATTAAGAAAAAGACTAGTATCTAGAATCTTGAACCCATAATCCGCATTTGGCAGCTAATTTCTGCATTCATCAAATAAATATAGGGGGGGCAAAGATTATGCTTTAAAATTGCCTAGAATTTAAAACAAACAAAATGAAACGACTTTTTTACTTATTTAAATTAAATAGCTTAAGCCTCGCAATAGGATTCTTCTTTCTCAATGTTAATCACACTGCAAATGCTCAAATGAGTCTACAGTTTGGAGATACCTTGGAGCAAACCCTAATCAATTTTGCTAATAGTAATAACATGGAAGGCGTAGCAAGTGCTGTTATTTTTCCTGATGGCTCTACTTGGTCAACTGCCCATGGCAATCATGGCAATGTACCTTTAGATACAAATATGCTTTATGATATTGGGAGTAATACTAAATCTATGGTCTCTGCGCTCATTTTAATGCTTGAAGAAGATAGTTTATTATCAATTGATGATACCTTATATCATTATATTAATGTGGTTAACAACGTCCCTTATGGCATTACAATTAAACAATTATTAGAACAAAGAAGTGGATTAGCTGATTACACAAGACACCCAACATTTATTGATTCTGTATTATTTAATAATCAGAGTACTTTTTGGCACCCAGATAGCATATTATCTAGCTTTTTACAAGCTCCATTGTTTGCAGCAGGTCAGCGCTGGAATTATTCCAATACAAACTATATATTATTAGGGAAAGTAATTGAAGCTGTAGAAAGACAACCTCTTAATACTGTATTATACAATAGATTATTTTCTCAATTCAAATTGAATAATTCATACCTTGAAACCTATGATACATATTCAGAAATTAAAACGGGTGCTTATATGGGGCCTGGTGTTTATTGGTCTCCAAATTCATTTTATGCATTGATGAGTACAACATGGGGCGCAGGTGGCGTGGTAGCTACACCAAGCGATTTTGTGTCTTATTGTCATCAGTTATTCAGAGGCAATATTCTAAGTCAGAATGCTTTTACTAAAATGAAAACAGGCACCAATTTTCCAAATGGAGATATTTACGGAAAAGGCATTGAAAGAATCATATACAAAACCCGCCCATATTTTATGCATGGAGGAAATACCATGCAGAATTCTGAAATGCATTATAGTATTGAAAGCGACTTTAGTGTGACTGTTATGAATTTAGACCAAGGTTTTTACAGTGAAACTGTAAATCTTCAAAAGGAATTGATTGACATTTTAGAGTTTGCTGCAGATAATTTTGTCTCAGTTGCTGAACATGATAAAACAATAGCATTTAAGGTTTATCCAAATCCTAGTGATCAGCAAATATCTATTGAACTTCCCGGTGAACTAATTGGAGAAAGAATTAATGTTGAAATATATAATTTATTAGGTAGAATGGTTTACAAAGATCAATTTGAAAATAATCAATTGATCGTAAGAAAGTCTACAATTGGGCCAGGTATTTTTATTGTCAAAATATTTAATGATCACCAAATTTTAGGAAACGAGAGAATTGTATTTAACTAACAAAATAAGCTGTAATTACTTGACAAACAGCTTTATAAGATATTACATTAACTCGGCAGTTAGAAGATAGTATTGAATTTAAAATCAAACAAAATGAAAAAAATAATTAGTGTAAGCATAATAATGGCCATTTCTATAATTGGAATAAGCCAATCTCACAATGAAATTAAAGCGAAGACAAAACAATACATTGACAGTAGCTACAGCGAATTGATAAAAAAATATGAAGTAGCAGGTGCAAGTATCGCTATAGTAGATAAGGGCAAAATTGTATACTCCCAAGGATACGGTTTTTCAGACATTGAGAACAATGTAAAAGCAACAGATAATTCAATTTACAGAATAGGGTCTAGTACAAAAACCTTTACTGCATTATCAATAATGAAACTTCAAGAAGAAGGTAAATTATCAGTTGAAAATCCAATTAATGACTACATTCCTGAATTATCTATGATTGATAGATTTGAAGTGGAAAATACGTTAAAAATAAAAGACATCCTTACTCATACTTCCGGACTACCTGGAGATATAATAAACGGCTCTATTTCTGATGTGCCACCTTCAACAGATTGGACTATCAGTCAATTAAATCAGCAAACCTTTGCTGCACCAAACGGATATCAATTAGCTTACTCCAATGTGGGATACGAACTTCTAGGTGAAGTTATTTCTCGACTAAGCGCTAAGACCTATTCTGAATATATAAAAGCTGAGTTTTTTAATCCATTAGGCATGAACTCATCTTTTATAAAAGGGGGGGGAACTCCTGTTGGATACTATGACGGAGAGCCTTTTATAGAGCCTCAAATAAGAGAGCAATCTGCAGGTTTAATTCATAGTAATGCTGTTGATATGGGAAATTTTATTTTAATGTTGTTGAATAACGGCTCATTAAATGGTAATTCCATAATTTCTTCTTCTTCACTTGCAGAAATGGAGAAAAATCAAATCAAAGATGTTATGTTCAATTTTGACGCTCAATGGGGTTATGGATTATATAAGAAATCAATAAATATACAAGCGAAAACAGATACGCTTTCTGCTGAAATTATTGGACATGGTGGTGATACTTGGGCATTTCATGCTGATT
>JAUIMG010000022.1 GCA_030433355.1 Bacteroidia bacterium | reverse complement strand
AGAATCAGCAACATGACGTATCTCCAAATTTACAATGTCTGCCTCATTGTTAAGAATATCTGTTCTTAAGGCTGTAATACTATCCGAATTGTTTGTAGAATCAGATACATAACGAATTTCCAGAGATGTAATGTCTGCCTCATTGGTATTAATATCTGTCCTTAAAGCTGCAATACTATCCGCATTATTAGCAGAATCAGCAACAAATCTAGTCTGAAGATTGGTTATAGAATCAAGAATAAAAGCGATGCTTATTCCATTAGCATCATCAATTAATATACTATCTTTTGTTGTATTTAAGCTTAAGTTTTGATCGTCAGCAAGAGAACTCAAATCTGTAATTATCGTTCCACCTGCATCTGTAATTTCTAAATCTGTCCCATTTAGCACCACTGTAGTGTTTAACTCATTAGTTGATGATATATCATTATCTAAACTTATGTGCTTGTTCAAACTATCTAAAACAGAGCCTATACTGTCCGTATTATTTGCAATATTTATTTCATTGTTGCTTATTCTACTTGCAAAACTTGCAATAGAATCGTTAATAAAGGAAATACTCACCCCTATCCCATCATCTATTAAAATGCTATCTCTAGTACTATTTAAACTTAAGTTTTGGTTATCAGCAAGAACACTTAAATCTGTAATAATTGTCCCTCCAGCATCCGTAATTTCTAGGTTATTACCACTTAAAATTACTGTATCAACAAGCTCGTTAGTAACTGACAAGTCTCCAATATTGATAATGGAATCATTATTTATAACACTTATTCCATCCCCTGCTTTAATTTGATTTCCTGAGCGTTTAGCAAACAGCGCATATGGGACCGATATTAGTTGGGTATTTGTGATCACTTCATAACCGTTTCCTGCATCTATCTCCACCCTTAAAAAATAGGAAGAAGATCCCCAATCAATTTGATCGAAAGTACTTACTGTTCCTGCATTTGTAGGATTACCCCCACCAATCACAAGATTGAACAATCCAAAATTATTGGTTGTTATCATATCGTACTCTTCCTCATAGGTAAGTGTCCCATTTTGACTTCCTGCCAGCACCCCAAAACGAACAGAAATCATTCGGTTGTCAAGAGGATTCCCTACTAAATCTCTTGCAATTGCCTGGTAATTTACCCCTTCCGGAGTTTGAGCAAATAAATTTGTAAAACTTATCAATAGAATGCCCAAACAAAGAGTTATACTTCGTGGTAAAAGAAACATATCAAAAATTTACTTTATAGTGTTTAGATGCATTTACGTAGTATTTCCTATTTAGTTGCATCGAATTAATTGGTTTAGTTAAAGTTAGCTATCTAATTTTTATTCGTTTTGAATATCCATTCCTCTGGATTCATTTTGTTTGTGACCTTCCAAATTTCTAAATGCATGATGGAAGAAGATTCATCATCTTCAGAAATCAAGACTCCTAGCTTTTGCTTGGTATCAATTTTATCTCCTGCAGAAACAAAAACTTCCTTGAAGTAGAAATATACTGTAAAATACTCTCCATGTCTTATCATTACTACCTTACCTTCACCAGGTATGATAATTACTCGACTTACGGTTCCTTCAAAAACAGATCTCCCAGTATTGGCTTTCGTTGTAGAAATGTCAATGCCATTGTTTTGGACCTTCACATCCTTAAGTGTAGGGTGAGGATGCTCTCCATATTGAGCAGTTATGACTCCCTCTTGCACAGGCCATGGTAATTTTCCTTTATTTGCTGCAAATGAGTTAGAAAGCTCTATAGCTTCAGGTGTCATAGGAAACCCTTTTGTACTTCTTCCATCATTTTTAGCTGCTTCTCTTGCTTTCCTTATTTCTTCTTCGATTATTCTAGCTATGGCTTTAGATATTTCTTTTGCAGCCTTTTCTTTCTCCTGTAGTTGTCTTCTTAAGTTCTTCTCTTTACCTTTTAACTCATTGACTACGTTTACTTTTCTATCCTTCTCATTCGTTAATTGATTCTTTTCATTCAATTTAGCTTTAAGAAGCCCTTCTTTACTCTTTTTTATAGCTTCCAATAGAAGTAATTGTTGATCATATTCACTTTGCTTACTTCTAATAGATTCGGCCTGTTTCTTTCTATATTCGGCATATTGCTGAAAATATTTGAGCCTTTTAAATGCCTGATTATAACTAGCTGAAGAAAAAATATACATGAATTTATTGTATGAGCTTCTATTTACATATGCACTCTGAATCATTGCTGCATATTCCTTTTTGAGTTGATCTATATCTTTTGTTAAGGTGTCAATTAGGTTTATTGTTTTGGTAATAGAATCATTTATCAATTCTATCTCTGCTTCCATCGTATTAATTAACTCTTGTCTAGTACTTATCTGTTTATCAATCCTTTGCAATTGATTTATGGAAGCTTGTTTAGATTGAGAGGTTTGCTTAATCAGCTTATTCGTATACTCTATCTCCTTTTGTAGTTCTTTTTTCTTTTTTTGAAGTTCTGACTTAGATTGAGAATATACCGTAAGTCCTCCTACTAGAAGAACTATTGTTATAGAAAGGACTCTTTTAAAAAGATACTCTTTCATACTTTGAAGATACTTTAAATGAAAATTTTAAAGGGTCGTTTAATGCTATTTTAGAGTACTCCATTTCTAACTTAGCAGGTGTGTTAGATTGGATTTCAAACTTTAACTTATTTGGCACCAGTTGATTATCTAATTCTATATGACTGGTGTACTCCCCTAAAATAAACTTATCTGCTGTTAAGTCAGAGATTAAAAACTTAGCTATCTTGAAAGTAGATTGGTTTATCCAAAGACTTAGTATCTCATCCTCCTTTCTCTCAATCTTCTCTGGCTTATCATCTGCTTTTCTAGCTTTTCTCTTTTTCATATTACCCAAGTAATAGTCTTCTTTATCCGTAGCAAATTTTACTTTCTCATCCTGCTCAAAAGCAATCGCGTTGCCTAAAAGTATTGCTTGTAGTACCTCATATTCAAATTCGACATTAAACCTTTTATTGATATAGTTATAATCACCTATAAAATATTCTTTTGCTAATCTATTCAAAACTTTAACAGTATCTCTGGTAATTAAAACTCTTGCCATTTCAATTCCTAATAATGGTGTAATTGAAACCCATATGGCTGAGTCCTTTTTAATACGAAGAACCGTTTTAAAAGAAGTCTTCTTGTTTTCTTGAAATAAACTAACATTTGATTTTGCTGAAAAAGTATCAAAAGTTACCTCATTTGAATGCATCTGCGCTATCAAATATTCTGTCTTTTTACCTTCTAAAGAGCTTCTCTTGGCCTTCTCCAATTTTTTACAAGACACAAAAGCTAGTATGCAAAAAACAAATGAAATTAAACGACTTCTTTTAATCATTTATCTTTTTTTCTTTAATTCTATTTACCAACTCTTCTGAATCTGGTTGCTTTTCTAATGCTTTCTCCCAAAACTCTATTGCTTCTTCTTCCTGCTTAAGTCTATACAATATATCCCCTTTATGTAAAAGAAGCTCACTACTTGGATCTTTGCTATTTGCAATTGCTTTATTTATCCATTCTAATGCAGCCTCATACTCCTCCATTTGATACAAAATCCACGCATAAGTATCTTCGAAGGAAGGCTGATTTGGAGAAATCTGATTTGATTTTAATGACATTGCCTTAGCTTTCTCCAAGTTTTCTTTTCTTAAAGAAAGGTAATAGCTATAATTGTTTAGTACATAAACATTATTGGGATCAAGCTCTAAAGCCTTTTCATAGTTTTTGTCTGATTCAATATTATTGCTTAATTCATGATAAGAGTCACCAATTGAAGAGTAAAATTGACTTTTTAAAGCAGTATTATCAAAAACTAAATCAGAACCTAAACTATAGTACTTAATTGCCTTTTTATGTTGTTCAGAAGAAGCGAGTCCAATTCCATAGACTAAGTATAAGGTAGGTTGGTTAGGAAATAGCTCAATTGCTCTCTTGCCATAGTCTATTAATGATTCATTGTCATTTAAATCAGAGAAAATAAATAATAATTGACTCCATACAGCATATCTACTACTGTCTATTGCTAATGTTTTTATATATTCTTCTTTTGCTTTTAGAGGGTTTTCATTGAAGTATAAATAGTCCCCATAAACAGCATAAGCTTTAGCCTCATTTGGATGGGTTTGAGTAATGATTCTACTTAATCTCAATGCTTCAAGGCTTTGTTCCTTATTTTGAGAATTAGGCGGATATACAGAAAGCAAATATTTTATTTTGGGATCTATTCCCATTTCTTTGTTAGAGAAGGCCTTTCCTATATATTTTTTATACAAATCTTCATTTGACTCCGACCTATAATATTCTGCCATTGAAAATTGAACATTATAATTAGTAGAGTCTATTTCCTGCATTCTTACAAACACCTCTTGAACTTCTTCCCTCCTGCCATTTGAAAGATACAAATCAGTCAAAACAGTGTAGTATTTGAGATTGCTTGGATATGCCTCTATTAATTGCTCTATTTCATAAATAGCGCTATCCAGCTTATTGTCTGCTAAATAAATTCTTTGCTTCAAAAAGGATATCTCTTCATTAACCCCTATTTCCTCTTCTATTAAATTTAAGTATTGAATTCCTTCTGATTTCTTATTTATAGTAACTAACAGTTTGGCCAATTCATACTTTAACTCAATTTGTGAAGGATTAAGCTTTGCAAGCTCCTTGAATTCAATTATAGCTTGTTCCATTTGACCTTTAGATTCAAGCAAGGTTGCATAAGATAATTTATACCAATAATTATCAGAATCAATTTGATTAGCTATTTGAAATTCGTTAAATGCATCTTCCTCTCTGCCAAGTTGGCTATAGACAACACCTAGGTCATAGTGAGCGGCAGCAGAATTTGGATCTATCTGCAAAGCTTTTTTATACAGTTCTTCTGAAGACTCAAAATTCTCTAAGATTTTTTCCTTAGAAGCTTCTAAGTAAATTCTTCCAAAAGCAACCTCTTGTTTTTCAGAAAGATTAGTGCCTTTATTTTTCTGTAAATTAGATTCAATATTCTTGTTCGCAGAGCAAGCAGTTAGTAAAAGAGAAATAAGAATTAAAAGAAAACTAACTCTCATTGATTAACTTTTAACTTCGTTAAAATCGCCAATACTAACTGAATCACTATCTTTAGATAGAGAGGTATGATTACCTACCATTGAGTTAACAAGATTTTGACCTTCTATAGCACTATGTGTTTGAATAATTGTATTTTTTACTATCGAGTCTTTTATTACTGTATTATTTCCAACAGAAACGTGAGGTCCAACTACAGAGTTTGAAATAATAACATTATCTCCAATGTAACAAGGTTCAATAATTCTTGAGTCAGTAATATTTGAACTAGTTGATATTATATCTTTATGTTTAATGAACTCTAAAACCCTTTGATTGGTGTAAACTGTAGCATCTTTATTCCCACAATCTAACCATTCAATTACCTTTCCTGGTGTAAATTTCGTCCCAGCCTTTTTCATCCTTTGCAAAGCATCTGTAATTTGGTACTCTCCTTTGTCCATGATTTTATTATCAATCAAATACTGAAGGTTTTCTTTCAAGTAATTCCCATCTTTGAAGTAGTATATCCCAATTATTGCCAAGTCAGAAACAAACTCTTGAGGTTTTTCGATAAAGTCTACTATATGACCTACTTCATCTAACTGCACTACACCAAAAGCTCTCGGATCTTCCACGCTTTGTACCCAAATAATTCCCTCTTCACTATCATCCAGTTTAAAATCAGCTCTAAAAAGAGTGTCTGCAAAAGCTACAATAGTTTTCCCTTCCATTATTTCTTCTGCACATAAGATAGCATGTGCTGTCCCTAAAGCCTCTTTTTGATGAAATATGTGGCCTTTTGCTCCAAGGTTTTCCGCAACTTGAAGTAAATTCTTCTCTACCTCAGCTCCAAAGTCTCCTATGATAAACCCTATTTCTTCTATTTTTTCATTGCATACTTCGGCAATATCTTCTACTAATCTCTGAACAATTGGTTTACCTGCAATTGGTATTAGCGGTTTAGGTATAGTTAATGTATGAGGTCTCATTCTCTTTCCCATCCCTGCCATTGGCACTATAATCTTCATCTTAATTCTGTTTTATTATTCTACTTTTTACCTGTACTCCCAAATCCCCCACTACCTCTTTCTGTTTCATTTAACTCTTCTACTTCAATCCATTCTGCCTGTTCATGCGCAGCTATTACCATTTGGGCAATTCTTTCACCATCTTCAATTACAAATGGCTCTTTTGATAAATTGACTAAAATGACTTTTATTTCTCCCCTATAATCAGCATCTATTGTTCCAGGAGAATTCAAAACAGTGATTCCATGTTTGAATGCTAAACCACTTCTTGGTCTAACTTGTGCTTCATAACCAATTGGTAATTCTATAAATAAGCCTGTTGGCACTATCACTTTCTCTAAAGAATTAACTGTTATTCCTTCTTCTAGATTTGCTCTTAAGTCAACACCTGCGGAGGCTGAAGTAGCATAATGAGGTAAAGAATGTTTGGACTGATTTATTATATTAATTTTCATCTTCTTGTAATCGCTTAAAGCCTACGAAATTATTGCTTTTTTGGGTTTTTCCAAGGCGTAAATTACAAGTATAAATAGCAGTAAAACAGTAGTATGAATAGCATACTTCAACAAAGCATCGTTAATAGCCAAATAATCTAAACTTAAATAGCATAAAAAAGCAAAGATTAAGTATCCAAAAACACTTTTCAGTGGGTAGTTAATTGGGTAATGTTTTTGTCCTAAAATATAAGAGATAACTACCATTGAAAAATAACATATAAGTGTTGCCCATGCCGAGCCCACAAAGCCTATTATAGGTATTAAAACTAAATTTAAAACTATCGTTATAAGTGCTCCAAAGGAGGCTATATAAGCTCCATATTTAGTTAAAGAAGTTAATTTATACCAAACAGATAAATTGTAGAATATCCCTAAAAAGATATTAGCAAAAAGTAAGATAGGGACTATATGTAGACCTGCCCAATAAGACTCATCTGCAAGAAAATATTTTAGAATATCTATGTAAAGCATTACTGATAAAAAAATGAAGGAACAGACTATTACAAAATATTTCATGATTCTAGCATAACTATCTTTTGCTCCCTTTTCTTTTTCTTGATTAAAGAAAAATGGTTCTGCAGCATATCTAAAAGCTTGAATAAATAAGCTAATAATAATAGATAGTTTGTAGCAAGCTCCATAAATTCCTACTTGTCGGGTAGATTCAATTACTCCTAAATCACCAACTAGCATCCATTTTAAAAGAATCTTATCTGCACTTTCATTAACAATTATCGCTATACTGGAAATTAATAAAGGGCTTCCATAGACCAACATTCTCTTCAATAGTTTCCAATCAAAATGGAATTTAAAACGAATCATTATTGGTGATAAAAGAGCAAACTTAGTTGCACTAGCAACTAAGTTTGCTAGAAAAACATAGCCAACCCCTATTTCGGGAGAATAAAAAGTATCTATTAAAAAATTTGAATTCCCAGCTTCAAACTCCGGAATACAATAGCCAACCCAAAAGTAATTAAGACCAATATTTACCAAAATATTTGCAAAATTTACCGCAGCAAAACGTATCGCTTTCCCTTCAATCCTAAGTCTCGCTAATGGAACTGAAGCTATGGCATCCATTCCAACAATAAATGCAAACCAAACTACATATTCACTATTATCTGGATAGTTGATTGCTGAGGAAATAGACCCTGAAAAGTAAGTAGACACAGCCCAAAATACAGAGGTAGAAATAAAAAGAGAGATCAGAACAGTAGAAAAAACGGACTTCTCTTTATTCTCCTCTTTCGATTGAAATCGAAAGTAAGCAGTTTCCATACCATACGTTAGTATCACTACCAAAAAAGCAACGTAGGCATACATCTCTGTAATAACACCAAACTTCTCGGGTAAAAAAACAGAAGTATGTAGGGGGACAAGAAGGTAGTTTAATAGCCGACCTACAATACTTGGTAAACCATAAATTGCAGTTTGCCCTGCTAATTGTTTAAGTGCCTTCAAATTTTCTTTGGTCTATAGACCTCCAATTAATTAAAATTGGGTTTTCTTTTTTCCAAAAATGCAGCAGTACCTTCTTTAAAGTCTTCTGAAGTAAAGCACTTGCCAAATTCTTCGATTTCCTTATCAAACCCATTTACATCTTTATCATACGAAGCATTTACACACCTTATTGCTGCCGCAATTGCAGTTTTAGAATTTTTTATAATTCCTTTAGCAAGCTCAATAGACTTATTAATTAGCTCTTCTTGCTCTACCACGTGATTTACTAAACCCATTCTATGTGCATCATCTGCTTTAATCATAGTTGCTGAAGCAATCATTTCTAGCGCCCTTCCTTTTCCTACTAATTGAGCAAGTCTTTGAGTTCCTCCATAACCAGGTATAACACCTAAACTAACTTCAGGCAAGCCCATTCTTGCATTCGAAGAGGCAACTCTTATATGACAAGACATGGCTAATTCCAAACCACCGCCCAAAGCAAAACCATTAATGGCAGCAATAACAGGGACTTCTGTATTTTCAACTAAGTCAAACAAAGTATCATGCCCAACTTTTGAAAGATTCTTTGCTTCTTCTTGATTATATTGATAAAACTCAGAAATGTCAGCTCCGGCAACAAAGGCCTTTTCCCCTTCGCCAGTGATAATTATACATTTAACAGATGATTCACTTCCTGCTTCACTAACAGCTTGTCCTAAATCCTTTATAGTTTCCCTATTTAAGGCATTGAGTTTATCCGGCCTGGTGATGGTAATAATTCTTATAGAATCTTGGTTTTCAATCTTAATATTTGACATAAATCTTGATTTTGGACAAATGTAAATTTAATCCTTTGCTTTTGGTAAACGAATTGTAAAAGTTGTTCCCACATTCTCTTTTGAATGGAAGGAAATTTCTCCAAGCATGTTTTCTATTATCCTCTTAGCAATAGACAAGCCTAATCCACTTCCAGATGATTTGGTTGTAAAACTCGGTTCAAATATTCTTTCTCTTTCCATATCATCTATACCCTTCCCATTATCTGATATTTCTATGATATAAGTATCGGATTCTTCTTTAAGTATTATTTTGATTAATAAATCTTCTTTTCTTTCATCTTTAGCCTGTATAGCATTCTTAAGTAAATTGTTAAATACTGAAAGTAATTGGTCTCGGTCTCCAAGCACTATTGCTTCTTCTGCAGCTATTTGTATTTCGAACAAAATTTTAGCTTGATTTGTATATAACTGAAAAGCATCTTGAATAGGAGGAATTAAATTAATTTCATTTTGCTTTTGTGCCGGTAAACTAGCAAAAGAAGAAAAGGCACTTGCGATATTACTTAAGGCGTCTATTTGACTGACCAAAGTTTCTGAAGTTCTCTTTATTCTATCATCTAAATCTTCAACCTTTGCTTTTGCGGCCATTTGTAAGTGCTGAACACTTAATTTCATTGGCGTAAGTGGATTCTTTATTTCATGTGCTACTTGTTTTGCCATTTCTCGCCATGCCAACTCTCTCTCATTTTTTGCCAATTCATTTGCGCTCTCACTTAATTCGATTGCAATTTTGTTGTATTCTGTTACAAGTTCACCAATCTCGTCTTTACTCTTCCACTCTATCAATTCTACTTTATTCCCCAAGCGGAGTTTTTTAAAGTAATCCCTAATTAAACTAAGCGGCTTTGTTATTTGCTTATTTATTACCAGCAAGAAAATGAGAGCTATTGTAAATACTATAAGGCAAATATTAATGGTAGGAATCAAGAATGCTGCAATTTCTTCCTCCAAAGCTTTTTCTTTAGCGTAATAAGGTATATTCAAGTATGCTATTGTCTGATTATTCTGATTTTTAAATGGGATATATGCTGAAAGGTATTTAAACTCTCCTATATTCTCCTTTTGTATCCATTCAGAAAGCTCCCCTTCTTTTAGTTTTTGATAGGCTAAAGAATGCATTCTTCTTGCCTTTATTTTTTGAAGATAAAGCTCCGGCCTTGAAGTTGCGAATAATGTCCCTTCTAGGTTATATAGGTTAATATCAGTAAAAAAGATGTTGGAAAACTTAATCAATAGCGATTGAACATAAGCTTGCAAAACTGGAGGTAAACTTTCCTCAACTCCAATTTTTTGTTCTAATTCCATATTGATGGATTTCAGCTTTTCTTCAATATTCTCAGAATTTTTTAACTCATACTGTTGCTGAATAAAATAAGTAGACCCCATCCCAAATAAGACCAAAGAAAAAAGTAAAGAGCTTATTAAAAGCAATTGAACCTTAGATGCAAAGTCTTTTAAACTAAAAGATTGCTTGAGAGGAAATCCTCTAAATAATGCTACAATTAGTAAAGTTGTAAGTCCGCAGATAATAAATAAGTAAGTAAAAAATGAGATTTTCTGAAGTAGATTAGTTTCTTCTTTTGATAAGAATAATACCGTGGCTTCATCCTTCCTATAGGCAATATGACTGTATCCATTCTTATCAAATTCTATAAATTCATTTGACTTTAAATCCAAATCATGGCTATTGGAATATATGTACTTCCCATTTCTATTAATTAGCTCATTTTCAAAATAAATAGCATAAGAATAGTCTTTCAAATCTACTTCATCTTTCTCCTTTTTATTGATAAGCAGGTTTGGATAGCCTAAACTTTCTATTAAATTATTTCGAGAAAGCTCCACATAAATAATATCATTATTTAACAATGGAATTTCTGCGATATAGTCTATTCGACCAGCTAAATTGCTTAACCTAAAAAAGTTATTTGCACTTACATTATCTCCTTCCCTTAAAAGCCTTTCATTAAAAAAATCAATACATGAGCGATTTGCAAACCCTTCAGAAGTTAAAATGGAATCTTTAGCATCGCATAACGTAATTGTGATTGAATAAGAATCCCAATAACCATTAAAGTATAACTCCCTTAAATAATCCTTATAGGTATTCTTTCGAAAACTTTTTTCTTTGAGTTTTTGAATTAATAATTGATCTCCTCTTATGGCATTTTGAAGATCTACAAATAAATACTCAGCTTTATCGTCTTGAACTTCTGATAATACTTTCAGTTGATCTTTTCTTTGAGACAATTCCTTTAAAGTTTGCTGCTCTCTGATAATATAAGTGCTAACTAAAACTGTTATTATAACCAAGGAAAGCAGAAGAGCTGCCTGATTTCTTCGTTTTAGTTTAATGGAAAAGAATGAAATTCCAATAAATAGAGAGAAAAATAATAAAGGAACAAATTGCTTAAAAAATAGCAATAAAAAAGAAAGTAAAAAGAGAATAGCAATAAGGTTCCTGCCCACATTTCTATGATTTTTCTCTTCTGAAAACTCATTGGATACAAATCTGTTTGCCCAAATGAATGCACTTAAAAATAAAATGAAGATGGACACAATAACTAAATAACTCTCTAGGTTTAGGTTAAAAAGATTATCTAATTCTAAATTTATGTCACTTCCTATAGAAATCTTAATTAGAAGTTTTACAGCAATTACTATTATAAGTATTGACAATATGGAAGATAATCTTCCAATTATTCTATTCCCATTAATTATTGATAGTCTGCTAATTCCATAGCTTGTGGTAAAGACAAATAGAGAAATAAAAAACAATTGAAATACATTTACCTTTAGCTCTAAAATGGATATTGCAATTTTCTGCACGAAATAGGTATCTTGACTAAATACATCAGAAATAATAACAGGAAGTAGAAAGTAAAATGTATTTATTGTTAAAAAAATAGCACTTTTTAAATTATTTAAAAAAGCTCTTGCTATCCAAATTAAAATGAAACAATAGCTCAATAGGAAAGTGATTAGAGCAAATATATTGATACTCTTATTATTCCAATTATTATCAAACTCCCCCTCTACTTGAGAATCTTTTAATGTATTATATGCTTGAAATAGATCAAAATTTGATTTATTGGTTAAATATTCATTTTGAATATCATATACAGTATATATCTTTTTAAATGCTAGATAAACAGTATCTTTTACTGAGATAGCCGACTGAACATGAGCTGCATTTGAGTTTTGGTAGAAATCAGATTTAAAGTCCAAAGAATCAAAGGGCAGGATTGTTTCTTCATCTGTCCAGAGAACTAAGCTTTTCTTAATAAAAATATAAAATGTAATTCCTCTTTTAGAATTTAAACTCCTTAGTTGATTAAGTGCAATATCTCCTTGTTTAAAGGAAAATTTCAACCCTTCTAAGCGCTCTTCTAATTCTTCCTTGGTTTCTTGTAAAGTTAATTTAGCGTCCTTTTCAGAAATTGATTTCTGACTATACTGTTCCCAAATCTGAGTAGCACTTAGAACAAGTAATACTAATCCAAGTAGAAAAAAAGCAATGCCTTTTAGTTTCATGAAGTATAAAAGTAGAATTTAATATGGTTCAACTACTTATGTTTAGCCAACAAAGATTCAGCCAAAATATACTTCTAGGTAAAAGAAAATTTAAAAAGGGAGCTTTTAGTTATTCAGAGCTTCTGCACCACCAACAATCTCTAATATTTCGTTAGTTATAGACGCTTGCCTTGCCTTGTTATAAACTAATTTTAGGTCTCCAATTAACTCCGTTGCATTATCAGTTGCTTTATGCATAGCTGTCATTCTAGCTCCATGTTCGGATGCATGAGAATCTAAAATAGCTTTATACAATTGAATTTTTAGAGATTTAGGAATTAATTCGCTAATTATAAACTCTTGAGATGGCTCAAAAATATAATCTGATTTAACCTCCTTCTCCTCTTCCATCTTCGGAGGAATTATAGGTAAATATTGTTCTGTAATAACATTTTGAACAGCAGCATTTACAAATTGGTTATAAACTAAAACCACTTCATCAAATTGTTTGTATGCAAAAGAATCCATCACCTTTTGAGCAACTTCAGAAACAGGTTCGAAAGTTAAATCATCAAATAACTTATCTAACTTACCAGGTAAAGTTGTGCCTTTAATGTTGTATGAAGTCTTTTTATAGAAATCATCTGCTTTCTTACCAATAGCTAATACAGTAACGTCCTTTTCTTGAAACCTTTCTTTTATTAATCTATTCGTTTCTTTTATAATGTTCGAATTAAAAGCTCCAGCCAAACCTCTATTGGAAGTAATAGGTATAATTAAAACTCTCTCTACTTCTCTTTTCTCTGTGTATGCGCTTTCTGCACTTCCTTCTGTTGATTCACTCAAATTACTAAGTAATTCCTTAAGCTTATTTGCGTAAGGTCTCATTTGAGTAATAGCATCTTGTGCCCTTCTAAGTTTGGCAGCAGAAACCATTTTCATTGCAGAGGTAATCTGTCTCGTTGAAGAGATAGATGTAATTCTACTTCGGATTTCTTTTAAGTTAGCCATATCTTGAGCTTATTCCTTTTATTTAGTTTTATATGAAGCACTTAATTCTGCTGCAACTTTCTCTAAAACTGATGTTTCAGCATCTGTATACTTTCCTGCTTTTAATGCATCTAGAGTGTCTCTATGCTTTGCATTCATATACTCTAAAAACTCTGCCTCAAACTTTTTAACTTGATCAACGGGAACATCTCTTAACAATCCTTTAGTTCCCAGGTAAATAATTGCAACTTGATCTTCTACCGACATTGGTGAGTTTTGTGCTTGCTTTAAAATTTCAACATTTCTTGCACCTTTATCAAGTACTGCTTTAGTTGCAGCATCTAAATCTGAACCAAACTTTGAAAATGCTTCTAATTCTCTATATTGAGCCTGGTCTAGTTTTAATGTACCTGCAACCTTTTTCATCGACTTAATTTGAGCCGAACCTCCAACACGAGATACTGAAATACCAACGTTAATTGCAGGACGAACGCCTGATAAGAAAAGATTAGACTCTAGGAATATCTGACCATCTGTAATAGAGATTACATTGGTTGGGATATAGGCGGAAACATCCCCCGCTTGAGTTTCGATAATTGGAAGTGCTGTAATTGACCCTCCACCTTTTACCTTGTCTTTTAAAGACTCAGGCAAATCGTTCATTTGAGATGCAATGGTATCGTCATTAATCACCTTTGCAGCTCTTTCTAATAATCTTGAGTGAAGATAGAAAACGTCACCTGGGTATGCTTCACGTCCTGGAGGTCTCCTTAATAAAAGAGAAACCTCACGATAAGCTACAGCTTGCTTTGATAAATCATCATATACAATTAATGCTGGCCTTCCAGTATCTCTAAAATATTCTGCAATTGCAGCACCTGTAAAAGGAGCATAAAATTGCATTGGAGCAGGATCGGAAGCATTTGCCGCTACAATTGTAGTGTAAGCCATTGCTCCGGCATCTTCTAATGTCTTAACAATACCTGCAACTGTTGAACCTTTTTGTCCTATGGCAACATAAACACAATAAACAGGCTCTCCTCTATCATAAAATTCTTTTTGATTAATAATTGTATCAATTACAACGGTAGTTTTCCCTGTTTGTCTATCCCCAATTACTAACTCTCTTTGTCCTCGTCCAACTGGAATCATAGAGTCTATCGCTTTGATTCCTGTTTGAAGAGGTTCATTTACAGGCTGTCTGTATATTACACCGGGTGCCTTTCTTTCAATTGGCATTTCAAATGTCTCTCCTTCTATTGGCCCTTTACCATCAATAGGGTTTCCTAAAGTATCTACAACTCTACCTAACATGCCTTCACCTGTTTTGATAGAAGCAATACGACCTGTTCTTTTAACTGTATCTCCTTCTTTTACTTTATTGGATGATCCTAATAATACCGCCCCTACATTATCCTCTTCGAGGTTTAGAACGATACCCATTAAACCATTCTCAAATTCAATCAGCTCGCCTGATTCCACTTGAGACATTCCGTAAATTCTTGCGATACCATCACCTACTTGTAATACGGTGCCTACTTCCTCTAGGTCAGCAGTGCTTTTAACACCTGCTAATTGGTCTTTAATTATTGCAGAAACTTCTGCTGGATTAACTTCAGCCATTGTATTTTATTTATGCTTGTATTAATTCGTTTTTTAGATCTTTAATTCTTCGGTCGATACTATCGTCGATTTGTTTATCGCCAATCCTAACAATCATACCGCCTAATAGAGCTTCGTCTATCTTTTCTTCAATTACTACCTCAGAGCAATTAAATTGTTCTTTTATTGAAGCTGATAAAGTTTTTAAGTCTTTATCACTGATTTGTTTTGCGCTTGTAACTTTAGCTATTACAATGCCTTTTAATACATTGTACTGAGCAATAAACTCACTTGCAACCAACTCAAGATGCATCTCTCGATTTTGACTCACTAACTGTTCTAAAAGGCTCTTAGTCAATTTTTCTGTTGATTTGAAAATTGCTACAAGTATTTGCTTCTTTTTTTCAGATTTAATTAAAGGGCTTTTTAAAACAATATCTAATTCGTCATTAGAATGTATCGTGCCTTTTATATCCTTCATATCCCCATACACCTTTTCCAATGAACCCTGCTCTTTAGCAAGTTGTATCATTGATTTTGCGTATCTAGCTGCTACTCTGCTTCCTTTCATTGCAACTTCGTATTAATTGAGTTTAGCATTTTTGATTGCATCGTCAATCAATTCTTGTTGCTTTGCATCTTTTGAAAGCTCTTGTCTTAAAATTTTTTCTGCTATTTCAATAGATAATGCAGCAACATGATTTTTTAATTCAGCCATTGCAGCAGACTTCTCTGCGTTAATTGCTTCTTTAGCTGACTTAATAATCTTCTCACCTTCTTCAGATGCTTTTTCTTTAGAATCAGAAATAATTTTATCTTTTGTATCTCTTGCAGACTTTAACAATTCGTCTCTTTCTAACCTAGCTTCTTGAAGCAACTTTTCATTATCCTCTTTAAGCTCTCTCATCATTTCCTTCGCCTTTTCAGCATCTTCTAATGCTTCTTGTATAGAATCTTCTCTTTCCTTGATTGAGCTAAGAATTGGCTTCCAAGCGAATTTTGCTAAGATAAATACTACAATCAAAAAAGCGATTGTTGTCCAAATAACGGTTCCTAAACTAACTGATAACATATTATGGTAATTTTAAAGTTAATGGAACCTCAGCCAACCGCTGAGGTTCCATTAGGTTTTTTAGCCTAATACAACTAATAGGCAAACAATCACTGCAAAAAGTGCAACACCTTCTACAAGAGCAGCAGCAACAATCATGTTTGCTCTGATATCTCCTGTTGACTCAGGTTGTCTAGCCATTGATTCTAAAGCAGAAGCACCGATTTTACCGATACCCATACCAGCTCCAATAGCTGCAACACCTGCACCTAAACCTGCATAACCTGCAGCAGCTGCAACTTCTAGTAATACTGTTAATAAATCCATTTTAATATATATTTAGTTAATAAATAGATTACAAATTAATGATGAGCCTCTTCTGTAGCTCCTCCAAAATATAGTGCTGCTAGTAGCGTAAATACATATGCTTGTAAGAAAGCAACTAACAACTCAATAAAATTCATAAATATCATAAACAAAGTAGAACCTATACCTACCCCGTATCCTGCACCTGCGCTTTGTTCTCCAAAAATGAAGATTAGACATACAAATGCTAAAATTATAATATGCCCAGCTGTAATGTTAGCTGTTAAACGTACCATTAAAACAAGCGGCTTAATAAAGATTCCTGCAATTTCAATTGGCACTAAAATTACCTTAATTGGCAAAGGAACATTTGGAGGCCAAAATAAGTGACCCCAATAATGCTTGTTTCCATTAATAGTTGTAATAATAAAAACAATAGTAGCAAGTACCATGGTTACACTAAGCGTTCCTGTAATATTCAATCCACCTAAAAAAGGTATTAGACCTAATAAATTACTAATCCAGATAAAGAAAAACACAGTCAATAAAAATGGGACAAAACGATCTGCATGCTTTCCTATAGAAGGTCTTGCAATTTCATCTCTTACAAACAAAATTAATGGCTCCATAAAAGATTGAATTCCTTTTGGTGCTTGCATTCCTCTTTTCTTATATCCAGATGCTACTTTAAAGAATACAAAAAGCATCAAAAAGCAAGTCAAGAAAATTCCTGCAATATTTTTTGTTATTGACATATCAAGAGTCACTGCTTCATTCACAATTTCTCCCTTTTCATCTAATGTAAAGCCATTACCTTTTAGATAAACGTGCTCATGAAAAAGAATGTAATCCGAATACTCATAATAATGATTGCCTGAATCATCATGAATCTCATTGTGATAGAAATGTGAAGAAGAAAACACCTCCCATCCACTTTCTGTCTTTAAGATTATTGGAAGATAAATAGCAAAGTCTCCTATAATATGAATTTCGTGAGCATCAGAGATATGATGCATAATCATTTCTCCTGCATTAAACTTCTTGTCTTCTCCTGAAGAAGCGAAAGAAGAAAAATTTAGCAGGGAAACTAAAGCAAATAATAGTGTTGATGTTCTCAACAAACTAGCTTTATTACTTGGGTTTTTTATGATAAATCTTTCCAATGAAAAGGGCTTGAAATTTCGAGCGCAAAAGTATAGAATTTAAAACGAAAGAAATAGCTAAAAACTGCTTTTTTTTAGATTGGCCTCTTTTTATCTTTTTGACCTAAGCTTTTTAAAGAGATCTGCAGAGCTTATCGCAGAAAACAGAAAGTAAAAAACTAAGAATAATAAACTGAATGGAATCTTTAGTTCAGGTTTTGGATAAAGCACAATTAATAACAATGCCAAAGAAAGCAATAGCTTAACCGTCATAACTCCCATAAAGGTTGTAACGAAAGACTGAGGTCTTTGATCTATCCTTTTAAATAGCAAATTATAATTAATTAGGGTAATAGTAGGAAAATAGAAATACAAAGTCAAAAAGTAAGGACTCCAAAAAGTTAAGCCAAATGTGATTAAAGCATAATGAACAGAAAAGACAATTACTGATAAAAGAAGTATGGTTAAACTAAATTTTTTCATTTAGATAAGTCTTTTATTACCATGTACATAGAAAATCCAACTCCTAAAAGAGAAAAAAGTAATGTAAAAATTGGGGTTTGATTAGAAAGATAATTGTCGAGTTCAATTCCTCCAAAAACTCCGCATGCTATAATCACAGCCATTTGCGTTGCCATAGAAGTAAACCTTAAAAAATTATTAGGCGCTTTTTTCTCTTTGATTTTGTCTTCTTTCTTGGGAAGCATTTTCTATACCTTTTATAACTGCTCCCATTTTACAACTTCCAGAGAAGTTTGCACCTGGCTCAATTTGTAACTTATTGGTTGTAATTTCTCCAACTAAATTAGCGGTAGACTTTAATGTTAAAAGTTCATTTACTGTAATATTAACTTTTACACCGCCTGAAATAGTGGCATAAGCACAACTAATATTCCCTTCAACTACCCCTTGTTCTCCAACTACCACCTTGCCTTCAGATTTTAAATTGCCAACCAGTTTGCCGTCTATTCTAATATCCCCTTTACAGATGATATCCCCAGTGATTTCAGTCCCTGATCTAATTATATTTATTGAAGAAACTTCACTATCGTTATTTCTTGCCATATTGTTGGTTTTACTTCCGAACATTCAGAATTGTATTTGTGCAAAATTACAATTTCTTAGTATGATTGCCTAGCTAATATAGTTTTCCTTAAAAAAAGATAAATAATTGAGCTCATCTTTAGTTTTGAAAAGCTTTCTAAAATTCTCTGTAGAAATAATATAATCTTCCGTCTTTTCTCCTTTCAGAACCTGTTGAACGTCTAAGTTATTTTTCAAGGCCTTATAATAGTCCATTGCTTCCTTTATTGTTGGGAAAGTTCTAATTAAAAACAAATTTTTAGACTCCAGAGAAGTTGAGGTAAATTCTAATTTTTTCTCTCTGAAAAATGTCTTATTAAAATCTGAAATCTTGTTCTTTATATTTTGCGTGTTGGCAGACTTAGTTTGAAACGAAAGCACAAAAATATGTTGATCATTGGGAGTATAGGAGTATATATTTTGAACAACTGGGGGTTTGTCCATACCCATGGATTTCATGTAATTCAACATTTGAATAGCGACACCTTTTATTTCGCTATCTGGATGATCTGAAACTATTTGTTCTAATGCTTTTTTAAAATCTTCTTTAGATTGTGTATATCCTATAGATTTTGCCTTTAACAAATCAAATTGCGGCTTTAAATGGTTTGTTAAAAAGACTTCATCTGCTTTATTACAACTTTGAATTACATCTGCATACAAACCATAGGTAAAAAGCTGGTAAGTACTTTCATAAAACTCCTCTACCTTTTCTCGTGTTTCTTTTCTTTGTTTACTGTAGTCTGGGTTTTTTATTAAGTAAGCGTATTCACTAAAAGGATGATTATTTAAAATCCAATCCTTCTCTATTTGCATTTTATCTTGCTCCTGTTCAAGCAAGTAAATTCTATACAATTGATAATGAGCCGGCAAATTAAATTTTGAAGTATCGTATTCTTTTGTAATTCTAGAAAAGGATTTAACGGCACTAGGATAATCATCAAAGCTTTCTTTGAAAATAGTTCCAACATTAAACAAAGCCTCAGTAATTAGGGCATGAGATTTTAATTGTGCTTCTATAGAGGTAGGTATCTTTTCAAGATAAAAATCAGGATTATACTTTTCTGCTTCTAAAATGGAGTCTTCTTTAGCAATAGAATCGCTTACCTCTGTAATTTCATTTTGAATCCCAATACTTCCACTATTATTCTTTCTTCTCCAATTGTCCGCTAGCGGCCTATCTCCCCAAATGGTTTTAAACTCTCCTCTTCCGATAGCTAAGGTTGTGGCATTGTAAAAATACCAGCTTCCTTTTCTCTGATTTCTTGATGGAACAATTGGAGGATTGTTTGCATCTAATTGTTGTTGCTCTAATGCATTCAATTCTGCCTGCTTTTTCCTATCTTCTTCTTCTTTTAATGCCTTTATAATGGAATTTACCTTCTTTTTTCTGTCCTTTTCTGACAATGAAGAGAGTGCAATTAGACTATCTTGCTCATCAATGACTTTTAAATTAGCCACCAAATCTTGGAGGCTTTCATTTTTTGTATCCGCATCGTAATAATCTGGGTGTTCTTCGGGTAAAAATTGAAGCGTACTATCATAATATGCTTGTGCATTGATATAGTGTGGCTGTTCAAAATAAATATTGGCGAGCTTGTAGTATGATAAAGCTCTTTGCTTAGTATTTTGAGTGGAAAACTTAACAGAAAGTTTTAATAAGTCGATCGCTTTAGGTTCGTCGTCTTCTTTTAAAGCTATTTCTGCTAAGGCAAAATAAATTTGATCTCTGAATTCTTCATTTTTTGCGTCTTTAAGCATTTTTTTGAGCTCCTTCTTAATATCGTCTGCATTTGAAGAAGCTATATCTAATGAAATTGCTCTATTTATTCTTGCATTAAAACGCATCACATAATTTGGTCTAAGCTTTAATACATGAGAATAGTATTCTGTAGCAGTAGCAAACTCTCTTTGCTTTTGATAAATCTGTCCAAGAATAAATACATAGCGCCTTTTATCTTCTATTTTTTCTGTGTACTTGACGGCCTGTTCTAGTTTTTCAGTTGCCTTTACATAGTCTTGGTCCCTTTTAAGATAATATTCAGCATAAGTCGCATATAACTCTCCTAGATGTTCTTCCGGATATTTATTTTCTTCATCTTCTGCCAGATCTAAAAATTCTTCCGCTTTATCCCATTGTTTTGTTTCTATAAAAGTTCTAATCAACTTATTCAATCCAGAATATCTTTCAGGGTTTCTTTTATAGGCCTGATATACGTATAAAAAAGTTTCTTCTGCTAAATTGTATTCTCTCTTATAAAACCTTGCTTTACCAATTAGTAAATAAGAATCGTCAATCCATTTTACATGTTCCTTCTTTCGAATGTACATGGAATGTCTTTCAATTACTTCAGAGCATTTCTCTATTACTTTATCCATATCTGGATACATAGCTTGAGAAGTAGACTCATCAGGATAAACAAAAATTGGTAGAAGCTGAGAATAATCATAAGGATAGGATTCCTTCAAAAGGGCTTCCCTTTCCTTCATTATTTCTCTAGCATTAAAGTATCCATTATACCTAGAAGTGGTATTATGAAAAGCTCTGCTTAAAGCTGTGCTCTTCTCTCTTGAACAAGAAACAGCTAAAAGAGAAAAAATTAAAATTATAATAGAAAGTACCCTCACTTAAAAATTTATAAAAACTCCACTCAATAACCTATAAAAAGTGAATTAAGTATAATGCTTATGAAATTCAAAATTAACTAAAGCAAAAGCATAGATTATTAAGAATAAATAAAGGTTTTAAATATTCGGATATTTGAAGCTTGAAATATGGAAGAAAAACAGTCAAAAAAAAGAAGAATATTTAAGAAGCTAAAGAACAAGTATAGACTTGTAATTCTTAATGATTCTACGTTTGAAGAGCGGTTTTCTTACCGCCTATCTCCCTTAAATATATTTATTAGCTTCTTAATTGGAATGCTTTTAATTATTTCATTGGTTGTTGTAATTATTGTTTTCACCCCCTTAAGAGAATCTATACCAGGTTATACAGACGTGAACTTAAGGCGAGATTTAACTGCAATGGTATTAAAAACAGACTCTTTAGAGCGAGTTATAGAGCTAAATAATCAATATTTAAATAATGTAAATATGATCTTAAAAGGGGAGGACCCAGGAGAGCTCATAGATACTACTGTAAATGCTGATTTAACTGCAAGCCCTAATAATATTGCCTCTATTAGAAAATCAAAAGAGGACTCTCTTTTAAGAGAATACGTTCAAAGAGAAGACTCTTATTCACTTAACCTATCGAAAGACTCCCCTTCTGATATCTCAAATCTTTTATTCTTTACCCCCTTAAGCGGTAGTATAAGCAACCAATTCAATGCTAAAGAAAAACACTATGGAATTGATGTAGTTGCCAAAAAGAATGAAGCTGTTAAAGCCATCTTAAATGGAACTGTAATATTTGCTGAATGGACCGTTGAAACTGGTTATGTAATTCAAATTCAACATGATTATAACCTAACTTCAATTTATAAACATAATTCGGTTCTCCTTAAAAAAGTAGGCGATGTTGTAAAACCCGGAGAAGCGATTGCAATAGTTGGCAATTCTGGGGAGCTAACCACAGGACCTCATCTTCATTTTGAACTATGGAAAAATGGAGTTGCTCAAGATCCAAGTCAATACATCAACTTCTAAAATGAGCTTGAAGTCCTTTTTTAGTAAAGTTTTAGCACGATATGTTGTTTACAAAACAGAAAAGTGGACTTCAGATCCATTAAAGACCCAAAGTAAAATATTAAAATCTCTTGTCAAGAAGGCAGAGAATACAGATTTTGGTAAAAAGCATCATTTTAATAAGATTCAGAGTTATGAAGACTTTAAAAAATATGTCCCCATATCAGACTATGAGGGACTGAAAGAATACCTCCTAAAAGCAAAAGATGGCGAGAAGGATATATTATGGCCAGGGCTTCCACTTTATATGAGTAAAACTTCAGGTACCACTTCTGGCGCAAAATATATACCCTTAACAAAAGAGTCGCTTCCCTATCATATTCAAGCAGCTCGAAATGCAATTCTCCACTACATTTATCATAGCAAAAATTCAGCCTTTGTAGATGGCAAAATGATTTTTCTTCAAGGCAGTCCGGAGCTAGATAAAAACGCTAAAGTGCCTGTAGGAAGATTATCAGGTATAGTAGCTCACTATGTACCAAACTATTTGCAGTCCAATCGTTTGCCAACTTTTGAAACAAATTGTATTGAAGACTGGGAAAAAAAGGTAGATGCAATTGTTGAGGAAACGAAAAAAGAAAAAATGACCCTCATTAGTGGGATTCCTCCTTGGGTGCAAATGTATTTTGAGCGATTAATTGAAAAAAGTGACAAAAATGCCATAAAGGATATTTTTCCCGGCTTCTCTTTATTTATTTATGGTGGAGTAAATTACGAGCCTTATAAGCAAAGCATGAAAAGTCTAATTGGGAAAGAAATAGACTCCATTGAGCTTTACCCTGCTTCTGAAGGGTTTATAGCTTATCAAGACAACTATAAGGAGAAAGGAATGCTTCTCCTTCTAAATTCAGGTATTTATTATGAGTTCGTCGAAGCATCCAAGTTTTTTGAAAAGAATCCTCCAAGAATAAATATTTCTGAAGTAAAGTTGGATGTTAATTATGTCTTAATTCTTTCTACGAACGCAGGTCTTTGGGGATATAACATAGGAGATACTGTAAAATTTGTATCATTAAATCCTTACCGAATTATTGTTAGTGGAAGAATAAAACATTTTACTTCCGCATTTGGAGAGCATGTTATTGCAGAAGAAGTAGAAGCAGCAATTAGTCATGCTTCTAAAATAACCAAGACAGAGGTTGTAGAATTTCACTTAGCTCCTCAAGTAAGTCCTAAAAACAATGAACTCCCTTATCACGAGTGGTTTATAGAATTCAAAACACCCCCTTTAGAACAAAAATTTAAGGAGGAATTAGAAAAAAAGATGAATGACTTAAATCCTTATTACAAAGACCTTATCTATGGCAAAATCCTTCAGCCATTAAAAATTACTGCTATAAAAAGTGGTGGATTTAATGCATACATGAAGTCTCAAGGAAAGTTAGGTGGACAAAATAAACTACCCAGATTGGCCAACGACAGAAAAATTGCAGATCAATTATCTCTATTATCCATTTAATTAAAGGAATGGAAAGCCATCTTTAATAATTCTATAAATTTGAATCGATGCTTAAGAATCTACTATTCAAATCGAACACACCAAGGTGGGCTATATTTATTTTAGACTTAGGAATAGTTTTCTTTTCGGTTGTAATGGCTTATATGTTAAGATTCAATTTTAGCATCCCTGATTCAGAAATACCATTAATTAAATATGCCTTACCTGTCATTCTAATTGTTAGAACTATAAGCTTTTTTATAGGAAAACCATATGCTGCTTATATAAGGTATACAAGTGTAGACGATGCGAAGAAAATAATCGTTTTCGCTTTCTCTTCAAGTATAATAATCTCTCTAACCAATGTTTTGAGTTATAAGATTGATGAAATCTTTATCATCCCTTTTTCAATCATTATTCTCGAGTTTTTACTTACTACCTTCTTAATGATCGGATCTCGTACATTTTTTAAAATGGCCTATGATGGATACAGGAATCCGAGTGAAGGCAAAACACCTATACTAATATTCGGTGCAGGCGAAGCAGGTATGATTGCAAAAAGAGCGATAGATAAAGATGTAAAAAGTTCCTTTAATGTAATTGGCTTTATTGATGATGATAAACAAAAAGCAAAAAGAAGATTAGAGAATAAGCCAATTTTCCATTCCAAGGAATTGGAGAAAATTTTAAATGATAAAAACATTAGTCATGTTATTATCTCCATTCAAAAAATAAGTAAAAGTCGACTCAATGAAATCATTAAGATTTGTTTGAACAATAACGTTCAAATACTAAATGTTCCAGAAGCTTCTAAATGGATCAATGGAGAGTTGAGCCTTAAGCAAATGCGAAAAGTTAGAATAGAAGATCTTTTAGGAAGAGAATCTATTAAACTTTCTGAATCAAAGATAAAGACACAATTAAAGGGTAAAATTATTTTAGTAACAGGAGCTGCGGGCTCTATAGGCAGTGAAATTGTAAGACAACTGATTAAATATTCCCCTAAAAAAGTTCTTTTAATTGACCAAGCTGAATCTGCATTGTATGAATTGGAAATGGAGCTCAGAACCATAAAAGGTGGTGAAAGCACTGAAATAATTATATCAGATATCTGCAATATGAAAAGAATGGATAAAGTGTTTCAGACCTTTCAACCTGAGGTGGTTTTCCATGCAGCTGCATATAAACATGTCCCTCTCATGGAAAACAACCCTAGTGAAGCCATACAAACCAATGTGATGGGTTCTAAGACTTTAGCTGACCTTTCTAATCATTATGGGGTTAAAACTTTTGTGATGATTTCTACCGATAAAGCAGTGAATCCTACTAATATTATGGGGGCCTCTAAAAGAATTGCAGAGATATATATTCAATCATTAAACCAAAAGTCACAGACCACATTTATTACAACTCGATTTGGAAATGTACTAGGGTCTAATGGTTCAGTTATTCCTTTATTTAAAAAACAAATTGAAAAAGGCGGGCCTATAACAGTAACTGACCCTAATATAACACGCTACTTTATGACAATACCCGAAGCATGTCAGTTAGTCTTAGAAGCTGGCTCTGCAGGAAAGGGTGGAGAGATTTTCATTTTTGATATGGGTAAGTCTGTTAAAATAAAAGACCTTGCCTCTGAAATGATAAAGCTTTCGGGATTAGAAGAAGGGAAAGACATTCAAATTGTCTACACTGGCCTAAGACCAGGTGAAAAGTTATATGAAGAGCTTTTAAATGATAAAGAAAATACTTTAAAAACGCATCATCCAGACATCATGATTGCCAAAGTAAAAGAGTATAATTATGAGGAAATTAAACCTAAAGTTGATCTGCTTATAGCAAGTATTGATAAAGATGATATTACTTTTGTAAGCCAAATGAAATCCATAGTTCCTGAATACATTAGCAATAATTCTAAGTATGAATTATTGGATAATGAGAAAGCTTAAGAAACTATATATTCATTTAATTTGTTAATGCCTCATAAAGAACAAGTACTAATAAGATGATTCCATTTTCTCCCCCAAAAATCTACCAAGAAATTATTGACGAAGTTATTGATACTTTAAAATCTGGTTGGATCACTACTGGTCCTAAAACAAAGCAGCTGGAGAAAGACCTTGCGGCTTATTGTCAAACAGATAAAGCAATTTGTTTGAATTCGGCAACCATTGGAATGGAATTGCTGCTTAGATGGTTTGGAGTAAAAGAAGGGGATGAAGTTATTCTTCCGGCTTACACCTACTGTTCTACAGCAAATGTTGTTTTGCACTGCGGAGCTACACCCGTAATGGTTGATTCAAATAGTGACGACTTCAATATCAACCTAGAGGAGATCAAAAAGAAAATCACCTCTAAAACAAAAGTTGTTGTTCCTGTAGATATTGGAGGGTTTCCAAATAACTACGATGAAATCATCGCATTAATCAATTCCAAGGAAATAAAAGATAAATTCAAAGCAAACACAGAAGAACAAAAAAAGCTTGGAAGAATTCTACTGATGGCCGATGCTGCCCATAGTTTAGGCGGGAAATATAAAGGTAAGCCAATAGGAGCTCAAGCAGATGTCAGTGTTTTCTCATTCCACGCTGTGAAAAACCTAACTACTGGAGAAGGAGGAGCAATTGTTTTTAATCTTCCAAAGCAATTTGACTCTCAAGAGATCTATCAACAACTAAACATTAAATCTTTGCACGGCCAAAATAAAGATGCTTTAGCCAAAACAGTAAAAGGTAATTGGCGATATGATGTTATAGAAGCCGGTTATAAAGCCAACATGACGGATATCCTTGCATCTCTTGGACTTGTAGAGCTAAAACGTTATGAAAAAGACACCTTACCTAGAAGAAAAGAGATATTTGAACTATATGAAAGAGAACTAAGTAAAGAAGCTTGGGCAGAAATTCCAATTAGTAAAACAGCAGATAAAGAGAGCTCCTACCATTTATTTATGCTAAGAATTAAAGACATTTCTGAAGATAAGAGAGATGCAATTATTCAAAAGATATTTGATCAAGATGTTTCTGTTAATGTGCATTTTCAGCCATTGCCTATTTTAACCCAGTATAAAAAATTGGGATATAAAATGGAGGACTATCCCGTAGCATTCGATAATTATTCTAGAGAGATTTCTCTTCCCGTTTATTATGATTTAACCAATGAGCAAGTTTTAGAAGTTTGCAAGGCCGTAAAAAATGCCTATTTAAATTCTTAAATGCTTAAGCGCCTTTTTGATATAATTTCCTCTTCCATTGCACTGCTAATACTAAGTCCGTTTTTATTAATCATTTCTCTATTTATTCTACTAGATTCAAGAGGAGGAATCTTCTATAAACAAATCCGAATAGGAAAAAATGGAATCCCGTTCAAGCTTTTAAAATTTAGAACTATGAAAGATGGTTCAGATAAAAAAGGCTTAATCACTGTTGGGGAAAAAGATAATAGAGTTACTAATGTAGGCTACTTTTTGAGAAAATATAAACTCGATGAAATTCCTCAGCTATTAAATATTATTTTAAATGACATGAGCGTAGTTGGTCCACGACCAGAAGTTGAGAAATATGTAAAATTGTATACTCCAGAGCAGAGAAAAGTTCTGCTAGCAAAACCGGGACTTACAGATTTGGCCTCCTTAAAATACTTTAGTGAAAATGAGCTTTTAGCTAAAGCAAAAGATCCTGAGGACTATTATATAAAAGAAATTATGCCAGCTAAGTTGACTCTTAACTTAGAGTATATTGAAAAAAAGAGCTTTCTTTTTGACTTGAGAATAATTTTTAAAACTATTTCAAAAATTATTAATCGCGATTGATCAATAGAAAGCTATTAAAAAAGGCGAAAAAAACCACTCCTGCTTCTTTCTCTAAAAAAGACTCTACCATAAAAACAGCTACTATAATAACGATAAACCAGATATATAAACTGTTATTGGAATTAAGGGATAGAATTAAGGGATAAATGAGACTAAATAGAAAGATGGAGGTCCCTAGTAAACCAAAAGTAATTAGCCATTCTAAGAATTGATTGTGGCAATTTAAGCGGTTTGTAAAAGCGTATGAAATTCCATTTCTCTCGTAATTTTTAACTAACTCATCTTTGGTGTCTCCAGTTCCCACTCCTATCCAAAAATTTCTGCTAAAAATATCTACAGCTTCTTTCCAGACCAAAATTCGAAGTTTTGTGCTTTCATTGGTATCCTTTGAAATATTTTTAGCCTTTAGGGAGTCTGTTGCGGTAATGAAGCGAGACTCTTTATTAGATGACATCATAAAAACAGCGGCTATGGTAAAAATAAAGGCTATTAAGGCTGCAAATGCAGTTTTTCTTGACAAGCCTTTAATCCACTTTATAAAATAAATTAGCAGGATTAACAGGTTTATCAGTATTCCTATTTTACTGTTTAGTAAAAGAGTAAAAACCGTATAAAAAATTACAACAAGCACTCCTATCATTAGATATTTTTGATTGCTCTTGTGCTTTTTAGCTGTTTCTAAAATTATTACCAAACCTAGGTTTAAATAAATGGAGAAATAAGTAGGGTGCAGTAGAGCTGAAAGACCAATATAAGTGGGGATAGTAGTAAAAGAGTTTTCTACTAAACCTATGACCATTGAAACGATAGCAGCTAGTATACTAGACACAATAAAGGCTAGCTTAATAAATTGGAAGTCTATGCGCTTTAGCTTTCCATTAATTGCCACTAATATGGGCAGGATTAAAATAGATAGTTTATACTCTAAGTCTCTTAGTCCGAAACTTATATTAGATGTGTGTGCCATGGCTACAACATAGAGTAAATAAGAGGCAGAAAATAACAAAAGCAGTTTATTCTCCTTAATATTCTGAACAATGAGGTGAAATGGAATAAAAATAAAAGAGGATAGAATTGCTAAAAGTATAGCTAAAGAAAGTAGAAAGTTAAATGGCAATAGAAAAGCAAACAAAGCCAGAAAAAAGGAGGAGATCTTTATCTCTTTTAGGTTTGCTTCTAAGATGTTATCCATGGAGATTTATTATTTTGCCCAAGCATTGTAAAGCTTTTTAAGTCTAGGGTTATTATCTAAGTATTTACTATCCATTTCTCTGGTATCTCCAATTCTTTTAGCAGGATTACCTGCAATTATCGAGAAATCTTCAAAATCTCCTTTAACATAGCTATATGCGCTAATTAAAGAACCCTTTCCTATTTTAGTATTTGGCATAATAACAGAGTGAGGTCCAACAAAACAGTACTTTCCTAACTCTACACTTCCCCTATTGTAGGCTATTGGTTCTTTTTCTTGGGTATACTTTTCTCCGTAGAGTCTAATAGCAATATGACTAGAATGCGTTAAGACACTGATGTAATTTGTAAGCTGGCATCCTTCTCCAATTTTTACCCCATTAGAAGCATCAATATGGTTGTAATGTCCTATATAAATGTTGTTCTCCAAATCTAAATTCTCTTTGTTCCCAATATACGTAGTATTACTTACCCTTGTCTTTGCCAATAATTCTCCACGTTTTGATTTAAAGCCAGAAACCATCACAGGTCGGAATGATTTCCAGAAAAGGTATGCTATTCTATGTAGTAGACTCATTTTAAATTGATAGTTATGATGAATACCTTTTTATTAGTGACTTCGCAATCTTCATTCCTGCTTCTCCGTCTCCGTATAATTCTTTGCTAAAATCCTGATTCATCTTTTTTATGTTCTCCACCGCCTCAATCAGTTTTTCTTTATTGGCACCTACCAAAACATTGTAGTTATTTTCAATTAATTCTACCCACTCCGTTTGATCTCGCATGGTAATGCAAGGTTTGTGAAAAAAGAACGCTTCTTTTTGTAAACCTCCACTATCGGTAATAACTCCTTTACAATTCTTCAAAAGGCTTATCATTCCTAAATAACTTTGAGGACCTATACATTCTACTTTTAAATCTAAACTGTTTTTCTCTAAAACTGCAGCAGTCCTTGGATGCAGAGGCAAAATTACTTTTGTCTTTTTATGAATTTCGTTCAAGCCATCTACAAGCTCTTTCAACCTAAGTAAATCATTCGTATTCTCCGCTCTATGTAAAGTGCATAAATAGTACTCTTCTTCTACCTCTGCATCTTCTATTTGTGAAGCATAAAACATGGCAGCGTCTAACATAACGTCGCCAACACATTCTGAAATAATATCAAAATTATTATAGCCTTCTTTTTTTAAATTCTCTTCTGCCTGTGTTGTTGGAGTAAACAAAATAGAAGATATTCTATCTGTAAGAATTCTATTTACCTCCTCTGGCATCTCCATATTGTAACTTCTCAATCCAGCCTCTACATGAGCTAGTGGAACATGAAGCTTTTTAGCAGCCAAAGCTCCTGCTAAAGTGCTATCTGTATCTCCATAAACCAATACTACATTTGGCTTTTCTACAAGAATTAGTTCTTCTATCTTTTCCAACATTCTCCCAGTTAAAGCACCATGGCTTAAACTATGCACATCCAAATTATACTTAGGCTTAGGGATTTTCATCTCCTCAAAAAAAACCTCCGACATATTTGCATCAAAATGTTGTCCTGTATGAATGATTTTTTCTTCAACACCAAGAGCTTGGAAGGCTCTACTAACAACAGCTGCTTTCACAAATTGTGGTCTTGCTCCAACGATTGTAATTACTTTCATCTAATAAAACTGAGTTTATTGTAAAATTCTTTGGCTAAGGTATCACGATTAAAGTTATTCATTACATAAATCCTACCATTTCTACCCATTTCTATCATCTTACTAGGGTCTGAAAGAATTTTCTCTATCTGTTCACTTAACTCTAAAGCGTTTTCAGGTTCAAAAAAGAGCCCCGCTTTAGCATCTTCAATAAAAAGTTGTTTTGCCTCTCCTTCAACACCCAAAAGTATAGGAACTTCCATGGCTAATGTTTCAAAAATCTTAGAGGGAATAGCACCTTTAAAAAGGTCTAATTTCTTTAATGGAATAATTGCGGCATCAACCGATTTTAAAATAGTTGGCATTTCTTTTTTAGAAACCATTTCTAAAAAAATAACGTTGCTTAATTTCTTTAACTGTGCCAATTCTTTTAAATCCTTAAGACAAGGACCTGCTCCTACTAATACTATTTTTAAGTCTGTTTTACTCTTTAAACTCTCTGCGGCATTTATAAGCGTTTCTAAACCTTGAGCGTGACCAATAATGCCGGCATAGAGAAATAGCTTATCCTCTTTTCTAAACCCATTTTCTTCTCTCCAGATATTTTCTTCTATGGTATCTGTTTTGAAGTAGGCTAAATCCACTCCGTTTGGCAGCCAATAAACATCCTTTTTAGGAAATCTAGTGGAGATATTCTCTACTATTCCTTGCGTTTGACCTGTTATTAATGTAGATTTTTTATAGAGATACTCTTCTAGGTAAGTCGCTAATTGTAAGAAAAACTTATTCGTTACCAAGCCAAGTTTTTCAGCACTTTCAGGCCATAAATCAGAAACATTAAAAATAAATTTTGCCTTTTTATTTTTAGCTAGCAGATAGGAAGATATTCCTAAAAATAAAGGTGGAGATTCGCAAAGAATAAAGTCGAAATTTTGTCCCAATTTCGATTTACCAATCCAGTAGCTCGACCAGACAAAGGAAAAGTAATTCAATAATCGTTTAACAATTGACTTCGATTTTGATACGTAAATAGACGAGCGATGAACCTCTAGACCATCCATATTTTCAAAAATGTACTTCTTGCCTTTATACTCCTTATGAATCTCCATGTTAGGATAATTAGGCATGGCAGTTAAAACTGTTACCTCAACACCTAACTTTTGCAAACGCAAGGCCAGCTCATACAAACGATTTTGGGGAGCGCCTACTTCAGGTGGAAAATATTGGGTGTGAATTAATAATTTCAATTCGTCTTATTCTTTATTCAATATTACCTTGTATTCATTTATTTGCTTCTGTACTTGTTGCGATTGCTCATAATTTTTCTGAACAAACTTTCTTCCTGCATCTCCGTGTAATTTTATTTGAGCTGTATTTTTGATGTAAAACTCCATGGCCTTTTGGCAATCATCAACAGTCAACTTGTTTAATATAATTCCTGTTTTTTGATGCTGAACAGTTTCCTCTAAGCCTCCTCTATTTGAAACAATTACAGCTAAAGCACAAGAAGAAGCTTCCAATACACTTACACCAAAACTCTCATTTCTTGAACAATTAATCAATACTTGAGATTGATTTAAATAGTTCACTATATCTTCATGAGCAACCTTCCCTTTAAAGAAAATGGATTTATCTAATTCTTTCTCAGCTAATTCTTCATAATCTTTCCTTTTAGGCCCATCTCCCAATATCGTAAGCGAAATACTCTCTTCAGGATACTTCATTTTAATAGCTACAAAAGCTTTAATTGCTATATCAATACCATAAGTCTCCGTAAGCGATTTGGCAATCACAAACTTTATTCCTTCTGTTTTAGTAGGTATAGTTTCTGGTTTAAAAACCGAAGTATCTATTCCAAAAGGAATTTGAATGGTATTTTTAAATTGTAATTCTGAAGCGCATATTTCAGCCAAATATTTACTGGTTACATATAACTGTTTTGCATTCTTTAGCACCTTAATAATGGTTGATTTTGCAATCTTATTCTTCTTTGGAAAAACCATTACATCACTTCCCCAAATGGAGACTACATATGGTTTAAAGCCAGCTAAAAGAGCCAATAAACCATAGCTGCTAGCATAGTGTGCATGAACCAGATCTGGACTAAATTCTTTTATTTTCTTTTTAAGAGATGGAATCAGTTTTAAATACCTCAGTTTTTTCAGTAACGATTGTTGGGATGATACCTCTACACTGGGGCTATAAAAATCAAAAGCTTTATCTGCAGATTCATGTATCAATTCTTCGCTAATAGTTCCTAGGCTAAAAAGAAAAATATCTACTCCTTCTTCAAGTAATGATAGCACCCATTTTTTTGTGTGTGCTGAATTCCCGTCTGCCAGAATAAAAACTTTCAACTTAATTCAAATGTTGATTTTCATTTTCTTCAAGCAGGCTTATTAATTTCTTTAAACCTGCTCTTCTAGAAAATTTTTCTATGTCTACTTGATCCGCTTTAAGACTTTGGAGTTTTTGAATTCCATCCAAAATATCTTGCTCGTTATTTTTTGCCCATACAGATGGATAACCCTTCAAATCATCTGCAATTGCCCCAGTGTCAACTTCTCCTGATGTAACAACAAAAATTGGAATCTTCATGGCTATGTAGTCATATATCTTTGTTGTTGATTCAAAAGGTTCTCCACTTGTTATAATTAAACCAGCATCTTGCTTACTAATCAGCTCCAGCATCTTAGGATATGGTTTCATTCCTTCATAAATAACCGACTTAGAGTTTTCTAAATAAGAGGAAGGTTTACCCAAGTGAACTAGTTTTATATTTTTAAGATTTTCAATTGTACTTAAAAATATTTCAGGACTTCTATCTTCATAAAATGTGCCTGCATAAATAAAGTTAAAGGAATCCTTCTTTTCTTTTTTAGAATCTAATTGAGGGAGAGATGAATCGTCATAACCATTAGGGATTACTGAGAACTTAGTGGGGAATGACTTGTACCCATGCAGTAATTCCAAACAATATTGATTCACAGAAATTATACTATCTGCATTCTTATTAAACCTTTTCTCAAAAAACCTTTTAATCAAAACTTTAACAATACTATTCTCAAATCTAGGATTGGTAGCAAATGGATCTCTATAATCTAGAATAACCTTAGCTGAATACATCTCCTTTAAAAAAGGCACTAAGCCGAATTGCATGAATGGGCTTCCACTAATTACAACATGCGTTGGACTTATCTTTTCTTTAATTAATCTATTCTTTATATCGGCCTCCCACTTTAGCCCTTCATCTTTAATAAGATGGCTTAAAATTGGTTTAGCAGTGGATTTAACACAAAAGTATTCATCTAAATAACTATTGTCTACCGATTCTGTTGAAGTAATTAGATACACTTCACTTTGGGGAGAATATTTTTTAAAATGTTTGGCCCAATAGCTTACCCTTTTAGCTCCAACTATAGGCTCCGGTTCAAAATAATAAGATATAAATAATACTTTCATTTTGTTAGAAATTCTGATAAACCCCCGATTACTTTAAGCTGGTTAAAATCCTTTTCTATGGCAATTAATCCCTTAAAATTTAACTCTAACTTTTTTCCCTCAAACGCTATTTCTAATTTACTCAAAGCCTCGCATAAGCTATCAAAAGTAGGAGTGTAAGTAGTTCCTCTTAATTGATAATTATAAAGCACATATCTTCCTTTGGAAAGAGCTTCAAGTACAAACTGACTTAAGCCATCGTGCTCTATAAATCGAATTGCAACTACAGATTTTTTGATGTATTCAGAAATATTATCTACCCAACCCAGGTAGCTTATATTCTCTAATGAATGTGATTTTGGTTTATTTGATCCTACCAATAAGAATTTAACGGAAGGAAACTTTGCTGCTAATTCTAAAATTGTCTCTACTCCATAAAATTTTGCTCGGTTCTCAGGAATATAGACTAAAACGGCAAATTCTGTTGAAAAATCCTCTACCCTTTCTTGCTTAGCGTAAGCAGAAATGTATTGAACTTTTGCTTTTATCCCTATTTCACTTAATTCTTCGCTAAGCCATGAGGCATCTGTTAAATGTTCTGCTTTAAGGTAATGCTCTAAATAATTCCCTTTTTGATATTGCTCAATAGCATTGCTTACATCAGAACCTACCCAATGCATAACTACTCGCTTTTTTAGTTTAAAAGCGAGATCTAGTGCTAAGGATTTATTTAATGTCCCATTGATGGAATAAACAACATCTGCTTTAAAAATGTAGAACAGGAATTTTAGCTTATCCCCTAAATTGTAGTAAGTATCTAAAGAGAGATAAGAGTTACCTCTATCAAATTGCTGTAATTCTTTCGCTAATCGCTTAGCAAATAATGGTAGCCCTATGATTAAAACTAATTTCTTTCTCACTTCTTTTTCTGAAATCTTAAGTTAAATAAGTTGATTCCTCTTTAGGTTGCCCAAAATTCTTAGCTAAATAGTAATACCAAAAATTATTCATCGTCATAATAATAGGCTGCACAATAGCCAAAGTAATTATTAAAACTTCAAAAGAATAATAAAAGCCTGTTATTAAGATAATGAGCAGTCTTATTACAGTATTGAAAATAGATACCATAAACGCCAGATTTTGCTTGTTTACAATAATGGGTATACAAGAAATTGTACTAGCTATAAAATTTAACCAAAACCAAGGAGCAAAATAGCCTGCAAAGCGGCCGGCTTCTGTCCATTCTTTTCCGAATACGATGGCAAATAAATCTTCACTAAAATAAAATAAACCAAGAAATATTGGGAAAGAGTATAATCCTAGCTTGAAAGTTAACTTTTTAAATAATGGAAAGATGGACTCTCTTTTCCCATAAAGCTCTGATGCTTCTTTGTAGAAAACTTGGAATATAGAAGTTCCAATTAATCCTAATGGAAGCTTTAAAATTCTAAAAGCAAAGAAATATGCTCCAACATTGGATTTATCAAAAAACACTCCCAATAATAAAACAATTCCTGCAGATTCTGTGAGGTCAAAAAGAGCGTTTGGAGTATTTATAAAAATAAATTGACCATACTTTTTCTTCAGTTCTTTCCAACTCAATATTGCTTTTTCTATATAAAGTTTTTTATTTAAAACAGTATATAAATATGCTCCTCCAATTAACTGTCCGGAGAGCATTCCTAATATTAAACCATAGTCTCCAAAATTAAAGTAACCCAGTACAATCGAGACAAAAACAACCATTAAACTGATCCAAATTTTTGCTTTCGAATTATAAGAGAAGGACTTTATTCTTACGCTGTAATTATAGTAGATATTAATTAAGCCCATGAAAAAAACTGTTGGTCCCAGCAGCAAGAGATAGTAAGACAAATCAAAAATAAAAACTGCAAAAACACTTAAGACAGAGGCTCCAGAAGAAGTATAAGTATTTAAACGGATAGCCCATTTGGCGATAGATTTTGCCTCATCATCACTTTTGGGAAGAATAATTGCTTGCTCTAGGCGCAAGGCTCCAATAACTAAGAAATAACTAATTACTGAAGTGTAGATTCCATAACTTCCATATTCTTCTTCAGTAAAGATTCTTGAAAGTATAGGAGAGCCCCCAAAAGTTATTAATTGGGCTATGGCAGTTCCACCTGTTAGAACAGCCATATTTTTAAGCATTTCACGCTTAGAAAAGAAAGAATTCAGTTTATTTATCATCGAACTGACTTGCTGCAAAAGTAAGCTAATTGTAAATGTTAAACGATTAAGAATATTACACGGATAGACTAAAATTGTCTTATGTAAATTTGGCGCATGCAAATGAGAACGCTTGGGTCTAATCTAAAGAAAGATGTCATTCAATGGGATATTGTCAATTGGTCTAGAGCTATTCCCTTTTGGCAAAAACATATAAACCCCTCTTTTGAGAGCTATCAATGTCTTGAATTAGGCGGAAACTCTGGCGGTCTTTCCTTATGGATGGCATTAAATGGCGGAGAAAGCATTTGCTCAGACTTAGAAAACCCCGAAGAGATTGCCTCTCCTCTACACAATAAATACCCAAGACTAAACATCAAGTATGAAGCAATCAATGCTTTAGACATTCCTTACACTAATCAGTTCGATTTAGTTGCTTTTAAGTCCATTTTAGGTGGTGTAAGCCGAGGAGGAAGGAACGAAAGAAAAAAGGAAACTGCCAAACAGATCCATAAGTCTCTTAAGAAAGGAGGTCAACTTATTTTTTCTGAAAATTTAATTGCATCACCTCTACATCAATTCTTTAGAAAGAAATTTGTGAAGTGGGGAAATGATTGGAACTACTTATCTATTGATGAAGTAGATGCTACTTTTGAGGATTTTGATAGCTTTCATTACAAAACAATAGGCTTTTTCGGTGCCTTTGGAAGAACGGAATCGCAACGCTCTTTTCTAGGCAAATTGGATAGAATTTTTGATAAAGTGTTCCCAAAAAGCAACCATTACATTCTAATTGGCGTAGCAACAAAGTAAGTTTAGCACAATCTTTGCCTTTCCCCTACTATGAATTTTATGAAACCCCTTCTTCTAGCTCTAATACTGCTTTTTGCCTCTGGTCTATTTGCTCAAGAATTTAGTCAAACTTCTTTCGACTTAGGAGAAATAAGCCAATTGAATGAAGATGTAGTTGAAATTAACTTGGCCAACTACACCGGCGAAAATATCTTCATCCTGCGAATAGATAAACCAATTGAAATGGATGTTAAATATAGATCCAAAACCATACCTTCCAATCAAGCTACGCTCTTACGTTTTAAAATCAATCCCAAGGAAAAAGGAAAGTTTAAAGTGGATGTAAATATCTATTTGAGTCATTTGAATGAGCCTCAAGAAATAACATTTTCAGGCGAGGTGAAAGTTATGCCAAAGAATAATTTGCAAGACTGCCCTTCTTTTAGCAGTGCCGATATGGCCCAAAAAAGCTTACAGGCTTTCCAAAAACAAAGTGCAAGCCCCATAAAACGCCATTACGTTATTATTGGTAATCGAGAGGAAATTGCTGAGGTGAAAGATTCGATAAAAAATATTCAAAATAGCAGTCAAATTATTCATGCTAGTGTAATTGCAGAACTTGAAAGCAAGCAAGAAGAGCCAATAGAGAGCAAAGAGGAAGTAATGCTTGTAGAAGAAGCTACAGTGGTAGAAATAGCTACTCCTATTACCACTACAAACCCCATAGAAGAAATTCAAGATACCTTATTGGGAAATGAATTTATTCCCAACAATATTGTTTTTCTTATAGACGCCTCTACTTCAATGCGCGAAGAAGATAAAATGGCTTTGCTACAAAAAACCATGATTGAGCTTTTAAAACCACTTCGATCTATTGACTATTTAAGCATTGTTAGCTATTCAGGGGAAGCTACTGTTATTTTAAAGCCAACTTCTGCCATTGCCAAAAAAGACATTGAAGATATCATTATGAATATTCAAGCAGATGGCAGTACCAATGCAGTAAAAGGGATAAAAAAAGCCATTGAAGTAGCAAAGTCTAACTTCCTTGAAAATGGGAATAATCAAATCATCCTAAGCAGCGACGGAGCTTTTGATATTGGCGAAAGAAATATAGGCTTGCGAAATAAAATTGAACAAAATGCCAAGCAAGGCATTAACATTACTGTATTAGGCATCAAAAATGATAGGTGGACAAACAAGTCATTAAAAGAAATTGCAGACTTGGGAGGAGGGGAATTGTTGCATTGCAGAAGTGAAAGAGACACCAAGAAAGTTCTTGAAGCTGTGAAAGAGCAAGCTTTAAAATAAAGGTGTAAAATTGCATTAAAATCAAGGTATTGAAAAAGAAAATCGCTATTCTAGGCTCCACAGGTTCCATTGGAACACAAGCTTTAGATGTAATCAAAAGCAATCCAGATTTATTTGAAGTAGAGGTGCTTACCGCACATTCTAATGGGAAACTATTGGTTGAACAAGCGCTAGAGTTTAAACCAAATTGTGTGGTTATTGGCGATGAAAAGCAATACGATTCTATCTCTAAAGAGCTTTGGGCAGAAGGAATTAAAACCTATGCAGGCAAAGAAGCACTAAAGGAAGTGGTTCAGATGGATTCTATAGACACGGTTTTAACTGCAATGGTTGGTTATTCGGGTCTAGAGCCAACTATTGAAGCCATTAAAGCAAAGAAAAAAATTGCCCTTGCCAACAAAGAAACTTTGGTGGTTGCCGGCGAACTTATAAGCAAGCTTGCCAATCAATACCAAGTACCAATTCTCCCTGTAGATTCTGAACACTCTGCTATTTTTCAATGCCTAGTTGGTGAGTTTCACAATCCAATTGAAAAAATTATTCTTACCGCTTCTGGCGGACCATTTAGAGGGTTCAATCGTGCTCAATTAGAAAAAGTATCCAAAGCAGATGCCCTAAAGCATCCGAATTGGGAAATGGGGGCAAAAATTACCATTGATTCTGCTACTCTTATGAACAAAGGCTTGGAGGTAATTGAAGCCAAATGGCTGTTTGAACTAGAACCTCATCAAATAGAAGTAATTGTGCATCCGCAATCTATTATTCATTCCTTGGTTCAATTTGAAGATGGCAGTATGAAAGCACAAATGGGACTTCCAGATATGAAGTTGCCAATACAATATGCCTTGGGTTACCCCAACCGTATTCCTTCCGATTTTGAGCGTTTCGATTTCGCAAACTTCTCCAGTCTAACTTTTGAAAAAGCAGACGATAAATTATTTAAAAACCTTGCCTTAGCATTTGATGCATTAGAAAAAGGTGGGAATATTGCTTGTGCTTTAAATGCAGCCAATGAAATTACCAATGAAGCCTTTAGAAAAGAACTAATTCCATTCCTTGCCATCGGAGAAATTAATGAGCAAGTAATGCATGCAACAGAATTTGTAAAAAGCCCCAAAATAGAAGACTATATCCAAACCAATGAATTGGCCAGACAAAAGGCCCTGGAAATAGTAAAGAACTACCAAGCTTAAAGCTTGTTATAAAGTCTTAAAATAGCATCATAAAGTAGGGTAAATGCTTAGTTTTGCCCCTTAATTTTTATTCATGGAAATTCTTATAAGAGCTTCTCAATTGTTATTGAGTCTCTCCATTTTAGTTATACTTCACGAGCTTGGACACTTTATCCCAGCTAAACTTTTTAAAACTAGAGTAGAGAAATTCTATTTGTTTTTCGATCCTTGGTTCTCCATTTTTAAAATCAAAAAAGGCGAAACGGAATATGGTATTGGATGGCTTCCATTAGGGGGATATGTGAAAATATCTGGAATGATTGACGAGTCTATGGACAAAGAACAAATGAAGCAAGAACCTCAACCTTGGGAATTCAGATCTAAGCCAGCTTGGCAAAGATTAATTATTATGCTTGGTGGAGTTTTTGTAAATGTAATTCTTGGAATGGCAATTTACGCCATGGTAATGTTGGTTTGGGGAAGCCAATACATCCCAACAGACAGCTTAAAATACGGTATCTATGCAGATAGCTCTGCTATAGAAATGGGGCTGCAAAGCGGAGATAAAATTTTAAGTGTAGATGGCGAGAAAGTAGAGAAATTCGGAGATATTCAACTAAAAATTCTCTTAGAAGATGCTAAAACCATTGAAGTGAATAGATTGGGAGAAAGAAAAAGCATTCCAATTCCAGAGAATACGGTAGCCAAAATGATTAAGAGTCAGCAATCTATGATGGAGCCTGCTTTAACTCCAATTGTAGAGGAAGTTACTGCTGGTTCTAATGCGGAAGTGGCCGGTTTACAAAAGGGAGATCAAATAATAGCTATCAATGGCATTTCAACTCCTTTCTTTCAAGATGTAGTTAAAGTACTTGCTGAAAACAAAGGGCAAGGTGTTACAATAAGCCTTGTAAGAAATAATACGGAAATACTCTTAGATGCTCTAGTTACTGAAGCTGGAACCATAGGATTTATGATTTTACCTGCCATGGAACAATTAGAGGTGGCCATTCAAGAATATACTTTCTTAGAGTCTATCCCTGCAGGTATTAACAAAGCATACAGTTCGTTTGATAATTACATCAAGCAAATGAAATTAGTCTTAAATCCAGATACCGAAGCCTATAAGTCTTTGGGAGGATTTATTACCATTGGAAAAGCTTTCTCCCCAGAGTGGGACTGGCAAAGATTTTGGAGCTTTACCGCTTTCTTATCTATCATACTAGCTATAATGAATATTCTACCAATTCCTGCCTTGGATGGCGGACATGTTATGTTTCTGCTGTATGAAATCATAAGCGGTAGAAAGCCACATGAGAAAGTTTTAGAATATGCCCAAATAGCTGGGATTATTATTTTACTTGGTTTGATGGTTATTGCAAACGGCAATGATTTTCTTCGGTTATTTCAATGATTTTACTAACATTCAGTTATTTAAAATTAGCTCTTAAGGCGGAAGAAGCGCTAACTATTGCAGCTACTTTTGAAGGGTATGAAAAAAATTCTATTCGCTAGCTTAAGTTTTCTATCCTTACTAAGTTTTGGGCAACACTCTACCCTAAGGTTTACAGATCAACCCATTCAATTGGAGCATCAATCTTTGTTGGTAGTGCCTTTTGAAACAAAGATGTATCTGTCTGATATCAACAGAGACTTGGCCGAACAAAACAATTTAAACTCAGAAGAGATTATCAATCGCTTTATCTTGGGGATAGACCAAAGCTTCTTTTATACCTTCAATAAAAAGTGCGATGTTACTTCTTTCTACCAACTAGAAGATGCCGAATCGGATGCAGACTTGAAATACATCTACAACAATATTACTCTAGAATATGAATTAGCTAGTCCAAACGAAAGAAAGAAAAAGCTTTCGCTAAAGCAAAAAGAAGAGGACAGTAAATACAAGGCAGGCGAAATAGCTGATGGACAAATAAAAACCTATAGAGACGAAAGAGAGCGCTATATGAAAGCAGTTATTAGCGATCCTAAAATGTTAGATAGCATGCATCTTAAATTTAATAATGAGTTCTTTCTTTTTGTAACAGAACTAGATATTAAAAACGACTATACCGATGCCATAGCCATGCAAAGTGGGGGCTACAATAGAATGATAAAGCTGCATTATACCTTGTATCACAAAAATGGAGAAATACTAACTACTGGAATTTCTAGAACAACTTTCCCTTCTACACAAAATGATATAAACGAGATTATTAGCAATTATTTTCCCATCTTAGCGACGAATATTTTTAATGATCTCTTTCACCTAAACTCGGAAGAGAAAACGAAAAAGAAACTATGGAGATAATAAGTCCTTATACGGTGATTATTGCAATTAGCATAATCATCATTGTCTCTTACTTTTTCAATATCATTTCTAAAAAAACGAACATCCCTTCTGTGTTAATGCTCATTGTTTTGGGCATACTTATCAAGCAGGGAATGGTTTATTTAAACATTAGCTCTGGCAATATTATTTTCAAGATTTTGGAGATTTTAGGCATTGTTGGACTAATAATGATTGTTTTAGAAGCCGCCTTAGACTTAAAACTCACCAAAGAAAAATGGCCCATCATTTGGAAATCTTTTTCTGTTGCTCTACTCTCATTAGTAGCCACAACGGTAGTTTCTGCCTACATTATCCAATTCTTTATTATAGATGATTTCTTTGTTTGCCTGGTTTATGCCATTCCGCTTTCTATCATGAGCAGTGCCATCATCATTCCTTCTGTTGGAGGCATGTCGCAAGAAAAGCGAGAGTTTATGGTATACGATGGCACCTTTTCAGACATATTGGGAATCATGTTTTTCTACTTCCTCATTGGCAATGCCGAGGCCAATGGAGCTAAAGAGGTTACTCTAAATGTTTTGAGCAATATTGGAATCACCATAGTGCTTTCCTTAGCCATTAGCTACTTATTGGTAATTGTGTTTCAGAAACTGAAATCTGAAGTAAAGCTGTTTATGCTGATTGCAGTACTTCTAATTTTATATTCGGTAGGAAAGCTATTTCATCTTTCTTCCCTAATCATCATTTTAATTTTTGGGTTGATATTAAACAATTGGAAGTTATTTTTTAGGGGCATTGCCAATAAATGGATCAAGAAAGAAATAGTTACAGAAATATTGAAAGATTTCCATTTGGTAACCATAGAATCTGCTTTTGTGGTGCGTACCTTTTTCTTTGTACTTTTTGGTATTAGCATTTCTTTGGCAAGCTTGATCAATTTTGAAGTGGCCATTATTAGTGTGGTGCTCATTGTTGCCCTTTATGCCATCCGTTTTGTCTTTATTAAACTATTTGTGCAAAGAGACATTTACCCCCAAGTGTTTCTAACACCCAGAGGCTTGATTACTATTTTACTTTTCTTTGGCATACCTGATGAGTACAAAGACCCTGCTTTTGATTCTGGCATACTGCTCTACATCATCATAATTACCTCTGTGATTATGGCAGTTGCATTAGTTGCTAGTGGCAAAAAAGTAATTCCTATTGAGGAGTTTACATTTCACTACCACATAAGCACCACGGCTGAAGACAAAGAGGTTTTAAGCCCTAAAGTAGAAGAAGGAGAAGGTCTTGAGGAAGAGAGCAATAGTGAAAAGTAAAAGCCTTCTTTCGTAAATTAGTGCTATGCGATTATTCCTAGCACTTCTTGTCTTTGTGTTTTGTTTGAGGAGCTCTCCTGCCCAGAACCTAATTCAAAATGGTGGCTTTGAAGATACGATTGTAGGTAACTTTAATATAGTTATAGCTAAAAATTGGGAGACTCCAAGTTTTGGCTCTCCTGATTTCATTCACCCTTCAACTAGAGAGCCTTTTAAAGCACCCTCTAATATTGGAGGTTATCAATATGCGAAAGCGTATGAAGGGTATTATGGGATAGCTGTATTTGTCAAACAAGCAGAATATAGAGAATACATACAAAATGAATTATCATCACCTCTCTTAAGAGATTCTGTCTATTGCTTGCAATTCTATTTGAGTTTAGCAGATTCTTCCAATTATACTTTAAAAAATCAATTAGGGATTCATTTTTCTAGTAATAAATTAAATTTCCAAACTCAGCTTACAATTCCCATAAATCCACAAATTGAATTTAATGACTCCAATTACTTTACAGAAATACAAGCTTGGGTCAAGTTATCTGCTACTTATAAAGCTATTGGTGGAGAAAAATATATTATTATAGGTCATTTTCAAGATGATTCAAACATTGATACATTGAGAATTCAAGGAGGAAATAAATTTGATCATGAAGTTGCCTACTATTACTTAGATGACTTTTTCTTAGGTAATTGTGATAGTTTACCTGAGGATACTTCTATAGGATTAAGAGAGAACATCTTAAAAGATAAATTGAATGTTTACCCTAATCCATTTGAGAATAGAGTTTTAGTTAATTATAAAGGTAATGAGAGCTTAAGCTTTATATTATACAATTTATTAGGCAAAGAGGTAGATATTAGCCCTACAAATATTAGCATTAACAGCTATGAGCTTGATTTGGG
>JAUIMG010000021.1 GCA_030433355.1 Bacteroidia bacterium | reverse complement strand
TTTAACATATATTTATTTTGATGGGCTTTGGTTAAGTAGTTGTGATAGTCTTCCTCCAGATACATTACCTGTGGGACTAAAGTCTATTAAAGAGGAAAAGTATCTTACAGTTTATCCAAATCCTTTTGAGAATAGAGTTGTAGTTAATTATAAAGGTAATGAGAGCTTAAGCTTTATATTATACAATTTATTAGGCAAAGAGGTAGATATTAGCCCTACAAATATTAGCATTAACAGCTATGAGCTTGATTTGGGAGACTTACCTAAGGGAATTTACTTTCTAACTGTTTCTGATGGCGTGAATAGAGCTACTAAGAAACTAATTAAGCAATGATTTTGAATTGGGAATAAGTGTTAATGATAAGTTTTGGGAGGCAGGCAAAACAGCGGTTAGAGCATTGTTTCGCCTTGATTCTTTGTTTCTTTCTCATCAAGGAGAAAGAAAAAGAAACAAAATAATTTTGCAGCCAATCTAATTTTAATTAGCGTAATTATTGATAAAATGAAGGTTTCATTTGCCTACATTTCGACTTCGCTCAATGTGACAAATGAAATGCTGCTTTCAGTTGCACATTTACCAAAAGGGCTTTACTTCTTAGAAATAGTAGCTGGAGAAAATCGGATTAGTAGGAAGATCATTAAAGAGTAATTACGAATTTCAAATCGTAGAATTACGAATGGGTCTTTGTAGTAACATTCGTAATTGTTAATCTTCATTGATAATTATTAATTACCCTTTCATCCCTTATCTTAGCATTCCATTTATTACATATCGTTTTGAAAAAGATACTCTCCATTGTTTTTCTATTAATTCCTCTTTTTATATCTAGCCAAATTCTATCGGGCCCCATGCTTGGCTATACTACCATGAAAGAAGTAGCTATTTGGTGCCAGTTTGAAAAAGAAGGGGATTATATTCTTGAATTTAAAAAGGGAACGGAAGAAATAAGTCTCCAACAGCATGCAAGCAAGGAAAAGGCAAATACGGCTCACTTTATTTTAACGGATTTACTCCCTGGCACAAGCTATAACTACCAAATTAAAAACCAAGATAAAACGGTAGTTTTTGCAGAAGGATCTTTTACTACCCAAAAGCTTTGGCAACACAGAGAAGACCCACCAAATTTTAAGTTTGCCATTGGCAGCTGCACCTATTTTAACGATGCTGCATACGATAGGCCTGGTAAACCTTATGGTAAAGGAGATGCCATTTTTAGTTCTATTCAAAAACAACAGCCAGCAGCCATGCTTTGGTTGGGAGATAACATTTATTTAAGAGAAAGTGATTGGACATCGCGCTCGGGAATAATGTATCGATATACCCACTATAAATCGCAAAAAGCCTTACAAGAACTTTGGAAAAACATGCACCACTACGCCATTTGGGACGATCATGATTTTGGCCCTAACGATGCCAACAGCAGTTTTATAAATAAAAACCTTACTAAAGAAGCTTTTGATTTGTTTTGGGCCAATCCAAATTCTGGGATATTAGATGGCAAAGGAATTAGCAATCAATTTACTTACAACGATATTGACTTTTTCTTATTGGATAACCGCAGCTACAGAAGTCCTAACGATAGAAAAAGTGGTAACAGACAAATACTCGGCAAGGAACAAATCCATTGGCTTATAGATGCGCTAGCAAGCAGCAATGCTTCTTTTAAGATAGTAGCAGTTGGTGGACAAGTATTAAGTTCGGCGGCGGTTTGGGAAAACCACGCTACCTTTCCTGATGAAAGAGAGTACTTATTAAATCTACTTGAGGAAGAGCAAATCAAAAATGTGATTTTCTTGAGTGGCGATAGACATAAAACGGAATTGACCAAATGGGTTTCCCCCACCGGATTAGAAGTGTATGATTATACTTCTTCTCCATTAAGTTCTACCGCCTACGATACATCCGATGAAGGCAATACATTAAGAGTAGAAGGTACGCATGTGAGCACGCAAAATTTTGGGATATTGGAATTTGTTGGAGACCTAAAGAATAGGCAAGTTGCTTTGCAGGCTTTTGATACGGAAGGGAAATTGCTTTGGGAAAAAAAGATTAAAAAACAGTAAGCAGTTTTATATTCATTTCCAATTTTTCTTGATTTAAGTCAAATTTGGCGTCCTCAAAAGTAGGTTGAAAAAAGCCAACCGTTTCTACATTGGACATGCCAAAGGGTTCTTCGGGCAAGCCAAAGAAGTTCTCATCCATTTTGTTGTTATCATTCAAATCTTGCATTAGCGATACTGCATAGCTGCCATAAGGCAAGGAATCAATAATAATAACAGGTCGCTTATCTTTTATTTTAACCACCATTTCTCTAACAGCAGTAGTTTCATTATCAGGAAAACCCTCTTTGCCTTGAAAAAGAAGTAATGCAATATTGCCTTTTGCCTCTTCTATGTTTTCTATGGTAAGTACTAACTTCCCAAGCCTTTCTTCTTGAATGGGATGAAACAAAAGATGTAAAGCGAGGACTAGGTTTAGGATCATAAATTAAAATAATCAGCTAAGATAGCGACTATCCCATTCCGTGCTGCTAAAATTTTCTCTTAAACTCATCACAATCATGCAAGCCATGCCACAAATGGCTATAAATGAGTGCACTGCTAAGAATAAAAAAACATCTATGCTTTCTGTTGGAATTGCCATTGCAAATAAAACAGCCACCACTGCCAAAAACCAAAACATACTCATGAAGTTTCTCATTGGGAAAGCCAATAAAGAGCGGAAGACATTTATTTCTCCTCCCCACTTATGCACGAAGTAAAATCTGTTGTTTTTCAAAGGAATCATCAAAATTGGATCAGAATCTTTGTCTTCCAATTTAAATAACTCTTTAGGCGCTATTATTTTAAAAGATTCAATTTTTTGATTACTCAACTTTTCAATCTCTTTTACCTTGCTTATCGCTTCGTAGGGTATCTCTCCTTTAAAGTATTTAGAATCTAAAAACCGTAATCTGTATTTAACACAAAGCTTCTGAATCTGCTCAATGGTATAAATCTTAGAAGCGTCTAGATTAGACTCATCTAGTATAATCTCCTTGGATGCATTTTGAAGCGCTTCGTTAATCCTTTCTTCTTGTTGTTCTTCCTTTTTTAAAAGGTCATTAACTTCTTCTATAATTTCTTTTGAGCTATTCTTTTTTTGAATTTTTTGAAGCTCATCGAATAAATCAACCGTATTGAAATTCATTTCCAATAATTAAAACATTGCATTTGGCACTATAGCCTTCTTTGGGTTGGTTGAAGGGAACACTAAATTAACCAAGAATTTTGAAAAATGTTTATTAATTAGCTTTAGACAGAATAAATGCTTTTAGGTCTTCCACTTGTTGGTCGCTTAGCTTTTCTTTGGTATACAGTGGCATATATCTTGGTTTTCCACTTTCTGCATAAGTTCCATGCCGTATAATCTGGTACAAATTATAGTCTGTATTCTTCAATAAGTTTTTCTTGAACTTCTGAAAAGTAACTTTGCTTTGGTCTAATACCATGCCCGAAACTCCGCCCTCAGAATGGCAAGTTTGGCAACTTAATTCATAAATCTTTTTGCCTTTTTCAGGATTTCCTTCAAAAGGGTATCCGAGATCCATCCGCTGAGGCAAATCTCCAAAAGTAGCAGGTGAATCTTGCAGGTATTTTGATTTTATCAGGGCTACTTTTTCTTTATTTTCTAGGTCTCCGCCTACTATCTTTCCCAGTTCTACTTCACTTAAACCAAGATCAGATACTTTTAGTTGAGTACTCCAGTAATACGCCAAAATTGCTTCTAACTCCCAATCTTCTAAATACCTGCCAGAGGAGCATACTTTAGCACAAAGCTGCGTAGATTCTGCTAGGCTATTTCTTGCTTTATCCACCAAATCGCCATACTTCTTATAGTAATCGCCATTGTACCATGATTCTCTATTGGCTATGCCATAAAGCGGGCTTCCAGGTAAAAATTTCATGCTGTTTTCGTCCACATAGTCCAATCTAGCCTCTGGATCTGCTTTACTTAAATCTGGGTCTTCTATGCTGGTATTATGGCAGCTGGTGCATACATAATACTTGCTTATGTATTTAGATTGCTTGCCATTGGGCCCGGTTGTTCTTCCTAGGTGCACCAATTCAAAACCTTGCTTAATTAGTTCTTCAGAAGCATTTGGTCTAGCATGTTTTGGAGACTCCTCCCCAAGACTTATCAATACGTCTCCAACAAAAGCTTCGCTGATGCTCTTTTCATTTACATTAAAAGAAAGCATGGATGCTCCGTAAACAAAGAGTAGTGTCGCAATCAAATATAACTTGTGAACCTTCATGCTTATTTATACTTTCTTCCTGTCAACTGAAAATCTCTGCTGATGTTAAATCCAAGGAATATGTCTCCATCCTCCCAACTTCCAGTAGTTTCTCCAATAAAAAATTTTTCAATCATTCCTTGAGAATTGGATACATGCAATTGAAATACATGGTTTTTTGTTTTAATATCGAAACCCAAGGAAAGAGAGTTTTTATAACGCTCGTCCAATTGATCTGGAAGTACATAATAGTATTCTATTTGAAAGGATACTATTTTAGAAAGTTGATACCTACTTGCTGCTCCCATGCTAAACACATCGTTACTTTCATCGCTTGTAGCTACTAAGTTCCTATGCACCATGGTAGGCATTAATTGCAAGGAAACTCTATCAGAAAATTTTCTAGCAAACATCAACTGATAGGTATAGAAAAGGTCTGAGCTTAATTTATTTTCTAGCTCCGGATTTGAATCATCTATAGTTCTTGCTGCTATAGAGGTTAATGCAGTTATACTTATTGGCGTTTTATTGTCTTTGGTTTGTCTGAGTATAGCAGCTTTTGCAAATCCGTCTACTGTTTTTTCAAAAGAACTTCTTCCAATTCCAACAGTTAACCAATTGGTAACTCCATAATCTAATCCAAAACGAATGGTTGCTTGGTCTAGTCCAAAAAACTCATCAATCCCATCGCTAATATTTCCAAAACGGTGAGAGATAATAAACTTTAACTGCCCTTTTTGATTGGTGATTACAGATTGTCCATTGACAATTCTTGTTTCTTTAAAGGTTTCTTCTGCAAATTCTTTTTCTGATTGAGAAAAAACAGAAAAACTAAATAGCAATAAGAAAAGTAGACTGATTTTTCGCATATCTAATTATTAAGAGCTCCTTGGTCCAACCATTTTTGTAATAGTTGTATTTCACTTTCTCTAAGCCTTGCGTTTTGCGGCATAGTTCTATTGATAATAACTTCTCTTTCAAAGGAGAAATTATCCACTTTAGACTTCACTCCAGCGTAGGTTGTTAAATCTCCTCTACTAGGTCCAGTACCTGCTGCATGGCATCCACTTTGGTTACAATTAGCAGCTAAAAGTGGTTGTACATCTAAAGAAAAACTTACTGTATCTGGCAATAAAACTAAACCTCCATTATCTATCAAAAGATCTTCCTCATTATCGTAGGTACAAGATTGGACAGCAATAGATACCACTACAGCTATTATAATGTATGAGACTCTGTTCATTTTAAGCACTTTCAAGATTCAAAATAGTTATTTCAGGTAATATCCCAAATCTTCCGGGATAGCCTATATAACCAAACCCGCGATTAACATAAAGGTTTTGGTTGTTAATGCGATATAATCCAGCCCACTCGTCGTACATATACTGCACAGGGCTCCATTTAAAGCCAGGTATTTCAATACCAAACTGCATTCCATGGGTATGACCAGATAGGGTTAAATCAATAAAATCATTTTGACCTACTACCTGCGCTTGCCAATGACTAGGATCGTGAGAAAGTAAAATGGTTGGATGATCTGGGTTTAACCCTTCCAAAGCCCTATCTAGTTTTCCATATTTGGGAAAACGTGCTTTAAATCCCCAATTTTCTACTCCCACTACATTTAGCTTCTCCCCATCTATCTCTAAAACTTTATGCTCATTCACTAATAACTGCCAACCCATATTCTTTTGAATAGTCTTAAGGTCTGCAAGGTTTTTTCTTTTTTCTACATCGCTATTCCAGCTTACATAATCTCCATAATCATGATTTCCAAGCACAGAATACACTCCAAGGGGAGCATTAACTTTTCTGAAAACATCGCCCCATTCTCCCATCTCTGTTGCTCTATTGTTCACTAAATCTCCAGTAAAAAACACCATGTCCGGCTTTTCATTTAAGAGCATCTCCACGCCTCCTTTAACAGCAATCTTATTCCAAAAACTTCCAGAATGGATATCGCTGAGTTGGGCAATTTTTAAGCCTTCAAAAGCCTTAGGTAAGTTCTTAATAGGAACCTTAACTTTTCTAATTCTATAATCATGGGCTCCACTTACTATGCCCCAACTCAAACTTAAAATTGGTGCAGCAGCCATGATAATCCCAGAAGTTGCTATAAATTTAGATCGAGTAATCCCATTTTCAATATCCTGAGCTGGTTCAGGATTTGATAATTTCATGATTGCCCATCTAACTCCTCTTTGAATATCGTCTATAAAAGTAAATAGAGCTAAAACTACCTTTCCCAATACATTGATGAAGATGAAAGTCATTAAAAAGGTTCTTGCGTGCTTGGCTATACCATCAGGGTTCCCAAAATTGTAAACTAGGATAGAAATAACTACCAAAACAGAAAGAGAAATGTAAATGTATTTGGCTATTCTATATGCATTTTGAGAAGAAGAAGTGAATAGTGATTTAATGGATTGGAATGCATACCAATCGATTAATAAGATAATTAAAGAAGCCACTAAAACGAAGAAGAGTCTATTCATAAAACGAAAATAATATAAGTTTAAAAACTAAATAATTGTTTTCTTAATTGAAAGATATATTTTTGTGCGTCAATTATTTAACAAAAATTAACCAATGGAAGAATTAAATGTAAATGAGCTAAACAAGTATTCAGATTTAGCATTAGAATTTATTATGGACTATGGTCCAAAACTAATCGGTGGTATTCTAACTCTCTTAATTGGCCTTTGGGTGATTAAAAGAATTATGGGTGGAATTAGAAAGGTTTTTGATAAAAGAGAAATTGATGATTCTCTTAAACCATTCTTAATTAGTATGATTGGTGCACTACTGAAAATCTTTTTAGGAATATCCGTGCTTGGAATGATTGGAATAGAAATGACATCATTCATTGCTATATTAGGTGCAGCTGGTTTAGCCGTTGGTATGGCTCTTTCAGGCACTTTACAAAATTTTGCAGGCGGAGTTATTATTTTAATCCTTAAACCTTTTAAAGTTGGAGATTTTATTGAAGCTCAAGGTTATAGTGGATCAATAAGTGCGATTGAAATATTTAATACTTTCTTAAAAACTCCTGATAATAAGACTATTATCATTCCAAATGGTCCACTTGCAACAGGGTCTTTAATTAACTATTCTACAGAACCTAAAAGAAGAGTGGATTGGACTTTTGGTATTGGCTATGGAGATAGCGTTCAAAAAGCTAGAGAGATTTTACAGGATATTTTAAATGCGGATGAAAGAATTCACAAAGATCCTGCAATTTTTATTCAAGTTAGTGCATTAGCAGATAGCTCTGTAAACCTAGCAACTAGAGTATGGGTAGATGCAGCTAATTATTGGCCAGTGTATATGGAAACCATGGAAAAAGTATACAATGCATTCAATGAAAAAGGTATTAATATTCCATTCCCACAAATGGATGTTCATGTACATAACAGCTAAATATCGGAAATGAAGAGACTATTATTTATACTATTAATTAGCACAACATTTATTGCTAGCGCACAAGAGGCAGACACCTCGCATTGGAAATTTAAAGGTTTAACCAGTTTAAACTTTACTCAAGTTTATTTGAATAATTGGGCTGCGGGTGGTCAAAATTCAGTGGCCATGAATTCACTTTTAAATATCAATGCGAATTATAAAAAAGACAAGCATATTTGGGAGAATAGATTAGATCTTGCCTATGGTTTAGTTAGTCAAGGAGGTCAGGATTTCCAAAAAACAGACGATAGAATAGATTTATTATCTAAATATGGTAGAGAAGCATTTGGAAGTAAGCATTGGTTTTTCTCTGCTTTATTGAACTTCAAATCTCAATTTGCTGAAGGTTACAATTTGCCAGATGATTCAACGGTTATCTCTGAGTTTATGGCTCCTGGATACATAATGGCTTCTATAGGTTTTGATTACAAAAAAAATGAGAATCTGTCTATCTACATCTCTCCTCTAACAAGCAAATTTACTTTTGTAAATAATCAGCAATTGGCTGATGCCGGTGCATTTGGAGTGGAGAAAGCTGTGTTTGATGCGATGGGGAACAAAACCAAAGACGGAGAGAACCTAAGAGCTGAGTTTGGTGGTTCTGTAAATATTCTTTGGACTCAAAACCTTATGGAGAATGTGACATTCTCAAGTAGATTAGAGTTATTCTCTAATTATTTAGATAATCCAGATCATATCGATGTTTTCTTAGAAGGCATATTGGCTATGAAAATCAATGATTTTCTTAGTGCAAACATCACTGCTAACGTAATTTATGATCACGATATAGATATACTAGAACGAGATGGTAAAGGGAATCCAAAATTAGATGAAGAAGGAAATCAAATTATTGGTCCTAGAACACAACTTAAAGAAGTTTTTAGCTTAGGTATACAGTATACCTTTGGCAATGCGAAGTAAAAAAAAGGGGCCGATGCCCCTTTTTTATTTATTGTTTAACTCTTTTAATACTGCAACCAATTGCTTTGGTTTTATTAGGGTTTATCTCTTGTCCATTAACTAGATTGGCAATGGCATCATTTAAATAAGCCTCTTTAACCTTCTTAGCGTCTTTATGGTTATCATCTATGGCTCCTTCGTATACAAGCTCCATATTATTATTAAATAAGAATACATGAGGGGTTGTTTTTGCTCCCATTGCATTAGCTAATTGAGAATCTTTATCTACTAAATAGAGAATGTTAGCATAACCCTTCTCTTTTGCATGCTTGACCATTTCGCTCATAGAGTCTTCCCCATCCCTCTTGGCCTCGTTAGAATTTATTAAGGCAAAGCCAACTTCTGATTGCTCAGTTAATTTCGCTAATTCTGGATATCTATCTTCCCAAGCCACAACAAAAGGACATGTGTTACAAGAAAATACTAGCAGTAAACCATTTGATTTAGCTAAAGTATTTAAAGAGTAAGAGTCACCAGAACTAGTATTCATAAAATAACTTTGAAGAGGAGCTTCTGATCCAATTTGTAGAGTCGGATATTTCTCGCCTTCTCCTTGAGAGTCAATGCTATTAAATGAATAAAGGCCAACGGAAATTAACGCAATAACTCCTAATACTATTATTTTTTTCATGTTCATTATTTTAGTTTGCAACAAAGTAACAAAAAACTAAAAGGAAAGATTAAAATGGATTCTTAATAAAGCTTAATAATTCGATACAAACACTTATTTAAATAGCTTTAAAATTTAGGCTTTTCCCTACCTTCGCGCCTGAATTTATGGAGACGAAAAAAATCCTTTTCATTACACATCAACTGCCTTACCCCCCCAATAGTGGTGGAGTAATTAAAAGTTGGAAACTACTAGAATTTCTAAGTAAAAGATATGAAGTAGGACTAGCCTGTCTTTTAAAAAGTGAAGACAAAAAATCTGAAGAAACAATACAGTCTAAATTGCGTCTAACTGACTATTACTCAGAATATTTAGCTATCCCTAGAAGCTATATAACCATCTTAAAAGGACTTTTACTTCATTCTACCATTAATTTTTATAGAAATTATTCTCCATCCTTTCAACAAAAGATTAAATCCTTAGCTAAGAATTATCAGATCTTACTGATTGATCATTATGAAATGTATCAATATGTTCCTGCAGATTTTAAAGGAAAAGTTATTTTACATACCCACAATGCCGAATTTATGTTGTGGCAACGAATGGCAGAAATAGAAACTAACCCTATTAAAAAGTTATTGTTAAGCCACGAAGCTAAACGGGTGTTAAATGCCGAAAAGAAAATGGTAAAGCAATCCCAGCTAGTTTTTGCTACGCCTTCCGATCAAAAGATTTATAAAAAATTTAATTTTGAATTAAGCCATTGCAGAGATACCTATCACCTAGGAAATGACGATTTACTTGAATTGGAAGATATTCTATTTGAGGAAACTGAGAAAGCAATCACCTTTATGGGCACCATGGATTGGGAGCCCAATGTAGATGGTCTTCTTTGGTTTATTCAAGATGTCTACCCAAGTATAAAAAAAGAAGAGAACGACATAAAGCTTTATGTTTTGGGAGGTAATGTAGATGACAGAATAAAGCAAGAAGCTGCAAAAGATAAATCAATCGTTTTAACAGGTTTCGTTAAAGAAATTGATACCTATTTAAAAAAGACAAGAGTTTTCATAGTTCCATTGCGCTTTGGAAGTGGAATGAAAGTAAAGGTATTGGATGGAATGTTTAGAGGAACACCAATGGTTTCTAGTTCCGTTGGCGCAGAAGGAATTAAAATCCGCCATCAAGAAGAGGTTTTAATTGCCGATGAAGCCAATGATTTCGCAAAAAACTGCTTGCAATTGCTTAACAATAAAATACTTTGGAATAAATTAAGAACCCAAAGTAGAAGAGTTGCTAAAGAATCCTATTTATGGAAAGACCTTTTGGATAGAATGCATAAAGAAATAGAAACCCTCTGATTTTACAAAGGGATATTCCCATGTTTCTTTTTTGGCAAGCTATCTACCTTATTTTCTAGCATTTTAAACGCTTTAATCAGCTTTTCTCTAGTTTGGTCAGGTCTAATTACCTCATCTACATAACCTCTTGCAGCTGCATTATATGGATTCGCAAACATTTCTGCATACTCTGCTTCTTTCTCCTTTAACTTTTCTTCGGGATTAGTAGCAGATTTTATTTCATTTTTGAAAATAATTTCAGCTGCACCTTTTGCGCCCATTACTGCAATTTCAGCGGTAGGCCAAGCAAAATTCATGTCAGCGCCAATATGTTTTGAATTCATCACATCATAAGCTCCACCATATGCTTTTCTTGTAATTACAGTTATTCTAGGAACTGTTGCCTCACTAAATGCATAAAGTAATTTTGCTCCATTGGTTATAATTGCATTCCACTCTTGGTCCGTACCAGGCAAGAAACCAGGTACATCTTCAAAAACTAATAATGGAATATTAAAGCAATCACAAAACCTAACAAATCGGGCTCCTTTTGTTGAACTATTTATATCTAAAACTCCTGCTAAAAAAGCTGGCTGATTGGCCACTATACCCACAGAACGACCTGCTATTCTAGCAAAGCCGACAACTATATTTTCAGCAAAATCTTTATGCACTTCATAAAAAGTATCCTCATCTACGGTTGTAGAGATTACCTCTCTAATATCATAAGGTTGATTAGGATTTTCAGGGATAATTTCATTTAACTTAGGTCTACTTTCATTTTGAGTTTGATAATCCAACGATGGGGCATCCTCCTCACAATTTTGAGGTACATAAGAAAGAAGTTTCTTGATTCCATGAATACATTCTACCTCATTTTTATAGGTAAAGTGGGTTACTCCTGACTTTGTTGAGTGGGTAGAAGCTCCTCCTAAATCTTCCGAACTAACTTCTTCATGCGTAACAGTCTTCACTACATTAGGTCCTGTAACAAACATGTAAGAGGTATTCTCAACCATCATAATAAAATCAGTTAAAGCTGGAGAATAAACCGCTCCACCTGCACAAGGACCCATAATTGCAGAAAACTGAGGTATTACTCCACTTGCCAAAGTATTTCTATAAAAAATATCTGCATATCCACCTAAGGAAACAACTCCCTCTTGAATTCTTGCTCCTCCTGAATCGTTTAAGCCAATCACCGGTGCTCCGTTCTTCATAGCTAAATCCATCACCTTTACTATCTTCTCTGCATGAGCTTCGGCCAATGAACCGCCCATAACTGTAAAATCTTGGGCAAAAACATAGGTTAATCTGCCATTCACATTTCCATACCCAGTAACTACTCCATCCCCTAAAGGCTTGTTTTTATCTAAACCGAAATTGCTACTCCTATGGGTAACTAACATCCCAATTTCTTCGAAAGAACCCTCGTCCATTAAAAAATGTATTCTCTCTCTTGCGGTAAGTTTGTTCTTGCTGTGCTGCGCTTCAATTCTTTTCTCACCACCGCCTAACTTAGCTTCTTCAATCTTATTTTCTAAATCCTTAAATTTCTTTTCCATCTATTTTACTTTGGGAAGTAAAAATATGAATTAAGTTAGCTAAGCAAAAGATGTATATTCCAAAACAATACAAATCCTTAAAAAGGGAAGATTTAATTGCCTTTATTCAATCTAACCCTTTTGGACAATTAATCTCTAATTCTTCCAATAGAATAGAGTCTACAGCTATTCCTTTTCTCATTGAGGAAAGAAATGAGCAACTATTTTTAGTTAGTCATTTAGCTAAGTTTAATCCACAATTAAATAATTTAAATGGCTGTGAAGTCATGGTATTATTTCAAGGTCCTCATGCCTTTATTTCTCCGAAACACTACACAAAAAAGGATAGTGTGCCCACTTGGAACTATCAAATAGCACAATTAAGGGGAAAGATTTCTCTATTAGAAAAGAAAGAAGAGTTGGTAGATATTATGAAAAGTATGATTGATTTATTTGATCAAGACTATAGAGAAAAATGGGAAAAACTTTCAGAGGATTATATGAATCAAGTTATGAAAGCTGTTACTGGAATTAAAATAGAAGTAAGGAGCATTGAGTTTGCCGAAAAACTCAGTCAAGATAGAAGTAAGGAAGAGCAAGCAAATATTATTAATGCTTTTTCAGAATCTAAAAACTCCTATGAGAAAGCAATTGCTGCTCGTATGAAGGAAAAGCTAGACTAAGCCCCAAAAACTTTATTTATCTTTAGTGAATATTAAAAATCTAAGTCTTGGACATATCTAAAATATTTAGCAATAATCAAAAATGGATCGAAGAGAAACTAGCAGTGGATACTGCTTATTTTGACTCGCTTGCTAAGGGCCAAAATCCGGACATACTGTACATAGGGTGTTCGGATAGTAGAGTTTCTGCCGAAGATATTATGGGTGCAAGTCCGGGCGAGGTTTTCGTTCATAGAAATATTGCCAATATGGTTTCTAATTTAGATTTAAGTGCCATGTCTGTAATCAATTATGCAGTTGCTCACCTTAAGGTGAACCACATTATTGTTTGCGGACATTACAATTGCGGAGGAGTAAAAGCCGCATTGGCAGCCGATGATTTAGGATTATTAAACCCCTGGCTTAGAAATATTAGAGACGTTTATAGAATTCATAAAGAAGAGCTTAATACCATGGAAAACGATATGGATAAGTACAACCGTTTGGTAGAATTAAATGTGCAAGAGCAATGCGTAAACGTTTTAAAAACCGCTGAAGTACAATTGGCTGTTAAAGCAAGAGGACTTAGTGTTCATGGGTGGGTTTTTGATGTGGCGAGCGGGAAATTAATTGACCTTAAAATAGACTTCAACCATGTTCTTAAAGGAATTACAGAAATCTACCAATTAGAATAACTAGTTCATCTCATTTTCTAATTCTTCGGTTATTTCCATATTGTGAAATACCTGGTTAACATCCTCATCTTCTTCCATTTTTTCAATAATATTTAGCACTTTTTTGCCTTCTTCAAAATCTACTTCTTGTGTTGTTTTTGGTATTCTCTGCAATTCTTGACTTTCAGCTTCAACTCCTAACTCTTCCAACTTTTTCTGCAAATTACCAAAGTCTTCAAAAGAGGTGTAAATTATCCAAACATCTTCTTCTTTTTCTACTTCTTCCGCTCCCCCTTCTATCAACTCCATTTCAAACTCCTCTTTATCTCTATCTCCTAATTGTTCTTTTGTGATTGTAAAAACTCCCTTTCGATCAAAGATAAATTCTAAAGATCCATTGGTTCCTAAACTACCGCCATATTTAGAAAAAATTGCTCTAACATTAGAAACTGTTCTATTGATATTATCCGTTGTTGCTTCTACAAATAATGCTATTCCTGCAGGCCCGTACCCCTCATAACTAACCTCTTGATAACTCTCACTATCTTTATCGGAAGCCTTTTTTATAGCCCGATTAATATTGTCTTTAGGCATATTAACTCCTTTGGCATTAGCAATAGCTAGCCTCAGCCTAGGGTTAGCATCCGGATCTGGGTTACTCCCTTCCTTTACTGCTATAGCTATTTCTTTAAGAATTCTAGTAAACACTTTAGCTCTTTTAGCATCTTGTGCTCCCTTTCTTCGCTTAATATTTGCCCATTTACTATGTCCTGCCATAATTCTATTCTTAAAATTCAAAATTAATTAAACAAAAAAAGTCCCGCTAATAGCGGGACTAGATCCTGATTTAAGTAGTTTAACTAAAAAGATGCGAGGGAAATCCCAATCGAAAAGGGATAAATTTCAGGACCATGATTGTCTTCAAATAGAGGAGTTAGACTGTAGTTTGCAAAGATGGTAAAGTTGCCGTATCCAACTCTTGCCACCAAGCTAAACATGAAGGGATTTGTATTAAAATCTGCTCTATCTTTCGACTTAAAATCTTTACCATCTTGACTATATAATTGTTTAGTTTTTGCTCCTAACCTATAGCTGAGCATCCCACCTGCAGCTAAGTGAAATGAATGCTTTGCATCTTTACCCAGATTGGTTTCTAGCATGATAGGCCAATTGATCATCTCTGTTTTAAAAATATTCTTTTGAATAGACTTTGTGGAATCGGTAAAACCGAAAGTGGTATCACTATTGGTAAATAAGCTAACATCTCTAGACAAAGAATACTTAGTAAACTCAAAACCAAGACCTGTACTTATTCCAAACTTCTCTTTAAATATTGGGATATACTCTTCAAAGAAATTTAAACTAACAGTAAAAGATTTTGAATAGTCTAAATCCATAAACTGAGCATCTTTCTGCAAATCAAAACTCTGTTTATCAGACAAAAAGCCATTAACTCCTAAATCAATACCTGCAAAGTGATTAAATCTTTGTTTTACTTCTTTTTTAATTTCTATGGTATCGGTTTCATCATTGTCTACTATAATAATTCTCTTGTTTCCCCAAGTAATTCTTGTAGTATCCTCTCCATCTTCATCTTCAACACTCACATTGCCATTTTCTATGGTAATAGTAGTTTTAGATTTTTTAGCATTGTAATTAGTGTCTGCTTTTTCTACTTGTACGCCTTGACCATAAGCTGCAGAACTTAATAAACCTATAAGCAAGAATGCGTTTAATATATTTTTCATTGTGATTGATTTATAGTGTGACGAACTACTACTTCAAAAGTTACAGCAAAAATTTAATTAGTTCTAGAAAAGCTGAATTTCCCAATGTTTAAGGCAAATTTTTGAATTCTATTTGCATCAGATGTTTTGATGTCAAAGCTAACTTTATCATCGCTTAAAGCTGCTAATCCTTCATTTAAATTTTCTGAAAGGCTTTTTCCTTTTAGTAATTTATCTTGGATTTGATTCTTTGCATATTGATCAATAGGGATATAGTCCACTTTCTTATTTTCTTCTGCAAATACCCTTTCTTTAGTTTCTAAATCAATAGGATTATTTACAATTAGGTCTTGATTTTTTGGCTTCAATTCATAATCTCCAGAAGCTAAAGCAGCAAATTTTGAAGACTGCAATGGTTCTATTTTTTCTATTTGCCTTTTTTCAGAACTTTCCGCTTTTTCTGATTCTTCAATTATTTTACTTTCTATGGAAGTTTCTACTTCTTGCGAAACAGCAAATAAAGAGCTTGGCTCACTCACTGTTTCTTCAATATTCCATGCAATTGAATTGCTATTATTGATTGGAGTATATCTATTCTCTATTTGATTGAAATAAATAAATCCAAAAATTATTGCTGCAGCAGCACTAGAATAAGAAATAACTTTTTTAAAGTTTAAATAAATAACAGATTTTCTTTTTAAGGCTTCCTTTTCTTGAAAAACTATTGCATTTGAATCTTTTAATTTGGTTTTATGGTAAATAGCTAAATCAGAAAGTTTTGACTGATCTTCTTTTATGATTTCAGAAAGTCTTTGCTTTTCTTCTTTTGTATTAACTCCCTCAACCTCAGCAATCATTAAATAATCGCTTTCTAATAAAGCGGTATTGGCCTCCCTTTTTAAATCTTCCTTGCCAAAATAAATGGGCGAGCTTGCTTCAGAACTTAACTCTACCATTTCAAAGGTGTCTAATTCTTCCTTTAAGTCTGGATTAGCAATCAAGAATTTTTGCATTTCCATTCTTTCAGCCTCAGACAAAGTTCCCTCTATATAGTCTAAGAAATAAGCTTCGTAATTATGTCTTCCTATCTTCCCCATTATATCACATTATCTACACTAACTAAATAATCTTTCAAAAGCTTTCTAGCTCTAAAAATATAAACTTTCACTTGCGATTCTTTTAACCCTGTTATTTCTCCAATTTCATTGTAATTATAGCCTTCATAGTCGCGTAACATGATTACAGATCTCTGTATTTCACTTAGCTTATTCAAGGCCTCTTCTAATACTTCACTAATTCCGGAGTAATTTTGGTTATGTGAATACTCAAGTGCTTTTACTTCATCCCAATTCCCTTGTTTCTTTTCTCTTCTAATAATATCTATCATTCTTCTATAAGCGGTGGTAAACAAATAAGACTTCGCTTTATCACTAGCAATTTTATCCGCATTTTCCCATAGTTTTATAAAGGCATCTTGCACGATATCTTTCGCTTTCTCAGAATCTCTGATATTTTTCCATATAAATCGGAAAACACCGTCAGAAAACTGATCCACAGTAGAATTATACTCCTTTACGGTCATTAAATTGCATCTTTACATCAGTAGGACGAACAAGTTAATCATTTGTTACAATGCTATGCATATTTATGCCTCAACATTATGATTAAGTTTGCATAGAATTAATAAACACCAAGATGCAAAAGAAGCCTAGACCTTCAGATAGCAAAAGAAAAAGTTCAAAACCTTCTACAGCTAAAAAACCATTTTACAAGCAAAAAAATAAAGTTCAAAATAAACCAACTTCTGATGATGGAACTATTCGATTGAATAGATATTTAGCCAATGCGGGTATTTGTAGCAGAAGAGAAGCAGATGTGCTTATTGAATCGGGCTCTGTAAAAGTGAATAATGAAGTGGTTACCGAATTAGGTATTAAAATTACTCCTACAGATGTTGTGCATTATGGCGGAGAGCTAATCCAAGGAGAGAATAAGCAATATATTCTGTTGAATAAACCAAAAGGATACATAACTACTGTAGATGATCCACAAAACAGGAGAACTGTTATGGAACTAGTAGCTAGAGCTTGTAAAGAAAGAATATATCCTGTGGGAAGACTAGATAGAGCTACCTCCGGATTACTACTTTTTACTAATGATGGTTTTCTTACCAAAGGCTTAACACATCCAAGTAGCAATGTTACTAAGCTTTATCACGTAGGTTTAGATAAAAAAGTAACTAAGGCAGACATGAATAAATTAGTTGAAGGCGTTACTTTAGAAGACGGAGTTTCTTCCGTTGACAAGGTTTTTTATTTTAAAGATGGAGAAGATAAAAAGCAGATAAATATTGAGCTTCACTCTGGAAAAAACAGAATCATTAGACGATTGATGGAAGCTCTGGGATATACGGTTGTAAAATTGGACAGAATCTCTTTCGCAGGATTAACAAAAAAAGATTTACCAAGAGGCAGATTTAGAAAACTAACGGAAAAAGAGGTTGGACTTTTACATAGAGCAGCAGGTCTTAAACAATTGAAATAGCTTGAAGCCGTTTTTAAAACAATGAAACTATTAAAGAATATACTTCTTGTTATAGCCATTGTTCTCTTTGGTTTATTTACTATTCTTTTCATCTATGTTCGATTTAATCAAGAAGAGATTAAAAAAGACATTCTTGCTTCTATTAACAAACAGCTAGTTAAAACAGTAGATGTTAAATCAGTAGATTTTTCAATCCTTAATAATTTTCCAAATGTTAGCTTAGAATTTAATGAGCTAAGAATCTTTAGCAAGGAGGACACTCTATTAAGTCTTAAGAAATTATCCGCAAAGTTTAGTATAATCGATATTTATTATGGCAGGTATAATTTATCTGGTATAGAGATTTATGATGGAAATGTTTCGATTATAAATGAACGTGACTATCAGAATTATCTTTTATTGAAACAAGATTCCATCTCAGATAATCCTTTTAACATAGATATCAGAAATTTAAAGTCTGAAAAAGTCCATTTTAGTCTAAAAACTCATGCAGGTCAGCATTCTTTTTCTATAATTGATCTCCGTCTCAAAGTAAAGAAGAAAGAAGACTTTGTCTCCTTCTCTTTGAATGGGAATATTTCAAACTTAAATATAACTGTAGCAGATGATAGCTATAGTTTTTTAGATAATACAAATCTGGATATCCATGGAAATTGGGACAATGAAAACAAAATACTTTCCTTTTCTAAAACAGAAACTAAAATTGCCGGCTTTTATACAGATTTAGATGGTAGCATCAATTTCAAAAATGCTGCAAATTTTAACCTAAACTTTATCTTAAATGACGTTGAACCATCTGAACTAAAGCCTTTTCTAAAAGAGGATTATTTTAAAACTATTTCTGAAAATGATGCAAAAGGGAAATTTGATTTTAAAGGTAAAATAGCGGGAGAGTGGTCCAAAACGAGCATTCCTGAAATAGATATAAGCTATACCTTAAATAATGGGAGCTGGGGAAAAGATAGTAGCTTAATAAAAATTACAACTGCTAGTGGGAAATTAGAAAACTCATCCAATAGCTTCATCCTATTTGTGGATACTATTGAAGCTAGCTATTTTGACTTGAATATTAAAGGTAGTGGCAAAGTATCAGAATTTTCTAACCCCATTTACAAAGGCCGATTGAACTTTTCTACAGAAATAGAAAAACTTGCGCCAGTTTTTAAACTAGATAAAAACTGGTCTTTAAGTGGCAAAGTAAATGGCACAGCCAATCTCAAAGGTGAAATAAATGAAATTGATACCTATTCCTATTCTACTTGGAAAAAGTATAAGCAGAATGTTTCTTTAGAAGTAGCCGAATTAAACATTAAATATGATAGCACTTATATAATTGAAGAAACATACTTACACTTAAATTGCCAATCCAATAATTTAACTTTAGATTCCATCAATGGAATTATCCAAAAGCAAAAGATTTTGGCACAATTAGACATCTCTAATTTCTATTCCCTGCTTGATACAGGAGAAAACAGTATAATAAACGGCAAAGTAAGCTCTACCTCCTTAATTATTGAAAATTGGCTTAATTGGCCTATCCATTCAGAAGAAGAAAGCAAATGGAGTCCAAAAATATTTTTAGATGTTAAAGCAGATCAAGTTGAATTCAAAAATGCGACTGCACGAAATGTAAGTAGTCAATTACTAATCAGAGAGGGTGATTTGTTTTTAAAAGATGCCCATTTAAACGCTTTTAACGGAAATATTCGAGGAGATTTAAATTATCAATTCAGTAATGCTAAAAAGTCTCTTTCTTCAAAATTGATAGGAGAAAAACTTGATATAAGTTTATTATTTAAAGAGTATAATAATTTTGGACAAACTACCTTAACCGACAAAAATATCTCGGGAAATGCTTCATTAGAATTAGACTTTTATACAGAATTTGATGAGGATAATAATGTCATTCCCAAATCTATTGTTGCCCATTCAGATCTAGAAATTGTAAATGGAAGGCTAAGAGGTTTTGAACCAATTTACCGTTTATCAAAGTTTGTAGAATTAGAAGAATTAAAAGACATAAAGTTTGATACGCTTAAGAATCAAATTTTAATCAAAGATGAGTTAATCTATATACCAAAGTTTGGAATAAAAAATACTGCCTTAGATATTATTATGGAAGGAACACATAGCTTTAATAACCAAGTTGATTATAGCTTTACAATGTTCTTAAGTGAAATTTTAAAGAAGAAAATAAAAAAGAACCCTAACGAAGATATGGGCTACATTGAAGATGATGGATTAGGCAGAAGTAGATTATTTATTAAAATGAAAGGAGATATTTCCTCCCCAGAGATTAAATACGACAAACAAGGTTTAAAAAAATATTGGAATGAAGAAATTAAAGATGAGAAGCAGGAGATTAGAAGCATTCTAAACAAAGAATTCGGGATGTTTAAGAAAGACACTACCCTGAATTATAAGGGAATAGAAAGTAAGGATAAAGCTTCTCCATTTGTCATAGAATGGGAAGAAAAAGAGAAAAAAAGTCCGAAAAAAGAAACAAAACCTAACCCTGAAGACAAGAAAAGCAATAAAAAGGGGAAAGTTGGGAAATTTATTGATAAAATTGCTAAACCCAATGAGGAAGAGTATGTAAGCCCTCCTCAATAACATGTTTTAGCTTTAGCAACCATCATTCAATAATAAGCGTCTTAGAAGAAATTAGGGAGGAATTTTGAACATATATTCAAAAAAACAGAGGTGGAAATTTGTGCTGGCAATAGCCGCAGCAATCATCGTTTTTGTTTCGCTTTGGTATACCAATATCTTAGTTAGCCAAATAGCGGAGGAAGAGAAAGAGAAGATAAGGTCTTGGGCGGGTGCTATCCAAAAAAAAGCAGCTTTAGTAAATTTTACACAAGACCTCTTTGAAAAAATATCCAATGAAGAAAGAAAAAGGGTAGAAATTTGGGCAGAGGCTAACCGCAGAGTGGCTCTTGCCCCAATAGATGAAGACCCTGCTTTCTACACGAAAATTCTTTTTAGCAACACAACTATTCCTATGATTCTAACTGATGATAATGATAACATCATTACATCTGCGAATCTTTCAACGCAATTGAGCAATGACTCTTTATACCTTAGAGAGGAATTAGAGAAAATGAAATTGCAAAATGATGCTGTAGAAATATATTACTATGAAAATCAAAAAAATCTGCTCTATTATAAACAGTCTATCATTTTTTCTGAATTAAAGTCCGTTTTAGATGAACAAATTGAGGAATTCAATAATGATATAGTTCGTAACACAGCTTCAGCACCTGTTTTGTACACAAGAGCTAATGGCGATTTAATAGCCTTCGGAAATATTGACTCAAATAAGGTTCAGGACTCTGTATATCTGCAAAAAATGAAAGCAGATATGAGCGAAACTAATACCCCTATTGAAATAAATATTGGAGATAGTGGTAAAAGAATAATTTATTATGATGATTCCCCTTTACTAGCCCAATTAAAACTATACCCATTTGTTCAACTAGGCGTAATCGGCTTATTCTTGTTGATTGCATATTACCTATTTAGCACGGCTAGAAATGCAGAACAAAATCAGGTTTGGGTAGGTATGGCCAAAGAAACAGCTCATCAATTAGGGACTCCACTTTCTTCTCTATTGGCATGGATAGAAGTATTAAAAACTAAGAATATTGATGAAAAAACTATAAAAGAAATTTCTAAAGATTTGGGCAGATTAGAAACAGTTACAGAAAGGTTTTCCAAAATCGGTTCAAGTCCTAAGTTAGAACAAAGTGACATCAATCAAGTAATTACAAATACCCTTACTTATTTAAAAACCAGATTGTCAAAAAAAGTAGAATTTTCTCATAGCACAACAAATGGAAATGTTGTTATTGCAAGTGTAAATGTACCTCTACTGGAATGGGTTTTAGAGAATATTATAAAAAATGCTGTAGATGCAATTCATGGTGAAGGCAAAGTTGATATTCATGTGATTGACCAGTCTCAATTTGTGTATATAGATATTACAGACAATGGCAAAGGAATTCCAAAAGGAGCAAGAAAAGATGTCTTTCAACCAGGCTTTACAACCAAAAAAAGAGGCTGGGGGCTAGGTTTATCTTTAACTAAAAGGATAATTGAAAATTACCATGCAGGAAAGGTTTTTGTCAAACAATCGGAGCTAGATAAAGGAACAACATTTAGAATAGTATTAAATAAAATAACTGAAAATGGCAGGAATATACATTCATATTCCTTTTTGTAAACAGGCTTGTTCTTATTGCGATTTTCACTTTTCTACCCAGCTGAAAAATAAATCTGAATTAATTTCTAGCATATTAATTGAAGCTGAATTAAGAAGCAACTACCTAAATGAAAAGGTGGAATCTATCTATTTTGGAGGTGGAACTCCTTCGTTATTAAAAGCCAATGAAATCAATGAGATTTTCAATCAGCTACATAAATTTTACCAAGTTGATTCAGATATTGAAATAACCTTAGAAGCTAATCCAGATGATTTAAGCCCTGCTTACTTGGCAGAACTTAAAAAAACACCAATTAATAGGTTAAGTATTGGGGTTCAATCCTTTGATCAAGAAGATCTACAATTTATGAATAGGGCGCACTCTGCTTCTGAAGCCAAAAGTTCAATTATAAACGCCCAAGATAATGGTTTTGAAAACCTAAGCATCGATTTAATTTTTGGTAGTCCAACCTCTAATTTCAAGAAGTGGGAGGAAAACTTAAAAACCTTTTTTTCTTTGAATATTTCTCATTTATCTGCTTATTCTCTTACTGTTGAAGATGGCACTAAGCTAGCTCATGATATCGGAAAAGGTAAGGTAAAGAAGCTTGAAGACAATTTAGCTTTAGCTCAGTACAAACAATTGCAAAATGCTATAAAAGATAATGGGTTTGAGCAATATGAGGTTTCTAATTATTGTAGAAATGAAATGTATGCAAAGCATAATTCTTCCTACTGGAAATCTACTCCATATTTAGGTATAGGGCCTTCTGCCCATTCATTTGATGGAAATAGTAGGCAATGGAACATTAGAAATAATGCTATTTACATTAAAAATATGAATTCGAACCTCCCCTATTTTGAAGTTGAAGAGCTAAGCGAAGAAAACCGCTACCATGAACTTTTAATAACTGCTTTAAGAACGAAATGGGGGATTTCTTTACCAATTTTTAAAGAAACTTTTTCTACTTCTATAGTAGAGCATTTTTTCAATCGCCTGAAAAAGGTAGAGAATCGCGTTTTTCTAGATGAAAACATCGCAAAAGTAAAGGCCGAATACTTATTTGAGTCAGATTATATTGTTAGAGAGTTAATGCTCTGATTTATATATTATTATCAAAAAAGTTTATTATTGCATTCTTAAACCAATTATTCAATGAAGCTTAAATACACCATTTTAACCTCATTAATCTTCCTATTTTCAATTAGTGCGTTGAAAGCTCAACTTCCTCATTTTGGAATAAAAGCAGGATTAAATATTGCAAATCTAAGCGGAGATGATGTAAAAGGCGTTGATCCTTTATACTCTTATCATGGAGGTTTAACATTACGAATAGGCTTAGGAGAAGTAGTCGCTATTCAAGGAGAAGCACTTTATTCTTTAAAAGGTACAGATTTAAAAGATTCTTCTGAGATAAACCTAAATTATCTTGACTTTCCATTGATACTTAGAGTTAAAATGGGAGAAAAACTAAGAATTCATGCAGGTGCTCAATTTGGTATGCTTTTAAGTGCAGAAGAACAATCTGAAGGAAAGAGTGTAGGTATAAAAAACCAGTTTAAAACAATTGATTATTCTGCTATTGCAGGTATTGAATACGAACTACCCTTTGGCTTAGGCATTGGAGCAAGATATATGCTAAGCCTAGATACGATTGGGGATGATTATACTGAGCCTATAACAAATGAGAAAGTAGAAGCCTTAGATATAAAAAATGGGGTTTTACAAGTTTTTATGGCTTTTGCTTTTTAAGTAAAGACTTTAACAGCTAACCAAAGCCTGTTAAAAGCATTTTGACCTAATAATTTTGATACCTCTCCATAGAGTAACCCATGCTGGGAATTAACTTCCAAAGCTCTAGTTCACCTAAAGGAAGTGGGTAATGAACGAAGCTAGAGAGATAAAATAATAATGAATTATCCCTGCTTGAAATCTTTAGGTTGTTTTCCCAACCAAGATAAAACGTTTTTATACCAAATATCCTTCCCCTCTTGCTCGGTTAAAATTCCTATTTCAATAGCATAATCAACAACACGTCCAGGATAAGAGGTACCGACTCCTTCCATTTCACCAAGAGGATAAGGGTCATCTAAACCCATTATAATTTGACTAACCCCAACCCTTTTCTTAAGTAGTTCTAAAGTGAAAGAATCGTGCACCAAAGTATCGTAATATAGATTCTTGTGCCCTAATGTTTTTCTGGGGTCTTCTAATCCTTTGAAGATATCAGGCCGACCATCAAAACCCTGAATTCTTCTACCATAGTTAGCAACTCCTAACATTCCACCGTGAGCAAAACTGGTTCTTAGGTTAGGATATTTATTGGGTAAATCTCGTAATGTGAAAAGGTGAAGCGTATCTGCACATTGCGCCATCATCCAAACTAAATGAAATCGCCAATATTGATCTTTTAAAGCGATCATTTTCTCCCCATCATATGGGTGTATTTGAACGGCCAACCCATACTTATTCGCTAAATCATAAATAGGATCTACCTCAGCTTCAGCAACTGAGAGCCACTCTCCTTCTGAATTCAAAAAATGTGTAGGCAAGCATAGAATTTTTAAGTTTAGCTCATTTACACACCTTTCGATTTCCTTTAAGGCTTGATCCATGTATAGGGGCTGAACAACAAATCCACAGCTAAATTTGTCTGAATAATCTGCTTGTACAGAAGCATTAAAATCATTCTGAAATTGAATCCCGTCTGCACAATCTTGCTTTTCCCATCCATTGCAATACAATTGTGACAGACAAAGCATAACAGCATGGTCGATTCGATTATTTTCCATCCATTCCAATTTCTCCTTAAGGAAAAAACTTGAATCTGTTATGGGTCTTGACCAATTCCCTTGTCTCATGAATTTCTTATCCTCATCAATCCAAAAAAGCTTCTTGTCTTTCATGAATTTAGGAATTTGAGATGGCTCTGGCAATAGATGCCCGTGTCCGTTTATTCGCATTTGTAAATGCTTAAATAGTATTATACAAATCTTTCATCCACTTCCATTACTGTTCCGCATTTACTGCATGTCCTTAGCTCTTCAGAACCATAAAACTTTTTAAATACAGGCAGAAAATCGTTTTCAATACTATGCAAAACGAAATACTCTTCATACAGTTTATTATTGCAGTTATCACAAAACCACAGTAATCCATCTTTCTCTCCGTCTCTTCTTTTTTGCTCAATGACTAAACCAATAGAGTTTTCTGATCGAATGGGTGAGTGTGGCACCTTTGATGGATGCAAATAAACATCTCCTGCTTTTAGAGGCACTTCTACAGCTTTTCCATCTTCTTGAATTTTTACAATAATCTCTCCTTCCAATTGATAAAAGAATTCTTCTCCCTCATTGTAATGATAATCTTTTCTGGCATTGGGACCTCCAACCACCATTACAATTAATTCTGCATCTTCAAAAACTACTTTATTACCAACAGGGGGCTTTAACAGATGACGATGCTCATCAATCCATTTTTGAAAGTTAAAAGGTCTTCTAATTGCCATTATTTTTAGTTTAAATATGAAGTCTAAGGTAGCAAGATAATCAGAGAAGATAAAATTGAATAATAATTAACTTCGCCACTTCAATTATACGATATGAATTTAAACCTAGAAGGGAAAAACGCATTGGTTTGTGGAAGTACAGCAGGAATAGGAAAGGCTACAGCTATAGAATTAGCTAAAATGGGGGCTTCTGTTACCTTATTAGCTAGAAATGAAACTAAACTAAGAGAGGTTATTAAAGAGTTAGATCATTCTATGAGTCAATCTCATAACTATTTAGTAGCTGACTTTAGCAATATAGAAAGTTTAAAAAATGCTTTAAGTTCTTTTAATAAAACCATTAACATACTAGTAAACAATACTGGGGGCCCTCCTGGTGGCCCAATAACTGATGCCAAAATAGAAGAATTTACTTCTGCTTTTTCTATGCATCTTCTTTGCAATCACCTTTTAGTGCAAAGTGTAAAAGACGGAATGGCAAAAGATGGCTATGGCAGAATTATTAATGTTATCTCTACTTCCGTTAAGATTCCTTTAAATGGATTGGGAGTTTCTAATACTGTAAGAGGTGCCGTTGCTAATTGGTCAAAAACCATGGCCAACGAATTAGGGCCTTCTGGGATAACTGTAAATAATGTGCTTCCCGGTGCAACTGCCACAGATCGTTTAAGCAGCATTATTAGCAATAAAGCTTCCAAAACAGGGCAAGCAGAGGAAGATATTTTACAATCTATGCAAAATGCAGTGCCATTGAAGAGAGTTGGTAAAGCCGAAGAAATTGCTGCTGCAATTGCTTTTTTAGCAAGTCCTTCAGCTGCATATATTAATGGAATAAATCTACCTGTAGATGGTGGTAGAACTGCATCCTTATAAATGCCTAATTAACTAATAGATGATTAAGAATCTAACGCTTTTATTCCATTTGGTTCTTCTATCATTTTCGCTATTTGCTCAAAATGATTCTTTGATTTTAAGCAATGGGGATAAAATGATTGGGGAAATAAAAAGCATGGATAAAGGAGTTCTAATCATAGAAACCGACTATTCAGATAAAGACTTCAGAATAGAGTGGACAGGTATAAAGGAGATATACTCCACGAATAAGTTTTTAATCTCACTAACAACAGGAAAGAGGGTAACGGCTTCTATTGAAACAAAAAGTCCGGGTATCATTATTTTAAACGGTGTAGAAGGTGGGGAGCTTATTGTGAAAATACAGGGAGATACTATAGAGGTGAAGCACGATGACATCGTATATATCAATTCTTTGGATGATACCTTTTTAAGCAGGTTAAATGTTAGTCTAGATGTTGGTTATACCTTAACAAAGGCAAATGATCAGCAACAATTTAACGCCAATACGAAGCTTGGATATACTGCTGATTTATGGTCATTAAGTATATTTTACAATTCTTTATTCACAAGTCAAGATTCTGTAGATAATATTCAAAGAAATGAAGGTGGAGTGGATTATAGATATTTCCTTCCTAAGGATTATTATGTGAGTATTGCATCCAATTTTCTATCAAATACAGAGCAAGCATTAGATTTAAGAAGTAGTCTTAGTGCGGGTTTTGGTAAATATTTTGTTCATACTAACAAATCCTATTTTGGTCTCGGACTTGGTGCATTATCAAACGTTGAGAGATTTACTAATGAAACAGAAGGAAGAGAGTCATGGGAAGCTTATTTAGGCATAGAACTAAATTTGTTTGACATCGGAGATTTAACTCTTTATGCTTCCGCCACCGCTTTCCCAAGTATAACGGAACAAGGCCGTTTCAGGTCTGATTTAAAGTTCGACGCGAAATATGACGACTTTATAATTAATGACTTTTACATTAGAGGAGGAATCACTTTAAATTATGATAATCAACCAGCCATAGCCGGAAATGAAACGGATTATGTATTAACAACTGGTTTTGGTTGGTCTTGGTAATGAACTTGTTGTATTTTTAAGTGTTGAAAGAAGAAAATATGTTTGGATTATTCAAAAAGTCAGACCCTAAAGAAAAGCTAAATAAGCAATATAAAAAGCTATTAGCAGAGGCACACCAATTATCAAAAAGTAATCGTACAGCTAGTGATGCAAAGTTAGCTGAAGCTCAGAAAATACTAGAAAAAATAGACGCTTTAAACTAAGATTGAAATTTGAAAAAGGCTATTGTTATAGGATCTGGAATAGCCGGCTTGGCCTCTGCACTTCGACTCAGGAAAAAAGGGTATGAAGTAGATGTATTTGAATCTTCTTCAAAGATTGGTGGCAAATTAGATGTAATTGAAAAAGACGGCTTTCGATGGGATGCAGGCCCTTCTTTATTTACTATGCCTCATTTTGTAGACGAACTGTTTTCTCTTTTTAATGAAAACCCAAGAGATCACTTCAATTATCTAAAAAAGGATGTAATCTGTAATTACTTCTGGGAAGATGGAACAGAGTTTTCTGCTAAATCAAATTCAGAGTTATTTCAAAAAGAGCTGTCAGAAAAGTTTGGAGAGGATAAAAAGGATGTTTCGAATTATTTAGAAAGTAATAGAAAAAAATACGAATTAACATCTCCAGTTTTTTTAGATCAGTCACTACATAAGTGGCAAAATTATCTCCATAATAAAACGCTAAAGGCCTTCTTAAATTCATCTTCATTCGATTTATTTAGCACTTTAAATGAGGTAAATAAGAAACGATTCAAAAACCCTAAAACCGTACAATTATTCAATCGTTTTGCTACTTATAATGGTTCATCTCCATACAAAACACCTGGTATAATGTCTATGATACCAAGTCTTGAGATGGATTATGGTACTTATTTTCCCGAAAAAGGAATGAGGTCCATAGTAGATAGCATTTATAGCTTAGGACTAAGGCATGGAGTTAACTATCATTTAAACGAGAAGGTAAACAACATTTCTGAAGTAAATAATAGAGTTAAAGGAATACAAACAGACAAAGCTTTTTATGATGCAGATGTGGTTGTTTCCAATATGGACATATACTACACCTATAAAGAGCTCCTAAAAAATCATGTACAGCCAAAAAAATCTTTGGCTCAAGAAAAATCTAGTTCGGCGCTTATTTTTTATTGGGGAATTGGTAAAGAGTTTCCACAACTAGATTTACATAATATATTTTTTAGCAAAGACTATCAAAAAGAGTTTGAGTATTTATTTGATAAAAAAGATTTAGCAGATGATTTAACTGTTTATGTGCATATAAGTAGTAAAGACAAAAAAGATGATGCTCCTCGCCACATGGAAAACTGGTTTGTAATGATAAATGCCCCTGCCAATTACGGTCAAAATTGGGAAAAGTTAAAAGCAAAAGCAAAAGAGATAATCCTAAAAAAGCTAACTCATTGTTTGAAAACTAATATTGAGGAGTTAATTGAAGCAGAAGAGGTTTTAGATCCCATTTTGATTGATGCTAAGACCAATTCTCATCGTGGATCTCTATATGGCACATCTAGTAACTCAAGGTATGCGGCCTTCCTTAGACACCCTAATTTTAATAAAATAAGTAATTTGTACTTCTGTGGAGGATCTGTTCATCCGGGTGGAGGAATACCCCTTTGTTTAAAATCTGCTAAAATTGTAAGTGATTTAGTACTTAAACCAGCCTAAAATTGAAGCTTTTCAATCAAAAAAATTATTTGGCCATTGGTATAATATGGCTTTTTCATTTGAGCGCAATCATTGGAATTTCAATAGGTTACAAAGAATGGTTTGCTACTAAAACCCCATTAAACTTGATAATTCAAAATGCTATTTTGATAGCATTACTCCCCCAAAAATCGTTCAAATCAATTTCAATTTATTTTTTATTAGCTCTATTGGGAATGGGAATAGAAATCTTGGGTGTTAATAGTGGCTTTCCTTTTGGAACATATAGCTATGGAGAAAATCTCGGATTTAAACTATTTGGTGTACCTATTTTAATCGGATTGAATTGGGCATTATTAGTATTTGTTACTGCCAGCATGATTCCAAAGCGTTTGAGTGCGTCAAAAATTTGGAATGCATTAATTGGAGCAACACTAATGCTTGTGTTAGATTATTTTATGGAGTTTTCTGCTCCAGCTTTAAACTTTTGGGAGTTTACGCCAATAACCCCCCCCTTAAGTAATTATGTGTCTTGGTTTATTGCAGCATTTATTATGCATACAATTTTGCAATACAAGGGAGTTAAGGCAAATAGAATGCTTTCAAGCCAAATCTATTTAGCTCAGTTATTATTTTTTATTGGTTTGATGATTATTCTCTAATCAAGAATATCTGCAAGCATTACCAAACCATGGATATCTAGGAGTTTTATTTTTTTCCCTTCTAGCTCGATAAGTCTCTTTTCTTTCAAGTTTCTTAATAATCGAATAACTGCTTCTGTTGCAGTACCAACCATACTAGCTATTTCCTCTCTGCTCAACTGAATATCTATACAATTGTCTTCATCTAAGCCAAAGGTTTCTTTTAGCCATAGAAGCATTTCTGCTAATCTCTGGATAGAGGTTTTTTGAGCCATGTCTGTAACTAACCTAGAGGCGGTATCCCAGTTCTTAGCGGTTAACTGAAGCATTTCAAGACTAAATTTAGGCTCAGCCTTAATCATACTAAAAAAGGTTTCTGCAGGGATAAAACATATTGCAGCCTCTTCAATTACAAAAGCAGAAGCACTTAATGGTTTTTTACTTAGCATAGAGTTATATCCTATTACATCTCCAACTGTGGCAAATCTTACAATTTGCTCCCTACCACTAGCTCCTAAACGGCTAAGCTTTATTTTCCCTTTACTGACGCAAAAAAGGCCTCTTGAATAAGAACCTTCCTTAAAAATAGTCTCTCCTTTGGCGTAAATTTGACCTCCTTTTACTTCATCAATTTCTTTAAGTTGTGCATTGCTCAAACTACAGAAAACAGATTTTTCTTTTGCGCCACAAATGGAACAAGAAGGGGTATTATATCTTTCGGGCATTATATGACAAATATCATACTTTGCAGGCAAAGTAAAAAGAACTTTTGAATAGGATTTATGCAAACTATTATTAATGAACAAAAAAAAGATTTACATTGCTTTCATTGTGGGGAGGAATGTGATGATGAGCGCATAAATTTTGAAGATAAATTATTCTGTTGTCAAGGCTGTAAAACAGTTTATCAAATCTTAGAAGAGGGAGATCTATGTGATTATTACGAGCTAGAAAAAATGCCTGGCATTAGCTTTAAGAATACTACTTCTAAGCGTTTTGAATATTTGGATAATGAAACTGTTAAAGAACAACTATTAAGTTTTCAAGATGAAGAGGTAGGAATTGTTTCCTTTTACCTTCCTCAAATTCATTGCAGCGCATGTTTATGGCTATTAGAAAACCTATTCAAAATCAACCCTTCTATAAAAAGCAGTAGAGTTGATTTCCTAAAAAAGGAAGTAAGAATCAACTTCAATCTAAAAGAAATTAGCCTTAAAGAGTTAGTCGAACTGCTCACAAAAATTGGTTACGAACCAAGCATTAATTTAGACCAGCTTGATAAAAAATCTCCAAAAAAACTAAGCAGAAGATTAGTCTATCAGATTGGGCTTGCAGGTTTTGCTTTTGGGAATATAATGCTTTTGAGTCTACCTGAATATTTTGGCTTAGATATACAGAGCAGTGAACAATTTTCGGAATGGTTTAATTGGATTAATATTTTAATTGCAACGCCTGTCGCATTTTATAGCGGATCCGATTATTTTAAATCTGCATGGAGGTCTTTAGCGCAAAAAAGACTGAATATTGATGTGCCCATTGCTTTAGGGGTTATTGTTTTATATGCTAGAAGTGTCTATGAAATTGTAAGTAAAACTGGAGTTGGTTATTTAGATAGCCTATGTGGCCTTTTATTCTTTCTTCTTTTAGGAAGAATTTTTCAAGAAAAAATATATCATAGACTATCATTTGAAAGAGACTATCGCTCCTATTTTCCAGTTTCTATCTCTAAAATTGAAAATGAAGTTGAAATAAGCACTCCAATACAAGAAATAAAAAAAGGGGATAAAATAGTTGTTAGAAATGGAGAATTAATTCCGGTTGACTCTATATTAATAAAAGGAAAGGGAAATATAGATAATAGCTTTGCTACAGGAGAATCTAAGCCAATAGCAAAGCAAAGTGGAGATAAAGTTTATGCCGGTGGAAGACAAATAGGTGAAGCAATTACATTGGAAGTTATCCATGCTTTGAATCAAAGTAAGTTAACTCAACTTTGGGAAGACTATGAGTACGAAAGTGAAGAGTTTAGCAACTTTTCAAAAATCACAGATAACCTCAGTCAGTATTTTACGCCCATTATATTATTGATAACCCTTGCAGCATCTCTAATCCATTTTTGGCTTGGGCATAATAATGTTTTTGAAATTGCTTCTGCAATTTTAATAGTTGCTTGTCCCTGTGCTTTAGCTCTTTCAGCGCCTTTCACCTTTGGACATGCATTAAGGTGGTTGGGTAAAGAAGAGTGTTTTGTTAAATCAACTCAAGTAATTGAGGAGTTAGCCAATATCAATCATATCGTATTTGATAAAACTGGAACGCTAACATACAGCGATCAAGAGAAGATACATTATGAAGGAAAAAAATTAAATGAGGAGGAAATAATTGCTATTTGGAATCTAACCAACCAAAGCAATCACCCTTTAAGTAGAAAAATAAAAGAGAGTTTAGGTAAATCATTAGCTCCCTTGGAAATTGAAAACTTTAGAGAACTGGAGGGGAAAGGTCTTGAGGGCACAATCAACAATAGATTATTTAGGATAGGCTCTGCCAAATGGTTAAAAAAGGATGCTAAAGAATTTAATTCTAGTGAAGTATATATAGAAATTGCCAGTGCATTAGTAGGGCATTTTAGCTTTGAAAGCCAATTTAGAAAAGGATTAGGAACACTTATTCAAGACCTTTCTCAACACTATAGGCTATCCTTATTATCTGGAGATAATCAAAGTCAAGAGTTTATATTAAAAGAAAAGTTTCCTGAAGGAAGTTTAATCTTATTTAATCAAGCCCCTCAAGACAAACTAAATGTTATAAGTAAGCTTCAAAGCGAGAAGAATAAGGTTATGATGGTAGGAGATGGCTTAAACGACGCAGGAGCTTTGAAAAAAGCAAATGTTGGCGTTTCTATAGCTGAAAACATAAACTCTTTCTCCCCTGCCTCAGATATAATTCTAAATGCAAATCAATTTAATTTTCTTCCCCAATTGATGAAGTTCTCTTTAAGTTGTAAAAGAATCGTTATCGTTAGCTTCATTATTTCCTTTTTATATAATATTATAGGTATTTCTTTTGCCGTGCAAGGCTTACTATCTCCTGTATTTGCGGCTATTCTTATGCCAGTTAGTTCAATAACTGTAGTATCTTTTGTTAGTCTAGCTGTTTGGATAAAAGCAAAGACCCTATAACTCCTATTTCGCCTAAAGCCTTTCGTATACAATTAAATCGAAGAATTGTTCTCAAATATGACATTTATCATTTTTTAACATTAGCTTCTAGTCCACTTTTGCTTCTAATTATTAAAAATGAGTGTATTAATTATCCTTTTAATTGTGAGTTTGATAGTTGCCTTAGGGTTTCTATTTGCTTTTCTATGGTCTGTGAGGTCCGGACAATACGAGGATGACTATACCCCTTCGGTAAGAATGTTATTTGACAATAAGCCGAAAACAAATAAAGAAATAGACAACAACTGATATTAACCAACAAATTATGCAAGTAGAAAAATTTAGTTACGACAATAACATCGTTAGGATGTTTGGTAATGCTACCATCTTATGGGGATTAGTAGGAATGCTAGTGGGGCTTTTAGTTGCTTTCCAACTTGTCTTTCCAGCATTAAACTTCGGAATAGAATATACCTCCTTCGGAAGGGTTAGACCTTTACACACCAATGCTGTGATTTTCGCTTTCGTAGGAAATGGAATTTTTGCTGGGGTATATTATTCTCTTCAGAGGTTATTAAAAGCAAGAATGTTCAGTGATTTATTAAGTAAAATAAATTTCTGGGGATGGCAATTAATCATTGTTTCTGCCGCCATTACGCTTCCTTTAGGTATTACAACCTCTAAAGAGTATGCTGAATTAGAATGGCCAATTGACATTGCAATTGCGCTAATTTGGGTTGTTTTCGGAATCAATCTTTTCGGAACCATTTTAAAAAGAAGAGAAAGACACTTATATGTTGCTATTTGGTTCTACATCGCAACATTTGTTACTGTTGCGGTTCTGCACATTGTGAATTCATTTGAATTGCCAATTAGCTTATTTAAAAGTTACTCCTGGTATGCAGGTGTGCAAGATGCATTGGTGCAATGGTGGTATGGACATAATGCCGTTGCATTTTTCTTAACTACACCATACCTAGGGCTCATGTATTATTTCGTGCCTAAAGCAGCAAACAGGCCTGTTTTCTCTTATCGACTGTCCATTATTCACTTCTGGGCTCTAATATTCTTATACATATGGGCAGGACCTCATCACTTGCTTTATACAGCACTTCCTGATTGGGCGCAATCTTTAGGTGTAGTATTTTCAGTGATGCTAATTGCTCCTTCTTGGGGTGGTATGATTAATGGTCTTTTAACCTTAAGAGGTGCATGGGATAAAGTTAGAGATAGTGCAGTACTTAAATTTATGGTAGTTGCTATCACTGCATATGGTATGTCAACTTTTGAAGGCCCAATGCTTTCTCTTAAAAACGTAAATGCTATTGCTCACTTTACAGATTGGATTGTAGCCCACGTACATGTTGGAGCATTAGGGTGGAATGGTTTCCTAACCTTTGGTATGCTTTACTTCTTATGGCCAAAGTTATTTAACACCAAACTGCATTCGATGAAAATGGCCAACTTCCATTTTTGGATTGGCACCTTAGGTATTTTATTTTATGCAATTCCAATGTATTGGGCGGGCTTTACACAAAGCCAGATGTGGAATGACTTTACAAACGAAGGGTTCTTACAGTATCCTAACTTCTTAGAAACTGTAACGCAAATTATCCCAATGTATGCTTATAGAGGCATTGGAGGCTTACTTTACTATATAGGGGTTGTAGTTATGGTGGTTAACTTGATTTTAACTGCTAGAGCTGGTTCCTTTGTTAAAGATGAAGAAGCTGAAGCACCTGCACTTCAACCTATATCAAAAGGATATAAAGATGAAAGCTGGCATCGTTGGATAGAAAGAAAACCAACTCAAATGTTAATAGCCTCTTTAGTAGTCATACTTATTGGAGGAGTTATTGAAATGGTTCCTACTTTCTTAGTTAAGTCTAATATTCCAACCATAGCAAGTGTTAAACCATATACTCCATTAGAATTACATGGAAGAGACGTTTATATTTCTGAAGGTTGTAATAACTGCCATAGTCAAATGGTAAGACCTTTTAGATCAGAAACAGAAAGATATGGCGAGTACTCTAAAGCAGGAGAATTTGTTTATGATCACCCATTTTTATGGGGCTCTAAAAGAACCGGACCAGACCTTGCAAGAGAAGGAAGCAGTAAACTTAGAAAACCAAATTCGTGGCATTATAAGCATATGTACGCCCCTAGAAGTGTTTCTCCTGGTTCAATAATGCCTGAATATCCTTGGCTACTCGATAAAACGTATGATACTACTACAACTGCTGCAAAGATTGAAGCGATGATAACGCTTGGAGTTCCTTATGAGGAGGGTTATTCAGCCATTGCAAACCAAGATGTAGTAAAACAAGCTAACGAAATTGCAGAAGACATGAGAGCTTCTTTAGAAGAAGAAGGTTTTGAAGTTTCTGCAGATAGAGAGATCATTGCTTTGATTGCATATTTACAGCGACTAGGCGTAGATATCGAAAAAGGTCAAACAGCTAAAAAGTAGACTATGTTAAAATTTATCAAACACAATATGGATACTATCATTGGAATTGAAATTTTTCCCTTGATTTCCTTTATAATATTTTTTGTTTTCTTCATCGTTTTATTCGTTTGGGTATATAAAATGAAAAACAGTGAGGTGAATGCATTAGCTGCAATGCCTCTAGATGAAGATACTTATGTTACAAAATCGAATAATGGATAAAAAAATGAAACGACTAACCAAATTTACATTTATTGCATTATTACTTCCCTTAAGCTCCTTTGCAGGGAACAATATTGCAAGCGCAACCGGTATTGCAGATAGTACCCTTTTAGCATTAATGATTGGATTTATTTTATTACTCCTTGCTATCGTAAAAGCATTAGCAAAAAGTATTGAAGGAATAAGTAAGTCTGAGAGTATTCTTACATTGAAAAGTTCTGACAAAGCTGCTAAAGTTATTGCAACTATAGTAATGTTAGGCATGCCAGCATTAACCTTTGCACAAAATACAGCAGGAAGAGTAAGCGAAAGTCCTTTTAAAATGAGTGATGACCTTTTCTGGCTATTACTTTCAATAATCATTTTCCTTGCTATTATTATTGGAATTTTATTCCGCTCACTAATGGTATTAATACGTTTAGAAAGAGGAGAAAGCTTTGTTGAAGAAGAAGATACTGCAGATGTATTTGAGAAGCTTAACTTGACTGACAATGTACCAATTGAAGAAGAAGCAACCATAATGATGGATCATGAATACGACGGTATTCGTGAATTGGATAATAACTTACCTCCATGGTGGAAATATATGTTTTATGCTACTATCATTTTTGGAATAGTATACATAGTTAGATATCATATTACTGGTCAAGGTCAATTACAAATTGCTGAATATCAATCAGAAATAGCTGCAGCTGCAGCGGAGAAAGCAAGCTTTATGGCAGAAGCTGGAGAAACTATCTCTGAAGATAATGTTACCTACTTAGCCGATGCAGCTAGTATAGAAAAGGGAGAAGCTATTTACAAAGGGAACTGCGCTACTTGCCATGGGCAATTAGGGGAAGGTGGAGCAGGTCCTAATCTAACAGACGAATATTGGATCCATGGCGGTGGAGTTAAAAATGTGTTTAAAACTATCAAATACGGTGTGCCTGCAAAAGGAATGATTGCTTGGCAAAGCCAATTTAGTGCAAGCCAAATGCAAAAAGTTGCTAGCTATGTCCTTACCCTAAAAGGTACTAATCCTCCAAATGGAAAAGCTCCTCAGGGAGAAATATATGTAGAGGAAGAAATAAGCACAGACTCAACTGAAACAGTAAAAGTGGACTCAACAGCTACAGCTAATTTATAATATTAGCGTATTAAAAAAGATGGGATGGATGAAAAAGAGCTATACATGGACCAGAGTTTTCGCGACTCTATAGGTACCATAGATGAAGAAGGAAAAAGGAAATGGGTATTTCCAAAAAAACCATCAGGGAAACACTATAATTATAGAACTTTAGTAAGTGTTTTACTGCTAACCATTTTATTTAGTGCCCCTTTAATAAGAATAGGAGGACAACCACTAATCCTAATAAATGTCCTAGAAAGAAAGTTTATCCTTTTTGGACAGGTTTTTTGGCCTCAAGATTTCTACATTTTTGTTTTGGTTATGCTTGCGGGCATTCTTTTTGTAGTTTTATTTACTGTAGTATTTGGTAGACTGTTTTGCGGATGGGTATGTCCTCAAACCATCTTTATGGAAATGGTTTTCCGTAAAATCGAATATTGGATTGAAGGGGATTTTAAGCAACAACAAAAACTTAGCAAACAAAAATGGGATAGTGAAAAGATCCGAAAAAAAACACTTAAGCATCTCATCTTTTTTGTCATTTCTTTTCTCATATCTAATACCTTCTTGGCTTATATAATTGGTTCAGAGGAATTATTAAAAATAATTACAGATAATCCTCTTAACCATGTTGGTGGATTAGCATCTATTTTAGTTTTTACCGGTGTTTTTTATTGGGTATTTAGTTGGTTTAGGGAACAAGTTTGTCTTGTAGCTTGCCCATATGGAAGGCTACAGGGAGTTATGCTTGACAGAAACTCAATTGTAGTGGCATATGATTATGTAAGGGGAGAGCTTAGAGGAAGATTCAAAAAAGGAGAGAATAGGGAAGAGGCTAAAAAAGGAGATTGTATAGATTGTCATCAATGTGTTCATGTTTGTCCTACTGGAATTGATATTAGAAACGGGACTCAACTAGAATGCGTAAACTGCACAGCCTGTATAGACGCATGTGATCATATTATGGAGAGTGTTGGTTTACCAAAAGGTTTAATTCGCTATGATTCCGAAGAGGGAATTGTAAAACAAGAACCAAAAGTAATTACCACAAGAACCATTGGTTATAGTATTGTTTTATTACTAATACTAACTGTAATAAGCTTCTTACTAGCTAGTAGAACAGATGTAGATGCAACTATACTTAAGACTTATGGTCAGCAATATCAAAAAAGAGAAAATGGTATGGTTAGTAACTTATATAACTATAAGATTATTAATAAAACCTTCGAAGATATTGATGCCGAAATAAGACTTATTGATGGTAATGCTACCATCGAAATGATTGGGAGTGATGAATTTATAATCCCGTCTGAAGAAATCGCTGAAGGAACGTTTTTTCTTGTCTTAAACATGGCCGATTTAGAAGAAAGAGAAACAAAAATAAAACTTGGCATCTATGATCAAAATGGCGAGCTAATTGACAAGGTTAAAACCTCTTTTCTTGCACCTGTAAAAAGAAAGAAAAAATGAAGTGGAACTGGGGAACCAAAATAGCACTATTCTATATCACTTTTGTAATTTTTACACTTGTCATGGTGGTAATGGCCTTTCAAGAAGACTATGAATTAGTAACTGAAGATTACTATGAGCAGGAAATAAAATACCAAGGTAAAATAGATAGTAAACAACGAACGAAAGCTTTAGAAAATAAGCTTTCAGTAAATATTGATGCTAATGAGCTAAATATTTTATTCCCTCAAAAGGAAGTTAGTTTAAGTGCAAACATTTTATGCTTCAGACCGTCTGACGAGTCAAAAGATTTAAGGATAGAATTTAAGGAATTCACCAATAGAGTGTCTATTCCGTTAAATAAGTTTTCTAAAGGGAAATACCTTTTTAAAATAGATTGGATTGCAAATAATAAATCCTTCTACAGTGAAGAAATAGTAATTATTCCATGATAGAGTTTTGGGCAGCCATATCAATAGGACTTCTTGGAAGCTTACACTGTATAGGAATGTGTGGCCCAATAGCATTTGCATTGCCAATAGATAGAAGTAGTTCAATAAATATACTCTCTAGTAATCTTATTTATAATATTGGAAGGCTAACTACCTATTTTTTAATTGGAGCTTTCTTAGGCGGTCTAGGAATGTCTCTTAGCTTATTTGGAATACAACAAGGGCTTTCTATTTTCATTGGCAGTTTAATGGTCCTTAGCGTAATCATTCCACTTAGTAAACTGAATAAAAACTCTCTTCCATTTATCTCAAAAGGACTCGCCACCTTAAAAACCTTGCTTGCAAAAAGCTTAGGCAGAAAATCAAAATTAAACCTCTTTTTTATTGGGGTATTAAATGGTTTGTTGCCATGTGGCTTAGTATACATGGCATTAGCAGGGTCCGCTGCAATGGTAGACCCTATAAGAGGGGGCTTATTTATGATGAGCTTTGGTTTAGGAACAATTCCATTAATGCTAAGCATAGGAGTTTATGGTAATAAAATAAGATTAAAATTTCCGGTTTTAAGAAAAGCAACACCTGTGTTTATTGTCTTGATAGGACTTTTTTTTATTATTAGAGGGATGGATTTTGGTATTCCATACATAAGCCCTAGTCTAAATCCTGAAACAGAAGTAATAAATTGTCACTAATGTATTGGGAAGCGTTAAATAGAAAACAAATTCTTGAAAAGGTTGATAATGCCTTATCTAATAATGCAAGTTATTCAAAAGGAGAAGTTATTGGCGCGCCAGCTACATATTTAGATAAAAAAGAATTCTACCCTGATGCAAGCTTTTTGAAAGATGCTCCATATTTAAAAACATTGATAGCAAATCCAAATCATATTGGATGTCACACCTTAGATAAACAAAGTTCCCCTATTTTCAAAGGAACACAAGCCATTGAAAGAGAGTTAATTGAAATTTGCGCAGAGCAGATTTTTCGGGCTCCAGCCAAACAAGTAGATGGTTATGTTGCAACAGGTGGAACAGAGGCTAATATTGAGGCCATGTGGATTTACAGAAACTACTTCCTAAAAGAATATAGAGCCTCTGCAGATCAGATTGGTGTTTTATTTTCTGAAGATACGCACTATTCCATTTCTAAAGGGTGTGATTTATTGCAACTCTTTCCTCTAAAAATGTCTGTGAATTCAAAGACAAGACAAATAGATGCAATAAAGTTGACTCAGCTAATTGATCAAGCTAATAAACAAGGAATAAAATACTTTATAGTTATCTGCAATTTATCCACTACCATGTTTGGCTCTATAGATGAAATAGAGCCAATAGTAAAAGTTTTAGATGCTAAAAAACTTTCCTTTAAGCTGCATATAGATGCTGCATTTGGAGGTTTTATTTATCCTTTTACCAATCCAAAATCGAATCATAATTTCTCTAATCCTTGGGTTAGTTCAGTTTCTATTGATGGGCATAAAATGCTACAAACTCCTTATGGAACAGGTATTTTTCTTATCAGAAAGGGATTTATGCAATATGTTACAAATAAAAATGCACAGTATGTTCCAGGCTTAGACTATACTTTATGTGGTAGTAGAAGCGGAGCAAATGCAATAGTAATTTGGATGCAGTTAATGAATTATGGATCTAAAGGTTGGATAGAAAAAATGAATGAGCTAATCGATAGGACAGACTATTTATGCAATGAGCTGGAAAGGCTAAATATTGATTTCTATAGAAACCCCTTTATCAACATAGTAACCATAAAAGCAAATCACATTTCTACGGAGCTCGCCTCCAAATACGAATTAGTTGCTGACAGTTATGAGCAATTCCCACTTTGGTGGAAAATAGTTGTGATGGACCACGTAAGCAAAGACCTTCTCAAAAGCTTTATCAAAGATTTAGAAAATTGTAAGGTAGAGGCTTAGTATACTGCTAATTAATAAAAATCTCTACTCTTCTATTTACTCCTCTTCCTTTACTCGTTTCATTTGAAGACTTAGGGTATTTCTCCCCATGTGATATAATGGTGATTTTATCTTCTACAGCAATCCCTTTGTTTATTAAATAATCCCTTACTGCTTCAGCTCTCCATCTCGCAACTTTTAAATTATTTTCAGAACTTCCAATGTTATCTGTATGCCCTACCAATTTAACTTTCTGACTCGCCTTAATACTAGATGATATATTGTTAATTATAGTCGCATCATTTGCCTTTATTTGCCAATCATTGTAGAAGAAATAAACTACATAATCCTCATTTGTTTGTACTTTATAATCTGAGTCATCACTATATGTATACTGTGGACCTGAGGTAGCTTTAGGGGTTGAATTATAAACAAAGCCAGATATACTATTCTTAGAAGTAGGATTTAACCTACCCATATCTCCTTCTAAATAAAGCTCTAAGTCTTCAAAAGACATATCTTCAATATTTAATGGCTTAAATGAATAATTCTCATCTATTCTCATTTTATCGTACTCAAACTGACCAAACTCATCTGTATATATAGTATCCAATGGGAATCCATTTTCATCCAATATTACAATCGCAACATTTTTCATTGGAAGGGATTTGTAATTGAATCTTCCCTTTAATAAATCTCTTTCTAATAAGGCAGAAGCATTACTTATATACTCTCCATCTTTGGTAACCACATATCTCGCTACTCTATTGCCATTTTTATCTTTTATATAAACTAAGCCTTCAAGATCTTCTGTGTTTATAGGTTTAACAGTATATCCATTATCTAAGCTCATTTTGTTAAACTCAAACTTTCCATAGGCATCTGTAATAATTGTATCTACAGCATACCCATTTGCATCATAAACAACAAGAGTTGTATTTTTCATTGGTAGGTTGTTATACTCAAAGAGACCTGCAAATAATAAAGCTTCGTCAACAGACTCATAACGTGCAACTTTATTTCCATTCTCATCTATATAGTACACAATTCCGCCTGCATCTTCTTCATCAATAGGAACTATTCTAATTTCCTCATCCATGCTCATTTTATTATACGAAAAACGCCCGTATGCATCTGTTTCTAAGGTATCTAAAGGGAATCCATTTTTATCATAAACAACAACTCTAGAATTAGCTAGAGGTAATGCATTATATTTAAATATCCCTTCTAAAAGATCTAAGTCTAGATCACCATCTGTAACTACATACCTAGCTACTTTATTCCCATTTTCATCAGTAAAATAAACTAATCCACTAACTTCTTCTCCTTCTATTGGAATCATTCTCATGTTCTCATCTATTCCAAGCCTATTGTAATCGAATCTTCCATACTCATCCGTAGTAATAGTATCTATTGGAAAGCCATTCTCATCTACAATTACCAAAGTGGCATTTTTCATAGCGAGTTGATTATATTTAAAGACTCCCATAAATTTTGAACGCAAATACTCTTTGCTATTAGCAGATACTACATATCGCTCTTGTCTGTTCCCTTCATCATCAATGAAATAAACTAGCCCTGAAACATCTTCTCCTTCAAGAGGTCGAATAGTTATATTTTCATCTCTTCTAATTTTTTCATATTTGAACCTTCCGTAGGCATCTGTAATAATTGTATCTACAGGGAAACCATTTTCATCGTAAATAACAAGCTGAACATTTTTTACAGGAAGTCTATTGTAGTTAAATATTCCGGATATCAGTTGAATATCATCTTCTCCTAATGAGTCTACTGGTATAAAATTGCCATTTTCATCAATGATTAATCTTTGCATTTTTTTACCTGCCTGGTTCATCACATAAACAACTCCACCAGGGTAATTTTTTGGTTCATCAGCAGCAAGTTTTACTAAGTAATTATCTTCTTGATTTAATTTATAAAACTCAAACCTCCCATAAGCATCCGCAATTACTTCATCAATTAAATTTCCCTGGTCATCATATATTTGAAGCATCGTACTATCTCCTAGGAGACCTCTGTAATTAAATTGAGCTAATACTTTTACCCCAATTTTAACCTCACCAGTACTTCTAGTATAATAAATATCACTGTATTCGCTATCTCTATTACTTGTAAAATAAACTTCTTTATTATTCCCCATAATAAAGTATGCATCAAATGCACTAGAGTTAATTTGTGATCCCATATTTAATGGTTTCGACCATTCATTCCAGCTATCTGATAACCTATAGCTAACAAAAATATCTGCTTCTCCTAACCCCCGATGTCCATCACTACTAAAATAGAGCGTTTTCTTATCCTTGGCAATAAAAGGGGATAACTCATAACCTTCTGTATTAATCGTTGGTCCTAAGTTTATAAATGCACTCCAATTCCCATCTTTATCTTTTAAGCTTACAAATAAATCTTCCTCTATCGTATTTTCATCTGGGGACATACTCACTAAGAGAATGTCCTCTTGCTGATTGATATAAAATGAATAATATCCCATTCCAATTTGAAAATTTGGAATTTCTATATTTTTAATCTTAGACCACTCTCCTATACTATCCTTTTCTATATAACCAATACCTCTTGAAAGCTTCTTATGAGATTGAATGGAGTTAAAGAGGTAAATTCGATCTCCATTAGATGAAGAACCAATAACTGCATTATTCCCCTTATCATTAGCTCTTTTAAAGAGGTTGTTAGGTTCTCCCCAAACACTATCAATTCTAGAAGATTGATATACTTCTTGACCTTGGCTTTTTTGTTTTAAAGTTCCATCTACATAGGTTCTTACAAAGAATATTTTATCTCCATTGTTATATGGTATAGGCATACTTTCTTCTCCTGAACTATTTAAAACTTCTAACTTTTGAAGTTTTTCAAATTCAGGCAAGAATAACTGAGCCTTAGATATAAAAGAAAAAAATGTAAATACTGAGAGTATAAAATACCTCATTGTGGTAGTTGGTTTACTTATCATTTAAAATAGGGTTAGTCCTATGAATATTTCGTGACTTCCATTGGATTGTTCTGCTAAATCTGAAGTGGTATAATCATAAGAGTACCCTAGTCTCAATAAATGATTTACCTGCATTCCTAGCATAACAGAAATGGCATCTTCATTTCTAAAGTTTATTCCTCCAAATATTTCTTCTCTATAGGTCAATGTACCTCCAATTTCAACTTGATTGGTAGACTCTGCTATTTTAAATAAGACAGTTGGACTAAGTTTAAAATCATTATTCAATTGAAAATGATAACCTCCTATAATAAAATGTTGAATGGAAAGACTAGCCTCTTCCGTAGTGGTTTCTATATCTGCTAAAGCTAAATCATTCTGTAAAAGGTGAAGGGCTGAATAGCCTACAAAGAATTTCTCTGCGTACAAATAAGCTCCAGAATTGATATTTAATTGATTACTATTTTCACCGGCAGCATATGCATCGTATATAGGGTCATTATCATAGAGTACACTAGCTTTTGATTGATCAAAACCATAATTATGAAGACCTCCACTTAATCCTAGAGATACATACATATCTCGATTAATTGGGATATGCGCTGCATACGTTAATGTAACTTCTGTTTTTTCAAAAGCACCAAATTCGTTCGTTCTCAATTGACCCCCAAGTGCATGCTTAAAATAAGGCTTAAGATTCTTGCGCGTATTATAAAACTTACTTCTTTTGGTTTGACTTATTCTTAAAGCTGATAATTGGTGTGTTTTTGGCCTATTAAGAATGGTATGTCCTGTTGCATAAAAGGACTTTGGAGCTTCTTTTATACCTGCCCATTGTCTTCTATAGCCCATAGAGGCTTCGAAATAATCTTGATTCCCTGCAGCTGCAGGATTTACCAAATAATGATTTTGATTCCACATGGTGTATTGCTCGGTTATCTGAGAAAATCCCCCAAAACATAAAGTGAAAGCAAAAATGAAAAATAGATACTTTTTCATATTCTAATATTTATTTAACAATGGTTACAATTCCGGTTTCAACCGAATTAGCTCCATTAAGCGTTTCTAATTCAATAACAAAATAGTATGACCCTACAGGTAAATCTTCCCCATTATATCTTCCGTCCCATGGATCATAATTGGATGTAGTAAATAATTTAACCCCAAAGCCATTAAATACACTCACTTTATAGCTAGCATATCCATCTAAGTTCTTAATCTCCCAACTATCGTTAAAGCCATCATTATTTGGGGTAAATGCCGTAGGAATTATCAATACACCTTCAACATTTACGATTACAGAATCTGAAGTAAAGCAGCCAAGGCTATCCGTAACTGTTACTACAAATTCAGTGGTTTGCTCGGGCCTTGCAAATGGGTTTTGAATTGTAGCACTAGTAACAATATCAAATGCAGGTGACCACTGATATGAAACTCCTTCAGAAGGCGTACTTACTACATTCAATTGAGCCCCATCTACTCTAAAAATAGTAAGATCTGGACCAGCATCAATTATTGGGGTATTTGAGACGGTAACGATAGTAATATCAGAACTAGATGGACAAACACCATTTGTTGTAGTCCATACGAATTGATTTCTTCCTATTCCTAATCCATTTACAGAAGATGTTCTACTGTTTGGACTTACTAAATTACCACTGCCATTTACTCCAATTGACCATTGGCCTAAGCCAACTGTTGGAGCAACTGCATTCAGTGTAGCAGAGGTAAAGTCGCAAATCAATTGATCATCTCCAGCATCGGCAGGAGTTGGGTTTTCATCTACTTGTATAACTAAAGTATCCCTTGATTCGTTACATCCAGTAGTAGAAATAACCCATTCAAAGGTATTTCTGCCAATAGACAATCCTGAAACAGTAGAAGTCGGACTTGTTATATCATTAAAAGTTCCGGTTCCACTAACTAAGCCCCAACTACCAATTCCAACAGACGGAGAATTTGCTGCCATTACAGAATTGCTTGAACAAATAACTTGATCAATTCCTGCATTAGCTTGTGTTGGTTGAATTGGATCAACTACAGTAATTATTGCAATAGATGAACTTGAATTAGTATTCACATCTGTTGCTGTTAAGGTTACTGTAACAGGGCTTCCTATATCACTGCAATCGAAGCTGTTGATGTCTATCGCTAAACTCTGGATACCACAATTGTCAAAAGAGCCATTGTTTATTGAATCCGGAGTAATAGTAGCTTGACCATTAACATCTAATAAAACCGTTATGTTTTGGGTCAAAACAGTAGGTCTTATTGTATCTCTCACTGTCACTAAAGCTGTAGCAGAGTTAGAATTATTATTTACATCTGTTACGGTTAATCTTACCGTTACAGGATTATTTACATCACTACAATCAAAGCCGTTAATATCTAGTGAACTCCTTTGGATTCCACAATTATCAGAACTTCCATTATCGATGAATGAAGTGTCTATAAATGCATCACCATTAGCATTTAAATAGATAACAGTATCTCTTGTCAGCACATTTGGTAATTCGCTATCATTTACCGTAATCACAAAACTTGTCGTATCATTCAAGCCATTCGGCTCATATGCAATGTAAGTAATCGTAGTATCACCTACAGGGAAGAAACTATTGGGTGAAGCATTGGATACTAAGGAATCTACAATACAATTATCAGAGGCCGTTGGCGCTGTCCAATTCACTGTTGCTCCACATTGCCCCGCATCATTATTCACAGTGAAACTATTCGGTGTAGCACTAATGACTGCAGGCTCGTTGTCTACTACTGTAATCACAAAACTAGTGGTATCGTTCAAGCCGTTGGGCTCAATAGCGATATAAGTAATTGTAGTATCTCCTATCGGGAAGAAATCATTTGGAGAGGCATTCGATGTTAAAGAAATTACAGAGCAATTATCTGAAGCTGTCGGTAAAATCCAACTCACTACGGCTCCACATTGTCCTACATCGTTGCTCACAGTTATGTTCGTTGGTGTGCCGCTAATGACTGCAGGCTCATTGTCTACTACCGTAATCACAAAACTAGTGGTATCATTCAAGCCATTTGGCTCATAAGCAATATAAGTAATCGTGGTATTTCCTACAGGGAAGAAACTATTGGGTGAAGCATTAGATACTAAGGAATCTACAATACAATTATCAGAGGCCGTTGGCGCTGTCCAATTCACTATTGCTCCACATTGCCCCGCATCATTATTCACTGTTATGTTCGTTGGTGTGCCGCTAATTACTGCAGACTCATTATCTACAACCGTAATCACAAAACTTGTCGTATCATTCAAGCCGTTTGGCTCATAAGCAATATAAGTAATCGTAGTATTTCCTATAGGGAAGAAATCATTTGGCGATGCATTGGATACTAAGGAATCTACAATACAATTATCGGTGGCTGTTGGCGCTGTCCAATTCACTATTGCTCCACATTGCCCCGCATCATTATTCACTGTTATATTCGTTGGTGTGCCGCTAATTACTGCAGACTCATTGTCTACTACTGTAATCACAAAACTAGTGGTATCGTTCAAGCCATTTGGCTCATAAGCAATATAAGTAATCGTGGTATTTC
>JAUIMG010000039.1 GCA_030433355.1 Bacteroidia bacterium | reverse complement strand
TGTATAATTGATGTTGTCATAAAATTCTTTAGGTGTCAAAAAGTTTAAAATCTTTCTAGGTCTATTGTTTAATTTTTCCTCAATTTTTTTAATGAACCTCAGTTCGGAGTTTCATAATTGCCACAATAGATGATATCATGGCAAGTAGAAAACTTATAATGAACAGATATGATACCAGAAACCCAAATAATATCAATATATTGTGATATTGATAACTTTTGCAAGGAACTAGATGGATATGTTGAGAATGGGCTGATTGAAGATAAAAACAAAACAGCAAAACGGGGTCCAAAGCCAATACTTTCAGAGAGTGAAGTAGTTACGATAATGATATTGTTTCAGTTGAGCAAATTTAGGAATTTTAAAGCATTTTACACTACATTTTTAGCAACGTATTGGAAGCATCATTTCCCTAGATTGCCAAGTTACAATAGATTTATTGAGCTTGTAAAGTATAGTATTATGGCACTTACAATGTATAGCACTATTAAAAATGGTAAGAAAACTGGAATTTATTATATTGATGGAACATGCCTGCCAGTATGTCATTTAAAGAGGAGTAAAAGACATAAGGTGTTTAATGGAACATCAGAATATGGAAAAACATCCGTAGGGTGGTTTTTTGGTCTAAAACTACATTTAGTTATTAACAATGAAGGACAATTAATTGCCTTCAAAATTACAAAGGGAAATGTGAGCGATGTGAAAGCAGCATATCCACTTCTTTCAAAATTAAAGGGTTTGGCTTTTGGAGATAAGGGCTATATCGGTAAAAAATTATCAGAAGAACTAATGGAAGTAGCACTAAAACTTATTACGAGAAAGCGCAAAAATATGAAGGATGCAGAACCCATTACTGCATTGGAAAAGCAGCTACTTAATCAACGCTGTATTATAGAAACCGTATTTGATCACCTAAAACATCATTATCAAATTTGGCATACTAGGCATCGCTCCATCATTAACGCTCTATCTCACTTGCTTGCCGCTCTTGCTGCCTACACTATCGAACCTCTCAAGATATCTGCTTTAAAGTTGCTTTCTAAAACTCCGAACTGAGGTTCTAAAAATCTTTTAAGAGCTATCTCATGATTTAAGGCATATTTTATTGCTAAAGCTGTGCTACCTTTTTGCGCCAATTTTGACAATACCTTTTTAAAACTATCGAATAAATCTTCAACTAATTCTTTTGAATCAGCTTGTCTTTTCTCTTTTCTTGCTTCGGGACTTAAGCCTCTTATCTCTTCTTCTATTTTGTATAATTTTCCAATAACTTCTAAAACCTGATTTGCTATAGCTGCCTCAGGATTTGCTAATGTTATTTCGTAAAATTTTCTCCTTGTATGAGCCCAGCATGCTGCTTCTGTTATTTCATTATCTGGATATTTATCACTTTTGTATAAATTCTTATATCCTGCATATGCATCAGCATGCAATATTCCTGCGAAATTCACTAGATGACTTGCAGGTCTTTCTCCCTTTCTATCTGGGCTATAAAAATAACATACAGCTGGTGGCACTTCACTGCCATGAGGCCTT
>JAUIMG010000020.1 GCA_030433355.1 Bacteroidia bacterium | reverse complement strand
CAATTGCCAATGCGAGTTCTTACACCTGGACTTTACCAAACGGAGCTACAGGAACAAGCAATACTGACAGTATTAGCGTTACTTATAGCAATGCAGCTGTATCTGGAAATATAACTGTAATTGGAAACAATAGTTGTGGAAGCGGTAACTCTTCTACTTTAGGGGTTACGGTTAACCCATTTCCTGCAAATGCGGGAACAATTGTAGGGCAAACAAGAGTTTGTCAAGGGGATACCGAAACTTACACCGTTCCAACAATTGCCAATGCAACATCTTACAATTGGACTTTACCTTCTGGAGCTATAGGAACAAGTAATACAAATAGTATTACAGTTAACTACACTACTTCTGGGGTATCTGGAAACATTACGGTAACAGGCAGCAATGCTTGTGGAAATGGCGCAACTTCTACCCTAGCAGTGACAATAGATACATTACCGGCAACCCCTATTATTAGTCAGAATGGTTTTACACTAACTTCTAATGCGCCTATTGGCAATCAATGGTATGATCAAAATGGTTTGATCAATGGAGCAATAAATCAGAACTATACGGTAACTACCAATGGAAACTATTATGCAATTGTTACCCTTTTAGGCTGTAGCTCAGATACATCTAACGTAATCAATGTAATCTCCACAGGTATTGAAACAAAAGCCAAGGATATTAGCTTTACTATTTTTCCAAATCCTTTTTCTAATAGGTTAATTATTGAAATTGAAGGAAATGAGGAAATAGTAAACCTGGAGATTATGAATACTTCGGGTCAATTGGTATATAAAAGTAACATGACCAATAGAAAAGAAATTGAAACTAGTAATTTGGCAAAAGGTATTTATTTCATCAAAGTTGAAAATGCAAGACTTTTTGAAATAAAGAAAATGATAAGAAGGTAATTTGATTGCTACAAGCAAAGCCATCAGTCACCAAATATTCTAATTAATAAATAAGTTTCTTTCTATCGAATTGAAACAAAGGATAAAACAAAGTAATGCCAATAAAATATCGCCGTACAAATGAAACTACGGATAAACCAAAGCAATCCGAAGCCTCTTTAGATGAAGCCCTCAAGCCAAAGACGAATGAAGAGCTGAATAAAGAGAAACCTGCTAGAAAAAAAAGAAGACAAGCAACAGAGGAACAATTAAACAACCCATTGCATGGTGTAAAACTAGCGGAAATCTTAGAACGTTTAGTGGAACATTACGGATGGGAATATTTGGCGGATCGAGTAAATATCCGTTGTTTCAAGTATAACCCCACCATGAAATCAAGTTTAGGATTTTTAAGAAAGACACCTTGGGCTAGAGAGCACGTTGAAGATGTTTACTTGGAGATGATAAAGAAAAAATAAATCCTCCACCCCTCTACCCTACATCTACTCTAAATCTTTTTGCGCTAAAATAACATCGCTAAATGTTGGTTGCTTTTCACTAATACTTCCCGCGCCTTTTTTATTGATTTTAAAAGTAACATCCTTGGTGGTGGTAAATAATAGAACAGAAAAAAAGTGATTCTTAAGATGTGGTTTTATTACCTCAAAAGCTTCTTCCAAGGTCACTTCGTCTTCCTTATCTTCTGTTTCCCTAGATCTATAACGCAATTTTAGCAATACCTTAAATTCATTTTCAGAATAAACCGGTCGCACAAAAATATTTCTAAAATTAGGCTTACCAATAGTCTTTGCCACGGTTAGCTTAGCAAAGCGACCTTCTTGGGCACTTTTTTTAACCTCTTCCCAGAAAAGAAGAAATTCATCTTGGTAGGACATCATCTAAAGGTTTTGCTGAATTATTAAGCAATTTCAAAACTAATACTAATTCATTAGTCTCCTTATCTCTTTATTAGCTATGAGGACAAAAAACTAAGCAAACTTAAAAGCACAAATACTAGCTTCTAAAGGTATACTTTTGCAGCCTTAAAAATATAAATTCTAAGCCACTAAAGGCTTATTAGACATTGCGGAATGAAGAGAATAAACGACTACAAGAAACTATTTAAAATAGAAGGAAAAATTGAGTTGAAGGAGATAAAATCTACCTATAGAAATTTGGTAAAAGAATGGCATCCAGATAAGTTTCAAGCTGGCGATGATAAAGCCATAGAGGCCGAAATGAAAAGTCGTGAAATTATTGAGGCTTATCACTTTTTAATTAGCATAGCTCCAGAAACTCATGAGCTTAACAAAGAAGAGTATCAAGAAACCATAGATAAGGCAGGCATTAGCGACATTCAACACAAAGGACTAGTACTGGAGATCACCTTTTTAGATGGAACAAGCTTTGAATGTTTTGGTGTACCTAAAAACCTTTACATAAAGCTATTGAATTCAGATAAGCAAGTAAGATTTGCCAAAAGAAAAATATTTAATACTTATCTATTCCGTAAGGCTAAAAAATCGATTGCTGCTTAGTTGATTGAACAAAATCTAGAAAAACAAAATGTATAATAAAAGAGCCATACATAACTGCATGGCTCTCTATTTTTTTATGAAGTAAAACTATTTTTTTAATATCCGATCTAAAACAGTCTGCTTATCAATTTTTTTGGTGCAAAAAAACCAATCCTTACAATCTAATTCTTGATCCTCCATGCGTTCGCTAGCAGTGCCACAAGACCCTGCAGGTCCAACAATCACATCATCGCCTGGCTCCCAATCTGCCGGAGTAGCAATTTCAAAAGCATCTGCTGCTTGTAAAGCCATAATCACTCTGTATAATTCATCAAAGTTTCTTCCAAGGCTTAAGGGATAATAAATAATAGCTCTGATAATTCCATTTGGATCTATAAAAAAGACTGCCCGAACCGCTTTGGTTGTATCTTCATTGGGTTGAATCATCCCATACTTTTTGGCTACGTCCATTTTAATATCTTCAATAAGAGGAAATTTGACTTCTACATCTTTCATTCCTTTATATTCTATTTTTTCTTTAATGGTTCGAAGCCAGGCAATATGGCTATACAATCCATCAATAGATAAACCTACTAGTTTGCAGTTCGCCTTTTCGAACTTTTCTTGCATCGTGGCAAAAGTCATAAACTCAGAAGTACATACAGGAGTAAAATCAGCCGGATGACTAAAAAGAATAGTCCAACTACCTGAATAATCAGAAGGAAAATTAATATCTCCTTGCGTAGTTACTGCTTTAAATTCTGGTGCTTTGTCGCCAATTCTTGGCATACTTATAACTGTTTCTTGCTCATTTACATCTTCCATAATCTGTAGTATTTTAGTTAAATATATAATTCAAATGTAGCCTGTTAAAAGAACTTTATCAGTCACTTATGTTACACTTAAAGATACTTGTGTAATAAAAACTGAATGAATAAATCATCCCTATGTACCACCATGGTCTACAGCGACAATAGCTGAAATATTAATGAATAGAAAAATGAATTTGATAAACTGAATCAGTGGATTCTTCATTACAAAAGACTGAAATTGGCTTACTTTGGTAGTCATTTTTTAAGGGTATTAATTTCTATTCTGGAATTTGCCACCAAAATGGGTTTTTTAGCTTCGGAAATTAATGTGTAATACAAGGCAAACTTCAACCAAAAAGCTGCTAATCCTTTCTTCCCCGAAGGTATTCACTTATTGTCTACTTTGAGAATTTGGTTACTTCTAATAATTAGGGATTGTAAAAAACATAGTATTAATTGTAATATTTATCTCCTTTTAGAACTTCCAATAAAACAGACAACATTAAATTAAAACTTTTGCTATTAATACTTTGAAATTACTCTAGATAGATTTTGAAATAGTAAATTCCAATCTTTTTTAAACTAGAACTATGCCTTCTTCTAACATTTGTTTATCCTGCGGTCTTTGTTGCGATGGAACCTTAATTGGTTTTGTAAAAGTAGATAGGGAAGAAATCCCCACCCTTAAAGAATTCATGGATATAGAGGAAGTAAATGGGAAAGGTTTCTTTATTCAGCCCTGTAAAAAATTCTGTGATGCTTGCACCGTTTATGCTAAAAGACCAAAGCAATGTGGCATTTTTAAATGCGGTTTATTAAAGTCTGTAGAACAAAAACAATTGGAGTTTGATCAAGCTGTGATTTATATAGAAGAGGTAAAACGAAGAAAAACCGCCTTAGAGAAAAAGCTAAAGACTTTAGACGTTAAACTCAAATCCAACTCCTTCTATTTTCAAATGGTAGAATTGAAAAACTTATTAGAGAAGCAACACACTCCTACTTCCCTAACTCAAGAAAAGCAAGATTTATTAAAAGATCTCGATCAACTCGATGCCCTACTAACTGCCAAATTTGATCTTTCACTTTTTTAGTTTTTAAGAAAATAAAGTCAACTTGGGTTTGAAAAAAGGAATAGGATATTTATAAAAAAATAGAACATTTCTAAAAGACAAGCGTCTTATTGTCTTGAGAAAGACTTCTCAATTAAGACAGTTTAATTTTTAAATGAAGTACTTTACAACTTCTAAAAAATCAGAATAAATAGAAAACAGTTTATTATGAAAAGAATATTACTTATTTCTCTCGCTTTATTTTCAACAACCCTTTTTGCCCAATCGTGGGTGCAGCAGGCCAATATGCCTGCAGGAAGACATCATCCAATTACATTTTCTTTAAATGGAAAAGGTTATGCAGTAACTGGAACTGCTTCTAATAGTCAACCGACCGACGATGTTTTTCAATACAATCCAACTACAAATACATGGAGAAGCATGGCAGATTTTCCTGGGGCAGCAAGAAGCTTTGGAATTGGGACTGTTGCAAATGGTAAAGCTTACTTAGGTTTTGGAGCAACTAACACCCAATACTTAAGAGATTTTTGGAGCTATGATGCTAGCGATAGTTCATGGACCCAATTAGCTGATTGCGCTTGTATAGGAAGAAGACATCCCGCCATGATAGCAATTGGGGACAGAATTTACGTTGGTTTAGGAGATGGAGCATTTGGAGATTTAAATGATTGGTGGGTATATGATATTCCTTTAAATACTTGGACTCAAATTGCCAATTTACCAGGTCCGGGTCGCCATCACCCTTTTATGTTTAACGCAGGTGGAGAAGTATTTGCAGGACTTGGACATAGCGGAAGAACCATTTTTAGAGATTGGTATAAGTTAGATACAATTACTAATACTTGGTCTGCAATGAGACTATTTCCCGGAGAAGCAAGAGTAGCGGGAACTCAATTTAGCTTGAATGGTTATGGATTTGTGTTAAGTGGTGATGGAGATGATCATAACTTTATGTCTACAGGGGAAATGTGGCGTTACAATCCAACTGCCGATTCTTGGCAGCAATTTCCACCACACCCAGGACAAAGTAGATGGGCGCCAGGCAGTTTTGTTATTGATCAAGATGTTTATTTTTTCGGAGGTCTAAATCGCTTAACAGGGCAATACCCGGGAGACGTTTGGAAATTTGACTTAACCGATTCTACTATTGGAATTAACGAAAATCAAAGAATTTTAGCAAATACTTATGCTTATCCAAACCCAGCAAGTGATTTCATTTCTTGGAATCATGATGCAAGTATTACAGATGTTAAAATCTACAATACCATGGGCCAGATGTTATTTACCTCTATTGCTGAGGCAAAGAGAATGAATGTGCAAGATTTAAGCGATGGCTTGTATCTAATTCAATTCTATGATAGATCTAAGCTAGTTAAAACTTCTAAAGTTTTGATACAGCATTAAAGAATGCTAAATAATCCTTATAAAAAAAGCGACCAATTGGTCGCTTTTTTTATTCCCGTCGGTTTCTTTCAACAAACGCTTTAAAATTCTATAGAATTCATAAAGTTCATTCATTTATCTACATTTGGGGGTAATTATAAGCGACAATATTCTTGAATTAATCCTACGAATTGGAAACAGAAATCAAGACCATAGACAACTACTTAGACAACCATTATATACACAAAAGTAACTGGTTAAGGGCTGCTGTATTAGGTGCAAATGATGGAATACTATCTACTGCTAGCCTTGCCATAGGCGTAGCAGCTGCTAGCGATGCTAGAGAACCTATCCTATTAGCAACTATGGCCGGTTTGGTTGCCGGAGCCTTATCTATGGCGGCTGGAGAGTACGTTTCTGTTAGCTCCCAAACAGATGTAGAAAAGGCTGATATTGAGCGTGAAAAAGAAGAATTAAGAGATACTCCTGAGATTGAATTACAACTATTGGCCGATATCTATGAAAAAAGAGGTTTAAAAAAAGAAACCGCTTTAACTGTAGCTAAAGAGCTTAGCGAAAAGGATGCATTGGGAGCACATATTAGAGATGAATTAGGCATCAATGAAATAAGCCAAGCTAAACCAATACAAGCAGCTATTGCTTCAGGTGCTGCATTTACAATTGGCGGAATACTACCTCTTTTGGTAGCTATATTCTTACCTTTAAAAAATATGGAGTATTCTCTATATGGCTTTGCGCTATTCTTTTTAATAATCTTAGGAGCTTTAGCGGCTAAAACAGGAGGTTCAAGCATATTAAAGGCTATATTTAGAATTACATTCTGGGGAACCATAGCCATGGGACTAACCGCCTTAGTTGGTTATATTTTCGGAGTAAACATTTAAACTAAAACCAATACCAATGAACGACGCACATTTACATTTAGCATTAAATCATCTACCTATCATTCTACCCTTAGTGGGCTTATTAATAATGCTTGTAGGACTTTATTTAAAGTCAGAAATCTTAAAACGAGCTGCCTACTTTATTTTTATAGGTGCTGCTCTTACAGCCATTACAGCCTTCAATACAGGCGAGGCTGCTGAAGAAATTGTAGAAGAAATTCAAGGAATTGAGGAGCATTTTATTGAAGAGCATGAAGAAATAGCTGAAACATTTGCAATCTTAGTCTATATTTTAGGAGGTCTTTCTTTAATTGGCTTGTGGGCAAATTGGAAAGAGAAGTCTTTTTCAAAAACAATTAGTATGGTAACCATAGCGTTCACTTTTGTTGTACTATTTTATGCAAAACAAACAGGCACTACAGGTGGTGAAATAAGACATACAGAGATTAGAGCTGAACAAGTGAATAATGCTGTCATACATGAAGAAGAAGAAGAACATGACGATTAAAAAACCAAAGAACAACCAATAGAAAACAAACACAACTACTATGAAAAAATCAGTCTTACTGCTACTAATTCCTTTGATTCTTTTTAGCTGTAATGAGAATCCGAAGATTAAAAAAGAGAAAACCTTAGTTGAATCTACAGAGCCTAAGGGAGTTGATAATATCGCTTACAAATGGGGCCAAATGGCTTTGACTGCAACAGCAAACGACACCAGAAGATTCAACCCTAGACCAACGATAACCTCTCGTTATTTAGGACTGATATTCGTTTCTGTTTTTGATGCATGGTCTAGATATGATGAAAATGCAATACCAGTTTATTTGCAGAATGTTAAAAGGAGACCAATGGCAGAGCATTCTTTAAATAATAAAGAAATTGCAATTAGCTATGCAGCTTACAGAGCAATGAACGAATATTATTATTCAGATAAAGAGTTGTTTGCAAGCTTTATGAAGGAGCTAGGCTTAGACCCAAACAATGAATCTTTAGATCCTACCACTCCGGAAGGTATAGGAAACTTAGCTGCCAAAGCAGTGATTGAAGCTAGGAAAGGAGATGGATCCAACCAATATGGTGAGGAAGAAGGCTCCAATGGAGAAGCCTATTTTAATTACGTAGGTTATGAGCCAGTTAATTCTGCAGACCAAAATGTTGACCCAAATCGTTGGCAACCAAAATACTTTTCTGATGGGAAAGGAGGGCAATTTGCTCCTGGCTGCTTAACGCCATTTTGGGATAAGGTAAAACCAATTGCCCTAAAGTCTGGAGATCAATTTCGTCCCGGGCCTCCACCATTGATAGGCTCTAAACAGCTAGAGGAAGAAGTGAAAGAAGTTATTGAATTACAAGCTGCACTTACGGATTATCAAAAGGCCTTGGTAGAGTTTATGCGAGATGGGCCTCAGTCTGTGCAACAGGCAGGTCATTGGTTAAAATTTGCTCAAGATGTTTCTGTAAGAGACAATCATACTTTAGATGAAGATGTAAAAATGTATTTCTACAATCAAGTTGTAGCTATGGATGCCTTTATTGCATCGTGGGATTCTAAAATGTATTATGACTATGCAAGACCATTTGCTTTGGTTCATAAATATTATGGTGATCAAACAATTATAGCTTGGGGAGGAGAAGGAAAAGGAATGGTTGAAATGAAAGGAAAACAATGGAGACCTTATTCCCCAGAAACTTTTTTATGTCCACCTTTCCCAAGCTACGTTTCAGGCCATAGTACTATAAGTGGTGGCTGCGCTGAAGGGTTAAAAATGTGGACAGGAAGCGACGAATTTGGTTCAGAATCTCAATTAGTTGCCGGTGCATTAACAGAACCAGATAATTTAGGGGACACCATTACTTTAGTATTTCCAACCTTTACCGAAACTGCTGAGATGGCGGGTATCTCAAGAGTTTTAGGTGGCTACCATATACAAGCAGATAATGTAGCTGGATTGGAATTAGGAAGAGACGTAGCTAAAGAAGTTTGGAAATTTTACCAACACCATATTGGAGAAAAATAAGCTTAAAAGTATATATCTTAGATCTAAAAGGAGGAAGAATTTCTAGAGAATCTAAAGGATTTTAAACTAAGTTTATCGCAACGAATTCAAGTACATTGATCTGAAGATGGCAGAACAAAATCTAGTTAGAATAAATAAGTTTTTTAGTGAAATTGGCTATTGTTCTCGTAGAGAAGCGGATAAACTTATTGAACAAAAGCTGGTAACTATTAATGGCAAGCTCGCTGAAAATGGCAGCAAAGTATCTTCTAAAGATGCTATCCGTTTGCGAGGAGAATTGATAAGTGGCGTTGAAACGAAAATGGTTTATATGGCCTTCAACAAACCTAGAGGTATTGTTTGCACTACGGATACGAAGAAAGAGAAAAACAACATTATAGATTACATTGGCTATGAGGAAAGAATTTTCCCCATTGGTAGATTAGATAAAGACAGTCAAGGTTTAATTCTAATGACCAATGATGGAGATATTGTAAATAAAATTCTTCGAGCAAAAAATAATCACGATAAAGAATATATAGTTACTGTAAAGCAACCAATTACAAATACATTTATTCATAAAATGGGGAATGGTGTCCCTATCTTAGGTACTGTAACTAGAAAGTGCAAGGTTGAGCAGATAGATAAATACCGTTTCAAAATCATTCTAACAGAAGGTTTAAATAGGCAGATTAGAAGAATGTGCGAACACTTGAATTATGACGTTCGTCAACTGGAGCGTATTCGGATTATGAATATTAAATTAGATATTCCACTAGGCAAATGGAGGCATTTGAAAAAAGGAGAAATGGATGAATTGCAAAAGCTTTTAAAGGGTTCTTCTAAGACAAAATAAGGTACATCCAAGCTCCTCAATAAAATTCTTTTGATTAAATTTCATTGACCATTTTATTATATCCATTAAATACAAAATAGATTAATGGCATTTATAGATTATTATAAGATTTTGGGTATTCCTAAAACTGCAAGTGAAAAGGAAATTAAAACGGCCTATAGAAAACTTGCTCGTAAATACCATCCTGATTTAAACCCAGATAACAAAGAGGCCGAAAAAAAATTCAAAGAAATTAATGAGGCCAATGAAGTTTTAAGTGATCCCGTGAATCGTAAGAAATACGATAAATACGGTAAAGATTGGAAACACGGAGAAGAGCAGGAAAAAGCACAAAGACAATACCAACAACAGCAATCGCAACGTCAATACTCTCAACAAGATTTTTCAGGCCAAGATTATTCCGATTTTTTTGAGTCGATGTTTGGAGGTGGTCGTTCATCATCAAGTTCAGGCAGAAGCCCGAAATTTAAAGGTCAAGATTACAATGCAGAGTTGCGATTGAATTTAAAAGATGTATATACCTCTCAACAGCAGCTATTAACGGTTAATGGTAAAAAGATAAGACTCACTATACCGGCAGGAGTAGAAAATGGGCAACTCATTAAAATAAAAGGCAAAGGGGGCGAAGGGTTAAATGGAGGGCCAAATGGAGATTTATACATCAAGTTTATCATTGACAACCACACCAAATTTAAAAGGGAAGGAAACAACCTTTATGAAAATGTTGACTTAGACTTATACACGGCAATTTTAGGTGGCGAAATAATGGTAGACACCTTTGATGGAAAGGTGAAGCTGAACATAAGTCCTGAAACAAAAAATGAAACCAAAGTAAAGCTTAAAGGCAAAGGTTTCCCAGTTTACAAGCAGGAAGGAAAGTTTGGAGACCTAATCATTACCTACCACCTAAAAACACCTAGCAATCTGAGTGAAAAAGAAATTGCTCTCTTTAAAGAATTACAAAATCTAAAAGCGCAATAATGGAAAAATATTTAATCCCCACAGAAACCCTTTGTTCGCAATACAATATTGAAATATCTTTTGTTAACGCATTGAATAGTATGGGACTTATTCAAATCGAAATTATTGAGCAAAATCAATTTATACATCAAGACCAAATTGGTGATTTAGAAAAAATAATAAGACTACATCATGAGTTAAATGTCAATCTAGAAGGCATTGATGTGGTTTTAAACTTATTAGAAAAAGAAAGAGAATTGAAAGATGAATTGAATAGCCTGAAAAATAGATTAAGGCTTTATGAAGATGGTTTTGAATAAAAGCAAACCAGTAAAAACATATTTACACCCTAGAAATAGGAATAGAGTACCTTACAATTTAGAGGCTATGGTAGAAGTCCAAACTGAATTGACTCCCTTTATTCAGCCGAATAAAGTAGGAAAAAAATCTATTAACTTTTCTGACCCAAAAGCAGTTAAAGCCCTAAACAAGGCAATCCTACATTTTTATTACGGTATAGAATATTGGGATTTCCCAGAAGAAAATCTCTGCCCTCCTATTCCAGGTCGAGCAGAATATATTCATCTTATTGCCGATTTATTAGCTGAATCTAATGGAGGTAAAATTCCTAAAGGAGAAAAAATCCATTGTTTAGATATTGGAGTGGGTGCAACTTGTATCTACCCTATTATTGGCGTTACTGAATACGATTGGAATTTTATAGGAAGCGATATGGATCCCAAATCGATTGCATCTTCGAAGAAGATTATTCTATCTAATTCCTCTTTAAAGGGCAAGGTGATTTGCAGCTTGCAGAATAACTCTAAATGGATACTAAGAGGAATTATTGGAAAAGAAGAAAAAATAGACATTACCATTTGTAATCCTCCTTTTCATGCATCTGCTGAAGATGCTTTAAAAGGCAGTAGAAGAAAAATTAAAAACCTGACGGGCAAAAAGGTTAAAACCCCTAACCTCAACTTTTCTGGAAACACGCAAGAATTGATTTATGAAGGTGGAGAGTTTCAATTTATCACCAATCTTATTTATGAAAGTAAAGCCTTTTCTAAAAATTGCTTGTGGTTTACTTCCCTTGTTTCCAAAGAATCTAATCTCAAAGCTTTCTATAAATTATTGCATCAACAACAAGTCAGCGAAATTAAAACAATAGACATTAAAACGGGAAATAAGATTAGTAGGGTGCTTGCTTGGACTTTTCTGGAGACCGAAGAGAGAGCACTTTGGAGAAAAGAAAGATGGAATTAATTGAAATATTCTTAAAAATCATATAATTACTTTTAAGCAAGAATTTTAACCGAAATCAAACGAATGAAAACTCTATACGTCACATTTGCCTTTTTGATATTTCAATTATTTGGCACCACAGCTTCTGCTCAAAATGAAATCAATGTTGTAAAAGGCTACTCCCCACAAATCGGGACAACGGTTGCCATGCTAGAAGATTTAAAAGCAAGAGTAACGAGTAGCGTGCAAAATCTGAATCAAGAGCAGACAGACTTTTTGTTGGACGATAAGGCCAATAGTGTTGGCGCTATGATTTATCATTTAGCTGCAACAGAAAAATACTACCAGTTATATACTTTTGAAAATAGAGGTTATAATGCCGAAGAAAAAGCGATTTGGGAGACAGCTCTAGGTCTGGGCGACCAAGGAAGAGAAACCATTAAAGACCAACCAATTTCATATTACTTAGAAATTTGGGATAAAGTAAGAAAAGAAACACTGAAACTTCTTAAAACAAAAGATGACAAATGGTTTGAAGCCAAAGTGAAGGGTAGCAGCATGAATAATCATTGGGCTTGGTACCATGTGATGGAACACCAAGCAAACCATATGGGACAAATTAGATTAATTATTAAAAGAATGGAAGAATGAGTGCAGCTAAAGTAAACATTGAAATTTGGAGTGATGTGGTTTGTCCATTTTGCTATGTAGGTAAGAAGAAGTTAGAGCAAGCTATACAACAATTAAAGGCGGAAGACAAAGTAGAAGTTATTTGGCATAGCTTTCAATTAGACCCTGACTTTCCAAAAGGGGAATCTATTCCTTCTACCCCTTACCTTTCTGAAAGAAAAGGATATCCTATTGAGCAAGTGAAAGCAATGAGCGAACATTTGCGTATTCAAGGCAAATCTTATGGCATTGATTTTAACTTTAATCAAGCACTTACATTTAATACTATGGATGCGCATCGATTGATTCAATGGGCAAAAACAGTTGGTAAATCCGACGCATTGAAAGAGGCATTGATGAAAGCTTACTTTACAGATGGAATGGATTTATCTAAAAAAGGAAACTTAATAGCCGTTTGTAAAAGCCTTGGTTTAGACTCTGACAAAGCCAAAAAAATTATGGAAAGTGATGCATTTGAAGAAGAGGTGCAACAAGACCTCTATCAATCCAGACAATTAACTATAAGGGGTGTTCCCTATTTTCTCATCAATGAATCTTTAACCATTTCAGGGGCTCAAAGCGATGAAATCTTTGAAAGTGTTATTTCTTCTGCTTTAAAGGAAGTAAAAGCAGAAAGCAATGATTCTAGCGAAGGGGTTTGCTTGCCTGACGGAGATTGTAAATAAGACAGATTTCCTATCTTAAACATCTCTTTACTAGACTATTTGTAATTTTCTAGTAAATATTGGAAAACGAATTAATAAAAAACTAAACCATGAGATATCTAATTCTATCTTTCTTGATGATATGCTTTTCTACCTTCAGTAAAGCACAAGAAAAATGCGACTCTCAAACCATAACTTACTACAAAGACCAGAACCTTTTTAAACCAACTAAAGAAAGTAAAGCGTACTTCAAAAAAGAAGTTTCAAAAAAAGGAGATTCAACAATAACGAGAGTAATTAAGCTTAGCGATAAATCGGAATTGAAAGTAAACTATATGCATGGAGATATCCCTTATGGAATTTGGAAAGAATATGATTTAAAGGGAAATCTAATTTCAGAAATTAATTTTAATAAGATTAAGTACTCCAACTCCTCTCTTGGAGACACATTTGATAATACGATAGACTCTTCAAAATCAAACTACACATTAGCAGAATACCCAGGAGGCGAAGCAGAGATGTTTAAATTTATTGGGATGACGACTAAGTATCCTAGTCAAGCCAAAGATGGTGGACATATGGGAACAGTTTTTATTCAATTTTTGGTTAAAGAAAATGGTGAAGTAGAAGCTCACTCTATTCTTCGGGGAGCTAACCCATATCTAGATGCTGAGGCTTGGAGGGTAATTGAAGAAATGCCCAATTGGACACCTGCGACAAAAGATGGCAAATCAATTACTTCCAGTTTGGTGGTACCTTTTAGATTTAACCTCAGGTAAAAAAAGTTATCTTAAAAGATTGCTAATGAAATTAATCTCCAATGATTAGGTTAAGAGTTTCTACCTCTCTACCACTTCCGATCCTAAGGTAATAAGTCCCCTTTTTAAGATTTAGATTAAAGCTCATTTGTTTTTCGCCATTTTGAATTCGCTCTTCTATCATCTTTCCTTGCATATCAAAAAGCTGGATTGGAACGTTCACTCTAGCTTCTTCAAATTGTAGGGTAAAACTCCCATTATTAGGATTTGGAAAGATGCTAGCAACTTTAGTCTTTGTTGCAATCTCTATATCAGTGGTAATACTTCTAATTACCACTAAATAATCTTCTACTTCACCAAAATAGTCGCCACAAGGTGTAGCATCGTTCCAATAAGAAAGTCGAACTCTCATTTTAACGGTATCTCCAACACTTGCATTGGAAGGAACCGTAAAAGTATTCGATGCAACACCAGATGAATTTGGACTAAATAAAACATTTTCTCCGCTATCAAGGTCCGTATCTTTATTGAAGTCTATCCAAGCACCATAATCATTGTTGGTCCAATTTGTATTTGCATTAATCGTTAACGTATAGCTAGAATCTACAAATAACTCCACTACTGGTGTTGTATAATTAGTGTAGCCATTATTTACACTAGTATTATTTAAATTCCTCAACTGCACTCTATTAATAAAAAGGTTTCCAGAACTAGTATTACCTCTAGCATCACAATATTGAAAAGGCTTCACCTCATACATAAACTTATAGCTTTCTGTAGTATCATTATTTGCTCCTACTGCAAATACTTTGAAGAAAACTTTTCTACCAACTGCATACTGCGGAATTGGCAAATTAGCAATCCAAGTAGAATCCACTGTATTGGTCATATTTATTCTGTTGCCAAATACTGCAGAATCAGGAGAATATTCTAGATAAACAGCACTTAAAGTGCCATTATAATGCACTTTAGTGGTGACATATTGATCTATTCCTGCTTTAGGTTGTGCTTCGGTAGGCACATCCGTTATAGTGGTGTACATTAAGGCTGGATAATCTGCTCGACCAACTAAATTAAATTCCCACATGCCTCTACCCCAAGTTGCAGCTCGTAAAGTATTACTGCCATAATTAATTTCTAAATCTCTAACTGCCATATTGGGAAGTGCAGTATTGTAAAGAGACCAACTAGTTGAATTCATTGTTTTGGTATAAACCCCAATTTCTGCTCCCAAATAAATATTAGTAGAATCTGTGTGATCTATAGCAACAGAGCGAATTGGCATACTCCCAAGGTTATAGGTTATATTGGTCCAAGTACTACCACCATTGGTTGTTAAATATACCTTTTGACTATCGTTTTGGTAGTGAGCATAAACAACAATAATCACATCATCATTCCTAGGATCGAATGCTATGTCTTGTATGGCATGATTTAGCAAATTACTTTTTATGTTTGAAAAATTAAGTCCTCCATTCGTCGACTTTTCAATGGAGCTACCCGCTGCAACCACCATAATATTTGAATTGTTTTCTGCAATTGCTGCTTGTCTAATATCCCCACCAATACTTCCGGGATTTCCTAAAGCCGTAGTAGTTTCCATAAAATCATTGGATTTATACACCAGATCTCTAAAATCATAAACATTCATCTGATTATTTGGATCAAAAGCTATTGGAGCTTCCCAATAAGCATTTGAGGAGCCGGTAGGGTTAGCTCCAGAACTACTTTGCCCTCCATTTTTGGTTAACCTTCTAATACCATATTGTACACTACCAACCATCCAATTTTCATTCAATGGATGTATGATTGCCTCCATACCATCTGCTCCATAAAACTCTACCCAGCCTTTTTCGGTATATATGCTTGTTCCATTATCTTGAGAACCAATCATACTTCTGTAATGGTTAGATTGGCTTAGTCCTAATTTGTAATTCTCTCTAATTCCTGTTCCTTCAGTAAGAATTGACCAATTCAATCCATTATCGTTCGATTTACATAAAAACCCATCTGTAGCTGCATAAAAAACGCCATTGATACATTTTAAATTCCTTACATCTGCATGAATATAATCCGTGCTTGTAGCATAACTTGAAGAAAAAGTAGAAGTATTTCCATTCGTACTACCCAAATACCATTCTGTTCGCTGTACAAAAGTTCTTCCACCATCTGAACTGTTATCTAAGTCTACATAGCCATAGGCCATGTAATTAGTATCTATATCACTAACAGCAAAGCCACCATTTGCTTGTGTAGAGTTGGAACGAAAAGAGAAGGTTTGACCTTCGTTAGTGGAAATCCAAACACCATTATTGGAGGCAAAATAAACACAGGAACTACAAATAGGAGAGGTAGAAAGTTCAACTCTTGTATTTGCATTATTCCCGCTTATTAACCCACTTGCTAAATAAGTAGTACCCAAATCTCTACTCACTAAAATTCTATCTCTATTATTTCCTGAAGCAGTTGCATTATAGATATACATTATACTGTCATTAGTTGGGTGAAAGGTTATTTCTATAATATTTTGTGAAGGAAAAGCTCTGCTAAAAGTTTGCAAATTATCTGTTGACTTATAAATTCCTGTATTCGTTGCTACAAAGATTAAATTACCAATGGTTGGATGATAAGCAATCTCATTTATTTGAAAGTTAGTACCTAAGCCTCCCGTGCTAAGATTCGTTGGATTGAAAGGAGTAATTATCCAGTTTAAACCTCCATTGGTACTTCTATAAACTCCATGGGACGTTCCATTATCAGCATTTCTTACATTGATTAGAACAGAGTCTGCATTTGTTGGAGAAGCAGATATTGCATTTACTCCACTGGCAAAAAGAAAATCAGTAGTTCCTTGCCAATTGGCTCCACCATCTGTACTTCTCCAAAATCCTCCGCTTCTGCTTCCAATATAAATTCTATTACTATCATTCGGGTTTACATAGAAATCTTCAATTCTACCTAATCCCGCAGAATAGTGCCCAGTTATACTATCAATTGTATTTGGGCCCAACTCTTTCCATGAACCATTATATAAGTTTTTGGCAATTCCATTATTTTTTAAAAAGGATTGATATTGTTTTGCTACAAAGTATGGATCAACATTAGAACGATTCCCATCTGGATAATATTTGTACTCATTAGCATTTACCCAACGCATGAAGGGTTTATATCCAGAACCTTTTGCATCTTTATCCATGCTAGAAAAATATGCTTCTGCAGCATCTACCACTTCATAAAAATTATAGGAATTGTCTTGCATCATTTCTTTATAAGAAACTTCTTGAGAACTAAGGCTATAAGACAGTATTAAAAAAGTAAAAAAAGAATAATTTTTTTTCATCATTTATGGTAAATAAAGGGGTTCCTTTAGCTCGACAGATAATAGATTTTGACGATAGACTTTATTGCCTTTGTGGTAGTATAGTATAGAGCTAAACTGCGCAGTTTTATCTTTTGAGGAAGAGTTCTTTAATAATAGTCTAGTTTGATTATTTTTAATAGTGAACCCTTTAAATTCTTCTGCAAGCTGATATGCATTAGGCTTAAAAACCATACTATCTAAGGTAAACTCAGTAAAACTCTCCTTATTTAGGATAATAGTTATCCAACTTTTATTTCCCTCTTCGGCTTCTCCGGCAAACTCTGTTTGAATATAAGAAGCTACTATCTCTAAATCGCCTTCTAAATAGGCAATACTTTTTGAGTCTTTAGACAAACGACTGTTTCCGCAAGAATAAATTGTAAAAACGATTAGGGTAGTTAGGATGTATTTCATTGTATATTCAAACTTAACCATAAAACATATTTTATTTATTTGATAATTATCATTTTGATGTTAAATAAAATTTAGTCCTTTTGATTATAATTTCTAACTTAGAAGACAAATCCAACTATAGATGACAGAAATAGAAAGACTATATTATGGACTAGGACTAGCAGCATTTGCTGTTGCCAAAGCCGATGGTAAAATTGATGTGGAAGAAAGAAATAAGCTACATGACATTGTAGTAAAATCTTCAAAATGCGAAAACGAAGAGGTAGATGTTTCTGAAATTATTTTCCATGTATTAAGCAAACACGATTCTTTTGATATTGAAATGCTATATCAGCTTTCTATAAAAGAAATGACCTTACATAAAGCATACCTCACAGATGATATGCGATCAGACTTTCCCGCAATTTTAGAAAAAGTAGCTCGTTCCATGCAACCCATCACCTGGGAAGAAAATGAATTGATTGAACGTTTTAGAAGAGATATCAATTCTATATAAATTTCTATGAAAATCCAATTTTATGGTGCAGCCAAAGAAGTAACAGGAAGTAAGCATCTTATCAGTCTTAAAAATGGAAAACAACTATTATTAGACTGTGGCATGTTTCAAGGGAGAGGTTCTGAAAGTGCCTTAAAAAACCGCAACCTTGGGTTCGATGCCAAAGCTGTTGATTACCTCTTTTTGTCGCATGCACATATAGACCACTCAGGACTTATTCCCTACCTAGTAAAAAGTGGCTTTAAGGGGAAAATATTTACCACAAAAGCCACCTATGATTTGTGCAGAATTATGCTTACAGATAGTGCGCATATCCAACAATCGGATGCTGAATATATTAATCGAAAAAGAGAAGCTGAGGGCAAGCGATTAATTGAACCACTATATTCGATTGAAGATGTAAATAAGTGTTGGGAGCTTTTTAAAACCTTTAATTATAAGGAGGAATATCAAGTAGATGAAGACATTATAGTAAATTTTACAGATGCAGGCCACATTTTAGGGAGTGCTATTATTAATTTAAAAATAAAAGAAGGCAATAAAACTCATCATCTTGCCTTTACAGGAGATGTTGGTAGGTATATCAATAAAATTTTAAGACAACCCCAGCCTTTTCCGCAGGCATCCACCATTATTTGCGAAAGCACATATGGAGATAGGCTGCATGAATCCATCAAGGAAGCGAAAGAAAAACTCAAAGAAATTGTTGAGAACTGTTGTAGAATTAATAGAGGCAAGCTGATTATCCCAGCTTTTAGTATAGGAAAAACCCAAGAAATGGTTTTTATGCTTAACAAGCTTGGTATAAACAAAGAAGGGAGCAAGATTAAAGTATTTGTAGATAGTCCTTTAGCAATTTCGGCTACAGAAATAATGAAAGATCATTTCGAATGTTTTGGAGAGGCCACCAAAAAATTTATGCAAAAAGGTGCCGACCCTTTTGGCTTTGATCATTTATATTATGTGCGAGATGCAGAAGACTCTAAGATGATCAACGAGCTAGAAGAACCTTGCATTATTATTTCTGCTTCCGGAATGGCAGATGCTGGAAGAATTAAACACCATTTAGCCAATGGCTTGGGTGATGAAAAAAACACCGTTTTGATTATTGGCTACAGTGAACCAAGCTCCTTAAGTGGTAGATTATTAAGGGGAGATAAAATTGTGAGCATTTATGGTATTCCAACTCAAGTAAATGCTAAAATAGAGTCCATTGACTTTTTTAGTGCGCATGCAGATTATCAAGAGCTGATTAGATTTTTATCCTGTCAAGACAAGCAAGTGGTTGAAAACCTCTTCTTAGTGCACGGAAATATAGATGCCTTAGAAAATTTTGCAAATGAATTGAATTCTAATGATTTCTATAACATTACCGTTGCAGAGCCTAAACAGGAATATTTTATTTAAGCATTAGCTATTTAGAGTAAACTGTAAAACTTGGAAAATCCTTCTTAATTCTCAAACTATCTAAGCCTTTGTTATCCGTCCATGGTTTATAGGTGATTAAATACTTATAGGGAGAATTAGAGAATTTATATGGCTCTAAATAAAGAGTATTTACCCCACAAAACATACGTAGAACTCTGGGCTTAAAAAAGACGATGGTATCCTCTTTAGAAAAATTTTGATTTACATACTCATATAACTCAAGGTTCTCTTCTTGATAAATCTGGTTAGTTTCTAACTTTAAGTTCTGTTCATTCAATGCCATGGAATTTTGAAAGAAGAAAAAGGAAGCATAAACAATTAAAGGGAAAGCAATTAAATAACGAGGCCACTTTGGAATAATGGCTACAGCCTGCAACATAAAGAATAAGCATAAAGGAATTAAAGGAAATAAGAATCGGATACTTTGATGATATGGCCAAAGCAACAAAACAAGTAAACCTAAAATAAAAAAACTAACAAAATGAATGTGCTTTTTAAAAGAAAGCCACATGCCAAAAAGAAGCAAAGCAAGCATCATATATTCTAACCATGGGTTATTTTCAGCGCCTCTAAAAAACATCTCAAAAATGCTTAGATAGTATTCTAAATTATCTGTGAAACTTTCCCAACCAAGTTTGTTAACGAATAATTCATAGTGGTTTTTAGAACCAAATGGAAATACTACAAAAGAAAGAATTAGTAGTAAACTAAAAGTAATATAAGTATAGGATTGACTCTTGATAAGAACTTTCCAATTAGAATTAAAAAACTGATATGCAAAAAGAGAAACCAATAAAAGAGCACCTAAATCTCTAATTAAAAAAGTAAAAAATATTAGGAAACCTAAAAGGATTTGTCTTTTATCTTTCATCTCCTTTTTAAATAAAAGCAGACTCAAAAAGCAGAAAAAGAAAAAGGGAAAATCGGATAGGATTTGGTCACCATGAAATAGATAATGATCACTTATTGCTATTAGCGAAACAATCCATAGCGGACTAAATAATTCTTTAAATGCTTTTTTGAAGTTTAGAAAAAGAACAACTAAACCTAAATAGAAAAAGAGAGAAGTAAATAGTTTCAACCAAAAGAAATTAAGGCCCAAAGCTGCAACTATGGGACTTAATAAAAGCGGATACCCCATAGGATATAGATAGGGTCCTTGCAACCGAGAAGAATAGTCAACTGTGAATTTGCTTTTCTGATAAAGACCTTCTAAATCTCCGCTCACTATGGCCTGTCCTTGATCTACATAAAGAGCAAAATCACCTCCCCAATCGTGGCCAACAGAAATATGCTGCTGCATTTTATAAGCAGAAAAGAAAATAATAAAAAGAAAAGCAAACCATGCTATTACTTCTTTCCACTTATTCTTCCAAAGATTAAAATTCATTCCCTAAAAGTAGTGAGGTTATTGACCTTAAAAGCCAAGAATCTCATTCAATTTAAATGCCACTCCAATATGCAGTGACATTCTTCTTGTAGAAAAATACCTTTCATCATTGCTATCAAAAGCAGTATGCAATTGTGCAAAAGCACCTACTCTATCGCCAGTAAATTTAACTTCAGCACCCAATTGACCTATAATTGCTGAATTTTCTCTTGGAGCAAAATTTGAGCTAAAATTAGACGAATCTGAAAAAATAAAAGAATAATCAAACTCATCAAAAGTTAAGTAGTTTACTCTTCCAAGAATACCGATATACCAATTCGTTCCAACTTCAAAAAAGTAGTTCGACTGTATAAAACCAGAATTAAAGCTTGCCCCATATGCCCCTTCTGTAATAAGAAGACCAATAAAATCATCATCCGTATTATCTATTAGAGCACCCATCTCTCCAGCAGAGTAACCTCCTCCAATCAAAAAGTTATCTCCATTCGTTTTTTCATTATAATAAGCTAAACCTATATCATATTTATAATTGGGAAAAGTTGCAGATTCAGAAACTCCATTAACTTCAGAAGTTAGCTCTAATTCATAAGCCGTAGCTACACTAGCTTGAACTGCAATATGATCGGTTACGGCATAATTTACCATTAGGTCTAAACTATTCACCAATGCAACAGAAGCATTCAAATCTCCCTTTTCTTGTAAAATTGGGGTATTTAGTGCGGTTGGCTTGTAAAGGTTGCAGGAAGAGATAACAGCGATTGACGCTATAAATGCTCCTTTTTTGGCGTAAGATAAAATCATAGAGCTAAAAGTAAAGAGAAAATAAATGCTAAACTCTTTAATAAGAGCCAAATGGAATATCTTAAAAATAACTTAACATAAATTATACTAGCTCTAGGTCTACCGCTGATTTTGCGCAACTTAATGCTGCTGCTTCTGCTGACCTTGGATTCCAATCCAATTCTTCTCTGGCTTTTCGACTGCTCAATTCTCTACTCTTTCCTAATTCTATGAGCGCTTGCTTTAGTTCAGGAATAAAAACGGAAACCAACCTAACTATGAAGTTAGGTATTGTAATTTTTGGGATTTTACGATTTGGATACTCCTGCCTTAAAACCTCAGCCACTTGCTTTAGCTCCATAAAACTTGAAGTTGCAACGTAGCGACTTCCATTCGAATTTGAACTTTCTAAAGCTAAAAGATGTAATTCGGCGACATCTCTAACATCTACTATTTCAAAACCAATTTTGGGAATTGCCGGAGTACTCCCATCCATCATTTTAATTACAATGTTTGCTGAAGTTCCAAAATCTTCTTCTAATACCGGACCTAATATGGCTCCAGGACATATCGTTACCATTTCGAGTCCACTTATATCATTCTCAATAAACCTCCAAGCAGCTTTCTCTGCTATTGTTTTACTTCGATAGTATGGAGTAGAGTCGTTTAAAATACTCTCATCAGTCCAATCATTTTCATCGTAAACTTTCTTTCTTTTTCCATTTAACTTTCCATAAGCAATAGCTCCAATAGAACTAGTAACAACTACTTTTTTTAGTTTATTTTTTGATGCGGCTTGAAGAACATTCAAAGTACCCTCTTTTGCAGGTTTAACTAAATCCTCTTCATTTTTAGGAAGCGTTCTTGGGAAAGGAGAAGCTATATGAAGTATAGCGTCAACCTCTTTAGATAGCTTATTCCAAATTTCATAATCTAACAAATTAGCTTCGGCGATGCTAAGCTTTCCTATATGATTCGTATGCTTAGCAATCAGTTTTTTAATCTTCTCTGCCTTCTTAATATCTCTAATAGTTCCTACAACTTCATAGCCCTTATTTAGTGCGGCTATCGCAGTATGAGAACCTAAGAAACCACTAATACCCGTTATTAGTATTTTTTTCATTTTTAAAATTGTATTCTGTATAAAACATCTGGGAAAAAGCCTATTTGACTCACAGAATTTATCTCATCTGTTACTTCATTGTATCTTCTTGTAAACTCATTCTCTCTATTCAACACATTTTGGAAGTCAACAAAAAACTGATGGGAAACTTTCTTCTTCTTCCCGTTTAATTGGAAACCTACTTTCATGTCCCAACGAAAGTAGTCATCGTAATTCTGGCTGTAAGCTTGGTCTTCAAAAAGTACTTCCCTTCCTCCATTTGCTCTTGTAGCATCTAAGTTTATCGGCGTAAAAGGGTTACCTTGAGATGCCGCTAACCTCGTATCAAATGTAATAGCATTTCTTTTTTCCTTACCTACTTTCCACTCTTTACCTGCTAAAAAATTCACTACAAATTGATTGTTAAATGCTGTACTTCTTTCAATCCCATCGCTACCTTTATAGGTAGACTCAAACATAGACGCAGTAGCTAGCATATAATAGCCTTTGCTGAAAAATTTCTCTACAGTTAACTCAACCCCATAATTCATTCCTGTACCACCATTCTTCAAATTTCCTCTTTCATTGAACACAAAATCCGCACCTTCGTTCACCACTGAATAACTACTTGATGTATCATCCACCGCAAGATTAAATAGATCTTGCAGATAAGTTTCAACTTTTACTCTCCAACTATCGCCTATATATCTATCGTAGCTTAAAACATAATGATGACTTCTACTAAATTCAAGATTGTTATTCACCTTCTCACTTTCGCCTTGAGCATTTAATTCTTCATAAAACAATACAGGAAAAGGAACTACTTGCGAATGCAATCCATAGGCAGCACTCAAAGTTTGATTTGGTCTGAAACCCCAACTTACTGCAGCTCTTGGTTCTATGGCAAAATCGTTATTAAAGGTTAATTGCTGTGCATGCAAGCCTGCTGTAACACTAAGATCATCAGTAAATTTATATTCTCCCTGTGCGAAATATTGAGACAACACAAATTGCTCATCTACATCTCTTACAGTTCTAAATTCATCTGGAATGCCATCTCCATCTTCATCAGGTATTCCAACTCTATTATCTCTATCGATTACAGAAGAAGAAACATCATAGAATTCTACCAAAACACCTGCTCTCATTGATGTGCGAGCATTAAACTTTTTATTGAGAACTGAGTTTATCGTATACCTATTGTCTCTGTCTTTAACTTCTGTTGCACGGTACTTATTAATTTCATTTTGGTTTTGATCGCGAATAATATTATCCTGATTAAAGTTGTTTGTATTCATAGAGTAGCCAAAAGATGTTTTTAAATAAGATGTAGAGTTTAAATTGGTTACTAGTTTACCCCCTAATAATCCCAAGCTATTCTCCACAAAAGCATCCTGATTTGGATTAGCAAATAAATCATTTTCGTCGATTTCATCACCTAGAAAGTCGATGCTACTTATTCCTCCCAATCCAAAAACTGATAACCTCCCCAAAGGTGTTTCACCCAAGTCGGCTTTAAATGAAAAGTCTTGATAATATGGTGTTGCTGATGTTCCTGTTGCTGCTAGACTTGCTATTCCATAGCGGTATGAAGCCAAATAAGAAGTTCCTTTTTCTTTATTTATCGGACCCTCTGCCATAAACTCTGCGCCACTGAAGGCACTTAATTGGGCTGTATATTCGGTTTCTTGATTATTACCCTTTCTCATTTCAACATCGAAGACAGCTGCATTAGCGTTACCATATTCTGCATGGAAAGCACCGGTTAAGAAATCAGACGTTTTTAACAGATTTGTATTTAATGCACTAACAGGACCGCCTGTTGTTCCAAAAGTAGAAAAGTGATTTGTTGTTTGCATAGGAATGCCTTCCACTCTCCATAACAATCCTGTGGGTGAGTTTCCTCTAACTACTATATCGTTTCTAGAGTCATTGGGTGCGCTCACACCTGCAAAACTACTTGCCAATCTAGCTACATCATTTCTTCCACCAGAGTAGCGATTTACCTCTTCTAAACTAAAAGTCCTTGCACTTACTTTGGCTAATTCATTATTAGGTGCAGCCTTAGAACCATTAGCAGTAACAACCACCTCATCTAATTTCTGAACAGATTCTTCTAACTTAACATCGAGAATTACCTCCTTACCAACAGTGACTAAAATGTTAGGAAAATCTTGATTCTTATATCCAATTGAACGAATTGAAATAGCTTGTCGTCCAACTGGTACATTTTCTAATACATAATTACCATCAATGTTGGTTGAAGTACCTAATAATGGATCACTATTTAATAAAATTACATTCGCTCCAATAATTGGCATATTGGAAATACCATCTGTTACTTTACCTCTAATAGTTTGAGTTTGTGCGAATACAGCAACAGACATTAAAAAGAAAAAGGTAGACAGAATAAAGTAAAATAAAATTGAATTTAAAGATTCTCGTTTCATGGTTTTTAATTTATAATTGATGGTGCAAATGAAGAAAGGATTCTATTCTTAAAGTCGGAAGAATCAATTCAAACTGAGAAGAAAATAGATGAAATGTGTCATTTTTAATTTAAAGCCGAATGAAGAGTGTATTAGCGCATGACTACTAACAATTTCTTATTCAAACTTCATTTTTACCGTTTGAATCCACATAAATAACGCTTCAGTATTCTAAAAGGGGAAAAACTAGAAAAAGAAATTACTTTTGAAGTATGACGCTAAAAGATGTAAAAGAAAAACATGTTCGTTGGATAGGTATTCCGGTCCTTGGTATCTTCTTATCTTTTCTCTTTTGTGAAAAAGGTTATCCAACTATCGGGGAGACTTTAAAAACTGTAACTATTACCTTAATTTTTTGGCATGGTACTTTTAGTGTTCTCAATTTTTTCAGAAATAAATTCCCTGAAATAGAAAATACAAGTAGAAGATTAGCTTTCTCTGCAATGGGGATAATCATTTATGTGATAATAGCCGACACCTTATTTAGAAAAGTATTCGATTTCTTTTTCCCAGATTTAATATGGGAAGTGGAGAACTTAGCTGCCCATTGGGCAAAAAGTATTTTTATTTCCTTTTTAGTATCTATGATATATGAAATGTTCTATTTCTACACCGGATGGAACCAATCAAAACTAGAAACTCAAAAGCTAAAAACACAGCAAGTTGCTTCTCAATTAGAGACCTTGAAAAATCAAATTAGTCCACATTTTTTATTTAATAGCTTAAATACACTGGCTGCTATAATTCCTGAAGATCAGAACAGTGCAGTTAAATTCACTGAGAAGCTTTCTGAGGTATATCGTTACATTCTTTCTTATAAAGACAAAGAATTGGTTCCATTAGAAACTGAATTAGATTTTATAGAATCTTACCTCTACTTGCTAAAAATGAGGTATCCTGAAAATCTTTTTGTAGAGTATAAAATTGAGGAAAAGGATAAAAAAATGTTTGTTGCTCCACTGACTTTACAGATGCTTGTTGAAAATGCAATCAAGCATAATGTGATCTCAAAAAGTAAGCCTTTAACGATCGAAATTTACACGGATAGTCAGAAGAACATAGTGGTAAAAAATCAATTACAGAAAAAAGTAATTGGCTATAATTCTACTAGAACAGGTTTAGATAACATCAAAAAAAGATATAAATACTTAAGCCACAAAACTATAGAGATTATTGACACCAATACTAGCTTTATAGTATCTATTCCCTTAATTCAATTGTCTGATCATTAAACCATGAATGTTTTAATAATAGAAGACGAGGCTCCTGCATTTCGAAGACTCCAAAGAATATTGGAAGAGCTAGAAATGGGCATTCAAATTCTTGAAGTTATTGATACTGTTGAAGACAGCATAAAATGGCTTAGAACAAATAAGGAATTAGACCTAATTTTTATGGACATCCAATTAGCGGATGGTTTGAGCTTTGAAATATTCAAAGAGGTTGAGGTAGAAACACCTGTTATATTTACCACGGCTTATAATGAGTATACTTTAGAAGCATTTAAGGTGAATAGTATCGACTATTTATTGAAGCCAATAGATGAAAAATTGCTAAAGAAAAGTATTGAAAAATACAAAAAGTATCATCAATCAGATCTAAAGTCAAATGTTGATCTTAATGCGATTCTAGAAAAAATAAAACCTGAATCAAAGAACTATAAAGATCGTTTTCTAGTAAAAAGTTTACAGAAGCTAATTAGCATTGCCACTGATGATATTGCCTACTTCTACACAGAAAGTGGAGTATTGTATTTAAAAACCAAGGAGGGCAAAAAGTATTCGATTGATTTCACTTTAGAGGAATTAGAGTCTAAACTTGATCCCCAATATTTCAGTAGGCTGAATCGACAATTCATTGGCAACATTTCGGCCATTCAATCATGCGAAAGTTATGAGAAGGGAAAATTAATGGTGGTGCTTGAACCAAGAACAGATTTACCTGTAATTGTTAGCCGAGAAAGGGGTACTGACTTTAAGAAGTGGTTGGGTATGGGCTAATGTTTATTAAGTTTGACTTAATAAATTCTACAAAATGAAATATTGCCAATCTACCTTTATCTTAATTCTTATATCTATTTTAATTTCATGTACTTCTGCTCAAACAAAAAAAGTTGAAGTAAAAGAAGCAATAGCGGATCAATTACCTTCCTGGAACGAAGGTGCAACCAAAGCATCCATTGTTGAATTTGTAAAAGAAGTAACAGACAAGAACAGTCCCAATTATGTAGACCCTAAAGACAGAATAGCAACCTTCGACAATGATGGAAATCTTTGGGCAGAGCAACCTTACTACTTTCAATTGCAATTCGCATTAGACAGAGTAAAATCGATGGCAACAGATCATCCAGAATGGAAAGAAGATTCATTGATGTTAGCTGTGATGAATAATGATATAGATGCAATCATGAAGTCGGGGATTCATGGACTTTTAAAAATTGTAATGACTTCTCATGCAGGTATGAGCACTGAAGAGTTTGAAAAAATTGTTCTAGATTGGATCAATACGGCAAGACATCCCAAGACTGGCAAGCTTTATAGAGAAATGGTTTACCAGCCTATGTTGGAGTTGCTAGATTATTTAAGAGCCAATGATTTTAAAGTCTTTATAGTTTCAGGCGGTGGAGTTGAATTTATGAGACCTTGGGCAGAAGAAAGCTATGGAGTACCTAGAAACCAAATTATTGGTAGCTCTATCAAAACTAAGTTCATCTATGAGAATGACGAAACCAGAATTATGCGCTTAGCGGAGATTGACTTTATTGATGACAAAGAAGGAAAGCCAATTGGAATTCATAAATTCATTGGTCGTAAACCTATTTTTGCTTCAGGAAATTCAGACGGAGACTTGCAAATGCTGCAATACACCGCTTCTGGAGAAGGAAAGCGCTTTATGCTATATCTCCATCACACTGACTCAGTTAGAGAATGGGCTTACGATAAAGACTCACATATTGGTAGATTGGACAAAGGTCTTGAAGAGGCTGCCAAACACAATTGGACAGTTATTGATATGAAAAATGACTGGAAGGTGATTTACCCTTTTGAATTGAATTAAATCCTAGCCTGATAAGTATATAAATCATAGTACCTGCCTTCTGCGGCCAACAACTGATTGTGATTTCCCCTTTCTGCAATTCGCCCATCTTCAATCACCAAAATCTGATCGGCTTTTTTTATCGTACTTAATCGGTGTGCGATTACGAATGTGGTTCTACCTTTCATTAATTCATTTAAACTTTTCTGAATTAAGGCTTCACTTTCATTATCCAAATTAGAGGTCGCTTCATCTAAAATAATAATTTTTGGATCAGCTAAAATAGCTCTGGCGATGGCAATACGTTGTCTTTGACCTCCTGAAAGTTTCACTCCCCTCTCTCCGATCAAAGTATCCAAACCATCTTCAAAACGATCGGTAAATTCATTCACATAAGCAGCCAATACCGCTTGCTGCAATTGCTCCTCTGTAGCATTTGGCCTTGGAAACAGTATGTTTTGTCTTATGGTTCCTTCAAACAAAAATTCATCTTGCAATACCACACCCAAATTTCTTCTGTAACTGCCTAGTTTTACTTTCGATAAATCTTGACCATCAATGGTAATCGTCCCTGACTTTGGATTTAAAAAAGTAGCAACTAAGCCTGCAATGGTAGATTTCCCCGAGCCAGAACTTCCAACTAAAGCGGTTACTGAACCAGAAGGAGCCTCGAAAGACACTTCATGCAGAACTTCTTTATTCTCCTCATATTCAAAAGAAACTTTATCAAATTTCACATCTCCTTTCCATCCCTGCAATTCCAAATGACGATCTCCTTCTTCCTCCTCAGGAGTCATGTTCATTAGTTCTTCGGTTCTATCTAAGCCTGCTAGAGCTTCTGTCAACTGACTACCAATATTGCTCATTTGAACGATTGGGGCTATCATAAATCCTAAGAGTAAGGTAAAAGAAAGAAAGTCGCCCACGGTTAACTCTCCAAGCATGATTTTGTAACCCCCAATTCCCATAATTCCTGTGGATGCAATACCTAAAAGGAAAGCAGAAGAACTAGTCATTACTGCTGTTGCTGTTAAGCTCTTCTTCACATTTTGGTAGAGTCGGTTAACCCCTTCTTCAAAAGATTGATTCTCTTGTTCTTCTGCATTAAATGCTTTAATTACTCGAACTCCCGCAAGGGTTTCTGTCAACCTACCAGTTACTTCAGCATTAATTACTCTTCTTTTTCGAAATATGGGTCGAATGTATTTGAATGCTTTTAAAGCAACTATTCCGAAGATGGATATTGGTGCCAAGACAAAAAGTGTCATGGAAGGACTAATATTGATCAGAAGCACTAAAGAAATCACTGCCGTAATGGTTCCCCCCACCATTTGCACCAACCCTGTTCCTATTAAATTTCTAACCCCTTCCACATCGGTCATTATTCTTGAAACTAAAGAACCTGACTTGGTATTATCAAAAAACCGTATTGGTAGAGAAAGTACTTTCTTTTGCACCTGTGCTCTTAATTCTGAAATTAAATATTGTGCTTGAACACTTAAAATTCTTGTCAATAAAAAAGAAGTAACGGCTTGCACTAAAATTGCTCCACCCACTAAAAGCAAAAGCATTTTTAATTGCTCATAATCTTCATTAGGAATTACTTCATCTAACAAAACTTTACTTTGCAATGGCAAAACTAGACTTGCTCCTCTGCTTATGGCAATAAGTATTAAGCCTATAAAAACTAGATTTCTTCTAGGCCAAATAATGGTTCGGAAGGCTTGACCCATACTTACTTTGCCTTTTTTATTTTCTTTAAATTCTTTCACATGACCAAATTACGTTATAGTAAGGCTTGAGAAATCTTTTTACTATTCTTTTAACCAAGCAACTGCTTCCTCTTTCTCATCTTCTTCAAAAGCCTTCATAGCTAATCCTGGTGTCATGAAGTTGGCAACTTTTATCCAATCCTCCCAATCATCATCTGCTACTATGGCATACTTATCTATTTTGCCGATGGCTTTTAAATCCAAATAAATTCCTTTTAACAAAGTCTTAGCACTATCAATTCCTTCAAAATCTTTAACTATAGATAACAAACGAATCTTTTCCCCTTTTGGCAAATCATCTAATATTCTATAAATTACATGCACGGCTGCCTCATCTAATTTACCATCAATGGTAAATTGATAAATCCTAGTCCCTTCAATTCGCTGTATATCTACTTCTGTAAAATAATCCTCTGCATTTACCTCTTTCTTTTCTTCTTTGGTTAACCATTCAATAGCATTTTGATATTCCTCTTCAGAAAAGTGCTTCAGTTCCATACTAAAACTTAAAAAGTTAGCCATTGGAAATAAAGCATCCACCCATTTTTTATCACTTACAATGGCATACTTTTCTATCTTACCAATGGACTTAGACTTAACTTTTGCCAACTTTCCAAAGTTTTGAAAGCTATGAAAAGAGGGCCAACTTTTCACTTTGGCTAAAAGGTTAATCTTTTCATGCCTTTCTCCAGTTTCCAGCAATAATTGATAGAAGTCATCCATTAGTTCGCTACTCAACTCTCCCTCAATGGTAAATTCAAAGCTGTTTCCATTTAATTGATTTAACTCCATTTGCTTTTCTTCTAAAGTTAGGCTTATTCTTCAATTTGACAATTTAAATTAAGCCTATAAACATAGATTTATCCCTAAATTTGATAACCTAGATTTAATAGATTTCAACTTATGTCAAATCATCCTCTATTTAAAAAACACATTGAAAAAGCTAGTCGATTTCAACTGAGAAAACCTACGCCTAACAAAACAAATTGGGATACCTTTTACAAGCTTTCTTCTAATGAAAATATGCTAGGAGCATCTCCTAAAGCTATTGATGCCATACAAAAGGCGGTATCTGGAGTGTATGAGTATGACTTTTATGATGATTTCCAAATCCAGGATGTACTTGCAGATTTTTACAAACAAGAAATCAAATCCGGGCAGTTTATTACTGCAAACAGTGGCGTTGAAGTTTTAGAAATTATTTGCAGAGGTTTGGTAAGCGTTGGTTCAGAATGTATCATAAGCTCTCCAACTTTTTCTCCCTATAAAAATATTATAGAATTAGAAGGTGGCGTTGTGGAAGATATACCTTTAAAACTGCCAGATTATTCTTTAGATATTGACGGAATTTTAAATGCTGTAAATGAGAATACAGCAATGGTTTTTTTAACTAATCCCAATAATCCTACAGGAACTTACTTTACAAAAAAAGAACTAGACAGACTTCTAGAGGGTCTCCCAAAAGAGGTAATAGTGGTTTACGATGAAGTATATTTTCACTTTGTAGATGCAGATGATTTCCCCTATGCTATAGACTATGTAAAAGCAGGCAAAAACATGATTGCTTTACATACCTTTTCAAAAATTTATGGCCTAGCAGGACTGAGAGTGGGCTATGGTTTTACCACGCCTGAAATTGGAGAATACCTAAATAAAATTTTTAGACCTTTCCGCATAGGAACACTTTCTGTCTTGGCAGCTTTTGCAGCCTTAAAAGATTTAGACCACGTAAAAAAGTCGCAAGAAATGGTTTGGGAAGGCAAAAAATGGCTTTACCAAAAGTTTGATGATTTAGGAATACGCTATTGGCCGAGCCAAGGAAATTTTATCCTATTCGAATCTCCTATACCTTCTTTGGAGTTGACTTCTAAAATGTTAGACGAAGGAGTAATGGTTAGACCAGGAGATAATTTTGGTGCTCCGGGCTCCATCCGTTTAACTATTGGGACCCAAGAAGCAAATGAGCGGTTTGTAGAAGTGTTTACTTCTTTACTTGAGGAAGCTTAATTAGCAAGAATAAACTTTTTAGTATAGCTGATGTTTCTACTTTATGAAAACACTCGGCATCATCACTTTAATTGTTTTAAGTATGGCTACTCTACAACCAAACTTTCTTTACGACTTTACTGCTGACAGTAAAAAGGACTGGCAGATAGTTGACGATAGAGTTATGGGTGGTGTTTCTCAAGGAGGCTATAGCATTAGCGAGGAAGGTCATGGCATTTTTTCAGGTCATGTTTCTTTAGACAATAACGGAGGTTTTTCTTCTTTGATGCACCCAACCAAATCCATCCAAGTAGAAAAGTTTAAAAAAGTAGTACTGAGAGTAAAAGGAGACAAAAAGAAATACCAATTCAGAATCAAAGCGAATCGCTCAGATTATTATTCTTATATACAGTCTTTTGAAACCAATGGTGAGTGGCAAGAAATAGAAATTGCCTTCAAAGACTTCTCCCCTTCCTTCAGAGGACGAGCTTTGGACATGCCCAACTTCCCAGGAAAACAAATCGAAGAAATTCGCTTCCTCATTGCCAACTACAAAGAAGAAAACTTTCGTTTAGAGATAGACTGGATTGCCTTAAAGTAACTAAAAGGCTAATAACTCCCTCATCTTAGATTCTACCTTCTCCGCATTAGGAATCATAGTCTGTTCCAAAGTAGAATTCAATGGTATGGCTGGCATACTTTCAGAACCCATGCTCATTACAGGAGCATCTAAAGAAGTAAAGCATTCCTCTTGGATCATCCCTGCAATATTTCTAGCAAAAGAATTTTCTAGACAATCCTCTGTCAACACCAAACACCTATTGTTTCTTTTCACCGATTCAAAGATGGTTTCCTTATCCAAAGGATTCAAGGTTCTTAAGTCCACAATCTCTACTTGACCATCAAATGCTTTGGATGCATTTAAAGCCCAATGAACTCCCATACCATAGGTTATCACTGTTATACTTTCTCCCAAATCTCTTTTCTCTTGCGAAGCTTCTTGTACCACATTGGCTTTCCCAAATGGCAGAATATAATCTTCTGCAGGTTCCACCGTTTTAGCCGCTAAAGTTCCTGGCACCTTAGACCAATACAAACCTTTATGCTCAAAGATTACCACAGGATTTGGATCGTGATAAGCTGCCTTCAATAGACCTTTTAAATCTGCCCCATTGGATGGGTAAGCTACTTTAATCCCTTTGATATTGGCGATGATAGTTTCCACACTAGATGAGTGATAAGGACCTCCACTACCATAAGCACCAATAGGCACTCTAAGAATCATATCGGCGGTATACTTTCCATTGGTTAAATAATGCGCCCTACTTAATTCGGTGTACAATTGATTGATACCTGGAAAAATATAATCTGCAAATTGAACCTCCACAATTGGTTTTAAACCAACTGCGGCCATTCCCACTGTAGAACCTACAATAAAAGCTTCTTGGATTGGAGTATTAAAAACTCTTTCATCTCCAAACTTTTGCGCCAAGGTTGCAGCTTCTCTAAATACACCTCCCAACCTTGCTCCTACGTCTTGCCCGTATAACAAACATTCTTTGTTGTTCTTCATGAGCTCTTCTACTGCATGAAGTGCACAATCTACCATTACCACTTCTTCTCCATTTGCCGGTTTCCTATCTCCTTTTTCTTCCAAAATAGGAGTTGGTGCGTAATCGTGTGTCAGTAAATCTTCTGGCTTAGGATCTTCTGCTTTTAAAGCTCTTTCGTAGTCTTTCTCTACCTTCGTTTTTGCCTTCTTCTCTATATCTTTTATTTCTTTGGCTGTAAATCCTTCCTTCTTCAATAGCGCTAGCATCTTTGGATAAGGATCTCTTAGTTTTTGCTCGTCCAAATCATCTCTATACCATTCCATTCTAACTCCAGAAGTATGATGATTTAACAAGGGCACTTTTGCATGCACCAAAAATGGTCTTCTTTCTTTTCTAATCGTCGCTATAACTTTATTTAAGGTCTTGTATGATTCTTCAAAATCACTTCCATCAATCGTGACTGCTTCTATTCCATGGAAACCTTTAATATAGTCAAAAGCATCTTGCGCTCTAGTTTCTTTGGCATTCGCAGAAATATCCCATTCATTGTCTTGGATCAAATAGAGAATAGGTAATTGCCTTAAAGCAGCCATCTGAAAAGCTTCAGCTACTTCTCCTTCCGTTACAGATGCGTCCCCTAAAGAACAAACTACCAAAGGATGATTTCCTTCATCCAATTTCATTTGCTCTTTGTATTGCATGCCCATAGCAGCACCTGTTGCAGGTATAGCTTGCATACCTGTTGCAGAAGATTGATGAGGAATTTTAGGCTTATCGGCATCTTTTAAGCTTGGATGAGAGTAATAGGTTCTACCTCCTGAAAAAGGATCATCCTTCTTTGCCATCAATTGCAACATCAAGTCGTATGGTTGCATTCCAATACCTAAAAGCATAGAGTCATCTCTGTAATATGGATATACATAATCAAAATGCTCTAGCTGCATGGAAGCCGCTAATTGAATAGCTTCATGACCTCTAGAAGTAGCATGTACATATTTGGAAACTACTTTAAAGTTAGCTTCATAATGCTCCGTCATGGCTTTTGCAGTGGCCATCAAGCCGAAGGCCTTTTTTATTATGTTTTTTTCCATCTTTCTAATTTCTAGTTTCTTGTCTCTAGTTTCTTATTTCAACTTCTCACTTCCAACTTCTCACCCTATCCCTCTATTTTCATCAAATGCCTCTAGGTGATCCATAATTCTTGCAAGAAAAGAACCACCTAGGTTTCCATCTACTACTCTATGATCATACGAAAGAGATAAATACATCATTTGACGTATTGCTATTACATCTCCATATTCGGTTTCTACAACGGCTGCTTTCTTTCTTATTACACCGGTTGCTAAAATGGCAACCTCCGGTTGGTTGATTATTGGAGTACCCATGATATTTCTGAAGGTTCCGACATTGGAAATAGTGAAAGTACTTCCTTGAATTTCATCGGCTTTTAGCTTGTTGGTTCTTGCTTTATTAACCAAATCGTTTACATCAGAAGTTAAGCCCAAAAGATTCTTTTTATCCGCATCTCTAATTACAGGAACAATCAAGTTTCCATTTGGCAAAGCAGTTGCTAAACCAATATGCATGTCTTTCTTTACGATAATCTTATTCCCATCAACAGAAACATTGATCAAAGGAAATTCTCTTAATGCTTCTACTACTGCTTCCACAAAAATTGGAGTGAAGGTGATTTTCTGTCCATGCTTTTTTGCAAAGGCCTCTTTATTTTTTTCTCTCCACTTTACCATATTGGTAACATCTGCTTCTACATAGGAAGTAACATGTGGTGAAGTATGTTTGGAGTGCACCATATGATCGGCTATCATAGAACGCATGCGGTCCATTTCTATAATTTCATGGCGACCTTCATAGCTAGCAGTGGAAGCAGAAGTTAGCGTTTTATGGGTTGACTTAGATCCACCCTTTTGTAGGTAGGATTCTAAATCTCTTTTTAAAATTCTTCCGTTAGATCCACTTCCTTGAATTTGTTGTAGCTCGGAAAAAGCAATTCCTTTTTCTTTGGCTATGCTTCTAACCAATGGAGAGTAAAATCTACCATCTTCATCAAAACGAGCTATTTCTTCTGCAGTTGTTTTTGTAGAGCTCTCTTTTACAGGCTCCACCTTCTCTTCTTTTACTTCTGTCTTTTGCTGTGAGCTAGCACTTGCTTCTGTATTAATTTTAGCAATGATGCTTCCTACTTTTACTACCTCGTCTACCTCCACCAAAAGTTCTTCTAAAATGCCACTTTCAGGTGCAGCTATTTCGGAGTCTACCTTATCTGTTGCTACTTCCAAGATAGCTTCATCTTTCTCCACTTTTTCTCCAACTTGCTTGAGCCAATTTAAAATGGTTGCCTCACTAATACTTTCTCCCATCTTGGGGAGTTTTACTTCTACTAAAGCCATAGCATTCTATTTAGAATATATAAAGGCTAAAGTAGATACAATTCAAATATATTGCTACAATATTTGCTTTATGTAGATTATTTTTCTTTTATTTTACAATAAATAGTTAAATATTCTAGATGAAAAAGATAGATGCAATGGATTGCCAAATCCTGGAAGAGCTACAAAAAGATGGAAGAATGACCGTTAAAGATCTTTCAGAAAAACTAGGACTTTCGCCTACTCCCATTTTTGAGCGAATAAAAAAACTAGAAAAAGCCGGAATTATTGACCACTATGCTGCTATATTGAATCACAAAAAAGTGGGAAAAACGCTATTTGCTTTTGCTCATATTTCCTTAAAAGATCACTCCAAAGCATTGGTAGAACAGTTTACTAAACAGATTAACTCTATAGAAGAGGTATTAGAATGCCATTATGTAACTGGCGACACTGATTTTATTCTCAAAATCTTGATTAACAATATGGAGCAATACCGAGAATTTGTGATGAACAGCCTTTTTGATATGAGCAATATTGCCAATGTAGAAACTTTTTTATCTCTTTCTGTTTCTAAGCAAAGCAATGTGATTGCTTTAAAACCAATGGGCTGATTATTGCTTCACCACCTTAAAGTTAGCTTGCTCTCCACTTTGATTAGTAATGCTTAAAAAATACAAACCTCTATCTCCTTTTATTTGGATTTGGTTGTTGGCATTAACCAAAGTTTGTTCTTGCACCAATTGCCCTTGAATGTTGAAGATTTTTAATTCTAATTCTTCGCCTACTTGACTTTCAATATTCAATAATCCATTGGTTGGATTTGGAAAAAGATTTAACTTTTCTTTTAGTCTAATTTGATCCAGACCAACCGGAAAAACAGCAATACAATTAGAAGTATCTACGCACACACCTTTAGTTAATATTACTGCAAAAACTCCGGTATCTTTTGGTACAAATATTCTTTCTGTTTCTCCTGTTACAATGGTGTCTGCTTGACAATCGTACCATTGATAATTTGCATTTAATTCTGAGCTACTTAAGCTACCTCCACTACCTGAAACACCAACATTTAAAACTTTAACTGATTCACTTGGTAAACTATATGCTGTATCATTGCAACCTACATTTAAAGCTTTTATTTGGTAAGCAGAATTAAATGATGAAGATAAAGTGTCGAGATAGGAAGTGGTATTATAGTTGCTAATTCTAATCAACTCCCTAAAATTTTGACTTGAATTATCTTTTTTAAAGACCCCCCAAGCAATAAAATCATTTTGACTTATTCCAATGTTATCCCAATAAATTTGAGCACCTATATTATCTATTTTTTCAACACATTCTAATACAGGAGCTTTAGGATTGGATGGGTAAACATTAATTTTTAAAATTTTAAAATTAGATTGAGGAATTGAGCAGTAATTATCTTTTGCCTGATATCCAAAATAATATGATTTTCGATTTCCACGACCCCCTAAATGGACACAGCTTGTTTGCCAATTAAAATTACCAGCAATTGTAGAATCAGAGTTAGATGTGTATTTATTTAGAATACTATCAAATTGAAATTGAGCTGTTGTAATTGTAGCACAAGGAGGATTTGCACAATTTTGATTATTAATTAGGTCATTCGAAAACTGCTCACTAATCAACTGTAATTCAACTGATTGAAAACCCAATATTCTATTTATTGAATCATCATCAAATACCTCAAATGGAACAACAACCGTACCACCAGCTTCAATATGGATTTCTATGACCTTTTCATTTGAAATTGAATTTAGTTTGATAATTGGAGCATTATTAGTTGTGTCAGGACAGTCTGCCATAAAAACTTGAACATCTCTTTTTACACTTGATATCAAGACTCCGTCTTTATAAGAATCGGCTATTAAAGAAGTATTATAATTTAAAATACTATTCCCATTAAAAACTTTAAAACTAATAGACCCTGTTTCAGGGTCCAATTTAGCTGCATTATTTCGAAGATCAAAAGTATTGTCAGGCAAAGGGTTATCTTTTCTAAACCTATTCATATATGCCATTGGAATAATATTTACACTATTAGAGCTTGAACTTGTCAAAGTCTCTCCCCATCTATATACTAAAGAATCTAAATCATTATCCCATGCTAAATGACTTACAATTTGGTCCTTTCCTCTGCATTTTAAATATGATAAAGGAGCTATAAATTTTGGAGATGAATCAAAGCAAACACTAACAGAATCATTATTCTTATTAGGATACATTATTGCTTCAATTATTTGGTATTTATCTGTATTAATCAAGTTTTCATAAAATGGTCTACAACACACCGCATAAGCATAAAACCTCCAACCTGTTTGAGGAGGTCTACCAATAAGCTCTATGGGATTTGAAATCATGTTAAACTTTGCGATGGAACCATAATCACTATTTGTACTGCACTTTAATTGAAAAGAAGTGTCTGCACAATTAGGCGTTATTTCTTGACCATTACCATTGAAATAAGTGGCTGTATCTAAATATAAAGGAAATTCTAAAAATGCATTACCTTGACTATTCCTAGGTAAGGGATTTCCGAAAATTCGTACCTTCCAGATTCCTGGATAAACTGGAATGCCTGTGCACTCTCTATAAAAAGACATGTAAAAAACATACTTGCCATTGGAGAGGCATTCCCAACTAATCTCTCCTCCAAAAATATGTGATGCTTTAGATTGAAATTGAAAACAAAATAGAATAGAAATTAGAAGTAGTAGTTTTTTCATGGCATAAATAAAAATTAAAAATACCCAAGAAAAAATATTATTGCTTCACCACCTTAAAGTTGGCTTGCTCTCCTTTTTGGTTGGTAATGCTTATGAAATACAAACCCTTTTCTCCTAGCAATTCAATTTGATTGTTCGGATTTACCAAAATCTCCTCTTGCACCAATTGCCCTTGGATATTAAATAATTTCAGAATTAAATTTTCGTTTAAGTCTGATTGAATACTCAACATACCTGTTGATGGATTCGGAAAAATTGATATTTGGCTTGACCAAGCTTTTTCATTTAAAGCTGTAAAAAGCATTGCAAAACAAGAAGAAGTATCTTTCATACCAAATTTAGAAAGTACTACCGCATAAAAGCCAGTATCTAATGGTAGGAAATTCCTTGCGTTTGCACCAGGAATAATGGTATCGGCTCTGCAATCTATCCATTGATAGTTGGCATTAGCTTCATTACTCCTAAGCTCTAAAAAACTAAGTATAAATACTGAATTATCTAATGCTTTAACTTCAATACAATTGGTTGTATCGTTGCATGAATCAATTTCTACTTCTGCTGCATAGTTCCCTGGCTGAGATGGAAAAAACCGATTACTTCTTGAATTTGTAATTATTGTATTACTATCACAATCGATCCATTGAATCTGCTCATAAACAGGGTCAACATAAATAAAATCAAAATTTTCTTGAAAGGCCCTTGCATTTTCAAAAACTGTAAAAAGAGTGTCCACGGTGCTAAAAGTGCTATAAACCAAGGTATCTAAGGTGTCATTCGGAAACACACCCCCTTGTCCTTGCTTGTAAGTAATCACAGTATCTCGAGCCTCTATTCGGTAGCCTACATATCCATTGCACTTCGACGATGAAATTTCTATTGAAGTGTCTTGAGTAGACAAGCGTTCTACCCACAAAGAGTCTACTTCAATGCCGGTAGCTCGATCATCTATTGCCTCATTGGTATGAATGTAATAGGTGGTAGGAGATTCATAAACAAAATATGGATACGAATTTGCATTTGCAGCCTTAGATGCGTTCCAATTTAAAGTAATCCTAGACCTAGGGTTGCTGTTGGATAAACTATCCGTTGGACTAGCATTTAACTCCATTACTCTAGCGGGCTCAGAGGGAAGAGAAGGAGCGTCACCTCTGCATCCAGAAATGGTAGTCATTCGTATATAATAATCCTGATCGATTAGACTTAAAATATCCCATTTATCGACTGTACCAAAAACCCTATTAAATATACGATAACTAGTATTTCTTTCTTCTTTCCTATACTTTTTTATTGGACTATTCCCTAATTGTTGATACACAGTTGGGGCCTGACCATTAGCAACCGGAGACACCTCAACATCATATTCGAAAAAATAGTTAAGAGAATCTATTGGAGGCACCCAAGAATAAGTCAGTCTTCCATCTAATCCAACAGAGACACCTTTCATAATTGGCTCATCTAAAATTGGATTTCTTACTTTAATTGTAATTGTAGGGTAGGTAATACCGGGTATTGGACAATGATCGTCATAAGCTTTAAAAACAAAATTATAAATGGATTCACTTTCACTGAGAACCCTACCTTGAACCGCTGGAGCGTGGTGGCATTTAGTTTCCCATACGAATTCTGTTGCTATTCCTAAAAAACCTGATAATTCGTAGCGAGGAGGCTCAGCAGTGCCATTAAATACAGCATCTTGATTTTGAAAATAGGCACAAGACATTGGCTCACTTCCAGGTGTTCCAAAAGGCTTATTGTACAAACAAAAACGAGAGTCTTGTAAATCTCTAGAAAACATAAAACCCAAAGGCTCTACTGTAATTTTTTGCTGTCCGAAATTTGTAAAAGAAGTATCTGTATCTAAAAATTGCAAAGGCACTCTAACCGTTGAACCAGCAATTACTTCAATCGTCTTTGCTTCTGCAGTATCATTAGCAATTATTACATCTGTTTTATTGTTTCTTCGCCCATTAGCAAGCCTCGGACAGTCAAAAAAGACAAAGGGAATCTCTCTAAATACCGAAGCAATTACCCTACCTTCTCTCCAAGCATCTACTCGAACTACGGTTAGGTAATCTAAAGAACCTGCACCGCTATATACTCCTACTTTAATTTGACCGGTAATAGGGTCTAAAGTTGCAGGAGTATTTAAATTATTAAAAGTTTTATCTGGGGTAGGGTTATTAAAGTTATATCCATTGGCATATGGCACAGGTTGTGGAGCTGTAGGAGGTCCATCTAAGGTTCTATCCCAAGCGTATACTAAGGAATCTAAATCTTTATCAATGGCCGTATGGGTATAAGTAAACTCATAACCTCTACAAGCTGAGCTGTTTGGTAAAGCCAAAAACTCAGGAGAAGAATCAATACAATTATCTACAGGAGTACCATTTCTATCTGGGTACATGATTGCTCTTAAAACCATATTAGAACCTCCTTGTAGATTAGTAACGTTTGGTCTACAACAAGGAGGAGTCATATAAAATTTCCAACCATTGGCAGGGGGAGTTCCTCGTAAAACAATTGGATCTGACTGCCAAAAAAATTGTTGCACTGCTCCAAGGTCTCTTCCTGGGCAAGTAATCGCGGTTCCGCCGGGAGCACAAGTAGGAGAAGTATCTCCATTTCTATTGTTTTGCCATGTATTAGAATCTGGCTTCATCACAATAGAGCCAATGTTTCCATTATTAGAACTTCTAGGTAAAGGGTTACCTACAATAGTTAACGTTCCGTAAGAATCATTAAACTGAACATCGGCACCGGTGCAGTCTCTAAAGAGTTTTGCAAAGAATACATATCTACCATTAGAAAGACATTCCCAACGGATTTCTCCACCTAATACATGGGATGCCTTAGTTTGAAATTGAAAACAAAATAGAATAGAAATTAGAAGTAGTAGTTTTTTCATGGCATAAATAAAAATCAAAAATACCCAAGAAAAAATATTATTGCTTCACCACCTTAAAGTTGGCTTGCTCTCCTTTTTGGTTGGTAATGGTGATGAAATACAAACCGTTTTCTCCTTTTATTTGGATTTGGTTGTTCGCATTTACTAAAACTTCTTCTTGCACCAATTGACCTTGAATGTTGAAGATTCTTAAATTCAATTCTTCTTTAGCACTGCTCTCTATATTAAGCCATCCATTGTTTGGATTAGGATATAGATTTAACTTTTCCGTTAATGTTACTTCAGAAAGACTAATAGACAGCATCGCAAAACAAGAAGAAGTATCTTTCATGGCATATTTAGACACCACCACTGCATAATAGCCTGAGTCTTGCGGCAAAAAGTTTTTGCTAGTTGCCCCTGGAATAATGGTATCGGCTCTGCAGTCTATCCATTGGTATCTCGCATTGCTTTCATTGCTTCTTAATTCTAAATAACTTATCGATGTAACAGAAGTATCTAAAGGAGCAATAATCACACAATTGCTGCTATCCAAACAGTTATCAAGAGTTACTATAGCTCCATAACTCCCTGCTTCGCTTGGAATAAAATAGAAATTACTGGCATTAGAAAGTATTGCATTGCTATCACAATTAATCCATTGAACACTATCGTAAACATTATCTGTATAAATGGAATCCAAATTATCTTGATATACTCTAGATTCTCCTAAAACAGTATATAAAGTATCTACAGTACTAAAGGTACTGTAAGTTAAAGTAATGGTTGAATCTAAATTAAAGCCATTGCCTTGTGCATAGGTAATTACTGTATCTCTTGCCTCAATTCTATAAGCCACATAATTCTCACATCTGCTCGACGGCACTTCTATGCTATTAGATGTTGAACTTCTCAGTACATTCCAGTTAGACTCTATGTCCACTCCGTTTCCTACGGAATCAATTAATTCATTAGTCCATATATAATAGGTAGTGGGTGATTCATAAATAAAATAAGGTTGAGTAGCTGCATTATCTTCTTTAGCTTTATTCCACTCTAAGGTAATTTTAGATCGCAAAGGTTCTATAGCGGTATTTCCTGATGGTGTTGCAGTTAATTCAATTACCCTTGCCGGTTCTGAATAGTTCGATGTAAAACCACTACTACAACCTGATTTTGTTCCCATTCGAACGTAATAATCTTGCCCAGGTATCGGTGACAATATATTCCAATCGTTTAGATTACCTGGATTGGTATTAAATATTCTATATTGCTCGTTTCTTCTTTCTTGTAAGTAATTTCTTACTCTAGTAGTTGTAAAAGATGTGTAGTTAACAGGCCGATTCCCATTAGTTACTCTCGACACTTGAGGAAAATACTCTATGAATGCATCTGCTGAATCAATAGGTGGAACCCAAGAATAGGTCAACCTTCCATCTAAACCAACAGAGACGCCTTTTACTATTGGCTCATCTAAGGGCAAAGGATCTTTTAAATTAATAGTTAAGGTAGGATACGTTATACCCGGTATTGGACAATGATCATCGAAAGTCTTCAATACAAAAACATAATCTGTTTGATTGGTTCCAGGATTTGAAGGGTCATTAATATCTACCTGATCACATGAGGTTTGCCATCCAAAATTGGTTGATAGTGTTCTTGAATCACTTAATTCAAATCTTGGAGGATTCGTATTAGGGTTAAAGCGTGGGGCTTGATTAAAAAAATAGGCACATGTTCCTGGCCCGTTATACCTACAAAATCTAATATCTTGCAAGTCTCTAGACATCATATAACCTGAAGGTTGCAAAACTATTTTCTGTTGTCCTGTAAGTCCTGTAGTAGAATCAAAATCAAAAATCTGAACACCTACTTCAATCAATTCTCCTGCTCTTGCTTCAATTACTTTATCATCGGTAGTATCTCCACCAATTACAACTATTGGCTTGCGATTTAATTTAACGCCTGGTAACAAAGAGCAATCTGTTATATAAAATGGTAGCTCTCTTGTTATTGAGGCAATCTTAGTACCTTCCCTATAAGAATCAACTCTTACAGCAGTCTGAAAACGATTTAATCCGGATCCATTATAAACAGCAAACTTTATTTTGCCAGTTTTACTATCCAAAGTAATATTTCTATTTCTTACATCAAAAGTATTATCAGGCAATGGATTATTTAAACTGTAGCCTGCTTGATATAATATAGAACTTGGTTGAGTAATATTTAAACCATCGTAAATGGTATCCCAATTAAAAACAATAGAATCACCTTCTTTATCAAAATAGTTTACTATAAAATCATTTTCTTGACTTCTGCAGAAAAAAGGTAATGGAGTATCCAAAAAATCGGGAGCGGAATCGTAACAAGTATCAATATTAGAGCCTTGTTTATTGGGATACATTGTTGCTTTAAGTAAAAACCGTTCTCGACCGATAATATTATCCACTGCTGTTCTACAGCAATTAAAATAGGTAAATTTCCAACCATCTACAGGAGGTCTTCCTCTTAGAATTATTGGGCTTGATTGCCATATGTAAATTTGCATGGAACCTGGATCTCCATCTTGACAACTTAGACTTGCTCCACCTGTTGAACACTCAGGGGAGATATCTCCTCTTCTATTATTTAACCAAGTATTTGAATCAGGTCTTAACACAATTTGATTTATCAAACTATTATTTTCGTTTCTAGGCAAACTATCTCCAACAATAGTTAAGCTTCTATCTGTAAAACTAAATATGGAAGGATCAGAACAATCATGATAAATATTCATAAAGAAAACATATCGACCATTAGAAAGACATTCCCAGCGAATTTCTCCACCTGAGTATCCATCTGCTTTTAAGCTTTTGAAAGCGAATAGAGTAATAAAAAAAAGTAGTAAAACTTTGTAAAATTTCATATAGAAACCAATCTGTTATTAAAATTAGCAATAAAATATTCTAATACGTCTTATAGATTCGTGAGCATAGCATTCTATACAATGAATTGATAATTTTTAAACGAAACTATTGCTTCACCACTTTAAAGTTGGCCTGCTCTCCATTTTGGTTGGTAATAGTTATGGAATTCAAAACCATTTTACCATCAGTCAATTTTTCTATTGACGAAGAAAAGTGTTTTGAGTTGCCTTATTTGGCCTTTTTTATTTCTTCCCAAATCTGATAAAGGTTCTCTTGCTTGGGTCTGTTAGGAGGGATTTCTCTTAATGGCTCCACTGCTTCGCTCTCTTCTTGCATCTCTTCAGGAAGCTTTTGGTACAATTGCGTTCCTTTGCTTTTCCAAGCAATCATTTCATCGCTTACCTCCTTTATCTTCTTAGCGGGATTCCCAACAATTAAGGAGCGTTTTTCAAATACTTCCTTGGCTTTCACAAAAGTGAGTGCACCAACAATACATTCATCGCCAATAATGGCCTCATCCATAATTACGGCATTCATGCCTACCAATACATTCTTACCAATATGCGCTCCATGAATAATGGCTCCATGGCCAATATGTGCCCCTTCTCTTAAAGTAATAGTAATTCCGGGAAACATATGTATGGTGCAATTCTCCTGCACATTGCAACCATCTTCAATGATAATGCCACCCCAATCTCCACGAATGACAGCACCTGGACCTATGTAAACATCTTTTCCAATAATTACATTTCCCGTAACCGCAGCTTGTGGATGCACAAATGCGCTTGGATGAACTACTGGAATGAAACCTTTGAAACTATAAAACAATCTTTAATTTTTAATTGTGAATTTTTAATCCTTGGATATTGAAAATTAAGGATTAAAAACTAAAAATTGAATCAGGCGTAGCCTGCTAAAACCTCTTTCGTATAATCACTCAACACCAATCTACCACTCATTTCAGCACGCTTCGCTAGGAGCTCATCCCAATCTTCGCAGCCTTCCCAAAATACCTTTTTTAGCATACTTTGTGCTTCCGGATTTTTAGACAACAAATAATCTACTAAATCATTTACTCCTTTGTCTAAGCTCACCGAATCATCAAAAATATCGGCGTACAATCCTTTTTGCTTTGCCCATTCGGCAGAAAAGAATTCGTCCGCATTAATGGTCATTTGGCTCATTGCAGAAACACCCACTTTTCGTTCTACTGCAGGACCAACTACAAATGGGCCAATTCCTACATTTAACTCCGAAAGTTTAATTGAAGCGTATTTAGTTGCAAGGCAATAGTCTACCGCAGAAGCCACTCCTACTCCACCGCCAACAGCTTTTCCTTGCACTCTTCCGATAATGAGTTTAGGGCATTTCCTACAAGCGTTAATTACATTGGCAAAGCCAGAGAAAAATTGCTTCCCAGTTTCTATATCATTGATAGAAATCAACTCCGTGAAGCTTGCTCCTGAACAAAATGTTCTGTCGCCACCACTTTGCAAAACAATCAATTTCACGGCATCATCTTCTCCGGCCTCTTTAATCGTATTTGCCAATTTCGACAAGATATCACTCGGTAGTGAATTGTGCTTCGGATGAAAAAATTCGATTACTGCTAAACCGTTTTCTTGTTTTTCTATACTTACATAGGCCTTCTGCTCTGACATTTATTTACTTTTTAATTAATAATTTTTAATTCTCAATTTTTAATCCTGGCTAGTTTTAATCTTTTTCTGCATGGTTCTTTTTATAGCTCCTAATAATCTGAGAATTTCTTTCACATTATTAAGCAATTCATCTTTTTCATTGTGAGAGATTAAATCAACTTCATGCATCAGTTTTAGCCAATATTCTGATTCCCTAGCTTCTTTGTAAGAAATAGATACCTTATGAAGAAAATCTTTATCACTTTGACCGCCCATCGATTCCTCAATATTAGCACCTATTGAGGAGGAAGAACGAATGAGCTGTCTACTTAAGTCAAACTCTTTATGCTGCTTTTGGATTTTATAAGATAACTTAATAGCCTTTACAGCAAAATCAAAACTCTTCTTTTGAACTACATTATCTCTTTCCATTTTTAGGAATTAAAGATTAAAAACTAAAAATTAGAGCAAGTTAAATTGCTCAAAGTGATGATTAAAATGCTTTCTATTCAATAAGTCCCAATGATCTTTGTCCAATTCTCCAAAAACTGCATTAGCCGCAATTGCATCCGGGTTTTCTTTGTAATAGGTTTCAAATGCATCCCAAGCGTTTAAAAACCCTTCTTTGGCTTCTTGTAAACTTTCAAAGCGCAAATCTTCTAATTCACCCTTCTTCATAGCAGGCATATCAAAATTCTTAGGCATTGCTCTATAGTTAAATAGAGAGTCTTGGTACTTTTCAATATGTTCTTCAGGAGTAACAATCTCTAAGATGCGTTTATTAGTCGCTGCCTCAAAACCCGCAATTAAATGTTCCAACATATGCTGTGGGGTCATTATTCCCCATTGTGCTTTGGTATCTTCTTTCAGCTTATCTAGATAGTCTTCCACTTTAGCTCTAGTAATATCTACAAAAGGACTTTTCTTAGCCACCATAGTCAATACCGTTGCAATAGCTACCTTTTCATCGTTTTGATCGAATACCTCTACAAACCACTTTACTACGCCAGATGGAAATTGCTTTCCTCTAACATCTTTATCTCTCTTTTCTTGACAGGTTAAACGAACATAAATGGTATCGTTATGGTAAATAGGTCGCATAAAACGACAAGTATCTAAACCATAATTGGCAGCAACTGGCCCTTTGTTAGGATAAACAAATAAACCTGCAGCAGCTGATAAGATGAAATAACCGTGAGCCGCTCTTCTTTCAAAGATGGTATGGCTTAGTGAAGTAATATCTGTATGGGCATAAAAGTGATCCCAAGAAAGGTTTGCAAAATTGGCAATCTCAGAATCTATTATTGTTCTCTTATGTGTCTTCAAAGACATTCCCGGCTCAATATCTTCGAAATGATATTTAAATGGATGATGTTCTGGCTCTTTGTATTTAGCTCCAGCTTGAAAAATACCTGTAATTTCAGTTACCGTAGTTGGTGAACCTTGAATAGCACAACGCTGTAGATAGTGTTTCACACCTCGCATACCGCCCATTTCTTCTCCACCTCCGGCTCTTCCAGGTCCACCATGCGTTAAAGTAGGTAATGGAGAACCATGCCCTGTACTCTGTTTTGCAGAATCTTGATTCAACACCAATATCCTACCATGATGTGTGGCTGCTTCCACCGTAAATTCTGTTGCAATTTTATCATCGCCTGTTACGATAGATGCACAAAGTGAACCCATTCCTAGATGAGATAATTCAACAGCTTCAGCTGTTGTAGAATAAGGCATAATGGTACTTACCGGTCCAAATGCCTCCACATTGTGAACCGCCATATTTTTAAATGGATCTTTTTCCAATAGCAATATTGGGCTTAAGAATGCTCCTTTTTTAGCATCGGCACCATGCACCTCAACAGCATCTAAATCTCCATAAATTATTTCAGCGGTTTGGCTTAATTCAGCAACTCTTTCTTTAACTTCTTCTACTTGATCTTTACTAACCAAGGCACCCATCCTAGTTTCTTTCAAAGAAGGGTCTCCAATATTGGTTCTAGCAAGTTCTTTCCCTAAGGCAATCTGAACATCTTCCACATAGTTTTCAGGCACCATTATTCTTCGAATGGCGGTACACTTCTGTCCACATTTCACGGTCATCTCCGCCTTTACACCTTTTATAAAAAGGTTAAACTCTGGAGTGCCAGGAGCAGCATCTAAACCTAAAACAGAGCAGTTTAAGGAATCTGCCTCCATATTAAATGGAACCGCTTCTTCAATAATCCTTGGATTTGCTTTTAGCATTCTACCTGTGGAAGCAGAACCTGTAAAAGTGACAACATCTTGAGATTCTACCGTATCTAAAATACTTCTTGCTGAGCCACAAATTAGTTGCAGTGATCCTTCAGGTAAAATGCCTGAAGCGATAATTTCTCTAACCACAGCTTCTGTTAGAAAAGAGGTATTCGTAGCAGGTTTTACCACAGCAGGAACACCGGCCATCCAGTTTACAGCGCATTTTTCTAGCATTCCCCAAACCGGAAAATTAAAAGCATTGATATGCACAGCTACACCTCTTTTAGGAACCATAATGTGATGTCCCATAAACTGTCCACCTCTCGATAAATCTATTCCTTCCCCGTCTACATGAAAAGGTTTGTTTGGAAATTCTTTTCTTAAGGATGCATTGGCAAATAGATTTCCAAATCCCCCTTCGATATCTATCCAAGAGTCTACTTTGGTAGCTCCTGTTTTATAAGAGATTTCATAAAATTTTGCTTTGTGCTTGGTGAGGTGCATCGCTAATTTCTTTAGCATCATCCCTCGCTCTTGAAAAGTCATTTTACGTAAGGCAGGATTACCAACTTTTCTACCATAATCCAAAATTGCTGCAAAATCCAAACCTTTTGTTGTGGCAGTTGCCACTACTTCCCCATTTACCGCATTAATTAAGGGAGTTCCATCTCCATCCCCACTAATCCAATTGCCTTGTATGTAATTTTCTAGTTTCATATAATAAGTACTTAAAGTTTTAAGTGTCTAAAGTTTTAAGTTTCCTTTCAACTTGCACTTTTAGTTTTCATTTTAATTCCAATGGAGGTCAAAATAGCAAGAAGTTCTTTTGCTTCATTATGTAATTTATCAATTATCTCCTTTTCTGACCAATTTAACTCCATAATTATCTCTAACCAATATAAGGTTTCATTGGCTTCACTTTCAGAAATCTTTATTTTATTCTTAAAATCATTTATACTTCTTGAACGATTTGCCTCTCTATAATTTGCTCCTATACTAGTCGCTGATTTTGTAATTTGATTTCGAATAACTCTAGCTTCAGGAGAGTTAGAAAGTGATGCTGAAAGCTTAATGACTTCAATTGAAAACAATTTAGTTCTTTTTTCAAGCTTCTCACTAAACTCCTTATTTGTCATTTTATATTGTAATTAATCACTCCCAACTCCAAGTACTTCCAACTTTAATTTAGAGGTCTTAAGTTATATAAGTGTCTAAAGTTATATTGTTTCCATTTTAAGTACTCCCAACTTTTAACTTTAAGTACTTCCAACTCCAAGTACTTCCAACTTTAATTTAGAGGTCTTAAGTTATATAAGTGTCTAAAGTTATATTGTTTCAATTTTAAGTACTCCCAACTTTTAACTTTAAGTACTTCCAACTCCAAGTACTTCTAACTTCTCTCTATTATCGTGGCATAGCCTTGACCAACACCTACACACATTGCAGCAAGCGCATAACGCTTTCCTGTTTTCTGTAACTCTAAGGCTGCTGTATGTAATATTCTGGCGCCAGTTACTCCCAGTGGATGTCCAATTGCGATGGCGCCACCATTCGGATTAATACGAGGGTCATCGTCGGCTAAACCCAATTCCCTAGTACAAGCTAAAGCTTGGGCAGCAAATGCTTCATTGAATTCAAAAATATCCATATCATCTAAGGTTAAACCAGCTCTTTTCAATGCTAAGTTCGTAGCCCCAACAGGACCAATACCCATTATTCTTGGCTCTACACCAACAACAGCAGAACTTACAATTCTTGCCAATGGGTTTAAATTGTATTTCTTCACCGCATCTTCGGAGGCAACAATCGTTGCTGCAGCCCCATCATTTAATCCTGATGCATTCCCTGCAGTAACCGTTCCGCCTTCTTTTCTAAATGCAGGTCTTAACTTAGCTAAGCCTTCCACTGTTGTTCCAGCTCTTATGAATTCATCTTTATCAAAGATGATTGGGTCTTTTT
>JAUIMG010000038.1 GCA_030433355.1 Bacteroidia bacterium | reverse complement strand
TAGGTGGAGCTGTGGCTAATGATGTTCATGGTAAAAATCACCACTCTGCAGGGACATTTGGATCACATATCACTGAAATTGAGTTATTAAGATCAGATAAAGTAACTTATAAATGTACTAAAGATGTTCATAGTGAACTATTCGCTGCGACAATAGGTGGATTGGGATTAACTGGCTTTATCAAAACTGTAGAATTTCAATTAATATCTATAGAAACTCCATTTATGTATGTTGAGAATATTAAATTTGAAAATCTTGATGCCTTCTTTGATCTGAATGAAGAATCGGAAAAGTTATTTCCTTATACAGTTTCTTGGGTAGATTGTACTACTAAAGGCAAGAAAATGGGAAAAGGAATATACATGCGTGGAAGACATGCTACTAAATCAGAAGTAAATAAATCTTTTGATATGAAAGACGGAGCTCTTCCTTTTCCAATTGAAGCTAGTTTTATTAATAATTTGACTGTTAAAGCATTCAATAAACTATTTTATAGTAAGCAGTTCAGTAAACTTTCAACTCAAATCGTTCCATTTGAACCATACTTTTATCCTCTGGATATGATAGATGGGTGGGAAAAAGCCTATGGCAAAAATGGATTTTTACAACACCAGTTTGTACTTCCTTATGATAATTGTAAAAAAAGTTTACATCAAATTTTTCATGAGATAGTTAACTCCGGAATGTCTTCATTCCTAACCGTACTTAAGTCTTTTGGTGAGGTTGATTCGCCAGGAATGTTATCATTCCCTAAAAAAGGTATCACTTTGGCGATAGATTACAGAATGGAAGGTGAGAAGACACTTAAATTACTTGATAAAATTGATGATATTGTTGCAGTTAATAATGGTAGTTTATACCCAGGAAAAGATGCAAGAATGAGTAGAGAGCATTTTCATAAGTTTTATCCTAATTTTCAAGAATTCCTTAAGTACAAAGACCCTAATTTTTCATCAAGCTTTTATAGAAGAATAAAATGATAAAGAACATATACGTATTTGGCGCTACAAGTAAGATAGCAGAAGAAACACTAAAGAACTACGCTAAAGATAATGCAAATTTTTACTTAGTAGGTAGGGATATCCATAAATTAGAAATAGTTAGAAAAGACTTATTAGCACGTGGAGCAGGAAAAGCTGAAGTTGAAGCTTGTGATGCTTTAGACTGGGAGAAACATTCCATTACTATAAATAATGCTGATAAGACTATTGGTCAATTGGATTTAATTTATATTGCCCATGGCACACTTCCAGAAAATGAAGGAATTCGTAATAATCAAATGAAAGTTATCGAAGAATTCAACATTAATTGTACAAGTGTTATTTCACTTTGTACTGTTGCCTCAGAGTATTTCGAATCAAAAGGCAAAGGAACAATTGCTGTCATTTCTTCTGTTGCAGGAGAGCGTGGCAGACAAAGTAATTTCATATATGGTTCTGCTAAAGGAGGAGTTTCGAAATATCTAGAAGGACTTAGAAATAGATTATTCGAGAAAGGAATTAAAGTTATCACTATAAAACCAGGAATGGTAGATACACCTATGACTAAAGACTTTAAGAAAGGGCTATTATTTGCTAGTCCAGCAAGTGTTGGCAAGCAGA
>JAUIMG010000037.1 GCA_030433355.1 Bacteroidia bacterium | reverse complement strand
TTCTTTTTTTGCCGCATCTAGCGTATACTTATTTATAGTTTTGCCACCATCATTAATTGCTGATCCTGCTATATGCTGGGAGCTTAAATATTTTATTGAGCATAGAAGCAAAATATGTATAAAGTAGAGCAATAAACAAACTATTGTTAACAAAAATGCATTTAGAAATTATAGTGAGAAAAAGAGAGGGAGGGGCTGTCGTTGAAGAGTCTCTGATCAAAGAAATAAAAATAAAGAAGCCTACTAGTATTATGGAAATAGGCTTCAAGCATTCAGAGCAAGTATCAATAATAAGCGAAATACAAAGTAGATATATACCAGATCAATGCAGCATGTTATTTGAAGAAAGAAATATTTGCCAAAAGTGCGGGAATAAGGCGATGAAGAACGGCAAGCATACAGTGTCTTTTCATGCATCATTAAGCGACCATAAGATCAAGGCGCAAGGATACTCTTGTAAATGCGGCTGGCAATCAAAGCCAACCATACATGGATGCTTTGGGAGTAATGTGCATCCAGACCTGATAAAAATACAGGCTACTTTAGGTGCAAAAATGCCTTATAAAGATGCGCAAGCGTCAATAGCAAAATTTAATTGCAGTAGCAGAAGTGTAAATAATCATGTGAAAATAGCAGAGGCTACGAATAAAATAGGGGAAATATTGCATACTATAAAAACTGAGGAAATAGTAGAAGCTAAGAAAGAATCAGAAGAATTGTATTTGCAAGTAGATGGTGGGCATATCAAAGACAAAGGCAAGGATAAGAGAAGCTTCGAAGCGATGATCTCGACAGTATATAGTCCAGAGTCATATCGCAAAGTGAGTGAAAATAAAAATGAAATAAAGAGCAAACATATTGCCGCTTCTGCTCTCAAGGATGGAGGAGAGACAATTAATCAATTAACTCTAAAAGCAGCTAAAAAAGAAGGTTTATCTGAAAACACAGTTATCACTGCTTTTTGTGACGGTGCTTCCAATTGCTGGAGTATAGTCGACTATTTGTCTCCTTATTGCAAAAAGATCATCAAAATATTGGATTGGTTTCATATTAGGCAAGCCTACGATAGAGCAATAACCGCATTACCTGATTATAAAGACCAAATTCAATCCTCTAAATATAAGGTATGGCACGGAAAGCCTAAGGAAGGCATAAAAAAACTGATAGAACTAAAAAGTGATCTAGAATGCCGTGATTTTGATAATTCTAAATTAGATAAGCTCACTTTTATTATAAGCTATCTATCTAATAATCTTGCTAAATTAGTCAACTATATGTCTAGAAAAACAAACAATTTACCATATACAAGTAACGTTGCAGAAGCTAATGTAGAATCTCAAATTAATGTTAGGTTTAAACGTAAGCAAAAAATGCAGTGGCACAGAAGTAATGTCCATAACTTGTTGCAGGTAAGAAGCGCTATTTACTCTGGTGAATGGCAAAATTATCAGGCAAGCATAGATATGAAATTAGTAGCGTAATTCAATAAAATATTTAAGCTCCCGTGGGCTCAAGCAAAAGCTATACGAAGGAAACACAACTGTTCTACTATTGAACTTTTTCATAAATATTTAGTGTAGTACTTTTGCAGCTACTTAGCTATAAATCTGGTA
>JAUIMG010000019.1 GCA_030433355.1 Bacteroidia bacterium | reverse complement strand
CGTTAAAATGAAACTTAATACATTAAATAAAATTTGGTTCTCGGTTGACAGGCAAGTGTTCCAAAACCCGCACGTTTCTTAGCCAGGGCCGTTGGCGAGCATTGGGTACGATATACAAACATCCTTAACTAAAAAATTGAACTACGGAAGATGGTTGTTTTAAAAACCATCCCGTTACACTATATCTTGCTTTGTTTGAAGCCTTAACGCCATGTGGAATTTCAGCACTTTTGAACATCACACATTTTGCTTCTGTTGGTTCAACCAAGAATGATGTGCCATCTTTCAAGAAAATCTCCAACTCACCTCCATCTCCTTTCTGCCAATTTTTATTCAAGTAGATCACCATACTTATCATACGGTTGTTTCTATTGTTGAATTGGTCTAAATGTTTATCGTAGTGCCCTCCTTCTGGGTAATGGGCCAAATGAAATTCATATCCTGATAAACCAAGAAAACAAAATCGATTATATATATACAAAGTCTCATCAATTAAGCTCCATAATTCATCTAACTCTAAATCTCTTTTTCTATCTAGCCAAAATGTATAGTCTCCACGTATATCCCTACGAATAACATTAGCTCCTAAGGCTCCTATTCCAGCCTTAGTAAATGCATCTAGATGTGAATGAAAAAAAGTTTGAATTGTCTTTAATCTTTCGTCATCTAAAAAATTATCTATGATAACGTAATTATTTATGGAAAGCTCATCCATCCAGGCGAGCCAATCCTTTAGCTTATGACATACTACCAATATATATAGAAGGGAAGTAAATATAACTAAATTCCAAGCAGAAAATAATAAAATAACCACAGCCAACAATCGCTAAGAAAACATGGGGCGACACGAACTAAAAGCTAGCAATAATCATTAAAAAGTCGGACTTCGGTCCGACTTTTTAATTTAATATCCATTTAACCAATGTCCTATACCATCTAATTATTTTTTTACAAATGTGGACTAAGTATTTAAAAATGATGATATTACAAAAAAAATATATTTGGCACACAAAGAGTTATAAGTTTCACAACCTCGCTCATACCGAAGCCACACTTATAGCTAAAAACATCCAAGCAATGAAAAAGCTTTACATTCTTATTTTTATACTTCTTTTTTCAAACTTTCAGTCTTTTACTCAAAAGCTATATCCACTTAAATTTGATACCGTATCTGTAGATACTGCAATATGCGACTTTGTTTTTCCCAACCCACAAAGCGATGCTGATCTTCAAGAATTAGCTAAAAAATACGATTTAGAAAAGTTAATAGCTGAAGCAAAAACGGATATTGAAAAATCTTTGATTCTAGTAGATTGGACTAGTAGCCGATGGAAGCATAATGGCATTAATAAGCCCCAAAAAAGTGACGCATTAAGTATTTTAGCCGAAGTTGATGAAGGCAAAAGTTTCAGATGTGTTGAGTATGGAATTGTTCTTGTGGCAAGTTTAAATGCTATTGGAATTACTGCAAGAACATTAGGGCTAAAATTAAAAAATGTGGAAACTTCTAAATATGATGCAGGTCATGTTGCTTCTGAAGCCTATATTCCAGAACTAAAAAAATGGGTTTTCATGGATGGTCAGATCAATTACATTCCCTTTCTTAATGGGATACCCTTAAATGCTGTGGAATATCAAAATGCAATTATCCATCATAGAGATAAAATTGAGTTAAGAAATATTAATGGAACATTAAATCAGAAAAAGACCAATAAACAAATAAAATGGGTTTCAAAATACTTGTTCTATTTTGATGTAAATTTTGACTCTTCAAAAAGTAAAGAAAAGTGCAAAGAGAAGAGAAATTTAATGCTAGTGCCACTAGGAGAAACTAATCCAACTATCTTTCAAATTGATTATAAAATCAACTATTGCATATACACCAACAACCTTAAAGACTTTTATAAAGCTCCATTAATACCGTAGAAAAAATAGTTAACCATTGATAAGTAAAGATTTATGGGTCGAGGTAACTTTAAAAAAAAGAATCTGAAGTTGACTTCTTTTATTCTACAAAGTGCAATAAGCAATAGAAAACGTATTATCTTAAACAATAGATTATGGGATTTTTAAAGAAAATAGTTAAACTAATTTTAAAGGTAATAGCTGCTGTGGCCTTGCTTTTAGGATTGTTATATGGAGGCTTTCATCTTTGGGAGTATTCCACAGGTGGAAAATACATCGACTATTTACAAGAGAATAGTGAAACTATTCCTCTTACTCAAAAATTCAGTTTTGAAAAATTAGACAAAGACCTAATAGATAATCAGCTGGTATTGGTTGGAGAAATTCATGGATTTGAAGAGCCACAGAAATTCGATTATGAATTATTTAAACATCTAAATGATAAACACAATTTCAAGCAATATTACGCTGAGTTAGATTTTGTTCAAGCTGTACTTTTAAATAAGTATTTAGAAAATGGAGACGAAAATCTTCTAAAAGACATACTTCAAAAATGGGTAGTTGTTCAAGCACGGAACAATAAAGATTATTACGATAAATACCGAAAATTTCAAGAATACTACAAACAATTGCCTGAAAACAAAAAGTTTAAGTTTATTGGTGTTGACAAAATCCAGGATTTAAATCTTACTTCAGCATTTTTGAATTCATTGATGCCGAGTCCTAGTCCTACAATAGAAAACTTGACTGAGGTAGAAGTTTTACTTGAGCAAATAAACATTTTGGATTCCATTTATAAAAATTCTTCTGACACCCTATTTCTTTTATCGCAGATTAAGACCAATGTAAATTACCTTTCTGAGAAGCTTAACAGAGAAAAAGTAATGTTTAAGAACTTTTATACACTCTACAATAGATCAAACAAAAGCAAGGCATATGGTTTTTTTGGATTGTATCATGTTTTTCAATTCCAAGTAAATGGACAAAAACCTTTTGCTTCGCAGATACGATCTTCAGATTTAGGTTTAGAAAATAAAATTTTATCTATAAACTTTTTAATGGTAGATAGTTATATGGTAATGCCATCCAACCAACTCCCAGAATTCATGAGAGATAGCAGTTCCTATACTAAAATGCCAATTTCTTCAGATGTTATGCTTTTTATGTACATCTATGGAATTAAGGATTTTAAGCGTATGACACCAGAAAATCATAAATCTCTTATAAAGATGAATGGTCAAAATAGCCCGTATTCAAATACTTCTAGAATGAACAAGACTATTCAGTTATTGCCTGTTGCAGAAAAGTTTGAATTTAATGAAAAAGGGAAACCATATGTACAGTATACTGTATTTGTAAGAAATTCAGATTGGGCAGAACCTGAAAATAATTAAGCTAGTAGAAGAATACAAAAGCTTAATTTGGCGCCATTCTTTACTAGTATGCGCTTAAAGCAATTTCTTTTTCTAACTTTTATTGGTTTTTGCACATTATTAAATGCCCAAAAACGAAATCCATTCAATAGCTACTTACCAATTATGGAAAACTCTAGTGTTTCTTGGAAGTCGCCAATGAATGAAGAGGAAGATATTGTTTTTGATGCGCAGCCAACTTTATACTATCAGCTTTACAATACCTATCTGAATCAGGAAAAGAAAAATAAGCAAGCAGTATATATTGTTTTCAAAAGTCACCTTCGCATGTATCAAGAAAGGTCTCTTCCAGTTAAGACTCCTTCTTACATTGGTTTCTTAGGATACCAAAAAAGCTTTAAATGGGGGAAAAATAAACTAAATCTTGCATTAGAAACTGGTCATTATTCCAATGGCCAATCTCGTTGTGCCTGGGATGCAAACATAGAAGATGGGACCGAAGAATGCAAAGCTGCCTTTGATGCAATTACAGACAATACGGACTTAGCAGCAATTTACAATCGCAATTCTGGAAATTTCTCCATTAATCTTAGTAAGATAATTCTTCAATATGTAATTCCGCAAAGTAAAAGCAAGGATGTAAATAATTATGCAATAGCTCATCGCTTTAATTTAATGTTGGGAAGAAACCACGAGAATTTTGCATTTTTATTTGATATTGGTAGAGAAAATAATGGTGGGGACATTCAATTTGTAGGCGACAATTTTATTCAAGTAGCAACAGAGTCATTTTTTTCTGCCTCTAAAAAGTTTGACTTATCCATTAAAAATGAATTGGAGTATATCCATGGAACTCACCCATCAATAAACCCTTGGCGCTATACTTTTAGTGTCAATGTATTTCCATTGGATTGGGTAACTGCATTTCAAGTTGCTTTTAGCAGTGGTCATGATAATTATAATTACCGTATCGTAGATAGTGGCAATCAGTTTACTATTGGAGTGAGATGGGATTTATTTGATCGGAGTCAATATAAATAGTCTATTGACTATGCTTAACTGCGCTGTCTTGAAAAAAGAATCTAAAATAAGCACTAGCGGAGAGTTTATATAGCTTTAAGTATCTTTAATCTTCCATTTTAATGTATTCTAGCGCATAAAATTTGCTCATCCATTTAGTAAAATCCAATACCAAGAAAACTCCCCATGAAAAAAGTAGCTCATATTATCACTTACCTCCTATTTCTAATTATACTAGCAGCTTCTTGTAATCAAGAATCGAAAAAAGAAGAAAAAATAATTACACCTAAAAAAGCAAAATCGCTAAACCCTAATGGAGATAGTGAATTGGCTCTTTTAATGCGAGGCATGTATGAAGAAGCAGAAAACATTAGGGAACAGATTAAGAAAGGAGAAAAAGTTAGCATCACCCTAGATCATGGAAAGATCTTAACGGCCCACGCTACAGAAGCTGAAAAAGCAGAAAGAGCTGAATTTAAAGCTTTTGGAGCGGCATATCTTGAAAATCTAAACAAGCTAGAAACTGCTGATAGTAGTGAAGTTATTACTATCTATCAAAATATGATCAGCAATTGCATGTCGTGCCACCAAGCATTATGCCCTGGCCCTATAGTTAGAATTAAGAAATTGCAAAAGCCCATAAAAATCTAAAAGCATCCTTGTTATTGCAAACTATTCTAGTGTTTTTCTATATCTTTAAAGGAAAGATATATCTAAAATAAATTAACCTTATGGAAGCAAGTTTTATCCCCAATATTTCTATTCTATTAATACTTTTAATAGTCATTTTAATTGGCTCTGTTTTTACGGTAAAACAAAAAACCTCAGTTATTGTAGAGAGACTAGGTAAGTTTTTAAGAGTAGCCGGACCTGGATTACAATTTAAAATTCCGATTATCGATAAAAAAGCCGGTAAGGTTAATCTTAGACTGATGGAACTGCCCGTAGAAGTAGAAACCAAAACCAAAGACGATGTTTTTGTAAGGTTAATTGTTTCTGTGCAATACTTTGTTACTGACAATAGCGAAGGCATTCGAAAAGCATACTATCAATTTGATAATCCTGCGCAACAGATACAATCCTATGTTTTTGATTCCATAAGATCTGAAGTTCCGAATATGGATTTAGATGATGTTTTTAGTGAGAAGGACAAAATTGCAACTGCAGTAAAAAATGAGCTTGCAGAAACTATTAGTGGCTTTGGCTATGAAATAGTGAAAGCCCTAATTACGGATATAGATCCTGATGCAAAGGTTAAGAACTCCATGAATGAAATAAATGCTGCAAAACGAATGAAAGAAGCAGCAAGAGAATATGCAGAAGCAGAAAAAATAAAAGTGATTGCAGCAGCAGAAGCTGAAGCTCAAAGTAAGAAATTACAAGGAGAAGGTATAGCCAATCAAAGAATAGCTATAGCTAATGGTTTGAAGCATTCTGTAGAGGAGGTAAAAGGAGCTATGGATGCAGAAGTAACTAGTTCACAGGTAATGAATATGCTATTTATGACACAGCATTACGATACCATTGGCAGACTTTCAGAAGGTAACGTTAGTGCCATTTTTATGCCCTACTCTCCTGGCACTGTGCATGATTTGCAGACTGAAATACAATCCGGTCTTCTAGGCGTTGAAATGCTGAAAGAAGCAAAAGCGAAAGCAAAAAAAATTGATTAGATAGTTCTCAAAAGAATAAGAGATGCATTCCTAAGTAATTCCTTTTGCTTTTTTATATATTTGACAACATTGATATGAATATTTAAATGGCTCTCAAAGGCAGAAAAATATTAGCTGTTAAGTTGTATCAAAATCTGCTATCATTAACGAAAGCATTTTGAAACTAATAATTAAATACCTCTCTCTAGTAATTTTCTTTGCGGCATGCACAGAAAAACAAAAGATAGATGAAATTCCGCCTGTATTATACCCACAAGCAAAGAAGATTAAAGCTAAGCTTGAAGGAGGTTACCTATTAAACCAATTAAATGGAGACACCATCCAAAAACTAATTAATTATTTAGGTGATACAATTATTACAGGTGTCCCTATTGCTGCTAAAGGAAAAGTCATAGATTCGGATAGTATAGAAAACCCCAAAACCTATTCAATACCACCAAAAGAAAAATTTATTTCCAAAATAGTTCATTCGAATATACATCAGATTCCTAAAAATTTAGAGTTAATTCCAGTAAATCACAATTCCCTAAAAGTGATTTCAATTCCTGAAATCAATAAAAAGGATAATAACCACTTTATAATTAACTCAATAGGTGACACTATATATAGTGGCATTCCAATTTCTGTTAAAGGACGAAAAGTTAACGCTTCCTACCCTAGTTCGGTAAATGCTCTGCCTTTAAGGTTTAAGGATAATGCAATTTATGATATTCAATATTTAGATGTAGACCAGGGACTTGCCTCGTCTTATATTAACTCCAGTTTGGAGGATAAAAATGGGAATATCTGGTTTGGAACATTTGGCGGAGGAGTGAGTCGTTATGATGGAATTAGCTTTACTCATTTCACTACAGATGTAGGACTATCAGATAATATTGTAAGAACAATCCTTCAAGACAAAAAAAACAATATTTGGTTTGGTACGGATGGAGGTGGAGTTTCCTGCTATGATGGCTCAAATTTCACTCATTTCACTGAAAAAGAAGGTCTTTCGAATAATAACGTTATGTCAATTTTAGAAGACAAAAACGGGCATATTTGGATAGCTACATGGGGAGGAGGAGTTTGCCGTTTTAATGGGGATACCTTCATTCATTATACTAAAAAAGAAGGTTTGAGTGATAATAAGGTCATGAGTATTCTTGAAGATAAGAGCGGGAATTTATGGTTTGGAACAGATGGAGGGGGTGTCAACTTATTTGACGGTAAAAAATTTACCCATTTCACTAAGAAAGATGGTTTGTCAGACAATAACATTATTTGCATGTTAGAAGATAAGGATGGGAATCTTTGGTTTGGAACTTGGGGAGGTGGAATTAATAGATACGATGGAAAGAACTTCACCCATTTCACTACAAATGAAGGATTATCTAATGATATTATAAGATCAATGATTGAAGATAAAGATGGTAATCTTTGGTTTGGCACTTTTGAAGGTGGAGTAAACCGATATGATGGCAAGTATTTCACCCATTTTACAGAAAATGAAGGCTTATCGAAGGATATTGTCCTTTGTATTTTGGAAGATAGAAATGGAAATTTATGGTTTGGCACAGACGGTGGTGGTGTTAGTCGCTATAACGTGAATAGCTTCAATCACTTTACAAAAAAAGAGGGTCTATCAAATCATATAGTAATGTCCATTCTTGAGGACCATAAAAAGAACATTTGGTTCGGAACTTTTGGAGGTGGAGTGAATCTTTTTAATGGAAGCTCTTTTAAGCAATTTTCTGATAGAGAAGTCCTGCCAAGCCGACAAATATTTAGTATCATAGAAGATAGTAAAAACAATATTTGGTTTAGTACTAGAAGAGCAGGTGTTATAAAATATGATGGTAATACTATTACCTCTTACACAGAAAAAGAAGGACTTTCATATAATATTGTCTCTTTCATTTTAGAGGATAATAAAGAAAACCTTTGGTTTGGTACCTATGGTGGGGGTATTAACCGATTTGATGGTAAAAACTTTGTCCATTATACTCAAAAAGAAGGATTATCAAGCGATATTATTAATTGTATTTTAGAAGATCATAAAGGAAACCTATGGTTCGGCACAGATGGAGGTGGTTTGATCAAATTTGATGGTAAAAGTTTTACCTATTACACAGATAAAGAGGGTCTTTCTAGCAATTACATTTTGTCCATAGAAGAAGATCATAAAGGTAACCTATGGTTAGGCACAGATGGCAGTGGACTTTGTCAATTTGACGGAAAACACTTTACCTTTTATACCAAAAAAGAAGGTCTTTCAGACAATATTATTTGGTCTATTATAGAAGATCTGAACAATAATATTTGGGTAAGTACTGAGAATGGATTAAATCAAATTGTTCCTATGGCATCCTCCGATAAATCATCTACTAAGAATAAAGAAACAAAATATAAGATATATACTTATTTAAAAAATGATGGCTTAAAAGGTTTAGATTTTATCTCAAATAGTGTCTATTTAGATAGTAAAAATCAAATTTGGTGGGGAACAGGAAAAAGTCTCAGCATGCTTAAAATAGATAAATTTCAAAATTCAAAAAATCCGCCTAGTATTTTTTTAAGGCAATTAGATATTAATGAAAAGTTTATAGACTATAGAAATATTGCAGATAGTTTAGCTAGTGAAGTTAAATTTGATGGAGTACAAAACTTTGAAAACTACCCACTTAATTTAAATTTAGGATATAATCAGAACCATCTTACCTTCCGCTTTTCTGCTATTGACTGGAATTCATCTCATAAAATAAAATACAGTTATAAAATAGATGGTTTAAAGTCTACATGGAGTCAAGCTAGCAAGGAAGCTAAAGCAGATTATCGAAATCTACCATACGGAACGTTCACCTTTAAAGTAAGAGCAATTGGAGAAAGCGGAGAATGGAGTAAACCCTTTGAATATGCATTTACTATTGCCCCTCCTTGGTGGCATACATGGTGGGCGCGAACTGCTTACTTTTTACTTACAATATTAATTATATCTGCTTTTGTGCGTTGGAGAATTGCAAATCTTAAATTAAGACAAAAAGAACTAGAAACAGAAGTAGATCGAGCAACTAAAGAAATAAGAGATCAGAAAGAAGAAGTTGAAGTAGCTCACAGAGAGATTCAAGATTCTATCAATTATGCCAAACGTATCCAAACTGCCATATTACCTCCACAAAAACTAGTAAAGGAAATTTTACCTGAAAGCTTTATTCTTTACAAACCAAAAGATGTGGTAGCAGGAGATTTTTATTGGCTGGAACACTTAAAAGATACCATTTTTTTAGCTGCAGCAGATTGCACAGGACATGGGGTGCCGGGAGCTATGGTTTCGGTTATTTGCAATAATGGTTTAAACCGCGCAGTGCGTGAATACGGCCTAAGAGATCCAGGTGATATTTTAACAAAGACTAGAGAATTGGTTATACAAGAATTTGAAAAATCTGAAGAAGATGTAAAAGATGGTATGGACATTTCGCTTTGCGCACTAAACTTAAAAACTAATTTATTGAAGTGGTCAGGAGCTAATAACCCATTGTGGATTATTAACCCAAATCGTGAAACTTGGCCGAAAAATAGTAATCCTTTCTACCAAATAGAAGGAGGAGCAGAAATAAAGCCTAACAAACAAGCAATTGGCAAAGTAGATAACCCAAGCCCATATACCACACACCAATTAGAATTGCAAAAAGGAGATACGATTTATATATTCTCTGATGGCTTTCAAGATCAATTTGGGGGAGAAATGGGGAAAAAGTTTAAACCAGTAAATTTAAAAAAGCTACTGCTATCTATTCAGAATAAATCTTTAGCTGAACAAGGCGAACTACTTGATAAATTTTTTGAAGAATGGCGTGGCCCTCTTGAGCAAGTAGACGATGTTTGTGTAATTGGGGTTAAAATAACATAACCATGGTTTTTCAAATAAACTAAGAGATCTTCTCTATTTCTGACTTTAATTTAGATTTAAGCTCCTCGCTTACTTTCCATAAAGGCAATCTCAAATTATCTTCACAGATATGCATTATTTGTAAAGCTGCTTTAATTCCTCCTGGATTTCCTTCTGCAAATATCAAGTCAATAAAATGCTTCAATTGATAGTGAGTCTTTTTGGCTTCTTCTAAATTACCTTTTAAGGTATTACGCACCATTTCTGAAAAGGCTTTTGGGTAAGCATTAGCAACCACAGATATTACTCCCGACCCTCCTGCTGCTGTTATTGGAAATGTCAAACCATCTTCTCCAGAAATCACTAAAAATTCAGCCGGCTTATTGCCGATAATTTCCATTACTTGGTCCATATCTGCCGATGCTTCTTTGATTGCTACTATATTCTTAAAATCATTGGCCAAACGCAAAGTAGTTGCCGCAGTAATATTAGAAGCCGTTCTACCTGGTACATTATATAAAATAACTGGCAATGGAGATGCTTCTGCCACTGCTTTATAATGCTGATAAATACCCTCTTGCGTTGGTTTATTGTAATAAGGACTGGCAGATAAAATAGCACAAAATCCTTCTAAATTGGCTGCTTGAATATCCTTTAGCAGTTTAGCAGTATTGTTCCCTCCCATGCCAATAACTAAAGGCAATCTACCTTCATTTACCTTTCTTACATGATGAAGAACCTCTATTTGCTCTGCTGCATCTAGGGTAGCTGTTTCTCCGGTAGTTCCTAAGACTACCAAATAGTCCATGCCACCATCAATCATATGACTTACTAGCTTAGTTAAGCCTTCAAAATCAACACTACCATCTTTCTGAAATGGAGTTACCAAGGCTACTCCTGTCCCTATTAATTCTTTCATCGCTACTTATTTATAATATTCAAATACTTTTTTATTTGCTCAATGCTATCCTCTAGACTATTTCTGTCGGTTTTTATGGTTAAATCACATGCTTCATTTTGATAATCGCCACTAATTCCTACTTTAAATGCAGCAGTAGAGCAGCTGCATATCCATTTGAGAGGGTATCTATTTTTTAAATTTAAATCGATTAATAAATCGTATTGATTTTGGGCTAATTGCTTTACTTTTTCTGAACTGGGCTGACCTAAAAGATCTAGTTCTCTTCTATCAAAGTAAAAATAATTTAATTCTTCCTTGGGCTTTTCTTCCTCTTTAGGTTTGCTATCCATAAATCCCAATACATTGGCTTTTATTCCTTCCTCTTTCAAAAATCTAGAAAAATCCAAAACATTTTTAGGAATTCCCATTTCATCGCATTCATAAATCAGCAAGGCAGTTTTCGCTGTACTCCAGTTCTGTACCTGTACTTTTCTGCTAATCCGCTTAAGCTTTTGCTTAAGCACGAGGTTTTTAATCCAATTCAAAGCCATCTTAATTAGGTTAAAACAATCTCCTTTACCAATGGCTTACCTGCACTTTGGTTTAACTTCTCAATTAATTTAGTTTTGGCAAAACTAAGCTCTTGCTTTAATGGGGCAGAATCTAAGGAAACATAAAGAGTTCCTGATTTTAAATTTACAGAATTGGTATGTTTAGAAATCATTCTTCCTACCACTTCCTCCCAAGATTTAATCAACTTCATTTCATCTAAACGATTACCAAGACCATAAGCTCTTAGCATTTTATCAACCAATTCTCTTAAAGGCAATTCCTTTTTATCCCTCATTTTTCAGTTTTCCATTTTCTATGTGAAAGGCACAAAATTCAGCTTTTAATTCATTAAATAAGTTCGGCAATCTATCTTTATGCGTATCACTTATAAATACTTGCCCAAACCAGTCTTTTCGGACTATGGTCATCAATTTTGCTACTCTTTCTTGGTCTAATTTATCATAAATATCGTCTAGTAGCAAAATGGGAGCTATTTGTTTTAACTCTTTCAACAACTCTGCCTGAGATAGTTTTAAAGCCAATAAAAAAGTTTTTTGTTGTCCCTGAGAACCAAATTTTTTCATCGGAAAATCATTGATTCTAAAGACTAAGTCGTCTTTATGAATTCCAACAGTAGTATAGGTCATTCTTCTATCCCTATCTCTTGCTTGTATTAAAGAACTATCAAAAGACTCGTTTAATAAGGAAGAATCGTATTCCAACTTTACTTCTTCTTTACTATCAGAAATAAAATCATAGTTCTTTTGAAAGAGGGGTTGAAACTTCTCTATAAATTCTTTTCTTGCTTCAAAAATAGGCTCTCCATATTTGATTAATTGCTCATCCCATATCTCCAAACTCGCTTCATCAAACTTTCGTATTTCCATAAACTTTTTCAAAAGTCTATTTCTTTGCGAAAGCGCCTTATTATATAAAATAAGGTAATCCAAATATTTTCTATCGTACTGAGAAATTACAATATCTAAAAACCTTCGTCTTACATCGCTACCCTCCAAAATCAATTCAGAATCGGATGGAGAAATCATTACTAGAGGTATTAAACCAATGTGATCAGCAAGCTTTTCATACTCCTTTTTATTTCGTTTGAATTGCTTTTTCTGTCCTTTCTTTAAGCCACAATAAATATTCTCCTTTTCTTCTTTTCTAAGAAACTCTCCTTGCAACATAAAGTAAGCTTCCTCATCTTTGATTAATTGGCTATCTATTGGATTAAAAAAGCTTTTACAAAATGCTAAATAGAAAATAGCATCTAATAAATTGGTTTTGCCTGAACCATTATTACCTAGGAAGCAATTAATTTCAGGGGAAAAATCAAGTTTGATTTCCTCGTAATTCTTAAAATTAAGCAGATGTATATGCTCTAAATGCATGAAGACAAAAATAGCTAATGCCAACTTGCCCACATATCTTTTTATTTACTTTGTGAGTACTAAAAAAAACTTATTTTTGCCGTTCTCAAAAAAAAGATAAAATGTCTAAGAATAAAGGTACAGAAGACGAAGTAATTGTTGATGTTCAAGAAGTTTACAGTAAAACGGAAACCTTCATTGAAGAAAATAAAAACATCTTAACCATTGTTGTTGCAGCTATAGCTGTAGTTATAGGTGGATATTTTGCTTACAATTCATTCTACTTGGCTCCATTACAAGAAGAAGCAGTTCAAGAAATGTTTATGGCAGAAAAGTATTTTGCTCAAGACTCTATGAACCTTGCAATTTATGGAGATGATGTTTATCCAGGTTTTATTGAAATAGCTGATAATTATAGCGGAACAAAAGCAGGAAATCTTGCAAATTACTATTTGGGTATTGCCTATTTAAAAACTGGTCAATACGAGGCTGCAATTGCTTCTTTAGATGATTTCGATGCAGATGATGATGTAGTAAGTACAGTTGCTATTTCGGCCAAAGGAGATGCTTATATGGAATTAGGAGATATCAATAAGGCTGCATCTTTGTATGCAAAGGCATCTGAGAGAAGAACTAATGAGTTTACTACGCCTTTAATGATGATGAAGGCTGCACAGACATATGAGTTATTGGGAGATTATAACAAGGCTTTAGATTACTACAAGGCTATACAGGAAGATTATTCTTCATCGCCTCAGGCCTCTGAAGTAGATAAATTAATCTCAAGAGCAGAATCTTTCGTTAAATAGAGCATGGCAACGGTAAATCAGAATCTTTCTGAATACGATGCCTCAAAAGTTCCTTCCGCAAGTGGAATGAAAATAGCCATTGTGGTTGCGGAATGGAATGAAGAAATCACGAATGGATTACTTCAAGGAGCTAAGTCCACCTTACTAAAAAATGGGATAAAGCAAGAAGATATTTTGCTGCACTATGTTCCCGGAAGTTATGAATTACCTTTAGGTGCGCAATTCCTTATTGAAGCTAAAAAACCAGATGCTGTAATTTGTCTAGGTTGTGTAATACAAGGAGAAACTAGACATTTTGACTTTGTGTGCGAAGCTGTTTCTATGGGGGTTAAAGATGTAAGCTTAAAATACAATTTACCCGTAATATTTGGCGTACTTACCGATAACCACATTGACCAAAGTAGAGCTCGAAGCGGTGGCATTCATGGCAATAAAGGAGATGAGGCTGCTATTACTGCTATAAAAATGGTAGCATTAAAACAATCCCTTTAGACCATCTTTGTTTTTACTTTTTCCCAAATTTTTATTTGCCAATTGGTAGTAACCGTGCACAATAGATTTCCTTGAATATCATTCAAATCTATCTTACAAGCCTTAAAGCAAACTCCTTCCCTATTTAAGGGCTCCATAATCTCTTTTTGAAACTCCTCTTCTTCCATCGTAAACGAAGCAATAGCATTGGTTTTCCCTTGATAGTGATAACTAACTTGGATAGATTCCATAATCAGTCGGTATTTTTTTGCTCCTAATCTATTTAGCAAAAGCAAACCCGAGGCAAATTCTGCTGCAGTAGCTAAAGCACAAGCGTGCAAGCCCTTGAGGTGATTTAAATTAGATCGTTTATAAGGAAGACTAACTTTTACATGATGATTATCCATGGAAGATACTTCAATATTGTGAGGCTTATTGAATGGAATAACACGCTTTAGAATAAAATTTAATTTCCACTTACCAAATTTGGAGTTCTGAGCACTTTTAACCAATTGATTTAGATCCATAATATTGTTTGGAATGATGAACAGTAAAGATAGACAAGACTTAAAAGCCAAAATAGAAAGCAACTGCGAAAAGCTATAAATTCAAATAGAGGGACTTAAAGAATTGGTAAAACCTATTGCTCCACAAAATGCTATAGGTTGAGTTAGCAAAATGGATGCAATTAATAATAAAAGTATAAATGAAGCTACAATACGAAAAGATGAAACAAGGTTTGAGGCATTGAAACAGGCATTAAAGGAACTAATAATGATGATTTTGGACTTTGTTTACGTTGTGGCAATGAAATACCAATAGGAAGACTAATTATTCAGCCGCAGAGCAATTCTTGTGTTAAATGCGCACATTAAGCGCCATTTTACTAGACATTCCCTTTTATTACAAGTAACTTTGTGGCAAATTTTAAAATAGAGAAATGTCAGAAGTAAAAAAAGGCGACAAAGTTAAAGTGCATTACACCGGAAAATTAACAGACGAAACTATTTTCGATAGTTCTAGAGAAAGAGAACCAATCGAATTTACTGTTGGTGCTGGTCAAATGATTGAAGGTTTTGATAATGCAGTAGTAGGAATGAAAAAAGGAGACACTAAAGTTGTTGAAATACCTAGTGAAAAAGCTTACGGACCAAAAAGAGAAGAAGCTATCATCACTATCAATAAAAATCAATTGGGTGAAGGATTGGATCCACAAGTAGGAATGCAATTGGAAGCAACACAACCTGATGGTAGAAAACAAATTTTAGTGATTCAAGAAGTTAAAGGCGAGGAAATTGTTTTGGATGGCAATCACCCATTAGCAGGTAAAGAATTAATCTTTGATATTGAAGTTGTAGAAGTTCACTAATCAAGACCGTATATAGTAAAAAGTCCGACGCTATTCGTCGGACTTTTTTTGTGCATTTTTGAATCTATTCTCCTTTTTTAGACTTTGCGTAATCATCCATTCCAATTGGCCATTGGTACTTCGAAACTCATCTGCTGCCCATTTTTCAACAGCCTTAAAAACCTCTGGATCTAATCGTAAAGCAAATGCTTTTTTCTTAGACATATTTTATCTCTCCTTTTCCATTAAAATCACTAAGAGATTGCCTTGAGAGCTAATAGAAATTGCTTTCCATCCCTGTGCAGAAAAGCTATTTACCTTTTCTTCAAACTTTAACTGAGTCTCAAAGACACCTTTTTTTACAATCTTATATGTTCTCATTTCTAATGATTTAATGTTCCTGTATTAATCACTGGCGAAGCATCTTTATCCGCACATAAAACAGTTAGTAAGTTACTAACCATTGCCGCTTTTTTATCTTCATCTAGCTCCACTACCTTCCTTTTGCTCAATTGGTTAATGGCTTCTTCCACCATCCAAACAGCTCCTTCTACAATTTTCATTCTTGCTGCTACTATGGCAGTTGCCTGCTGTCTTCTTAGCATAGCACTAGCTATTTCTTGAGCGTAAGCCAAATAACCTATTCTTGCTTCTAAAACTTCTATTCCTGCAATCTGTAATCTTTCAGAAACCTCTCTTTCTAAATTATCATTAATCTCCGATAGCCCACTTCTTAAAGTAATCTCAGACTCATCATCATCAAAATTATCGTAAGCAAACATATTGGCTAATTTTCTAACTGCAGCATCTGTCTGCACCCTAACAAAATTTTCAAATATATCTACCTCAAAAGCCGCCTTATAGGTATTAGAAACTCTCCAAACTAGAATTACACTAATGTTTATTGGATTACCTAATTTATCATTCACTTTCAATCTTTCACTATCGAAGTTTCTTGCTCTTAAGGATATACTTTTTCTAACGTAAAAAGGATTTACCCAATAAAACCCATGATCCTTCACAGTTCCTTTATACTCTCCAAATAGTGTTAGCACTCTAGATCCATTTGGATAGACAAAGAAGAAACCAACACACATAAACAGTGCGACTATAATTGCTATTATAAATAATGGATTTTTCAATACTATGATTCCTGCGATTGAGATGGCTATAATTCCAAATATGATTACCAACATCAGATAAGCTGACATCGGTTTAACTTCTTTTTCTTTATTCATGGTTGTATTTATTATAATATTAAAATGATATCACAATAATACAAAATATTTTGCAAATACTAATTACTTTTACACCAATGGAAAAATTGAATAGTTCATCGGTTAAATTGATCAATGATTCAACATTCTTAAAAGCGAAAAACCAAATTATTTCTAAGCTAAGCAAAGAACTTTACCAATTAGCAGAGCAGACAAAGGTTTTATTGGGAAATCCATTAGGGAAAGAACCCAAAGTTAGCAGAGGCGAAAACCTTAAAGGATTGCCATATTTAGTTTTAGACTACCCTAGAAATTTCAAACAAAAGCATGTATTTGCCTTTAGAACTCTATTTTGGTGGGGCAATTTTGTAAGTTTTACTTTACACTTAAAAGGAAAGTATTTAGATTCGGAATCAATACAACAACTCTTGCTCAATCAAGAAACAAATACGTGCTTTCTTTCTTTTGAAGGCGATGAATGGAATCATGACTTACGTTCAAAAGACCATATTAATCTAAGCGATATGGATTTAAAAAGCTTAGATTGGACGGTGATTCCATTTATTAAGATTTGCTTTCTAATGGAATTAAATGAAATCAATGATTTAAAGCAGAATTATACTAAATACAGCGAATTACTATTAGCCCCTTTTTATGGAAATAAATTTTAAAGATTATCTGCATCATATTGAAATGAATGTTAGGTTCATGGATTTAGATGCTATGAACCATGTGAATAATGCTCGTTATCTAAACTTTTTAGAAGAAGCTAGAATAGCCTATTCGCAAGAAATGTTAGATCTTTTTAAAAACATTAACGACTTAAATGTGGTGGTTGCTAGGATAGAAATAGACTATATAAGACCCATTCTCTACGGCGAGAAAATCAAAGTTCTAAGCCGCATTAAGTCTATCGGTCAAAAGAGTTTTACTTTTGATAGTATAATTTGTGTAAAAAAAGGTGAGGAGTTAAAAGTTGCTGCAAAAGCTATTCAAGTTATTGTAGCCTTTAACCCATCAACTAATAAAAGCACCAAAATTCCCATAGAAATGGCTAATAGGATCAAACAAATTGAGAAGCTTTAAATTTTCAATTTTGTTTTTTTTAAAATAGTTTTATATTTAGAGGGTGAAATACAGGTTTTTAACATACCAAGAATTTGACCTTCTAAGGGAAGACTTTCACAACTACCTTTATCACTTTGGTTTCAATGACTTCGAATGGAAGTTATTTTCTGATTATGCACCTACAGAAGCCATAAATATAATTGAAGATTATAGCGATGATATTTTCGATAGACTCATCAAAGATGTGAAATATCTAGAATATAGAAGCGACAAAGAATTGCAGGTTATTGAGTGCAAAGAAGAGAAAATGATAACTATAGGTTTAAACGTACCTGTAAATTCAAAGGTTAATTTAACAGATTTAGAATCTATTAAAAGTTTAGAAAAATCTGATTGCGAAGGTTATAAATGCTTTAAAGAGGTAAAAGAGTACCCTGAAAATAGGGATCAAACTGTTTTTAGATTAATAGAAAAAGGATATCAAGTAGTTAACAACAAACTCTTTGAGCACCTAAACTTTCTACGTCTTTCTTTTCAGAATTAATTTCTATCCCTTTTTCTTAGCTCTTTTAATAGAGTTTCAGGCTCTTCAATATTTGTAGCTAATAGTTCGTTTACTTCTCCAATTATAGCTTTATTAGGATAATACTTATCTCTCAAAAAGTGGACAAACTTTAATGTAGTAAAGGCGTCAAACCATTGATGAAACCTTTTCTTAAAGTCTTCTAAGGAGTAAGACAGTTGTTTAATTCGATGTATATTGAAATCAAACTCTTCTTTTCCATAAAACTCTTCTAGCTTTTTAAACTGATCAGCCGATTGCTGCATATAATAAATCAAATCTAAATGATCTAAGATGTTTTTTAAGTCTAAAAAGCATTTGAAATTATACGTAAATTGAATTTCTCTTTCACCATCCAGATGCTCCTGAATTGCTCTACCCGTTCCAAATGGAACACGATTAGATGCTCTTGGAGATGGAATTATTTTGGTGGAATTTAACTCCCCTAGTCTCAACACTTTCATAAATTTCTGTAGAAAGTAAAAGTCTTCTCCTGCTTTCCTTTGGTTCATGCCTCCTTGTGCCAGATATCCTTCTACTGTGACTGCCATAGAAGAACCTATGGTATGAAAGCCGTATGGTGAATTTGCCATTTTTAGAGCATTCTTGTAATATCGAAGATGCATTTCGTAGAATACAATTCCTTCAATCACCTCCTTTGGATATCCCCCCTCTTCTAGTGGATGTTCGAAATATATAGAACAAGCTTGTTTATTGGAATTCTCTTGAAAAAAGGAATAAAGCTCCTTCAAGTAATTAGGCTCGCATTGACTATCTGCATCAAAGCAAGCTATGATTTTAATTGAATTTTCCGATGCTAACAATCTTCTAGCCGCCTCATCCATACCAATTTTTCTAGCTAAGCCTACCCCTGCTTTTTTAGCAGGCAGTTTTAACTCTTCAATGATATGCATATTCAATTGCCTGCCTAAATAATTACTTGCTATTTCAACCGTCTTTTGATTTAAAGAAATTGCTTTTTCCGAATCCTTCTCTGAGGCATTTACAACAAGAATAACCTCCACGGCAAGGCCTTCTATAATATCACAAGCAAATAATGAATCTAAGGATTTAGAGATATCCTCTTCTGCATGTGAAGGGATAACAATAGAGATACCAAGGTTTTTGGGAATAGGAGATTTAACTATTTCACTTCTTACGCTATACCGTTTAAGGTAATTATCTAGCATCTAAGGATTTAATCTATTTCTCAACCAACTATTACCCTCTTTTCTGTAGGCCAATCTATCATGTAGTCTGCTTGGTCTTCCTTGCCAAAACTCATAATATACAGGAATTGCTAGATAGCCACCCCAGAATTCAGGTCGGGGCACTTCTTTACCTTCAAATTTCTTGTTGAGTGATTCAATTCTTTTTTCTAAGGCCTCTCTGCTTTCAAGTTGAGCACTTTGATCTGAAGCCCAAGCACCTATTCTACTTTCTCTAGGTCTGGAGTTAAAATATTCATCCGACATTTTGGCGTCAAGCTTCTCCACTTTTGCATGTATTCTAACTTGCCTATCTAGGTCGAGCCAAAGGAAATTCAATGCTACCTTATTATTTCTCTCCATATCTTTACCCTTTTTACTACTATAATTGGTAAAGAATTGGATGCCATTCTCATCAATATCTCTTACTAGTAAAACTCTAGAGTCTGGATATTCTCCGTCAAAAGTTGAAAGAACAAAAGCATTAGGATCTTTCAGCTCTGCTTTAATCGCAGCATCTAACCATAAATGCATTAAATCTAAAGGATTTTCGGGAGAATCTTTTTCATTCAATTCACCAAATTCAAAATCCCTTCTTATCTCTTTTACTTTACTTCTAACTTCTTTCATTTAAAATCTCTTTTGCTTTATCAAATACTTCTTCAACTGTAATGCTTTTTATACACAAATTGTTTGTGCAAGAAGAAAATCTATGGTTGTATACATTAACACAAGGACTGCAAGCTAAGTTCTTATAAATTACTGTAATATTCTTGCTCAAAGGCGCAAAAAGTTGTGGAGTTTCTGGTCCAAATAAAACTAAAACATTTGTATTAAATAAAGATGCAAAGTGAGCAGGTCCACTATCATTGGAAACTACCAAGTCTGAAAGTCCGTAAAGAATCATCAACTCTTTAAGACTTGTTTTCCCTGCGAAATTGAAAACACTTGCTAAATTTAATTGATGAATGAGTTGGTCTATTGCATCTTTCTCTTGAATTAGGCCTGTAAAGACTATTTTGTACTCTGGATAATAATTTTGAATAACTTCTGCTAGTTTTCCAAACTTTTCCGACTCCCACTTTCGCAGAGGTAGCATGTCGCTTGCATTGGGATTAAGAACAATTATCTTCTCTCCTATATCTACATTAAATTTTTTTCTAAAAGCATCACTTTCCCTTTTATCTATTTGAAGTATTGGATGTTCTATTATTAAATCCTGATGATTTACTTTAAGAGCTGGACCCTTTGATGATTCTCCCTCCAGGGCTTTTAATAACAGTAAATAATGTTTTGAAACATGCAAATAAGGATTGTAAATAACTCTATAATTAACCAGGTTTCCTCGATAAGGCTGTTCTCCTTTAAACCTAAATAAACCGACTCTATGTTTAGCTCCAATCAAATAGCTAAACAAATTAGAAGCCCTGGAAAAAAACTCCATATCAATACTAGCATCTATTCTTTCTTTTCTGAGTTTTAGAATTGCTTTGAAACTATCCTTTATAAATGTTAATCCATCATTATTTCTTATTTCAATAATGTTGGAAGGCTCAAGAAGATCAAGTAAATCCAGTATAAATCTATTTTCTTGAAAAACCAAGAAGTAAACATTTTCTTTTCCATATCTATCAATAGATTCCTTTAATGCTGAATAAGCTAAAACACTAGCACCTTGTTCAATTAATTTGATGAAGAGAACTTTTTTGGGTTTGCTAGAAACATTAGAACTTTTGATTGAATTAAATATGGAGAAAATAAAGCAAAGAGGCACTCCAATAAAATAATCTATTTTTTTAATCGTAGCAGCTTTCATTATTTATTTAGCTGTGCTTTTAATTGACTGTAATTTCTTTGTGTATTGCCATCATTTGGATTAAGCTGAAGAGCCTTCAAATAATATTGTTCTGCTTTTTGGAGCTTAGCTTCATTATGATAAATAGCCCCAAGATTTGCATAAGCACTTTGAAAATTAGGGTTGTATTCTAAGCATTTCAAGTACAAGCGCTCAGCTTCTGAATAATTTTGTTCTCTAAAATTAATTACTCCAAGATTATTAAGTGCATTTAAGTTGGATGGATTAAATTGAAGTAAAGTCGTAAAAGTAGTTTTAGCAGCTTGGTCATTTCCTTGATTCATATAGGTCACTCCTAGATTATACCATGAGTCCGAATTTTCTCTGTACAATTCTATACTTCGTTTGTAATACACAACAGCTTTAGAAAAATACTCTCTTTTCAGATTCACATTCGTAGTTTGTTCTCCTTTTTCTCTATAGACTGTGGCTAAGGCAGATATTGCTCTTGTATTGTTTGGTGTCACCTCTGCTCCTGCTTCAAATAAGGTGTGGTTATTTTCCCAATCTTTATTTCTAGATATTGTCTTTAAAGAATAAAAAACAATAACAACAAGTAATACTAGTTGAAAATACTTTGGATTAATCTTTATTACTAATTGCTTTGCTGTAGCAAATAAAGCAATAGTTAAAGCTATAGATGGAAAGAAAAGAAAGCGTTCACCTAAAGTTGCACCAATTAGAATAAAGAAGTTTGAGACAATAGAAAAAGAAGAAATGAAAAACAACCATGAGTAAGACAATGGAGATTTTTTAATAATGGCTATAACAGAAAATACAGTAAAGAAAATAGTGATTAGCATGGTAAATATAACTTGAATATTGTTGAAGCCAACAATTGGAAAGTGGGGATAAGAATAATCCCAACTCAATTGCAGTGGGAATAATAAAAGCTTTAAATAATCTCCAAAAATGTAAAATGTAGTAGCTAATCTATAGCTCATGTTTGGGGCAGCTGCAATTGCATTATTTATCAGAGTCATTTTTTCATCAAATGCTATGGTATCTAATATGTTATTTCTAAGGATAAAATAAAAGACTACAACTAGTCCAAACCAAAGAGTAATTTGTAGGATTTTTTTAATCTCTATACTTCTAAAAAAATAAATTGTCATTGGCAAAATTGCAATTAGCGTAATGGCCATTTCTTTAGAAAGCAATGCCAAGAAAAAGGTGACAAGTGAAAAATACAAGTACTTTACATTGATTCTATCAATATACCTCAAGATGAATATTAAACTCAGTAATGAAAAGAAGGCATGAAATATTTCATCTCTTCCTTTAATGTTTGCAACTACCTCTGTATGTATAGGGTGAACTATAAAAACTATACAGACCAATAGCAGAAGCATGCTTTCTCGCTCATTTAAAAAAATAGATTTCAAAAAATAAAACAGAAGCATGCACAAAAGGCTATAATAGAATACATTTAAAAAATGTAGAGCCTTAGGATTATTGCCAAATAATGAATTCTCTATTGCATAGTGGATTAAAACTAGCGGTCTGTACGACTGATCATTTTTTTTATTGAAGCCATATAAAAATCCATGGCTAAGAATATCTGGTATAGAAGAAACTCCATTTTGCACAAAGGAATTCTTAAGGTAAACTACATCATCATCTAAAGCAAAATCATGTTGAAGCGTATTGGAGTATACTAGAAACGATATAACAAATACTATTGCATAGCTAAATTTACTGCTTATCCTATGTGTATTTGATTTCGACATCTAAGTTCGAAAATAATCAAATCTACTTTTGTAAGTCAGATATTTATAGGAAAGAATAGAATATTGTTTAAATTAGTATATATGAAATTTGATCCTTTTAAGATAAGTATATCTGAACTCAATAATAAGACTGCTCAGAAAGGTTTAGTGTTGGTTTCTGAGCCTTTCATGGGAGATGATTATTTTAAAAGGTCTGTAGTATATTTAGTAGAACATAACAAGGAGGGCACCATAGGCTTTATGCTCAATAAACCAATGGAGATTAAAGTGAAAGACCTGTTTTCAGACTTCCCTGATTTTGATTCAACAGTATTTTTAGGAGGGCCTGTACAAGCTCAAAACCTGTTCTATATTCATACGAGGGGAGATATAATAAGAAATAGCATTCCATTAGGAAATGGCCTTTTTTGGGATGGAGACTTTGAAGATTTAAAAATTCAGATTGGAGCAGGAAAGATTCAAGCTGATGAAATAAAATTCTTCTTAGGATACTCTGGCTGGGGAGAAACGCAACTAGATGAAGAAATCAAAGAAAACTCTTGGTTCATTCAAACTGCTAGCAAAGATCAAATTCTTAAAGAAAACGCTTCTAACCTTTGGAAAGAAATCATTCAAAGTGCGGAAAGAAGAGTCTCTTTGATGGCAGATTTTCCTGAAGATCCGAGCTTAAATTAAGCCTACTGAAGAATAATAGCTTTAGAAATTGATACTTGATCTCTTCCTATCAATTGAAAGTAGTACAATCCTTTTGATAAATTTTCATTTAAAGAAATTTCTGTCTCAAAAGTGCTATCATCTAATTGTAAATGATTTTCTTGAACCAGTGTGCCATACTGATTTACTATTCTAAAAATGTAAGAGCCATCTTTTAGCCCAATATTTTTAAAATAAATCTTACCAATACTATTTGGGTTAGGATAAAAACTCAGCTGATTAGCTAAAGTAAAGTTTACCTTAATAATTTCAGAAACCTCATTACTGCCATCATAGTCAGTTTGCCTTAATCTGTAATAATTAAGACCTTCTGTTGGCCTAAGATCATAAGTAAGATAATTTAGTCGGTCACTAGAATTCCCTGCACCTGCTACTTCTTGGATCTTTATGAATCTTCCTTCCATCAATTTTTCTACAGTAAAGAAGTCATTATTAATTTCAGATATTGTTTCCCAATTTAGCCGAATACTTTCTCCTTCTTGCTCTCCTCCAAAGAATACTAATTCTATTGGAAGAGAAACTAAGTTATCAGAATCTCTAAAATCATATTCTCCATCAGCATCTCCATCAGGTGTATTGGATATAGCACCACCATTATCCGTATCAAACAAATCAACAATTCCATCTTGATCAGTATCGTGGTAAAAAGAGCTATTTGGATCTAAGAAATTGGGGAGATTATCTGAATCATCATCCTCCGCCCAATTAGGCACTCCATCTGTATCAATATCGTTTGAATTGATATAAAACATGGGAAATCCGGCCGCAGTCTCAAAAGCATTTGCTCTTAACAAATAATCATCCAATGCGTCTTGGGTATTGTTATCATCAAAACCTTCGCTCCAATCAAACAATCCATCACCATCACTATCTAAATCTAAATAATCAGCTTCTCCTACACCATCATTGTTACTTAATACAATAGGAGTTCCTCCATCAATATCGTAGGTATTATCTATACCGTCACCATCAGAATCTACACCAGAAGGGGCTGCAAATGCCGCAGTAGTTTGAGCCTCTACATTATCAGAAATGCCATCGTTATCAGAGTCTAAATCATTTCGATTTGAAATTCCATCACCATCTTGATCTCCATCTGTTAGAGGAACTCCTCCATTATCTGTATCAAAAATATCTGACAAACCATCACTATCTGTATCTGCACTGCTATCCACTCTTCCATCTCCGTCGGTATCTGTTCCACCCGCTTCAACAATATCCGCTATACCATCATTATCGCTATCAAGGTCAAATTGATTCAAAACTCCATCCCTATCCGTATCGCAAACTTGTTGTGCTTCAAATGCTATTCTTTCAGAAGACCAAGCTTCTGTAAAACTATATCGCGCAGCATCTAATATACCTGAGTAATTACCTGAAATAGCTGCAGAATTTCCACCAAAATCTCCTCCAATTCCACCATCACTGCCATGAGGAGGAATAGAAGAAAAAGGAGCTGTACCTGTAGCAACTACTCCATTTAGATAGATATTCATCAATCCATTATCGAAGGTGCAAGCTACATGATTCCATAAATCACTTATTACTAAAACTTCTGGATGTACTAAATTAAATTGTGTACCACCGCTTCTTGTTGAATAAGTCAAAACATTCCCATTTAACCAAAGGATTGATCCATTGGTTGTTCCTCCTTCTTCGTAGATAATTCTAGTACCACTTAAAGATGTTGGTTTAATCCAAGCAGAAAAACTAATTTGGGTATAGTCTCCTTCCATAAATGTATTTGCGTCATTGCTGTATCTAATTTCTTGATCTATTCCATTAAAGTTCGCAGCAAAATTTCCTTGAATTGCGTTTGAAACGAAGGAAGGTAAAGTTGTACCTGATCCAGAATTTCGATTGTTACCCGAGATATCATTTGCATTATTTTCTAAAGCCCAAAAGGCATCTACCGAAGCCAAGAATACTACAGATGGGTTCAAACAAATATTTTCTAGGCTATCAATGATACCATCATTATCTTTATCAATATCGAAAAAATCTGGTACTCCATCTAAATCTGAATCTTTAATTTCCCTCCAATCTCTTTCAGAAGTAGAAGCATTATCATTATTTGGAAATGAGCTAGAACTTTGACCTCCATTTGTAATATTAGTTGTTGTATTTATTCCATTTATATTATCAAAAGAATCACTTAACCCATCTGCATCAGAATCTTCATCGGAGTTAATAAAATCCGGAATTTTATCATTATTTACATCATAAGCTTCTAAAAAATCGCTATAACCATCATTATCAGAATCTATATCTAAATAATCTAAATTATCTGTTCCATCAGTATTAACTGGATTCAAAAAAGTACTTCCAAAATCTACATCGAATGAATTATCTACTCCATCATTGTCATTATCAGCTCCAGATGGAATAATAGGAGAGGAAGTAGTCACCTGAGCTTCAATTAAATCTACTATTCCATCATTATCTGAATCGATATCTAAAGTATTTATAAAGCCATCTCCGTCAGTATCTTCATTTAACAAGGCAGTTCCACCATTATCAGTGTCAAAAATATTTGCTAATCCATCTGCATCTGTATCACTAAAAACATCTACCCTTCCATCTCCATTTCCATCAACTCCTCCAGCTTCAACTAAATCAGCAATACCATCGTTATCCGAATCTAAGTCCAATCGATTGGGTATACCATCTCCATCGCAATCAGCAGCGGCCTCAAAAGCAATGTCTGTAGAACTCCAAGCCTCATTGAAACTATATTTTGCTGCATCTAGTAAACCTGAGTAATTTCCTGTAATAGCTGCAGAATTTCCGCTAAAATCTCCTCCAATTCCACCATCGCTAGTATGAGAAGGAATAACAGTAAAGGCTGCAGTTACTGATTCTGCAACACCATCAAGATATAAATTCATCACACCATTATCAAATGTGCAAGCAATATGACGCCATTGATTATCCAATGTTAAAGGAATAGAATAAGCTAAATTTGTTTGCGAAGCTGCACCTCCATTTCTAGCGGTGTAAGTTAAAATATTGCCATTTAACCAAAGAATTAAGCCATTGGTGCCACCTCCTTCTTCGTATATAACCCTAGTACCTGTTAATGAATTAGGTTTGATCCATGCAGAAAAACTCACAAGGGTATAGCTAGCTTCCATAAAGTCACCATCTTGGCTATATCTAATTTGGTGAGTTGTGCCATTAAAGCTTGCAGAAAAATCACCTTGAATAGCATCTGTAGAAAAGCTTGGTGTGGTAGTTCCTGAACCAGCATTCCTATTATTTCCAGATATGTCATCTGTATTGTTCTCCATTGCCCAAAAAGCATCTATAGTACCAGAGATGCCACAAATACCTTCATCGTTATCTGGTATTCCATCATTATCATCATCTATATCAATACTATTTGCTATTCCATCTTCATCGGTGTCATCTTCGCAACTAACCGAGGAAATAACCCCAACTGCATCAATCTCATAGTCTACAGTGCTGCCATTTCCTTTATCAAAAGCCAAGTATCTAAAGTCTACGTTGGAGGTGACTATTGTAGTTGTAAAATTAATATTATCAGTGTTTTCGGGGGAAATTGGATGTATTACAAACCCAGATCCCGGAAGTGTAGATTCAGACAAATCTATAATTGCGGTTCCGGTTCCAACGGTATTTCTTCTCCTCCAAGTAATCTCATATTGAGTACCGGCATTATATACTTGCCCAAAATCCAATACTAGAGTCTCATTATTATCGTAGATCTGAGCAAAAAGTCCATCTGGAGCTCCCTCGGCCTCCAGTTCATCTACCACATCGTTTGTTTCACTTTCAAAAGTGGCATAGGTGTAGTTGTAAGACGTAATACTTCCAGACCCACATCCAACTGTTATACTAACCGTAGCCGTATCAGTAGCGCCATCATCATCTTCAATGATATACTGAAAGCTATCTTCACCAATAAAGCCTAATAAGGGTGTGTAAACAATGTAATCATCTGAAAAATTTGAAGGAGTTCCATTATCATTAATGCTCAAACTACCACCTGCAGTTCCTAGGTTATCATTGATTGCTCCATTGCTACCTGCTGATATTATTTCTAGACTTGCTCCATCTAAATCTATATCATCTTCACCCTGGTATAAAACATTTAAATTTATTGCAGTATTTAATGCAGCATTAAAGATATCATTCACTGCCCTTGGCCTTAAATTGGTTGGTCCTGTTCCCGTAACTACTGCTGTACCACTAGTTGGATTACAAGTTGCTCCTACTCCTCTAAATACTGTTAAACCACTGCAAATATTATTTGCTGAAGCACCCAGTTCAAATATAACATCATTATCTACTGTACTTACCCCAATACTAGCTCCTCCTTCCCCACATAAAATTGAGTTGAGTCCCTGCAAATGAAAATCATCATCAATCTCAATACATACATCTATTTCAACAAAGTATATGGCATTATCTCTGATATGCACATCATCTGCACAATAATTAAAGGAGCCGGCAAAAGCATAATAAATAGAATTATCTTCTAAATAAATATCTATCTCAACAGGCCCAACCGTTCCCGGACCTTCATTGGCTCTAGCAGCATAAACTCTGCCTCTATTAAATAAACGTGCATTATTAATTAGTGCTAATCCTGTAGTATTCGTTCCAACCTCTACCCAAAGTAAACCAGCAGTATCCACATTCATAGTCCCTTGGTACTCATAAAGAGTTCCTGTAGTACCAAAGTCAATGTAGACTGTATCTCCGTCACTTATAAAAACATTATCCATTGGAGAAGGAAAATCAATTCCTGCAGTGCCTCCTGCTCCGGCTCCTAAACGCCAAGTAGAGGCATCATCCCAATCTCCTGTTTGGACAGAACGGAAAACGGCTGCGTTGGAGGATAAAGAGATATTTAGAAACAAGATAAAAATCCCAAAATACCTTAATAAAATAAAATGTCTGTTTAACATGTTAAATGGTACAAATTCATCGACAAATAGTTCTAAATAATCGACAAAAATATGGCTTATATTTAGAATAGTAAGTTTAATAAAGGGTATATTTCAAATAAATATGTTAACTTAAAGTAGAACTATTTAATTGATAAACAAGAAGTTGAGAAATCTTATTAAAATATCTTTTGTTTGAATAAGATCCTACCCATTGAATTCCTTTAATTGAATTAGTTAAGAATATTTCATCTGCCTCAATAATGTCTTTATCTGTTAGAGAGCTTTCTTGAATTTGCAATCTTAATGCAGAGGCAGCCTGAAGAATTTGATGTCTCATAATGCCTGTTAAGCAGCCATCTTTAATAGGAGGAGTAAACAATTCTCTTCCTTTCACAAGAAAAATATTTGAACTACTTGCCTCAACTATATGATTTCTTGTATTTAAGATTATAAGATCATCAAAACCTTTTTCTTGCGCTTCAATAGAAACGAGAACATGCTCAATCTTATTCAAAGTTTTGTAAGAACTAAGAAAGGTAGGACTGATTTTAATGGAATTAGCAATCCCAATTTTCAAACCCTTTTTATTCAATACATAATTACTATCTTCTAAAGCCTCTGCCTTTAAGTAAAATGAGGCCCTATTGGTTTCCGGAAAGTAAGTTCCTCCACCTTCTCTAAAAACAATTAACTTGACTTTACCTCCTCCCTCGATTTCATTCTTTATTATTAATTGATCTAAACAGGTGTTTATCTCTTGCCACTGTTTTGCACTTAAATCAATTTTTAGCAAATTAAGACCTCCTTGTAGCCTTTTGAAATGCAAATCTAAATTAACAGCCTTAGAATTCCTTACCCTTATTGTTTCAAAAAGTCCATCTCCAAAAGACATTGCCCTATTAAGATTTAAGATAGGCTTTGTCTCTTCATAGAATTTATTGTTATAACAGATGTAATTAACTGACATTTTCTTAAAAGAATGATAGCATTTTACCTATTTGATCAATAAATGCAAAGATAGATTTTGGAATACTAATGAAAGTAAAAAGAACACCAAAAATAGCACCGGCTAAGTGAGCATCGTGGTTTATAAATCCTTTATCTCTTTTACCTTGGATATAGGAATAGATGAGGTAAATAACAGCCCAAATGATTCCCGGTAAACATAAAATACCATAAAGACATAAAGGGGTAGATGGACTAAATATTACAGAAGAAAATAATACCGCAGAAACCGCTCCAGAAGCGCCAACAGAATGATAATTAGCATTTCCCTTATGTTTCCTGTAGGAAGGCAAGGTAGCAAATCCAATACCACCAATATACAACAGAGCAAAATACAATATACCTTTAGTACCTAAATAAGCTTCAAAATACTGTTGTGTGATGCCTCCAAAAAAGAATAACACAAGCATGTTTAAGATTAAATGCCACCAATCAGCATGCAGCAAAGCATGACTAAAAAATCGATACCACTCCTTTCTTTCTTCTATTAAAAAAGGGTTAAAATCTAATCTATAAAATAGAGTCTTATTATTAAATGCTTGGATTGAAACCAAAGCTGTTATAAGGATTATGATAAACGTAATAGACATTGCTAAAAGAGAGGCAATTGTGGTTCATTACCATTTGATTCCTTATCAGTTCTCTCAGGCTTTTCTTCAGAATCATCTTTCATCGATTCTTCCGTATTTTCCGTATTGTTTTCTTCAGAATCTACAGGATTATTCGTAGTTGGTTTTGACTCTTCTTTCTTTTCTATTTCTTTATAATATTCTGCTTCTTTTGCCTGATATTCCTCAATGGTGATCCCTAAACTCTCTGCAGCAGCTTCATCTGCTAACCTATCAATTGATTTGACTTTATTATAACTTAATTTATTTCCAATAGCTTTTAATCCCTTAACGCTAATAAAGTCCATTAAATTAATTACTTCATTAGGTTTTGGATCTTTGCCTTTTGGTTTAACATAGGCTATATCAACAATTGTATTCCAGTCAGTAGAAACGATTTCTAAATAGCTTTTTTCGTGTTCACTTATAAAAAGGGTCTTTTTATCTGTATCTTCTACTAAGAACCTTTTTACGTAGAAATCTTCCTTCTCTCCATCAAAGTAAATACAGGTAATTGGTTTCTCTGGCACCCATTTTTCTATACAAATTAAATCTTCTTCAAAATGAGTTGTAATATTTGTTCCAGTTAATTTATAATAACCGGATTGAGTGATGGTTAAAATCTTGTCTTCCGCTTTGAACTGACCTAATAACTCTCCTCTACCTTCTGTATTAATTCTTTGAACTGTATCATCGAACCAAATCTTTCTTGCACTTAAAGTAGAGGAACCTTCTTCTTTCAATTTAATTTTACTTACAATATGTTTAGTAAGTGTATTTCCCTTTGCAGACCTTCCTTTTATTGCTAAATCTGCAAAATCTAAATCAAATTTTAATTTTTTAAGTTTCGCTTTAGCTCTCAGTAAAACGCTTACAACCTCAGCTTCACCGTTAGGGTTAGCAGAGAAATAAAGCACTTTTGAGCCTGGATTCCCAGCTGTTAAATCATACTCTTTATCTCTTGTAATGGAGGTAACTGAAAACCTCTTCATCATCGCTTTACCCGCTTTACCATCTTGATAAACCATGTTATAAACCGTTCGTTTATCCCCCTTTTTCCATACACCAGTATGTATTATATTTTTCCCTACGAATGACTTACCCTGAATTTTTTGAACTATCATTTTACCATCTTCTCTAAAAACGATAATATCATCTATATCAGAACAATCAGATACAAAGTCAGCTTCTGTCTTTTTAAGGCTATGTCCAACAAATCCTTCTTCTTTATTTACATAAAGCTTTGCATTTGCAACAGCAACCTTAGTTGCATCAATATTTTCAAAGGATTTAATTTCCGTTTTTCTTTCTCTACCTGCTCCATGCTTTCTCTTAATTTCTTTGAAATAATCTACGGCAAAGTCTGTTAAGTTTTCAAGATTGAAAATTATCTGTTCTATTTCATCTTCAATTCGCTTAATTAATTCATCTGCTTTAAAAGAATCGAACTTAGATATACGTTTGATTTTTATTTCTGTAAGTCTAGCAACATCCTCATCAGTTACTTCTCGAATTAAGTGTTTAGTATGTGGTTTTAATCCTTTATGAATTGTTTCAATTATAGCCTCCCATGTCTCGCATTCTTCAATATCTCTATAGATTCTATTTTCGATAAAAATCTTTTCTAGAGACGCAAAATGCCACTGTTCTTCTAATTCGCCTTTACGAATTTCTAATTCTAACTTTAATAAGCCCTTGGTGTGCTCTGTGCAGATTCTTAAAATCTCATTTACACTTAAAAATTTAGGTTTATCTTCATCAATTACGCCGGAGTTTGGAGAAATAGAAACTTCACAGTCGCTAAAAGCATAGAGGGCGTCGATGGTTTTATCAGGGGAAACATTTGGAGGTAAATGAACAAGAATTTCAACATTTTCAGAAGTATTATCTTCTATCTTCTTAATTTTTATCTTCCCTTTATCGTTTGCCTTTATTATAGAATCAATTAGCCCTGAAGTAGTAGTTCCAAATGGAATTTCTGAAATTATTAAGGTCTTTTTATCTAACTGACCGATCTTAGCTCTAACTCTTATTCTACCGCCACGTATACCTTCATTATAATTGCTAAAATCAGCCATTCCCCCTGTAAGAAAATCGGGTAATATATTTACTTTCTTACCTTTTAAAATAGCAATAGATCCATCAATAAGTTCCAGAAAGTTATGCGGTAATATTTTACAAGCTAGTCCTACTGCAATTCCTTCAACTCCTTGTGCTAACAGTAATGGAAACTTCATTGGCAGGGTTACAGGTTCCCTACCCCTTCCATCATAAGAGGCTGCCCATTCCGTAGTTTTAGCATTAAAAGCTACGTCTAAAGCAAATTTTGAAAGTCTTACTTCTATGTATCTTGGTGCTGCAGCTCTATCTCCTGTTAAAATATTCCCCCAGTTTCCTTGGGTATCTAACATAAGATCTTTCTGACCAATTTGAACCATGGCATCTCCAATTGAAGCATCTCCATGAGGATGAAACTTCATGGTGTTGCCTATTACGTTGGCTACTTTATGGTAACGTCCATCATCTAGCTCTTTTAAGGAATGTAAAATTCTTCTTTGAACAGGCTTTAAACCGTCATTAATATGGGGAACAGCCCTCTCTAGAATAACATATGAAGCATAGTCTAGAAACCATTCATTATACATTCCAGAGACCTGAATGACATTTTCTAATCCTTCAGATACTTCAGACTCGTTATTTAATTCTTCTTGATTCTCTCCTTCTTCTGCCATATGTATTAGTTAGGCTGCAAATCCTCTATTAGGTCTTGCTCTATCTTCAAATTTTGAATAATAAACTCTTGTCTATCAGGAGTGTTCTTTCCCATATAGAATTTCAATATATCATTGATAGACTCTTTTCCAATCACAACTGGCTCTAGCCGCATGTCCTCTCCAATAAAATGCTTGAATTCATCTGGGGAAATCTCTCCTAATCCTTTAAACCTTGTTATTTCAACTTTTCCTTTTAGCTTTTTCATTGCCTCTTCTTTTTCAGAAATCGAGTAGCAATAGATTGTCTCCTTTTTATCTCTTACCCTAAAAAGGGGTGTAGTTAGAACGTAGAGATGTCCATTCTTTACTAAATCCGGAAAAAACTGAAGAAAAAATGTGATTAGGAGTAAACGTATATGCATTCCATCAACATCTGCATCTGTTGCAAGTACAACATTGTTGTATCTTAAATCTTCTAGTCCATCTTCTATATTTAAGGCAGCTTGCAAAAGATTAAATTCTTCATTTTCATAAACAATTTTCTTCGTTAAACCATAAGAGTTAAGAGGTTTCCCCTTTAGACTAAATACTGCTTGGGTATTTACATCTCTAACCTTCGTAATAGAACCGGAAGCAGAATCTCCTTCAGTTATAAATAAGGTTGACTCTTCATTCCTTTCCTTTTTATCGTTAAGGTGCACTCTACAATCCCTCAACTTCTTATTGTGGAGAGAAACTTCTTTCGCTCTTTTTCTTGCTAGTTTTTTTATACCTGCAAGATCTTTTCTTTCCCTTTCAGATTGTAAAATTTTTCTTTGAAGAGCGTCGGCAATTTCTTGGTTTTTATGCAAGTAATCATCTAAATGCTTCTTCAAAAAATCCATAACGAAAGATCGCATAGATGGTCCATCAGGTCCAACATCATTGGAGCCTAACTTTGTTTTTGTTTGAGACTCAAACACAGGCTCCATTACTTTTACGCTAACTGCAGCTACTATTGAAGACCTTATATCTACAGCATCATAGTCTTTTTTAAAAAAATCTCTAACGGTTTTCACATATGCTTCTCTAAAAGCCCCCTGATGCGTTCCACCTTGTGTTGTATGTTGTCCGTTGACAAAAGAGTAATACTCTTCTCCATAGGAATTCGTGTGAGTAATAGCGACTTCTATATCTTCATCTTCTAAATGAATTATAGGATACAACGGGCGGTCAGACATATTCTTTTCCAAAAGGTCATACAACCCTCTTTCAGAATGATACTTTTCCCCGTTAAAAACTATGGTTAATCCTCTATTGAGATACGCATAATTCCATAGCATTCTCTCAACATGTTGAGTTCTATACTGGTAATTATTGAATATCTCTTCGTCAGGTATAAATTCAACCTTTGTACCCTTTCTCTTAGTGGACTCTTCAATAGGCCCATCTTCAACTAACTCCCCTCTTGAAAACTCTGCAGATTTAGATTTATCATCTCTAGATGACTCAATTTTAAAATAAGTAGATAAAGCATTAACTGCTTTTGTTCCAACGCCATTTAAACCAACAGACTTTTTAAAAGCCTTAGAGTCATATTTTCCGCCAGTATTTATTTTAGAAACTACATCAACTACCTTACCAAGTGGAACTCCTCTTCCGTAGTCCCTAACTTTTACTGTCTTATCTCTAATACTAACTTCAATAGTCCTACCATTTCCCATAACAAACTCGTCAATAGAGTTGTCGAGAACTTCCTTCAATAAAACATAAATACCATCATCATAGGCAGAGCCATCTCCCAGCTTTCCAATATACATACCAGGACGCATACGAATATGCTCTTTCCAATCTAAGGATCTAATGTTATCTTCCGTATATTGAACTTCTTCAGCCATAAATTTGAGTAGAGAGCTAAATTAATCAAAGGGCAATGCAAGTTGATTAATACTTGACCGGACTTATTAACAGAGGTTTTAACATATTTTGATTCTATATTAAATATCTATTGTTGATGAATTATGTATATTGAGCAAAAAATTGATAATTCTTTACGAACTTCGCATCTGACAAGCAGAGGTTTATAAAATATAATAACAAAAAAATTATTTTCATTTTTAAGATTTGAAAGTATATAGATCGCATTTCTTTAGGCACTTGTCATTCCTCTTGTTTTTAGGGTTTTTTATAAGTAGCAACATTTTAGTCTCACAGACTAATACCACCGTGAGAATTAGTGCTGGCTATATCAACAACTTCATCAAATTAATAGAATGGCCTCAGGGTGCTCTTCAAGACACATTTAAAATAGGAATAGTTCAAAGCCCTGAAATTGCAAAATGGGTTACAACCACTATGAGCAAAAACTCAAATGGTATTAAAGGCATTCCTGTTAAAGTGGATGAGATAGAATCGCTAGAAAATGCTAAAGACTATTCTGTTCTATATGTAAATATTAGAAATAAATACCTCCCGCCTGAATTGTTCAATGCTATTGGGAATGACCCCATTTTGCTTATAACTGAAGGTTATGACGTTGGTACCACCATGATCAACTTCGTAATTCAAAACAATAGACTTTCTTATGAAGTAAATGTACTTCCTATTGAAATTAGAAAGCTAGTTATGGATAACAAATTGCTTGATAATAGCATTCAAACTGGAGAGAAAGAAGGCTTCCAAAAGATGATTTTGGATATGAGAAAGAAGTTGAATATAACTTTAGATAAAAACGAAGAGCAAACAAAGAAAATTCAAAGCCTAAATAAAAGTATAGCTCAAAAAGAAGCTGCAATTAGGCTGAAAGAAAAATACTTGGATAGTATTAGAAAAAACATTCAACTGCAAAAAATTCAATCTGATAAACTTAGAGCTACATTAGACTCTAATAAGGCTGAAATTAGAGCGAAAGAACAAGCATTAAGTGCTAATGATGCAGAAATAGAAAAGCAAATTCAAGAAATTAACAAAGCAAAAAAAGACTTTGCACAGATTCAGAGTAAAATGACTCAAACTGTTCAAAAGCTAGATAACCAAAAAACATTCTTAACCATTTCTGTTCTAGTTTCTATCTTAATTGCAATCTTATTAATTATAGCATACCGTAGTTCTGTTAAGCAAAGAAAACAAGCTGTGATTATTAGTAGGCAAAAAGAAGAAGCTGAGATTCAAAGAGATGAAATACAGACCCAACATTTAGAACTAGCAGATAAGAATAAAGAAATAACAGACTCCATTACATACGCTAAAAGAATTCAAGATGCAATGCTTCCACCTCTGGATGTATTCTATGAGAATTTAACAAAGAGTTTTGTTTTTTATTTACCAAAAGATATTGTTGCAGGAGACTTCTATTGGATGGAAAAAGTTGGAGACAAAATAATTTTTGCAGCAGCCGATTGTACAGGTCACGGAGTGCCTGGAGCTATTGTTAGTGTAATTTGCAGTAATGCACTCAATAGATCTGTTAGAGAGTTTAAATTAACCAAACCATCAGAAATTCTTGATCAAACCTTAGAAATTGTATTAGACAAGTTTAGTACCTCTGAAGATGAAGTGAAAGATGGGATGGACATAGCTCTTTGCACCTACAATCCTAAGACACATGAATTAGAATATGCCGGTGCTAATAATCCATTATGGATAATAAGAAAAGGCTCTGATAAAATAGAAGAATATAAAGCCAATAAGCAGCCTATTGGAAAATACTTAAAACATACTCCATTCGTAAATCACAAAACTATTTTAGAGCCAGGAGATACCATGTATGTTTTCAGCGATGGCTATGCAGATCAATTTGGGGGCGAATTGGGCAAAAAATTCCGATCTATTCATTTTAAAGAATTACTACTTTCTATTCAAAAAGAAGATATGCAAACACAAAAAAGAAAAGTAGAAAAGGCTTTCTTTGGGTGGAAAGGAAATTTAGAGCAATTAGATGATATTTGTGTCATAGGCTATCAAGCTTAAGAATGAATGCTGCGAAACCTTTACCGATAGCTCCTATTATTATATCCATCTTAGCTTTACTTTCGCTTGGTTCTATCTTCTTTTTTAATGGAGTTGGCTTGGAAGCCGATAGCATTCACCATCACTTAATAGCTAAGTTTTCATTAAATCACCCCAAATTGTTGTTAGACCACTGGGGCAAACCATTGTATACCATTTTAAGTATGCCTTTTGCACAATTTGGCTTTAAGGGCACTCAAATTTTTAATTGGTTTTGTCAGCTTTTTATTTTATTCTTTCTTTGGAAAAGCGCTCAAAAATTAAATTTAAAACACGCATACTTAGCACCACTTTTCTACTTTCTTTTCCCAATTACCATTACAACCGGCTATTTTGGTTTTACCGAACCTCTTTGTGCTGTTTTTTTAATTGTAGCCTTTTACTGTTTGTTAAAAAAGAAATTTTTAATTGCTTCATTATTAATTTCACTAACCCCCTTTATTAGATCTGAGGGTTTAATTTTTATTGGTTTATTCGGCCTGTTTTTTCTGTACAAAAGAGATTATAAGTCTTTATTAGGTTTAGGATTTGGACACCTTGTATTCATCTTCGTTGGTTACATTTTCAATGGCGAAGACTTACTTTGGGTTTTTAATAAGATTCCATATGCCTCTTTAAATTCTCATTATGGAAGTGGTAAACTATTCCATTTTGCGGATAAACTAATCTATCTATTAGGTATTCCATCTTTAATCTTATTCATCATTGCTATAATTGGATTGCCTTTTAATCATGACAAATCTAAAAGGGAGTTTCTCCTATTCTCTTTTGCAATTTTCTTTGTATTCTTCTTAGCTCATAGTTTATTTTGGTATTTGGGAATTTTTAATTCTATGGGACTAGAAAGAGTTTTTGGAGCAATTAGTCCATTCATGGCTATCCTTGTTTTAGCTGGATTAAACTCTTTTATTACTCTATTAAAAAACGAATTTTTGAAAAAATCAGTTCTAACAATTATTACAATCTACACTTTAATATTTCCATTTACTTCTAACCCGGCGGCTGTTGATTGGAATAAAGAATTAAACCTTAGCCCTCCTCAATTAATGGCCAATAAAACTTCAGAATATATTAATGAAAACAATCTAAAAGGTAGAAGATTTATATACACAGACGTTTATCTTTCTGTACCTCTTGCAATTGATCCATTTAATAAAAAGGAAAGATTGATACTTTCTGAAGCGGCGCTAAAAAATCTAAAAAAAGGAGATATTATTATTTGGGACAATTGGCACTCCATTGTTGACTACGGAGTTTCTTTTGAAAGATTAATCAAAGAAGAAAGATTGCAAAAATTAACTTCCTTAGAAGATCATACTCATAAAAGCTTAGTGCAATACGTGGTATTTGAGGTTAGCGTTTAGACATTAAACTTAAAGTGCATTACATCACCATCCTGCACAATGTATTCTTTCCCTTCCATGCTCATCTTCCCAGCTTCTTTCACAGCTTGTTCTGAGCCAAAATTAATCCAATCTTCAAATTTTATAACCTCTGCCTTAATAAAACCTCTTTCAAAGTCTGTGTGTATTACACCTGCTGCTTGTGGCGCTGTCATTCCTTTCTTTATCGTCCAAGCTCTAACCTCTTTCTTACCTGCAGTAAAGTAGGTTTGAAGATTTAATAAACTATATGCAGATTTAATCAATTTATTCACTCCTGGCTCTGAAAGTCCGGCATCTTCCAAAAACATGGTTCTTTCATCAGCGTCTTCTAACTCTGCAATATCTGCTTCTAAAGCAGCTGCAATAACAATTACTTGAGCATTTTCCTCTTTGGCTGCTTCTCGAACACGTTTCACATATTCATTTTCATCATTTACTTCTGTTTCAGAAACATTACAAACGTAAAGTATAGGTTTGTTTGTTAAAAGAAATAAATCGAGTACATGCTCCTTTTGATCTTCTGTAACTTCTGCAGACCTTGCTGCTTTCCCATCTTCAAAATGAGATTTATACTTATTTAAAGCCTCCTGTGCTTTAATAGCCTCCTTATTACCTGTTTTAGCTGCTTTATTAACTTTTTCTAGTTTTTTTTCGACAGCTTCAAGGTCTTTCATGATTAATTCGTAATCAATAGTCTCTTTATCTCTTATTGGATCTACCGAACCATCAACATGCACTACATTTCCATCATCAAAACATCTAAGCACATGAATAATGGCATCCGTCTCCCTAATATTACCAAGGAACTTATTGCCCAAACCCTCTCCCCTAGAAGCGCCTTTAACTAAGCCTGCAATATCCACTATATCAATAGTGGTAGGTTGAACATTTTCAGGATCTATTAAATCAGCTAATTTATTTAGCCTCTCATCAGGAACTGTAATCACTCCAACATTTGGTTCAATTGTACAAAATGGAAAGTTTGCAGATTGAGCTTTCGCATTCGACAAACAATTAAACAAGGTAGATTTTCCAACATTAGGTAAGCCAACTATTCCACATTTTAAAGCCATAGTAATCTAAAAATTAAGGGCGCAAAGATATTGATTCCATTGTCAAAAAAGCAGATATTCTTTTCTTCAATATTTATTAACATCTCTAAACTAATCCTTCTAATTAATTTACTTTTGAAACATTATTAAACTACCACTCTATGACCAACATAAACCAACTAATTTCTACCTCAAGCCAAATAAGAAGAGATATTTTAAGAATGGTACATGGTGCTAGTTCAGGCCACCCTGGAGGGTCTTTAGGCTGTGCAGACTTTCTCACTGCACTTTATTTCTCTGTTCTAAATCATCGTAAAGATTTTAATATGGATGGAACAAATGAAGATTTGTTCTTCCTTTCAAACGGTCATATTTCTCCAGTTTGGTATTCTGCTCTTGCAAGAAGCGGTTATTTTGATATTTCTGAATTAGCAACTTTTAGAAAAATAAATTCAAGACTGCAAGGTCATCCTACCACGCATGAAAACTTACCTGGAGTTAGAGTAGCAAGTGGTTCTTTGGGCCAAGGTTTATCTGTTGCATTAGGAGCAGCTCTAACAAAAAAATTAAATAATGATCAATCACTGATATATACTTTACACGGTGATGGAGAATTGCAAGAAGGGCAAATTTGGGAAGCTGCAATGTTTGCTGCACATCAAAAAATAGATAACATTATTTCCACCGTAGATTGTAATAACAGACAAATTGATGGAGACGTGGAAGATGTTCTTTCCTTAGGAAACCTTGGGGCTAAATTCGAAGCCTTTGGATGGAAAGTACTACCTATGGATGGTCATGATATGGAAAATATCCTAGAAACTTTAGCTAAAGCTAAATCTGAAACCGGAAAAGGCATTCCTATAGTAATTCTAATGAAGACAGAAATGGGTCAGGGGGTAGATTTTATGATGGGTACACACAAGTGGCATGGTGTTGCTCCTAGTGACGAGCAATTAGAAAATGCTTTATCTCAATTGGAAGAAACACTTGGAGATTACTAAGAAGGTATGGTAATTGTTAATTAACAGTTTATACCAAAAAAATAGACAATGCATTTTAATAAAATATTTTTCCTTTTTCTTTTTAGCTTAGTTATTGGCAGTAGCACTATTGCTCAGAATGAACCACAAAAAACAAGAATACTTTTTGTACTAGACGGTTCTCAAAGTATGTATGCTAGATGGGAAAAGGGACAAAAAATGCAAATAGCAACTAGACTTCTTCGAAAGCTTGTAGATAGTTTAGAAGGCACCAAAAATGTTGAATTGGCCTTAAGAGCTTACGGTCATCAAAACTCTGTAACTCCGGGAGATAGAAACTGCAAAGACACCAAATTAGAAGTTCCTTTTTCTCCTACCAACCACAGCAAAATAAAAGATAAACTTAGAGAAATAAAACCTAGAGGAACTACCCTTATTGCCTATTCTCTAGAGCAGGCTGCTAACGATTTTCCGGATTGTAGCAATTGCAGAAATGTTATCATTCTTATTACCGATGGAATTGAAGAATGCGATGGCGACCCTTGTGCAGTTTCTTTAGCACTTCAAAGAAAGGGTGTTATTCTTAAACCATTTGTAATTGGCCTAGGCCTAGAACCGGATGTGATGGATGCATTTAAATGTGTAGGTAGCTTTTACGATGCAAGAAGTGAAGAAACTTTTGCAGAAGTTCTAGGTATAGTAATTTCTCAAGCTTTAAATAATACTACTACACAAGTTAATTTATTAGATGAATTGAATAAACCGACGGAAACAAATGTTCCAATGACTTTTTACGATCACTTTTCTTCTCAGGTTAGGTACAATTTTGTACATACCATTGATGCAAGAGGAAATCCCGACACTATTCCAATTGACCCTTTAGGAAGTTATGATCTCGTAGTTCATACAATTCCTCCTGTTAAAAAAGATAATATTGAAATAACAGCAGGTAAACACAACATTATTGCTTTAGATGCACCCCAAGGCGATCTTGAACTGAAAATGAATGGCTTTAATGAATATAAAGACTTAAAAGCAATAGTAAGGAAAGCAGGAGAAAATGAAATTTTGGTGATTCAAAATTTTTCAGACTTACAACGATATATTACAGGTAAGTACGATTTAGAAATCTTGACTTTACCAAGAACGATAGTTAAAGATGTAAATATTGCACAAAGTAGAACTACCAAGGTTGAAATACCCCAGGCCGGTATAGCAAATATAGGAAGTAGCTCTAAAGGCTATGGAAGCATATTTAAAGAAGAAGGAGATGAGTTAGTTTGGGTGTGTAATTTATCTGACATCAGCACAAGAGAGTCTATAGTATTACAACCTGGTAACTACAAAGTAGTTTTTAGATCAATAAATGCTAGATTAAGTATATACACAAAAGAAGAATCCTTTACAATTACTTCAGGACAAAGCACGCAAGTTAAACTTTAGAAAATGGCCAAATACGAATACAAAGAAATGAAAGATACCCGCTCTGGTTTTGGAGATGGTCTTTTAGAAGCTGGTAAAAGAAATCCAAATGTAGTAGCTCTATGCGCAGACTTGACCGGTTCATTAAAAATGGATGCTTTTAAAGATGCCTTCCCAGATCGTTTCTTTCAAGCAGGTATTGCTGAGGCAAATATGATGGGAGTTGCGGCAGGACAGACTATCGGTGGTAAAATTCCATTTACTGGAACTTTTGCTAATTTCTCTACAGGTAGAGTATATGACCAAATAAGACAGTCCATAGCATATAGTGGTAAAAACGTGAAAATTTGTGCATCACATGCAGGATTAACTTTGGGCGAAGATGGAGCGACACACCAAATATTAGAGGATATTGGTTTAATGAAAATGCTTCCGGGTATGGTGGTCATTAATCCATGTGATTATAACCAAACTAAAGCAGCAACTATTGCCATAGCAGAATATGATGGTCCGGTATATTTGAGATTTGGCAGACCAAAATGGCCTGTTTTTACCGAGGAAAACGAAAAGTTTGAAATTGGTAAAGCAAAGATTTTTCAAGAAGGAACTGATGTTACCATTATTTCTACCGGGCATTGTGTATGGGAAAGCCTTAAATCTGCTGAGAAATTAGAAGAAAAAGGAGTTTCTGTTGAAGTAATAAATATCCACACCATTAAACCTTTGGACGAAAAAGCCATCTTACAATCAGTAAGAAAAACTGGAAGAGTAGTTACTGCAGAGGAACATCAAATGAATGGAGGTTTGGGTGATAGTGTTGCTCAGTTATTAGCTAGAAATTACCCAGTTCCAATGGAAATGATTGCTGTAGATGATAAGTTTGGAGAGAGTGGAAAACCAGAAGAGCTATTTGCTAAATATGGTTTAGGAGAGTCAAATATAACTGCAGCGGCTTTAAAGGTTTTGAAACGTTAGACTTAACAAATCAATAAATTAAAAAATCCATTGAGTTAAAGTCAATGGATTTTTTTTGCACCGTGAGAGACAAAGAAATAATAAATATGTACTTCATTGAGGGTAAAAAGCACTATGCTTTTAATCTCATGGTGAGAAACTATTCTGAAAAGCTATATTGGCAAATTAGAAGAATCGTAATCTTTCATGAAGACGCAGATGATGTTTTGCAAGAAACTTTTATAAAAGTTTGGAATGGACTACCTAAATTTCAAGCCAACTCTTCCCTATTTACCTGGATGTATCGCATAGCCACTAATGAAGCCTTGAATCACCTTAAGAAGTCCAAAAGGATTTCTACAACCAATACTGCTGATTTAGAAAATCAATTAAAAGAAGACCCCTTTTTTGATGGGGATAAAGTATACGTCCAATTTTTAAAAATAGTAGATGCTTTGCCTGATAAGCAAAAACTAGTGTTTCAATTGAAGTATTTTGAGCAGTATACCTATGAAGATATTGCAGACTTAGTAGGTGGTTCCGTTGGTTCTTTAAAAGCTTCTTACCACCATGCAGTCAAAAAAATTGAAAGAAATATTGTTAAAGATTAAACCTTTTAGTTCAAACACAATCCAATAGGTATGACTCAAGAAAAATCATCGGACTTCAATTTAAAGAAGCTTAGAAAAAAAGATTCATTCAAAGTGCCAGATAACTATTTCGAGGACTTTAATTATCGCATGCAAATTGAAATCTCTTCTAATTCTGCTGAAGTTAGCTTCTTAGACAGATTACTTTACATGCTAAGGCTAAGGTTCACAGTTCCATTTCTACTTGTTTGTTTTATTTCATTTTTAGCAATCCAATTTGATTTGAACAATAGAGAAGAGCTAGTAACAGATGCAGATATTGAATATTATTTAATGAATCAGTTTCAATATTTACAACTCGAAGAAATCGCAGACCTAGCAAATTTTAAAATGGAAGAATCGAAAGTCTTAATGAAAGATTCTGAAATCCTCGATTATTTAGAGACAGAGAGTATAGAAAATGAACTTATTTACCAACAATTAAATTAGAAAAAAATGAAAAAAGTAGTAAACACATTATTAATTGGTGCAGTCCTAATTGGCTCATCTGCATTTGCTCAAGAAGAGGACAACAATAAAGAAGATTTATTGAATGAGCTTAAAATGGAATACATTGAAGATGCTATAGGTCTTAGTTCTGAAGAGCAAGTTGAGTTTGAAAAAGTATATGAAGAATATGAGCTAAAAAGAAAAGAAATGCGATTAGAACAACGTAAAGAGATTCGAGGATTGAAGAAAAGTAATTCAGCGGAGACAGAAGAAGAATTGTCTGAGGAAGATGCTAAAAAAATATTGATGTTAAAGTTTGAAAATCAGAAAAAAATGATGGCTTTAGAAGAAGAGTATACCAATAAAATGATTGAAACTTTTTCTGCAAAAAAAGTCCTAGAATATGAAAAGGCAGAGAGAGAGTTTAAGCGAGAACTCTTGAAAATGTTAAAGGACGACAAGCCGCAGCATGAAATGAGAAATGAGTTAAGACAGAAAAAAAGACCTCAAGGAGCACCGAAAACTAATTAATTAGGAAGACCGCTTTTTTAAGCGGTTTTTTTTATTCCTTCTTTACCTTTGCTTCATGTTAGAAGAGCAAGCATTCTATTTAGCAAAAACTACCCCTCACCCTTTCGAAATTGATGTTGAAAGAGCAGAAGGAAGCTACATCTTTGATCAAGATGGCAAAAAATACTTAGATTTTATTGCTGGTATTTCTGTTAGCTCTTTAGGTCACTCTCATCCTAGAATTTTAAAGGCAATAAATGAGCAAGCAAATAAGCATTTGCACGTGATGGTATATGGAGAGTTCAAACAAAAAGCACAACAAGATCTTGGTAAAGAACTTAGTTCCTTACTACCCAAAGAACTCCATAGTTATTACTTCCTAAATTCAGGAACAGAGGCAATTGAAGCTGCAATCAAATTAGTTAAAAGAGCTAGTTCCAAATCTAAAATTATTGCGTTCGAAGGAAGTTATCATGGAAATACACATGGATCTTTAAGTGTAAGCCATAGAGAAGCTAGAAAGAGTCCTTTCCGCCCTCTACTTCCTGACATCCATTTTATTAAATTAAATGACTTTTCTAATCTTGAGGAGATTGATCAGGCCACTGCAGCAGTTTTCTTGGAAACTATTCAAGGAGATGCAGGAATAAGAATTCCAAGTAGAGAGTATATGCAAGCATTAAGAAAGAGATGCACGGATACAAATACTTTATTGGTTTTAGACGAGATACAGTGTGGAATGGGAAGAACGGGGAAATTTTCTGCCTTTGAACATTACGGTATTGTTCCAGATGTACTTTGCATGGGAAAAGCATTAGGAGGTGGACTTCCAATAGGAGCTTTGATTGCAAACAAAGAACTAATGGAATTATTCTCTTTTAATCCCAAACTAGGTCACATAACAACTTTTGGAGGGCATCCTTTAGTTTGTGCAACTGCTGCTGAAGGATTAAGAATAATAAAAGAGGAAGCATTAATTGAAACGGTTGAAGAAAAAGCAGCGCTTATTAAAAAACTCTTGATTCATCCTAAAATAAAAGAAATTAGGCATAAAGGCTTATTTATCGCAGTAGAATTAGCGTCTGAAAGTATGGTAGAAGAATTAGTTCTACAAAGCCTAAAAAATGGATTGATCTTGTTCTGGTTTCTTTCTACCCCAACTGCATTTAGAATAGCTCCGCCATTAAATATTTCTACTAGTGAAATTGAAGAAGGCTGTGAAATTATACTAGAAATATTGAACAATATCGCCTAGTTTACATTCTAATGGCAGTAATCTAAGTCATTTGGATTAAATTAGCGAATTATAAAAATATATAACATGAAAAAAATATTAGGTCTTATTGTATTGAGTTTAGCAATTAGTAACTTTTCAATAGCTCAAGAAAAAAAGAAAAGTCCAGCAAAAACTGTTGAAGCAAAGCTAGGTGAAGCAGACGTAATCATTAGCTACAGTAGTCCTTCCATGAGAGGAAGAGTTATTTATGGTGATTTAGTTCCATATAAGAAAATATGGAGAGCAGGAGCAAATGAAGCTACAACTATGGAATTTAGTAGTGATGTAAAAATTAACGGTAAAGAACTAAAAGCAGGCAAATATGCATTCTTTGTAATTCCACAGAAAGATGCGGAATGGACTATTATTTTCAATACCGTGCATAAGCAATGGGGAGCTTACGACTATGACGCAACGAAAGATGCATTAAAGCTAAATGTAAAGCCAACAGATATTGAAACTTCTGAAAGTCTTACATATTCTATAGATGAGGAAGGCAATGTACATCTTGATTGGGCTACCACAAGAATTAGTTTCAAGGTAGATTAACTATATGAAATTTTCTGAATTCCCTTTTACTGAAGAGATACTTCAGGGTCTGGAAGCAATGAATTTTGAAGAGGCCACTCCAGTACAAGAGAAGTCTATTCCAATTTTGATGGAAGGAGAGGATGTAATTGCAGTTGCCCAAACTGGAACTGGAAAAACAGCTGCTTACCTACTTCCCATCTTAAATCACATTCAACGAAAAGGAGCAAATAAACTTAGCTCATTAATCATTGCACCTACTAGAGAGCTGGCGATGCAAATAGATCAGCAATTAGAAGGCTTTTCCTACTTTACTGGAACTTCTTCCATTGCTATTTATGGTGGAGGAAGCGGGTCTTCTTTCGATGCGGAAAGAACAGCATTAACCCAAGGTGCCGATATTATTGTTGCCACCCCCGGAAGATTACTTTCTCACTTGAATCTTAAGTATGTTAAGATTGATGGCTTAGAACACTTTATCTTAGATGAAGCAGATAGAATGTTAGATATGGGCTTTGCTGATGATATTCAACGAATAGCAGAATACCTACCTAAGAAAAGACAGAATATTATGTTTTCTGCTACCATGCCTCCTAAAATTAGGAATTTGGCAAAGGCTGTTATGAATAATCCTAAAGAGGTAAATATTGCTATTTCAAAAACTGCTGAAGGAATTTTACAGGCAGCTTATTTAACCTATGGTCATCAGAAATTGGCTGTTTTAAAATCTTTGTTAAAAGACAAAGTAGAGCTAAGTAGCATTATCATATTTACTTCGAGAAAATCAAGCGTAAGCGACATTGTTAGAGACCTTAAGAAGATGGGAATTGATGCAGACGGTATTTCCTCAAACTTAGATCAAAATGAAAGAGAGGAAGTTTTAAGACGATTTAAAAACAAAAGGCTTAGAGTATTGGTTGCTACTGATATAATATCTCGTGGTATTGATATTGACTCCATCGATTTAGTTTTAAATTATGATGTTCCCAATGATCCTGAAGATTATATTCATCGGGTTGGAAGAACAGCAAGAGCAAAATCAACTGGAGTAGCTCTAACCTTTATTGATGAAAACGGCCAAAATGATTTTCAAAAGATTGAAAAACTAATTGGCAATCCAATACAGAAGTTAGCTAATCCTGATGGCATAGACCAAGGACCTGAATACAAACCACAAGATAGAAGTAGGTCGTTTAAAAAGTACAAGAAGCCATTTAAAAAGCATGAAAGAAGAGATAAAAAGTAAACTTAGTCCTGAGCAGTATAGAATACTCGTAGAAAAAGGAACTGAAAGACCTTTTACTGGAAAATATTTAAATAATAAAGAAGAGGGAATTTACACTTGTGGCGCTTGTGATACGCCCTTATTTGATTCTGGAACTAAGTTCGAATCTGGCTCAGGTTGGCCAAGTTTTTACGATGTGGTAGACCAAGGAAATGTAAAGTTGATAAAAGACAGCTCACATGGCATGATACGAACAGAAGTAGTTTGTGCTAATTGCGAGGGACATCTAGGGCATGTATTTGATGATGGACCTAGTGGAGAAACTGGTTTGCGTTATTGTATAAACTCTTTGAGCCTAGATTTTAAATCCAAGAATGATTAAAGACTAAAGGTCTCCCCTTCTTCGGCATGGTAAGTTTCTTTAAACACGGTTCTAGCCTCCTCTAAAAATTTATCTTTCTTTTTATAACGATTGGAGTAATGACCTAGAATTAATTTCTTAGCATTTGTCTTTAGTGCCACAGTAGCGGCATCTTTAGCTGTAGAGTGAAAAGTTTGTTTTGCCCGCTCCTTATCTTCTTCTAAAAAGGTAGCTTCATGGTAAAGTAGATCTAAGGCAGGTAAATCATCTATTAATTTTTCACTAAAGGCAGTATCAGAGCAATATGCGTATTTCTTTGGAGGAAGAGGATCTTTGGTTAACTCTTTATTAGGAATAAGTTTACCATCTATGGTGGTATAATCTTTTCCTTCTACAATTGCTCTTCTAGCATGCTTAGGAATATGGTATTTCTCTATGGCTTTAACTATTAGTTTTCTATAGGCAACTTTTTCTTCCACCAAGAACCCAAAAGTTGGAATACGATGCGCAAGAGGTAAAGCAGAGATTTTTACGGCTTTATCTTCAAAAAGAACTTTAGATGCTTCATTAATTTCATGGAAATGCATCTTGAAAGAAAGATAGCTAGCTACAATTTTAAACTGCATGAGAACAATATCTGCTAAACCTTTAGGACCATGAATATGAATGTCTTTATCTCGACCTAACAAATGCATAGTAGACATTAAGCCGACCAAACCGAAAAAATGGTCTCCGTGCAAGTGAGAAATAAAGATGTGATTGATTTGCTGTATTCTTACTTTATTCCTTCTCAACTCTACCTGAGTTCCTTCGCCGCAGTCAATTAAAAAAGGATGATTGTTTACTTCTACTATTTGAGCACTCTGATGAGAATTAACAGTAGGTAAGGCAGAGCCACTGCCAAGAATAAGGACATTAATGCCCATTTAATTCAGATTTTCATCCAAATCTCCTAAACCCTTTTCTAATTCATCCATAAATAGGAAATCTATGGCTTCATTTAAGGAAGGTGTAATATTTAAAACATTGGAAAGTTGAGAAATCTCAATGAGTTTTAATACTGCTGGTTGTAGGTTACAAATAACCAGGCAACCATGGTTTTCTTTACAGATTCTATTAGCAACTAGAATCACGCTTAATCCAGAAGAATCGCAGTAGTTTGCTTTTTCAAGATCAATAATAATATTTTTAACTCCTTGACTTGCTAATAAAACAAGTTCAGCTTTCAATTCAGGAGAAACTTTAGCTGTAAATTTTTCTTCTATAATCTCTAAGCGAACAAACTTATCTTGCTTGTCAATATGGTATGCTTTTGTTTCAGCCATAATTTTTAATCACTTCCAAATTTATCAATTAATCCTTTAAGGTTGAATTTGAAGCTAAAAGATATAATACTGCCATTCTTATTGCAACTCCATTTTCTACTTGGTTTAATATGATAGAACTTTTTGAATCTGCTACTTCTGAGGATATCTCTACTCCTCTATTGATAGGACCTGGATGCATTATAATAGGCAGTTTTTTTAGCTTATCTAACCTTGAAAAAGTTAGTCCATACATTTGATGATACTCTCTTAAAGTAGGAAAAAGCTTAACATTATGTTCCCCTGCATTCTGACGCTCTAATTGTATTCTAAGCATCATTACCGTATCTGCCCATGCCAATGCCTTATCTAAGTTATATTCTACTAGTACATTTAAAGACTCCATGTACTTTGGAATTAAAGTTGGAGGTCCGCAAACCATAACTTTAGCGCCTAATTTCTGTAAGCAAAATATGTTGGAAAGAGCTACTCTAGAATGTAGAATATCTCCTACAATAACTACCCTTTTATCTTTAAAGTCTTTGTTTTGCTCACGGATACTGTAGGCATCTAATAGTGCCTGAGTGGGATGTTCGTGCGCTCCATCTCCTGCATTTACTATATTAGCATCGATGTGTTTTGACAAGAAGATGGAAGCCCCGGGGTTTGGGTGACGCATCACTACCATATCCACTTTCATCGCCAAAATATTATTTACGGTGTCAATTAGTGTTTCTCCTTTAGAAACCGAAGATGCTGCAGCAGAAAAATTAATAACATCGGCAGAAAGTCTCTTCTCTGCTAATTCAAAAGATAGTTTTGTACGTGTGGAATTTTCGAAGAATAAGTTGGCTATGGTAATATCTCTAAGAGATGGAACTTTCTTGATTGGCCGATTTATTACTTCTTTGAAATTATCAGCAGTATTAAAAATCAATTCAATATCCTTTGCATTTAGTTGCTTTATCCCTAGTAAATGCTTGGTTGATAATTGATCCATTAAGCTTTATTCCATTTTAAAATTACTTCATTCTTCCCTTCTGTTTCTTCCCATTTTGCTTCTACCCTTTCGCTATCTAAAGAATCTACCTCAATACCAACATAATTTGGTTTTATAGGTAAATGTCTGCTAAACCTTCTATCTACCAAAACCAATAGTTCTACTAAATCAGGTCTGCCATAAGCCAACATAGCATCTAAGCCCGAGCGGATGGTTCTGCCTGTATACAGCACATCATCAATCAACAAAACCTTTTTACCTTCTATGATAAAATCTATTTGTGTTTTGTTTGGAATAATAGGATTCTCTCTTCTTCTAAAATCATCTCTAAAAAAGGTAGTATCTAAACTGCCTAATTTCAAATCTTTTTTCTTTAAAATTTTAGATAGTGATTCGTGAATTCTTTTTGCTAAATAGATTCCTCTAGGTTGCAGACCTATAAGCACTGTATTTTCAAAATTATCGTGGTTCTCAATTAATTGGAAACAAAGACGTTGAATGCATAGGTCTAGGTGTGTAGAGTCGAGTATTAGACGTTGGCTGTTCATTCAAGGCGCAAATATAATTCTTTTCGAAAGATTTAGTTTTCTGAAGACGAAGAATGGTCCATTATTATTTTCCAATCTCCATTTATCTTCTTCCAAAACAGGCTAAAATGGCCCATGGGTTTGTCGGTTTCTCTTTGCAATTGCCACTTTCCAATCACAACCGCAGTGCTTTCACCATTTACTTCCATCTCTATTATTTCAAAAGATAGTTGACCCATTTTTTCTTTAGTAGGGTAGGCTTTCTTATAATTAGCCAAGGTAGTTTCCCAACCATATTTAGGGCCACTAGCACCTATAAATACAAGAGAATCCGACTTCCAATAGCCTTGCATATAGGCTTCTAGGTCTCCTTCATTCCAACTATTGACTTGTTTCTCTAAAACCAAAGAGATGGCAGCTAAATCTTCCTCGGTATTTGCTTGAGAAAAGGATTTCTGTGAATAAAAGAAACTACTAATAAGCAGTAGGGAAACGAATGGGATGAATTTCATTGTAGGCTTGTATAATTTGAATTAATTCAGGCGTTCTAATTTTCTTGAATTTTTCGTATTTCTTATGAAGCAGAGGCTCCTTTTCAATAAAAGGCTCCACATTTTTGGACGTTAATTCAAAAACATCTCCACTTTCAAAATCTAAGAACATATGCCTTAAGGACCTGCTTTGCTGCGTTACAGGAAATCCAAAATTATCTACGGTTTGAAATTGAACCAGGATTACCGCTGTAAAATGAGATAGAGCACCTATTCGGATAAAGCGCCAAAATCCATCTTCTAGAGCTATATAAACATTGCCTCCCGAGGAATATCCCCAAACTTTATCTGGGTCTACACGAATAAATTTCTCACTAGAATCTTCTTTTACATACAAATCATCTCCTCGTTTTTCATAGGCGTTTTTCATAGAAGGGGCATTTTCTTTAAACTCCTCAAAACTGAGATAGATGCCTTCTTCAAAAGGAAAATTTAAGTAATACTCCTCTCCTTCTTCTATTTGAGCATAGAGCGATGACATGGAAAAGAGTATCAATAATAAAAAGGAATACAATGCTCTCATTTCAAGCTCTAATATATTAGTAAAATCCTAGATATACAGTATTGTTTAAATCTAAGAAGAAAATAACTTTAACTACTGTATCTTTTTACCATTATTACTTGAATAAATTTATTTTATACCCAAACCCTGCGAATAACCAACTTATTGTTGAATTTAAAATGAACGGTGAAAAAGAATTGCAAATAATGGACATGAAAGGGAGTTTAATAAAAAGCTTAACTTTAAATGCAGAGCAAAGCAGATTAGAGATGGATGTAAGCAATTTAATGGAAGGAACCTATTTAATAAAAGTGCTTACCAATGGAAGATTGCTAGATAGTAAAATCTTTACCGTAGAACACTAAATGAAAAGTTTATTAAGCATATTACTAGCACTTGTTCTTGGAAATAGCCTTCAAGGGCAAGTGTTTAATCGATTATATGATGATACAACAAACCTAGTAAGCACTCTTAATATTCAAAAGATAAATGATGACTCCTTATTTATACTACCTGCAAATTTTAATGGAAGGCTAGGCTTTAAATTTTTAGGAATGGATATTAATGGAATTATTCACACTGATAAGCTTTACAGATTTGATACTATAGCAGTAGCAACAGGAGGTTCAAATTCTACTAATGAAACTTTTGATGGAGGATTTATTATGGGTGGCGGCTTAAATTTTGATACTGTTTACTTAGGATATTTAGCTAAATTTAATGTTCATGGAGATACTTTGTGGACTAAAAGCTATGGTGATTCCATCAATTTTTATACCTTCAAACAGGCCATTCAAACATCAGATGGCGGTTATGCAGCCGTTGGGCAGTATGGAGCAGTAGGACAAAGAAGTGATGGTTTATTAATTAAAACAGATTCTGCAGGTAACTTAGAATGGCAACAAACCTATTCAACCACCTTAGGAACACTAGAAGCCTTAAATTCAATTAAGGAGACTTATGATGGAGGATTTATTCTGGGTGGAGATGAAAGAGAATTCCCAAATCAAACTACAAGGAATTATGATCCCATTCTAATAAAAACTGACAGTCTTGGTAATCAGCAATGGCGCTATCGTTTAAATACCCTGCATGACGATATTTTCGCTTACGTGATACAAACCTTTGACAGTAATTATGTTTTTGCTTCTAGTAACTCTTACCTAGGTGGTAGAAGACCCGATGGAAAAGCGATATTGGTGAAAGTAGACCAAAATGGCAATTTGATGTGGATGAAAGAATATGGTCAGATCAATACATATAATCGCTTATTTTGTGTCAAACAATTACAAGATAGCTCCTTAATAGCTACAGGAACTTATTTAAACGAAGGCTTAATTGTACATGCAGATAAAAATGGAGATAGCATTTTTGTAGAAACCTACACGCATCAAATAATCGGTCCAAATAATTTCCATTACCTCTATGATATTGAAGCTTTAGATGATGGTGGCTATATGGCTGCAGGTGAATTTAGAGGAGGAACACCGCATAGGCAAGATGCTTGGGTAATTAGAGTAGATAGCAATGGTTGTAATTTAAGTAGTTGCTTGGTGGCTTTAGAAGCTATTGCTAAAGAAGAAGTTAAGTTTAGTATTTATCCAAACCCATCTAATGGCATACTAAATATTGAAAGCAATCAAAATATATCAGAAATTATTCTCTTCAATATGAATGGGCGCGCAGTAAAGCGAGAAAAATCGTCGTTTAAACAAATTGAATTGCCTTCAGAAAAAGGCTTGTACCTTATCCAAATTAGAACCACAGATGGAGAAATTAATAATTTTAAAGTTTTCAAAATTTGAGGAGGAACCTACTCGCCGAAGCTTCCAAGGTTAACGAATGATTAAGAATTAAAAATTCCCCGATGATTAATTTAGTGAAATCAATAAACCCAGATGAAAAGGCTACTACTATTCTTATTTCTTGCTACTCTTATTCTAAATGCTAATACAGCTTTTTCCCAAATTGGTTTTCAATGGATAAACACCAATGGAAGCCCCATAAGTATCAACGGAGAATCAGTGCGTTCCATACAAACGGACCGTTGGGGAAACATATATGTTGCAGGGAGAGTAAATGATATTTTCTATTTAGATAGTTTAGGTAGAACTGTAAAAATGCAATCTAATCCAAATCTAGATAGCCTATTAAATTATGGAGGAAGAGATGTTTGGCTAGCAAAGTATAGCAAAGAAGGCCAATTACTATGGCATCGCTATTGTGGAGGTGGGAATGATGATTCTTATATTGATATGATTGGAGATAAAGATGGTAATTGTTACATAGCAGGCCGTACCGAGTACCACCCCATTAGACCCACTTACGATATGGGAGGTAATTTGTTAGGAATTAGCGACTTAGGGACTTATATCGCAAAAATAGATTCAGGAGGCAATCAGGTCTGGCATAAAACCTTTGGGGGGGATACCGTATCAGGAAATTTTGTTCCCTACCCTGTAGGTTCAATCAAACTTACATTTAAGTCCAATAAATTAATAGCTCATTCAGAAGTTGGTCTACATCCTACAGGTTTTCAAAAATTATATAATAGAGACTCCCTTTTACAGGGACTTCATGAGTTAACTTTTGATTTGCAAGGGAATTATGTAGGCGCAAAGAGCCTTCCTACACCAAATCCCTTAAGAAGGCCTCTACCTCAAAAAGTAGTTTCCAATGGCACTGAAACCTTTTTTGCTGGAGTGGTAGATCAAGATACTTTATACATAGGAAATGATTCTATATTTCGAAATGGTATAGAAGATGCATTATTAATTTCTTTTGATAGTAGTTATAATGTCAATTGGATTTTTCAGTCTGATAATGAATTTGATCAGTTTAGAGATATTTCTATTAGCGGTGATAGTCTAATTGTGGCAGGTTTGTATCTATTATTCAATAATGATACAGTTGCTTTTGATACTATAAATCACATAGATGCGAATGCTTTTGTTGGAAGTGCTCTTTTTATATTCAGTGCCTCAAGTGGTCGTTTAAAAGGATTTTACCCCTCCAAAAGTATCGGTTTTGGTCCTACTATAAATGGCTATGCAACAAGTGTTAATAGCAATTTTATGGCTATCGGTGGTGAGTTTGACTATCAGATGACTTTTTCGAGTTCTTCTAATTATTTAAGCGCAAATAATAGGAACCCTTTCTTCTCTGTTTTTGATAGAAATGGTAATTTTTATTTGGAAGACCAAATTTCAACATCTGGTTTTAATGGTGACGAAATAAGAGTAATGCACTTAAAAGACAGCATGCTTTACGTAGGTGGAACTATTGCAGATACAGCCAGAATAGCAGGGGTAGATACGGTTATTTCTGATGGAAGTTTTGATGCATTTGTTGCTGCTTATCGTTTATCCTTTACCACTTCTTTAGAAGAAAATGGTAATTACATAAAAGCAAACAATGGTATTCTAGCCTATCCAAATCCAACAGCATCCAATTCCTCCTTAAACCTTTTAGGTAAAGCTGTTGGAGAAAATGCTATCTTATTCAATATCTCAGGCCAAGAAATTAGATCGTATCGCTTAAACACCAATGCTTTTAATCAAGAATTACAATTAGATAATTTAAAAACAGGGATTTACTTTTTGGTGATTGTTGGCGAAAAGGAGAAACAGACTTTGAAGATTGTTATTCAATAGAAATTAATTTTTAATGATTTAATTTTTAGTCGATTAAAAATTCACAGATTAAGAATTAAAAATTCCCCGATGATTAATTTAGTGAAATCAATAAACCCAGATGAAAAGGCTACTACTATTCTTATTTCTTGCTACTCTTATTCTAAATGCTAATACCGCTTATTCCCAAATTGGGTTTCAGTGGATAAACACCAATGGAAGCCCCATAAGTATCAACGGTGAATCGGTGCGTTCTATACAAACGGACCGTTGGGGCAATGTATATGTTGCAGGAAGGGTGAATGATATTTTCTATTTAGATAGTCTTGGTAGAACAGTCAAAATGCAATCTAATCCAAATCTAGATAGCCTATTAAATTATGGAGGAAGAGATGTTTGGCTAGCAAAGTATAGCAAAGAAGGCCAATTACTATGGCATCGCTATTGTGGAGGTGGGTATGATGAGACCTATATGGATATGATTGCAGATCCTGAAGGTAATTGTTACATAGCAG
>JAUIMG010000018.1 GCA_030433355.1 Bacteroidia bacterium | reverse complement strand
AAGGTTCCTCGCGTATCATCGAATTAAACCACATGCTCCACCGCTTGTGCGGGCCCCCGTCAATTCCTTTGAGTTTCAACCTTGCGATCGTACTCCCCAGGTGGATTACTTATCACTTTCGCTTGGGCACTGACATTGTATCGCCAGCACCGAGTAATCATCGTTTACAGCGTGGACTACCAGGGTATCTAATCCTGTTCGCTACCCACGCTTTCGTACCTTAGCGTCAATAATAGCTTAGTAAGCTGCCTTCGCGATTGGTGTTCCACGGCATATCTATGCATTTCACCGCTACATGCCGTATTCCGCCTACTTCAACTATATTCAAGAACATCAGTATCAATAGCAGTTCCATCGTTAAGCGATGGGCTTTCACTACTGACTTAAAGTTCCGCCTACGTACCCTTTAAACCCAATAAATCCGGATAACGCTTGGACCCTCCGTATTACCGCGGCTGCTGGCACGGAGTTAGCCGGTCCTTATTCTTATAGTACCGTCAGCCCTCTACACGTAGAGGGGTTTCTTCCTATATAAAAGCAGTTTACAACCCGTAGGGCCGTCATCCTGCACGCGGCATGGCTGGTTCAGACTTTCGTCCATTGACCAATATTCCTCACTGCTGCCTCCCGTAGGAGTCTGGTCCGTGTCTCAGTACCAGTGTGGGGGATAACCCTCTCAGGCCCCCTACCCATCGCAGTCTTGGTGAGCCGTTACCTCACCAACAAACTAATGGGACGCATGCTCATCCTTTTCCGCCGAAGCTTTAATCACACTAACATGCGAAAGTGTGATACTATGGAGTATTAATCCTCATTTCTAAGGGCTATTCTCCAGAAAAGGGCAGATTGCATACGCGTTACGCACCCGTGCGCCACTCGTGTCAAGAGCAAGCTCTCAACTTACCGTTCGACTTGCATGTGTTAGGCCTGCCGCTAGCGTTCATCCTGAGCCAGGATCAAACTCTTCGTTGTAATTAAAAGTTTAATGTTTTGCTTAGGATTCGTTTCTCAAAGAATTTTATTGCTAAAATCTCAAGGTATTTACCTTTTTTCTTCTTACTTCAATCTTTTCAAAGAACATTCAACCTAATGGTTGGATTCTTATATTTTTCAAGGTTTTTACACCTTCAAATTATCAAATGAACTAACCCATTTTTTATTTGGGACGGCAAACTTACAACTTTTATTAAACCTGCAAGTTTTTTTTCGAAAAAAAATTAAAAAAATTTATTTCTTATTTCGAATGAACCTTCCCTCGTTTTTTTTGGGGCCGCAAATGTACATGATTTTTTAAACTGACAAACTTTATTTTAAAAAAATTTAAATTATTTTTTTTCAGTCTACGATCTACTCAACATCTCTGTTTTTCGGGACGACAAAGTTAGACAACTTTATATGACCTACAAGTAATTTGATTGAAAAAAAGTTAAAAATATTTCTCCCCTAAGTTAACTCCTTGATACTAAAGGTTTATTAAAGCTACTGGTAGTATTTTCCCATTAAAAAACATAGCTCTATTGATCGTAAAGTCGATAATAAACTCAGCCATCTCTTCTGCGCTAATTGGAGCTTTGTATCCTGGAAATGCTTTATTCAACATTTCAGTTTGCACGGCACCTAAGGCTAGGGCATTTACATGAATACCCTTCTCTTTAAACTCTTCAGCTAAACATTCAGACAATATTGCTACTGCTCCTTTCGCTGAACTATAAGCAGAAAGGCCTGAGTACTTAGCACTTCCTTGGAAACCACCCATACTGCTTATATTAACTATATGACCTCCTTGGGTAAGTTTAGGTAAGGCTGCCTTAATTATATGAACCGATGTAATAAAGTTTGCCTCGTATTGCTTTAAAAAATCTGTGGTGGAAGTTTCTTCAAAAGACTTATTAATTAATTGTCCAGCATTATTAATAATGGCATCCACTTTTTCCCATGATTCAATTTTGTCTTGAATGACATTAATTGATTCTTCGGCACTTAAATCAGTCGAAAGTGATAAAATTTTATCATTACCATCAACATTAATTTCACTTCTTGCTATTGCTAATACATGATGTTCTCCTTCATTTAGCCTTTGAATTATTGATTTACCTATACCACTACTTGCTCCGCTTACTATTATATTCATACTTATTAAACTATCTTCAACACTTTTGGTTTATTATTTAATTAAATCTAAACCTAATCACAATATTAATACCTTAGCAATCGAAATTACACCTTATGTTTACAAGTGGCAGAATAGCATTCTTAATTTTCTTTTTAATCTTATTTATCGGATATCTTATTTGGGCATATAGAAAGGATATACAAAAGAGTCCGTGGTACTTTAAAGGCTCTTATAAAATTGTATTAGCTTTAATTGGAATGTACTTATGTTACTTTATAATAAGTCGTTGGTTGATTTAAGATTTTTTAAAACTTCTAAAAATTCTCTCATAATCATTGCAGTGGCTCCCCAGACTAAGTTATCTTCTAAGTAAAAACCCTTCACCTTTCTTCTTACTCCACCTATATTAACCGTGGCAATCTGATATTCATACCTTTCTAATAAAACCGATAAAGGGACCTTTATAATTTTATCCACTTCACGCTTATCAGCAATAAACTCAGGTTTATTCCTCTGAAATGCTATGTAGGGACTGACTAGGAAGTTACTTGGCGGGATATAAAGTTTACTCAATTGTCCAATACCTTCAATTTTCTTTGCGTTTATAGAAATCTCTTCCTCGGCCTCCCTATATGCCGTATGCATTAAACTCGAATCATTAAGTTCCATTTTTCCTCCAGGAAGAGAGATTTGACCACTATGAACTCCTTTATAAGTCGGTCTCTTAATAAATGTAGTAAATAGTCTATCATTTTCAAGATAAAGAAAAATTAATACAGCACTTAATCGAGCACTATGTAGATTATTGGATAAGTCTTCAATAGTTAAGCGATCTTTCATTACATATTGATGAGCTCTTGCTCCTGGAAGTTCACCGTTCAAACTCTCCTTTAACTCTTTTAAAAAGAAATCAATCATTAGGGTTCTTTGAAACTATGTTTCCATTAATTTTATTCCAATAACTAATACTGCCATCTTTAATTAACTTAAAGTAAGTTGAATTATATTCTTCTATTACATCATATTCAACCTCTAGAACAGCTTCTATTTTAGAATTTATAATACCTTTTAAATTTTTTGACTCAATAATATATAAAGTGTCTACTTTTTGAATGCTTTCTATACTTTGCGCAAAAATCCTTTCTTCTTTTTCATTAATAAAGTTAAACCCATCCTCCATTTTTACCAAGCCATAACCATTTAAGAAGGATTGAGCAAAATCATATTTGTAAGGAATCATTAAACGGAGGTTACTATTAGAATAGCCCCATTTTTCTCTTTTCTTTACTGCTACCCATTCTTCTTTCTTATAATCTCCTACATCTTGAAATATTGCAGGAAAAACTTCCTTACCTAAAGAATCTATTATTCCATATTTATTATCCCTATAAAACTTTGCTTTACCATTTCTCATTTCTCCCCATACCATTACTTGATCTATAAAATCAAATTTCAAATCAATAACAAATTCTCCTTTTGTATTAACATAACCATATTTTCCATTCTTTGAAACTACTGCTAATCCTTCTGAAAAGAAGCCAATCCTATCATATTCAAAAGGCAGTATTTGTGATCCATTCTTATCTAACAAGCCATAAGCCGTATCATTTTTAGCTCTTGAAATACCATACTCATTAAATGGTTCTAACCAAGTATATATTGGTGCTATTACGGTTGCGCCAAGAGTATTAATCATTCCTTTTCCGCTATCTACTTCAATTAGAGCATAATTATTTTCAAAATCTGAAGCATATTCTAATTTTAAAGGAATAAGTTCTTCTCCATTTTTATTTACAAAACCGTAAGCTATATCGTTTGCAACTACAGCTAAGCCCGAGTAGAAATTACCAACTAGATCATACTTTATACTAACTATAGCATCATTATTTCTATTTATTAATCCATATTTATCATTTTTGGCAACTATAGCTGCACCATTTAAGAATGACTCGCCATCTTCATAATCAAAAGGAATAATGATGTCTTCTACCTTATTAATATATCCAACTTTTCCATCTTTAATTACTAATGCTAAGCCCTCACTAAACTCTTCAACAGCTTCATACTTTGCCTCAATTAAAACCTCCCCGGCCTCATCCATAAATCCAAAGAGGTTATTTTCTCGAAATGGGAAAAACTCTTTTTGAGCAAGTTTTAAATCTTCTACCAACTCATCTAAAAATGGATAGTCTGGGTAGTCTATTCTAAATTGTATTATTTTTTGTGGACTATATTCCATTATATACAAGTTGTATACGTTTCTCCAAGCCTCTTCAACATTATGATTGTTGGGATACTTTTTAATAAAGCTATAATAGGATTCTTGGGTCTTTAATTCTACTGTTTTTGAATAAATTGAATCTTCAGAAGCTTTTACATAAGGACTATTAGGATAATTTTTTATGAAATTAGTATATTCTAAAATCTCTTTAGAAGCAGTATACTCGATAAATAACCGTTCTTCATACCGGTTTTTAGCTTCATATAATTGGCTAGCATTGGGGTATAAATCCAGGAACTCTTTATATGACCTTGCACTATTTTTTTCTTTCGCTTCTTGAAAGGCAATTTCATTTCTTATCATCTTTGCTGCCTTTATTTGTTCCGCATCCCTATGCAAATCAATAAATTTCTGAAATGAATTTAAAGTATTCGTCTTTAAAGCAAGGTTGTAAGCCTTTTTATCTATTGTATCCTTCCATGACTGAATTGCTGAGGAATCTATTTTCAACTCTAATAAATCTTCTTTTTTTGACTCTCCTTGATTGAGGAATGATTCTTCAGCTTTTGAAATATAGAAATAAGCGGAATCTAAGTTGAAAAATGGATTATCGTTTCTGCCATATATAAGACTCTGTCCATAAGGACTAGCAACGGGCTCTTTAATCTCTAGCTTCTTGAATAATTCTTTAGCACCATAATAGTCATATCTATATAAAGCTTCAAAAGCTCTATCAATTTTAGAACTAAACAAAGAAAAAGACTGACTGATAAAAACTAGAATTAATAAAGCTTTCATGATATTACCCATAGAGCTCAAATTTAGATAAAGAAAACCTTTTGATTTTTTTTTCGTCTAATGTACTCTCAACAGTTTTATGTTTAAAGAGATAACATATCGCTGGACTACTGTCCTAATATTACTTCTATTCTTTTCTTGTAAGAAACCAATAGATAATGATAACCAATCTACCGGTAATCTAATTGAAATAAATGACCTTGAAGAAATAAAAGAGAAGGGAATATTGAAGGCTCTGGTAGACAACAGTTCTACTAGCTATTTTATTTATAAAGGTCAGCCTATGGGCTTTGAGTATGATTTACTTAAAAAATTTTGCGAACATATTGAAGTGAACTTAGAAGTAATACCAATAAAAAACCTTGATCAAATAATAGATAAACTAACTAATTGTGAAGGCGATTTAATTGCATCAAACCTTACTGTTACGAGAGAAAGAACCAATAAAGTTTCTTTTTCAAATTCAATAATAACCAGTAGGCAAGTATTAGTTCAACGACAATTAAACAAAGAAGATATAAGGCAAGGAAAAATTTTAATTGATGATCCTGCTGATTTAATAGGAAGAGAAGTTCATGTTAGAAAGTCATCCTCTTTTTATAGGAGATTAAAAAACCTTTCTGATGAAATTGGCGGAGATATAGCCATTAAAGAAGTTTCAGGCGAATTAACGGTTGAGCAAATGATAGAGTCTGTTTCAAAAGGTGAAATTGATTTCACCATAGCGGATGAGCATGTTGCTAGAATAAACAAAAGTTATTACAAGAATATCAATACCGAAGTGCCTATTAGCTTAGGCCAAAGAATGGCATGGGCAGTAAGAAAAGAGTCACCTAAGTTATTAATTGCTATCAACGATTGGTTAGAGTCATTCAAACAAACACTAGAATTTAGAATGATTTATTTGAAATATTTTGGAAATACAAAATTATATACGAATAGATTAAGTAGTGATTTATTTACTAGTAAAAGTGGTCAGTTAAGTCCCTACGATGAACTAATCAGAAAAGAATCAAAAAGAATAAACTGGGATTGGAGACTTGTAACTTCTTTAATTTACCAAGAATCTAAATTTAATCCTGAAGCCTCTTCATGGACGGGAGCAACAGGACTAATGCAATTAATGCCCACTACAGCGGAAGAGTTTGGTTTAGACTCTATTCACTCTGCAGAACAAAATATTAAAACTGGAATTAAATATTTAGAATGGATTGATGATCAGCTAAGAGATAGCATTCCAAATGAAAGGGAGAGAATTAAGTTCACATTAGCTGCATATAATGTGGGTATAGGTCATGTCTTCGATGCAATGCGCTTGGCCACTAAGTATGGATTAGATAAACAAGTTTGGGATAAAAATGTAGCAAATATGCTATTAAATAAATCTAAACCTAAATACTACAAAGACGACGTAGTTCACTATGGCTATTGCAGAGGGTCAGAACCATATAATTATGTAGAAGAAATCTTCGAAAGATTTAAAAACTATCGGAATATAACGGATAATTGGATGACTTAGGGTGTACTTTTGCCCTCCATGAAAGAAGTTAACGACTTAGATCTTTTTACTTTAAGCAATGGTCTTAGAGTAGCCCATAAAGTAACAGATAGACCCGTTTCTCATTGTGCATTTATAATAAATGCAGGAACTAGAGACGAGGAAAAAGATGAACATGGAATTGCACATTTTATTGAGCATGCCCTATTTAAGGGTACAAAAAACCGAAAGTCGTATCACATTTTAAATAGAATGGATAGTGTTGGTGGCGAAATAGATGCCTACACTACAAAAGAAATTACTTGCTTCTATTCTTCCTTTCTTTCTGAGTATTATGATAGAGCTATAGAGCTTTTAAATGACATTCTATTTCATAGTGAGTTTCCAGAAAAAGAATTAAATAAAGAAAAAGAAGTTGTAATTGATGAGATTAAAGTATACTTGGATAGCCCCTCTGATCAAATTTATGATGATTTTGAAAGTCAAGTATTTAAAGGCCATAAATTAGGTAATGGTATATTGGGCACTGAAGAAAGTATTAGGCAACTTAAAAGAGAGCAGCTTTTTTCATTTACACAAAGAATGTATCAACCATCTAATATGGTTTTTGCAAGTGTTGGTAATATTTCATCGAAAAAGCTCAAAAAAATTCTTGAAAAAAGAATTACGGATAGTAAGTCATCTTCTATAGTTAATACAAAAAGAATAGGATTTAATTCAGACAAAGTTCAAACGATTAAGGTGCCCAAGCCCACATATCAAACACATTGTATAATTGGGAATACAGCTTATGGTCTTCATGATAAAAAGAGAATTCCATTTATTCTACTCAACAATATATTAGGTGGACCTGCTATGAATAGTATTTTAAACCTAAAGGTTAGGGAAAAGTATGGTTATACATATACTATAGAATCAAATTATGCAACATACTCTGACTCAGGCTTATTTAGTATTTACTTAGCGGCAGATCAGAAATATATAGACAAGTCTGTACAAGCTGTTCTAAAAGAATTAAAACAGCTAAGAGATAAAAAGTTGAGCAGCAACAAGATTCATCAATATAAGCAACAGCTAAAAGGTCAATTAGCCTTAGGAAGGGAAAGCAATACAAATATACTTCTCTCTAATGCTAAAAGTTTGTTATTTAAAAATAGGATAGATAGTATTGAAGATATTTTATCTAGTATAGATGCCGTGAGTGAAAATGATTTATTAGAAGTAGCAAATGAATCTTTAGATATTAATCGACTACAATACCTTTATTATACCTCAACGCTTAAGTAAGTTTTCAATTTACCAAGCACTAATCTATCAATAGGGAAAGTAACATAATCCCTTTCAACTTCTTTAATACTCTTCCATATAAAAAAGTCATTCGGCGCTTTTTTATCAATACTCATTCTTCCATTTTCAATAGAATTGGTATGATCTGATTTTACTAAATAGTATATGCTTATTAATTGATCGCTTATATCGAAAACTGATTCTTGAAAAAAATCAGTAGTATAAAAGTGTTCCTCAACTTCTATTTGAATGCCTAACTCCTCTTTAAACTCGCGCTTTAGACAATCTGCAATCCCCTCCCCCCATTCCAATCCTCCTCCTGGAAACTTGATAAAATTGAAATCACTTTTGTGCTCTTTTGATAACAAAACCTCTCCTTTAGAATTAATTAACAGACCATATACTCTTAAATTAAACTTCTTTTCTTTTGAACTCATATACAATAATTAGCATTCATAGCGTTTGTCCTAGTCTAGCCATATACAATTTTACTACTTTTGACGCCGTGCATATAAAACCCATTTTTTTTCTTTTAGTTTGGGCATTCCCTGTTTTTCTTTTTTCTCAATCTGAGGGACTTTTCAAAGGCAAAATAATAGATGAGAATAAAAAAGGTATAGAGGGAGCCAATGTATCTGTGGAAGGAATCCAAGGAGGGACCATTTCTGACAAAAGAGGTGAATTTTCATTAGACGTACCTGCAGAAAAAGAAATTACCATTTCTATCACTCACCTTAGTTATGAAAGCAAGCAATACAAACTATTTTTTAAAAAAAATGAAATAAAGAGCTTTAAAATAAATTTAAAAAGCGCGCAGTATGATTTAAATACTGTAGAAATTGAGGAAGAAAAAAATAGGGACAATACCATGGAAACTATTGACCCTAAAGATATAAAGTATATTCCCAATCCATCAGGAAACTTTGAACAGGTTATCAAAACATTGCCCGGTGTTTCCTCCAACAATGAATTAACCTCTCAATATAATGTTAGAGGCGGAAATTTTGATGAAAACTTAGTGTATGTAAATGATATTGAAATTTACAGACCCTTTTTGATTCGGAGTGGAAATCAGGAAGGCTTAAGCTTTATTAATCCGGATTTAGTAGATAACATTAACTTCTCAGCAGGTGGCTTTGAAAGTAGATATGGAGACAAGATGTCATCTGTTTTAGCAGTAGGATACAAAGAACCAACAGAATTTAGTGGCTCCGTCACAGCTAGTTTACTTGGCGGAACTATTAGTTTGGCGGGAACTGGATTAGACAAAAGACTTACACACATAACTGGAGTTAGATACAGGAGCAATCAGTATGTATTAGGCAGCCTAGAGACAGATGGTGATTACAGACCGGTGTTTGCAGATGTACAAACCTATTTAACTTATGATATTAGCGATAAATGGGAGATTGGTTTTTTAGGTAATTATGCTAGAAATAGATATGAGTTTATTCCAGAAACCAGGGAAACAAATTTTGGAACTATTCAGCAAGCTTTAAGACTAACCATTTTCTTTGAAGGACAAGAAGTAACAGATTATGAAACCTGGTTTGGGGCTATTACCAATACCTATAAACCAAATAACAAGTTAGAATTAAAGCTGATTGCCTCTGGTTACCGCTCTTTTGAGAGAGAAACCTTTGATATTTTAGGACAGTATTTTATCGATGAATTAGAAAGAGATTTAAGTAGTAGTAGTTTTGGAGACGTAGCTTTCAACAGAGGTATTGGCTCTTACCTAAATCATGCAAGAAATTATTTAGAAGCCACTGTTCTAAATCTACAACATCGTGGTAAGCTTTTAAAAGCTAATGGGAATTATGAATGGGGGGCTAAAATTCAACATGAACAAATAATAGACGAATTAAGCGAATGGGACTTAATTGACTCTGCAGGCTTTTCCATCCCACAACCTCCTTCAAGACCAGGCCAAAATCCTCAAAGGCCTATAGAGCTAAACTTATTCAATCGATTTAAAGCAAGTAATACCCTCAACTCCAGTCGTTTGATGGGTTACTTTCAAAGAACCTTAAGATGGGAAAATGAAGCAGAAGACAAATTCAGTTTTACTGCAGGTTTAAGAGCCAATTATTGGAATTTAAATAATGAAACAGTAATAAGTCCAAGATTTAATATAGCGTGGGAACCGAATTGGAATAGAGACTTCCTTTTTAGATTTAGCACAGGCGTTTACTATCAACCTGCCTTTTATAGAGAATTAAGGGATTTTGATGGCAATCTAAATAAAGACATTGAAGCTCAAAGATCTATACATTTTGTTGTTGGAACAGATTATAACTTTAAAGCTTGGGGCAGACCATTTAAGTTTGTAGGAGAAGCTTATTACAAAGCAATGGACAACATTATCCCTTATGAAATAGATAATTTAAGGATAAGATATTATGCTGAAAACTCTGCTAATGCTTATGCAGTGGGAACAGATTTAAAAGTAAATGGGGAGTTTGTTAAAGGTGTAGATTCTTGGGTCAATTTAGGAATTATGAAAGTTTTTGAAGATATAGAGAATGACTCCTACAAAGAATATTTTAATAGTGATGGGGAGAAGATTATTCCTGGATTTACAGTAAACAACCAACCAACCGACAGTATTGAAGTTGAACCAGGCTATATTCCCAGGCCAACAGATCAAAGAGTAAACTTCAGTTTATTCTTCCAAGATTATCTACCTAAAAACCCTACCTACAAAATGAATCTCACTTTCTTTTTTGGCAGTGGATTACCATTTGGTCCACCTTCCAATGAAAGATACAAAGACACCCTAAGAATACCTCCTTACATAAGAGTTGACTTAGGTTTTTCTAAACAATTGTTAAGTGAAAACTCTAAAGTTGGCCCAAAAAATCCTTTTCGCCATTTCAACTCTATTTGGGTAGGTGTAGATATTTTCAATCTTCTTCAAAGAAACAATACCCTATCCTATTTATGGGTAACCGATGTAACCAACAGGCAGTATGCTGTTCCAAACTTCCTTACTTCAAGACAATTGAATGTTAGATTTACATTAGAATTTTAATTTAAGCCCAACACTTCAACTCCCTGCTCAAATACGACATCCACAGGAATTCCAAGTTCAGCTAATCGATCTAAATCAGATTTCAATACTTCTTCTATCTTCGCTTTCTCTGTAACTAAATTAGCAACACTTTCATAATCCCCATTTCCTTGCAGAGTGATGATTATTGAACTTAAAGAATTCATTGCTGAAATCATATTATTATAATCAATGGTGTAATAACCATTATCATTCCTTTTTAAAGCACCTTGTTCTAGAAAATAATTAAATCGGATCATATTGGCTTTTCCATGTGCAGAAGAAGCTCCAAACCTAACAGATCTAAAAATACTTGCCATAAAGGTGGTAAAATACTCTTTCATATCGCCCTCAATTTCTCCCTTTTCATGCAATTGGGTTATCATATACAAACCTAAAATATCTGCTTTCCCTTCTTCCAATGCTGAAGCATGTTCCTTTAGAGATTCTCTAACAGAACCTTTACCGTTAACTGTATTTTTTATTCCTAAACCATGGGCAACCTCATGAAACATGGTATTTGCAAAGAAAGCATCAAAAGTAATATACTGCCTTTGAGAGGAATCAATAAGGACTTCTGAAATAGGAAGCAAGATTTTATCAAACTTAGCTCTCATCGCATTCTTTAGTTGAGACCTTCTAGTTCCTTTTTTCAATTGAACTGTCTCATCATTTGGCAGATTAACTGCTATAGTTTTGCTTCCAGAATTGCAATCTCCTGCATAATAAATCACATCAAAGGCTGCGAGCTGAGAGTCTGTCCCTGGCTTCTCTGCTTTATACTCTTGGGCAACAGGTAAATTCCTTTGAAGTTCAGGTAACATACTTGCATATTTATCAAGCCTTTTACTCCATTCCATGTCTTTTACCAAAATATAAGCTTCATGAGCTGCTTTATACCCAAATAATTGATCTTCATAGGTTTCTATTGGACCACAAATTATATCCAATTGATTCATTTTCATGTCCATCCAAGCAAGGTCACTTTCCATATATTCATCCGTCAAGAATGCTTCAGCACGCTTAAACAAATAGTTCTTTAAATTTTTATTCTCTGCTAACTCTGCAGCTTGTTTCAATAAAGCGGAAGCTTTTTCTAAGTCCGATTTAAATGCATCTTTATAAGCAATAGAATAAAGGCTACCATTAGAATCTCTTCTAATAAGTGTATATAAAGATGTTTTATCTTCAATTTCCGCAGCCTCAAATTCTTCCTTTGTCATATCAGAAGGATAGAAATTAGCCCCAGCTGGTTTCTCCCCCACACCTTCTATAAAAGGAGTATTACCTGCTAATCTATCCCAAGGGCCATAATTAATTTTTACAAATTCCTTTTCTAAATCGCTTTCTAAAGAGTTTAACAGAACACTAGACTCTCCATAAGCTTGTTTCCAAAAAATAGCATCCATTATTTGAGCTACCTCTATAAAAATTGGAATCATTTTCTTCTGATTTTCTGAAAGCGAAGATAAATCAGCAGTTAAAGGCACAGAAACATATTTTTCTAAATTCTTCTCTATTTCTGACTTAGATTCAACTAATTCATTTGATTGGGAAGTTTGTGATTCGGGTTTTTCAACACCTTGGCACGCTAATAGCATTGAAATTCCAAGACTTAAAAGTATTCTAATTTTCATTTTTCAGCTTTTTAAAAAAATAAAAGTAGTATTTGTTAATTAATTCAATATCCCTAAAAGGTTTTATCTTTAAATCATGATATCAAGAAAACAAAAATTTACACTAATACTTGCATGTTTATTTCTATTCCTTATAAGTGCATGTAAAACAAAGCAGGATGCAGTTAATACTTTAGAGGATATAAACAATCCGATTGAAGAATACATGGACACACTAAATACAGCTGCAGCTACCTTAGATTGGATTGGAAAATACAATGGTGTATTAAATACAAAAAGCAATGAACTTACAGAGTACTCTCTTCAATTAAATGCAGACAATACCTATAGCTTGCAAACATTTTCACCGAATAAGAAAGATATACAACAAGCAACTAAAATAGGAGAGTTTGTTATTTCAGAATCTGACAATATCATTGATTTAAAAAATAGCGGTATAAAAATAAAATTCATGAAGGATGTAGCCCAAATAACAAAAGAAAGTATTGGAACTAATATAGATTTCGAGAAAGAAAACAGCTATTTGTATAAAGAAGAAAAGAGTCCTTTATTAAACAACTACTGGGTGCTAAGCTCTATCCATGATTCCATTTTTGATTTAGAGAAAAATGAGGCTCAAGCTTTTTTACTTTTAAACTTTAAAGAAAGGGCAATATATTATGGTGGTTGCAATAGGTGTCAAATAACTTTCCGTTCTGTTATTGAGGGAGAGATAGCTTTTCTAAAAAACGGTATTTGCACAAAAATGTATTGTCCTCCTGAGAGCAACTTTGATGATGAATTAAGCGATATTTTAAAAAAGACCTTTTATTACAGTATAGAGAATGACACATTAACTTTTAGTGACAAAAAAAAGACGCTAGCAAAATTTATTTCTCCTCTTTAGAGTTCCCTATTAGAAGTATAACGCTCCCATTTATCAATAACGGTCTGCATATCCTCAGGTAAATCCGATGTAAACTCCATCCATTCCCCTGTTTTAGGATGCGAGAAAGAAAGTGTCTTAGCATGCAAGGCCTGTCTAGGTAGTATCTTAAAACAATTTTCAATAAATTGCTTGTATTTGGAGAAGCTTGTACCCTTTAAAATTTTATTACCTCCATATTCTGGGTCATTGAATAAAGGATGACCAATCCATTTACTATGTACCCTAATTTGATGTGTTCTACCAGTATCTAATTTATATTCCACTAAAGTAACATAACCAAACCTTCTTAAAACCTTATAATTAGTGATAGCTGTTTTCCCTACATCACCTTCAGGAAATACATCCATCACCTTTCTATTTTTCTCCGATCTCCATATATTCCCTTCAATAACTCCTTCATCTTCCTTAAGATCACCCCAGACTAGAGCTTGGTATCTCCTATCTGAAGTTCTTTCAAAAAACTGTTTACTTAAATGGCTTAAGGCATGTTCTGTTTTTGCGATAACCATAATACCTGTAGTGTTTTTATCTAAACGATGAACCAAGCCTGGACGTCCTTCATTTCCCTCTGCTTCAGGTAGATTCTGAAAATGATATATTAAAGCATTTACTAGAGTCCCATCAAAATTGCCATAACCAGGGTGAACTACCATCTCAGAAGCTTTGTTTAGTACCAATAAGGTATCGTCTTCATAGACAATATCTAAGGGTATATCCTCAGGAAGAAGTTCCGTTTCTCTAGGTGGATAAGGCATAACAATTGAAATCTCATCCAATGGTTTTACCTTATAATTTGCCTTTACTTCATTTCCATTAACTAAAATATTACCAGAGCTAGCTGCAATCTGTATCTTACTTCTAGAAGAATTTGGTAGTCTATCACTCAAGAATTTATCTATACGCAGCACAGCTTGCCCCGGGTCAGCCTTAATATTATAATGCTCAAACAACTCATCATCAATTTCTTCTTCTTGCATTACTTAGATATTATAAACTTTTTTCTTGATATTTTGCCTTGATTACTCTCCAATTCAAGAATGTAAATTCCATTTTGAATCCCTTCCAGTTGGATAACATTGCTGTAAGGGTTATTGTAAATTAAACTTCCTTGCATAGAGTATATCCTAGTTGATTTAAAATTTAAACTTTCTGAATCAATATACAGTATATTGGAAGCAGGTTGAGGATAAATTTTAAATTGACTGATATCCTTTTTAAAGTTCTCTTTTAAACCAACTCCGAAGTTCTTTTTTCTAAAAATGGGTCGTAACATTAATGAACCATCAGGTATTCCTGTATTTGGAAAACTCCAATTGGAACCATCTAAGCTCCATGATATTTTATCTTTACTATTGGTATTTAAATCGTAGCCTATATTTAAAGATGTCTTCCCTAAAGATCTTAATCCAATATAAAAAGTAGTACCTACTTCAATTAAACTATCAAAGAAATAAGTAATCATTCCTCCTTGTTCTCCATAAATAGGATTCAAAGTCATTTCTTTTTGAAACAAAAGGTTAGTAGGTCTTAGAGAATTCCAAACCCTTAATTCAACTTTTTGCTTCCTTGCATCAAAATCTTGAGGCAAATAATACATCATCAACCCACCAATGGTATCTGGAAAAGGTGAACTAAATTCCACAGCCATGTAGGTTTCATTACCTCCAAATGTTCCTGCATTAATACCATAACCGGCTTCTGCGCTACCGTCATCATATGCATAATAGTCTTTTAATACTGCCTTACTAATAACCGTATCATTGGCTCTAATAAAATCTTTTATTTCAATAGCCGCAGGTCTAAAGTCGACATCACATATTGCTTTAAAAACCTGACTAGTATCAATTGCAGTAGTGGGATAAGAAAAATTTATTGGATAAGGTAATGATAAGCCTGAAAACTCCCTTATTGGTAGGAATTGGTTTGTTCCTGGGAAAATGTAGAAAGGAGTTGTTGGGTTTGTTGTGTCAGGTATTACAATCTTGTTAAATAAATTCAATTCATTAATAAAGTTATTTCTTACTGTAATTCTAACTGTGTCTGCCATATAAGCAGAAGGGTCAGTTTTAAAATGCCATACAGGCATTGCATAATAATCTTTTAGAAGTGGAGTTGCATCGTAAACAAAAGCCAAATCTTTTCTTACAGTATCTATTTTTCTCCTACGATCGTTCAAGTAAATGTAATCTACATTCCATACATCATAGGCTCCCGTAATTTTTGCCTTATTTCTAAATCTAAACTGAAAAGCTTCAGATTTAAACTCCAAAGGAACTCTCAATATTACTTGCTTAAAAGAATCTAATTCAATGCCTCTACTTCCCCAAACATTTCCCCATTTTTTAGTTGATGCGTTGTAAAAGTCAAGGTTAAGGCTATCTTCCCTCTCAGGTCCGTTTATAAAGAAACCTTTAGCCTGATAGTAAAAACTAAAGTAAATACTATCGTCTGCTGACGACAAATCAATTGGCTTTGAGGTTAAAAAATCTGCTTGTGCTGTTAAAGAAATATCTTCAAAATTATAAGGCAGCCCATTTTCATTTAAACCATCAAAGCTAGCAACACCTATAGATGGAGGATAGAAACCATAGGTATTATTGATGTAAACATCTCTATTGATATAGAATGACGCCGTATCCTTCTCAACCAGATAGTATTTTACTGAATCTTGAAATAAAGTTGGTAATTTAAATATAGTATCAGCGTTGCCATTAAGTGAATCGTACACATCGTATGGAAAGTAATATTCTAAAATATTTACTTCAGACGGGTACTTAGATAAATCGGTAAAAATTACCAATCCTTCAAAATTAGCTGTGCTATCTACTTTAGCCCCTCCGGATCCTATTTGGTAAATCCATGTTGTATCTATTACAAAACCGATTGTATCTCGATAAATACTACCATTTGTTAATTTAATAGCATACAAAACAGTATCGCTAACTCTTGGATCATTTACTGGATCATCTACTCTACTTCTTAGTCTATTTGAAGTAAAATCATCAATAAATGGTAACTGTAGAGTATCATATAAATAAATTACGGAATCTTCTTGATTTAATAACTTATCTTGACTGTTTAAAATGCTAAAATTTTCAGGAAATTGGGATGGATTAGAAGATGGAACGCTTACAAAATCTTGTGCATTTAAACCTAAAAAAGAAGAGAAGAAAAAAAGAAATAGAATTAACCTCATTATCTGTTTTAGAACTTAAGGATTAACGCTATTTACTAGGCGATTAGTATCTAATGTTAAATAGATATCTACAGAGCTTCCCATATTTACTGTAGGCTCTTCTGAATAATCAGGAAATTGTTTGTAAACAAATGCGTTCAAGCTGTCTTCTGCGTTTTCTATTGTTTCATCATAATTGTAGCTTCCAATATTTAGAGATTTTGACTTTAATAATTCATTAGCCATAGAAGCTGTCAATTCTATAATAAATGGAACTGCAACTAGCTCATCACTTAAGCCTTGTCCAACAACCAAATCAATTTTAAGTCCCTTTTTTACTCTTACTCCAGGATTAATTGCTTTCTCCCCAACCCTCTGTTCTAAAATACAATTTGTACATAAATCGGGTCTGTAAGAAAGTTTACCTACAACTAATCCATAAGTTTCCATAAGTGAAGTTGCTTGCCTTAAGGAGAGATCAACAAGATTAGGCATTGTAACTTTAGGTGGATTTGCTGTCACCACAGTCAAATAAATCTTTCTTCCACTTTTAACAGTTGTTTTTGCCTTCGGATTTTGTTCAACAACATATCCTGCAGGTTTGCCTATCAAATAGATTGAATCTACTACGATTAGGGTAAAACTGCTATCTTCAAAATCTTCTAAAGAATCTATTAAAACATCTGTAACCTTTGGCACCTCAATAGTTTGGCCATGTAAGGTATAGCTTTCTAAATACGACATTGCTCCATATAACATAGCTGCAATTAAGGCAAATGCTATAAGCAAATTCAGAACAAAAGTCTTACTTAAGAGAAATCTAAAGAATTGTTGCATAAACTTTATAAAATGCAAACTTAATTATATTAGTTATCTACTGTTAATTAATAAATGATAGAATCGCTTGTAGACTTTTTAGTATTCTGTTAATTTGATATATAATATTTATCAGATGAAGTATAAAGTAGCCATAGCTGCAGGTGGAGATTCGGCAGAAGAAGGAATATCTCTATTATCTGCAAATACAGTTTTTCAAAATTTAGATAGAAGTATTTATGATGTCTACTTAGTTAAAATGAGATTTGATAAATGGAATGTTATAATCAACGAAGTGGAATACCCTATAGATAAGAATGATTTTAGTGTTACTATAAATGGGGTAAAAACAAAGTTTGACTATGTTTTTATAGCAATCCACGGTACACCAGGAGAAGATGGAAAACTCCAAGCTTATTTCGACTTATTAAAAATTCCATATTCTTCACCTGATCATATTGGATCTACTTTAACCTTTAATAAATGGTACTGCAATACCCTATTAAAACAACTTGGTTATCATGTTGCAAAATCCTATTATTTAAGAAGAGGAGAAAAAATTGATACCAAAATGATTATAGAAGAAGTTGGCCTACCTTGTTTTGTTAAACCTTGTTCTTGTGGCAGTAGCTTTGGAATCAGCAAAATAAAAAAAGAGGAAGAATTAATCATTGGTATAACGGAAGCATTTGAGTATGATAATGAGGTAATGATTGAAAGCATGCTTAAGGGTAAAGAATTGGGATGTGGAGTATTTCGAGATAAAGAAGAAGTTATTGCTCTGCCTGTGACTCAAATAATTCCAAAAGGTGAATTTTTTGATTATGCAGCAAAGTACCAAGGAGATTCAGACGAGATAACACCGGCAAGAATTACAGATTTACAAAGAGATGCGGTGCAAAAGATTGCAAAAGAAATATATTCTAAATTCAACTTAAGAGGTATCATTAGAGTTGATTTTATGTTAATAGAAGATACGCCGTATATCATAGAAGTAAATGCTGTTCCCGGTTTATCGGCTGAGAGTATTGTGCCTCAGCAATTAAAAGCAGCAGGAATACCTTTGAATGATTTTTTTAATACTATTATAGAAACCACAAAAAATTAGTCGAATGGATTTTATTCCTGAAAAGATTATCAATTATGCGGAAAGACATACTACAGAAGAAAGTGAACTATTAGCAGACTTAAATAGAGCTACATGGACTAAAGTTCTGCAGCCAAGAATGTTAAGTGGTCACATACAGGGTAGACTTTTGAGTATGTTTAGTAAAATGATTAAGCCAAAAAGGGTTCTTGAAATTGGAACTTACACTGGTTATTCTGCACTTTGCTTAGCGGAAGGTTTAGCAGAAAATGGAGAAATTCATACCATTGATAAAAATGAAGAACTCTCCCATATAATGAATAGTTATTTTGACCAAAGCTCTTTTAAAAAAAATATTAAAAGCCATATTGGTAACGCCTTAGAAATAATTCCAACAATGAATGAGAATTGGGATTTGGTGTTTATCGATGCAGATAAAGAAAATTACATCAACTACTTTAACTTATTGATAGACAAAATGAATACTAATAGTTTCATTATTGCTGACAATGTGCTTTGGAGTGGTAAAGTAATCGAGGATTCCTCTGAATTTGACGAAGAAACAAGAATTTTGGATGAGTTCAATAAAATGATCCAAGAAGACAATAGACTAGAAAATATACTTTTACCAATTAGAGATGGACTAATGGTTGCAAGAGTAAAATAAGGGGATGAAAAACAAAAACTTCAAGCGTAAAAAGATCTCTTCTGAAAACATTGAAGATTTAATAAGGGATCTAATCGAAGGTGATCGAGTTGCATTGGGAAGAGCAATAACAATTTGTGAAAGCACCATCGTAAGTGATAGAGTTTTTGCAAATCAAATTGTAAATGCTTGTTTGCCAAAATCGGGGAATTCAATAAGAATAGGAATCACAGGAGTTCCAGGTGTAGGCAAGAGTACTTTTATTGAAAGCTTTGGTCAATTTCTTATTAAAAAACTACATAAAAAGGTAGCTGTTTTAGCAGTTGATCCAACCAGTGGAATAAGCAAAGGAAGCATATTGGGAGATAAAACAAGGATGGATTATTTGAGTAGAGAAGATAATGCTTTTATTCGTCCAAGTCCAAGTGGGGGAGCTTTAGGAGGAGTAGCTAACCAGAGTAGAGAAAGCATTTTATTATGTGAAGCCGCAGGTTTTGAAATAATTTTAGTTGAAACGGTTGGCGTTGGTCAATCAGAGACGGAAGTAAAAGAGATGACAGACTTTTTCCTCTTGCTGATGCTTGCGGGAGCAGGAGATGAATTGCAGGGAATAAAGCGAGGAATTATGGAAATGGCAGATGGCATGCTAATTAACAAGGCCGATGGAGACAATAAAGTAAGAGCTAGAAATGCAAAAAAAGATTATCAAAACGCCTTGCATTTGTTTCCCAAAACAGAAAGCGGATGGATTCCGAAAGTTGAAGTTTGCTCAGCACTAGAAAATGAGAATATTGATTTGGCATGGGATTTAATAGATTCATACTTCAAAGAAACAAAGGCAAATGGATTTTTTGAAAAGCAGAGAAAAAGACAACGCATTAGTTGGTTTAAAGCAGTTTTAAATCAGATGTGGTATTTAGAGTTAAATAAAAGTGAAGACCTAAAAATCAGGAAGACAATTTTGGAGAATGAGGTGAAAGAAGGCAAATTAAGCCCATATTTTGCAGCTAAAGAGTTAATTAAAGAAGCAACAAAAAAATAATACCTTCGTAGGGTTAATCATCTAATAATAAACGACTTGTTTTATTAAATCAATTATATTCATGAGAAAAATTCTACTTTTTAGCTTGATGCTAATTTCAAGTTTATTAGCAAATGCACAATGGGTTTTAATTAATGATGGTGGTGGAGACCCTGTAAGTTCAGCAGCTTTGGAAATAAGGTCTACAGATAGAGGTTTATTAATCCCTAGGATGACATTTCTAGAAAGACAAGCAATTCCTAGTCCTGTAGAAGGTTTGCTTATTTACCAAAACGACTCTACCAAAGGGTTTTACCTTTACGATGGTATCACTTGGAAGATTCTAGACGGAAAAACAGTAGTTAACAATGTAAATAATTCAAAAATTGCTGTGGTAAGAGATATAAAAGCCAGCGGTGTAAATGGTGGAACTTTTACAGCAGGTGTATGGCAAACTAGAGATCTTAACGACCTAAGAGGAGATAGTAGTTTTATTACCATTAATGGAACTACAACATTCACTTTAGATTCTGGCCTTTATGAAATTTCTGCTTCCGCTCCCGCAAGAAATGTAAACCAGCACCAAATAAGATTATATAATGTTACGGATGCAGCAACAGCTGCCACAGGTACAGCAATCCAATCTGCTTCGGCCACACCTGAATCCCAACTTCTAACAGTTATCAAAATAAACTCTCCAAAAACCTTTAGAATTGAACATCGATGTACTATTACAAATGCGTCAACGGACGCAAGAGGAACGGGAATTAGTTGGGGTGAAAACGTATATACCCAGGTTAGAATACAGCAGCTTTAAACTTTCTGTTTTGATTTAAATTCATCATATAACTGATGAATAATACCATCTACTAAGCCAACTTTTGGCACTACTACTTTTTTGGCACCACTATTACTCATAGCAAATAAAAAGAGTTCCGTGGCATGTACAATTACATCTGCTCGATCTGGTCTTAAGCCAAGTTTCGAAATTCTTTCATCGAAAGACAAAACTTTTAACTTTCTGTGCCATTTTTTTATTTTTCGCATACTTAGAGGAGTCATTTCAGGAAGCTGACTTAACTTAAATAAAGTATTAATATTTCCGCCTGAACCTATAATCAAGCTAGGTTTATAAATGCTTTTAATCTCGATTAACCAATCTTTAAGTTCTTTCCATGTGTGCTGTTCCACCAAGTCATCTTTCAAACGTATAGTACCAATATCAAAAGACTTAGACAGCGTTTTTTGACCTTCATTAAATAATGTAAACTCTGTGCTTCCACCTCCGACATCCATATAAATAAAGGATTCATTTGTCCCAATTTTTTCGGCAATATGGTTTTCAAAAATTAAAGCAGCTTCAGCTTCTCCATCAATCAACTCAATTTTAATTCCACTTTCCTTAAATACTCTATCTACAATTTCTTTTCCATTTAAAGAATCTCTCATAGCAGAAGTAGCGCAAGCGCGGTAAGAAATTACATTAAATGCCTCCATCATATGCTTGAAGCCCTTTAATGCACATACCAATTGATTGATTTTACTCTCAGGGATTTGTTTCTTGTGAAATGAATCTTCTCCAAGTCTTATTGGCAGCCTGATAAGTGATGCCTTTTTAAAAACAGGCCCTTCAGAAGTTTCAAATACATAAGAAAAAAATAAACGAACAGCATTTGAGCCTATATCAACTGAAGCAAAGCGAAGACTATTTTCCATATCCCTAAAGTAAGATTATGTCGCTTTCTCTTCTAATTTATTTTCAATTTCTTCTTTCTTTGAATTTAATTTCTTCTTAAAGTAGGAATAGAGTGCCTGTTGAGACCTTACTTTTGGCTCTTCATTCTTAAAATATAGATTTAAATTATGAGGGTCGTAAACTCTTGACTTCACATTATCTTTCCATTGTATTTCTAATACATTCATTAAGATTGTTTGAATATTCTTATTGTAAATGGGCGTCATAACCTCTACCCGCTTATCTAAGTTCCTAGTCATCCAATCTGCCGAACCTATGAATAGCTTTTCCTGCCCCCCATGACTAAACCAGAAAATTCTTGCATGTTCTAATTTTTGATCTACAATACTTCGGCCTTCTATATTTTCGCTCATTCCTTCCACCCCACAAATTGCTCTATTAATACCCCTAATAATTAGTTTAATTTTTACTCCGGCTTGTGAAGCTTCATAAAGCTTGGTTATCAAATCTGTATCCTGAAGGTTGTTTACCTTTATGATAATTTCAGCGAGCTCTCCTTTTTTCGCAAAATTTATTTCTTGATTAATTAGCTTATTAAACTGTCTTCTTGCATTGAAAGGCGCAACTAAAAGATGTCTAAAAGTGTAACGTTTATAGTTATCCTTAAAAAATTTAAACAATTTATTTACCTCATTGGTAAGTCTAGAGTCAGCAGTTAGCAGGGTATGGTCGCAGTAAATATTGGCAGTAATTTCATGAAAGTTTCCTGTTCCGATGTGAGCATACTTAACAGAATTACCATCTTCTTTTCTCTTTATTAAGAGCAGCTTGGTGTGCACTTTTAAGCCAGGTGCTCCAAAAATTACATTTACGCCTTCATCTTGAAGCATATCTGCATAATTCATATTTGATTCCTCATCAAATCTCGCCTTAAGCTCTACAATAACCGTAACACTTTTTCCATTTCTAGCAGCATTAATCAAGGAATGTATAACCTTAGACCTTCTACTTACCAGTCTGTAAATGGTGATTTTGATGGAAGTCACTTTTGGATCAATAGCTGCCTCTCTAAGTAAATCAATAATGTAGTGATACGATTGATAAGGATAGCTTAGCAATATATCTTGCTCTCTAATGGAATCGAAAATGCTTTTCTTATCATGTAAAATAGGATGATCTAAAGGACTCATCTTTTTATACCTTAGATGAGATGAACCTATTTTTGGAAAATCAATGTAGTCTTTAAAGTTATGATATCTTCCACCTGGAACTACAGTATCATCTGCTTGCATTCCAAGTTTTTTTACCAAAAACCTCTTTAAATCTGTTGGAATCTTTGCATCATGAACGAATCTAACGGGGTCGCCTTTTTTTCTATTCTTTAAGCTTACTGCTAACTTTTCCATCAAGCTTGAAGTCACATCATCTTCAATATCTAGCTCTGCATCTCTTGTAATTTTTATAGTGTAAGCATCAATTTTATCGTAGTCGAAAATTGCAAAAACCTCCTTAAGGTTTGCTCTAATAATATCATCTAAATGAATCACATACTTAGAGTTTGTATCAGAATCATTCATTACATAGAAACGAGGAACCACTGCTGTTGGAATTTCTATCAAAGCATAACTAACATCAAAAGTCTGACCTAATTCATTTAAGTTGCAAAGTTTTATGGCAAGGTAAATGGCTTTTCCATTCAATTCAGGCAATTCTCTATCCTCAGATAACATCATCGGAACAAGAGCAGGATGAACGGTCTTCTTAAAATACTTCTTTACCTCAAGAATTTGCTTTTCGTTTAACTCTGTTTCGTTTTTAAAGAAAATTCTTTCTTTGGCAAGCTCCTTCTTAAGGTTTGCATATGTTTTCTCAAATCTTTTTTGAAGTTTTAGGTTATATGCATAAACATCTTTTAAGGTTTGTTTGGGATTGAACTCTAATAAAGGTAAAGCTTTTGAACCATAACTAACCATCTTTTGAACGGTAGGTATTCTTACACGAAAAAACTCATCTAAATTATTGGAGTATATACCAAGAAATTTTAGTCGCTCGATTAGCGGCACATTAGGGTCTTCGGCCTCTTGAAGCACTCTCTCGTTAAACTGCAGCCAGCTAAGTTCTCTATCTATATAGACATATTCCTTTTTAGTCATGGCTTACAAAAGAATAAAAATAGTATCAACTTAATGTTAAGTTAATAGTTTGAAAGTTGATTTTCTAGTAGCTCTATTTTTGAAACTGCTTCCGATTGTTTTTTCTTTTCAACTTCTACTACTTCTTCAGGAGCATTATTGACGAATCTCTCGTTTGACAGTTTTTTCTCTACCGACTTTAAAAATCCTTTCAAGTAATCTAGTTCTTTTTGTAATTTTTCTTTCTCCTCTTCCGAATTAACTTCACCTAGTAGAGGAACAAAAAATTCAATCTCTTTTACAATAAAGGAAACAAAATTATCTGGTTTCGCATTCATTTTACTAATAGCATCTACGTTTGCTAATTTCTCAATAATCTTATCATACTCAGCATTGTAGTTTCCACTATAAAGAAGAGATATAGAATCTTTCATCGAAATCTGCTTTTCCTTTCTAACTCTTCTTAAATGAATAATAAGTTCCTTGATGGAATCGAAATCAATCTCCTTAGCTTCTTTTGCAAAACTTGGCCAATGATTTACCATTAGACAATCCGCATCTTTTCTCTTCTTTAAGGAATGCCAAATCTCTTCAGTTATAAATGGCATCAGCGGATTTAATACTCTAAGAACTTGTTCAAAATGAGCGATTACTTCTTTATAGGTTTTTCCTGAAATAGCTTCACCATAGCTAGGCTTTACCATTTCTAGATACCAAGAGCAAAACTCATCCCAAACTAATTTGTAGGTAGACATCAGTGCTTCTGACATTCTAAATTGATCATAGCTTTGGTTTATTTCTTCTACCCTTTTTTGAAATTCATTCTCAAACCACTTCCCACCTATAGTTGCAGCTTCATCTGCTTCCTTACTTTCATCTATCTCCCAACTTTTAACAAGTCTTAAGGCATTCCAAATTTTGTTAGAAAAATTCCTCCCTTGTTCACATAAAGATTCGTCAAATAGTAAATCGTTACCGGCTGGAGAGCTAAACAACATACCTACTCTTACGCCATCAGCACTGTACTTTTCTATTAATTCTACAGGATCCGGAGAGTTTCCTAAAGACTTACTCATCTTCCTCCTTTGCTTATCTCTTACTATACCTGTGTAGTATACATTTTTAAATGGTGGCTTATCTAAATATTCATAACCTGCCATTACCATTCTTGCCACCCAGAAGAACATAATTTCTGGTGCCGTTACTAAATCGTTCGTTGGGTAGTAGTATTGAATATCTTTTCCTTCAGGATTCTTAAAGCCATCGAATACAGAAATAGGCCATAACCAAGAAGAGAACCAGGTATCTAAAACATCCTCATCTTGCTTGAGGTTGTTTAAGTCTAATTCTTTTCCTGTTTTTTCTTTAACCTTAACTAGAGCTTCCTCTTTTGATGCGGCAATAACATAATCGTTTGCCCCCTCTCCATAATAGTATGCAGGAATTCTGTGTCCCCACCACAACTGTCTAGAAACACACCAATCCTTGATATTTTCCATCCAATGACGATAGGTATTCTTTGTATTTTTTGGATGAAACTGAATGGTGTCGTTCATCACATTTTCCAATGCAGGCTTTGCTAGGTTTTCCATTTTAAGGAACCATTGTAAAGACAATTTAGGCTCAATAATAGCATTCGTTCTTTCAGAATAACCAACACTATTTTTTATCTCTTCAACTTTTTCAAGTTGTCCTATTCTCTCTAATTCTTTAGCAACCTCCTTTCTAGCCTTAAAACGATCCATGCCAACAAAAACCTCAGCTGCCTCGCTCAAAGTTCCATCCTCATTCAATACATCTATAGATGCTAGGTTATGCTTTACCCCTAATTCATAGTCATTGATATCATGAGCAGGAGTAACTTTTAACATGGCCGTTCCGAACTCCATATCAATATAGCTATCTTGTATAATTGGTATACTTCTATTTACTAAGGGAACGATTACTTTTTTATCTTTTAAATGGAAATACCTTTCATCCTCAGGGTGAACACAAACTGCAGTATCACCCATTAATGTCTCAGGCCTAGTTGTAGCAATTGTGATATACTCATTGCTATCTTCAATCTTATACTTTATATAATATAATTTAGAGTTAACTTCTTTATGAATTACCTCTTCGTCAGAAACAGCTGTTTGTGCTGAAGGGTCCCAATTAACCATTCGAATACCTCTATAGATTAGTCCTTTATCAAAAAGGTCTATAAAAACATCTCTTACAGCATCTGATAAGTCATCATCCAGGGTAAACTTCATTCTTTGCCAATCACAAGAAGCCCCTAACCTTTCTAATTGTTTGAATATAGTACCACCATACTTCTCTGTCCAATCCCAAGCATGTTTTAAAAACTCCTCTCTGCCTATTTCCTGTTTACTAAGGCCTTCACTTTCGAGTTTTTGAACCACCTTTGCTTCTGTAGCAATAGAAGCATGATCTGTTCCAGGAACCCAACAAGCATTTTTACCTAATAATCTCGCTCTTCTTACCAGTACATCTTGAATGGTATTATTCAACATATGTCCCATATGCAATACGCCTGTAACATTAGGTGGAGGAATTACAATGGTATATGCTTCCCTTTCATCAGGTTCAGAATGAAAAAAATCATGCTTCATCCAATGTGCATACCATTTATTCTCAGCAGAAATCGAGTCGTATTTTTTAGCTATTTCCATATAGAAAAATTGAAGGACAAATTTAACTAAAGCCATATAGTTAAACGATGAAAATGAAAAGAGAATAAAACATTTTAATATTAATTGTTAATGAAGTGTTAAAGTGTTGAAAATGCAAGAGAATTAGTAATACTTTTGAGGAACAAATTTTAAAAAAATGACTATGAAAAAATTAGCTTTTACTTTTAGCATATTGTTACTAAGCGTTTTTGCCTTTGCTCAGGATGGAACTGCAACTATTTCAAAAGCAGGTGGACCTGAAATTACTTTTGAAACTGAAGTTATCGATTATGGAACTATTGCTCAAAATTCTGATGGATTAAGAATTTTTAAATTCACCAACACAGGAAACGAGCCTTTAATTATTTCTAATGCAAAAGGAAGTTGTGGTTGTACTGTGCCAACTTGGTCAAAGCAACCAATCAATCCAGGAGAAACAGGAGAGATAAAAGTAAAGTATGCTACCAATAGACTTGGACCAATTAACAAGTCTGTAACTGTAACAACTAATTCTTCAACACCTAATAAAGTGTTAAGAATTAAAGGAAATGTTATAGAAAAGAAAACTACCCCTGTAAAAGAAGAGTCATCTATGGCTCCAACTGCAGGTTAATACTAAATTTACATAACAAAAAGCCTCTTGAGAAATCAAGGGGCTTTTTTTATTGTTATTATGGATAATATCAATTTATATAAGAAATTTGCAACCCAATAAAAAAGATATGCCGAAGATTTCAAACCGTGGATTGGCAATGCCAGAGTCGCCAATAAGAAAATTAGTTCCTTACGCTGAAAAAGCTAAGTCAAAAGGAGTGGAAGTAATTCACCTAAATATTGGCCAACCTGATATTAAAACACCAGAAGTAGCTTTAGATCGTATTAAGAATATTGATTTGAAAGTGGTTGAATACAGCCATTCTGCAGGTTTTGAATCTTACAGAAAAGGTTTAGCAAACTATTATTCTGAGATTAGCAAGGGTATTACCTTTGAAGATATTATGGTAACTACAGGAGGTTCTGAAGCCTTGGCTTTTGGATTTTCTACTTGTATGAACCCCGGAGACGAAATCATTATTCCTGAGCCATTTTATGCCAATTACAATGGTTTTGCAATGGCAGCAGGCGTTAAAGTTCAACCAATTTATTCGGATATAAAAAGTGGTTTTGCCTTACCTCCAATTGAAGAATTTGAAAAGAAAATAAATAAAAATACCAAGGGGATCTTAATTTGTAATCCCGGTAATCCAACAGGCTATCTTTATTCTCAAGAAGAGCTTAATCAATTGAAAGAGATTGTAGCCAAATATGACCTTTATTTATTTGCCGATGAAGTATACCGTGAGTTCTGCTATGATGGAAAACAACATTACTCCATCCTAAATCTTGAAGGAATTGAAAACAATGTTATTGTGGTAGACTCCGTTTCTAAAAGATACAGTATGTGTGGCGCTAGAATTGGAGCGCTTATCAGTAGAAATAAAGAATTCATGAAAACTGCCTTAAAGTTTGGACAAGCTAGATTAAGCCCGCCTACTTTTGGTCAGATAGCTTCTGAGGCAGCACTTGAAACACCTGATTCTTATTTCGAAGAAGTTAATAAAGAATACATAGAAAGAAGGGACCTTTTGATTGATGGCTTAAATAGCATTGATGGAGTTTACTGCCCTAAACCAGGTGGAGCATTTTATGCGGTTGCAGAATTGCCTGTTGAAGATAGCGACCATTTTTGCCAATGGATATTAGAAGACTTTGAATTAAATGGACAAACCGTAATGATGGCTCCGGCGAGCGGATTTTATGCCACAGAAGGGAAAGGAAAAAATCAAGTTAGATTGGCTTACGTTTTAGAAAAAGAAAAATTAAAGAACGCAGTAGATTGTTTAAAAGCTGCTTTAAAAAAGTACAATGAAAAGTAAAAGTTTAGGTCAACTATTTTTAAGTCTTGCGATTGTAATTGCAGCCTATTTTATAGGCAATTCTTTCATTCAAAGAAATTCTGAAAACAATACCATTTGGGTAAAAGGTCTAGGAAAACAGAATTTCACCTCTGACTTAATCGTATGGAGAGGATCTTTCACTACAGTAGATAATAATTTACAAAATGCCTATGCCAAACTAGATAGTGATAGAGCTTTGATCAAAGATTTCTTATCTAATTATGAATTAGAAGATTCGGAAATAGTCTTCAATTCTGTAAACATCAATAAAGACTATTCTTACAGTTATGACCAAAAAGGTGCTTCTACTAGAACCTTTAATGGTTATGTGCTAAGGCAAGAAGTTAAGATAGAATCTAAAAAAGTAGAAGAGACAGAGAAGATTGCGAGAGAAGTTACCGAGTTAATTAATAAAGGAGTAGAGTTTTACTCAGAGCCTCCTCAGTATTTCTATACACAGCTTGCTAGCTTAAAACAAGAAATGATTGCGAACGCCACTACCGATGCTAGGTTGAGAGCGGAGCAAATCGCTGAGAATGCTAACTCCAAATTAGGCTCTTTAAAAAATGCAAGAATGGGAGTTTTTCAAATAGTAGCTCAAAATAGCAATGAAAACTTTTCATGGGGTGGCTCCTTCAATACAAACTCTAAAAAGAAAACGGCTACTATCACCATGACCTTGGAGTATAAGGTAGATTAAACTTTACGCAAGCTATTGATCCAATCTACTGCATCCTTCTCGAAGGTAAAGGTTTTAGTTGGATATAACTTCTTAGTTTTTGAAGTATAAAAATCTAGTTCAATTAAATTTCCTGTCCCTGCAACTACAAAAGCTTCTCCCTTTTTAATATTAGTGCGCTCCATAGATTCAAAAAGAGGTTTCACATCTTGATCTGCAGTATTGTTTACTTTGAAAACAGTGAGAAAATATGCACCTGATGGAGGACATAATTTTTTATAAACTTCTAGATTTTCCAGCAAGCCCTTAGAATCAATGTAAGCTTTGTCCTTGACTTCAATTCTAATAAAGTCTTCTGCAATTTTATTGATATAAGAAATAGAGGTTTCGTAGCTATTTGTTTCTACATTTTTTTGTTGTAAAAGCCATTTTATCGCTTCCTCTTCTTCCTCAAATATCTCAACTGGATGCGTAGGTCTGTAAAAATTTTTATAAAAATTAGACTCCATTTTATGCGCAAGGGTTTTCACCACCAATGCTTCTGCCCTTTTTATTTTTGCGCGTTTTTTATTAGCGTATCTCTCCCTAGATTCTTTATTAGACATTCCCTTTTTATCAAAAACAATTAAAAAGAGTCCTTTTTCCTTTTCACCCAAAATATTTTTATACACCTCAAAGTTTTCATCTAAATCTTCAGGCTCTAACTCAATATTGGGTTTAATTTCTAAGCGAATTATCCCATTTTCTAATTGAGTGATAAAAGATATTCTAGTTTCTATTCTCTCCACCTATCCAAATATAGTCATAATTAACTATCAGTCAAATAGATATATTTAATCAATCTAATCACCTTTTCCCTTCAAAAACAAAAATTCTACGCTTAATTTTGAAGCGTGTCTAAATTGATTTCAAAATACAACGTTCCCGGTCCTAGATATACTTCCTACCCTACTGTTCCTTATTGGGACGAAGCAGGTATTGAGTTAAATATTTGGAAAGAATCGGTTAAAAAATCTTTTATAGAAAGTAATTCAAAAGAAGGAATAAGCATCTATATCCATCTTCCTTTTTGTGAAAGCCTGTGCACCTTCTGTGGCTGTAACAAAAGAATTACAAAAAACCATCAAGTAGAGTCGCCATATATTGAGGCTTTGCTAGAAGAGTGGAAACTGTATCTAAAATTATTCTCAGAAAAACCTACAATTAGTGAAATTCATTTAGGCGGTGGAACCCCTACATTTTTTAAGCCTAAGAATTTAAAATGGATGATTGATTCTATTTTAGAAACGGCAAATCTCAGCAAAAATCCATCTTTTAGTTTTGAAGGTCATCCGAATAATACTTCTAGAGAGCATTTACAAACACTAAAAGATTGTGGCTTTAACAGAGTAAGTTACGGCGTTCAAGACCTAGACTTTAAAGTGCAGCAAGCTATCAACAGAATTCAGCCATTTAAAAATGTAAAAAAAGTTACTGACGATAGTCGAACTGTAGGCTATGAATCAATTAGCTTCGATTTAGTATATGGCTTGCCGCATCAAACTATTGAAAGCATTGAGTTTACTATTAAAAAAGTAAAGGAGTTGATGCCCGAAAGAATCGCATTTTACAGTTATGCTCACGTTCCTTGGATCAAAGGAAACGGACAAAGAGGGTTTTCAGATGAAGATTTACCTAAGGATGCAGAGAAAAGAGCTTTGTATGAAAGAGGTCTTGAGCTACTAGAAGAAGCCGGCTACCATGAAATTGGAATGGACCATTTTGCCTTAGAAAAAGATGAAATGTATCAGTCGATGAAAAAACAAGAACTGCATAGAAATTTTATGGGGTATACTGCTTCAAAGACTCAGTTAATGGTTGGTTTAGGTGTATCAAGTATTAGCGATAGTTGGTATGCTTTTGCGCAGAATGTGAAGACCTTAGAGGAATATTATGATGCCATAGAAAAGCAGGAAATACCAATTTTTAGAGGGCATCTTTTAACAGAAGAAGATTTAAAAATAAGACAGCACATTCTTAATCTCATGTGCCACTTTGAAAGTAGCTGGGCAAATCAAAAAGACATAGGAGATATCATCAAAGAGAATCTTCCAAGACTGCAAGAACTAGAGGAAGACGGCTTATTAGAAATAAACGGAGAAAGTATTAAGGTTACGGAAAAAGGAAAGCCCTTTGTAAGAAATATCTGCATGGCTTTTGATCTGAGAATGCTCCGTAAAAAGCCAACTACCCAACTATTCTCTATGACCATATGATTGCTATTTTAGGAGGTGGAATAACTGCCCTTAGCGCAGCTCATGAACTAAAAAAGCAAGGAAAGAAATTTATTCTTTTGGAAGCCAATTCTTTCTTAGGAGGAAAGATTCAAAGTAGACAAATGGAAGGCTATACTTTTGAATTAGGTCCGAATACGGTTGTAATCAACAATAGAGAAACCAAAGAACTATTAGAGGACTTAAATCTATATACTTCTAGAATTCTTCCAGAAGAAAATGCCATCAACAATCGCTTTGTATTGAAGCATGGGAAGATGGAGCCTTTCCCCAATAGCCTGAAGAAAGCAATAAATTCCAAGCTTTTCCAATGGGGTACTCTCCTTTCTATCTTGAAAGAACCGTTTGTTAAGGTTTCCAGTCAAAAAGAAGAAAGTCTTGCTGCTTTTAGCAGACGTAGACTAAGCAAGCAAATCTTAGATGATTTTATCACCCCTTTTGTTACTGGTATTTATGCAGGCGACCCTGAGAAAATGAGTGTTAATCATACCATGTCTATGATTAAAGATGCCGAAAGAAAACATGGAAGCATCATTAAGGGAATGGTAAAATTCATGAAAGAAAAGAAGCAAGAACGGGAAGAATTTGATTTGCCTAAGCAAAAGATTTTTACCTTCCAAAATGGACTACAAGAATTAATCGTAGCAATAGAAAAGCAGCTAAACAATAACATACAATTGAATGCCAGAGTAAAGTCAATAAGCTTTGAGGGGAATAAATACGGTATTGTTTATGAGCAAGATAATGAGGAGAAGGCCATCTATGTCGATAAAATAATCAGTACTATTCCTGCTAAAAATTTAGCAGAATTAGTTCAGTCTAAAGATGTTGCACTAGCAAAATCACTTTTTGCAATTCATTATGTATCAGCAGGAGTAATGCATTTGGCTTTTGACAAAAAGGATATAGATATTCATGATTCTTTTGGATTATTAAGTAGGAAGGAAGAAAAAGTTCCATTTCTTGGCGTACTTTTTAACTCTTCCTTCTTTCCACATCAAAGTAAAAAGGATTCGCATTTACTTACCATTATTTATGGAGGAGAAAGAGGAAAAGAGCTTTTAAATAAAAGTGATGCTGAGCTTCAAGAATTAATGATTGCTAGCCTTAAGGAAGTTTTAAAAATAAAAGGGAAACCCAACTTTTTTCATCGAAAAGATTGGGGATATGCCATCCCTCAATATGAATTAGGATATGATGAAGTAATCGAGAAAATAGAAAATTTTCAAAATGCTCATCCAAATTTCTATATTGCGGGTAACTTTTATAAAGGTATTTCTGTTAGCGATTGCATTGCCAATGGAAAAGCTATAGCAACAAATTTGTAAACTGATGTTTTTCTACCTATCCAAAATACTCGATTTTTTAATCCAACCATTGGTTTGGGTATTGATTCTCCTGCTTGTTGCTTGGCTAATTAAGAAAAAGAGAAAAGTCTATTTGATTGCTGCTTTTTTAACGCTCTATTTCTTCTCTAACCACTTTATCTTTTTTGAGGTAAGTAGAGCTTATGAGGCTAGAGCAAAGCAAGAATATCAATTAAAAGAAAATTATGAAGCCGCCATAGTACTTGGTGGAATGGTAAGAATGGACGAAGCAAATAATTTAGTTGCCTTCGAAGGTAGTTCGGATCGTTTTTTAGCAATACTCCCTTTCTACTTTAATAAAAAAGTAGATAAGATTATCATCTCTGGTGGCTCGGGCAGATTGTTACAAGATGAAAAAGAAGCGGAAATTTTAAAGAATTATCTTTTAAAAATAGGGGTAAAAGACAAGGACATTTTGATAGAGACTAAGTCCAAAAACACCTATGAAAATGCTTTGCATACAGCAGAACTTATCAAGCAGCATAACTTAAAAGGCCCTTTTTTACTTTCTACCTCAGCAACGCATATGTACCGCTCAGAATTATGTTTTAAGAAACAAGGAATAGCCTTCGATACCTTTCCAGTAGATCATATCGCAATTGATAGAGAATTTAATCCAGACCGACTTTTTGTGCCTAAAGCAGATATTTTAGCCAAATGGAAAGCACTACTGCATGAGTGGCTAGGACTAATAAGCTATAAATTAAATGGTTACATTTAGACAACAAAAACAGATAGTTGTGCGTCTATCTATTTAAGAAAACAATCAAGAACAAAATACTATGAAAAAAAATCTACTTTTTATCTCTCTTTTAACATTAGGCTTGGGCTTAAGTGCCCAAACAACAGTGAGTTTAGCTCCCTCTCAAGATAACACGCTTTACGAGTCTTCCACTGGAAGTTTAAGCAATGGGGCAGGGCAATTTTTATTTTCTGGAAGAAGTCTTCAAGCAGTAGGTTCATCTTTAAAAAGAGCAGTGTTACAATTTGATTTTACAAGTCTTCCCTCAAATATTGTTATTTCTTCAGTAACATTAACTATCAATGTAGATAAGCAAAGAGGAGGAAGTCATATTCACAATATACATGCTTTAAACAGTTCATGGGGAGAATCCACCTCTAATGCATCTGCTAATGAGGGTGGCGGGACAACAGCTGCTACGGGAGATGCTACTTGGATACACAGAACCTTTTCTTCTCAAAATTGGACAACAGCTGGTGGAGATTATAACGCTTTACCTTCGGCAACTACAAGCATTTCAGGAAATGGTCCAATTAGTTTTAGTTCTACCCAATTAACTGCTGATGTACAAAATTGGATTTCCAATCCAAGTACTAACAATGGTTGGATAATTATAGGCGATGAGAACAATCAAGGTACTGCAAAACGCTTTGGATCTAAGGAACATCCTACAGTTACTTTAAGACCTAAGTTAGATATAACCTACACCATTACTAGTTTAACTGAATCAGAAACCTCTAAACAAATCAGTGTATACCCTAATCCTGCGCAAGAATATGTGATTATTGAGAATAGAAAAAACATGTTTCAACCGAATGTTATTGTGCATGATATTTATGGCAAAGAAGTCTTAAATCAGCCATTACAAATGGACAATAAAATTGATTTGTCTAATCTAAAAACTGGGGTTTACTTTATTGAACTAATCACAAAAGACAAAGAAGAAAGAATAGTGAAAAAAATTGTGAAGCAATAAGTTAAAACAAATTCAACAAAAAAGCCCCACGCATTAGCGTGGGGCTTTTTTATTTATATGTAGTAGATATTTATGCGTTTACATTCATCAACTCAGCCATTGCTTTCCCAATAACTGCAGGAGATTCAACTACAGTAATACCACACTCTCTCATAATTCTCATTTTAGCTTCTGCAGTATCGTCTGCTCCACCTACAATAGCACCTGCGTGACCCATTGTTCTTCCTGCTGGTGCAGTTTGACCTGCAATAAATCCAACTACAGGCTTGGTTCCATTTTCTTTAATCCAATTGGCAGCATCTGCTTCCATAGAACCACCAATCTCTCCTATCATTACAATGCCTTCCGTCTCTGGATCATTCATTAAAAGCTCAACCGCTTCTTTAGTAGTAGTTCCAATAATTGGATCGCCACCAATACCAATTGCAGTAGTTATTCCCATACCTGCTTTCACTACTTGATCAGCAGCTTCATAAGTTAAGGTTCCAGACTTAGAAACGATACCGATATTTCCTTTCTTAAAAACAAAACCTGGCATAATACCAACTTTAGCTTCTCCTGGCGTAATTACACCTGGACAGTTAGGACCAACTAATCTACAATCTTTACCTTCTAGGTAATTCTTCACCGTAATCATATCTCTTGTTGGAATACCTTCGGTAATACAAATGATTACTTTAATTCCTGCATCCGCTGCTTCCATAACTGCATCAGCTGCAAAAGCTGGTGGCACAAAAATGATAGAAACATCTGCTCCGGCTTTTTCAACTGCTTCAGAAACGGTATTGAAAACAGGCTTTCCTAAATGCTCTTGACCACCTTTACCAGGTGTTACTCCACCAACTAAATTGGTTCCATACTCTATCATTTGACCTGCATGGAATGTTCCTTCGCTACCGGTAAAACCCTGAACGATTACTTTTGAATCTTTATTAACTAATACACTCATTTATTCGTGATTTAATTTCTTTATAAGGTTGTCAAAATTATGCTTTTCGACTCCCCTTTGCAAGTGGAATTTTTATTCTTTTAATAATTGTATTTCCCCTTCCAAAGTGCCTTCAATCTTTCTTTCAATTGTTTCTCCTTGGCATTGTCTTGTGGGGCATAAAAAGCCTTGCCTTCTATTTCTTTTGGCAAAAATTCTTGGTGCGCAAAATTATTGGGATAATCGTGCGAATACTTATAGTCTTTACCATAATCTAGCTCCTTCATCAGTTTGGTTGGAGCATTTCTAAGGTGTAATGGAACAGGCAGATTTCCACTCTCTTTCACTTCCTTTTGTGCATTTATAATGGCCTGATAGGCCGCATTACTTTTGGGCGAACTTGCCAAATAGGTAACACATTGCGAAAGGATAATTCTAGATTCAGGCCAACCAATTACATTCACTGCTTGGAAACAATTGTTGGCAATAACTAAGGCCGTAGGGTTTGCATTACCAATATCTTCAGCAGCTAAAATCAATAATCTTCGAGCTATAAATTTAGGCTCTTCCCCCCCTTCTATCATTCTTGCCAACCAGTATACCCCGGCATTTGGATCGCTACCTCGTATAGATTTTATAAAGGCAGAAATAATATCGTAATGTTGCTCTCCGTCTTTATCGTAGCGAAGCATAGACTGCTGTGCAATCTGCTTCACTTTCTCATTGGAAACTACCACTTTATCTCCTTGCTCATTTTTTACTACCAATTCAAAAAGATTCAACAATCTTCTTGCATCTCCTCCTGAATAGCGAAACAAAGCCTGTGTTTCTTTTAAGTCAATCTTTTTGCTTTTCAAAAACTCATCTTTCTCTATAGCTTGTTGAATCAGCTTTAACAGATCCTTTTCTTCAAGTGGATTGAGCGTGTATACTTGAGAACGACTTAAGAGTGCGGAAATCACCTCAAAAGAAGGGTTTTCGGTAGTAGCTCCAATTAAAGTAATGGTGCCGTCTTCTACAGCGCCCAATAAAGAGTCTTGCTGAGATTTACTAAATCGATGGATCTCATCAATAAACAAAATGGGATTTTGTGTGGCAAAGAATTGTTGCTTCTTGGCATTTTCTATTACTTCTCTTACCTCCTTTACTCCAGAGTTTATAGCGCTAAGCGTAAAAAAAGGACGATCGGTACTATTGGCTATAATTTTGGCTAAGGTAGTTTTTCCAATACCTGGTCCCCCCCATAGAATCATGGAAGGCACCATGCCTTTCTTTATCAAATCATGTAGCACTGCTCCTTTTCCAACCAAATGCTCTTGACCAATATAGTCTTCCAAGGTTTTTGGACGCACTCTTTCGGCAAGGGGAGCAGATGAAATCATCCCGTAAATTTAGCTAATTAGTTATGGTGCAATCGTGAATTGGAAATTAAAAAAGCGCAATTTTCTTCAGGTAAGTTTCATTGGATTTGTTTACCAATCTTATAAAATAAATTCCTTTTGGCAGGGAAGATAAATCAACTTGAGAATCAGAAGGTGAAATATTTTGAATTTTCCCTGTTATATTCCTTATCTCAATAGTGTAATCTGTCAATTTCTGTTCGTTTGCAAATTTGAAATTATAAATACCATTGGAAGGGTTTGGATAGATAGTTAATATATTCGATAAATCAATATTTGTTCCCTCTATGCTTGTTGGAAGACTATAACTGATGGTTAGCTCGGGATGTAAGGTGCTATCTGGATGATCTGATGAAGCAAAAATGGAAGCCCTACCAAAATTAATCTCGTCAAGCATTTTGAACATGAGCCCATAATTTTGCGTTGAAACGATATCTTGAACTAGTAAGGAAACATTGATAACATAATTCTGCGTATTGCTTGTAAAGGGAGGAATCGTAAGAACATTCGAAGCAGAAGTAGCAGGCTGATTATTCCATGTGATGGAACTCTCATTCCAAGGAGAAGATACTCTCTTAACTTCTATATCATTTTGCCCCATATGAGTTCTATAATTAACGGTATTCAAGGAATCATAATAAAGTTTCAAATAAGCGGAATCAATAATTGCATTAACAGGCAAACTTGAAAGATCAAATTCAAGAAAAAATCGAATACTCCCTAAAACATTTTGATTTGTCCAAGTATTAAGTAATAAATTAACAGAATTACCATAATTGGTATTATTACCTAAGCTGTAAACTTGAGCATCCTTGCCTTGAACCGCTGACGGCTTGAATGTAATTTGACCATTCTGCATTTGTGCAAGACTGATGAAATTTGCTAATATCAATGAAATAAATAGAATTTTTCTCAAAATGTATAATTTTAAATAAAACTACAGAATTTTATATGGCGGCTTCCAAAGTTTTTTGGTGTGTTATTAAAGCAAGGGGTTAAAATTGTTAGCTGCAGTAAAAATAACTATTCGTTTTCCTTCAACCAATTAGCAGAAAAGGCTATTAAATCAGGAAAAAAGATTTTAAAGTCTTCGTGAAAAACTTCTATATTCTCTTCTAACACGGCTGTTGCTTGCTCCATTTTCGAATCGAAGGAAGCTCTTTTTGCCATGCCATTTAATGCAGCACCTATTCCTTCAAAGCTAGCATAATCTGCTAACCAATCGTAGGTAGACATGTACTCAAAAAAACGAGCAGCCGAGGGAGGAAATGTATCTTTATGTGATTCTAAAGAACGATACACCCCTAAAGTGAACGATTTAAGTTGAATAGGTGAATAATCGCTCCAATTGGCAGCCAAAATATGATCGTAAAACATGTCTACGATTACCGGAGCATATTTATGAAACTGACTGTACAAACGCTCTTTACTAATAATAACTTGCGGGTGACTATCCGTAAACTCATCAATAGCTCTGTGCATATTAATGCCTCTGATTACCTTCTCAGAATACTCTTCTATTTGCTTGCCTTTTACATGGTCTGCAATGAAGTTCCCTATCATTAATTGAACATTAGATTGAGAAAGAAAAAGGTGAGCTAGATGATTCATTCAGAAATTTTTAGGCCGCGAAATTACGTCTTCTTTTCTCCTTAAAAAAGATTTAAAAATTCATTTCTCATTCCTGGATTAATGGAGATTGCCAAAATCAAACTCACAAGCAATCCTATTGCAGCCATAAAGAGGTCCTTACCAATCATTAAGTAGGAATACTTCAATGCTTTCACTCTTCTTTCCTTTCGTTTTTTGGTTAGACTAATTGCTAATTCTCTTCCTCCTAAAAGTCCTAAAAACACCCAAGTGGTACTCATGGGAATTTCACTAATTACTTTAAAATAGATGAGTATAAGGGCATAAACAAAGTCTACCATAGTAGCAGAGCGGATATCTGCTATTCCCGATTTTTCACTAACAATTTTCTGAATTCGATCTCCTTTCATATAAAAGAGAAGTCCTAGCCCTAAAAAGATAAGTAAGGTAAAAGCTAAGAATTCTGATAGTTGCAAACTTCTTGGTAAAAAAACAGCAATATTTGCTGCATCTTGCATTACCCAAACCGACCATAGAGTGCCTGAGGTAATCCACTGCATAATGGTCCAGCCGAAATGCGGAACCCCTTTAAATTTTAAGCGAACAAACTTGCGAACGAAAACATAGAGGAGGATGGCACTAATAAATGCAAGCAAATAGCCCGAAATACTTTTGCTAAGCACGCTGACTACTGCGGAAGTTTTGGTAGAGAAGATAGTTAATAAAAGAAAAGTAGTAGAAACAGGCATTCGCATGCGAGTAAGTACAATTAAGAAAAGAGGAGCTGCTAATTGCAAAAAGGTAAAAGAAGTAGGTGCAACATCTAGGCCTGGGGTGTATAAGCGTTGATAAGAAACATCTCCGTTAAAAGTTATAAAACTGTAAGTAACGGTAACAATAAATATCACTCCGATATAGATCCAAAGTATCCACCATTTTCTATGAGCATTGGATACTATAAACGTTCCTATAGTTTGTATGCTATCATTGGCCACTGCAGAATAGGCTGCAAGAGCAAAACCAAACCACATGGCAATTTGTGGATAAGGACTCAAAATACCTGCTAGAAAAAGCAGTATAAGCATCAAAAGAACAAAGCGACCTTCTTTACGAATAGCATTTAAGAAAAATAGAATTGCTTTATGCTGCATGCAATTCTTGCTTAAGATGGTGTAGTTTGCTCATGAGTTGCGAAGGTCATTATCTTATGTTAACTCTTTGTTAAGTAAAAATCTTTAGCAGAAAAGCTATAGAAAATAAGCATTGACTACTTTAGCAGTATGTGGAAAAACGAGGACACCATTTGCGCCATAGCTACTCCAGGAGGTAGCGGAGCAATAGGATTGGTTAGAATTTCAGGTACTGCTGCAATTGCAATAGCCAATGATTTATTTGAGGGGAAAGACTTAAACAAAGCCAAAACACAAAGCTTGCATTTTGGCAATTTAAAATACAAAGGGGAAGTAATAGACGAAGTATTGTTGAGCCTTTTTAAGGCTCCACACTCTTACACCGGAGAAGATGTTGTAGAATTCTCTTGCCATGGCTCTTCTTATATTTTAAGTGAACTGATGGAAGCCCTTTTAGAAAAAGGAGCACGTTTGGCCGAAGGAGGAGAATTTACCATGCGGGCATTTGCCAATGGCAAAATGGATTTGACCCAAGCAGAGGCAGTAGCAGATTTAATAGCCTCGGAAAGTAAGGCCGCTCATGATATAGCCATGAACCAGATGAAAGGAGGGTTTTCTAAAGAAATTCAGGCCTTGCGACAGCAGTTGATTGATTTTGCTGCTTTGGTAGAATTGGAATTGGATTTTGGAGAAGAAGATGTAGAATTTGCAGATCGTGACGATTTAAAGGCATTGGTCAATAATTTAACCGAAGTAATTCAATCTTTGATTGCCTCCTTTAAAAGCGGCAATGTGATAAAAAATGGTATCCCAACTGCTATTGTTGGAGCACCAAATGTTGGCAAGTCTACCCTATTGAATGCGCTATTGAAAGAAGACAAAGCCATCGTTTCTAATATAGCTGGAACTACAAGAGACAGTATTGAAGATGTAATGCAATTGGGCGGCATGAGCTTTCGATTTATAGATACTGCAGGAATAAGAGAAACCGAAGATGTGGTAGAGAGCATAGGCATACAACGAACATTTGAAAAGCTAGAGAAAGCGCAAATAGTTTTGCTTTTGGTGGATGCAAATAATGTGGACAGAAAAAAACTATTGCAAGAAATTGAAGAAGTAAAAAAACGCTTGCATACAGAGCAAGAGCTTTTATTGCTTTTAAACAAGAGCGACTTGGCCACTTTGGATTTAGGCGATATTGGAATAACTACCATATCGATTAGTGCTTTAAAGCAAGAAGGTTTAAGTGATTTAGAAGAAGCCTTAAAGAAAATTGCCAGCCGCTTTTTACAAGCTGCCTCTGGGGTAACGGTAAGTAATGTACGTCATTTGAATGCCTTGAAGAAAAGCGATGAAGCTTTACAGCGTGTGATGCATGGCTTAGAAAACCAAATTACCGGCGACTTTTTAGCCATGGACATCCGACAAGCTTTACATGATTTGGGGGAGATTACAGGTAAGATAGATATGGACAGAGATATACTCGGATCTATCTTTAGCCGCTTTTGTATTGGGAAATAGTTGCAGATAGTTTCCTTTTATAGCAGCATTAAACTTTTATGGCATCATTTAGTGAATTTGAAGTAGTCCAAAGAATTTTATCAGGTATTTAAGTAGTAGCTATCATTAAGAAGAATCAAATTATTGATTCTAGTTCTACATACTTTAAAACTTTTGAGTCTTTTGCTGCTTAAAGGTGTTAGAAATTAATATTTTTAGATTCACACTACATAAATGCGATAGAACCCTCCTGCGCTGTTCTAATCATATAAACATTATCAAATCAAATTTTAATCCGAATTTACCGTTTGAAAAATAGTAGATGACGGATAAAAAATCAATCGCTGTACTCCCATTTGTAAATAGCAGTGCCAACAGTGAAGCAGACTATTTTGCTGATGGTATTGCAGAGAGCATAATCAATGCGCTTGCAAAAATCCAAGAACTTAAAGTAACCTCAAGAACTTCTTCCTTTACATTTAGAGACACCAATTATACTATTTCTGAAATTGCTGAGAAGTTGCATGTTGCAATAATACTAGAAGGAAGCATCCAAGTAGCAGGAACAACCGCAAGAATAACGACACAACTAATTGAAACCAATAATGATTACAATTTTTGGTCGGAGTCATTTGATCGTGATTTAAAAAATATTTTTAAAGTTCAAGATGAGATTAGTCTAATTATAGCAGACAAATTACGTGAACATCTCGGTCACTTTGAATTCGGTGAGCATTTGGCAGATCAGTACAATGTTCCTTTTGAAACGTATAAAAAATACCTCAAAGGTCGTTTTTACTTAATGAAGTTAGATTACTCCAACACGGTAAAAGCCATTTCAATTTTTGATGAAGTAATAGCAGAGTGTCCTAGCTTTCCTCTACCTTATTTAGATGTAAACCAAGGTTACATTTACATGGGCACTATGGGTATAATTTCTGCCTTTGAAGGTTTTACAAAAGCACAACCATACTTAGTACGTGCCTTAGAGTTGAATGAAGGTCTTCCTGAGTCTCAGTTGAACAAAGCTTGGATTGAATGCTGGCAAAAGTGGGATTTAAAACAGGCCTACGTTCACTTAAACCAAGCGCTCAGTATTCGGCCTGCAGACAATATGTACCTTACGATGTCCAATTTCCTTACAGTAGAAGGCAAATTTGAAGGGGCCATGAAATATTGTGATAAGGCATTGGAAATTGCACCGTTCTCTTCCGTTAACCTTCAGTATAAAGGTTTCCTTTATTACTTAACCGGGAATTACCAAAAAGCACTCACCTATTTTAAGCGAAGTTTAAATATTCAGCCAGAGCTTCCTTTTCCAGTAGTTAATATTGGAGCTTGTTATTTATTAATGGGCCAGCATAAAAAAGGCCTGGCATATTTCGACAATCTAGCTGAAGATAATACAGGCTATTTGGCAAAGATTGGTGGAACGACTTTAGCGCATGCAATAATTGGAAACAAAGAAAAGGCAGAGATTGGAATAGCAAAACTTGAGTCTTATTTGAAATCATCTTCTGCAGGAAATGCACTTAATTTCTTAATCCTCTGCCATGCTCAGTTGGGAAATTTAGATAAAGCCATGGATTATTTCAGAAGCGGTATTGAAAATCGCTTTCCTATGGTTTTGCTGCTGCCTACAGAACCGCTAGCAGAGCCATTGCATTCTATTCCAGAATTTAAAAATACCATTGGCGACATCATTGGCAATACTGAGAGTAAACTACCAAAGCAAAATACTAAAAAATCGCTATTCACAGATCAAGAGAAAGTTCTTTATGAAAATCGCCTTCGTGAACTCATGGAGCAAGAGCAAGTGCACTTGAACCCGGACCTCTCTTTGCGGTCGCTTGCCGAATACATGAACCTATCTCCCAACCAAATGTCACAGCTGCTGAACGACGGTTTTGAGCAAAATTTTGCTGACTTTGTGAATGGATACCGTCTGGAAGAATTCAAGGAAAGACTAACGGCGAAAGAAGCGCACCACCTTACTATTTTAGCTATCGCTTACGACAGTGGATTCAACTCGAAAACTGTTTTCAATACATTCTTTAAAAAGAAAATGGGCGTTACTCCTAAATCGTACTGGAATACATTATCTCAATAAGTTCGGGTTTACAAAGAGGTTCCACTTTATAAAGCGGAACGTTTCAAATCTTTCACATTAGCACTTTTGCTTCATAATAAAAAAACAAAAATTATGAAAGCAGTTATAGCAGAAAACTACGGTGGACCAGAAGTTTTTACCATTCAAAACGTAGCAATCCCGATTCCAAAATCGAACGAAATACTTATTAAAATAGGAGCTACCTCTGTAACCCGAGCGAGTGGAATGATGAGAGAAGGCAAGCCTTATTTTGGTAGATTGTTTACAGGATTAACAAAACCCAAATCAAAAACACCTGGCACTGATTTAGCGGGAGTTGTTACTGCCATTGGAGCTTCGGTGACAAGTTTTCAGGTTGGTGATAAAGTAATGGCTGAAACTGGTCTAAATTATGGAGCATACGCTGAATTTATTTGTTTACCTGAGGACGATTTGATAATACATCAACCAGAAAACATTAGCCCTGAAGAAGCTACGGGGATATTAGATGGAGCTAGTACAGCATTAGCCTTCTTTACAGACCAAGTAAAGATTAAAAAAGGTGATAAAGTGCTTATTAATGGAGCATCCGGAGGTATCGGTACAGCAGCAATACAGTTAGCCAAGAATTTTGGAGCAGATGTAACAGCAGTTTGTAGTAGCAAAAACAAAGCATTAGTTAAAGATATTGGTGCAGATAAAGTATTCGATTACACAAAGAAAGAGTTTGAAAATAGTTCTGATTTATTCGATGTTATTTTTGATACCGTAGGAACTTTATCTTACGCTAAATCAAAGCGTAATTTAAAAGAAAACGGAGTTTACATGACTCCAGTTTTGAGCATGTCAATCTTGCTCAAGATGTTATTTATATCTCCTTTCTCTCAAAAGAAATTAAAATTTGACGCAACAGGAATGCGAAAAAAGGAACTACAAATGCGTGATTTGATTCAGATTGGAAAATTGTTAACTGCGAATAAACTAAAAACGGTGATAGACAAAGTTTATTCCTTAGATCAAGTTCAAGCTGCCCACACGTATGTTGATACTGGACGAAAAAGAGGCAATGTGATTTTAATTAATGTTTAATTATATTATTAAGTTAGTAGAAAACTGCAGATTCAATTTGATTTTGACCAAGCAAAATCGCAAGCTTTAGCTTTCCAATTTAATACTTTTCTTCTGTGTAATTGGACTGATTATTTGACTCAGGAATAAGACTTGATGGCTTGCCTGTGAGAACAATAACTTTTGCTAATATTATATAAAATACATAAAGAATAAGCAGATTACGAAAATTTAACTTTCTTTTGAAATTCTACAAAATCAGCTTGGAGGATTTCGTAAAAGGAATCATGAAATGGGAATGAAACATCAATTAAAGTTTATCAAAAAATAGTGTAACTCATGTATCTTTAACTTTGTAACTCATGTATCTTAACGAACAGCACAAAAAACAAATATGGCATTAACAGATACAATAGATCAAGTAGTCAATCTGACGAAGGATGAAAAATTATCTATCGAAAAGTATTTTACAGTTAAACCTTTACCCAAAGGAGAATTATGGATTAAAGAAGGTCAATATTGTAACCATATAGCTTTTATCAATAAAGGGATTTTACGGATATTCTATAATGACCAAGACGGGAATGAAGTCAGTTGTTTCTTCATGCCTGAAAACAACTTCATTTCTTCGTATACGAGCTTTTTGACGCTAACCCCAACCAAGGAAAATATTGAAGCTGCAGAGGATGTAGAAATGCTGGTTATTAATAGAGAAGATATAGAGAAATTATCTAAAGAGATTCCAAAAGTTCAAATCTGGAGAAGAGTTATTGCTGAGAACCTATTTATTCTTTTGGAAAGACGTATTTCAATGCTTCAATCCAAAACGGCACAAGAGCGTTATGAAAATATGATTAAAGAAAATGGCGATATCATTCTAAAAGTACCATTACAATACACCGCTAGTTTTCTTGGAGTTACCCCACAACACCTTAGTAGATTAAGAAAAAATAGTGTGAAGTGATTTCTTAACATTTGTTCAGTGGCTAGCCATTTATCACCCCCACCTTTGCAGTGTAATTAAATAATAACACTCACAAATAAAATTAGAACAAATGGAAAGTCAAATTCATACCGTACTTGGAGCTAATGGAGCAATTGGAAAAGCTGTAATAAAGGAATTAGAAATTCGACAACTTCAAATAAGAAAAGTTAGTACAAAACCTACCTGGGTTCAAGCAGATTTACTTCGTAAAGAAGACGCAGAGAAAGCTATTTATGGCAGCAGTTACGTTTATCTATGCATAGGTCTTCCATACAATGCTAAGGTTTGGGAATCTCAATGGCCTCGGATAATGCAAAATGTGATTGACGCCTGTGAAAAGGCTCAAGCTAAGCTGATATTTTTAGATAATATCTATATGTACGCTTTGCCACTGTCAATCCCTTTTGATGAAAATTCACCACAACACCCTTCCTCAAAAAAAGGAAAAGCGCGTAAACAAACTGCTGATTTAATGATAAAAGCCTTAAGGGATAATAAGATTAAAGGACTCATTGGACGCTCTGCTGATTTTTACGGAGAAGGTGCAGTAAACAGTCCCTTTTATATTTCTTTTTTGGAACGAATGCTACAAGATAAAGAACCACAAACCCTCGTTTCGGCTGAAATAAAACACACCTATGCTAATGTCCTTGATAATGGACGAGCCCTAGTGGAATTAGCTTTAAATGATGATTGCTATGGTGAGGTATGGCACTTGCCAGTAGGAGAACCAATAACGACAAATGGAATGCTTGCAATATTTAATGAAAAACTGGGTAGCAATTTTAAAATAAGCGTTATGCCAACATTATTAAAAAAAATACTGCCTCTTTTCATACCCATTTTAAAGGAAACGAAAGAAATGGAGTATCAGTTTGAACAGAAGTACGTCATGTGTGATAATAAGTTCAGAAAGAGATTTCCCAATTTCAAAGTTTCTTCTTATCAGGATGGAGTTAATAGAATGGTGGAATGGTTTAAAGTCATTGAAAAATAAAACGCCAGCTGTTAACAAGAGATAAAAGCAACCAGCCTGCCGGCTGGCAGGAAGCGGTTTGGGTGTAAACTCAAACCGCTATTTGTATTAAAATAAGTATATTTCTATCGGAAAAGTAGGTGTGTTTAATCCGCTTCTGCTTTTAAACTAAAAGTTGTTGCCAATTAAATAAAAACCACTAAAAATTCAATTTCAGTTCGTATTAGCCCTGTTAAAGTATAGTAGAAAATGAGCGAACATCTACCAATATCATCATCTAATAAGTCCATTGCTGTTCTCCCTTTTGTTAACATGAGTGCCGACACTGAGAACGAATACTTCAGCGATGGCATTACTGAAGAAATAATCAATGCCCTAACCACCGTGAAGGGCTTGAAAGTCATTGCCCGCACATCCTCTTTTGCATTTAAGAATAAAAATATAGATGTGCGAACCATTGGTGATCAGTTAGGGGTAAGTACTGTTTTGGAAGGGAGTGTGCGGAAGGCCAAGAATAAAGTACGCATTACAGCGCAGTTAATCAGCACTGATGACGGTACCCATTTCTGGTCAAAGAATTACGATCGGGACTTGGAAGACATATTTGCACTGCAAGATGAAATAAGTTTAAACATTGCTGACCAGATCCGTGAAAATTTTGGTCACCTCAATATTCAGGAGCATCTAATTAGAGAGCCTACACAAAATATAGAGGCCTACAATCTTTATCTTAAAGGTCGCTATCAGCATTTAATGTGGGATGGACCAGGAATCGCAAATGCTATAGAACTCTATGAGCAAAGTGTAGCGATAGACCCTTCATTTGCTTTGCCCTACTTTGGTTTGGCGTATTGTTATGCCATGGCCGGATCATGGGGAAATAATAAAGGCTTATTGCAGATGTCAGAAGAGAAAATCAGCAAAGGGTTTAATCTGGACAAACAATCCTTTGTAGGGTATTTTAGTAAAGCGACCTTGTTTTTTTGGGGACATTGGGATTTTATCAATGGGCATAAATATTTTCAAAAAGCAATAAAACTTAACCCATCCTATACGGAAGCTGAAGAAGGATTATGCGAATTGTATACAGCAGTAGGCTATTTCGAAAAAGCACTCTGGCATGCTGATAATATTTTAAAAATAAACCCTTTGGCCCCGAATCATTATTTTACCAAAGCAAATATTCATTATTTAAACGAGGACTACACCAAAGCACTAGATTGTATAGAGACCTCATTGAGCATCAATCCAGATTTCACACATTCTATCGCATTAAAACAACTTTGCTTAATTCTTACGAAAGATTACGAACAACTAAATGACTTCTTAGGTCAAAACCCCTTGGTCGAGAGGCCAGAAGAATGTAGAGTATTGTACAAGTTGGTCAATCCAGAAGATAAGATCGATATTGATATCAGCAGGGTTAGCTTAATGATCAAAGTAGATATTGGGGCAGCGCTTTTCCCCTGGCAACTTTTTTTGTTGGTCCATTTAGGCAAACATGAAATGGCTTTGAACTTTTTGGAAAAAAACATCAGGATGCGTACCGGTCAAATCATCAACTTTATGAATATTCCGCTACTTAAACCTTTACACCAATATCAGAGGTTCCAAGATTTAAAACAAGCTGCTTTCCGAGCAGAACTATTGCCTCCTGATCCCGAAATACAAATGCAAATTGCCCCTACTAAAGTCTTAATGTCAGCCGCTGAAATCGACACAGTCTTAGAAATTTTTAAAAAAGGAATGGCGGAAGAAAAGTGGTTTCTAGATCCCTCTTTATCTTTACGCTCACTTGCCGAAAAGGTGAATACCAGCAGTAATAAACTTTCTTGGTTGCTGAATGAACGAATCGGCCAAAACTTCAATGATTACGTCAATCGTTTTCGTGTAGAAAACTTCAAAGAGAATGCCCTAAACCCTGCCAATAGCCACCTTACCCTTTTAGGGCTAGCTTACGAAAGCGGCTTTAATTCAAAATCGGTATTCAATACCTTCTTTAAAAGAATCGAAGGGATGACTCCGAAAGCTTGGTTGAAGTCTTATCAAATTTAAGCCGGTTTAAAAGGTTTCAAATTTTACGATTAAGTTCGGAATTACATTTCAGAACCTTTCCCCTTTATTTTCTCTCCAAATTTGCATCGTCAAATCAATAAAGCAGAGCAAATACTTATGTCATAATGATACTCTGTGAATATCGAATTTAAAAACTAAAAATATAATTATTATGAAAAATTTATTTACAATTCTATTATTTTCTTGCACGCTTAGTGCTTTTGCTCAAACTAATTCAACAGTGGATAAAAAAACTGAATTGGATTATAAGTGGAGGGTAAGTACACCTTATTTTATTATAGCAGATCCTATTGGGGGAGGATGGAACGATAGAACAAGTACACAAATGATCGAGCTTCATGTAAAACGCAACCTAGATAATAAGAACATTATTGGTGTAAAGTTTGCCACCTGGCGATTATTTCAACCCATGGGAATTACATGGTGGGATGGCGTAGTCGATAAAATAGAGTCTGGTACTGAATATTACGATGGGTTTTTAAGGGAAACAGGAATAGGTATGACTTACCAACGCATGCTTTGGAAAGGGTTATTTGCCTCCATAGAAGTTCTACCGCAAATTCAAACGTACACGGATTTAGATGGTAATAGAATTAAAAATGGATTTAAAGTTTATAACTCCTATCACTTAGGCTATCATGTTTCAATTGGTAAGAAGAAAAGATTTTTTATAGAACCTCAGGTTCATGTTAACCAGTGGTTTTTTGATAATAATTCTCCTGAAGGGTTTAAGGAGTTTGACGAAAAATATGGAAACGTCTTCTATTTTGAGCCAAATATTTACTTAGGGGTAAACTTTTAAGCTATGGTCTGACAAGTCAGGATTCACAATTCTTGGCTTGTCAGACTATAATTTCAAAACAATAAATAGCATATCCTGCAAAAGGGAATACGCTTTACTCAGATATAAACGATCAATTGCTTGGAAGTATAATCGAGATTCATACCAAATCAATCATATAATACTGTAATAAAAATGATTCAAAAGATAGTGAAAATAGGATATTGATTACAACACTATATAACGTATCATTGCCTCCTATCGGATGGTAACGCCAGGTATATGAATCGTTAGCAATAAGCCATAAAATAAAAATTTATGAAATACTATTTGAAAAGAAAAAAAAGGTTGCAAAATTTGGTTGCTATTTCAATCATATCTATTGGTCTCTTCTCTGTTTCTTGTGAGAAAACACCTGACTCTTCAATAAACACAGAAAGTGAATTGATAATAAAAATCAATGCTGTTCAACAACAAATAATGGCACAAGGAAATATGACAGAAGTAGAGGAACAGACTCTATTAAGTTTATGTAGCATTGTGTCGCATGAAGACGGTTTAGCAACTTATACTACTGACAATAGTATGATATTAAAAGATGCAGAAGTCGCGCCTGTCTATAATGGTTGTGAGGAACTTTCTGCAGAAGAAACAAAGAAATGTTTTAATAATAAAGTATCGGCATTCATAAAGCGAGAGTTTAACTTGAGTGTGTCTAAAGATTTAAATCTTTCAGAACCAAAGCAAGTAGATGTGTTTTTTATAATCAACGAATCTGGAAATCTAACTGGCATGAAAGTCAGAAACTCGGAGGTAACTATTCAAGCAGAAATCTTGAGAGTACTTAGAAAAATGCCAATAATGAAACCTGCTACTCTCAATGGAAAAAATGTTTCTGTATTATGTTCTATTATAGTAGAATATGGAAATAATATAGAAGTTGATGTTGTTTATATTCCTGAAAGACCTGATTAATTTTTAACAATACTAACTAAAAAAGCCAGTTGCCAACAATGGATCTAAGTTATTGCTTGTCCTCGCCTACTTTGGAAATCCCTGCGGAATTTACAACTCGTTCTGTACCTGCCTACCGCTAGGCAGGCTTGCAAAGTTAAGTACCAAACGACGCAAATACTCATAGCCGAGAACGTAAGCGAGCATTGTAATAGGTACAATTAATTTCAATGATTTAAGGTGAAATAATATGTTAAGATTGAAAGAATTTACATTGCTTATATCAATAGTTGCTTTTACCATAGCATTAGTCTTTGTAAGTAGTTGGACAAATGGAATTGTGATTTTTGACAACTTATCTGAATCGATAAATAAGCAAATTTTATATCAAACAACTACTCTGATTGGCACAACTATCTTCTTATTCATCTTATGGTGGACTAAAAGAAGAAATTTCCAAGAATTTTTTCGAAAAGGGAATATTTCTGCTGAGGTGTTGTCAGAAAAATTAGTTGGAATAAAACCGAAACCAAATGAGAATTGGTTTCATTTGGGAAGAGATTTTGCGATAATTATTTCCGTTGTAACGGCTATTATTATTTATTTTCAGCTCGTTAGAGGAAGTGAAATTTCTATCGGGGGTATACTAAAAATTTTGCCTTTCAGCATTGTTTTTGCCTTGTCCAATTCCTTTGTCGAAGAAAGTATTACCCGATTAGGTGTTGTGGTGGTGCTAAAAGGTAAACTAAAAGACAAGTTAATACCATTCGTTTCGGCACTTATATTTGGGACAGTTCATTATTGGGGAGACCCAGGTGGATTTATGGGTGTAATAGTTGCTGGATTTTTAGGATGGTTGCTGACGAAATCAGTAATCGAAACAAAAGGTCTTTTTTGGGCGTGGTTTATACATTTTTTACAAGATGTGATTATTTTTTCTGCACTACTAACAATTATACCTGAATAAACAACGACTCGCTAACATTGATTATAACCTATGGCAGATAAAATGCTAAAGTAAAGGTATACAGCTCTTAACAAAGCTCGATATAAGCGCTACATCATAATTCTTACTAAAATAAAAATAATGAAAAATATATTTTTAGTAGTTGGCTTGATACTATCAATTGGGCAGGTTTTTGGACAAAGAACAATGGATTCGAAACAACAAAATAAAAAGGAATGAAACTGAAATCATTATTTAAGTCCGAACAAGGCAAGAAAGAAATACTTCGGCTGTATGACAATAAACTAGAAAGTCTAGGTATTGATTGTGAATACAAAACCATATCTACCCAATTTGGTCACACCAATATTATCGTTGCTGGAAACCCAAGAAACCCACCTATTATAATTGTTCACGGTTCTAACGGGTGCGCCCCAATCGCTCTCGAAACCTATAAGGATTTGATTGATTCTTTCTCTGTATATGCAATAGATGTATTGGCTCAACCAAATAAAAGTGCAGAAACACGCTTGAGCATGAAAGATGATTCATACGGCAAATGGATGAATGAATTAATTGATAAGCTCGAATTGAAGGATATAATACTAGCAGGCTTCTCTTTCGGTGGACTTGTAATTCTCAAAACACTAATCAATAATGAGAATAAAATAAAGGAAGTTTTTCTTTCAGCACCTGCGTATGTCGTGAATGGAAATCCAGTCAAAGCACTGATTAAGTTCTTTATTCCGATGAAGCGTTACATGAGAACAAAAAAATCAAAATATCTCAATCGATTTTTAGATGCTGCCTTTACGGAAAGGGATGATTTTGCACAACAAAGTTTGGCGTTGGTATTCACTCATTTCACCATGGATTTTACACCTGTGCCTATTATTAAATCAGGTGAGGCATCAAAAATTCAAACGCCCATAACACTTATTGCTGCAGAAAATGACATTATTTTCCCTGGTAGAAAAATGATAAAACGCGCGAAGAAAATCTTTCCATCTCTAAAACACACTATGTTATTGAATAACTCTAAACATTTGCAAAACAGGAAGGATAATTCAAGAATAGCGTCCTTAATTATGAATAAAGGAAGAGTCTAAAATTCTAAGCGAAGTAAAAACCGAATATGTTCCAATCGTAAAAAAGTAAACTACATAAATACTCTAAACTGGTTAAATAAAAGCACAAACAAACTGTAATTATTAAAAATTGAGCAGAAAGTAAAATGCATTACAACAATACTTATTCCTAATTATTCTTCGAGCTTCTCTTAATAACAACAGATTTCTAACAAAGAAAAAATTGATTATCCAAATGAAAAAAAAATACCTTTTCCTAACCTTTATAAGTCTATGCTTAATAGGAACAAAAGCTGAGGCTCAAAATGTAGAAGATTTCGAGAGTGAGCCATTCAATTCTACTACATTTACAAATAATCAGCAATCATTTACTATTGCCAGTAATGCGGTAGGAGACTCCTTCAAAATATCGACTTATCCTAATTCTGGATGGAATGGTCATTCAATAGACCAAAAATTCATTGATAACAGTATCGTTGATTCTGATAATGATGGAACTTCGTTTATAATATCTACAACAGACGGAGCATACATCACTATAAAGAGTCTCTATTTTTTTCTATCTACTTCTTCTATCACGAACACGAAAAACTCAACCTTAACGATAGAAGGAAAAAAAGATGGGACGACAGCATACTTGATAACAAAAAATTCAGGCTTTTCAAATGCAGAAACTTTTATCCCTAATAATGGGTACACTTTTATTGATTTTTCTATTGAAAGTGGTTCAGATCATTCCAACACACTTATAGATGAGTTAATCTTTACCACCACAAATGACGGAGATTATATAAGTTTAGACGCTTTTACTTGGAACAATAAGCCGTTATCAATCAATGATTTTGATGGATCAAAAACTGTTAAATTATTCCCTAATCCCACTTCAGATTGCTTTGAGGTTGACGGATTGAGTAAAACCGAGAATTACGTTATTTATAATACGATGGGATCCAAAATAAAAAGTGGAACGATCTTTATCAATAAAAAAACTGACATAAAAAACTTAAAAAGCGGATCCTATTTTTTAAAATTTGAAAATGGAGGTACAATTAAATTCATAAAAAAATAACTTACTACTATAGCTATCGATTCCTGAAATAAAACATTCTACATCTTTAAAAATCAAAAAATAAAATTTAATCGAATGAAAAATAAAACTGAATTAATCCAACTATTAACAAGAATTCAACTTATAAGCAGTATTGTTTGGGCCACAATAATGATTGCTTCCGCCTTAGTTTTAGGTGGGTCTTACAGGGAAATTAGCCTAATACTTATCGGTGGTTACCTTGTTGAATTTTTACTTATAAGTTCATCTAAAAACAAACTTAAGAAGGCTAAACAAGAAGAAATTTAATAAAGTGCGAGTTTATAAATTATAGTGAAATCTAACTGTCACGATAGCGCTTTTTTGGAAAAGGAAATTTTTATACAACCCTATGAATAGCTTTAAATCAGGGACTAGAATATCTTGATTAATCGATAGAATTTATAGAACGTTAAATAATAAAAAAGACTTAATAACGATGAACAAAGAATCTTTCCTTCGGGAATTTATGACTGAAATTTGGAATAAAAAGAATTTTGATAAAGTTGAACAATATGTTCATCCAGAATACACCATTTATCTTGACACAGATGACCCTTGGGAAGGAAAAACTTTATCTCATTCTGAATTTAAAGAACGGTTGAATTATTCATTCCACTCATTTCCTGATATGAATTTTGAAATAACATCAGCAATTCCTGAAGAAAATCACGTCGCTATAACTTGGGTTTTAACCGGTACAAATCTTGGAAAGATTGGAGAATATCCGCCAACTATGAAGTCAATTAATACAAAAGGACTTACAATTTATCATTTTAAGGACCATTTTATTAATGGACACACTCAAATTTTCGACAGAATAACTGTTATGAAACAATTAGGATTTATTAAAGATTTGATAACTGAATAGTTGGATATTGAGTACATCTACAAATAATAGAAGTGATCACAAAGTGATTAATTTAAAGTAATATGAGCCCAATAGAAAATTTAAAAATACTCGGATTGAAATTGCCAACATTCGAACGTTTAAAAAGCTCATGTTTTCAAGAGCCTGCTGCTTTATATTGCAAACGGTGCAGCTAATTAAAATAAAACGATATGTCAATAACTAAAGAATCAGAATTAATCGGAATGAAAAATATTAGTGAAGTGGTAGGAACTACACTAAAATTAATGAGAGAATACGCAAAAGTTGGGATGTCAACAAAGGAACTAGATGAATACGGTGGCGCTATTTTAAAGCGGTATGGAGCTAAATCGGCACCTTACGAAATTTATGGATTCCCGGGTTATTCTTGTATAAGTTTAAATAATGAAGCGGCTCATGGAATACCATCAGAGAGAAGAATATTGAAAGAAGGAGATTTAGTTAATATTGATGTATCTGCAGAATTAAATGGTTTTTGGTCTGATAATGGAGGTTCTTTTGTGCTTGGAAAAGACATACATAATCACCAACCTCTTGTAGACGCTTCTAAACATATTTTACGCAAAGCAATTAGCAAGATAAAAGGCGGTGTAAAAATTTCAGAAATTGGATATCTTATAGAAACAGAAGCTAAAAAGTCAGGATTTAAAGTCCTTAAAAATTTGGCAGGCCACGGTGTTGGAAGAAAGTTACACGAAGAGCCTGAGAATATTTTAAATTACAGGGTTAAAAATAACAGCGAACGTTTTAAGAAAAATACAACAGTAGCCATAGAAACTTTTATTTCAACGAACTCATCCTTTGCCGTAGAATTGAATGATGGTTGGACTTTAGTTGGAAACAAAGGTGGATATGTAACTCAACACGAGCACACCATTCTTATTACTGATGACTATCCAATCATTTTAACAGAATCTAATGAAATTTGGAGTTGAATATCTAGTTAAAATTAGCTATTACTAATCACTTGGTCCCTCCTACTTCTAGAAATCCCATCAGAATAAGTGTTGCCGACTGGTAAATAAAATCAACAAAATAGGTTGATAGCAATTTGAAAAAACTCTCCAAAAAAAGTAAAAACAGATCAACATAACCATTAAGAAAAAAATTATGACAGGTCCAAACAAGAATACTAAATTTCCGCTTGCCAATTATAACAGGCTTTGCTTCTTAAAGAATATTGTTACCAATCCTAACATTATTATTGGTGACTACACCTACTATGATGATTTTGAAAATGTAGAAAATTTTGAAAAAAATATAAAATATCATTTTGACTTTCTTGACGACAAACTCATTATCGGAAAGTTTTGTATGATTGCTTCAGACGTGAAATTTATTATGAATGGAGGAAACCATTTGACCAATTCACTAACGACTTATCCTTTTGCAATTTTTGGGAATGGCTGGGAAAAAGCAATGGAAGGAAAATCTTACCCTCATAAAGGAGATATTAATATCGGTAATGATGTTTGGATAGGTTACAATGCAACAATAATGGCAGGAGTTACAATTGGAGATGGAGCAATTATTGCCACAAATGCGACTGTAATTAAAGATGTTGAACCTTATTCTGTCATTGGTGGAAACCCGGCACACGTAATCAAAAAGCGATTCTCTGAAGATATGATTTCAACACTTTTAGAATTAAAATGGTGGAATTGGGATATTAAAAAAATAACAGAGAATATTCAGAATTTAACCAATGATAATATTAATAAACTAATTGACTAAAGAGCGAACGCACAACAATGGTAATCGTTACACAAGCCTAAAATTTTTATAAAAACAGGCTCATTTAAGCCTTTTTCTTTCTTTTAGTTGCATTTAGACTAAAAACTGGGTTGAATAATTTCAGAGTGTTTCTTGTCAGTAGTCATTATCTCTAGAAACTAACATTTTGTATTGGCAAGTAGAATTAATTATTTTTAAGAAAAAATGAAGGGGTTGGATAATAAATAAAACTTATCTGTTTTTAAACGTTTATAAATGCTTTAAAACGGATAAAGTATTGGTAATGAAAATTTTAACAAAAAAACATAGCTAAATGTATAATGCCGATATATTACACTAGTGTAACATATCGGTACGTTGGCAGTCATTTAAACAAACCACTATATGACTAAATCAAAATACTATAAATATGCCCACATCTATTTGGCTCTTGGATTATTAGTCGTACTAATTGGATTCAGCAAAAGCTATTTTAATAACCTCAGTGAATTTTCCTTTTCATATCATTTGCACGGAATAAGTGCAACGCTCTGGATGTTATTATTGATTATACAGCCATACTTATTTCAAAAAGGCAAAATAAAAACACATAGATTGCTCGGTAGGTCTTCACTTATATTAGTTCCTCTCATAATTATTGGCGGAGTCATAATGATGAAACTAATGATACAAGGGCAGGCAAACTACCCGCCTAATATTGTTTATACACTTGCATTTATTGATGTGTGTACCTTATTCGGTTTTGCCGTTCTATACATCTTAGCATTATATTTTCGGAAAAACTTGAAGCTTCATTCACGATTTATGGTTAGTACTATTTTCGGTCCTCTTGTTCCTGCATTAACAAGATTGTATCTAATCGTTTTGGCAGTTGCCTCAAACTTTACTGATGCTTTAACTAACTCTTACCTAG
>JAUIMG010000017.1 GCA_030433355.1 Bacteroidia bacterium | reverse complement strand
CAGCAACTATCTCTTCTCCTAATCTTCCACTCTCTTGAGCAGCTGTTGCTTTTTGCTGCGACCATGCCGAAAATTTATCTTGATCTTCCCGAGAAATTCCAAACTTATCTACCAAATTTTCAGCAGTTTCACCCATGGCATCTGTGCCATAAAGGTCTTTCATTTTATTATTTACAAAACGCCAACCAAAGCTGGAGTCGTGCATTTGTGCATCTCTGCCAAAAGGAGTTGATGTTTTGGAAATCACCCAAGGACCTCTAGTCATATGCTCTACGCCACCAGCGATAAATACATCCCCTTCGCCTGTTTTAATTGCTCTGTTTGCTTGCACAATTGCAGACATTCCTGAAGAACACAAACGATTGATAGTCTCCCCAGGCACTGACCAAGGTAAGCCTGCTAGTAAAGAAGCCATACGTGCTACATTTCTATTATCTTCTCCTGCTTGGTTTGCACAACCTAAAATAACGTCATCGTATGCTTCTTTAGGAATATTTGGATTTCTTCTCACCACTTCTTCAATGACTATTGCCGCTAAATCATCTGCTCTAACTGGAGATAATGTACCTGTGAATCTACCTATTGGAGTTCTTATTCCATCAATTATATATGCTTCTTTCATTGTAAAAAATTAGAAGCTTAAAATTAAGATAAGTATTAGGAATCTGGGAATTGCGAATCCTTGAATTAGGAATTATTAAATTTTGACTTTGTTATGCCTAAGAAAATTCTTAGTCTCCTAATTCGTAATTTTTAATTATCCTAGGTGCTCTTTAGATGTTCTGTAAACGGTACCTCTAAAGAAATAAAAAGGCTCCTCATCCCCAACTTTAGTAATATTTACATCGATATCGGCCTTTTTATGTTGAAGCGATATAACTTTTGCTTCTGCAATTAATTCATCTCCTTCTTTAGCTGCTTTGGAGTAATTCATACTTCCATTGATCAAGGGAGAAACTCTTCCATAGGAATTGACAGCGAAAGCCAAAGCAGAGTCAGCTAGTGAGAATGCCATGCCACCATGCAAAGTACCAAACCCATTGAGCATTTCTTTTCTTACGGTCATCTTAAGAACGCAATGCCCTTCTTCCAAAAAAACCAATTCAGTTCCTAACCACTGAGAACAATAGTCTTTATCCATCATGGATTGGTAAATTCTATGGGCTTTGTTTGGCATATTTCAAAAGTACTTAAAGTGTTGAGTTAAGAGTGCCTAAAGTTTTATTGCTATTTAAAAAGCACAACTTCAAACTTTAAGTACTTCAAACTTTAAGTACTTCCAACTTCAAGTATTTACTCTTAAAAAAAAGTAGCATCTTCCTCCTGCATCCTTCTCAATAAAGGACAACATCTATATCTTTCCTCTTTGTATTCAAAAAATAAATCATCTAATTGCTGAACGCAAAAATCGATGCCAATTTCATCTGCCCATTTTAATAAACCTTTGGGATAATTCACCCCATTGGTCATGGCTAAATCAATATCTTTTTCATCGGCAATATTTAAATATAAGGTATCTACCGCTTCATTAACTAACATGACTAAAACTCTAGTAAAAATGGCTCTTCCTTTTTCTTCATCCTCATCAATAGCAGGGTTCATTGCATTCTCAGAATAATCATAATACCCTTTCCCAGTCTTTCTACCCAAATAACCTGCTTCAGACAACCTTTTTTGAGTAAATGCAGGCTTGTATCGAGAGTCGTAATAAAATGCTTTAAATACGGTTTCTGTAACGGTGTAATTAACATCATTCCCAATAAAATCCATTAATTCAAATGGACCCATTCTAAACCCTCCATAAGTCTTCATCGCCCAATCAATAGTTGAAGTATTTGCCAAACCTTCTTCTAAAATCCTCAAAGATTCTCCGTAAAATGGTCTTGCTACTTTATTGACTATAAAACCTGGAGTATCCTTCACTTTTACAGTAGTTTTCCCCCAACGATCTATTTCATTTCTAGCCTTTTCAAAAATGGTTTCGTCCGTTTGGATAGCAGGAATCACCTCTACCAACTTCATCAAGGGAGCTGGATTAAAAAAATGTATTCCTAAAAAACGCTCCGGCTTTTCTAAAGAAGCAGCTAAAGAAGTAATAGACAATGAACTTGTATTAGATGCAATGATGCATTCTTCGCTAACGATAGACTCCACATTTTGGAATACATTGGCCTTTATATCCGGATTTTCTACTATGGCTTCAATTACCAAGTCCGCATCTGCAAAATGCTTTAAGTCGGAAGTGAAATTTATTCTTGATAAAATGCCGGATACTTGCTCCTCGTCCATTCTTCCTTTCTCAATCAAGCGATTTAGAATTTTGCTCAATGCTTGCTTTGCTTTATCCAACACTTTTGGATCTATATCATAAAGATGTACTTTGCAGTTGGCAGTTGCAGCTACTTGTGCAATGCCCGAACCCATAGTTCCACTTCCTATAACTCCTATATTCATATTCAAATGTGATTTCTTTTAAAGGATTTTACTCTCCTTTAAAGTTTGGTTTTCTTTTTTCTAAAAAAGAAGCAACGCCTTCATGATAATCTGAAGTTTCTGAAGCCTCTATCTGCAATTTTGATTCAACATCTAACTGCTGCATTAAATTATTATCAAAAGAATGGTTGAATGCTTCTTTAGTTAAAGCCAATCCTTTGGTTGGCATTTTAGCCATTCTTTGAGCTAATTTATTAACGGACTCTTCAAATTCATCTGCAGCAAATACTTTATAGATCATACCTAATCGTTCTGCTTCAAAAGCGCCTACCTTATCCCCTAACATGGCTAGTGCAGAAGCTTTCTGAAAACCTATTAATCGAGGCAGAAAGAAAGTTCCACCGCTATCTGGAATTAAACCGATGGCACTGAATGCTTGAATGAAAGATGCGTTTTCATGAGCCACTACGATATCGCAAGCCAAAGCGATATTAGCTCCTGCTCCTGCTGCTACTCCATTTACTGCAGCAATGATTGGCTTCGCAGTACTTCTAATTTTTTTTATAATCGGTCCATAATGTTCCTCTAAAATCTTTTGAAAACCGGGGTTCAATTTCTCATCCGTTACTTCTACCAAATCTTGACCTGCACAGAATGCTTTTCCTTCTCCACTAAGCACGATTACCCTTACCTCTTTATCATTATGACAAATATCTAGAGCTTTTTGAAACTCTAACGCCATCGCCCTGTTAAAGCTATTGAAAGATTTAGGACGATTCAAAGTAATTCTCGCTATTCCTGATTCAATATTGAAAATAATACTCTCCATTTATTTCAAACATTTAAAGTAATCGAAAGGCTCATGGCAGTCTTCGCATTGAAAAAGTGCCTTACAAGCTGTAGATCCAAATCTACTTACCATTTTTGTATTCATAGAACCACAATTGGTGCATTTGATCATTCTGCTTTTACCTGTTAAAGCATCTTTATCTGCCGTTGCTTCAAGAGGAGCTGCAATGCCATATTTTTCAAGTTCTGCTCTTCCTCTCTTAGTTATCCAATCGGTTGTCCAAGCTGGACTAAGGACTAATTTAATTTCTGCTTCTAAACCTTCTTCGGCAAAGGCAGCTTTAATATCATCTCCGATGGTATCCATTGCAGGACAGCCTGAATAAGTAGGCGTAATAGTTATGGTGTAAACTCCGTCCTTCTCCTGTAGATCTCTTACAATTCCCATATCCATAATAGATAAAACAGGAATCTCTGGATCACTAACTGATCTTAAAAGTTCATTCAGTTTTGGATTGGCAACTTCCATTTACCATTGCATGTTTGGGTAAGCTCTTTGCATGTATTGAAATTCTGCTAAGATATATCCCATATATTCTGTGTGTCTACCTGTTTTTCCTCCAAATTGAAAAGTAGTTTTCTCAGGCATTTCAATATTAGATAAGGCAAAAACTTCTTTAACTTTTTCTAGATATAGAGGCTTTAAAGTATTCAAGTCAGGTCCAACACCCATTTCTGCCATTAAGGTTTCTGTTTCTGTAGCCTCAAAAAGCTCCATGCTGTATCTCCATAGAAAATCAACCGCTTTTTTTAATTTCTCATTACTCTCCTCAGTGCCATCGCCCAGGCGCTGCATCCAAGTAGAAGAAAAATCAACGTGATAATCTACTTCTTTAATTGATTTTTTTGCAATAGCTGCAATCTGATCATTCTTGCTATTTACTAACTCATTTAAGAGTAACTGGTGATAAACATCAAATAAGAATTGCTTACAAATAACATGAGCAAAATCAATATTGGGTTGCTCTACTAACAAAGCATTTTTGTATTCATGCTCTAATCTTAGCATTGCTATTGAATCTTCAGTGGCTCCATTTCCTGCTACCTCCGCAGCGTATTGAAAATAGTTTCTAACCTGACCAAATAAGTCTAATGAAATATTAGTCAAGGCAATGTCTGTCTCCAATTCAGGACCATGTCCACATAGCTCACCTAATCTTTGTCCAAGTATAGTAGGATTATCTCCTAAAAGCAATAAGTAATCGTATAAGGCTTTCTGCTCCATTACATGTGCTTTAATTCGTCAGGAAGATTATAAAAAGTAGGATGACGATACACTTTATCCTTAGCAGGCTCAAACAACTCCCCTGATTTCTCAGGATTTGAAGCGGTTACATATTTAGATTCTACTACCCAAACACTAACGCCTTCTTGTCTTCTTGTGTACACGTCTCTTGCATTTTGGATTGCCATTTCAGCATCAGCAGCATGCAAGCTACCTGCATGCCTATGCTCTAATCCATTTTTACTTCTTATAAATATTTCCCAAATGGGCCATTCTTTATTCATATTGCTTGGTTTGTTTTATTAAGCAGATTTACTAACTCTTCTAGAAGCTTGTTTTTCTGCATGAGCAATGGCTGCCTCTCTAACCCATTTTCCATTATCCCATGCTGCATTTCTATCGTCTAATCTCTTTTGGTTACAAGGACCATTTCCTTTCACAACATCCCAAAATTCATCCCAATCTATTTCTCCAAAATCATATCCTCCTTTGTCATCATTCCACTTCAAATCTGGATCTGGAATTATCAAACCAAGAATATCTGCTTGTGGAACTGTTTGATCTACAAACTGCTGTCTCAATTCATCATTGGTTTTTTTCTTAATCTTCCATTTCATGGATTGCTCCGTATTTGGAGAATCTTCATCTCTTGGTCCAAACATCATTAAAGATGGCCACCAAAAACGATTTAAAGCATCTTGAGCCATTCTTTTTTGAGCTTCAGAACCATTGCACAATGCCAACATAATTTCATAGCCTTGTCTCTGATGGAAACTTTCTTCTTTACATATTCTTACCATTGCTCTTGCATATGGTCCGTAAGAAGTTTTTGTAAGCATCACTTGATTAATGATGGCTGCGCCATCTACTAACCAACCTACTGCTCCCATATCCGCCCAGGTTAATGTTGGATAATTGAAAATACTAGAGTACTTAGCAGTTCCATCTAATAATTGCTCCACTAACTCATCTCTACTTATTCCTAAAGTTTCCGCAGCACTATACAAGTATAAACCGTGTCCTGCTTCGTCCTGAACTTTTGCTAGCAAAGCCACTTTTCTTCTCAAAGAAGGTGCTCTACTAATCCAATTTCCTTCAGGTAACATGCCAACTACCTCAGAGTGCGCATGCTGGGAAATTTGACGAATGTGTGTTTTTCTGTACTTCTCAGGCATCCAATCTTTCGCTTCAATATTCTCTCCACGATCAATTCTAGCTTGAAATTCTGCTTCTAAATCTCTTGTATTGTTTTCCATAACTTAGTTTTTAACTGTCGAAATCAACGACTAAATTTTTTGTTTTAGGTATGGCTTGGCAGGTTAATATATACCCTTGTTCTACTTCGTCTTCTTCTAACGCATAATTGACTTCCATGTTCACTTCACCCTCAATTAATTTTGCTCTACAAGTGCAGCAAACTCCTCCTTTACAAGCGAATGGTAAATCTGCGTGGTTCCTCAATGCGGCATCTAAAATATTTTCACCACCTTGATTCATGGTAAAGTTAATCTTTGTACCATTATTAATCACAGCAACTTGACTTAAATCTGTATTTGTTTCGTCAATCACCTTCTTTTTCTTGTTTCCACTTGGAGTATTAAACAACTCAAAATGAACTTTCTTTTCATCTACCCCTTTCTCCATTAAGAAATCCCGAATCATGAAAATCATCTCTGTTGGACCACAAATAAAATAGTCATCCATGCTATGGATATCGATTAATAGATTAGAAATCTGCTCTAATTTCTCCAAGTCAATTCTTCCATTAAAAAGAGGAGCATCTCGTTCTTCCTTAGTTAAGAAATGATATAATTCAAATCGATTTAGATAGGTATTCTTTAAGCCTTCAATCTCTTCTCTCAATATCATGGATTGAACAGACTGATTTATGTAGAATAAAGTAAAAGTACTTTCCGGCTCTTTTGCTAAATGTGTCTTTATAATGGAAAGTATGGGAGTAATTCCACTTCCTGCAGCAAAAGCTGCATAGTTTTTTGGTGTATCGCTTATTGGTCTAGAAAACCTACCATTTGGCGGCATCACTTCCAAGGTATCTCCAACTTTTAGTACATCATTGGCGAAAGAAGAAAATCGGCCATCCTCTATCTTTTTTACCGCAACTTTCCAACTACCATCTAATGGACTTGAACACAAAGAATAACTTCTTCTTACTTCTTCTCCATTAATGATTGCTTTAAGTGTGAGGTATTGCCCTTGTTTAAAGTCAAATTGAGCATCCAACTCTTCAGGTACATCAAATTCTATAACTGAGCAGTCGGCAGTAGTTTTTGAAATATCACTTACAACTAAAGGGTAAAATTTTTGAGACATGGAATAAAATTAGATTACAAAGATAAATATAGATAAGGAGTTACAAACTGATAAAAATCATACGCTAATCAATCAAGGATTCGCCATTTAAATCTGTGGTCAGATAATTAGTCATAACATCAAAAAATGGCAATATTGCTTTAAACCCTTCAATTACTTTTTTGGGGAAATCTTTAGATAAAACTTCCTTATCAGAAAAGGAATGCATTAAATAGAAATTCTTGTACCTCAACAAGTCAATGTTTGGATCATCCTTTTCAAATCCTCTTGGAGCTGTTTTTAATTGCTCCCCCATTAAATCGGGGTAAAAAGTATTTAAAATTTTATTCTTCAAAGCAGAACGAAGAGGTTCAGCATCCAACTCAATTTGTTTTCTAATATGATTTAAATCTTCTGTTGATGGGGCGTAAAACCCTCCTCCAATCATGGTATTCCCTGGTTGGATACTAAAATAATATCCACCTCTTCTACTTTCACCCAATCTTCTAAAAGATCCGCTTCTATTGGTTTTATATGGCTCTTTGTTTTTAGAGAAGCGAACATCTCTATAAATCCGATAGAGGCTTTTCTTGCCACTTGCCGTTTCGATTTCATCAAATTGATTTAATCCTTTCAATAAGCGCTCCGCAAATTCAGCCATCTCTTCATGAGATTCTTGATATTCTTCTTTGTTATCTTGAAACCAATCTCTATTATTATTTGATTGCAATTTTTTTAGAAAGGCAAGTGTCTTCTCCATAATCTTTATTTATTTTCAAATTTATATTTTTAACAGCTAATGAAAGAAAGCGTTCGCATTATTTTAGAAGAGAAACCAGACTCTTTATGGCCTTTACATTTTAAAATACCTAAAGCCATTGCCAAAAAGTTTATGGATGGAGATAATAAAAGAATAAAATGCATCATAAATAGCACCCTTACTTTGCATAGCGCCATGCTTTCTAATCCTGAAGGATACTTCATAATGCTCAGCAAACCAAATGCAAGAAAATTAAATATTCAAGTAGGAGAGCATGCCCATTTAGAGATAGAAAAAGAGGCATCAAAATATGGAATGCCAATGCCCGAAGAAATGGAGATGGTTTTGGACTCTGAAAAGGAAACTTTAGAATATTTTGAAAAACTAACTCCAGGCAAACAAAGAAGCCTTATTTATTTAGTTAGAAAAATTAAGAACCCAGATATCAAAGTGCGACGAGCTTTATCTATAGTTGAGCACTTGAAAAGAGAAAAAGGAATATTGGACTTTAAAAAATTGAATGAAGTAATAAAGGAATTCAATCAAAGAGAGAGACTCTTTTAAGGCATATTTATAAAAGACCGCTATACTTTATTGTAATTTTGTAAAAAATCTAACTATGATCTCTGCTCTTCCAAAAATAAAATACACTGACTCTAATAATTTCTTTTTACTAGCCGGACCATGCGCTATTGAAGGAGAAGAAATGGCCTTTAAAATCGCTAAGGAAATTGAAAGTATTTGTGATGATTTAAAAATTCCATTCATATTTAAAGGCTCTTACAGGAAGGCAAATCGATCTAGATTAGATTCATTTACAGGGATTGGAGATGAGAAAGCGCTAAAGATTCTAGCTAAAATTGGCCAGGAATTAAATGTACCTGTAGTTACCGATATACATGCAGCTGATGAAGCCGAAATGGCAGCCGAATATGTTGATGTATTGCAAATACCGGCTTTCTTATGCCGACAAACAGATATTTTAGTTGCTGCTGCTAAAACAGGCAAATTTGTAAATGTAAAAAAAGGTCAGTTTTTAGCTCCTTCATCCATGAAGTTTGCTATAGACAAAGTGGTTGAGTCAGGAAATAATAATGTTTGGGTTACGGATAGAGGAACCATGTACGGATATACAGATATGTTAGTTGATTTTAGGGGTATCGCTGAAATGCAAGAATTTGGAAAGCCAGTTATTATGGATATAACCCATTCACTTCAACAACCAAATCAAAGTTCTGGAGTAACCGGTGGTAAACCTAAAATGATAGAATTGATAGGCAAGGCTGCAATAGCAACTGGGGCAGATGGTTTATTTTTGGAAACGCATCACAATCCTTCTGAAGCTAAGTCAGATGGTGCAAACATGCTACCTTTAAATGAACTAAGAGGTCTTCTTGAAAAATTACTACGAATTAGAGAAGCAATACTTTAGTAGTCATCATCGTTTTCTAAATATTCTATACTTCCAACCACCCGAAACTCGGTCCTTCTATTTTTTGCTCTTCCTTCAGGATTATCTGAACCATCTTCGTTTACATTTGGAGCTATAGGTTTGATTTCACCATATCCTTTGGCAATTAGATTTTCTTTTGGAATTCCTTCACTTATTAAATACTTTACAACACTTTCGGCTCTTCTTTGAGATAAATTTTTATTGTAGGCTTCAGTTCCATTACCATCTGTATGAGATCCAATTTCAACAATTAATTGAGGATTATTATCTAAGATTTTAAGCACAGTTTTTTTGATGCTCAATTTTGCCTCATCAGACAATTCAGAGCTATTGTATTCGTAGTATATATTTTCAATAGGAACAGCTTCTTTTGTGATCCTTTTCATCTTTATTTTCTCTTCCAAAGAAGAATTTGAAGTTGTGTTTGGGCTTTCGATATCTTTTTCTAAAGTATAATAATCCTCCTTTTTCACAACTACAGCATATTTTTGATTTGGCTCTAGTTCAAAATCAATTTCACCGTTCTCATTTGTAATGCCGCTTTTAATAAGATACTTTTCATCCGTAGAATCTGACTTTTGAAACAATTGATATTCGGCACCAAGTATCTTCTTATTTTCCTCATCTTCCATCTTTGCCTTATAGCTAACGCTTACAAAATCAGGATCTATAAAGTAAAAAAGATCATCACAACAAGTACTAACTTTCTTCTCATAAAATCTATTGCTAGCAAAAATCCCAGCATTTCCTTTTGGTGCTAAAACATAGTAAAGCTCATCTGCTGAACTATTAATTGTACTGCCTAAATTCTTGGGCTCCTCCCATTTGCTTCTTAATCCAAGGGATGAAAAAACATCTAACTGACCAAAGCCAGGGTGACCGTTAGAACTAAAATATAATTTTCTATTGGAAGGATTTATAAAAGGAGTCATTTCATCCCCAACAGAATTAATTTTTGAGCCACAGTTTCTTGGTGACTTATATTCATTCTTTTTAAAATCATAGACAGTATACCAAATATCTAAACCACCCTTTCCCTCCGGACGATTAGAAACAAAATAGATCACCTCTCTATTTTTTTCATCTAAACCCACAGCAACTTGAGTTTCAGTGTAACGTTTAGAACTAATTTCCTCTGGTAGTTTCTGAGGAGATGTCCATCCATCTCCAGCTTTAGAAATCATAAAAATGTCACAATTTACATGGGCATTTTGATCTTGAAAGCATAAGGAGTAATAGAATCTGTTCCCATCCAAACTAAATGCACCATTTCCAATTTCTAAGGAGTTAGTTTCTAATTCTTCATTGATCCATTCCCCTTTTGATACCCATTCATCTTCTTCAATAGCAGCTTTATAAAACTTTCGCCTCTTTGTTAAAGCCTCCGAAATATCAAACTTGTCATTCGATTTTAGTTTCAATGAATTATAGAGGATTGTTTTTTCATCTAAAAATATCGGAGAGCCCTCCATGTGAGACCTATTGATTTCAGACGGTAAAGCTTCAATTATAAATTCTCTTCCCTTATTCTCTTTGCCCTGACAACCCTCTATGCTATACTTTGCTAACCTTCTGTATCTTCTATCATTTTTTTCACCTCTGTACTCTTTTCGAAATTCATCAAGTAAAATAATTGCCGTATCGCAACCACCATTGGCTATTTCCATACTTGCTAAATGAAACTTTGAAAGAGGATACTTCTTTGCGTTTTTGGATGCTAGTACAATTCCATATTGTTCAATTGCTTTCTTATACTGATTGGAAGAGCGATAACTCTCTGCTAGTTTATATCTATAATTTACCTTGGACGGTTTCTTCTCTAAATAAGCTTCATAATACTCAGCTGCCGACCTGTAATCTCTATATAATTCTGCATCGGCTGCTAGCTCAATCAACTCCCTATTAGAAAAACTACTCAACTCTTGTCCAAAAGAAATAAACGGACAAAAAAGAATGAATATAAATAGGTATCTACTAATATCTTTCACAAGGAATTCTTCTTTTTAATAAGCGTTCGTAATCAGCAGTATATACCAAACTTAACTCTAAGCCACCTCTATAATTGGAAGCAAGCTCAAGGTCTGAGATGTTAATATCATAAGAAACCCCGACATTAAAATTAGAGACATAAAAATTTGTTCCAATAATGGCAGCATCTGTTTTGCGACCTATACCTGTTCTTACAAATAGAAATGGAGATAATGCTTCAATAGGTCCTAAGTAAGGGGTATCCCATTTTAATGCAGAACCAACAATAGTTTCTGAAGCAGCATCTGTATGATAATAAGATAGGTAAGGCAATAAATCGAATTTTTCGTTAAGTGTATGAACAGCTCCTATTTGGAAGCTCTGTCCCATAGCTTTTTTATTGTTTTGACCTAAAAAACTTTCTTCGGGCTGCAATAAATGCAATAATCCAAAACCCGTGGTTATTTGCCAATTTCTATTAATTCTTCTTTTCCAACTGAATCCTAAATTTAAATCAAAATAAGATATATTTTCGGCTAAAAGTCCTTCTCCTGAAGCTAAGTTAGAATTAAACCCTCCAATAGACCGATCATATTGTGAAGGAAAAGTTAATCCTGATTGGTCAAAAGATTTTTGAACGACAGAAGTCCCTATTCCAAAACCAAAAACATTGCCTTCATAAGTATAATTTGCTCCAAAATTTATACCCATATCTACAAAGCTTAACTTGGCGTCACCACTTCGGTCATGATTAAAATCGATTCCAATAAAATAAGATAATGCCGGAGAAGCAGATTTAATTTTGGCAGTTGCAAATAAAGCAGAAGTTGTGAAGGGCACTCCAACAGCTTGCCACTGCTGTCTATATGCACTTAAAACTTGAACTTTACCATCAAAATCTGAAATTAAAGATGGATTTCTCAATCTATCTTGAGCCAACTTTTGGGAAAAGTGTACGTCTTGTCCTAGAATAGAAGTTGAAAGTAGAAATGATAATCCACTTAGAAATATTAATTTTCTTAACCTTAATTTCACTTTTGTAAAAATAATAGAAATTATACGTTACATATGTCTCTGAAAAATAGACGAATACAATTTAGATTTTTAACCCTACTAGTAGTACTCTTTGGCTTTCACCTGCAGGCTACAGCTCAAGTTAATGCTAATTTTAGCGCAGATACTCTATTCGGCTGCAACTCAATTGGCGTTCAATTTAGCGATTTAAGTACCGGAAATATTACTTCTCGGACTTGGAACTTTGGCAATGGGAACACCTCAACTTTAAGAAATCCATTTGAAAATTATATAATCCAAGGGAGATTTACAGTTTCTTTAACCGTTAGTGATGGAACCAATACAGATACAGAAACAAAGACTGCGTACATCAAAGTTTATAGAAACCCCACTGCCGACTTTACCTTCAATCCTAAAAATGGATGCCCTATATTGAATGTTAACTTTACGGACAATTCAACCATTGGAGATACTTCTATAAGAACTTATATCTGGGATTTTGGTGATGGCAGTCAACCAGGGAGCCAAGCAAATCCAACCCATCCTTACAGGGTTGGTGGTTCTTATGTTCCCAACCTTCAAGTAATTGACGAATTTGGATGTGGAGACGCCTTTAGAAGCACAGATACCGTTAAAGTGACCATTCCACCAACAGCTTCTTTTTCTGCTACAAACCAAACAGTCTCTTGTGTTGCACCTTATACTGTCAACTTTCAAAATAATTCAATTGGAAACAACCTTACTTATAATTGGGACTTTGGTGATGGAAATTTTTCAACACAAACCAATCCTAGTCATACTTATGTAAACTTTGGTGTATATGATGTAGAGCTTAGCGTTTCCGATGGAAACTGCACAGTAAGAGAATTAAAGCAAAATTATGTAGAACTTGCTCCTATAAACGCTGATTTCAGTAAATCAAAAACCATCGGCTGTTTAAATGAGCCAATACTGTTTACAGATTTATCTTCAGGTGCAAATACAGTAACATGGAATTTTGGTGATGGCACTCCAATCAGTTTTGAAAGAAATCCTGTTCATCGTTTTCAGGATTCAGGTACTTACATTATAACCTTCAATGCATCAGGAACCGGCTGTTTGGATACTAAAACAGATACCATTATCATTGAAAAAGTAATTGCAAATTTTGGCACCTCACCTGACACCACCTGTATCTTAGATGATACTGTTGGATTTAGTGATTCTTCTTTTAATGCTGCCAATTACGATTGGAGAATTTGGGCCAAAGGCAGTCTTTTACAAGACACCCTTTACAATTTTTCAGTTCCGAATCCATCCTTCAATCATAAAAACAGAGGTAGTTATAAAGACACACTTATTGTTACAAGTCCAAATGGATGCAAGGATACTGCTATAAATTCAAGACTAATACAACCTTTTGAAACCAAGATATTGGTTAATGATAGTTTAGATGGGTTTATAGGTTGTCTGCCTTTTACCTTATCTTTTAAGGATACTTCAAGTGGACCCGGAATACCAATTACATGGCGATGGAATTTTGGAAACGGAAATACCTACAGCCAGAAAACTCCCCCTGACCAATTATTTGACACCGTTTCTTTTAATACAATAACTATATCGGTTTCCAATGATTTAGGTTGTACAGCATTTGATACATTGGAGGTAATTGCTGCTGTAAAAGAAGACCCAAGCTATAGCATTTTCCCAGATACTGTTTGCCAAGGAGATACGTTAACCATTCAAATGGATAGTAGCATTGGCAATGTTTACGAATTTGGCATCTACTCCAGAAATGCTAGCAAAAATTCCTATGTGGAAGATGTCATCAATACAGGATATTTTAATTTCTATAGAGACACAGGCATGTATTTTGTCAATGTAAAAGTTGGTATCGGCTGCGATACCGTTGGGTTTGAGGATACCTTTTATGTAAAAGGTCCCATGTCTTTTCCTTATGCCACTTTCGATTGTATAAACCCTCTAAATGTTCAATTTACAGGTGATATGCGAGGAGTTACTCGCTTTTATTGGGATTTTGGTGATAACAGTCCCATTGACTCTATCAATGAGAATCCAACCCATTTATACCCAAGTGGAGCTAGATATAATGTCAACTTAATTACATTAAACGACACCAATGGCTGTAGACCAGATACGATGGCTTTTAACATTGATTTAATCCCTAGGAGCAAACCAAATGATTTACCTTTTCCAAAAGAATATTGCAAGGGAGATAGTATAAGAATCTATTTCAACAACACCTTGTTTTACCCCTCTTATGATTGGTATTTAAATGGCAGCTATCTTAGCTCCGCATTAGACTCCACCATCTCAACAAATATATTTAAAGAAGGGATCAATGAAGTAATGCTTGTTTTAACAGAACGGCCAGGGTGCTACGATACCGTTACCGTATCTGTAATGGTTTCTAATCCTAAAGCTGGCTTCACTAGTGATATCCGAGGTGGTTGTTTGCCTTATACTATACAGTTTACAGACACCTCTTCCTTCCAAGCAGGGATTGAAAATTGGGAGTGGTTTATTTCTTCAAACCCAAATGACACCTTAAGAGACCAAAACCCCAGAGTAACAATTTCTCAGCTTGGTAGGTTTAATGTTAGACTTAGAATAACAGATACTATTGGGTGTACTTCAGATACTACCTTTGTAAACTATTTAAATTCGGCCGCTTTAAAAGTAGATTTTGCAAGCACAAGCAATCTAAACATTTGTGAAGAGGATACAATCACTTTTATTAACAGATCAACTGGCTTAAATATAAACAGCACTTGGTATTTTGGCGATGGCAGTTCCTTAGCTTCTAATGACCAATTCGTTTCTCATATTTATTCCATCTCAGGAGGTTTTCCCGTTAAATTAGTTGCAGAAGACGAGAACGGTTGCAGGGACTCTCTTTCAAGATATATTGTGAATGTTGAAGAAATCCCTAAAGCAGGATTTTTTGCAGACACTACTTCGGCAAGCTGTTATCCTTTAGGAGTAAATTTTACAGATACTTCATTGGGTCCTATTAATAGATGGAAATGGGATTTAGGGAATGGCGAAGAAATTCAATTACAAGATCCTTTTAAAAACTTTACATCTCCAGGAAATTTTGACATTCAATTAATTGTTGAAACCCAGAATGGTTGCGCAGATACCGCTCTTTTAAATGATTACATTCAAATAACCGGACCTATAGCTACCATTGTATTTGATAAAGATAGCGCTTGCTTAAACGAACCCATATCTTTCCGTATAGTTAATCAAAGTGGAGTAGATAATTTTAGGTGGGCATTTGGAGATGGTTCAAGTTCAACAAACAGCCCCACAATTCATCAATATACTGACACAACCGGATTCATCACCCCTTCTATAAGATTAATAGATTCTACGGGTAATTGTCAGGTAACTGTAAAAGGAGACTCCATCTATATTGAAAATGTAATTTCTAAGTTTGCAATGAGTGACACTATTGGTTGTACTCCTTTCAATTTACAACTAACCAACTTAAGTCAAGGCCAAAATAGCTTTATTTGGGATTTTGGTGATGGGAATTCAAACTCGCAAGATTTTAACACGAATTATGTATACAATCAAGCAGGTAATTATACCATTCAGCTAAGCGTAAATTCTAATATAGGATGTCAGGATGTTAGTCAGAAGAGCATCGTTGTAAACCCAAGTCCTATAGCTAGCATTCTACCAAATGGGCCTATTTGTCTAGGAGATACTGCTATTTTAAATGCTAGTGGAGGAATAGCTTATAATTGGTTCCCAAACCTATTTTTAAATTCGAATAACTTAGCTCAAGTGAAAGCATTCCCAGATAGTAGCATTAGATATTCTGTTGAAGTAAGAAACCAGTTTGATTGTTACGATACTGCTTTTATAAATTTAGAAGTAATCCCTAAACCTATTTGGAACAACAATATTGACACTAGTCTTTTTATAGGAGAGAAGCTTAATGTAAACTACTACACAGGATTCGAGGGATTTAATTACAGTTGGTCTCCAACTGATTGGTTAAGCTGTTCAGATTGTCCAAATCCTACCATGCAACCTTTAAAGAGTATAACTTACACAGTAAGTGTTACAGACATCAATGGTTGTTTTGATACAACCTATCAAGTAAGAATAGAAGTTAAGGAGGTTTACAGTTTAGATGTGCCAACAGCATTTAGCCCAAATAACGATGGTAAAAATGATGTTATTTTCGCAAAAGGTTGGGGGTTAAAGGAACTAATCGCTTTTAAAATTTATAATAGATTTGGTGAATTAGTATTTGAGTCTAACGATTTTAGTAAAGGATGGGACGGCAAGTATAAAGGAGTTCCTCAGAACATCGAAACTTATGTATACACCGTTGAAGCTCTAACGTTTGGGGAAGAAGTTATAAGTAAAAAGGGGAATATCAGTCTATTGCGTTAAGCTACTTTTTCTATTTGCAGGTCTTCTGTGTAAACTAAATAAGCCTCAACTTTTTTATTGGATATTGATTTCAATAATTGGCTATACTTCTCTACTTGCAATCTATGTGCATTATTCTTTATCCCCGTTTTAAAGTCTAGTATAATATTTTTATCTTCTTTCTCTATCACCCTATCCGGTCTAAAAACATTCCCATCTTCATCTAGAATATCCTTCTCTTTAAATACGCTTCCCGACGCATTAAAAATACTTTTGAATAAGTCTTGAGCTACCAACAAATTCAATTCATCTTCTATGGCTTTCCAATCTGTATAAGAAGGAAAAGCCTCTTTAACCTTCTTTATAGAAGCATTTAAATCTTCAGTATTATTCATCTTGTAGAAGATTTCATGAATAATATTCCCTTTTTCTACAGATTCATTTGGAGTTAAATCTGTCTCCATAGCGAATTCTAAATCTTCATAGGTTGCACGTGATATATATTCTATCTCTTTCATTGAATCCTCGCTTTTTTCTTCTTCTTTTTCTACTACCTTTATTTTCCTATCCCCATAAGTATATAACACTTCCGATTGCTGATTTAAAAAACTTGTGTTTTTTATGAAAGCATAGAATAAATTATCGAGAGATAGTTTTAAATCAGAATCTTTTTTTGGTGTTTTACTTTCGCATTGAATGTATAACCTTTCTGATGCTCTTGTGAAAGCAACATAAATCCTATTCATCAAATCAGCCTCTTCCCCTTGATCTTCTTCTTCCTTTAAATTCGCTAAAGTAGTATCTAGCAAATCTTTATTTACCCCAATTACCCCAACTTTTGCTTTAGTATTATTTTGCGGCAACTCTTCTATCCATTTCAATTCTGTGTGGTAGCCTTTTGAAATATTTGAAAAAGGGAAAAAGACAACTTTAAATTCTAAACCTTTCGAACGGTGCACAGTCATTAAATTGACAGCATCATTATTTGAAGGAATATCAAGAGAAAACTTGTAGGATTTATCCTCCCAATATTCTAAAAACAAACCAATATCATTTCCTTCTTTTTTGCTAAAATCATATACAATGTCCTGGAAAAACTGTAAGTAAGGATCGTATTCTATATCTAAATTTAAACTTCTAATTAGACTTTCCACTAAATGAACTAATGGAAGATTATTAAGGTGACTCAGGTTTAAATTAAACTCTCTAATAAGATAACTATTTAGCTTTTCAAAGTTTTCAAATTCAGAGTGCAACTCTAACAAGTCTTTGGATCTTTTTGCTGCTAAATAGCTAATGGCTTTAATTCGTGCAATACTATCTTGCTTATTAGAAATTAAAGCAATCAATTTCATAAGAAACTCTATTTCCTCTGAATTAGAAAGAAGCAAAGCCTCAGAAGAAATAGCCTTAATATGATGTCTTTTTAGAAACTGAGCAACTTCAGAAGATTGGGCATTTTTATGTGTCAAAATAGCGATATCATCCAAGCTATAACCATCTTCTAAACATTGTTTTATATTCTCAAGTAAACGGTCAAAAATAATTTCTTTGCCTTCGTCTTTAACATCTAGAACATCTAATTGAACGTAGCCTTCTTTACTTGTATCATGGGAATTCTGTTCTACTTCTTTATAGATTTCTTTTGTCTCATCACTAATCAAAGAGGAGTTTTTTACATAATTAAAAATGGAGTTATTGAATTCTATTACTTTCTGCTTAGATCTATAATTAGTGTTTAATTGTTTCTCCTTATAATTCACCTTCAAAGACTCCATTCTCATATTAATGAGGTCTTCTTCTTTAAAATTCTGAAAACTGAGATTAGGCATTTTTGAAAGTTGCTTATAGTCACCACCTCTAAATCGATAAATCGCCTGCTTGGCATCTCCAACTATCATGCTTTCAAAACCCTTTGAAAGGCCCTCCTCCATTAAAGGCAAAAGGTTTGCAAATTGCAAGGGAGATGTATCTTGAAATTCATCAATCATAATATGATTGTATTTTTCTCCCAATCTTTCATACACAAAAGGCATAGGTTCAGATAATACAACTTCCGCTATTCTATGATTGATGTCAGCCATATTGATAAAATTCATTTCCTTTTTAAGCTTATCCAACTGTTTTGCAAGCTCGCGCTGAAGTGCAACGGAATATAGATTTTTTATTAAAGAATTTCTAATAATACATTCACTTCTATTGGCTTCTAATAGCTTTTCAATAGCGAAGAAGTAAGTCTTCAATTCACTTCCAATCTCTATAATTTTTGATTCAGTCTCCGATCCTTTTAGCTTAGCGGAAACCCAATTATCTTCTTCAATAGTTTTATTGACAAATGAATTTGGTCTTCCTAAAAACTCTTCTTCTTTGGTCTTATTTTTAAAATAAGTGTAAAGTCCTTTATTAGTTTGGTAAAAATCAGAAGGTGCTATTCCTTTAGCTTGGATAAGCTTAATAGCTTTTTCTGCATTTTCTTTTACCTGGGCATAAACAATAGCATTCTCCTTCTTATAATACTTCAATAATGCAATATATTCTCCCCCATCAGCAATTAGTAGATCTTGTAAAAATCTTCTATTCCTCTCTTCTAAAAGACTGCTCATTAAACCGATTAGCTCATTTTCGACCTTCCAACTTTTGTTGTCCTCTAATTTATCAAAAGAGAAGTTATAGATCCATTGATCATAATTACTCTTATTCCCTATAGTTGAAATGAAGGAACTAACAACAGTTTGAAGCACTTCCTTTAAATCTAATTCCACTTTGAAGTTCAATGGAATTTTCAAGTCATGTGCAAAGGTTCTTACCAACTTGTGAGAAAACTTATCAATGGTGCTAATAGAAAAGTCTCCGTAGTTGTGTAATAAATTTGAGAGTAAATCTTTACTTAACTTTCTTAAGTCTTCTTCTGAAATATCTAACTCCTCTAGTATCGCTTGGTTGAGATGATTTAAACCCTTCTCTTTACTAATAGCATTTAGAAGAGTTTCAACAACCCGGTCTTTCATTTCTAGGGTAGCTTTATTGGTAAAAGTTATTGCTAAAATGCGAGAATAATAAAAAGAGTTGCTTGTTTTAAAGCACCATTTCAAATACTCCTTAACCAAAGTAAAAGTTTTCCCAGATCCTGCTGAAGATTTATATACTTGAAACTTTTCCATTTGAAATATCCATAATTAAAGCTATTTTTTTTTCTAAAGACAGTTCAGCATCAATCCAATTAATCTGAGTGCCATTCTTTTCCATTCTCCTATACCATGTCATTTGTTTTTTCGCGAACCTTCTAATGGCTTGCAGCAATTTTTCTCTCATTTCATTATAAGAAATCTCATTCTGAAGATACCTACTAATAAAACTATACTCTAAGCCAAAATACTTCAATCTTTCGTAAGAAACCCCTTGATCTACTAATCTTTTTACTTCTTCAATCATTCCATTTTCTAATCTAGAATCTAATCTGATTGCAATTCTTTCTCTTAACTTTTCACGATCCATCTTTATACCAAAAACAATAAAATCCTCTACGATAGATTTTCTTTTGTTTTTAATCTTCTCATATTTTGCAATTTCAATTGCCCTTATAGCTCTTTCTCTATCTAATGTGTCTGTGTCATTATGAAGTTTCTCTTTTTCTTCCGCCAAAATAGCTCCCAATTCATTTAAATTCTTACTCTCTAGCTCCTTTCTTAATTTACTATTGTATGGCACTTCTAAGAGTTCAAAGGGAGAAATAGCACTATCTAAATACATTCCACTACCACCACACAAAATGGCATTTTTCTCTCTATGCCAAATATGATTTAAGGCTCTATAAAACTCCTTTTGAAATTCAAATAGATTAAAATCTTCTAATGGACTTTTAATATCAATGAGGTGATAAGGAATTTGAATATCCTCAAGCTTGTATTCATCAATATCCTTACCTGTTCCAATATCCATTCCTCGATATACCTGACGACTATCAGCACTAATAATTTCTCCGTTAATTTTTTTGGCCAAGCTACAGGCAAGCTCCGTTTTACCACTTGCTGTAGGCCCTAAAATAATATATAAACGCTTAGGCAACTTTGAAAACATTATTACGTCTAAAAGTAAGTAATTAAGCTTTCATGTATAATTTTGTTAGTAGTCATGTTGAATAAGTTTCTATCCATATTATTTATAATCGTCTTAGCTTTTAATAGCTTCATAAGTACGTTTATATTAGGAAACTATATAGTCAACAAAAGTGAAATTATTGAACTATTTTGTATTAATAAAGAGGAGACTAAATTTCAATGCGATGGAAAATGTCATTTGAAAAGCCAAATAAAAAAGGCCGAAGGAGAAGACGACAAGAAATCACCAAAGTGGGTGGATGAAAATCCATTTACCTCTATAGAAATTAATTTCAAAAAAATCCAATTTTCTCCTTTATTTAAATCCGATTTAAAATACTTTGAACTAGTATTCCAACTTCCATTAGCTAATCCAAATATATTAGGTCCTCCCCCAAAATTGAGTTAGTATTCCATATTATTAATAACTCAACAAGCTATTTATGAAAAAAATATTGCTTGTTTTGAGTCTTATAATGGCATTCCATTCGGTTTATGCCTGTGATTTATGCAGTATTTATTTGAATTTAGAGCCAAATGATTTAAAAAATTCATTTGGAATGAATTATAGAAGTAGATTATTTGAACATGAATCCAATTTATTTCAGACTCAAAACAACAACAATAAACACGCGGCAAATAACCCCGTGATATTAGAAACGTTAAAGCAACAAGAATTATATAGGACAGTAGATGTTTGGTCAAACTTCTTTGTTGGTCAGAAATGGATGCTAAATTTAAGCATGTCATTCTCAGACAATAAATATGTGGAGGATGATAGTACCATTTATACCATTGGAGGAATTGGTGATGCGACTGCTATTATAAAGTATCTAGTAAAAAATACACTAGTAACAGATAGTAGCAAATTCATCAACAGATTGCTAATAGGTGGAGGAGTTAAGATACCTACAGGCTCTTTTAATGATTCTTATACTGTTGTACCTTCTAGGTCAATAAAAGACAATATATACTATGGTTCTCCTTATAAAGAACTAGATCCGCACTTGCAGCCAGGTACAGGAAGTGTAGACTTTTTAATTCTAGTTGAATACTTAGTTCGATATAAAAAGCTAGGCTTAGCCACTAATGCAAGCTATCGAATAAATACGACAAATAGCAACCAATTTAGGTTTGCAAACCGTCTAAATGCAAATGCAAGTATTTTTGCCATGTTCAAATTGCCAAAATTTAGCTTCGCTCCTAATATAGGTACAGCTTATGAATTTAGTAAGAGAGATCAGTTAAGTAATGAAAGTTACATTAACTCTGGAGGAACAGCAGTATTTTTAAACGTAGGAAATAAAGTATATATAAAAAATGTTGCCTTCGGGGCAACGTATTTTAAACCAATTAAACAAAACTTAAATGACAGTCAATTGCAAAATTCAAATAGAGTAACAATTGATTTAACTTATTATTTTTAAACCAACAATTATTATGAAAAATTTTAGAAAATTATTAAGCTTAGCAGTTTTATCTGCTTTTATCATCTCCTTTAGCGCCTGTGAAGATGACGATGATGATGTAAGGGTAGAAACTAGAATTGTAGAAAAAGAAGTAAAGAAATATAATGCAACCATTAAATTCAATCATTTGGTGGGTAGTGATACTTTGCAGATGAATACTACGGATAAACCTTATCAAAATGCAAACAATCAGTCTTTTAATGTGAGCAGACTAAGATATCTTATCTCAGACATTTCTTTTCATAAAGCAGATGGAAGTTGTTTTACTATTGATGGTTATCAGTTGGTGGATGCTACGCAGCCGTCTACCTTTACTTATGCACCAGATACTCAAGTTCCAGAAGGAGAATACACTTCTATAAGGTTTAAATTTGGTTTCGACAGAATTGATAACCAAAGTATTTATGCTGATCTGAATGCTGCCAATTGGGGATGGCCTGGAATGCTAGGTGGAGGATACCACTACATGCAACTAGAGGGCATGTATGATTCTTCTGGAGTAAAGGATAAATTTTTTGCAACTCATATGGGAACTGCAAGAAATAATACAGTAACACCTACTACATTTGAGGACAATCATTTTGTAGCTAATCCTGAGAATTCAGCTATTACAATTGATGGAGACTTTTCTTTTGAAATAAATATGGATATTTTGCAGTGGTATGAGAATCCTTACACTTGGGACTTCAATGTATACAACGCTCCAATAATGCCTGTATATGATGCCCAAAGAAAATTAAACTTAAACGGACCTACTGTGTTTAGTGTTAGTATCAACTAATGAGATTTAATTGGAAACATATTTTGATTATTATCGTCTTCTTGGCCGCTTGCCGAGAAGACGATAATTCTGATATTATAACGAAACCAAAACCATCCGATACAACTACTTTTGGAGACCCTACGCCATTTAACCTTGTTTTACCAGCCCATTTTATACTTATACCCCCACCATTTATTCCAGATTCTAATCCTTTAACTGTTGAAGGTATAGCGCTTGGTAAAAAGTTATTTTTTGAAAGAAAGCTATCAAAAAACAATAGTGTTTCCTGTGCTTCTTGTCATCACCCTGAACAATCATTCAATGATTTTGGTCTTGCATTTAGTCCTGGATTCAATGGACAGCCTAGTCGCAAAAATGCAATGCCTCTATTCAATTTGGCTTTCAATAGTTTAGGATCACATCCCAATACATTTAATTGGGATGGAGTAGCTGCATCACTAGAAAAGCAAGCACTTTTGCCTGTTAAAGATCCAATAGAAATGGGAGAAGACTGGAGAAATGTAGCAATTAAGTTAAGCCAAGATCCTCAATATCCCATGATGTTTGGGAGAGCTTTCGGATCAATAGATATTGATTCAACAAAAATCATAAAAGCATTAGCTCAATTTCAAAGAACCTTAATAAGTGGTGAAAGTAGAGCAGATAATGAGTTGAAATCACAATTAAATCTACCATACACAGGTCAGCGATTAACGGCGCAAGAGCTAAGAGGATATCAAATTTATATAGATGAATTCAAGGGTGATTGCTCTCATTGCCATGGTTTAGGTCTTGGAGGTTCTCAAGCAAATCCATTATGGACAGATTTTGGTTATAGAAATAATGGCTTAGATGCTAATCCAGACTCAGGTCTGGCGGCAGCTACAAAAAACCCTTCTGATTTAGGTAAGTTTAAAACTCCTTCTTTAAGAAATTTAGTATTTACTGCGCCTTATATGCATGATGGTAGATTTAATACTTTAGAACAAGTAGTTGATTTCTACATAGATAGCATTCAAACAAATTCGCCCAATATTGATGGGTTTATGCTTAAGCCAAGAGTTTTAAATTCTCAAGAGAGAACAGATTTGGTTGCTTTCTTAAAGTCAATTACGGATAGCAGTTTTGTTAATAATCCTGCCTTTAGGCCATAAACTAGCGCATACTAGCCTTGTTAAACTCCCTTATTTTATCTCTATTTATTGAAGAGTCTTGATCCGCACCTTCTCCTATAGGTTTGATGGTATGCAGAGGTAGTATTTCTCCATCTACAGTTCTTCTATAGCACTTCAATTTATCTTTAAAAATTGATGATTTGTATACCGACTTACCCAAAAGCATCCTTACACATTCTTGTACACCCTCTACAATAGATGGATGTGGATGAATCATATGCGCCAACTCATCAATACCTTTATTCATATACATTAAAAGAGACACGGATTGAATTGCACTTGAAGCATGCTCGCCAATAGCTCGCATACCCAGAACCTTCATATCATCATCATCTGAAACGATTATCTTAAAAAACCCTTTCGTTTTTCTCATTGCTATTGCTCTTGCAATGGTAGAATAATCTACTTTAGATACTCTAATTGGAATATTTAATTCTGCTGCTTTTTGCTCATTAATACCAACAGCTGCAACTTCAGGACTTAAGAACATAATTGTAGAGATGTTTTCATAATGAATTGGCATTACAGGGAAATCTGCAAACATTTTCACTACAGCATGTCTTGCTTCTCTTTCTCCCACATTTACTAATGCTAAATGCCCCGAGACATCTCCAACTGCATAAATATTAGGAACATTTGTTCTGGTATCTTCATCTCCAATATGAACACCTCTTTTGCTCATTTGTACATTAGCATTCTCAAGATTTAGGTCTTTTATATTAGGAACCCTCCCAATAGAAAGCATAGCTTTTTCTGCTTGAATAACCTCTCTGCTGCCATCTGCATTCTCTATTTCATACTCTACCTTATCTCCTAAATGATCCATACGCACCAGTTGTGCTCCTCTATGGATTACAACGCCATTCTCTTCTAGATTAGAGGCAACTAAATCCGCAACATCTTGATCCTCAAATGGCAATATCCTTTCGGCCTTATCAATAAGATATACTTTGGTTTGCCCGAAGTTTGAGAACATGGTTGCAAATTCACAACCAATAACTCCAGCCCCCAATATTACAAGGCTCTTTGGAAATTCATCTAAGTGTAGGATTCCATCAGAAGTGAGAATAACTTTTTCGTCAACCTTTATACTGTCTAACTTTCTTGGGCTACTTCCAGTTGCGATAATAGTATTTTCGGCATAGATTGTAAACGAAGTGCCATTCTCTTTAGTGATAAGAATTTCTTTATCATTTACAAAACTAGCTTTCCCTTTTTCGTAATTAATTAGATTCGTTTCAGCATGGATAATTCTCAGATGACAAGAAAGTTGAAATTTTCTTTCAAATAATGCTTCATCTATTATCTCTTTAACCTTAGAAAAAGAAAGATCGATTCTTTTGTCTTCTCCTATTTCTTCCTTAACTGTTTTTATTTTATTGGAAAGCTCCCACATGGTCTTTGAAGCAAGAGCTCCATCATAAATGCCGTAACCTCCGAGTTTAGCCTTTTCAACCAAAAGGACCTTCTTTCCAAAGTCAATAGCCCTCATAGCTGCAGCATATCCTGCAGGTCCACCACCTATCACGCACAAGTCATATCTATCCATTTCGACTTAAAGAGTTAAGGAAAATTCTACCTAATTTTTGAATTATACAAATTTATTATCCTATTGCTTTAAAAGCAATGTATAAAATATTACTTCAATTTTCTTTATTCAAAAAAAAGCCACGCAATGCGTGGCTTTTTTTCAATTTAATTTTTATTAATCCAGTACCTCTAATAACTCAACTTCAAATATCAAAGTAGAAAAAGGTTTGATAGGACCACCCGGCCTTGGATTTGCTCCATAAGCCAAATTAGAAGGAATTATCAAAGTAGCTTTTCCACCTTCTTTTAACATTGCTATACCTTCATCCCAACCTTGAATTACTTGGCCTTGTCCAAGATTAAATTCAAATGGTTGATATCCTCTTCTTTCATCAAAGATTCCATTTTCTCTAGCAACTTCTTCAACACTGGTATCAAAGTAAGTACCATCTAAAAGTCTACCTGAATAGTTTACTTTAACTTTTTTACCAGCTTCAGCGCTCTTACCACTACCTTTTGTTCTAGAAATAAATATTAATCCACTAGGATTTGGCTGAGTAGTAATGTTGTTCTCAGTAAGATATGCTTGCAATTTAGAATTTTCTTCTGTCGCTAATTCTGCATCTTTATTTGCTTGTGCCTGCTGCATTTCTTCCATAGACTGTACAGCGTCTATTTTTACTGTAAAATAAAGTACACTAGCTGAATCTACAAAGGCAGGAGATTCTGGCAAGCCTGCAGTTTTTATAAAGAACGTATCTGCATTAACAATAATTGAAACGCTATCCCCTTCATGCATACCAATAAAGGCACCCATAAAATCTCCTTCAAACTTTCCAGAATCTGCTTGAATTTGAACTGGAGGTTGACCTGGCTGAGATTCAAATAAAACGGAATCGTCTTGCGTGGTATACTTCATCTTTAAAGTTAACACATCTCCAAGCTGAACAGATCTTCCTTCTGCATTTTCACTAAGGTATTTTACATATAAACCTTCTTCTTTCATCTCATATCCAGGAAAAGCACTTGTTTCTTTTTGTCCACAAGAACTTAGTACTGAACCAATAAGTATTGCACCAACTGCAAAAAATAACTTTCTCATTTTTAATTACTAACTTTTAAAATATTAATATCAAAGATTACTGTTGTGAATGGTGGTACTATTCCAGCTAATGAGCCATTCTCCCCAAAAGCGTGGCGCGAAGGTAATATTATTTTAACTGTCTCCCCCTCCTTTAAGCCAATTAATCCCTTTTGAATACCTTCTAATAGTTGTAAGTCTTTACCGTAGGTAAAAGTAGGGGTTAAATCCTTATCTATTGTTGAATCAAAGACATAACCGTTTAAAAATCTTCCTGAATAAGATATAGTCAATTGATCTCCAAAATGCAAAGGAATTCCCTCGGTTTTGACTGTAACATTTCGATACACCCCATCTATATATTCTAAACTATCTGGATAATTTTTTAAAAATTTATTCAGCTTTTCTTGCTCCTTTATTTCTTTAAATGATAAAAGTTCTTTTATTCTTTGTTGACTTCGATATGATGGTATAGATTCAATAATTCTTGCATGCAAATAGATCATACCACTATCTACTTTCATTGGTTCGTATAATTCTATATAAGAATTCAATAGAGAACGCTCCATTAAAACACTAATACTATCACCAACAGAAAGACTCTTCCACAATGAATCTAAAGGATGATTCTTAATCTGAATTAAATAAGGAAAATCAGGAACATAATGAATTGTGTCTCCTCTTTGATCTGTTACGCATAAATTCAAAAGTATTGTGCTTTTGTCAAGAATTCCTCCTTCCTCTCCAATCTGCAGATACCTATAACTCAAATCCTCAGAAAAGACCTTGTATTTTTCTTTCGCCTCTGAACAAGAGACCAGAAACGCAAGGAATAAAATATAGATCAAGACAAATGCTTTCACTCTATTTTAGTAAGAAATTTTAAGTAATACACTAAAATAGATTGAGATGGTATTTGAGATTGGTCACCTGTAACACCATATCCTAAATGAGCAGGAAGAATTAATATACTTGAATCTCCAACTGCCATTTTTTGAATTCCTTCATGTAAACCATTTTCAACATTATCTAATTCCACAATAAACTGTTGGGGTTTTGAATCTAAGGTAGTGTAGGCAGTATCACCATTTAACAATGTTAAAACATAATCTACCACTGCTATCTCACCTATTTGAATAGAATCATTGCTACCATTAGAGTAAACATGATAACGCAAGCCTGTTTGACTTTGCTCAAAGTCCAATCCAGTGCTTAAAATAAAATCATTGATCTTTTCTTTCTCTTTAAGCAAATAAGCCTTGTGAGACTCAATCATTTTCTCTTTATATTTTGACTTAGAGAGTGCAGTTTCTTTTGGCTTTTCAACTGGACTGCAAGAAAAAACCAAGAATAAAAGTATCCATAGTGTAAACCTCATTTATTATAACTTATCTATTAAAGATTCTAATTTTTCTATTGTTTCAGAAACGCTCAAATCACTTAATCCACCGGCAGCGTTAATATGACCTCCGCCATTAAAATAGTTTTTAGCAAACTCATTAACTGCCTTATTTCCTTTTGATCTAAATGACATTCTTACGCTTCCTTCCTTTTCAGTAAGAAGAATTGAATAATCTATGTCTTTAATACTTAATGGATAGTTTACCAAGCCCTCAGTATCTCCCTTTTTAAAATTAAACTTTTTTAGTTCTGAAGCATCTAAGGCAATAATTGCGAGCTTTTTGTCTTTATATATTTTTAATCCATTACTTAAAGAATAACCTAATAGTTTAAGCCTATCTATGGAATAACTATCATAAACTAATTGATAAATTTTTGACGAATCTACACCAATTCTTAAAAGATTAGCCGCAATTTCATGAGTTCTATAGGTTGTAGATGAAAATCGAAATGACCCTGTATCGGTCAATATACCTGTGTAAATACATTCAGATATATCAACATCTATACTATCCTCCCAATTCATATGAATTGCAAATTCATAAATCAATTGTGCAGTGGAAGAAGCCCCTATTTCTAAAAACTCAAACTTTGCAAAATGTTCTGGATCCTGATGATGATCTATATTTACGATTTTCGAGGAATCTTTTCCCTCCAAAGATTTTACTAAATTACCTACTCTACCTCTACTATTAAAGTCTAAACAAAATAGTAAATCGGCCTTATTTATTTCATCCTCACATTTAACTAAATTTTCTTCTCCATTGATTATTTCACCAAAACCAAGAAGCCAGGATAAGAATGAAGGGGCAGGGTCCGGTGTAATCACTTGAAAATTCTTTCCATGAGCCTTTAGTAAACCTGCTAATGCTAAAGAAGAACCTATCGAATCTCCATCTGGAGACTTATGCGAAAGGATGACAATTTTATTCGCACTATTTATCTCAATTTTGAGTTTTTCCCAATCTATCATAGATCAAAAATACTCATAGGCTAGGCAATAGTAATGATAAGTAGAATTGAATTCTTTCAATAAGTCCAAGAAATATTAATTTGGCATTTTTTTACTATGACAATTATCCAAAGTATTATCATTGCAATTATTGAAGGTATAACAGAATTTCTTCCGGTATCTTCAACTGGCCATATGATTATTGCTTCATCTTTTATGAGAATTGCATCAGATGATTTTACCAAACTTTTTACAATCGTTATTCAACTTGGGGCTATATTATCAGTTGTTGTTTTATATTGGAAGAGATTTTTTCAAAGCGTTGATTTTTATTTAAAACTATTCATTGCCTTTTTACCTGCCGTTTTCTTAGGCTTATTATTAAATGACGTAATTGACAATTTGCTAGAGAGTCCTATAACTGTGGCAATCATGCTAATTATTGGCGGAGTTATTCTATTAAAAGTAGATAATTGGTTCAAAGCAAATGAGGAAGTAAATCCAGAAAACCCAACAGATCATAACGAAATTGGCTATTTAACTGCTTTAAAAATTGGATTTTTTCAATGCTTAGCAATGATTCCCGGCACATCTAGAAGTGGAGCTAGTATAGTAGGCGGAATGGCACAAGGTATAAATAGAAAAACAGCTGCAGAGTTTTCATTCTTTTTAGCAGTCCCTACAATGCTCGGAGCAACAACTAAAAAACTATACGATTACTATGAAGCCGGATTAGTTTTAACTCAAGAAGAAATTAATTATCTAATCTTAGGAAACCTCGTTGCATTTGTAGTTGCTTTAATTGCTATTAAATCATTTATTAACTATTTAAGTAAAAAAGGCTTCAAAGTTTTTGGCTACTACAGAATTGTATTAGGAGTTTCATTATTTATCATCCATTTTTTCTTTTTCAAACTTTCGATATAAAATCATAATTCTATCCTATAAATTGAATTCAATTTAATTACTGCTCTTTATCGAATTATCGATACTTCTTTTTTTTATTTCATCTTCTTACTTTTAGCTCATTCAAGCCGGCAGGCACAAAAACTTTTCCTTATTTCATAAGCCCTTCTACAATCATTTTCGATTGAAGAAGACATACCATCGACAAAGCACCAAAATGAATAGTCATAAAATTTAAACTTCAATATATGATGAGTCGTAAATGATTAAAGCGTTTACTAATTTAACAGCTTGATGAAAAAACAACTACTACTTGCTTTTTTAATTTCATTTACTTTCCTCTTTTCTTCAAAAAAATCCTTCGGAACCCATATTATGGGTGGAGAAATCACTTGGACATGTGAACCTAATGGTCAATATATATTTACACTAAAAACCTACAGAGATTGTAACGGTGTTAACTTTAATGTTAATAATCATGCACTTGAAGTTCATAACTACCCCGCCCTAGGTACTAAAAGGCAAATCCCTTTAACCTTTTTTAGTGTAAGTGACATAACTCCAGCATGTGATGGAAGTCCTTGTGCTACATTGAGACAATCTGATCCTGACATACCAGGTGCCATTGAAGAGTATGTTCTAAAAAGTAATCCGGTAACTTTAAATGGTGTTCCCGGACCTAATGGCTGGGTATTTACCTGGACCTATGGAGATAGAAATGCAGCTATTGACAACATAGTTAATCCACAGAACTTTGGAATTACCTTAAGAGCGAAGATGTTTGCTTATTTTGGACAAAATGCAAATATTTGCTACGATTCATCCCCAGACTTTTTCCAAAAACCATCTACTATTATCTGTGCAGGAGGCGAGTTTACCTATAATCACAGTGCCTTTGATGATGAATTAGACTCCTTGTCTTACGAATGGGCCAGAGCTTTAGACGGACAATTCTGTAATCCTCCACCTTGTACTTTCGGAGGTATATTTCAAGATGGTATAAACCCTGCAATATTACCATTTGATGTAGGGTCGGGTTATAATTTTAATAGTCCTTTTCCTGACACCAATTTTGATTCTAGAAATGTTCCCGCCTATTTAAATCCTGAGACTGGTGAAATTACATTCACTTCTTACAACCAAGGGGAATATGTTTCTGTAATAAAGGTTTCGGCTTATCGATGTGGTCAAAAAATAGCAGAAGTTTACAGAGAATTACAAACTGTTATCACTTCAGGCTGCAGTGCAAATTTACCTCCTGAAATTCCATCACCTTTTGGAAATGGACTTTACAGAGATACATTTAGAGTTGGTGATTTCATTGATTTAAATGTATTTGTATATGACACTTTAAGACCCGGAAACCCCAAAGATGATAGTCTGTTTATTTTTGCAACTGGTCAACACTTTGGAGCAAATTATCAAGATTCAACTACAGGTTGTGACTATCCACCGTGCGCAACTTTAACTTACCCATCTCCTGATACGGCTGTAGGTAGATATTCAACCAGGTTTAAGTGGCAAACAACCTGTGAGCATATTGCTAATAGCACACCAATATGTAATTCTCCTACAAATACATATCTTTTTGTTCTTAGAGCATTTGATGATTATTGTCCGGCTGCAGGACAAACAATAGGGTCATTTACCATTACCCTTTTAGCAGATACTATAGTAAAGCATCCAGATATTTATTGTGCAGATGTGCAATCCAATGGAGATGTAAACCTAAGTTGGGATTTAAGTAGAGATCCTGATAATGCATTTCAGCAATGGTTAATATATCGTTCACCAAATAGAGCCGGCCCTTATCAATTAATTGACAGTATTCAATCTTACACTACAACTTCCTACCTAGATCAATCTATAGATGCTAATGATGCAGGCTATCATTATGTTATAAAAGCTCAATCTGGCTGTCATAGTGGATGGTTGTATACAAATGCAGATACTATTTCAACAATATTTATCAACCCAACGTTCAACAATACTTGTGTTGCTCTAAACTGGAATACCTTAGATATTCCACTTCCCGAAGGTAGTGATGCGAATTATAAAATATTTAGAGAATATCCAATAGGATCTGGATTTCAGATCATTGATAGCACTTCCGCACTAAATTATTGTGATACATTTAATATCTGTACGGATACAGTTACTTATAGAATCTTCATTGGTAATACGGGAAATGGCTGTCCGGGCTCTAACTCTAGCACCAGAGGAATCCGGTTTAAATATCCAGACCCAGATATAGATGCAGGAAATAACTCTGCGATATGCGATAACGAAAATCTAACCCTTGGAGGTAGCCCAACCTCAACCACGGCTATTCTATTTCTTTGGTCTCCTTTTAATACCCTTAATGATAGCAGCTTAGCTAATCCTATTGCATCTCCATTGGCAAGCACAAAATATTTTGTTACTGCTACCGATTCTAAAGGATGTACTTCAATAGATAGTATTGATGTGCTAGTAAGTGCATTTTCAGAGGCAAATGCTGGTGCAGACACTAATGTTTGTTTAAATGATTTTCCTTATCTTCTAAATGGAAATGTAACCGTTACCAATGGCGGAAGATGGATAGGAGGAAGTGGAACATTTACTCCGAACAGAAATGTTTTAAATCCTAGCTATCAGCCTAGTAGTCCCGAAATATTAAATGGATTTGTAGAATTAAGTTTAATTGGAAATACGATTGGAGTATGCGCAGCAGATACGGATCAAGTTCGAATCAACATTAGAGACTTTAATGCAACTATCTTAAGCACTGTTAGTGGTATTAGCTGCAATGGTTTAAACGATGGCAGTATAATTATTCAAGTAAATGGCGGAAATCAACCTCATCAATTTACTTGGAATGATGGACCTCTTACAGCAAATAGAGCAAACCTATCTTCAGGGTCATATACAGTAACCGTAACCAATTCTTTTGGGTGTGATAGTGTATTAACTTTTTCTATTAACAACCCTTCGCCTTTAGCTCTTAGTATAACAGCAACATCAAATGTCTCTTGTAATGGATTGAATGATGGAATTGCAACTGCAACAATTAGTGGAGGTACTACTCCTTATACCTTCAATTGGGATGACCCTAATAATTCAAACACGAATTCAGCTACAAATTTGGGAGCTGGCACTTATAGATTAACTGTCACGGATAACAATGGCTGTAGTTTAATTGATTCTATAACAATTACAGAACCACAAATACTAATTTCTAGTCCTACTATTAGCTCAAATGTTTCCTGTTTTGGAGCTAATGATGGTTCTGCCAGTGTTAATGTTATTGGCGGCACTTCTCCTTATACCTATCTCTGGAATGATGTAAATAATACTGCAGTATCTAGTGTAAATAATTTAACTGTTGGCTCATTCTATGTAACTATTACGGATGCTAATAATTGTTCCTTCATCGACACTGTTGTAATTAGTCAACCATCTCCCTTAAACCTTAGTATTATTACCCGCAGCAATGTAAGTTGTAGTGGCTTAAGCGATGGAGTCGCTTCTTCCCTTGTTACAGGAGGGACTTCGCCATATACTTATCAGTGGGATGACCTTAGCAACTCTACCAATGATTCTATTATCAATTTATCCGCAAGAACCTATAGATTAACTGTTACAGACAATAATGGATGTACAATTATTGATTCAGTTTCTATAACAGAACCCCAAGTTTTAACTTCTAGTACAGCTATAAGCACTAATATTTCTTGTTTTGGAGCAAATGATGGAGCAGCAATTGTTACAGCTACAGGAGGAACTGTTCCATACACATACTTATGGAATGATCCGAATAATACCACAACATCAAATGTTTCTAATCTAATGGCAGGTTCTTATTTTGTAACTATTTCAGACGCTAATAACTGCTCACTTATAGATACCGTTTTAGTCAATCAGCCCAACCCATTATCCCTCAACATAATTACGAGCACAAATGTTAGTTGTAGTGGTTTAAGCGATGGAATTGCTAGATCTTTTGTAAATGGAGGAACCTCACCTTATACCTATTTATGGGATGACCCTAATAATTCTGCAATAGATTCGATTACTAACTTGTCAGCAGGTACCTATAAATTAACTGTTACCGACAATAACGCTTGTAATATCATCGACTCCATTACTATAACACAACCTCTTCCACTGATTTCAAGTCCAACCATTTCATCCAACATTTCTTGTTTTGGAGCTAATGATGGGTCCGCTAGTGTAAACCCAATTGGAGGAACCTCACCATATACCTTCCTTTGGAATGATGTAAATTCTAGCACCACCTCTTTTTTAAATAATCTATTAGCAGGTACTTATTTTGTATCTATTACAGATGCTAACAATTGTATTTTTATTGATACAGTTACTGTTACAGAGCCTACAAACCTGACTTTAAGTCTAAGAAACGATCCAATTAGTTGCTTTGGATTTAATGATGGGAGAATATTCACCACAGTTAATGGCGGCATACAACCATACACATACAATTGGAGTAACAATCAAGTATCAGCAGACATTGTCAATTTGGAAAATCAGAGCTACACAGTTACAGTTAATGATGCCAATGGCTGTACAATTTCAGCAAGTGATTCTATAGTAGAACCGGCTGAATTATCATTAAGTATTTCAAATTCTGACACCATATGCATTAATACTGCAGCATTAATATCAACAACTTCAAATGGAGGTACTGGAGCTTATACATACACATGGAATAGTGGTCAAGGTAATTTCCCATCTATTTCAGTACAACCTCTAGTTAATACCACTTATATTGTTTCACTTACCGATGCAAATAATTGTCCAACTAAAATTGATTCAACGCTTATTAGTGTTAGAGATATTTCTCAAGCTAGTTTATCCCTTAGCTCTGGAGGAAATATCTGTATTGGTGATACAACGACAATCTCAGCCATTTTTGATTCAACTAATTCTATAGGCCCATATTTTTTCTCATGGAATAATGGGCTTTTAGGAAGGGGGCCACATATCATTTCACCCTCTACAACAACAATTTATACTTTAGATATATTCGACATTTGCAATAATTCTATTTCTAGTTCGATAGAAATTAAAGTTTCAGACTTCCCTCCCTTGAACTTAAATGATAGTTTAATTGAGGGTTGTGAAGACTTAAGAGTAAGTTTTACAAATGGAACATCCGTGCCATTTATTCATACTTGGACATTTGGAGATGGCACATCTTCCAATCAAGCAAATCCTACAAAAATCTATAGAGATCCAGGTACATATCAAGTAGGCCTTACAGTAAGAAACCCCGATGGTTGTGCAATTGATTTTAATGGAAACTATCAAGTAATTGTAAGACCTAAACCAAACAGTGAAATATTTGCAACTCCTGAAAGAGCAGACATTAATAATCCAATAGTAAATCTGAGTAGTAACTTTTTAGATGCTATTCGATGGGTTTGGTTTTTTGGTGATGGAGATTCTTCCCAAATTGAAAATCCAATTCACACCTATGGAGACACAGGATCTTATCAAATTCAACTAATTAAAGAAAACATCTACAATTGCAAGGATACCGGTTTAATTACCTTTACAATAGACCCTGTATATGATATAAAAATACCTAATGTTTTCACACCGAACCCAAATGGTTCTAATGGTGGTAGATATGATCCAAACAATCCTTCCAATTATGTATTCTTCCCTTTTGTGGAATATGTAGAGAAGTATCACCTGATGATTTTTAATCGATGGGGTGAGTTGATTTTTGAAAGTAAAGATTTAAATATTGGATGGGATGGTTATTATAGGGATCAACTTAGTCCATCAGATGTTTATGTATATAAATTAGAAATTGAGTTTATTAATGGCCAAAAAGCCACAAAAGTTGGAGACATAACATTACTGCGTTAATGAGAAGAATTTTTAAAATAGCTATTTTATTATTCCTGACAGGCATATTTGCACCTAAATATTCCTACTCTCAAGATCCCCAGTTTGGACATTTTTATGCTAACTCACTACTCTATAATCCAGCTTTTACAGGAAATGTTGACTTGGGTAGATTTTCATTAAGCTACCGAAATCAATGGCCGGGTATTTCAGCAAAATTTGTTTCTTACTCTGCATCTTATGACCATTATTTAAATGAACTAAATAGTGGAATAGGAATACAATTTACAAATGACAAAGCTGGTTCTGGAGGATTAACGAATACTAGCGTTAACTTCTTGTATTCATATCAAATTCAAATAAATCGAAAACTTGCTCTAATGGCAGGATTAAAAGCTGGTTTTCAAAATAGAAGATATGAATTTGAAGATTTTATATTCCCTGATCAAATAGCAAATAATGATGCCCCAACATCCGCTGAAAACGATTTTAGAGATCAAATTGTTTATGCAAATTTTGGCCAAGGAGTAATTCTATACCATATTGAAAAATATTGGGTAGGCTTCTCATTTGATCATTTAAATAGACCAAATAATGCTTTTGGCAATCAAGAATCTAGACTTCCAATATCTTTTTCTTTTCAAGGAGGGTATAATATTGAAATTGACAATAACTTAGGTGGGAACTCAGGAACTACTTTAACTTTAGCTACTTTATATAAAGCACAACAGAAATGGGATCAGCTAGATATTGGTGCCTATTATAAAGTAGAGCCATTTGTTGTTGGTCTATGGTATAGAGGACTTCCTGTGAAAGACAATGAAAGTCCTCTACCAAATTACGATGCGATTATGATAATGGCTGGCTTTAATTGGGATAGAATTAGTTTTGCATATTCTTACGATATCACGATTTCAAGATTAGCAGGAAACACTGCCGGAGCTCATGAAATAAGTTTAATTCTTGAATACCCTAAATCCAAAAGAAGAAGGTCTAGATTCATGAGAATTCCATGCCCGAAGTTTTAAAATTTAGCTTTGTTTAGAATTACATACTTTTGACTTCTATGAGTTTTTTAATCTCGCTTGTACTTCTATTTCATATCTCTTTTAATGATGGTAGTTCCGCAAATAATTACGAAGACGTAAGGGATAGATATTTCGAAGCCTTAAGAAATACAGATATTGCTCTTGCTCTTTATGAAGAAGATTACGAAAATATGCAAGAAAAGGATGCTCTTCTTCTTGCATACAAAGGTGCTCTTGAAGCCGTACTGACCAAAACAACCTGGAATGTCTTTAAAAAAATGAACTATTTAAGACAGAGTAGTTCAACTTTAAATAAGGCTATTAGTTTAGATCCAAAGAATGTAGAAGTGAGATTTTTGAGAATGGCTGTGCAATGTGAAATACCATCCTATTTAGGTTATAGCGAAAACATCGAAGAGGATAGAAAATATATTTTACACCATATTGCTGATTTTAATTTTGAAAAATTAGACCCAAAAATTCAATGCGAAATAATGAAGTTTTTTACCAATTGTGATAGATTTAATAAGAGCGAAATATTTGTGCTAAAAAAGTCCATGGCTAGCAAATAGCAGGCGTTTCTTTCAATTAATCTTCATAAATTAAATATTTAGACCTGAGTTTTAAATAAGCTTCTTTTTCTCTATCCCAACTCTTTGCTATCTCCATTGCAGAATCCCCTTTTTCAATTGCCTGTCTTAAATCATTTTGGCCTGCTAGAAGTTTGAAGAAACTATTAAAAAAATCATCTCTTGAGGCAGACTTATTATAGAATTCAATTAAGTAATTCAAATTCAATTTATCTTCTCTAACTGCGTCCAAATTCTCCAAATTTAAGCCATAACATTTCTTACCATTCCATTTTGGATTTTTTGCTCCTTTCGAAGGTTTTGGGACAAAATAATAATCATATTCCCCTTTTAGATCTGGCGAACCAATTTGCTGAAATGGCAAATCCGTACCCCTACCTACGCTAATTGCAGTTCCTTCAAAAAAGCATAAAGAAGGATATAAATAAATAGACTCCTGATTGGGCAAATTAGGAGAAGGAGAAATCGGTAAAACATACTCTCTTTGATGGTTATAATTCAGACAAGAAATTATTTTTAAATTACATTTTTTAGTAGTGTTTATCCAACCTTCTTCATTTATCATAACTGCCAATTCTCCAATCGTTAAACCATAAACAACAGGTATTGGATGCAATCCTACGAATGACTCAAAGCCTTCTTTCAATATAGGACCATCTATATAATGTGCATTAGGATTAGGCCTATCTAAAACAATTAAAGGAATTCCTAGCTCAGCAGCTGCTTCAATAACATAATGTAATGTAGATATATAGGTGTAAAACCTTACTCCAACGTCTTGCAAATCGAAAACGATTAATTCAACATTATCCAATTGCTCTTTTTTTGGTTTCTTATTGTCTCCATAGAGAGAGATAATAGGCAGCTTGGTTTTGGCATCAATTTCAGATTTTACTTTTTCCCCTGCATCCGCATCTCCTCTAAATCCATGCTCTGGAGAAAAAACCTTTATAACATCTACTCCTTCTGATAGAAAGTGATCCACTATGTGGACATCTTTTATAGTGGAAGCATGGTTAGCAACAATAGCGACTTTTTTATCCCTTACCAAGTAGATATACTCCTCTAGACGCTCTGCTCCAACAATAATTTCATTCAATTCAAAAGTATCTATAGATTCTGCTGAATTTTGAGAATAGTTAGCATTTTCGCAGCTGAGAAGTGCAATTAACGTAAAGGTTAAAATTGTGTATAGATATATCTTAAAGTTCATATTGATGACTACTTTTACCAAATAACATTGAATCCACGGTTTGAAATTTGAATTCTTTTTTGCAAAGAAAATAATAAAGAGAGACAAGAACAGTTTCTCTGGGCCAATTATTAAAATTTCTATAATTGCTATTGCTTTAGGAATAGCATTAATGACTATTTCTTTGAGTATTGTCAATGGATTTCAGAAAGAGATTAAAGATAAAATAAGTGGTTTCGGAGCCCATTTAGTTATTTCTAACTACAACAGTTCCTCCTCCATTGAAAATAAGCCTTTACTAAATACCAGAGAGTGTTTTAAAAGGCTGAATAGTATTGAAGGTGTTGCCTATACTCAGAGTTTCATATACAAACCTGCAATCATCAAAACAGATAAAAACAATTATGGTATTGTAATAAAGGGAGTTGATAAAAAATTCAATTGGAGCTTTTTTGAAAAATATATTTCGGAAGGGCATCTATTAAGTTTCCAAGATGAGGAAATTCAAAATGAAGTGATTTTATCAAAGAAAATAAAAGATAAGCTAAATCTGAAACTAGGAGATGATATAATTATCTACTTTGTTCAGAACCCAGCAAGGTTTAGAAAGCTAAAAATAAAAGGTATCTATAATACAGGACTTGGGGAGCTTGATGATAAAATTATACTTACAGACATCAGACATCTGCAAAAGATTAATAATTGGAATGAAAATCAAATAAATGGCATGGAAGTTTATCTTGATGACTTTTCGAAAATAGATCAATTAGAAGCAGAAATTTACAACAATATCGATTACGACTTAGGGGTTACTTCAATAAAAAAATCTAGAGCTGATTTATTTAACTGGCTAGAGCTACAAGATATTAATGTGGTAATAATAATTGGTTTATTACTTTTAGTTTCAGGTATTAACATCATCGCAACCTTATTAATATTAATTATCGAAAAGACTAATACAATCGGGATATTAAAGGCATTAGGAGCCAAAAACCTTACAATTAGCAAAATTTTTATTTTAAACGCCCTTTATCTTATAATTGTTGGTCTGGTGATAGGTAATGTAATTGGTTTAGGTCTTAGCATTATACAACTAAAATATGGCATTATTAAACTCCCTCAAGAAGCATACTTCATAGACAAAGTGCCAATTCTTATTATGCCTTTAGAATTGTTAGTCTTGAATTTAGGAACAATCATATTCTGTTTGTTGGTTCTTATTATACCATCAAGAATCGTCTCTAAAATAGAACCAATAAAAAGCATTCGCTTTGATTGAATTAGTGAATTAAAATTCTTTAGGAGAATCCCTTTCTTTAATTTTGTTTCACATTTAGAACTATGAAGTATTACGACAATATTTTGGAAACTATAGGCAATACACCTCTAGTTAAATTCAATAAGATAACAAAAGACATACCTGCTTTAGTATTAGCAAAAATTGAAACATTTAATCCTGGTCACTCTATCAAAGACAGAATGGCTTTAAAAATGGTTGAAGATGCCGAGAAGCAAGGCTTACTAAAACCTGGTGGAACTATTATTGAAGGAACCTCAGGTAATACCGGAATGGGACTAGCTCTTGCAGCAATTGTAAAAGGGTATAAACTAATTTGCACTCTAGCTGATAAGCAATCTCGAGAAAAGATGGACATTCTGAGGGCGATGGGAGCAGAAGTAATAGTATGTCCCACAAATGTTGAGTCAGACGACCCTCGTTCATACTATTCTGTTGCCAAAAAATTGAACGATGAAATTCCTAATTCATTTTACCCAAATCAGTACGATAACATATCAAATAGAACTGCTCACTATGAACAAACAGGACCTGAAATTTGGGATCAAACTGATGGTAAAATAACACATTTAGTTGTAGGAGTAGGAACAGGAGGAACAATCTCAGGAACGGCTAAATACCTTAAAGAACAAAATCCTAATATCAAAATTTGGGGCATAGACACTTATGGAAGTGTCTTTAAAAAATATCATGAGACAGGAGTGTTTGATAAAAATGAAATATACTCTTACATAACAGAAGGAATTGGAGAGGATATCTTACCCAAGAATGTTGACTTTGATTTAATAGATCATTTTGAGAAAGTAACAGATAAAGATGGTGTTATCATGACAAGAAGACTTGCTAGAGAAGAAGGCTTTTTTATGGGTAACTCTGCTGGTTCTGCAGTTGCAGGCTTGCTCCAACTTAAAGATCAATTAAAGAAAGAAGATGTGGTAGTGGTTATCTTCCACGATCATGGTAGTAGATATGTAGGTAAAATGTTTAACGATGACTGGGTAAGAGACAGAGGCTTCATGGAGAAAGAAAAAGCCAATGCTTTGAGTTTGATAAAAAATCATGAAGACAAGCCGTTGATAACTGCAGATATCAATGATAATATTATAGATGCTCTTAATAAAATAAAGAAGTATAATATTTCACAAATTCCAGTAAAAGAAGGTAATGAATTTGTAGGTGCAATTAATGAAACTGATTTATATCAAATCCTAAATTCAACGGAAGACTACACTTCAGCTAAAGTGAAAGACTATATGTCTAAACCATTTGAATTTGTGGATAGCAATGCTTCAGCAGAAGAAATAGCCTCAAAATTAAATAAGCAGAACCCTGCAGTTTTAGTGAAAACCAGAAATGGGGATACACATATTATTACCATTCATGATTTAATAGAGTCGATTAACAGTTAAAACAAGGCATTCACATAAAAGTGTTTAAAATATGCTTTGTTAGTAACTAGCAAAGCAATAACTATGAATACCTTTACTCTCAAAGATTTAACAATAAATTGAGACTATTAAGCACCCTTCTAGCTTTTTTCCTGTTATTCAATCTTAATGTTTATAGTCAAAAAAAAGTGGGGGTTGTACTTAGTGGTGGTGGGGCTTCAGGTTTGGCTCACATAGGTGTTCTAAAAGCATTAGAAGAAAATAATGTACCCATTGATTATATAGTTGGAACCTCCATAGGAGCTTTAGTTGGAGGATTATACGCATCAGGGTATTCTCCAAATCAAATAGAAGAGCTAATAACATCTGAGGAGTTTAGTTTAGCAGCTAAAGGAAGTATAAATGAAGACTACATCTTTTATCTTAAAGAAAATCCAACTAATCCTGGACTTATTAATTGGAATTTCAACTTAGACTCTCTGTTTGAAACTAATATTCCAACTAACTTCATCTCCTCCATTCCTATTGATTTTGGTTTAATGCAGTATTTTGCACCTGCAGATGGAAAAGCCAAAGAGAACTTTGATAGCCTTTTTATTCCATTTAGATGCCTAGCATCAGATATTACCAATAAATCCTTAGCTGTATTTAAAGAAGGTAACCTGGCTTCTAGCATAAGAGCTTCCATGACATACCCCTTTTTCATTGCTCCAATTACTATTGATGGAAACGTAATGTTTGACGGAGGACTTTATAATAATTTCCCGGTTGACATACTCTGCGATGAATTTAAAGTAGATTATATAATAGCTAGTGATGTTGCTAGTGAATTAGAACCACCTAATACAGATAATCTAGTTTCACAAATAAGAAACATGCTTATTAAAGCACCTAAATATGAATTAATCTGTCAAAAAGGAATAATTATAAACTCGAAGGTAGATGACATTTCCACATTCGAATTTGAAGATGGGAGCGATATAATATCTAGAGGCTATGAATCAACTATTGAATTGATGGATTCTATCAAGCATAATATTGCTTTTGAGAGAAAGGTAACTGAGGTATCCAAAAGAAGAAATAGATTTAATGTCTCTAAGCCAGAGTTAATCTTTCATCAAATTGAGACCGAAGGAATCCATCATACTCAAGATAAGTACCTAATTAAAGAAATTGACAAAGAAAAAGATGGTTTTGATATAGAAGATCTGGAAAAACCCTACATGAAATTTGCTTCCGACCCAAAGATCAAAACAATTTATCCAACTTATGAATACGACTCTATCTCCAAAGAATTCAATTTGTTACTTGAAATAAAAAAGCAAAAGAATTTTAAAGCAACTTTTGGTGGGGTATTCTCTTCTAAACCAATAAGTACAGGTTTTTTAGAATTAGACTATCAAAATCTTGGCGCTACGGGTGTTAGAGCTAGTGGAAATATATTTTTTGGTAATTTCTATAGCTCAGCTCAAGCTAAATTTCGCTGGGAAATTCCTTTTGACATTCCCTTTTACATGGAATCATCCTATACCATTAATCAATATGACTTTTTTAATAGCAGAAGTACTTTTGTTGAAGAAGAAGACCCGCCATACATTATTTCCTCTGAAAGATTTGCAGAGTTTAATTTTGGATTACCAGTAACTACAAAAAGCAAATTAGTTTTAGGAGCAAGTTATACTTGGAAAAACTTTGAATATTATCAATCTAATAATTTCAACAGAGGAGACACCTCCGATTTGTCTCTTTTTGAAGGAAGTTCATTTTACGGAAGATTTGATTTCAATTCGTTAAATCATAAAATGTATGCCTCTAAGGGAGTTAGCTTAAACTTAATGCTTAGATATATAAATGGTAGAGAAGAAACTACACCTGGGTCTACTTCAAGTGATCAAACTTTTTTTAAGAAAAAACACGATTGGTGGATATTTAGAGGAGTGCTAGAAAAGTACTTTTTTGAAAAAAATAGCTTTCGAATTGGAGGCCTAATAGATGGCGTGGTATCCAATCAGCCATTTTTTCAAAATTATACTGCTACAGTATTAAACCTAACACAATTCCAACCATTACCGGAAAACTCCACTCTATTTCAGCCAAGATACAGGGCTCTAAGCTATCTTGGTGGAGGGTTGAAGACCATATATACTTTTAATGAAAAGCTAGATTTTAGGTTAGAGGGTTATGTATTTCAACCTTATGAAGCAATTGTTTCGGACATTGATGGTAAAGCGAATTTATTAGAAGAAGGTGTTGATAGAAGTTTTATTGCAACTTTTACCTCAGTTTACAGAACTAGATTAGGGCCATTAGCTGCTTCAGTTAATTATTTTGACGACGAAAAAAATGAGTTTAGTTTCCTTGTCCATTTTGGATTTATTATATTCAATAGAAAGGCTTACGAATAAAAAAGGGGGAAAGATAAATCTTTCCCCCTTTAAGTAATTTTTATAGAGTATTAAGCCTCAGCCTTTGGGCCACCAAAATTAATTGGAAATTGAGGACCTTCAGACTCTGAAACACTTCCGAATTGAGATTCGTACTTTGACAAGTTGTCTTCCAATGCTCTCATAAGCCTTTTAGCATGTTGTGGAGTCATCATGACTCTTGATTTCACTTTTGCTTTAGGCATACCGGGCATAACCTTAATAAAATCAAAAACAAATTCTGAACTTGAATGACTAATTATTGCTAAGTTGGAGTAAGTTCCTTCGGCAACTTCCTCAGACAATTCAATGTTTAGCTTATCTTGTTTCTGTTGATTATTATCGCTCATACTTCTATGCTTCTGATTCTACTTCTTCAATAATAGTCTCTTTCCCAGACTTCAACATCTCATATTCTTCTTTAGAACCGATGATATACTTCTGGTACTCTTTCAATCCTGTACCCGCAGGTATTAAGTGACCCACGATTACATTTTCTTTAAGACCTTCAAGAGTATCTTGTTTTCCATTTACGGCAGCTTCGTTTAACACTTTCGTTGTTTCTTGGAAAGATGCAGCTGAGATAAAACTCTCTGTTTGAAGAGATGCCCGTGTAATACCTTGAAGAACTGAGTTTGATGTTGCAGGAACTGCATCTCTTGCAGTCACTACTTTCTTATCTTGTCGCTTCAGCTTAGAATTTTCTTCTCTTAATTTTCTAGGTGATGCTATTTGGCCTTCTTTCATAGTATCAGAATCTCCTGCATCAACAACAATTTTCTTTCCAAAAATCCAATCGTTTTCTTCAGAGAATTCAATTTTATTTACAATTTGCTTCTCTAAGAATCTTGTATCTCCCGGATCTTCAATGATAACCTTTCTCATCATTTGTCTCACAATAACTTCGAAATGCTTATCATTAATTTTAACCCCTTGCAATCTATAAACTTCCTGAACTTCATTTACAAGATATTCTTGCACTTGAGTGGGTCCTTTAATGGCTAGGATATCTGCAGGAGTAATTGCACCGTCTGATAAAGGAATACCGGCTCTAACAAAATCATTTTCTTGTACCAAGATATGTTTAGAAAGGTTGATCAAATACTTTTTAATCTCTCCTGTTCTTGACTCAACAATAACTTCTCTATTTCCTCTTTTAATCTTACCGAAAGAGACAATACCATCTATTTCAGAAACAACTGCAGGATTTGATGGATTTCTTGCTTCGAATAATTCTGTTACTCTTGGAAGTCCACCGGTAATATCTCCTGATTTACCTGAAACTCTCGGTATTTTAACTAATGTTTTACCACTTTCAATCTTATCTCCTTCTTTAATAACAATGTGAGCTCCTACTGGTAGGTTATATGTCTTTAAAACTTCCTTCTTAGCATTCAATAACTTTATTTCAGGGATTAGCTTTTTGTCTCTTGATTCTGTAATTACTTTTTCGGTAAAACCTGTTTGTTCATCAGATTCTTCTTTATAAGTAACTCCATCTATCAAGTTTTCAAAAGCAATAGTTCCTGAGACTTCCGCTATGATTAAGGCATTATATGGATCCCAATGACAAATTAAATCTCCTTTTTTAACTTTACTATCATGTCCTTTTTCCAAAATAGAACCATAAGGAATCACATTGGTAGTAAGTGCTATTTTCGTTTTAGGATCTAAAATTCTTGCTTCTGCAGACCTACCTACAACAATGGTTACCTTTTTACCATCTCTATCCTCTCCTTCAACTGTTCTTAGTTCATCTATTTCAAGAATTCCATCATATTTAGCCTCAAATCTAGATTCATCAGCTATTTTAGAAGCAGTACCACCAACGTGGAATGTTCTTAATGTTAACTGAGTACCTGGCTCACCAATGGATTGAGCTGCTATTACACCAACAGATTCTCCTTTTTGGGCCATTCTGCCTGTTGCTAAACTTCTTCCATAACATTTAGAACAAACTCCTCTTTTCAATTCACATGAAAGCACAGATCTCATTTCTACTTCGTCAATAGGAGACTCTTGAATAATCGTTGCAATTTCTTCAGTCACCTCTTCTCCTGATGCAATGATTAAATCACCGGTGTTAGGGTGATAAATATCGTGAACAGTAGTTCTACCCAATATTCTATCATATAATGATTCTACTTCTTCATCATTCTTCATTAATGCAGAAATAGTAACTCCTCTTAATGTTCCACAATCTTCATCCGTAATAACTACATCTTGAGAAACATCTACCAAACGTCTAGTTAAGTACCCTGCATCAGCTGTTTTCAATGCAGTATCCGCAAGACCCTTACGTGCACCGTGAGTAGATATGAAGTACTCAAGAATTGAAAGTCCTTCTTTAAAGTTAGAAAGTATGGGGTTTTCAATAATCTCTTGACCAGTTGAACCAGATTTCTGAGGCTTAGCCATCAAACCTCTCATTCCTGAAAGCTGTCTAATTTGTTCTTTAGAACCTCTTGCACCGGAATCAAACATCATATAAACAGAGTTGAAGCCCTGATTATCTGTCTTCAACCTTTCCATTACTGTATTTGTAAGTCTGGTATTGGTATGTGTCCAGATATCAATAATTTGATTGTATCTCTCATTATTGGTAATGAAACCCATGTTATAGTTTTCCCATACCTCATTGACTTGCTCTTCAGCTTTAGCCATCATTTCTTCCTTAGCGTCAGGTATAATAACATCTTCTAAGTTAAAAGATAGACCTCCCTTGAAAGACATACTATATCCGAGAGTCTTAATATCATCTAAGAATTTAGCGGTTTTTGCTGTTCCAGAAATTTTAAGAATATCTCCAATAATATCCCTAAGAGACTTTTTAGTCAATAAGTCATTGATATATTCCACCTCTTCAGGAACAACTTGATTAAAAATTACTCTACCGCAAGTAGTATCAATTATTTCTGACTTTCCGTTCTTCGTAATTTTTACTTTTATTTTAGCATGAATATCTAGTCGACCTTCATTCTTTGCAATAATAACTTCCTCAGGAGAATAGAAGGTTTTTCCTTCACCTTTAACAGTATGATCCTTATCGGAAGTTCTTTCCTTAGTTAAATAATATAAGCCTAAAACCATATCCTGAGAAGGAACCGTAATTGGTGATCCATTAGCAGGATTAAGAATATTATGAGAAGCTAACATTAATAATTGAGCTTCAAGAATAGCAGCATTACCTAAAGGTAAATGAACAGCCATCTGGTCTCCATCAAAATCGGCGTTAAATGCAGTACATACTAGAGGATGCAAACGAATAGCCTTCCCTTCAATTAATTTTGGTTGGAAAGCTTGAATTCCTAATCTGTGTAATGTAGGGGCTCTGTTTAATAAAACAGGATGGCCTCTTAAAACACCTTCTAAAATATCCCAAACTACTGGCTCTTTCTTATCTACAATTTTCTTTGCAGACTTTACTGTTTTTACAATACCCCTTTCAATTAGTTTTCTAATAATAAAAGGCTTGTATAGCTCAGCAGCCATGTCTTTTGGCAACCCACACTCATGTAATTTTAAATCAGGACCTACAACAATAACAGAACGTGCAGAATAATCAACTCTTTTACCAAGTAGGTTTTGTCTAAATCTACCAGACTTCCCTTTTAAACTATCACTTAATGATTTTAATGCTCTGTTCGAATCCGTTTTAACGGCTGAAGACTTTCTAGAGTTATCAAATAATGAATCTACAGCCTCTTGAAGCATTCTTTTCTCATTTCTGAGAATTACTTCAGGAGCTTTAATCTCCATTAATCTTTTTAGTCTGTTATTTCTAATAATAACTCTTCTATATAGGTCATTTAAGTCTGAAGTCGCAAATCTACCTCCATCCAAAGGAACTAATGGTCTAAGTTCTGGTGGAATAACAGGAACAACTTTAACTATCATCCATTCAGGTCTATTCTCAATATGTTCGTTAGCCTGTCTAAATGCCTCTACAACTTGAAGTCTCTTTAGAGCTTCATTCTTTCTTTGTTGTGACGTTTCAGTATTTGCTTTATGTCTTAATTCATAAGATAGCTCATCTAAGTTTAATCTTTTAAGCAATTCATGAAGAGCCTCAGCACCCATTTTAGCAATAAACTTATTAGGATCTGTATCTTCTAAATAAGCATTCTCCTTAGGAATAGTATCTAGAATATCTAAGTACTCTTCCTCAGTTAAGAATTCTAGGTACTCCAGTGGTTCTCCTTCAGCATTCTTCGCTTCACCAGCATTAATCACTACATATCTCTCATAATATATAATTGAATCTAATTTCTTTGTTGGTAAACCAAGAAGATATCCAATTTTATTAGGGAGAGACTTGAAGTACCAAATATGAGCAACAGGAACAACCAAAGAAATATGTCCCATTCTCTCTCTTCTTACTTTCTTTTCTGTTACTTCAACACCACAACGATCACAAACGATTCCTTTATATCGGATTCTTTTGTATTTACCGCAATGACATTCGTAATCTTTTACAGGACCAAAAATTCTTTCACAGAATAAGCCATCTCTTTCCGGCTTATATGTTCTATAGTTGATTGTTTCTGGTTTCAATACTTCACCATGAGATTTCTCAAGAATCATTTCTGGTGAAGAAAGGCTTATTGTAATCATAGAGAACCTACTTGTCTCTTTATTTTCTCTTCTAAAAGCCATATTTATATTGTTAATGTTTTGTAACTAATAATAATTAAACTGTTTCCTTCTTTTCCTCAGTCAATGTGATATTAAGACCCAAGCCTCTTAACTCATGCAGCAAAACATTGAAAGACTCTGGTATACCTGGAGTAGGCATAGTTTCACCTTTTACAATAGCTTCATAAGCTTTAGCTCTTCCCATAACGTCATCAGACTTAATAGTCAAGATTTCTTGAAGGATATTAGCAGCACCAAATGCCTCAAGAGCCCACACTTCCATCTCACCAAAACGCTGACCACCAAATTGTGCTTTACCACCAAGTGGCTGTTGCGTGATTAAAGAGTATGGTCCAATAGATCTTGCATGCATCTTATCTTCTACCATGTGACCAAGTTTCAACATGTAGATAATTCCTACTGTTGCAGGTTGATCAAATTTCTCACCTGTTCCACCGTCACACAAGAATGTTCTTCCAGATTTTGGCACTCCTGCTTTTTCAGTAAATTCATTGATTTCATCAATACTAGCACCGTCAAAGATTGGAGTAGAGAACTTAACACCTAACTTCTCACCAGCCCATCCTAAAACAGTCTCATATATCTGACCAAGGTTCATCCTAGAAGGTACACCTAATGGATTCAAAACGATATCTACCGGAGTTCCATCATCTAAGAAAGGCATATCTTCTTTACGAACAATCTTAGCAACAATACCTTTATTACCATGACGTCCGGCCATTTTATCCCCTACTTTCAATTTTCTTTTCTTAGCTAAATATACTTTAGCTAATTTCATAATTCCTGTTGGTAGTTCGTCACCTACAGTTAAAGCATACTTCTTACGCTTATACTTCCCAACGATTTCAGTTGCTTTCATATTATGATTATGCAACATGGTTTTAATCGTCTGATTTATGTCGTCTGACGTTGTCCAGTTTTTATAATCAATAAAAGCAAAATCATCAATCTTTTGAAGTACTTTTTGAGTAAACTTAGTGCCTTTAGGAATTATTTCCTCGTTGTAATAATTCTGTATACCTTGTGCAGTTTTACCATTTACAACATTATAAAGCTTTTCTACAAGCAACTCTTTTAGATCTTGAAGCTCTTTACTTTCTTCTTCATCTAGTTTAGCTAAGATATTCTTTTCATCAGCTCTTGACTTTCTGTCTTTAACCGCTCTTTCGAATAATTTTTTATCTACAACTACACCTTTGGTTGATGGTGGAACTTTTAAAGAAGCATCTTTAACGTCTCCTGCTTTGTCACCAAAAATTGCTCTTAATAGTTTTTCTTCTGGTGTAGGATCAGATTCGCCTTTCGGGGTAATCTTTCCAATTAAAATATCACCCTCTTTAACTTCAGCTCCAATTCTAATTAAACCATTCTCGTCTAAATCTGCTGTTGCTTCTTCACTAACATTTGGTATATCTGCAGTTAATTCTTCGACACCTCTTTTAGTATCTCTAACTTCAAGAGTAAATTCATCAACATGCACCGATGTAAACCAATCTTCTGAAACAACTTTTTCAGAAATCACAATTGCATCTTCAAAGTTATAACCTTGCCATGGCATAAATGCCACTTTTAAATTTCTACCTAAAGCTAATTCACCATTTTCAGTTGCATAACCTTCACAAAGAACCTCTCCTTTGGTTACCTTTTGTCCTTTAGATACTATAGGATTAAGGTTAATTACTGTACTCTGATTTGTTTTCTTATACTTTGTTAGGTAATAAGTTTTTGTTGCCTCATTAAAGGAAACTAATTCCTCTTCAGGAGTTCTTTCGTAGGTAACAATAATCTTGTTTGCGTCAACATATTCTACAACACCATTTCCTTCTGAGTTTATGAGTACTCTAGAGTCAATTGCAACTTGTTTTTCAAGACCAGTTCCTACAATTGGAGAATCTGGAATTAATAAAGGTACTGCTTGACGCTGCATGTTAGATCCCATTAAAGCACGGTTCGCATCATCATGCTCCAAAAATGGAATAAGTGAAGCTGCTATTGATGCAATCTGGTTAGGAGCAACATCCATTAAAGTAACTTCAGATGGCTCTGCTAAAGGGAAGTCACCTTCATATCTTGCTTTTACTTTATCACTTTCGAAGCTACCATCTTCCTTAACTATTGCATTTGCTTGAGCAATAGTTTGATTGTCTTCCTCTTCAGCGCTTAAGTAAATGATATCTTTTTGTTTAAGACTAACTTTCTGATCTACTACTTTTCTGTAAGGTGTTTCAATAAAACCAAGTCTATTTACTTTTGCATATACACAAAGAGAAGAAATCAGTCCAATATTTGGACCTTCAGGTGTTTCAATTGGACAAAGTCTACCGTAGTGGGTATAATGAACATCTCTTACCTCAAAACCTGCTCTCTCTCTGGAAAGACCTCCAGGTCCTAAAGCAGACATTCTTCTTTTATGAGTTACCTCAGACAATGGATTCGTTTGATCCATAAATTGAGATAATTGGTTTGTTCCAAAGAAAGAGTTTATTACCGATGATAATGTCTTCGCATTAATCAAATCCGCAGGGGTAAATACTTCATTATCCCTTACATTCATTCTCTCTCTTATCGTTCTTGCCATTCTAGCAAGACCTACTCCAAATTGATTGTATAATTGCTCACCAACAGTTCTAACCCTTCTGTTACTTAAGTGATCAATATCATCAACGTCTGCTTTTGAGTTAATTAGTTCAATTAAGTATTTGATGATTGAAATAATATCTTCTTTCGTAAGAATTTTAGTATTCTCTTCAATTTGAAGATTCAACTTCTTGTTTATTCTATATCTTCCAACTTCACCTAAATCATATCTTGTTTCTGAGAAGAATAATTTATCAATCACCCCTCTTGCAGTTTCCTCATCTGGTGGTTCAGAATTTCTTAACTGACGATAGATATGCTCTACAGCTTCTTTTTCAGAGTTAGATGGATCCTTCTGTAAGGTATTGTAAATTATAGCAAAATCCGCAGAATTCACATCTTCCTTATGTAGGATAATCGTCTTAGAGCCTGAATCTAAAATAGGATCTATATGCTCCTTTTCTAATACTGTTTCTCTATCAATAACTACCTCATTCCTTTCAATCGAAACAACTTCACCAGTATCTTCATCCACAAAATCCTCAACCCAAGTTCTTAAAACTCTCGCTGCTAACTTTCTACCTAATGCTCTCTTTAGACCAGCTTTGCTAACTTTTTCTTCATCAGCTAAGTCAAAAATGTCTAGTATATCTTTATCAAACTCGTAACCTATAGCTCTTAAAAGAGTGGTTACAGGTAATTTTTTCTTTCTATCAATATATGCATACATGACATTATTAATGTCAGTAGCAAATTCAATCCAAGAACCTTTAAAAGGAATTACTCTTGCAGAATACAATTTTGTTCCATTCGCATGTCTAGATTGTCCAAAGAATACTCCAGGAGATCTATGCAATTGAGAAACAATTACTCTTTCTGCTCCATTTATAAGGAATGTTCCTTTAGGAGTCATATATGGGATTGTACCTAAATAAACATCTTGAACAATAGTTTCAAAATCTTCATGCTCTGGGTCGGTACAATAAAGCTTTAATTTCGCTTTTAGAGGTACACTATATGTTAAGCCTCTATCAATACATTCATCAATGCTGTATCTCGGTGGATCAACAAAGTAATCTAAGAACTCCAATACAAACTGATTTCTTGCATCAGTTATTGGGAAATTTTCACTAAACACTTTATAAAGGCCTTCTGAATCTCTAAACTCAGGAGAGGTGTCCAATTGGAAAAAATCTTGAAATGATTGTAATTGTATGTCAAGAAAATCTGGGTAATCCAGTTTATTTTTTATTGATGCGAAATTGACACGTTCTTGTGCTTTTTTTATTGATGCGTTAGCCATCTCAAGGAATAATTAGTTAAATAATTCGGTATAAACAAGAAAGGGTTTAGACTCCAGACAAGCTGGAATCTAAACCTAAATAATTTTAGTTGTGCTTTATATTACTTAAGCTCAACTTCAGCTCCTGCCTCTTCTAATTGCTTTTTAAGAGATTCAGCTTCGTCTTTAGCAACACCTTCTTTAATTGGTTTTGGTGCACCATCAACTAATTCTTTAGCTTCTTTTAATCCCAAACCAGTTAACTCTTTAACTAGTTTAACAACTGCTAATTTAGAACCACCAGCAGCAGTTAATACAACATCAAAATCAGATTTCTCTTCTGCAGCAGCGTCTCCACCACCAGCAGCAGGACCTGCAACAGCAACTGCAGCTGCAGCTGGCTCAATGCCGTACTCTTCTTTTAAAATATCCGCTAATTCGTTTACATCTTTTACTGTCAAGTTTACTAACTCTTCAGCGAGCGCTTTTAAATCCGCCATTTTATTTAGTTTTTAATTTTTAAAATTTATATGAATTGAGAGTGCGTACTTATTTAGCTTCCCTTTCGGAAAGAGTTTTTATTATTCCTGCTAATGTACCACCGCCTGATTGAAGGGCAGAAACAACATTTTTTGCAGGAGATTGAAGAAGTGCAATAATATCTGCAATAACCTCTTCTTTAGACTTAATTTGAGATAATGCCTCTACCTTATCATCTCCTATATAAATAGCTTCTTCTATGTAGGCACCTTTTAAAATTGGCCTTGAACTATTTTTTCTAAATTCTTTAATCAATTTAGCTGGAGCATTTCCAATTTCAGCAAACATTATTGAAGTATTACCTTTTAATACTTCATAAAACTCCTCATAACTACCTTCTGCTTCTTCAAGAGCTTTTCTTAATAATGTATTTTTTACAACATTTAATGAAATTTCTCTCTTATGAGCTAATCTTCTTAGTTTAGTAGAGCTTTCAGCATTTAATTCAGAAATATCAGCTAAATAAAAAATACTATTTTCATTTAACCTTTCCGATAAGCTTTTTACTATTTCTTCTTTTTCTTGACGTGTCATTGCTTTTTGATTGTCTTATATTAACAATTAGGCATCCTTTGGATCCACATGAATTCCAGGAGTCATAGTTCCAGAGATACAAATACTCTTGACATATACTCCTTTGGCTGCAGCAGGTTTTAATTTCACAATTGTTGAAATCATTTCTTTTGCATTTTCATATAATTTATCGGCATCAAAGGAAGCTCTACCGACAGTACTATGAATAATTCCGAATTTATCTACTTTAAAATCTAATTTACCAGCCTTAACGTCAGAAACTGCCTTAGCAACATCCATGGTTACAGTACCAGACTTTGGGTTTGGCATTAATCCTCTTGGTCCTAAAACTCTACCTAAAGCACCAACCTTACCCATTACACTTGGCATAGTAACAATAACGTCTACATCTGTCCATCCACCTTTAATCTTCTCGACATATTCATCTAAACCAACATAATCAGCACCAGCTGCTTTTGCTTCTTCTTCCTTATCTGCTGTAACCAAAGCTAAAACGGTAACTGTTTTACCAATACCATGAGGTAGAGAAACAGTTCCTCTTACCATCTGATTAGCCTTTCTTGGATCTACACCCAATCTAATACTTATATCAACTGAAGCATCAAAGTTTACAGTAGAAAGTTCTTTTACTAAAGATGTTGCTTCTTTTAAAGAATACAATTTTTCCTTATCAATCTTTGATAAAGCTTCTTTTCTCTTTTTAGTTAATGTTGCCATTTGTTTTATTCTTTAAAAAGGTCTTGTTCCTTTAACATTAATTCCCATACTTCTAGCAGTACCTGCAACCATATTCATAGCTGACTCTACTTTAAAAGCATTTAAATCTTCCATTTTATCTTCAGCAATTTCTTTCACTTGATCCCAAGTTACAGAAGCAACCTTTTTCCTATTTGGCTCAGGAGAACCTGACTTTATTTTTGCTTTTTCTAACAATTGTACTGCTGCAGGAGGGGTCTTGATCACAAAATCAAAAGACTTATCTGAATAAACAGTAATAACTACAGGTAAAACTTTACCTGCTTTTTCTTGGGTTCTACCATTGAATTGCTTACAGAAATCCATAATATTCACACCTTTAGCACCTAATGCAGGTCCTACTGGTGGAGATGGGTTTGCTGCTCCACCTCTAATTTGCAATTTGATAATTCCGCTAACTTCTTTAGCCATCTTTTGGTCGTTTAAGTATTACGATTCTTTTTCTACTTGTAAGAAACTTAGTTCTAATGGTTGTTTTCTTCCGAAAATTTTCACCATAACTTTAAGTTTCTTCTTTTCTTCATTTATTTCTTCAATAGTTCCGTTGAAACCATTGAAAGGCCCATCAATAACTTTCACTGACTCGCCAACTATATAAGGAATATTCAACTCTTCTTCGCTTTCTGCTAGTTCGTCAACTTTTCCTAAAATTCTATTAACTTCATTTGGCCTTAACGGTAAAGGCTCTCCTCCCTTTTCTGCACCCAAAAACCCAATCACATTGGTGGTGTTTCTTATTAAATGAGGTATTTCTCCTACTAAATTTGCTTCCACTAATACGTAACCAGGAAAAAAGCTTCTTTCTTTACTAACTTTTTTTCCATTTCTAATTTGATATACTTTTTCAGTTGGTATCAAAATTTGGCTAACATACTCTGACAAACCAAGACGACTTATTTCATCTTCCAGGTAAAGCTTAACTTTCTTTTCCTTTCCGCTGATTGCTCTAACTACGTACCATTTTTTGGTATTATCGCTCATTGTAACCTTCTCGTTTATCATTAAAACAAACTATATACATATTCCATTACACTACTAAATGTAGTATCCATCAAAAAGATAATCAGAGAAATAATAATAGAAGCTATCATAACTACTATACCACTACTTTGAAGCTCAGACCAACTTGGCCAACTTACTTTATTCAACAATTCGTCAGAAGACTCTTCAATGTATGTTCTCAGTTTAGACATCTTTTTTCTTTCTCTGCACGGGTGGAGAGACTCGAACTCCCAGCCAATGGTTTTGGAGACCACTACTCTACCAATTGAGCTACACCCGTAATTTTTAAAGCCAACAAAAGGTATCACGCCTTGGCGTGACACCTTTCTTGAACTTATTAATTTTTATTTATTCAATAATTTCAGTTACCTGACCAGCTCCAACAGTTCTACCACCTTCTCTGATTGCAAACTGTAGACCTTTGTTTAATGCTACTTTGTTGATTAACTCAACAGTAATAGTAACATTATCACCAGGCATTACCATTTCTCTTCCTTCTTCTAAGAAGATCTCACCTGTTACGTCAGTCGTTCTTAAATAGAATTGAGGTCTGTATTTATTCTGGAATGGAGTGTGACGTCCACCTTCTTCTTTTTTCAAGATATAAACCTCAGCTTTAAACTTAGTGTGAGGAGTAATTGATCCTGGCTTAGCTATAACCATACCTCTTGAAATATCTTTCTTTTCAATACCTCTTAATAGTAATCCAACATTATCTCCAGCTTCACCTCTATCCAATATCTTTCTGAACATTTCAACACCGGTAACAACAGTTTTTCTTCCGTCAGCGCCCATACCGTTCAATTCAACTTCTTCACCAGAGTTTACAACACCTGTTTCAATTCTACCTGTAGCAACAGTTCCTCTACCTGTAATAGAAAACACATCCTCTACTGGCATTAAGAAAGGCTTATCCGTATCTCTTGGAGGAATTGGAATGTAGCTATCAACAGCATCCATTAATTCCATTACTTTATCTTCCCACTTAGCTTCACCGTTTAAAGCACCTAATGCTGAACCAGTAATAACAGGAGTATTGTCTCCATCAAAATCATAAAAACTTAATAGCTCTCTGATTTCCATTTCAACTAATTCTAAAAGCTCTTCATCGTCAACCATATCGGCTTTATTCATGAAAACAACAATTGTAGGAACACCTACCTGACGAGCTAATAATATGTGCTCTCTAGTCTGTGGCATAGGACCATCAGTAGCGGCAACAACTAAAATAGCACCATCCATTTGAGCAGCACCTGTCACCATATTCTTAACGTAATCGGCGTGACCTGGACAATCTACGTGAGCGTAGTGTCTATTTTCAGTAGAATATTCTACATGCGATGAGTTAATTGTAATACCTCTTTCCTTTTCTTCAGGGGCATTATCAATTTTATCGAAAGCTACTTGTTCAGAGAACCCTTTTTTTGCAAGTACTGTTGTAATTGCAGCTGTTAAGGTAGTTTTTCCGTGATCTACGTGACCAATTGTACCTATATTAAGGTGTGGTTTTGATCGGTCAAAGTTTTCTTTAGCCATGACTATTTACTTTTCTGGTTATTTAATTAATTATTAGGTTAACATTTACTATCTAGAGCCAATGACGGGAATTGAACCCGTGACCTCTTCCTTACCAAGGAAACGCTCTACCCCTGAGCTACATCGGCTGTTAAGCCAATTTCGTCAGACGCCGCCTGAGCTACATCGGCAATGATTACACTATTATTGTAAAGAAAAAAAGAGCGGGAAACCGGATTCGAACCGGCGACCCTCAGCTTGGAAGGCTGATGCTCTAGCCAGCTGAGCTACTCCCGCTTTATTCTTCTTATTTATTTTGTGTGGGGAGAGCAGGATTCGAACCTGCGAAGACATAGTCAACAGATTTACAGTCTGTCCTCGTTGGCCGCTTGAGTATCTCCCCAACTTTTCAATCTTTATAAAGAACGTGAGCCGATGGAGGGATTCGAACCCCCGACCCGCTGATTACAAATCAGCTGCTCTGGCCAACTGAGCTACATCGGCATTTAGCACTATCACTAACCTTTTTTCAAACTCAAAAAGAGCCTCAAAAAAGGTCTGCAAATTTATAAAAGTTTTAAGTATCTTGAAAAAAAACGGAATATTTTTTTCAAAAGGATTTAAAGTAAGGCTTCAAATGAAGCAAAACGGCCTATTTTACTAGATTCCTCGAAC
>JAUIMG010000036.1 GCA_030433355.1 Bacteroidia bacterium | reverse complement strand
TATGAACAACTTTTCCATGGTTCACGAACCGCTTAGTACGAGGTCCGTACGCTAAGTGGTGTGAGAGGGATAAGGAGTGGTAATTTTGCCGCTCCTTACCCTACTCGATTGGCTGCATTATTTCCAAAATAAAAATTTACTAACAATTCCTTTCTTTCTTTTACGAACTTCCATGTTAAATTTTTTGGAAACTTTCCTTTCATATATTTCTCTTAGAACTTTTTGATCGCGCGTTCTTTTATTAATTCTGATTTCATTTTCTAAATCTTTGATTGAGTGAAAGCTGTACAAAAACCTTCTGAATAAAAAATGTAAATAGCTCATATCTTTAGTAAATTTTTTAATCTTTCAGGCGTTAAAGTTATAAGCTGAATTTTATCCAATGTAAGGTCAAAATTTTCAACTATCTGCATACACTCTTTTAAAGAAACAAGCATATCCATTGCTTCAAGTGTTTTCAACTGAGCATAAGCATCATCTTTCATTATTTCAAGTTTTCGAAGGTTGTTATTTATGAATTTTACTTCATTAGTTGTCGACAGTATAGATTTAACATAACGATTCCATTCTCCTTCAATCATTGATAGAGATTTTTCTCTCGAAATTGTTCTTTCGATTTTTGTTGTCACAAAACTATCCTCCTTATCATATCCGCTTTTATTAAGTTTTGCTATAACCTTCTTATTTGCTGCTCTAGCCTCTTCAATTCTCAAATTTGCTTCAGCGTGTAATTTTCTAATCTCATCAGCTCCAACTAATTTAAAATTTTCAAAATAATTAATAAGGAAATTAACAAACTCATAGACTAGTATGGCATTCGTTATCAAAGTACTTCTTCCCCCTTTACTTCCTTGGGCTTCATAACTTTCAATAATTAAATCATTTAGCTCAATAAACAGCTTAGTACTTAATTGTAGAGCTTTAAGTGAAACGCCTACAGATAATTCTGATTTCATCAATCTACTCGCACTAACTCTTTCGTCATATGAAAAGTCAATTGTATCTAAAGAATTCAATGTCGGCTCATACTTTCTTTCTTGAATTCTATAAGCAATAATTTCAGTTAATGATAGTAATTCATTTGGAAAATTATTTACTTCTTTTCGTAAAGATTTTGGTACTTTTTTTTCTTGCAATATAGAATCGCTTAATAAGCCTGCTTGACTACTCAACGATTTTTTAGTACGTATAAAAGTAATTCTTTTTAAGTGGTTATCAACAATTTCTCTCAAAGACTTCCTTCCCGCACTTATATCATAAACTTCCAATGTCTCTTCAATATCATCATTAGCATCAAATTTATAATTCTTTCCTTCGTATTTTTCTAAAGCGTCAATTACTTCTTCTGATAGATGCACAATTTCTTGATCATTCATTATGGAAGAATTACGAATTTCCTCTTCGAGGACCTTTTGACGATTGATCGAATTGGGTTGTTTTTCAAATTCGGAAATATTTATGCTGGGATATTTATCTATTATCTTAACCCTTAACTTTTGATAACCTTCATAAACAATCTCAGCCGATATTTTCTCTATTGAATAAGAACAACCTTTAATGATTGCTGTTGTGATTAGTGATATTATACTTTCAAGCATTTCCTTTTGATATTTTAGGTTTTATATTAACACATTGCAGCCAACTCAAAGGAATGTCTGCGCCCCACATCCCGAACGCCAGGCATCCGAGCCAGCCCGCGCAGACATTTCAGTTGGACTAAACCAGCCTGCCCAGGTGTCCGGTTGCCTTAGGGGAAACGCGCTTGCC
>JAUIMG010000016.1 GCA_030433355.1 Bacteroidia bacterium | reverse complement strand
TTATGAGACTGACTTTTCTAGTACTAGCCTACTTAATCTCTCGCCAAACATACGTAGTGGCATTTACTTTTTAGATATCAGATTGCAAAGTGGAGAAAGAACAATAAAAAAGATGATCAAACAATAGTTTCGCTAATCAACAAAGGTCGGTTTATCAATAAACTAATTATATAATCCCAGCTTCGTAGGATAATATCATTTAAAAGCGGAATGTTCCTTAAGATATGTAAGCCTGTGGAATATTATCAAATAATTATTAATTTACTTTATGCGGCAAGGTCAAAAACTAACTATAAAAGAAAATAAATCGTATTTCCTATGCCGAACAGTGCATTACAACAAGCTTAATCACAGTTTGAGATTGCCGCAGGCTTGCAAACCCTGCGGAGCAGAAGTTTCAAATCCTAATGGCTTCATCAATAATACCAATCAAACTATAATATATAATTACGCCCACAATCCAACTGAAATTAAGGAAGGGAATAATAAATATGGTTTTGAATATGGAATTGGAGAAAATAGAAGGCGAATGGAAAAATATGCAGGTGAAGAACTCGATCAGTTAATTCAATTTAAACATTATGGAAACAATATAGAAATAGATTTTGATGTAGATAATGGAGATGAACTATTTAAAAGACAAGTATGCTATGTAGGTGGAGGAGATGGATTAGCTGCTGTAGTTGTTTATGAAGGCGAACAAGATCCACAGGTTTATGCCTCCTATACTGACTATTTAGGAAGCATAGAATTACTTACCGATGAAGGCAGCAGCACAATACCTCCTGCGGTTATAGCAGAGCAGAGCTTTGATCCTTGGGGTAAATTTAGAGACCCTGCAAAATGGATTCATGAATTAAGCTACGACCCATCTTTGCCAGATTGGCTAAGCAGAGGTTATACCGGACATGAGCATATAGAGGCATTTCAACTCATAAATATGAATGGCCGTTTGTATGACCCATACATTGGAAGAATGCTAAGCCCAGATAATTACGTCCAAAACAGCAGTTCTACTCAAAATTTTAACCGATATAGCTATGTGCTTAATAATCCATTGAAATATACTGACCCAAGTGGGGAAGTATTAGAGGAATTTTTTGGTAGTATGTTTAAAAGTAAAAGAATTCCTCAACCCTCAAAATCTAATTATGCACAAGGCGATGCACTTTTAAACACCTATGCTCAAAATGCAGCCACCGTTCAAACTGTTATGTTCACAATAGCTACCGGTGGACTATATGCAGGTTTACCATTTGCAAATACTTTAGCAATAGTATCAGGTTCCTCATGGGGTTCTTTTGTAGGCTATTCCTATACAGGTGGACAATCAGATATAGTTGTTAGTTTTGGTGCTGGCTCTTATAATTTCAGTCAAGGAGAATTCGGGTATTTATTTAAACAGGGAAATAATACGATGGAAAATATTGGGTATGTTTTAGGTGCTTTAGCAAATGTTAGTGATGTTGTTAATTACACTGATGGCTTAAAAATGACTAGACAACAAAATCAAACTCCAGAACGTCAAAGAGAGATTTTTGATAAAAAGTTTAAACTATCGAAAAAGGATAAATATATAAGCGCTAATGGTAAAGGAAATCCAATAATTGCACTTGATGTCCATGGAGATCCAACTACTCCCGTAGGGTGGAAGGCATTTAACCACGATGTGTTTTATTACGAAAATGGTGCTGATGGAGCATTAAGTTTTTTATTTAATACTAATGTATTACAAGCTGACAAAACATTATTACAAGCAGCAATGAAACTATCAGGAACAAAATATGCAGGCCAAGTGAAATTTTTTACAGGATTCGTATTCGGCTTAAAATCTATTATTCCTTATTCTTCTTATTCTCATTTTTTATTAACTCATTAATTTAAGTATTTAATGTTTAAATTAATGAGCGCCTTATTTCTAATTTGTCTAATGTATGGCTGCTTAGTTTATCAGAATACAAGTGATTGGAAAGGCATAGGTCAGAAGCATTTATATTCTTTTTACGAAATAAATGCGATTTTACACAATCCAGAAAGAACGATTCCAATTCTACCGTTTTTTCTTGTTGTTACTGATAAGAATAATAAAGGTTACAATTTAGAGGTAGGTTTAACTTACACAGGTAATGACAGTGTTATAGAAGTCACTAATTTGGCTTATAGTATATACAATTTTAGCAATGAGTTACTTATTTCAGACAAACAAATTAATCCAGTAATCTACTCCTTCTATAAATCTGAATATATTGCAAACACTCAAGGCAGTTATCACGTAATAACTTTAAATAAAGGGTACCCTATAAGTATTCTTGAAGAAAAAGAAGTTGGAGATTCTATATTTATAAACTTTAGTATGCTAATATTACTAGATAATAAACAAATTGATACCGTAAAATTTGAACGCTTAACTTTAAAAAAATCAAGATTTAAAGATTTTAGTAGTTTCATCTAATCAGAATAACTTTTTTGAGTCTTAATAAAATTCATATTTACAGTAAAACCCATGAAATACTCTATTCTTCTATTGTCAATCAAACTATTATATTGCTTCTCTTCAGTTAACGCCCAAACCCAAATAGGAAATGATGTTATAGGCGATAATGATTTTGATCGTTTTGGTCAATCGATAGACATCAATTCGAATGGTTCTACTTTTATTGTAGGAGCTAGAACACATGATGGAAATGGTTTAAACTCTGGCACGGTAAGAATTTTTGAAGATAGCTCTGGTAATTGGGTACAAAAGGGAATTGACCTAGGAGGTGATAGCATAGAAGATGAATTTGGCACCTCTGTTGCAATGAATGGAGATGGTAATACCATTATAATAGGAGCTCCTTATTCTGATTTAAACGTTAGTACTAGCGGTTCATTTAAAGTATTTGAGTGGGATAGTATCCAATGGGTCCAAAAAGGAAATACTATTGGTGGCCTTAGAAATTCAGATAGACTTGGTCATTTTGTAGATATTAATAAGAGTGGAGACATTATAGGAGTTGTTCAATATTCTCCAAATTCAGCTTTAGTATTTATTTACGAATGGGTAAATAATGCATGGATTAGAAAAGGTCCAGCCATTACTTCAACCCTTTTTTATGATGAAACAGGTTTTGCCATTAGTTTAAATGCTGCTGGAAATAGAATAGCCGTTAGTTCTACCTTAGGCACAGGGGGTGCTTTAAATAGTGGTATAGTAAGAGTATTTGAATGGAGCGGAACAGCTTGGAATCAAATGGGTGCTACTATCAACGGTTCTATTGCTAACGAAAAGTTTGGTAGTTCGCTCAAGTTAAATGGAACGGGAAATAGATTGGCTATTGGAGCTTCAGATTCAGATGTAGGTGGAAATGATGCAGGATATGTAAAAGTTTATGAATGGAACGGTACTAGTTGGTTGCAGCTAGGACAAACCTTAAATGGGAATGTAAACTCTTTATTAGGAACTAGTGTTACACTGAATGACTCAGGCAATGTATTAATCACAGGAGCCCCTGCAGACAATAACTCGGCAGGTATAACAGGTAGCACTAAAGTTTATTTTCTGCAAAATTCATCATGGATACAAACAGGGTTAAATATAGTTGGTCAAACTCTTGGATGTGGATCGGGTTTTTCCATTGCATCAGACTCAGCAGGCTCTAGAATTACTGTAAGTTCACTTTATTATCAAACGGGCCCAAACATTTATCCTGGTAACGCCAGAGTATTTGATATCCGTCAAATAGTAGGTATTGACCAAATAAGTCAATCTAAAGCATTTGAGGCAAGAGTTTATCCAAACCCTTTTTATGAGGCTTTTAAAGTAGATTTAGGAGAAAAATCAAATGGGAATATAGAGGTTAGGGACATTAGCGGCAAAGTAGTTTATGAGACTGACTTTTCTAGTACTAGCCTACTTAATCTTTCGCCAAACATACGTAGTGGCATTTACTTTTTAGATATCAGATTGCAAAGTGGAGAAAGAACAATAAAAAAGATGATCAAACAATAGTTTCGCTAATCAACAAAGGAAGGTTTATAACTAAACCAATTTTAATCCCCCACCCTTTTCCATCAATTAACTTTGTTATTGTTGGAAAATCATGAAAAAATAACTGCGCTCATCAATCTACTTGATGATCCCGATCAAGAAATATTTCTTCAAGTAGAGTCTGAGTTAATGCGTTTGGGAGGTCAAATTGTACCGCTCTTAGAAAGCCATTGGGAAAAATCTTTTGATGCAGCCCTGCAGTATCGTATTGAACAAATTATTCATAAACTGCAGGTAGAATATGTAAAATCTGCCTTAAAGGAATGGAAAGAAAGCGAAGAGCAAAATCTACTTGAAGCTGCTATTATCATAACTAAATACCAATATGCAGATGTTGAAGAAAGTAAGATTCATGAATTTGTGGATCAACTTACTCAAGACATTTGGATTGAACTAAATGCGGAATATACTGCCATGGAAAAGGCAGGGGTACTCAATAAAATTTTCTTTGAAATTTATGGGTTCAGTGGAAATAAGAAAAATTTTCACTCTCCTAGAAACTGCTACATCAACAATGTTTTAGAAAGTAGAAAAGGAAGTCCTATAAGTCTCTCCTTATTATATCTTGAAATTGCAAAACGTTTAAAAATTCCGATTTACGGGGTTAATCTTCCAGAACATTTTGTTTTAGCCTACACCCAACTCCCAATTCCCTTTGTAGATTTAAAAGACAGAGAAAATATATTATTCTACATCAATTTATTCAACAAAGGCTCTTTCTTTCAATACAATGATATTGAGCAATTTCTAAAGCAATTAAAGGTAGAAATTAAAGAGGAGTTTTATTTACCCTGCGATTCTTTAACTGTAGTGAAAAGACTAATCAACAATTTGATTTTCTGCTACAGCAAGTCTGCTTATGAGGACAAGGTAAAGGACCTTATTGAAATAAGGAAAAGCCTAGATTAGTAATGCTTCTTTCTTGAATTAATTTTCTTGAGGGTGATAACAAAATGGTTTAGTTCTCCTTTTTCATTTAAATCGGGAGTCATATTCATTCTTAAGTAAACAACCGAACCATTTTTTATCTTACTGTAAATCCTACCTTCAAATCTTTTCTTTTGAGAACTTGCTCTATAAAACTTTTCAATTTGTTTTGGCTCCGTTGGCTCTGCAAATAACATCTCTGAATATGGAGATTTAAATAGATTAAGTTTCCCACCAAGTACTTCTGACTTTGTGAACCCACTTAAGTCAAAAAAGGCATGATTAGCAAATACTACTTGTTTTTTTATAGGGTCTACTATTACTACTGCTTCTCTTATTGTCTCAATTGCAATATTTCTTAGTCTCAGTTTTTCTTCTTGTCGCTTTAAACGATCAATTAAATGCGCATGAACCACAAAGCCTTCTACCAAAGGATGGTGAGATAAGTCTCTAACCGATATACTAAACTCATGTCGTTTATCATTGCTATCAATAAAACGCCCATCAATCACAATAGGCTCATCTGCAGCATCTTCACTAGCCCTTAATGCAGCTCTAAAACCAACCCATTGCTGCACAGGAACTATACTCTGAATATTGTTTCCTATTATTCTACTAGGATCATAGCCTAGTAATTTTTTTACCGCATGGTTGCAATACTTTACCTTACCATCTATATCCACCACCATGGAAATTTCTCTAGACTCTAAGTTAAGTAGTTTAAGAAAGTTCTCTTCTGAAAGTATTTCCCTAGAACGAGAACTTCTAATTCCCTGATCTGGCATTGTGGTTCTTGATATTCTTAAGCCTTCCATGTCACTTTCTTTTTTAATTTCAGAATTATCTTCGTCATTCATAATTTTAATCTCCTAATAAGAAGAGATGGGATTCGTCTCTACGGAAAAGACGAATTAAAGGTTACTCAAACCAAATAAATAATCTTTTTTAAAAAACTGGAGTACTTAAGCGTCCAAGGATAATTATTAAAAAACTTATCTTTCATTTTTTATTGAATTTATGGAAGAAACAAAAATTAGCGAAGCTCTAATAACCAATGATGCCGTTGTTTTAGGCATATTACTTATCATCCTAGCAGCTATTTTTTATACTGCATCTAGTAAAAATTCGGGATGGATAAAATTTTATAAAGTTATCCCTGCCTTATTATTATGCTACTTTGTGCCTTCAATCTTTAATTCTTTAGGTATAATCTCTGGAGAAGAATCCAACTTATACTTTGTGGCCTCAAGATATCTCCTCCCAAGTAGTTTGGTTTTACTTTGTTTAAGTATAGATTTAAAAGGAATACTCCGACTAGGTCCGAAAGCAATTATCATGTTCTTCGCAGGGACAACCGGCATTATCTTAGGGGGCCCTATAGCCATTTTAGCAGTTTCGGCATTTGCTCCAGAAATAGTTGGTGGCAGCGGACCTGATGAAGTATGGCGTGGTTTAGCAACGGTTGCAGGAAGCTGGATTGGCGGAGGTGCTAACCAAACTGCTATGAAAGAAATTTATGGAGCAAGTGATGAATTATTCTCAGCAATGATAACCGTTGATGTAATCGTTGCCAATATTTGGATGGCTTTTCTTTTAGTTGGTGCAGGAATGTCTGAAAAAATTGATTCTTGGTTTAAAGCAGACTCCTCTGCAATTACCGAAGTGAAAGAAAGTATTTCCAACTATAGAGATAGCATTGCAAAGGTGGCGAATCTAACAGATATCATCATTATTAGTGCAATTGCTTTTGGAGGAACAGCTATTGCGCACTTTATTGCCGATTGGATCACTCCAATAATGAATGAACATAAAGCCTTTCTAGAAGAATATAGACTAACCTCCATGGCTAGTGGATTCTTTTGGATAGTTGTGGTAGCCACCATAATGGGCCTTTTTCTATCATTCACTAAATTTAAAAAATACGAAGGTGCTGGTGCTTCCAAAATTGGTAGCGCTTTTCTTTATGTTTTAGTTGCAACTATTGGTATGAAGATGGACGTTTTAGCCATTTTTGATAACATAGGACTTTTTCTAGTTGGAATCATTTGGATGATTGTTCATGTAATTATATTACTTCTAGTGGCAAAACTAATAAAGGCGCCATTTTTCTTCGTTGCCGTTGGTAGTCAAGCTAATGTTGGTGGAGCAGCCTCAGCCCCAATTGTAGCATCTGCTTTTAGCTCTTCTCTTGCACCTGTAGGAGTATTGCTTGCAGTATTTGGTTATGCAGTAGGAACTTTTGGAGCAATATTTTGTGCGCAACTCATGCAAGTAGTTTCACAATAAAATTAGATACCATGAAATGGCTTTTTAGGATATTATTCAATGCAGTTATCGTTTTAGTACTCTCCTATCTTTTACCCGGTATAGATGTAGACTCCTTTTGGTCGGCTGTGATTGTAGCTATTGTTCTAGGTTTCTTAAATGCACTTTTAAAACCTTTTCTAATTATTATCACCATCCCAATAACTATTTTAAGTTTTGGTTTGTTTCTATTGGTGATCAATGCATTTATTATCCTATTTGCAGATAATTTAATTACAGGATTTTCAGTTAATGGATTTTGGTGGGCACTGCTTTTTAGCTTAATCCTTTCCTTTTTTAATTCAGTAATTGACAAAGAACAAAAAAATAACGAATTCAAATAAAACTATGGAAAGCTATAAAAAACCAATGTTTAAAGATCAAGAATTAAAAGAAAAAGTAATTCTTGTTACTGGAGGAGGTACCGGTTTAGGGAAGTCTATGAGTAGATATTTTCTAACACTTGGCGCTAAGGTTATCATTGCAAGTAGAAAACAAGAGGTTTTGGATGCTACTGTGAAAGAGCTAACGGAAGAAACCGGTGGAGAAATTATTGGGGTAGTTTGTGATGTTAGAAAACCTTTAGAAATTGAAGCTTTAATAGAAGAAGGCATTAAAAAGTTTGGCGAAATAAATGTTTTAGTTAATAATGCAGCGGGCAATTTTATAAGCCCAACAGAACGATTATCTCCAAAGGCATTTGACATTATCGTAGATATTGTTTTAAAAGGATCCTACAATTGCTCCCTCCTTTTAGGCAAATACTGGATCAAAGAGAAAATCTCCGCAACGATGCTAAACATTGTTACTACCTATAGCTGGACAGGTTCTGGTTATGTAGTTCCTTCAGCAGTAGCAAAAGCTGGGGTTTTGAGTTTAACGCGTTCGCTAGGAGCAGAATGGGCAAAATACTGTATCAGAACCAATGCTATTGCTCCAGGGCCATTTCCAACACAAGGAGCATTTAGTAGATTATTTCCTGAAGGTTTAAAGGAAAAAATAGACCCACTTAAAAGAATCCCACTAAATAGATATGGCGACCATCAAGAATTAGCAAATCTTGCAGCTTATTTAGTTTCAGACTTCTCATCTTATGTCAATGGAGAGGTGGTAACCATTGATGGTGGAGAATGGCTCTATAATGCAGGCGAGTTCACAGGTTTGGATGCTGTTCCAGGAGAAATGTGGGACTACATAGAAAAAGAAATTAGAGGAAAGAAAAAATAAGATCTTGATTAAAGTAGCTTGGGCTCCTTCTTATGCTCATCCTTTGCCGGAAAACCATCGTTTTCCAATGGAAAAGTATGCGCTTCTTCCTCAGCAACTAAAGCACGAAGGAACCTTAAACATGGAGAACTTTTTTGAGCCAACTCCTATATCTTTAGAGGAGGTTTTATGCATTCATGAAAAAGAATATGTGAACAGGCTATTAAACCTTCAATTAAATCGACAAGAACAATTAAAATCCGGATTTCCTCATTCCAAGGAACTAATTGAACGGGAATTATTAATTGCTGGAGGAAGTAAAGAAGCTGCCCTATTTGCCTTAGAAAATGGGATAGCCTACAATATTGCCGGAGGTACGCACCATGCCTTTAAAGATAGAGCTGAAGGTTTCTGTCTATTGAATGATATTGCTATTGCCTCTTATCATCTTCTAACTAAAAAGAAACTTAAGCAAATTCTTGTAGTAGATTTAGATGTGCATCAAGGCAATGGAACTGCAAAAATATTTGAGAAGGATGATAGAGTTTTTACATTCAGTATGCATGGAGACCATAACTACCCACTTAGAAAAGAAAAATCGGATTTAGATGTTCCTCTTCCGGATGGCATTAATGGTAATGATTATTTAGAATTGTTAAAAAGCAATTTAGATTTAATCGAAAAAAAGATAGACCCTGACTTTATTTTCTTCCAATCTGGTGTAGATATTTTAGATAGCGATAAATTAGGAAGGTTGAAAGTTTCAATAGATGATTGTAAAGAGAGAGATCGCATGGTTTTAGAATTTGCCAAAAGCAATTCAATTCCTGTAATGGCATGTATGGGAGGAGGATACTCTAAGGACATAAATACTATAGTAGAGGCTCATGCCAACACCTATAGACTTGGTGTTGAATTGTTTGAATAAAAAAAGGGCCTCTCAAAATTGGAGGCCCTCTTAGTACAATAAACAACTAACCAAAAAATATTGCACTTTAGAAACGTTCTAAATAAGCTTTTATTATATAAAGACACATAAATTATAATTTTGTTGCCCTATGGAAGAAATTATTGGATTTGCCCTTTTATGTTTTACCTCCTTCATAACCCTAATGAATCCATTGGGAATTATGCCGGTTTTTATGTCTATGACATCATCACTGAGTAAACAGGAAAGGAAACATACTGCTCAAAAAGCTAGTTTAGTTGCTTTTTTAACGCTAGTTGCTTTTGCCTTTTCGGGTCAACTATTATTTAAGTTCTTTGGCATTTCTGTCAATAGTTTTAGAGTAGTTGGAGGTATTATATTCTTCATGATGGGATATGATATGCTTCAGGCTAGATTAGTAAAAGTGAAAATGAGTAAAGAGTCTACTAGAAAACAATATGTGAGTGATATCTCTATTACTCCACTTGCAATTCCCATGATTTGTGGACCTGGAGCCATAACTAGCTCAATAGTTTTAATGGAAGATGCCTCCAACGCAGGTATGAAAGCCGTCTTAATTAGTTCTATCTTCTTGGTATGTCTTATTACTTTTTTGGTTCTATGGAGTTCTTCTAAGATAACCCAATGGCTTGGAGAAACAGGAAATAAAATTATGATGCGTTTAATGGGCCTAATAGTCATGGTAATTGCTGTTGAGTTCTTCTTTAGCGGATTAAAACCAATTATTCAAGATATTCTAAAAATTTAGCTAGATGCTAAAAAAAATCGCTTTACTTCTTCTAATCACTCTAATATCCCTAAGCGTTTTTTACAGAGATATTATTTTCTATGGGATTGATCAAGGTATCGGTCAGGCTAAAATCTTGTATAATTCGGTGCCAATAGAAAAGGTCCTAAACTCCAAGGAAATGGAAGACTCTTTGAAAGCTAAAATTAGATTTATTCAAGAAATAAAATTGTTTGCTGAAGAAGAATTGGGACTTAATAAAACATCCAACTACTCTACCTTTTACAATCAGAATGGAAAGCCAATTTTATGGGTAGTTACTGCTAGTCCTGAATTTGAAATTAAGGCATACCAGTGGCAATTCCCCATTGCAGGTAGTTTTAGTTATAAAGGCTTCTTTGATTACAAGGAAGCATTGAAGGAAAGAGATAGTTTAAAAGCTAAGGGATACGATACAGAAATAGATGAAGTAAATGCATGGTCGACTTTGGGATGGTTCAAAGACCCTATTCTATCTTCCATGCTAGAAAGAACTAAGGCCTCTTTAACAGATTTAATAATTCATGAGCTTACTCATGCAACGATATACTTAAAAGATTCGGTAGCATTGAATGAAAATTTAGCCTCCTTTATAGCTCAAAAGGGAACGGAGTTATACTACCAAGAGAGAATTGACTTAAGAGAAGAGTATGATTTATATAAAAGAAAAGAAATGGAAAGGAATAAAAGAAGGTATAGAATGAAAAGTCATATCCAAAATTTAAATCTACTTTACGAATCCTTTGATGAGAATACAAAGTACAAAACCAAAGTTCAATTTAAAACACAACTAATGGATTTCATCAAAAGAGACATACTCCAGATGCAATATCCTGGTAAAGATGAGCTAATCCAAGAAAAGATGAAAAGTTTCAATATTAATAATGCATTTTTTAGTGGCTTTAATACCTACCGTTCAAAAGAAGATAACTTTGAAACCGAATTGAAGCAGAAATTTAATGGAAACTTAAAAGCATTTATTCAGTATTATAAGGAAAAGAATTAAATATCTAAATGACAAAAACTACTACAGAATCGGAATCCAAGTATAAAAATTTGGATAAAATGTCGGTTGAAGAAATCCTATCTAACATCAATAAAGAAGATCGTATAGTTCCTTATGCAATAGAAAAAGTTATCCCTGAGATTGCTCAATTTATTCCAATTATTGTAAAGAAGATGCAAGAAGGAGGTAGACTATTCTACCTAGGAGCAGGCACTAGTGGCCGACTAGGAATTGTTGATGCATCGGAATGTCCTCCCACTTTTGGAGTAAGTCAAGATTTAGTTATTGGATTGATTGCAGGAGGAGACTCTGCCATTAGGAAGGCGGTTGAATTTGCCGAGGATGATTTTGAACAAGGATGGAAAGATCTTGAAAAATGGCATATATCTCCTTTAGATTTTGTGATTGGAATAGCCGCATCTGGAACCACACCCTATGTAATTGGAGCCATGAAGCAATGCAAAGAAAATGGAATCCAAACTGCATGTATTACTTGCAATGAAGGTAGTGATTTAGCAAAAGCAGTTGACTTTCCTGTGGAAATAGTGGTAGGACCTGAATTTATTACTGGAAGTACTAGAATGAAATCTGGAACAGCTCAAAAGTTGGCACTTAATATGATCTCTAGCTCTGTGATGATACGCCTAGGAAGAATAAAGGGAAACAGAATGGTAGATATGCAATTGAGCAACAATAAATTAGTAAAAAGAGGAATTGAAATGCTCATGGGAGAGCTGAACGTTAGTTACGATGAGGCTAGAGAATTATTAAATAAATATGGCAGCGTTCGTAATGCTATGCTTAATTACTAAGTAATTTTGATACATGCATACCATTGAACCTCATTACAACTGGCGACACTACTATATCGCATCTGAAGATGAGCGTTCTCCATTTTATGGAAGAGAATACAGCGAGTTCGAATTCACCCATGCTATTTATGATCATTTGATTCATCCGCAGTGGGATGAAATTGAAAGTCCTACCCTCTTTATTAAAATATTAATGGCTGACTATGACTTAGGATATGCTATAATTGAACTTATCGGAGAGTGGAATGACCTTCTGCATAATGACATCATGTTCTTCAAAAGAAATATCCTAGATGAAATGATGGCTGAAGGAATAAATAAATTTATCCTGATAGGAGAAAACATATACAATTTCCATACTTCAGATGATTCTTACTATGAGGAATGGTTTGAAGAGGTAGAAGATGGCTGGATTGCCTTTTTAAATTTTCGAGAGCATGTTTTAGCAGATTTTCAAACAGCTAACATTGATTATTATGTAGTAGCTGGAGGTAAGTTAAATGACATTTCCTGGAGAAGTTATACGCCAGAGGCTATCTATGAACGGGTGAATCAGATGGTTAGTTTGCGATTAGGGGCTTAAACTAACAATTACAAATACTATTAGATTTTTGAACTTCTAACATCTTTACTTTCTCATCTCCTTCGCAAACTTCCCAAAGTAAAAGATAATTTTCATCTTGATAGATTGCTCTTAACTTATAAATAGGGCAAGGTTTCTCCTGGGTTTGACTCTCTGAAAAATCAACACTAGCCAAGGCTTGCACTTCTTTCCACTTATCGTCTTGAAGGTTCAAACATGCTAGTTGACAGATTGCTTTTGGTGAAATGCTAACTTCGGAACTATCTATTGCAGTTAGCACTCTATTTTGAGGTGTCCAAAAGGAGATATCTCTATCTCCAAAAAAAATATACGTTATCAATAAGCCCAAACCAACTCCGACTAAGTAGGTTTTAAATCTTCTCCAAAATCCTTTCATTTTATATTGCTGCTAGTAATAAATCTAAATCCTTATATGGAAGTTTAAAATTGTCTGCCAAGTACTTATTAGTCAGCATACCTTTATACAAGTAAATACCTGAACGTATAGAGTGTGTATTTCTTACACAATCATCCACACCTCCTTCTTCACCCAATTGAATAATCACCGGGGCAAAAATATTACTTAAAACATAGGAAGCAGTTCTAGCTACTCTAGATGGAATATTAGGCACACAATAATGGATGACCCCATGCTCGGTATAAGTCGGCTTGGTATGGTTGGTAACTCTAGAAGTCTCAAAACAACCCCCTTGATCTATACTTACATCAACAATAATAGAACCTTCCTGCATTTGCATAACCATTTCTTCGGTAACAATAACAGGGCTTCTTCCTTTTTCCGACCTAATTGCTCCTATAGCTACATCAGCTGCTTTCAAGGCAGACTCTACTACTTTTGGTTGTATGGTAGACGTAAAAATTCTTCTACCAACACCTTCTTGCAATCTTCGTAGTTTAGAAGTATTGTTACTAAAGACTTTAACAGAAGCACCTAATCCTAGTGCCGCTCTTGCTGCAAATTCAGCAACTGCTCCTGCACCAAAAATAACAACCTCTGTCGGCTTAACTCCCGAAATACCTCCCAACATCATTCCTTGTCCGCCGTTCATATTGCTCAAATACTCTGCTGCTATTAAAACAGAAGTAGTCCCAGCAATTTCACTCATTGCTCTTATCACGGGCAACCTACCTTGGTTATCTTGTATATAATCGTAAGCAATTGCTGTAATTCTTTTATCGATAAGCTTTTTTAGGAAATCTTTTGGTTGAACAGGAAGTTGCAGGGCAGAAATCAGAGTTTGACCTCTTTTCATATGGTCAATTTCATTCAATGCTAAAGGCTCCACTTTTAAAATAATGTCTGCCTCATATACCTCATTGATTGAATAGGCTATTTTCGCTCCTACTTCACTATAGTCTCTATCCGAAAAATTTGCTTTTTCACCTGCCTTGCTTTCAATTACTACTTGATGGCCATTATTAACTAAAAGCTCTACATCATTAGGAACCAATGGCACTCTTCTCTCTTGGAGTGAGGTTTCTCTTGGCACACCAATGAACAACTCACTTCTCTTTTCTTTTACTTTAGCCCACTCTTCTTTTGGAAGATATTTAGTAGCGGCTTGGGCTAATGATTTTACTAGGTCTTCAGACATCTTTGGTTAGATTAATTGTAATATCTCTCAATTCATCTTTTATTTCAAAAACTATTTCTAAATAGCCATCATGTAAAAGTTCCTCTACTTTTTCTGGCCACTCTATTAAACAAAGGTTTCCACTATCTAAATATTCTTCAAAACCAATGTCGTAAGCTTCCTCTATATCGTTAATTCTATAAAAATCAAAATGATAAATTGTATCGCTTCTCTCTGTCTTATATTCATTTACCAACGAAAAAGTTGGCGAATGTACCTCATCGATTACATTTAGAAAATTACAAATATTTTTTATTAGAGTAGTTTTACCTGCTCCTAAGTCGCCTTTAAATGCAACGATTTTATTTTCACGAGATAATTCGGCAATTTTTTTTGAAATCTTGGGGTAATCTTCTAGAGATTGAGACAAATAAGGGATGCTATTATTCATCTACTTTGGGCTAAGTTGAATAATCGGAACCATCATTTCCTCCATAGAAATACCTCCATGTTGAAAGGTATTCTTATAGTAATTCACATAATAGTTGTAGTTATTCGGATAAGCAAAGAATTTATCGCTTTTTGCAAAAACAAAAGTCTGGCTAACATTTACCTTAGGCAAAAAAGCCTGAGCAGGTTTAGTAATAGCAAATACATCGTCCTCTTCATAACTCAAGTTTTTTCCCTGCTTATATCTCAAGTTGCTATTCACTGTTTTGTCACCAATTATTTTTGAGGGTTCTTTTACTTGAATAGAACCATGGTCAGTGGTAATTATGACTTTAGCCTTTTTCTCAGACATCACTTTTAAAGCTTCCTTCAAAGGAGACCTATCAAACCAAGAAAGAGTTAAAGAACGATAAGCAGATTCGTCTTCAGCTAGCTCCTTGATTATATCTGTATCCGTTCTGGCATGAGAAAGCATATCGATAAAATTGTAGACAATTACATTAAATGCATTATTCATTTGATTACTCAATTCGCTAACAACTTTCCTACCATAATTAGGATTTAAAACTTTATTGTAAGCAAACTTTGTTTCCTTACCTAATCGCTTTAACTGTGTTGCAATTAATTCAGGTTCGTGTAAATTTTTACCCCCTTCATCCTCATCGTTCATCCAAAGTTTTGGATATAACTTTTCAATATCAGCAGGTAATAAACCTGCAAAAAGAGCATTTCTGGCATATTGCGTTGTAGTTGGCAGAATGCTCATATAAGTCTCTTCCTTATCTACCCAAAACATCTCTTCAATCTGTGGTTTAAGAATTTGCCACTGGTCTAATCTTAAATTATCAATGACAATTAAGAAAGTTGTTGAATCCGGCGTAATCAATGGGGAAACCTTTTCCTTAAAAACATTATGAGACATTAGCGGAGCATCTTCATCCCCATTCAGCCAATCCATGTAATTTTCTTCAACATATTTCGAGAAAAGTTGATTTGCTTCAACTTTCTGCGCATCTAAAATTTCTGCCATTCCAGAATCATTAGACTTATCTAATTCTAATTCCCAATAAATCAATTTCTTATAAACATCATCCCATTCTTCAAAAGTCATGTTATTGTGTAAGCTCATACCGATATTCCTAAAAGCTTGCTGGTAACCTATTGTGGTCTTTTCTGAAACTAACCTTGCTGTATCTAAATGTTTTTTAAGAGTTAAGAGTATCTGGTTTGGGTTCACTGGTTTAATCAGGTAATCTGAAATCTTTGCTCCAATTGCATCTTCCATGATTGACTCCTCTTCGCTCTTTGTAATCATAATTACCGGTAAAGAAGGCTTTGCTGATTTTATGCTATTTAATGTTTCCAAACCCGACAGCCCTGGCATATTCTCATCTAGGAATACAATATCAAATCTTTGTTCATCAATTAAATCCAATGCTTCACTCCCACTTGTAGCGGCAACAACTTCATAATTTTTATCTTCTAAAAAGATAATATGAGGTTTTAATAAATCTATTTCATCGTCTGCCCAGAGTATTCTTATCTTCGTCATGCATTATTTTTTTTGAAAACTACTGCCATCAAAACAGTAAGCCAAATTAGATTTTATAAAATTAGTTAAATAGATACTCCGCTTGAAAGAGGAATTATACAATAAAAAAAAGTTAATAAACGACCCAATCTATGGCTTTATTACTTTACCATTCGATATCATTTTTGATATCATAGAGCATCCCTACTTCCAAAGATTAAGAAGAATAAAACAATTAGGCCTAACCCACTTAGTTTACCCTGGGGCTCTACACACTAGATTTCATCATGCATTGGGAGCAATGCACATTACCCAAAAAGCCATTGAGGTAATTCGTTCAAAAGGTCATAAAATAACAAAAGAAGAAGAAAAAGCCACGCTTATAGGAATTCTTTTGCACGATATTGGTCATGGTCCATTTTCTCATGCACTAGAATTTAGTATTGTAAAAAATGTAACTCATGAAGACATTTCAAGCATTTTTATGAGAAAACTCAACAAAGAGTTTAAAGGGAAGCTAAATCTTGCAATTAAAATATTTGAAGATAAGTACGAAAAACCTTTTCTTCATCAATTAATTTCCAGTCAGCTAGATATGGACCGATTGGACTATCTAAAGAGAGATAGTTTTTTCACAGGAGTTTCTGAAGGAGTAGTTAATTCAGAAAGAATCATTTCCATGCTCAATGTAAAAGATGGGAATTTATGTGTTGATGCTAAAGGAATTTATTCTATAGAAAAATTTATCGTTGCTCGTAGGCTTATGTATTGGCAGGTTTACCTGCACAAAACGGTAATCTCTGCTGAAAATTTAATTGTAAATATTTTAAAAAGAGCGAAAGAACTAGCAGCTAATATAGAAATAGCAGCAAGTCCGGACTTAGCATTTTTTCTAAATAATGCATGGACAATAAAAGATTTTGAAACCAATGAAAGGGTGCTAAACTCTTTTGCTCAATTAGATGATTTTGATATCGTTTCTTCCATTAAACAATGGCAAAATCATTCGGATAAAGTTCTAAGTACTTTAAGTAAATCTATGTTGAATAGAAACTTGTTTAGTATTGAGTTATCAAAAAAGCAATCTTTAAGGAAAGAAATTGATCAATTAAAGTCTAAAACAATGAAAGACTTACAGTTAACAAAAGAAGAGATAAACTATTTTGTATTTGAAGGAAGCATCTTAAATAATGCCTATCATCCTAAAATGGACAAAATAAATTTACTTTACAGAGATGGAAGTATTCAAGATATAGCGGAAGCTTCAGACCAACTTAACATTTTAATGTTATCTGATGAAGTAAAAAAATATTACTTATGCAAACCCAAACATAAGATGGTTGAAAACTTGAAAAAACAAGCTATTTAAGGGCCCTCATTTATTTATTATTTTTGACGAATGAAATTTTCAGCTCTCCAAATCTCTGAATTATTAGGTGGCACGGTAGAAGGAAACCCTAAGGTGGAGGTGAACAAGCTATCTAAAATTGAAGAAGGAGCTGAAGGCTCTCTCTCTTTTTTAGCAAATCCTAAGTATTCAGAATATCTTTATGAGACCAATGCTAGTATAGTAATACTGTCAAATGATTTCAAAATTGAAAAGGATTTAAGCCCATCTCTAACACTTATTAGAGTTGAAGATGCGTATAGTTCTTTTGGAAAGCTTTTAGAAATCTACAACCAAATCAAAAACGATAAAAAGGGGATTAGCGAATCCGCTGAAGTTTCAGAAAGCAGTAAGATTGGTAAAGATGTTTACATAGGAGAAAACGCAGTTATTAGTGCAAATTGTATTATAGGAGATGGGAGCAAAATATTTGCAAACTCTTTTATTGGTGAAAACACCCAAATAGGTTCAAATACTACGGTATTTGCTGGAGTAAAAATATATTCAGACAATCTTATCGGAAGTGAATGTATTTTACATTCAGGCGCAATTATAGGGGCAGATGGTTTTGGCTTTGCACCAAATAGTGAAAACAACTACAAGAAAGTAGCACAAATAGGCAATGTGATTATAGAGGATCATGTTGAAATTGGAGCGAATACTTGCATAGATAGAGCAACATTAGGGTCTACAATAATTAGAAAAGGGGTTAAACTTGACAACTTGATACAAATTGCCCATAATGTTGAAATTGGAGAAAATACAGTCATTGCTGCCCAAACAGGTATCGCAGGATCAACAAAAATTGGTAAAAATTGCATGATTGGTGGCCAGGTTGGGATTGTAGGACATATTAAAATAGCAGAGGGCTCAAAAATAGCAGCACAGAGTGGCATTGCAAATAGCATTGAGGAGCCCAATCAAATTGTACAAGGTTCTCCAGCCATACCAATTGGAGATTATAAAAGAGCATATGTTCTTTTTAAGAAGCTTCCAGAAATGCAAGCCGAAATAAGTAATCTAAAGAAACAACTAAACGAAATATCTTCTTCTACAAAAGATGAGCACCAAACAAAAAACAATTAAGAGCACCGTTTCTTTAAGCGGTGTTGGCCTGCATACCGGTGAAAAGTGTACAATCACCTTAAAACCAGCCGAAGAAAACCACGGTTACGTTTTTAAAAGAATAGATCTAGATGGAGAGCCTACTATAAAAGCAGATGCTGATTTAGTGATAGATACCTCAAGGGGCACAACCTTAGAACAAAATGGTGCTAGAGTGCATACTACAGAGCACCTTCTGGCAGCAGCCTATGGTTCTGAAATAGATAATCTATTGATTGAGCTTGATGGACCTGAAATTCCAATAATGGATGGAAGTTCCACCTCCTTCCTTAAATCCATTCAAGATGCAGGTATAGTAGATCAAAATGCTGAAAAAAATTATTTTGAAATAACCGAGAATTTAACCTACGAAGACTTAGATAGAAAAACAGAAATGTTAGCTGTTCCACAAGATGAATTTAGATTAACCGTGATGGTTGATTACAATTCAAAGATTCTTGGAACACAACATGCCCATATGTATCATTTAGGAGAGTTTAAATCTGAAATTTCAAATTGCAGAACATTTGTTTTTTTAAGAGAACTTGAATTCCTAGCAAAGAACAACCTAATAAAAGGAGGAGATTTAGACAATGCTATTGTCTTAGTAGACACTGTTCTCCCTCAAGAGAAGCTTGATGAATTAGCAGAGTTATTAAATAAACCTAAAGTTGAAGTGAAAGGTGTTGGCGTTTTAAATAACGTTGACTTACATTTTCAAAATGAACCAGCTAGACATAAGCTTTTAGATATTGTGGGTGACCTCGCACTTGTTGGAAGACCAATAAAAGGACATATCTTAGCTGCACGACCGGGGCATAAAGGCAATGTTGATTTTGCAAAAATCATAAAGGCAGAAATTAAAAAAAGAGAAAAAGCTGCTCCTAAGTTTGATCTAACTAAAGAGCCGATTCACGATATAAATGATATAGAAAAAATACTTCCTCATCGTTATCCATTTCTTCTTGTAGACAAAATAATAGAGCTTAGTGAAACCCATGTTGTTGGTGTTAAGAATGTTACGATGAATGAGCAATTCTTTCAAGGGCATTTTCCCGGTGCACCGGTAATGCCGGGAGTTTTATTAATAGAAGCAATGGCTCAAACTGGAGGTATTTTAGCTTTAAATACAGTTCCTGATCCTGAAAACTACCTTACCTATTTTCTTAAAATTGATAAGGTAAAGTTTAAACGAAAAGTAATCCCCGGGGATACCTTAATTTTTAAGCTAGATTTAACAGAACCAATAAGAAGAGGAATTTGCAATATGAGTGCTAAAGCCTATGTAGGCGACCAATTAGTAGCTGAAGGCGAACTAATGGCTCAAATCGTAAAGGAAAAGAAAGATGAATAAGGCATATGTAGACCCTAAGGCTAAAATAGGAAATGGAGTTATCATTGAACCTTTCGCCTATATAGCAGGAGATGTAGAAATTGGAGATGGCACTTGGGTTGGACCGCATGCTACCATTATGGATGGTGCACGAATTGGCAAAAATTGTAGAATATTTCCTGGGGCAGTAATTTCCGCCATTCCTCAAGACTTAAAATATGCAGGAGAAATAACAACTGCAGTTATTGGAGATAACACCACAATTAGAGAATGTGTAACCATTAATAAAGGAACTGCAGACAGGGAAACTACTAAAGTTGGAAACAATTGCCTTTTAATGGCATATGTGCATATAGCTCACGATGTTTTTGTTGGAAATAATGTAATCCTAGCCAATACAGCTAATATTGCAGGCCATGTGACTATTGAAGATAACGTAATTTTAGAAGGTGTTGTTGCAGTTCAACAATTTGTAACAATTGGAGAGCATTCCTTTATTGCAGGAGGTTCATTAGTTAGAAAAAATGTCCCTCCCTATGTCAAAGCTGCTAGAGAACCTCTAACTTTTGCAGGAATAAATTCTGTTGGACTAAGAAGGAGAGGCTTTGAAGATGAAATTATTAAACAAATTGAAGACATCTACAGATATATTTTTGTAAGAGGATTGAAGGTAAGCAAAGCTTTAGAAGAAATAAAGTCTCAAATTTCTGAATCTAAGGAAAGAGAAAAAATACTTTCGTTTATAGAGTCTTCAGAAAAGGGAATCATTCGTGGACCATTGAATTAATTGAGTGCAAATTCAATTAAACAATATCAGTAAACGTTTCAAAAAGCATTGGATTTTCAAATCCATAAATCAAGAATTTATTGGGCCTAGAAACTATGGCATCATTGGAGACAATGGCGGAGGAAAGTCTACACTGTTAAAAACAATAGCTGGAATAACTTCCCCTACAGAAGGAAATTTACAATACATAAATTCAGGTAAAATTATTCATTTAAATAACCTTTTTCCTTTCCTTGCGATTGTCGCTCCTTATATGGATTTACCGAATGAATTAAGTTTAAAAGAACTATTTAAATTCCAACAGAAATTTAAGAAATACCATTCGAATACCAATGAATCAATTTTTTTTTCAAGCATTCAACTAGAAAATAAGGAAGATGAAATTGTAAAAAATCTTTCCTCAGGTATGAAGCAAAGGCTTAAGTTAGGTTTAGCATTATTAAGTAAATCTGCAGTTGTTTTATTGGACGAGCCTTGTTCTAATCTTGATAAAAAAGGAAGAGAATTGTATAAAGAACTACTAAGTAAATCAAAAGACAAATTAATAATTATAGCTTCAAATAGTAATGAAGACGAACTATTTGAATGCGAAACTATATTGAATATCAACGATTTCAAAGTATAAGCTAAGATTCTAAGGCTTATATTTGAATAATAACAATTTTATATGGCTACAACAGCAGATTTTAGAAACGGACTTTGTATGAAGTACAACAGTGATTTATATCAAATCATTGAGTTCCAGCATGTAAAACCAGGTAAAGGTCCTGCCTTTGTTAGAACAAAGCTAAGGAGTCTAACTTCTGGTAAAATTATTGACAACACTTTTAATTCGGGAGTTAAGATTGATGTTATAAGAATTGAAACAAGAAAATACCAGTATTTGTTTCATGATGAGAGTGGTTATCATTTTATGAATACCGATGACTACGAACAAACTTTTTTACCAAAAGAGTTAATTAATGCTCCTGAATTTTTAAAAGAAGGTAATAATGTTGACATCATGTTTCATGCGGATGAAGAGAAGGCATTATCTTGTGATTTACCAGCTTTTGTAGAATTAGAAGTTACTTTTACAGAACCTGGTGTTAAGGGAGATACTGCAACCAATGCAACAAAACCTGCTACCGTAGAAACAGGTGCAGAGGTTAAGGTTCCTTTATTCATAAATGAAGGAGATAAGATTAAAATTGACACAAGAACTGGTGCTTATTCTGAAAGAATAAAAGAATGAAACTAGATCGAACATATTCTTTAGAAGAAATTGCATCCTTATTAGATGCTAAACCTTTAGGTGATTTTGATGTAAAAATTAGTGGAATTAACGAAATACATAGAGTTGAAGAAGGTGACATTGCATTTGTAGACCACCCTAAGTATTACGACAAAGTTCTAAATTCTAAAGCTTCTGTTGTTTTAATAGACAAGGAAGTAAAAGCACCTGCAGGTAAAGCTATCATTGTTTCTGACAATCCTTTTAAAAGCTTTAACTTCCTACTTAACTACTTTTATCCTTTTGAATTTCCTGAAAAATCTGATGAATTTGAATTGGGAGAAGGAAGTAAAATACACCCTTCTGCAGTAATTGGTAAAAATGTAAAAATTGGTAAAAACACCCTGATCTATCCAAATGTTACTATATTAGATAATGTAATCATTGGCGATAATGTTATTATTCAAGCAGGTAGTGTTATTGGCTCTTTTGGGTTTTACTATAAAAATAGAGGTTCTCACTTTGAAAGACTTTACTCATGCGGTAGAGTAATCATTGAAAACAAAGTAGAAATTGGCGCTAACTGTACTATCGACAAGGGAGTTTCTGCCGACACCATAATTGGAGAGAATACAATTATTGACAATTTAGTTCAAATAGGTCATGATACAGTAATTGGAAAGAATTGCCTTATTGCTGCACAATGTGGCATTGCAGGTTGTGTAAATATAGGCGATAAAGTTACTATTTGGGGCCAGGTAGGAATGGCCAGCAGTGTTACCATTGGAGATGGAGCAATAATACATGCTCAAACAGGAGTTGCTAAATCCTTGGCAGGTGGCAAAACCTATTTTGGATCTCCAGCTGATGAAAGCAGAAACAAATTAAAAGAAATGGCAGCTCTCAGAAATCTGCATAAGATCCTCGAACAAAAAAATATGTAATGAAATTGGACAAAACAAGTAGAGTAAAAGGAAGGTTGGAATTATCCAATTCCAAGCTAAATACTATACTTGAAATTACCAATGCAATTAATGAGAACTCTTCCAAACATGCGCTATTTTCTATTTTAAAAAAGGTTCTTGTTGAAGACTTAAATATTGGAAGTTTCACGCTTTTTACCTATAACGAAAAGTGGAGAGTTTCTCTAAATGAAAGCGTAGAAGCCTCTATTCTTGATAAGATAGATATCCAGAAAGTAGAAAAAAGCTTTAAGGAAATAGAAATCCTAAATTCTACTACAATTTCTGGTTTAGAATGTTTTGACATTGTGATACCAGTTTATCATAATGAAAAGCCTCTTGCGTATCTTTTATTGGCTGATTTAGAAGATGAAAAAATCGAAATCAGTCCAATTATCAAACATTTAAAATTTATTCAAACTTTAGCAAACATCATTGTTGTTGCGCTCGAAAATAAAAGACTTACTAAAGAATATATCAAACAAATTGCTGTAAAAAAAGAGTTAGAACTAGCTCAAAATATGCAAAGCCTTTTATTTCCTAGAGACTTACCTAACTCTAAAGACCTAGAAGTAAAAGCATATTATGAGCCTCATAATGAAGTTGGTGGCGATTATTATGACGTAGTAGAATTAAGCGACTATAGAATGGCTATAACAATTGCTGATGTTTCTGGAAAGGGAATGCCTGCAGCATTATTGATGGCAAACTTTCAAGCCAATTTAAGAGCACTACTCAATATCACTTCAGACTTAAAAGAATTAGTTAGGCTATGTAATAACAAAGTTATTGAGTCTGCTAACTATGAAAAATTCATCACCTTATTCATCTGTATCTTTGATTCTAAAAACAAAACTTTAGAATACTTAAATGCCGGCCACCAACCAGGAATACTGAAGAATAATAAAAAGTTCAAACTATTAAATCAGGGTTGCACAGTACTAGGAATGTTTGACGAATTACCAAAAGTAACTTCTGAAATCATCCAACTTGGTCCACACTCTACTTTACTTTGCTTTACAGATGGATTATCGGAGTTAGAGGATGCTAATAGTTTACAACTAGAAGTGGAGGGTCTTCAAGATATAATGAATAGTGCAAAGAGTATAAATGAGTTACAAATATCTTTAGAAGATAAAATTGAAGAACTTAAGGAAGGCAGTGCCTTGGAAGACGATATTACTTTTCTACTTGCGGAGTTTCTTCGCTGAGCATTCTTTTATAATTAATGTCAATAGCCGTTATAATACCTATAAATGCCCAAAAAGGTATACTAGCTTTATCTGTATCCAAGAAGTTGTTTAGAGTCCCATTGATTAGATAAGTTGTAAAAGCAAGGATAACATAAAATACTATTTTTCTTAACTCACCTTTAGGTAATTTAAAGTACAGGTGGGATGCTCTAACGTAAAAAACCACAATAATAAATACAAAGGTTAACAGTCCTAGTACGCCCTGCTCAGCCAATGGACCAATAAACTCACTGTGCGCATTCCCCATATCTCCAGCATTCGTACTAATTATAGTTAGGTCTTCAGAAGATTGAAAAGGAGCGTATTGAAAAGCATAGGTACCTGGTCCCCATCCAAAAACAGGTCTTCGCTCGAACATCCTGAAAGCAGAATTCCATCTATTTATCCTTTCCAAATTAGATGCATCTGTTGAAATATTGGTTATGGACTGCACATGTTCAGTTAAGTTTTCACTAGTAGAATCTTGCTTATTCTCCTCCAATACATCTATAATATCAAACCAAAATACCACAGCAAATAGAACTATTAATCCAGTAATAGAAAATACTACGGCTCTTCTTATTTTAAGCAAGTAAATAAGAGAGACAATAAAAGCAACCACTAAACTTATCCATGCAGCCCTGCCATAAGAGAATACTATACCTAAAAGAATTGATAGTGTAAATATTAACAATATTGGTTTATATCTTTTATACCTCTTCATCGACAATAAACAGATAGATATTGGAAACATCATAGCTACAACAGCTCCATATACTGTATGATCTTTAAAAAATGGTTGCATAACCCAGTGAGCAGGCCTTTCTTCGAAACCATTTAAAGCATGATGGATAAATGTATATACTGCTACACAAGATAAAGGGATTATATAAAGCCAAAAGAAAAGTCTAATATTTGATACTCTTTTAAATAATTGCGTTCCAATAAAATACATTGCAACGATAAACCACAATCTTGCCAACAAAAACTTGATAGAGATTACAGGTAAAGAACTCGTAATTGTGGTTATTAGAACCCAAGCTAAACTAATAAAAATTGCTAATGTCATTGGGTGCCTAAACACTTCTATATCATAGTTCTTTTCGTATAAAAGTTTTAGAAAGAATATTAACATGATTCCAAATAACAAGGGCTCTGTGGGCACAAACATTCCAATTCCTCCAATATCTAGCTCTTCCAGATTTAAACTTAAAGGGGTAGTAAAAACAATTATCCAAAGAAGTTTATCTATAGATGTCAGAGCTAATAAGAAAACAACAGCCGCAAAAGGCACAAGTGAAAACCAATATTGCTCCAAAGCAATAAGTGCACTATTTGCCATTATAAATAAAAAGCAAATAATTAATACAAAATTGGTTTTTAGATAGTTGTCCAAAATCTAAAGCTTCTTTCTACTTCCTAATATTATAAATAAGATAAATGCGAAGAAAGTGGCAGAAACAGCTGCAGTAAGCACAATTAACCAACGAATCGGATAAACCTTTTCGTCAGGAACTTCTGGACTTACTAAAACATATGAGTGAGAAAGCACCATTGTATAACTTTTATATGCTACTTCATACTCAATAAGTCTTCGATCATACTCGTCTAGAGCTGCATTTAATTGCCCATTCATGTTATGATAATGACGCCCATATTTTTTTAAATTATCATACAGCTCTTTAACTTCTTCGTAATCTTTTCCTTTCTTACCTTCTAATAAAAACTCTAAGTAACCTTCTGTTACCATTTCAGCTTGAACTAGGTAATCTAAAATCCCATATTTGGTGCTATATTCAGTAATTATTGCTTGAAGACTATCTATTTGCTGTTTCTTCTCATCAACAAGTTTCTTATTGATAATAACATGCTCATAATACTTCTTTCTTTCAGTTTTTCGAATAATCTCATCCAACTTCAGAATAATCTCATCTGCTATCTTTTTTGCTTTTTCTGGATCGGTAGATTGTGCTGTAATTTCAATAGACTCGTATCTGGTTTCTTCAAAAGTAATATGATTCCTATACTCATTTACCATAAGACTCTTAGCATGCATGTATGAGCTATCTATTTCATATTCTTTATAAAGATTAAACTTTGAAATTATATAATTCCGAAGTTCATTAGATTCTAAATATTGCTGCATTTGCTCAATTCTGGTTTCATCAGAATACTCCCCTAGATTAGCAGGATAAATAATAGCTTTAGATTCATATTTTGGAGTTATAAATTTTGGACCAGATAATACGCCAGCCATTAAAGCAGATGCAACAAACACCCCTAGTAAGAACTTCCACTTTTTTAAAGCGAAAAGAAAAATCTTTGAACTAGATGCAAAGTATTCAGAATAGTTATTTTCTTCTTCCATCCTCTTAATCTTTTGGGTCAATTAATATTAGAACAATAAGGGTAAATAAGAAGGTTGCTATTGTAGAAACAACAACAATTAGCCATCGAATGGGATAGGATGGCTTTTCGGCGGGATATGCTGCGTTTACAATAAACTTCTGATCCAAATTAGACTCAGCATTCACTCTTGCCTCTGCATATATTTCTCTTAAATCACTTAGCTTTTCTCTTTCATATTCTAACTGCTGTACTAAGCTTAAATACTTACCACCATACTTTGATAAAGTATCTAATTTGTTCTCCAATGTTTTAGCGGCTTTTTGATTGTTACTTACTAGAGCTGCACCATATTGCTCGCTTAGAACCTCTACTTGCGTTTCATAATCTTGAACACCTAAAAGTCTAATCATATTTAGGGTATCTTCCATTCTATTTATCTCAGATACCAATGTTTTATATTCCTTTTCTACTATAACAAATGCTTGTTTTGCAACCTTTCTTAGCATAGTATTTTTTACGCTATCTATCATAAATGCAATTTCGTTTGCAATTTTTGCAGCGTAAAACCGGTCCTTGTCTACAACCTCAATCTTTATAGACAAATACTTGGTTCTATAAAAATCGATATTTCTATCGTACTCTCTATTTAACTCTGTCTGTTGAAACTTACTTTCAGGACTTATCCCATAATGATTCTTTAAATCAAACTTTTTGATGATATGAGAACGTATAAAGTCTGATTTCAGCATTTGAATCATCTGTTCAGACTCCTCTTCTTCACCAAATTCCAGGAAATCTTTCTCTTTGTAATTGTCATCATTCAATAATGCTCTGGAGATAGACGAAGTAGTTGAAGGAAATAGAATAACCGATGATTCGTATCTATCTTCAATAAAAAGCGAGAAAGTCAAAGAAGAAATAAAAGCTAAAATAGTAGTAACTAAAAGTATATTCTTCTTATTACTAATTAAAGTAATTGTACTTGTTGAGTTTAAGTTATAGGTTTTGTTCATTTACAACCTTTTAAAGTAAGGTGTCCAAAAGTAATCAAATAAGAGAATTTGGTTTTAAAATCTGCTTGATTACTGAAACGCTTAATATTTTAAACATAAAAATAAGAGAAAGACCTATAAATGATACAATTAGGATAAATTCTATTAAATTGAATGAATATTGATACATCATATAAGCAATCACAAACAGTATCGTCACAATAGCTATTTGCTTAAAAATTAATTTAAAATTGGGAGTTACATCAAAAATTTTATGGACGAAAAATAATTGACTGCTTATTACCACTATTTGAGTCATTAGAGTCGCTAAAGCTGCTCCGTAGGCACCATAAATCGGAATTAAGGTATAATTTACAAAGAAGTTTATTATTAATCCAACAAATGCAATTTTATTCAAGATTAATAAACTCCCATTTGCTGTCAACAAAGTGCCAAAGATATAAGTTAGTGCGATGCATAAAAAAGATAGCATTAGAACAGGGAATAGCTCAGCAGATTCAATGACACTATTATCATACAATAGTCCCATTATTTCAGCCGGTTTAAATAAAGAAATAATCACGGCTAATGAAGAAGGGATAAAAACCAATGAAAATCCTGCATAAACAAGCTTACTTATTGGCTCTTTCTTCTTTATCATTCTGGAGAATATTGGCAAAAGTAAAGCCGCTACTATATATCCAAACATATTAAATCCTTCTAAAATCCTGTAAGATTGAGCGTAAACTCCTGCTTGATATGCACCATCTTCTAATAATCGATCTATCATTACAGAATCTAACCGATAATAAAATGACATTAAAATAACCAGCAATGCAAAAGGCAAACTTTGCTTAATAATAACTCTAAACAAGATCCAATCAAATTTTGGCTTATAAATTTTAGCCTTCGTTAAAACTATAAGGAAAGAAATAAAAGCAGTGAATAAGTATGCAGCAAATTGCGCATAAAGAAACCACTCAATTTTAAAATTGGGTCCAGTAGTGTCTGACCACAACAAATAGCTACATATCAAAATCATTAAAACTCTATCTGTTACAGAAACAAGTCCATCTAACTTGAATAAGTGCAGACCCGATAGATTTGATCTTAAAAAAAGTATTAGAGATGCTAAAAATTGGTTAATCCCTAATAAAAAAAGGAAATAAAAGGCCCTGGATTCGTAACCAATTAAAAACCCGGCAATTAATGTAATAAGCATATAAACAAGTCCTAAAACAAGCTTTACATTGAAAATACCGGAAAAATACCTTCCTAATAAATGCTCATGCTGAGCTATATTCCTATTATTATAGTTAGTTATTCCAAGGTCCAATAAAATATTTAAAAGAATAGAAAAAGAAAAAATTGGATAATAAAAGCCATACTCCTCAACACCCACCCTATTTTGGACGGCAACATCAATCCCAAATAACCAAATTGGCTTAACCAAAACGTTCAGAACGAGCACAAAGAAAAAATTACCTAAAAACTTCTTTTTCATTTGGAAATTAATGATGACAAAATAAAGGAAAGCACTCCATTTATATGAGGCTACTTATATTTGCCGATTTATTTTTAGAAAATGGGTATTTCTGTTGAGGATTTTTTTTCATTATTTGTTAAAGAACTAGAAAGTAACGAAGATTTAAGATATTATTATAAATATCTAGAAAATGAATCTCGCTTTGAATATAGAAAAGCCTACTTCTGCCAAAGACTTGAGTATGTACACAAAAATATTCTAGAAAATAATTTAAAGATTTGGGATTGTGGTTGTGGATTTGGAACCACTGCTATCTTTCTTTCCATGAATGGCATAAAAGTTCATGGCACTACATTAGAACACTATATTGAACAAATTCCTAAAAGATTAGATTACTGGAAAAACTATGGAGACGTGAGCAACTTCACCTACTCCTATGAAAATATTTTTGATCACTCTTTCCAAAAGGAATCGTTTGACTTGATTATTATTCAAGATACCTTGCATCATTTAGAACCTTTAGGAGAAGCATTAAAAATTTTACACGAAGTATTAAGGAAAAAAGGGCAGCTCCTAATTGTAGAAGAAAACGGAAATAACATCATTCAAAATGCAAAGCTTTTTCTTCAAAGAGGCAATAAAAGAATTATCGAAATTTATGATGAACATTTGAAGAAGAATATCTTATTAGGCAATGAAAACATTAGGAGCCTAAAAAAATGGAACAAAGAATTTCATAAACAGGGATTTGAAATTGAAAAAAAATCCGTTCAATACATTAGATATTATCTTCCATTTATGTTTCCTAATAAAAATGCGAAAGAGAGAGTAGAAAAAGAACAAAGAATTTGGAAAAAGAATGCTCTTCTAAAAGAATTCTTCTTCTTTGGGATAAACTTTATGGTAAATAAGAAAAATTGAAAATTGCCGTAAATACACGTCTACTAATTCCCTCCAAAATGGATGGAATAGGAAGATTTACCTATGAAGTAGTACAAAAGATTAGTGCAGCTCATCCTGAAGTTGAATTCACTTTAATATTTGATAGAAAAATTGACTCCTTTAAATTTAACTCTAATGTTAAAATAGCAGTTATCTCCCCTCAAGCAAGGCATCCAATTTTATGGAAATTATGGTTTGAATTTAAGTTAAAGTCATTTATTAACAAGAATAAATTCAGCCTTTTTTTATCCCCAGAAGGTTGGATTCCGCCTAAATTAAAATGTCCTTCGCTTGGCGTAATTCATGACTTAAACTTTATTCACCAACCAGAAAATATACTAAAAAGCCATAGAAAATTTTTGATTAAATATTTTCCAAAATATATCCAAAGAGCAGACAGAATAGCAACAGTTTCAGAGTTTTCTAAAATAGATATAATCGAAAATTTTAAAGTGAGCAAGGATAATATTGATGTAGTATATAATGGGGTTTCAGATGCGTTTAAGCCAATAGAACAGTCTGAACAAAACTTTATTAAGGGGAAATACTCCAATGACTCTGATTATTTTGTTTTTGTTGGAACATTGCATCCCAGAAAAAACTTATGCAATCTTTTTAAAGCATTCAACTTTTTTAAACAACATCATAAATCTGATACCAAATTATTAGTTGTAGGAAATAGAAAATGGTGGCCAAAAAAATTAGACGATCTTTTCAATTCTCTTGAATTCAAAGAAGATATTGTTTTTCTTGGTAGACTGAATGATGAAAACCTAAGCAAGGTAATTGCTTCTTCGATTGCGCTCACCTATGTTCCATTTTTTGAAGGTTTTGGCATTCCAATTCTTGAGGCATTTAAATGTGGAACGCCTGTAATCACTTCTAATGTTAGTTCTATGCCTGAAGTTGCAGGAGATGCAGCCCTAATTTGCGATCCAAACAACTTCCAAGAAATTGCCGACTGCATGATCAAAATAGCTGAAGAACCATCTTTAGTTGAAAATTTAACTTCAAAAGGCATAGAAAGGTGTAAAATTTTTAGCTGGGACAAGACAGCTAAATTACTTTGGGAAAGTATCTTAAAAACTAGTTCAATTGGCTCTTAAAAACTACTTTCAAAAAAATAAAATTGAAGTTGGTTGTGATGAAGCAGGAAGGGGTTGTCTTGCAGGCCCTGTTTATGCAGCAGCAGTTATCTTAAACCCAAAAAAAAGCAACTCTGCCTTAAATGACTCTAAAAAGCTAAGCTGTAAAAAAAGAGTTGCTTTAAGGAAATGGATAGAGGAGAATGCAATAGCTTGGTCTATTGGCATAGTATCAGAGAAAGAAATTGATGAAATAAATATCCTGAATGCTTCCTTCTTGGCAATGCATAGAGCTATCGACAAAATAAAAATCAACTATGATTCTTTACTAATCGATGGAAATCGATTTAAACCATATAAAGACAAAGATTTTTATTGCATAATAAAAGGAGATGGAAAACTCAAGTCTATTGCCGCTGCATCCATTTTAGCAAAGACCTATAGAGATGAATATATGGAGGGGTTGAGCAAAGACTTTAAGGAGTACGGATGGCAAAATAATTTTGGCTACCCAACAAAGAAGCATAGAGATGCTATCAAGAAATTCGGGACTACAGTACATCACAGACACAGCTTTAAGCTATTGCCACAGCAAATTAAATTAGATTTATAGGGAAATAAAGAAAAAAAGTACATTTAACTTAGAATTTGAAAACCGATGACTTTCTTAAAAAATTCAAGAATATTACTATTCTTTTTATTTGCCACTGTAGTATCCTGTACGGAAGATTATTTTGATTTCGATAAAATATCTGTAGAAAATTGGAAGCCAGAATTAGCAGCTCCTTTAATTAACTCTTCATTATCATTAGAAGATATAATTATTTCAAAAGATAGCAACGGAATAGTAAGCCAAGATGATCAAGGCTTACTGCAAGTAATATACAATGGAAGAGTTTATACAGACTTAGGTGTAGCCGGCGTTAATCTTCCTCAAGCAACTTTCAATGAAAAATTTAGTGGGGTCAACCTTCCCCCTTCAGGGACAGTTTCTTTTAACTACAATTCCATTTTAAATTATTCAACTGCTAATAATCTAGAGATTGATTCTTCTCTATTAAAGGCGGGCAACCTGCAGTTTAGAGTTGAATCAGACTTTCAACATAACATTAGTCTCACCATTAACTTTCCAACTATTAGATCAGAAAGTGGTCAAATTGTTTCGGAAGTATTAGACTTTGGACCCTCCAATGGCTCTCAAGCCGTTGTTAGGTCTTTTAATCAAGACCTAACAAATTATACTATTGACTTTACTAACAATGGAAGTGATATCAACTCCCTTCCCTATGAAGTCAACATAACAATTGAAGCTATTAATGGAAACCCTTCTAGCTTAAATGATGAATTAAGATTTAATACACGTTTAAACAATTTAGACTACAAACATTTTTATGGTTATATAGGGCAAGCACCTTTTGATTTAAGAAAAGACACTATTTTAATTGGCATTCTTAAAAATTTTAAAACCGGAACTTTTTTTATTTCCAACCCTTCCTTGGAAATAGATATAAGTAACAGCTTTGGAATTCCTATGAGCCTAGATTTTGATGAGCTTTTATCTATAAATCAAAATGGGAATAGGACCATTAATTACAACAACATACCCTTAACTGCTATTCCTTTAAATAGCCCAGCTAGAATTAACACTGCTGAAAACACCACGCTTGATTTAGATAGGACAAATAGCAACATCGATTCCATAGTATCTTCCATAGTAAAAGAAATTGCGTATGATTCCAAAGCAAGAATAAATCCTCAAGGGAATAATGGGATGAGAAATTTCTTAAGTGATACTAGTAGAATAGGCTTAGGCATTAGCCTTAAAATGCCATTTTCTGGATATGTTACAAACTTAATTCTTATTGACACCTTAGAGATTAATCTAGAAACTTTCAAAGAGTTTGAAAAAGGTATAATAAGAACAATAGCTTCTAATGGCTTTCCGATGAGCGCTGAAATTCAATTTATATTTACAGACAACAATTATAATGTTTTAGACTCGCTATATCCTTCTGGAGCTCAAACAATAATTCCAGCAGCATTTGTAGACTTAAATGGAAGAGCTGTTCAGAATGGAGATGCCCTAATTGACACCGAAGTAAATAGAGAAAAGTTTGTTCTTATGTCTGAAGCAAAATACATTTTAGTTAGAGCGAAAATTGAAACTACAAAGCAAGTTTCTAATCCTACTGCTGAAGTTAAATTCTATCCAGAATATCGCTTAAATATAAAAATGGGTGCTAAAGCTACGGTTAACATTAATTAGAATGAAATTATTCAAGATCTTCATCATTTTCTTCATTTTATTAGATGGTAATTTGTTTGCGCAGCAAGATCTTTTAATGTATAATATGAATGAGATTCCTCAATCATCATATAACAATCCCTCTAATAAGTTTAATGGAACATTTTATATAGGCATCCCAGCAATTTCTTCAGACTATTTAAGTTTTAGTAATAGTGGATTCACCTATGCTCAAGCATTTAATAAACAGGGAGACTCCCTAGTATTGGATTATGAAAATCTAATATCAAAACTAGGCGATCAAAACTTTATTAGCTTAAATAATAAGATTGATTTACTTTCCTTTGGAATTAGTCTAAATAATAAAACTCAATTGAATTTTAACATTACTGAAAATGCAAATTTCAGATTTAATTTTCCAAAAGAGTTTATAGAGTTTGTAGCCTATGGCAATGGCAGTGTCAAGGGTAGTAACCTAGATTTAGAAAATTTTGCTTTAAGTGTAAACCACTACAGAGAGTATGCAATTGGAATTTCTCATCAATGGAATAATAAACTAAGAGTTGGAGGAAGGTTTAAATATTTATATGGTATGGAAAATATTAATATTAGTAAAACGGATATCTTAATCACTACTGACCCAACAACCTTTGACCTATCGCTTTCTTCTGATCTATTAATTCAAACTTCAGGCATAGACATCAATTCTGACAGTAAAGAATCTACTAATACATATCTTTTTGGAAGGGAAAATAGAGGTTTTGGAATTGACCTAGGAGCTAATTATGAGTTAAATGATCAATTTAGTTTTAATGCAAGTATCATTGATTTAGGAACCATAAAGTGGAATTCATTCACAACTAGTTATATAAATAGAACAGAAACCTTTCAATTTAAAGGAGTTGATATAGATAACTTTGTAATTGGTTCAGAAGATGGTAGCGACGCTTTTAATGAGGTGCTAGACTCCTTAGAAGGAATTGCAGATTTTGATACTACTTATCAAGGCTATAGAACATACTTAACATCTAGGGTATATTTAGGAGGTAGCTACCATATTGATGATAGAAGCATGGCTAATCTTCTTATTCAAGCAGAAATATTTAATGGAATAGTAAAACCATCTTTTACCTTAGCGTATCAGAGAAAGATGAACAAATGGATTAATCTAACTTCATCTTATACTATCATTAATAGATCTTATGGAAATTTAGGCCTAGGTGCTTCATTCAACCCTGGCCCAGTCCAATTTTATGTAATCACTGACAATCTTCTTGGCACCTTTTTCCCTCAGCATGCAAGGCATTTACAAGTTAGATTTGGCATTAATTTGATTTTTGGAGCACAAAAATCGAAAAATCTTAATGCAGCATACAATAGAACCACAATGAGTGAATATAAATCAAAAAAAGAAGCTGAGAAAAGTGAGGAAGATAGCAGCCCTAAATAAAGAAATAGCCAACAAAAAGACATAAAAAAAGGGAATGATTACTCATCCCCTTATCTTGTAATCTATTGAAAATTAAGCTTTAGCAGCTCTAGTTCTTCTTTTTGGCTTCACTTCTTCTACAACCTCATCTATTCCTGCCATTTTCGGATCGATTAAGATTCTTCCACAATGCTCACAAACTATAACTTTTTTGTGCGTATTAATATCTAACTGCCTTTGTGGTGGAATTTTATTAAAACAACCTCCGCAAGCGCTTCTCTCTACTGGCACAACAGCTAAACCGTTTCTTGCATTATCTCTAATTCGTTTGTATGCAGTTAGAAGTCTGTCTTCAATTACTTCTTCCGCTTTCTTACTTTTCTTTAGTAATTCTTGCTCTTCTTTTTCAGTTTCAGAAATTATCTCGTCTAATTCACCTTTCTTATGCTCTAATTCTTTCTTAACTTCCTCTAATTTGATAATAGAAGCATCATTAATTTCTTTCTTAGAATCGATCTTAGCTTGGTACTCTTTTATTCTTTTCTCAGCTAATTCAATCTCCAAATTTTGAAATTCAATCTCTTTAGATAAAGAATCAAATTCTCTATTGTTCCTTACATTTTGCTGCTGTGACTCATACTTTTTGATTGCAGCTTTTGATTCTTCAATTTGATTCTTCTTTGAAGAGATATCTGTTTCTAAAGTAGTAACAGTTTCTGCAACTTTTTCAACTCTTGTTTCTAAACCTGCTACTTCATCTTCTAAATCTTGAACCTCAAGAGGCAATTCTCCTCTGATGGTTCTAATCTTATCAATTTTAGAATCAATAACTTGTAAGTCATATAGAGCTTGTAGCCTTTCTTCTACAGTAGCTTCTTTATTGCTAGATTTTTTCGCCATTTTAAATGTATATAATGGGGTTTGTATTTGTTCCTGATAAATGGGTCACAAAATTAGGAATTTTTTCGCTAAGTAACTCTTGTAAAAGCTTAGGAGTGTATTGCTCCGTTTCATAATGCCCTATATCCATTATTACAATTTTATCTTCTGCTTCAAAAAACTGATGGTACTTAAAGTCAGCACTAATAAATACGTCTGCATTTTGCCTAAGTGCATCCTTTAATAGAAAGCTACCAGACCCTCCACATAGAGCTATTTTCTTTACTTTTTCTTTATTTGGCTTTGTATATCTTATTCCTTTTGCCTTAAATTTTTCTTTTACTAAATTCAAAAAATCATTAAAATCCACTTCAGCCTTTAGTTCACCTATCATTCCACTTCCAACCTCTTGATTATAATTTAAAATAGGAAAAATGTCATAAGCTACTTCTTCGTAAGGGTGAGAATTAAGTAAAACCTTAACGATGTCAGATTCGAGATAGGAAGGAATTAGGACCTCTACCCGATCTTCTTTGATTAATTGTAATTCATTTCTCTTACCATAGGTAGGGTTCGATTCAGAATTGGGCATAAAAGATCCTATGCCTTCTGTTGAAAAACTACATTCTGAGTAATTTCCAATGTTTCCTGCTCCGGCCTTAAAAATGGCATTTTTAACTTCTTCTGTTGCTGATTTTGGACAATAAAAGCTTAACTTCCTCAATGTATCTGCTTTAGCACTCAATATTCTTGTTTTCCTAAGCTGAAGAATTTCAGAAATCTTATTATTCACTCCATGAACTACATTATCAAGGTTTGTATGTATTGCAACTATAGCTATTTCATTTTTTATAGCTTTTCTTATTATTTTATCTACTTCAGAAGTATTACCAATATTTTTAACCCCTTTAAATAATAAAGGATGATGCACTATTAACAAATTAGACGAAAGTTTAATCGCTTCGTCTAAAACCTGCTCTGTACAATCTAATGCTAACAAAGCTGAATTGATTTCAGCTTGCATATCTCCAATTTGGAGACCAGAATTATCATAATCCTCTTGCAATTCAAATGGTGCTATTTCATCTAAGCTTTTAAGTACTTCCTCTAATTTCATACTTTGTATTTTTATACTTATCAAAAATAGCTGAAATTAGCCGTTTAGGAAGAACTTAAATCTCCATTCAAGCATGAGTGCCATTCTCAAAATAATATTGCTTCCATTTTCATTTATATATTGGCTGATTACAGCCACTAGGAATAAGCTATATGATTTTGGAGTTTTTCCATCGAAGGAGTTTGATTTTCCTGTTATTTGTATTGGAAATTTAAGCGTTGGAGGGACGGGAAAAACGCCACACACAGAATACATAATAAACTTACTTGCCAATAAATATAAGATTGCCGTACTAAGCAGAGGTTATAAAAGAAAAACAAAAGGATTTAAAATTGTAGACAATAGGGATACAGCAGAAACAGTAGGTGACGAACCATTGCAAATATTTCTCAAAAACAAAAATATCATTGTAGCAGTTGATGAGAAAAGGTATAGAGGAATAAGTAATTTAAGAAAGCTTGATTCAAAGCCTGAAATTGTCCTTTTGGATGATGCATTCCAGCATAGAAGAGTAAAAGCTGGTTTAAATATTCTGTTAACAGATTATTCCAAACCCTATACAGATGATTTTATTCTTCCTTCAGGGAGATTGAGAGAGTCAAAAAATGGCTCAAAAAGAGCGGACTTAATCGTTGTTACCAAAAGTCCTAGCGTTTTATCTCCTTTAGAGATAAGAAGAATTACAAGTATTATCAATCCTGAAGCATACCAAAAGGTATTCTTCTCCTACATTGACTACCTAGGGCTTAAACCCTTAAATACAAAAGCAGAAAGTTTAATAAAGTTTAAAGAGAGTTTAAAAAATAGTAGTGTTCTACTAGTTTCAGCAATAGCAAATCCAAGACCGTTAAAACTATACCTAAAGAGGTATTCTAAAGAAGTTAAGTCAGTAGACTTTAATGACCATCATCAGTTTGAAATTAGTGATTATACTAAAATTAAAAAGTCCTTGGATGAAATTTTTAGCCAGAATAAAAGTATTGTAATTACTGAAAAAGATGCAGTGAAGTTTGACCTTAGTCAGTTTAGTGATGTCCCTGTATTTTGCATCCCCATTTCAATTTCTTTTCACAAGAAAGAAGAGGAAAGTTTCAATGAAGAAATAGAAAGATATGTTAGATCTTATAGAACAAAGTAAAAACTACTTAAAAACCATTTTCTCCGATAAATCAACTCCCAAGATTGGTATAATATTGGGATCCGGGCTAAGTGATTTCGCTAAAAATGTAACAGTATTAAAATCTGTCGACTATAGTGCAATTCCAAACTTTCCTACTTCAACAGTAGAAGGACATTCGGGAAAATTAATTCTAGCAGAAATCAATAATCGATCTGTGCTTATTTTGAGTGGTAGATTTCATTATTATGAAGGTTATTCTTTAAAGCAAGCTACATTTCCTATTTACGTTTTAAAAGCACTAGGGATTGAATATTTACTACTCAGCAATGCTAGTGGAGGACTAAATAAAGATTTCAAAATTGGTGACCTAATGTTAATTGAAGACCACATTCACCTCTTCCCTGACAATCCACTTAGAGGAAAAAACTTAACGGAGCTTGGGCCTAGATTTCCCGATATGAGCGAGCCTTACAATAGTGAGTTATTAGAAATAGCAGAAAAGGTTGCTGAACAAAATTCAATTCCATTGCAAAAAGGAGTTTATTTAGGAACAGCTGGTCCAACTTACGAAACCCCTTCTGAATATGGATTTTTTGCAAGAATTGGAGCAGATGCTGTTGGTATGTCTACGACTCCAGAAACAATCGTGGCAATTCATGCAGGGCTGAAAGTATTTGGAATTTCTGTTATTTCTGACATGGGAGTGGAAGGGCAAATTGTAGAAATTTCTCATGAAGAAGTTCAAGAAGTTGCCAAAGAAGTATCGCCAAAACTTGACATACTATTCAAGGGCATTATTGAAAAAATCGAAGTTTAAACTTATTGATTGCAGAGCTTTAAGCATGCATTATTTACTACTTTTGTAAGCTATATGATATCGCAAGAAATAGTTGATAAATACGAAATTGTAGTTGGGCTTGAAATCCATGCTCAACTTCAAACAAAAAGTAAGGCCTACTCCTCCGATCCTAATGAATTTGGTGTAGACCCTAACACCAATGTTAGTCCCATTACTTTAGGTCATCCAGGTACTTTACCTAGGTTTAACAAGTCCACTTTAGAGTATGGTGTAAGACTTGGTCTAGCATGTAGCTCTAAAATCAACTATGAAAATCAGTTTGCTAGAAAAAATTATTTCTATGCAGATCTTCCAAAAGGATACCAAATCACTCAAGACAAAACCCCACTTTGCACGGAAGGATTTATTGATATTGAAGACGATTCCAAAAAGCACAAAAGAATTGGAATTACCAGAATACATATGGAAGAAGACTCCGGTAAAAGTATTCATGATTTAGACCCTTACAATACTTTAATAGATTTAAATCGTGCTGGTGTTCCTTTGCTAGAAATTGTTTCTGAACCAGATATTCGAAGTCCTCAAGAAGCTTACAACTACCTTACAGAGGTTAGAAAGCTGGTGCGGTATCTTGAAATTTGTGATGGGAATATGGAAGAAGGAAGTATGCGTTGCGATGCAAATGTTTCTGTGCGAATTAAAGGAAGTGATACCTTTGGAGAAAGAACCGAAACTAAAAACCTCAACTCGATAAGAAATGTATATAGAGCAATTGAATTTGAAGCCAAAAGACAAATTGAGATTCTAGAGAATGGCGGAGAAATCCACATGGAAACAAGAGGTTTTGATGCCGTAACAGGTCAAACAATTTCTCAGAGAAGTAAAGAGATGGCGCATGATTATCGATATTTCCCAGAACCAGATTTGCAAGTTGTCTTTGTAGATGAGAATTACATAGAAGAGGTAAAAACAAAACTACCTCCACTACCTAATGAGCTCAAAGAAAAATACATTAATTCATATAGCCTTTCTACTTACGACGCTGAGGTAATAACCGAAGAAAAATATTTTGCTCTCTATTTTGAAGAACTTACTAATTCAACTTCAAATTACAAAAGTGCCGCTAACTGGATGATGGGAAGCATTAAGTCTTTTTTAAACGAGCAAGCAATTTCTATTCAAGAGTTTAAAATTAAACCGAGCCAAATCGCTGAATTGATTGACTTGATTGATGAAGGAAAAGTGAGCAATACTATTGCAACACAAAAAATATTCCCTGCAATGTTGGAAAATCATGAAACCAATCCAAGAGATATTGCAGAAAAAAACCAATGGATACAACAAAGCGATACATCCGCATTAGATGAATTTGTTAATGAAGTTTTGGAAAAATACCCTGAAAAAGTAAAAGAATACCAAGATGGCAAAACAGGCTTATTGGGACTTTTCATGGGAGAAATAATGAAATTGAGCAAAGGAAAAGCAGATCCTAAACTCACAAATCAACTTTTAAGAAATAAATTAGATTTATAGATATGTTTTTATTTAGAAAAGAATTACTAATCATATTAACTATTGCAATTCTTGCATGTGGAGATAGCAATAGCCAAAGCAAAAAAACCTATACCTTAGGTGGAAATTTAAGCAACACAAGCTCTAATAGTTTATACCTTATCGATCTATTAAATCCAAAGGGCGGGCCTGTTGATACTGCTACTGTTAATGAAAATGGCGATTTTAGTTTTGATTACCAACCGGAACAAAAAGGGTTTTACAGAGTAACTATTTCTCAAAATGTCAACCTCGTTCTTCCTCTACAAAAAGGAGAAAACATCAGTATAAAGGGAGATGCACTTAATGCAAGCACTATTCAAGTGGATGGCAGCAAGGATGCAATTAGAATGCAATTAATAAACAACATTGTGAGACAAGGTTTTGATGAACAAGAAAGACTAAACCAAGAGTTTCAGCAATATGCCAATTCTCCAAAGAGAGATTCTATCATCATAGCATTTAGAGAAAGATATAGGAAGTCTGAAGAAGCAAAGATTCATGAATTTAAAAATCTAATCGACGAAGACCCTAGCTTATTCTCCAATCTTGCCATTGTAGACCAATTGCCAAGTGAAAGCATGGAAGATATCGAATACTACAAAAAAGTAAAAGATGGGCTAGCAGCCGAGTATTCTAATTCGCCCTTTTATAGAAACTTTGTTGCTACCTACGAAAACTTAAGTCGCTTTGTACCTGGCAGTGTAGTTCCTGAGATAAACCTTTCTGATCCTAATGGAAACCTTGTCCCATTATCTTCACTAAGAGGTCAGGTTGTATTGATTGATTTTTGGGCATCTTGGTGCAAGCCATGTAGAATAGAAAATCCAAATGTTGTAGCAGCCTACAATAAATTTAAAGACAAAGGGTTTACCGTGTATGGTGTTTCTTTAGATAGAGCTAAAGATGCTTGGGTTAATGCAATACAACAAGATGGGCTAACATGGACGCATGTTAGTGATTTAAAATTCTGGAACTCAGAAGCAGCAAAAGATTATGGAGTCTCCTCTATCCCATTTGCTTTACTTATAGATAAAGAAGGTAAGGTTATTGGCAAGAATTTAAGAGGAGAAGAACTTCACAAAAAACTTGCTGAAGTATTAAACTAAGCATTTGCAAACGCCAAACCATATCTATTTTGCTTCTGACTTCCATTTAGGAGCTCCAGATTACAAAACTAGCCGAGAAAGAGAAGCTAAAATTGTAGCTTGGATGGATAGCATTAAAGGAGATGCAAAAGAGCTATTTTTAGTTGGCGACTTATTTGATTTCTGGTTTGAATACAAGAAGGCAATCCCGAAGGGTTTTGTGCGGCTTCAAGGTAAAATTGCAGAGTTTACCGATGCCGGAATACCTGTGCATGTATTTACAGGAAACCACGATATGTGGATGTTTGACTACCTACCTCAGGAATTAGGTGTAAAACTTTATAAAGAGCCTATTAGAAGAAATTTTAATGGCAAAGAATTCCTAATTGGTCATGGAGATGGTTTAGGCCCGGGAGACCATGGCTACAAATTCATCAAAAAGGTTTTTGCAAATCCATTATCACAATGGCTTTTTGCAAGACTTCATCCAAATTTTGGAATAGGTTTAGCAGACTATTGGTCTACCAAGAGCAGAAAGGCTAACCGAGGTGAAGACGAAAAATTTCTAGGAAAGGAAAACGAGTGGCTTGCTATTTACTGCGAAGAATACCTAAAGAAAGAGCATATTGACTACTTTATTTTTGGCCATCGTCATCTTCCATTAGACTTAAAAATTGGAGAAACAAGTAGATACCTAAACCTTGGGGAATGGATTAACTATCAATCCTATGCTTGTTTTGATGGAGAGAAGTTGGAGCTCCTTGAATGGAAAGCCTAATTCAGCCTTTTTATCAAATCCACTAGTCGATTGGAATAGCCTATTTCATTATCATACCAACCAACAACTTTCACCATATTCCCAATTACAGAAGTCAATTGTGAATCGAATATAGAAGAATGTCTGTTGCCAACAATATCAATAGAGACAATAGGGTCTGAGGTGTACTCCAAAATTCCTTTTAATTCATTTTCTGCAGCCTTATTGAAAGCAGCATTAATTTCTTCAATTGATTTTGGATTTCTTACCACACAAGTAAAATCTGTTAAGGAGCCATCTGGAACCGGAACACGAATACCTGCTCCTCCTAATTTACCATCTAACTGAGGAAAAATTTTAGTAATTGCCTTAGCTGCACCTGTTGTTGTTGGCACTATACTCATGGCTGCAGCTCTAGCTCTTCTTAAATCTTTATGAGGTGCATCATGCAATCTTTGGTCTCCAGTATAGGAATGTATGGTAGTGATATAACCACTTTCTATACCACATAATTCATCCAAAACCTTAACAAGCGGAGCTAATGAATTGGTAGTGCATGAGGCATTAGAAAGAATTTTTTCATCTCCAGTAATTATATTCTCATTAACTCCTAACACTACGGTCTTAATGGAATCCTCCTTAGCAGGTGCAGATATAATCACTCTTTTCGCTCCGGCTTTTAAATGCTTAGATGCACCTTCTTCGTCTCTAAAGAGACCTGTAGATTCTATAACAAAATCAATATTTAGAGCCTGCCAATCTAGTTCTTCAGGATCTCTTTTACTGAACAGCTTAACTAGCTTACCATTAATTATTAAATCCTTATTGTCTATTGAAACTATTCCTGCAAATCCACCATGAACGGAGTCGTATTTAAAAAGGTGCGCTAATGTTGCGGCATCTGCTAAATCATTAATCGCAACTAATTCTAAATCTTTATTCTCCAAAATAACTCTTGCAGTCATTCTTCCAATGCGTCCAAATCCGTTTATAGCTATTCTTTTCATCTAATTTTTTATTTTAAAACAAAAAAAAGGGAGTCTCTGTTGAAGAAACTCCCTTTCATTATATATGTATTCTCATCTATGCTCTTGATTCAGAAGAAACTGTAAGTTTTTTTCTTCCTTTAGCTCTTCTTCTGCTTAAAACTTTTCTTCCGTTAGCAGATTCCATTCTACTTCTAAATCCATGCTTATTTCTTCTCTTTCTTTTGGAAGGCTGGTACGTGCGTTTCATCTTTATAAATTTTTATCTTAAAAAGGAGTGCAAAAGTATATATTTTTTAGCATTTAATTAAAGTAATTCTAAGAATATTTATTATTTAATCTCTTAGCCTCTAATCAATCTTTAAATTTGCAAAAAAAAGTATTGCGTAAAAATAAAGATACATCCACAAACTCCGAAGAAGAGAAGAAAAAAGTTAAGCTTAGTCTAAAAAATATTAAAAAATCACTAAGGCTATTTAAGTACGTAAAACCTCACCTAGGCACCTTTATTATTGGGCTTATCTTTTTGGTTCTTTCTAGTTTAGCCTCTATGATATTCCCCTATTTAACCGGGCAATTAGTAGATGCAGCTAATCAAGAAATTTTAGAGAAGATCAATGACATCGCTTTAGTTCTTTTAGGAGTATTTCTTTTAAATGCCGTGTTTTCTTATTTCCGCATATATCTTTTTGCTATCGTAACCCAAAAAACACTAGCTAGTCTTAGGCAAGCAACCTACGATCATCTCATCCGATTAAAAATGCAATTCTTCTCTGAGAGAAGGGTTGGTGAGTTAAACTCAAGAATTTCGTCCGACATCTCTCTTCTTCAAGAAACGCTCACCACTACCATAGCCGAGTTTATCAGACAAATCCTAATCATCTTCATTGGCATAGTGTTGCTAAGTATGATTTCAGGAAAACTTACACTCTTAATGCTAGCCTTAGTTCCACTGGTTGTTGTAATTGCAGTAATTTTTGGAAAGAAAATAAAAGGCTTTTCCAAAAAAGCCCAAGATGAGATAGCCTCATCGAACATTATTGTAGAGGAAACTTTACAAGGAATTGCTACAGTTAAAGCATTCGTAAATGAAGGCTTTGAGTACTTAAGATACAAAAAGAAAACAGACGAAATAATTGGAATATCTCTAAAGGGAGCAAAATGGAGAGGAGCTTTCGCTTCGTTCATTATCTTTTGTCTATTCGGATCTATCATAGCTGTTATTTGGTATGGAGTAATTCTTGTTCAAGCAGATCAACTTACTATTGGAGATTTATTCACCTTCATTCTTTACTCCGTCTTTGTAGGAGCTTCCTTAGGAGGTATCGCCGACTTATACTCCCAATTGCAAAAAGCCATTGGTGCAACGGAGAATTTACTAGAAATTCTTGATGAAGAAAAAGAAGAAAGCAATGCCAGCAGCGAATTGAAAATTGAAAAAGGAAAAGTAGACTTTGAAGAAGTTTCCTTTGCATACCCTTCGAGATCAGATATTCAAATTCTAAAGGATGTAAGCTTCTCTATTGAGGCAGGACAACAAATTGCCTTAGTGGGTCCTTCAGGTGCAGGAAAGTCCACCATTACTTCGTTAATACTAAGATTTTTCAATATCAATAAGGGTCAGATTAAAATTGATGACATAGCAATTGAAGACTACTCTTTACATAACCTTAGATCTGCCATGGCAATTGTTCCTCAAGATGTGATCTTATTTGGTGGAACTATCTTTGAAAATATCCTTTACGGAAACCCAAAGGCCAATAAAGAAGAAGTTGAAGCTGCTGCAACTAAAGCCAATGCCATTGAATTTATTCATTCTTTTCCAGAAGGTTTTGAAACCATAGTTGGAGAAAGAGGCATTCAACTTTCAGGTGGACAAAGACAAAGAATTGCCATTGCAAGAGCCATTTTGAAAAATCCTAAAATCCTAATCCTAGATGAAGCAACTAGTTCATTGGATTCTCAATCAGAAAAATTAGTGCAAGAAGCATTAGAAGAGCTAATGAAAAACAGAACCTCTTTAGTTATCGCGCATAGATTATCTACCATTCAAAAGGCAGACAAAATATTAGTATTGAATGATGGAAAAATTGTTGAATCAGGAACCCATGAGGAACTAAACAGCAAAGAAAAAGGACTCTATAAAGATTTAAAACACCTTCAAATGGGTGTTTAATTAAGGTAAATATTGCGCAGATATAAATCGATCTCTACCATACATATCCTCATGAAGCTTGCAGTTTTGAAAAGTGCTACCAGTAAATAAATCTAAAGTCTCTTTGCCAAGGTCTTCATGTATTTCCAAATACATCCTTCCTCCTTTCTTCAACATTCTATCTGAAATAGAAATCATTCTTTTATAAAACACCAAAGGGTCATCAAAAGGAGTTAAAGCGATTAAAGGCTCATACTCCTTTACATTTTTATCAAGATTTCCTATTTCTTCTTGTTTAACATAAGGGGGATTGCTTACCACTACATCAAACTGTCTATCTGGTATTTCTTTAAGAATATCTAATTGATAAAATTTGATATTCAAATTGTATTTCAAACCGTTTCGCTTTGCAACATCTAATGCTTCCGTGGAAACTTCACAAGCCTCTATGCATTTATATTCGCGTTCTAAAGCTAGCCCAATAGGAATACAACCACTGCCGGTTCCTATATCCAAAATTTCAATATCATTTTCTTGCTCTTTCTCTAAAATTAGCATCACTAATTCCTCTGTTTCCGATCTAGGAATTAAAACCCTTTCATCAACATACAAGGGATAGCCTAAAAATTCTGTTTCATTTATAATATAATCAATAGGCTTCTTTGTCTTCAATTGCTCAATTGCAGACAATATAGAGTCTACAAGCGAAGAGTCAACTTCTTTATTACTATTCAAGACTAAATCTACTCTTTTATAAGAAAGATAATATTCAAAGAGAATTCGTAAATGGTCATCTCTTTCTCTCTCCTCCATAAAGGAGCTTAATTGAGATTTTGCTAAGGCAGATAAATCTTTCAGTATCACTTAAAAGGGAATCTTGAATTTAGAAGGCCAAATTAGGATTTTATTCTACTTTTGATAATATGGCACAGACACATGAATTCTATATGAAGAGAGCAATAGAGCTAGCTAACAAAGGCCGCTTTAAGGTTTCTCCTAACCCTAGAGTTGGTGCTGTTATTGTTCATAAGGATAGGGTTATTGGAGAGGGTTATCATGAATATTTGGGAGGCCCTCATGCAGAAGTAAATGCTATTAATTCAGTAAAAGAAAAGGACCTTTTATCTCAATCTACTATATACGTTACTCTAGAGCCTTGTGCTCACTTTGGAAAAACTCCGCCTTGCAGTGATTTAATCATAGAGAATAAAATACCGATAGTTATTATAGCCAATAAAGATCCCTTTCCTGAAGTAAATGGGAAAGGCATAGAACGTCTTAAAAGAAATGGGATAGTAGTTATTGAAGGGATACTAGAAAAAGAAGCAAGGCAATTGAATAAGCGCTTCTTTACTTTTCATCAGAAGAAGAGGCCCTTTATTATACTTAAATGGGCAGAAACCCAAGATGGATTTATAAGCAGAGATAAAAATGACCCAGAATTTAAAACAGATAATTGGATAAGTGGAGAGGAAAGTAAACAGCTAGTACATGTTTGGAGGGCTGAGGAAGATGGAATATTAATTGGTAACAATACTGCAATACTTGACAACCCGGAATTGACAACACGGGAAGTAAATGGGAAAAACCCTATTCGAATTTTATTGGATAAGGATCTAAAGTTAAAAGAAAATTTAAAAGTCTTTCACCCGAACAGCAAGGTAATTGTTTTTAATCAGATAGAAAACAAAGAGTTGCAAGGGTTAAAAAGAATAAAACTAGATTTTAGTAAAGACAATATTCTAAACAATCTTATGACTAAACTCTATGAAGAAGAAATCCAATCTATAATTATAGAAGGCGGAGCTACTACACTAAATTCTTTTATATCAACGAAACTTTGGGATGAAGCAAGAGTTTTTATAGGAAAGAAAAAGTTTATTCGCGGATTAAAAAGCCCTTCTTTAAAAAAAGAGATTGACCATAAATTAAATATCGGCAAAGACACACTTAACTATTACTGCAACAATTGATTAGCCTAGCTCTAAGTATCATTTGCTCTTCAGCAATTTTTTTACTTTTCAGAAAGTTTAAAGATTGGAAAGTGCACACCTTTTCTGCTATTGTTATCAATTACTTTGTAGCCGGGTTTTTTGGCTTAGCGCTTTCCTATTCAGAAATTACTTTCGAAAAGTTATTTTTCTCCAACTGGTCGCCAAACTCTTTTCTATTAGGCATTGTATTTATTTCCTTATTCTATGTAATGGCCAAAACAGCACAAGAAATGGGAGCCTCCGTAGCCTCCATCGCAAATAAAATGGCCTTGATTATTCCCGTTGTTTTTGCTGTTTGGCTTTATGGAGATGAGCTCAATGCAATTAAAATTTCAGGAATTACTTTAGCATTATTCGGCATCTATTTTTCGTCAATAAAAGAAAAAAGAGTAGGCAAAAAGAATTCCAAAATTTGGATTTTACCCCTAGTAATTTTTGTTGGCTCAGGCTTTATCGACACTTTTTTGAAATACACAGAAGAGTTTTACCTCAAAGAGGGCTCTTCAGATAGCAAGTTATTCCCTGCCATGACTTTTTTCACTGCATTTTCCATCGGAATTCTTATCACCATAGTTAGAAAAAATAAAGAAATACTTATTCTCAAAAACATACTTGCAGGCCTATCACTTGGGCTTATAAATTTTGGCTCTATCTATTTCCTAATACAAGCATTTAGTGAGTCTCAATGGGAAAGTTCCATCATATTTCCTATCAACAATATTGGTGTGGTTATACTTACAACCATTATTTCTTTCCTTTACTTTAAAGAAAATTTCTCTACTTTGAATAAAGTAGGCGTACTTATTTCAGTGATAGCGTTGCTTCTTATCTCCTTAAGTACATGAATAACTTTAAAACTTTAAAAAGAAGTTCAGAAGCTATACTTAAGGAAAAAGGCAGCAAGTTTATCGCTTATGCTTATCCTATTCAAAGCAAAGAAGAAGTAAATGAAAAAATTGCTATACTAAAAAAGGAGCACCCAAAAGCAAATCACATTTGTACTGCCTTTCTGCTATTTGAGAATAAAGAAGAATACTATTTAACTAATGATGATGGGGAACCCTCTAACTCAGCCGGAATGCCAATTTTAGGGCAAATTAGATCTCACGAACTCTTCAATGTATTCATAGCAGTTGTGCGATATTTTGGAGGAACAAAACTCGGTATTGGTGGCTTAATTTCTGCCTACAAAACAGCAGCATCTATGGCTATTGATGAAAATGAAATTATGGAGATAGAAGCCAAAACAGCATTAAGCATGGAATTAGAATATTCGGTTTTAGGAGATGCCCTATCTATTATAGATAAAAACCAATTAGAATCTACACAAATTCACAAGGATAAAAAATGTTTCATTATTCTTAAGGTGAAGCCGACTGATGTTGATAGAGTGAAAGAACTTTTTAATCCAATAAATATTGAGCTTGAAGAAATATAAACTAGGCGCGTTCTGCTAGTTCCATCCATCTTAAGGTTTTCTCTTCAATTTCATCTACCAACTTGCCCAATTGCTCCGAAAGATTAAGAAGCTGATCTCCGTCTGAGGAGGCTGAAATCATTTCTTGATTTAATTCTTCTTTCTTACCCTCCAACTTTTCAATTTCCTTCTCTAGTTTATTGTATTCTTTTCTTTCTAAGTAATCAAGTTTTTTAACATCTTTCACCTCTTTGGCTTCAACTGTTTTCTTTGGCTTAGCGGAAACAGTTTTTTCTTGCTGCTCTTGTTTTATAGACTCCAAAAGCTGACTGTAATTTCCAGGAAAGTCCTTGATTTTACCTTGCCCTTTTAAATGAAAAATATGATTTGTAATTCTATCCATAAAGGCTCTATCATGCGAAACGATTAGAAGACAGCCAGGGTATTCGGAAAGAAACTGCTCAAGAATACCAATAGTCTTAATGTCTAAGTCATTAGTAGGCTCATCCAGAATTAAAAAATTCGGATTAGACATTAGTACTGTGAGTAAGTACAACCTTTTCTTTTCTCCACCGCTTAACTTAGAAACGTAATTATATTGAAGCTTAGGAGGAAAAAGAAATCTTTCCAAAAGTTGTGAAGCCGTTATCTTTCTTCCCTTTTCAAGAGGAATGATTTCGGCGATATCCTTTACCACATCTATAATTCTTTTGTCTTCTTTTAGCTTAATTCCCAATTGTGAGTAGTAGCCAAACTTCACTGTTTCTCCATGAATTACTTTCCCTTTGTCTGCAGTCTCTTTTCCCAAAAGTAAATTTAGAAATGTAGTCTTTCCAACTCCATTATTTCCTGCTATCCCAATCCTATCATTCTTCTTAAAAACATAAGAAAAGTCATCCACAATCTTTACATCCCCAAAAGACTTGGATAGATGATGTAGTTCAATTATCTTACCACCCAGTCTCTCCGTTTTTATACTTAACTGTACTTCTTCTGAACTTATTCTTTGTTTTGCTACTTTTTCTGTATCGTGAAATTGATCTATTCTAGACTTCGCTTTTGTACCTCTTGCTTTAGGCATGCGTCGCATCCATTCTACTTCAGTTCTATACAAGTTTTTAGCTTTATCAATTTCAGCCGCTTTCATTTCCTCTCGCTCGGCCTTCTTCTCTAAGTAATACTCATAGTTTCCTTGGTACTTATATACTTCCGTATCATCTAATTCCAATATTTGGTTCGAAACTCTATTTAAAAAGTATCGATCATGCGTAACCAAAAACAAACTTATATTCTCTTGTGAAAAATAATCTTCGAGCCATTCAATCATTGTAATATCCAAATGGTTTGTAGGCTCATCTAAAATTAAAACATCAGCTTCTTGCAATATCAATTGTATAAGAGCTAAACGTTTCTTTTGTCCACCAGATAATTTAGAAGTACTACTCTCCAAGTCAATTTGGTCTAAGCCGAAAACCTTTATAAGTTTTTGAATTTTAGATTCAAAATCCCAAGCCTTGGTCTCATCCATTAGATTTAAAGCTATCTGCATTTGCTTATCATCTTCTGGATTATTTAGTGCTTCTTGATATTTCTGCAAGGCATCAACAGAAGGACTTTCTGTTTGATACAGAACTTGTTTCAGGCTCTTATTATCAAAATCATGACTCTGCTTTAAATAGCCTATTTTAATATTATTTCTCCATGTAATAATACCATTATCAGGTTTTTGAATACCCATTAGCAACTCTAACAAGGTGGTTTTACCCTCCCCATTTTTTGCAACTAAAGCCATCTTTTGACCTTTTTCTAGCCCAAAACTTATGTTGTTGAATAAGATCCTTTCTCCAAATCTCTTTTGAAGACTATCTACCGAGAGTAGATTCATTTATTTTTCCGTTACCCTATTTAAACCTTCAGCTGCTAAATCATAGTCAGGCGCTATAGACAAGGCCTTACGATAATCTTTGGCAGCATTATTTATATCCCCGAGGAGCTCAAAGGAATAGCCTCTATTGTAATATGCTTGATAATATTCTGGATCAACTTCTATGGCATCAGTAAAGTATTTCAAGCCTTCTCTATAAAGCTTTAAATAATACATGTGCAAATAACCCATATTGTAAAAGGCCTCTCTAAAATCCGGATGTGCTTTCATTGCCTTGGTATAGGTTTGCATGGCTTCATTGAGCATATCATTCTCTTGCTCAAACATCCCTTTTGCATAAAGTGCATTCTTATCGTTTGGCTTGACTTTTAAAGCATTATTAAAATAATCAACGGCTAAAGGATTACCCATTTCACTATAAATCAGCCCCAATTGCAAGTATCCATCATAATAATCTGGGTTTTGCTCTACAGATGTTTGTATACTACTAATAGCCTTATTCGTATCTCCTAGCTCAAGAAAGTTAAATCCTTTCACATAATATGCCTTCTCATTATAAATATCATTCTTAATAGCCAAGTCTGCGTACTTAATAGACTGCTTATTGTCTTGTCCTATTAAAAATAGTTCTGACATCAATAAGTAAGCATCAGAACTATTAGGGTATAATATTAAAGTTTTATCCAATATTCGTTTACTAGCATCTAACCTTCCACCTTTAAAAAATAATTCAGCCTGAACTAGCAAAGTTTCAAGATTAGTAGAATCTAAACGGACAGCCTGATCAATATTAATTATTGCCTCACGCTTATCTCCTTTTTTCATGTACCACCTTGCTCTCTCAACATAAAGATTAGGGTTATTTATATCTTTTCTAATTTTCAAATTAATCTCTCTTAAGACACTGTCTTCCTCTGCTTGAGGAAATGCCTTCTGACTAGAAGTTTTGACTTCTTTATTAGTCTCTTTAGCGGGCTTTGCATCTTGGTTACAAGCAAGTATTGTCGTAAAAAAAGCTATTAGAATTAAGGTTTTCTTCATAATATTCAAATAAAAAATCCAGCCATAAAGCTGGATTTAAAATTAAGTTTTTATAAAAACTACTCCTTCTTTAAAGACTCCTTTATTTTCAGCTCTAATTCTTCCATCAATTCAGGGTTATCTTCTAAGAGTTGCTTAACAGAGTCTCTGCCTTGTCCAAGCTTTGTTTCCCCATAACTAAACCAACTGCCACTCTTTTTTACTACATTTAGTTCAACTGCCATATCAATAACTTCTCCACTTCGAGAAATACCTGAACCATACATAATGTCAAATTCTGCTCTTCTAAATGGTGGAGCCACTTTATTTTTAACAATTTTCACCTTTACACGGTTACCAATTACTTCTTCTCCGTTTTTTATTTGCGAGGCTCTTCTAATATCGATACGAACAGAAGAATAAAACTTTAGCGCATTACCACCTGTAGTTGTTTCAGGGTTACCAAACATAACCCCTATTTTCTCTCTAAGCTGATTGATAAAGATACAAGTACAATTTGTTCTACTTAAAGTACCTGTTATTTTACGAAGAGCTTGAGACATCAATCTTGCTTGCAACCCCATTCTTGAATCACCCATCTCTCCTTCAATTTCAGCACGTGGAGTAAGAGCGGCAACGGAATCAATTACGATTAAGTCAATGGCTCCAGATCTAATCAAATTATCAGCAATTTCTAATGCTTGCTCCCCATTATCCGGTTGAGATATTAATAGGTTTTCTGTATCCACTCCTAAATTTTCTGCATAAAACTGATCAAAGGCATGTTCAGCATCTATAAAAGCAGCTATTCCTCCTTGTTTTTGCACTTCAGCTATAGCATGAATTGCCAAAGTAGTTTTTCCCGAAGATTCGGGACCATAAATCTCTACAACTCTACCTCTTGGGAAACCTCCCACACCAAGAGCGATATCTAAAGCTACAGAGCCTGTAGGTATAGTTTCAACATTATCTACTACCTTATCACCTAACTTCATTATAGAACCTTTGCCATAAGTCTTTTCTAACTTATCTATAGTAAGGTCTAGTGCTTTTAGCTTTTCCTTGTTTACTTCTTTTGTGTCAGCCATATTCTAATTTATTATCTGAGCCGTATGGTCAGTTGTTTTAACTTTTTCTATTATATCTTCTATTTTACCTTCTTCATCAATAAGGTAGGTTTTCCTTAAGATTCCTTCGTATTCTTTACCCATAAACTTTTTCGGACCCCAAGCATTATAGGCATTGATTACCTCCTTACTTTCATCTGCTAAAAGTGTGAAAGGCAAATCATACTTCGAAATAAAATTTTGGTGTTTCTTTTCACTATCTGCACTCACACCAACTACTTCATAGCCTTTACTTTGAAGGGCAGAATAATTATCTCTTAGATTACAAGCCTGTTTTGTACATCCGGGGGTATTATCCTTTGGATAAAAATACAAGACTACTTTTTTACCTTTATAATCACTTAACTTAAAAGTATTCCCTTCTTGATCTTTAGATACGATTTCCGGAGCTATATCTCCTGATTTTAATTTTCCCATTTTTTGACGATTTAATTGTCAATATCAACTTTGACAAAGTAGTAATTAATATTTTAGAAAGCAAGAAATTAAAATTCAAAACAAAAATATTGCTTTAATTTTGCTCTCCTATGAAGAAACAGGAGAAAGTAGAATTTGTTATTAACAAACTAGAAGAATTATACCCAGAAGTACCAATTCCCCTCGACCACAAAGACTCTTATACGCTTTTAGTAGCAGTCTTACTTTCTGCACAATGTACTGATGAAAGAGTAAATAAAATAACCCCTAAACTTTTTCAATTGGCAGACAATCCTTTTGATATGGCTAACCAGGAAGTTGAAAAAATAAGAGAGATCATAAAACCATGTGGTTTATCTCCTCGAAAATCTAAAGCAATATCTGAGCTGTCTAAAATCATTATTGAAAAGCACCATGGTAATGTGCCATCTAACTTTTTAGACCTAGAAGAATTGCCAGGTGTTGGACATAAAACTGCCTCTGTAGTAATGGCACAAGCTTTTGGACACCCTGCCTTTCCGGTTGATACCCATATTCATCGATTAATCTACAGATGGGGCTTAACCAACGGTAAAAACGTAGAGCAAACCGAGAAAGACTGTAAGAGATTGTTCCCGAAAGAGCTATGGAATAAATTACATCTGCAAATAATCTTCTTCGGAAGGGAGTATTGTAAAGCAAGACCTCATGAACCAAAAAAATGCCCTATCTGCACGATGGCTGGTAGGGCATCTCTTTTTAATTGAGTATTTTCTCAATAAATCCTAAATGATGAGATTTTCGAATACTTAATGCTTGAGAATAAGCAAGTATCGCATTTACACTGGACGATTTAGGTGATTTTAAAGTTTTAGCTTCCATATCACTCTCCAGCAAATCAATCAGCTTTTGCTCATCATTTTGGATGTTTTGAAAATCGAGAAAAGAATAAGTAGTGTTTTCCATATAGTATTTGTGTTGGTTTTCATAATTTAAAAACGCTTAATACTTTACTATATTGTATAAACTTCTATTTATTTAAAGTAAGATGATGTTTCTCTGATAGTTTCCTCATATTTATTAAGGCATATCGCATTCTTCCAAGCGCTGTATTTATACTAACGTTAGTTTTCTCTGCAATCTCTTTAAAGCTCATATCAAAATATGTTCTCATAATCAAAACTTCCTTTTGATCATCGGGTAACTGTTGAATTAACTTTCTTACATCAGAAATAGATTGATCTCTTATTGCAGATTGCTCTACATTTAATCTATTGTCGCTTATGATATCGAAAATATCGAAGTTTTCAGAGCCACTAGTTGTAGGAAATTTCTGATTTCTTCTAAAGTGATCTATAATTAGATTATGAGCAATTCTATTTACCCATGGCAAAAATTTACCTTCTTCATTATAAGCCCCTTTCTTAAGGGTTCTTATAACTTTCATAAAAGTTTCTTGAAAAATATCATTCGCTAAGGTATCATCCTTAATTGTAAATAATATGTAGGAATATACGCGGTCTCTATATCTATTTAACAAGATTTCGAACGCAGTTTCCCTTCCTCTAAGATATTGTCTGATTAGGACTTTATCACTGACCAATTTTGATTCCATAAACAAAAACTATTATGCTTCTCGTAAAAAGCGATTTAAAAAGTAATGTTTATGCTATAGGCCTGTCCTTTATTTTAAAATTATACAATAACAAAAACGAACTTAATGTCCATTTATTGTTTACTAGATACAAATATGCACAAAAAAACTAAGTTACATTTGTCTTCTATTATACTATGTCCAAAATTATGACTAATTCAATTGAAAATCTGAGCCCTAAAGATTACATAATCATTAAAGGAGCCAGAGTTCATAATTTAAAGAACATCGATGTCGCCATTCCTAGAAATCATCTGGTAGTTATTACCGGACTTTCAGGATCTGGTAAGTCTTCTTTAGCCTTTAGCACCTTATATGCTGAGGGACAAAGACGATACATAGAAAGTTTATCTTCCTATGCCAGACAATTCCTTGGCAAGATCGAAAAACCAGACGTAGATTATATCAAAGGGGTTGCACCTGCTATTGCAATTGAACAAAAAGTTAGCTCAACTAACTCTAGATCTACTGTTGGAACTACCACAGAAATCTATGATTACCTCAAATTGTTATTCGCACGAATTGGAAAAACCTACTCCCCTACAAGTGGCAAACTAATCAAGAGAGAATCAGCAGATGATGTGGTAAATTTTATTCTTCAATTGGAAGAAGGCAGCAAAGCCATGTTGATTACTCCATTAGATTTAAACAAAAAATTAAATATAGAGGAACAAAAAAGTCTACTATCACAACAAGGCTACAGTAGATGGTGGAATGGGAAAGAAAGTATGTGGGTAGAAGACCTCAAGGAAACTGACATTAAAAACAACAGCTTAGAACTAATCATAGACCGTTATCAAGTAAATGAAGATTTAAAGCAAAATAATGCTAGAGTTAGAGACTCTGTTGAAATAGCCCTTTTTGAAGGAAAATCTAAGTGTAAAGTAATTTACACCAGTGATAACCGTTGGCAAGAACGCACTTTTAACAATTTGTTTGAAGAAAATGGAGTGATGTTTCACGAGCCATCTGTCCATTTTTTTAGCTTTAACAACCCCATAGGTGCTTGTCCAAAATGCGAAGGATTTGGGAAAGTAATTGGCATTGATGAAGATTTAGTAATTCCGAACAAGTCTCTCTCTGTATATCAAGATGCTGTGGTATGCTGGAAAGGAGATAAGATGCTAGCATGGAAGTCTCAGCTAATCAAGAATGCGGAAAGAAGTGGATTCCCCATACATAAACCTATCCATGATTTAGATGAAAAGAGTTTACATGACTTATGGTATGGTAACAAATTCTTTGATGGCATCTATGACTTCTTTGATTATCTAAGTTCCAAAAGTTATAAAATTCAATACCGAGTAATGCTTGCCAGGTATAGAGGTAGAACAATTTGTCCAGATTGTAAAGGAACTCGCCTAAGAAAAGAGACAAACTATGTGAAAATTGATCAGAAAACTCTGATGGACTTAGTATTGATGTCTATTAATAATCTTTCCATATTTTTTGATGAGATAAGCCTTTCTGAGAAAGAAATTGAAATTACTGAGCGTTTAATCATTGAGATAAAGAATAGATTAAGCTATTTAAAAAAGGTAGGTGTAGGCTATCTTAGCCTTAACAGACCTTCCAATAGTCTTTCAGGAGGAGAAACCCAAAGAATCAACTTAGCTACCACCTTAGGAAGCAATCTTGTTGGTTCTATGTATATTTTGGATGAACCCAGTATTGGACTTCATTCAAGAGATACAGAAAAACTAATTGAAATTTTAAAATCTTTAAGAGACTTAGGAAATACGGTAGTAGTTGTTGAGCATGATGAAGATATTATTAAAGCTGCCGACACAGTTATCGATCTAGGTCCAGAAGCAGGAAGCAATGGGGGGAATTTAGTTTTTAATGGAAATCAAAAAGAATTGATATCTGCAGACACCCTAACGGCAAAGTATCTTAGAAAAGAGCTTAAAACCTATGAAACCTCTAATAGAGAGTCAAAAGACTTTATACATATTGAAAAAGCCACTGAAAACAATCTAAAATCTGTTGACGCTAGCTTTCCTTTACGTTGTCTTACGGTTGTATCCGGTTTGAGTGGTTCTGGAAAGTCTACCTTAATAAAAAAGATTCTATATCCTGCTTTGCTAAAACATTTGGGAGGATATGGTGAAAAAGTTGGTTCTCATCAAGATGTCAATGGTGCTTTAAATCAAATTGACGAAGTGCAGTTTATAGATCAAAATCCTATTGGAAAATCATCTCGTTCTAATCCTGTAACCTATATTAAAGCATACGATGAAATTCGAGCTCTTTATAGTAATCTAGGTCTTGCAAAAAGCAGAGGCTACAAGCCATCCCACTTTTCATTCAACGTTGAAGGTGGTAGATGTGAAGTTTGCCAAGGGGAAGGTGAAATAACGGAAGAGATGCAATTTATGGCAGACATCCATCTCACTTGTGAAGCATGTGAGGGGAAACGTTTTAAAGATGAAATTTTAGAGGTAAAGTTTCACAATAAATCTATTGCCGATATATTAGATTTAACCGTAGCTGAAGCTATTGAATTCTTCTCTACTTACGTGGACAATAAACAAGCAATTAAGATTAGCGAAAAACTACAAACCTTATCTGCGGTAGGCTTAGATTATGTAAAACTAGGACAGGCTTCGGGAACTTTAAGTGGTGGTGAAGCACAAAGAATAAAGCTTGCTACCTATTTAGGGAAAGGAAGCAATAAAAACCACATACTATTCTTATTTGATGAACCCACTACGGGATTGCATTACCATGATATTAGCAAACTTTTAAAGTCTTTCGAATCGTTATTAAAACTTGGACACTCTATCGTTGTAATAGAGCATAATCTAGAAGTAATTAAGCAGGCCGATTGGTTAATTGATTTAGGTCCTGAAGGTGGAGAAAAAGGAGGAGAAATTGTTTTTCAAGGACAAATAAAAGACTTAAAATCTTCTACAACTTCCATCACCGCTAAATATCTATAATACCTTTAGGAAATAGTCAACTAGAATACTTTTAAAATTTATTGCAAACAAAAAGGGCCACGCTAAAGCGTGGCCCTTTCTTATTTAGAATGATTAATTCTTATTGAATCACTAGTTTTTCAACTCTAGTTTCTTCTCCACTCATTACTTGCATGAAGTA
>JAUIMG010000035.1 GCA_030433355.1 Bacteroidia bacterium | reverse complement strand
AAATAAAAGGAGACCGCCAGCCTATAGGAGATTATGGAGGTCGTTCTAAGCCTTTTACTTTAAATAGTGCACACCTAGAAGAAGGAGATGCATTCTATTTGTTTTCAGATGGGTTTGTAGATCAATTTGGAGGAGAACGTGGTAAGAAGTTCAAAGCCAAGCCATTTCGATCATTCTTAATTTCAATACACCAAGAATCAATGAAAGAACAAGAAAAAAGCCTTCACAATAGGTTTGAAAGTTGGAGGGGTGATTTAGAACAAATAGATGATGTCACAATTATGGGGGTAAGAGTGTAAAAATAGTTATGGGATTGAGAATTAAATATAGCCTTATAAAAGTTCTGATCATTTTGACTCCATTTATTTGCCTTGCTCAACGTTCGGTTAAAATAGATTCATTGTTGAAGTCATGGGAAGATAAAAACAATAGCGATAGTATAAGATTAAAAGCTTTAAAAGCTGTGGTGATGGATTATTTTATTCATAATCAACCAGACTCTTCTTTGATACATTTAGATCATCAAATTGAATTTGCCAAAAAGACAGATCGAAAGGCAGATTTAGCGAATGGATATACAATGAAGGGATATTATTATTTTTCTTCGAATAGATTAACAGAAGCAATTCCTTTTTATCAAAAAGGGCTTCAGTATTACAAAGTGGTAGACAGTAAAGCAGGGATGTCGTCTTGTATAAATAACCTTGGGATAATATACCGAAGAAGAGGAGAATTAGATAAAGCAATTGAATATTATTTAGAAAGTTCCAAATTAGATTTAGAAATAGGGGATGAAGAAGCATATGCTAAAACAAATTCAAATATCGGAGCAATCTTTTATGTTAAGGAAGAATATGCTGTTGCTCGAAAATATTTTGAAGAGAGTTTATCATTATCAAAAAAATACAATGATAAACGTTTAGAAATGACCTGTTTATTGAACCTAGGAAGTATATATTATGAATTAAACGAATTAGTAAAGGCAGAACAGAACTTTATATCGTGTATAGATATTAGTTTGATAAATAATGATCAACTAGCTTTAGCTAAGGCATACAACCTTTTGGCAGCAGTATACGCTAAAAGTGATAGAGCTTCAGCCGCTATAAAATATCACACTAAGGCAATTGAAATTGGTCAAAAAATACAAGATAAAATAGTCTTGCATACAGCACTTTTGGGAATAGGAGAGTTAGCATATAAAAAGGGAGATTATATTGAGGCTGTAAGCTCGACTAAGCAAGCTTTTGAATTAGCTCAATCCAATAACTTAATTGAAGGTGTTGCTAAATCGAGTGAAGTCTTATACAATTCGTATAAGGAAATAGGAAATGCAAAAGCAGCATTAGACATGCTTGAAATTAACCATGTCTATATTGATAGTTTAAGAAATCATTCTAATCACGATCAGTTATTGAAAATTCAATACCAGTATGAATACGAGCGCAAAATGATTTTGGACAGTATCTCATCAGCAAAAGCAAATGAAATCAAGAATTTAAAATTGAATGAACAAGAAAGAGAGTTAGTAGCAAAACGAAAAGAAAGGTGGTATTTAAGTATAGGACTTTTTGTTCTAACTTTTATAGTGTTCTTTATCTACAATAGGTATACAATAATTCGAAAACAAAAGAAAGAAATTGTACACACGCATGAAAAACTAGCAGAAGCAACTAAGGAGTTGCGTGATTCTATTACCTATGCTGAACTGATCCAGCAAGCGGTATTACCAACGCTTAAAATAGAAGATTTAACAAAAGAGTCATTTATTTACTTTAATCCCAAAGAAAAAGTATCAGGGGATTTTTATTGGATAGAGCAAAAAGACGAATATCATGGTTATGCCGTGGCAGATTGCACAGGTCATGGAATACCAGGAGCATTTATTTCAATGGTAGGAACAATTTTGTTAAATGAAATTTACAAT
>JAUIMG010000034.1 GCA_030433355.1 Bacteroidia bacterium | reverse complement strand
CACCAATAAAGGCTCCCGCAAAAATTGCAAACTCCCCATCCGGATCAATAGTACTCACTGGGTTATTCCCACCGTATAAGTAAGGCGAGTAAAACTGCCTGGCAGGGTCTACTCCTAGGAACCTTCCTATTTCAGGATGATAAAATCGCGCTCTTGCATTGATCAGGCCTATGGCTTCATCCTTCTCATGTCCTGTGAACTGATAAGCCATCGGCTGCCCCACAGTTGATCGCATGATACCACCATATGGTAAGTAATCGTAGTGGTTTACCACTGCTCCAGCCTCATCTACAAGTACCCGTGTAGAGCCTAGATGATCTTGCATCGGAAAGAGCCAGTTTTCCCCATCTAACGACATGGCTACTGCACCCGTCTGGTGCATTCCGGGTACATAATAATGAATTTCCTCGGTTAGATCAAGCTTTTGTACTTTTTCTATAATTGGAAAAGGCTGCCCTCCATGGATGTATAACGTCTGCTCCTGAAGCTCCTCACCCAAATATACTTGCTTGATCACCCGCTGATGATCTGCCCCATACTGAAAGCATAGCCCACCATCAGTCAGCTGCATGTATCGTGGCTTATCAAAGAACGGGTATCTATACGTATCAATCCATATATTTTATACAGATTACACGGATGTTTTTATAGTATTTTTCCAAGATTAAAATCTTATTTTCCTCCTAATTTTGAGCTTTTAGACCCATTTCATTGTATTTTTCCGACATTTTTTCTTGATAAAGTGCAAATTGATGAGTTTAGGCACAGGTTTTCCAAACCTGCGCCAAAGCTTCCGTAGCCTACTTTTTGTCTATTTCGCATGAAATATCACTATAAATTCGACTACGTAACATATGCGAGCAAGGGAAGTACAGTTTAGTACTTGTTATTCAATTATTGATTTTATGTAGTTAAATTTGGCTGTAGGTAATTCATTGCATAATTCAAGTAGTTGATCTCGCTGTTGCTTATATTTTACTTTATCAAACAAATATAAATAGAAGTAAGGGATTAGACTTGTATTGCCAGTGTGATCTTCAATTAGCTTTTCACATTCTTGCTGAGAAAACTGTTTAAAGTAATGGCGAAATGGAAAGTAATTTTTCCAAAATATTAGTTCTAAACTAAATGGATATATCTTTAGAGCATCATTTATTATTTTAGGATACTCTTCGCCACCTTTTTCCTGCAACTCCTTTGGTATTTTATAAAAACTTGAAAATCCATAATCCGATGCAAACGACCAATACAAAAATGCTAGGTTGATATAGTCTTGCTCATTTACATTTGATTTACTTAAAATTTGATCATGATACAAAACAGCTGCTTCTTTGTAATTTTCTTCTATTTCCTTTTTTGTAGCTATATTCATAATTTTAAATCTTATCTTGGAATAAAATTAACACCTGCATCAAATATTTTACTATTATTAGTAAATACCCAAACTTGTTTTCCATTTCGGTATATTTGAGTATATGCCTGCACCCCATTCTTTGCCGCGTGTGAATTTAATATACTAGGGTTTAAATTTTTTGAGTTATTAGCAACTTTCTCAAATAATCTAATATATCTTCCTTTTGATGCTGCAGTACTTGGGTTTACATGACCACTTGCTCTTCTAAATATATGCCCCAATACACTTTTAGTTCTTGGAATTAGTTTAACTGCTTTTAAGGCACCACCCCCTCCAATATCAGGAGCCGCTCCTCCAATATAATTTGTATGCTGATAAGGGTAATATTTACCATTAAATTTTTCCCAACGTAATTCTGTTTGATTATCAGCAAAAAATTCTTCTACTCTACTATACCTGAGTTCGATTCTAAAAAAGAGTTAATTGGTTAAAGTTGGAGTTGTTTTGATATTTGATGGCTGGTTTTTTTGGTAAAAAAGAATAGGCAATGAGTCCAGCAATGAGGTTTGAAAGGAAGT
>JAUIMG010000033.1 GCA_030433355.1 Bacteroidia bacterium | reverse complement strand
ATCTAGCTTCTTGCGGACAATGTTTTTATCAAACACTAAGGTTTGTAAAGGAGCCGCGTCCGTACTGCGAAGAGCTATTTAAAATCATGCCATTCGTCTACGTAACTGAGCAAGTTTCTGAGCATGAAATGCCAGTGAGACCACTTAGTCTGAGCTTCACTGATCAACAAACTGCTGATATTTCAGAACACATTAATTCATGTGAGCCCTGTAAGCATTGGTTCGACATCATAAAAAACTCATGGAAAAAAGTTTGCTGAATGCTAGCGAATTTATATTCTCAAAATTTAAACACAAAGAAAGGTACTCTATGATAAACAATAGCGCGAAATTATTTTTGTATTTGGTAATACTTACCACTGCATGTGCACCACAGTTGGGTAGCATTCAAGCTATAGAGAATTATAGTAAATTTGTTAGAGGGCTATTAATGATAAGTCCAATGCCATTATTATATCAGGGCCATTTGATGAAGAGTCATCTATACAACCGATAAGATATCATTAAGTGTATCATCAGACCACGATGCCATGTGCCTGAGAGCATTAAGACTACTTTTGTCTTTTCGCTTATCTTTATATGTTTTAAGCAGGTTTAAGATTAGCTTCCTTATTATTGCCATATTTTCTGCTGCTTTCTTAATAGTGCAACGATCTTCATTAAATGTTACATCTAAAACCCAATGTAGTTTATTCTCAACAGACCAGTGCTCACGAGAATAATTTAAAAACACTTTGGCATTATTATCTTTAATGCTAGTAATATAAAACTGCTGCTCAATAGTAGTCTTATCTTTATGGGTTCTGCTTCTTTCTATCAGCACTATATTTTGTAAATTTTTCCAGTCTTTATGCTCCCTTTTTAGATAATCATTTATAGGCATACTGTAGCATTTTCTGTGCTCTACGCGGCCATGACCTTTATTATGTTCTTCATAAAAATCGGCAGTTTTTAGCAGCTTTTTATTATTAAAAAAGTTCTCAATATCTTTTAATAAATTTGAATGATTTGCTTTTACTGCCAATAGATAATCTGCTTTTTTTTCTGAAATTTTGCTGGTGACTTTTTTCTGGCAACCCATAGCATCAGTACTTATAACACAGCCTTCAATATTCATTTCATCAAGCAGCTCAGGTAACGCTGTAATCTCGTTAGTTTTACCATCTACAGTCTTTTGGGCAATTACTATACCTCTTTTAGTAGCATAAGCATTTAATATATGCACCGCCTTGTCAGTTGCTCGTTTACTAGCTTTTAGTGATTTACCATCAATTGGTATTAATTCTTTGGGGCAGCTACCAAGGTTAATAAATAATTTATTAAATAACGATTCTAGGGCGTTCTTATCAAGAGAACTCATCACTGTACATAGTGTGCTTTGACATGGTATACCGTGCTCATAAGGATAATACTTCCTCAGTAGATCTAATTTTATATTCCCGAACTTTACTATTAATTTCCAGCTTTCAGCACATGATAATACTGCAACAAACACTAAAAACAGTATTTCTTCAAGTGGATACAGGACTTTGCCATCCTGCCTAGGATCTTCTAACTCACTAAAATACTCAATAAATTGTGATTTGCTTCTTGCCAACATAATAATACTCCGTTAATTAATTAGGTTGGCCTAATTTTATCACAACTTACTGTTTTTTTTAATTTTCTAACTCTTCATCAAATGGCCCTGCAGTTAAATACACCTATTAATTAAAAATCAGTACGAGTCAAAGCCCATTACCTTTAAAAAATTCTCATTAGCGTCAACGATACGACCATCTGGCGTGAACTCAATAACCGCTTGTACTTTATCCAACGCTTTCATTTTATCTAACGCTTCTTTGGCGTCCGGTTGAGCCCGCATCGCTTCAGATTGGAATAATCGTTGTAGTATTTTCAAAATGATTACCTGCTGTTAGATCAAATAGGGCTGGCTAAAAAACGCTCTCATACGCATTGAGTAACCATTCTGTCAGTGGCTACAAGGATAAATACCTATACCCCTTCATTATCAGA
>JAUIMG010000015.1 GCA_030433355.1 Bacteroidia bacterium | reverse complement strand
TTGCCGTGCTTCGAGTTGGTTTTATACTTTCAGCGGCTTTCGCTACTTTAGTATTTCAAAATTGGCTAAGGCACTCATGCCATAGCCAAAACGTTGGGCGTAACTTGTACCAATACCCTTTCAATCCCTCAACTGTGCCATCATCTTGTGGATATTCTCCACGTGCCACAGCTCGGTAATCTTTCCATCTTTGATTTGAAAAATATCAACCCCTTTCATATTTACAGGCTTATGGGTGGGTTCTAAATTTCCAAAATTACCCGTGTGTAGCGCGGTGAAATCCCAGTAAACAATGACCCTATTACCTTCGACATAATAAGTCTGAAGTAAGTCATGTTTTACCTCCGAAAAAGCGGCATTAATACGAACAGATCCATTCACAATATTATCATAATCAGACACATCGCTTGCTTCACTCCTTTCATGGTCAATTAACTTTTTCGAAAGAATATTTTCAAAGGCGACTACCTCGCCTGAGTCCCATGCCTCGTAAAATTTTTTTATAATGTTTGCCTTCGCTTCAGTCTGATTTGTATTTGTATTCATGGAATCGATATTCATTGTGTTTTTGGGATTCTCCTTACAAGCATTCAGAACTACTGATAGGCCAAATATTAGCAATAAGGAAATTGATTGTGAAAATTTCAAAGCATCGATGTTTAAGTGAATAGCTGTTTATACTGTTTTACCCAATCAGCGATAGGCGTAGTTTTCGCTCCAAATGCTTCTGTCATTGGTTTGGTATCTATCTGCCAGATATACCTTGACTCGGGTTCGTCATGAAATCGCTGATAATCCTTTGCCACAGCATCCCCCGCACCAGGTCCAAAGGTCTCATTAAGAATTTCGCCAAACTGTTTAGGTTCCATCACTTCATAGTGAATCGTTTTGCCCAAACCTTCACTAAACGCCTTTGCCAATCCTTCTCCGTCCAACCTTTCGGTGCTACCTATCGAGAATGTTTTACCCGATAACTCAGGCTTTTCTAGAGCTATTGCCGTTATTCGACCTAAATCCATCATCGGCAACCAATTGATTTGCATTTCTTTAGGTGCGGGATAAGTCAATTTATTTTCTTTTGCCACGAAAGGTGCGGTATATGGCCCCAAAAGATTTTCCGCGTAGATGCTCGGGACTAGTTTTATGTACTTGAGTCCGCTCTCTTCCAGCAATTCCGTTGTTCTTTTTTGATGGTCTATCAAGGGATTACCCGTTTCTTCATCAGGTGCTTGTGCGCTTGTATTCCATACAATAAAATTGACCTCAGCTGCTTGGGCTGCTTTAATGGCATTTTCAGCAGATATGGCAGGATTTACATCCGTAAAAAGTGGTGTCATTAAAGCAATGGCGTCCATACCTTGACTTACTTCAACTAAACTATTGAGATCGCTTGTATTGCCTAAAACGATCTTTGCGCCTGCTTTTTCTAATTCCTTGCCTTTTTTGCCATCTCTTGACAATACATAAACTTCATGTTGCCTTTCCAATAATGCTTGAGCAACTGCACCGCCTTGTACTCCAGTGCCTCCATATACTAAAACTTTCATAATTTTCTTTTTAACGTGTTTTTCTAATAATTCTATAACTCAAAATAGTCTCGATGAAGCTCCACCCAATCTGCCAATGACATTTGCCTCATCTGAAACTTTTCCAAACCATCGTTGGCATTAAATTTCGGAAACTTGGCTTCCCGCGGTGATTCGACTGACTGAATAGTCGTTAGTCCCATAATCTCTTCTCCGGCCCCTTCACCCATTGTTAGGTTAATTCGCCTTACATAAGTGCCTAAATCAATCTGCTTATAGCTAATAGGTCTACTCAATGCTCTTGAAAACACTTCTGCCAGTTCATAACCCGTCCAGCCTTCCCCTCGCACCGTGAGAACGCTATGATAGAGTTCTTGTCTACTGATTGCGTTAACCATACAATCAGAAATATCATATGTAGAAATCCAGGGGATTGGAGCTTCAGCGGGCATTGGTAATTGTATGCTGTTATCTTTCTTAATACTTCGGGCTATTTCGCCAATCAGTAAATTTTCCAGGTAAATGGTGGGCTGAAAAACGATATAGGGAATGCCTGATTCTACTAGTCGTTCCATGTTTTCCATACGGATATTCATTTTGTGCCGATTGGTCGTCCCCTGTGGTACCTCTCCGTTAGCATTCCAAACTATCAACTTCACCCCGGCTTTCTTGGATGCCTCGATGGCATGTATGCCTGCTCTATCGTCACTAAAAAACGGAAGATTCAGCATCACTACGTCCATACCTTCAGTAGCTTTTTCTACCTCTTCCTGAATACTCAAATCAGCTTCAACCACAGTCAGAGCTTGATTTTCGGTCAAGTTGGATTTCTCCTTATCTCTTGTCAAAGCATACACATAGTAACCTTGGGTAGTAAGTGGTTCGATCAATGGAGCAGCCTGCAAGCCAGTTGCAGAGTACACTAAAATATTCTTCATGTTATTACTTTGGGTGCGGTATTCAATCACAGTCTCCTTGCGGGGTACAGAGTTTTCCATCAATTTCTTTATGTAAGTCAGTATTACGGTTTGAACTTTGCCATTCCACGTATGCCTTATTGATAATGGTGAGAAGAGCCTCTTCAGGTTGAGCTCCAGAAATGCTATATTTCTTATCTATTAAAAAATAAGGTACCCCTCTTAAGCCCAGATGATGTGCCTGATCAATGTCACTGCGGACATCCTGATCATATTGCTTAGAACGAATTGCTTTTCTGCTATCTTGTCCATTTAGACCGACTTCCTCTGCTAATTGCCCAAGAACATCTAAATCATCAAGATTCAGATTTTCCGTGAAATACCCTTTCATCAATCGCTCTTTCATGACCTCTTGCTTTCCTTTGGCTTTTGCATAATGCAATAATGCGTGTGCCTGCAAGGTGTTTAATGGAATGACTTTATCTAACTGATAATCCAGTCCTTCCTGAGCGGCAATTCCGCTTACATAGGCATTCATCTCCTTTGCTTGCTCCATTGATACTCCTTTTCTTATTGCGAGGTATTCAGCAATTGTCATAGAAGTGTCCGTTTGCATGGTTGGGTCTAGCTGATAACTTTTATACTCAATCTCAATTTCATCAGCATATTCAAACTGTTCCAGAGCCTTTTCTAGTCTGCGCTTTCCTATATAGCACCATGGACACACCACATCACTCCATATTTCCATGTTCATTTTCTGTTCGTTTTTCGTTTTGTTCTCCTTGGGATTAGAGAAAGACAAAAAGGCCAGAGAACCTAATGCGGTCATTGCCAATCCCATTTGGATGCTTATTCCTGTCATAGTCGTATTATGTCTAAGCGATATTCTTTGAAAGGAATTATTATTCTACCCGATTTTTTTCCATTTGATACCAGGCATAATAAGAAACCAACACTATTATAAAGGCAAAGACGGCACCCATTGAAGCCTCAATGGAATCCCCAATGGCAATGTGAGAATAAACAGCACCGGCAAAATACCAGAACAAACCAACATAGGCAGAGAGCTTTAGCTTATGGAACAAGGGTACCTTAGAAAAAACAATTACCACAACTGCGAGCAACTTGGCTATGCCAAAAAATGGCAAAAAGTGGATAGGAAACCTATGTTGTGTAATTGTTTGTTTCAATGCATCAATCATAAATATGTCAGCAAAACTTCCCAGTCCGATCACGGCTATCATTAAACCCGTGGCTATCCAATAAATTATCTTTGTTTTCTTCATCTTTTTGAATGTTTAAATTTCATGAATACAATATTAAAGTAATTTGATTACCTTTGGTTAACACTTACCTATAAGTAACCAGTTACCTTCAGGTAACCTAAAGAGCAGGATTATGGAATTGACAAAAGAGAAAGCAGCATCAAATATTTATAAAGACCGGCATGTAGAAGGGGCAAAACAATGCACTAAACATTTGCTCCCTGTAAAAGATGTGCTCGAGTTGACAGCAGGCAAATGGCGGTTGCATATTATAATGGCTCTCATGTGCGTAGGAAACATGCGTTTCAAGGAGCTACAAAGACATTTGCCAGGAATTTCAGGAAAAGTTCTTTCAAAGGATTTAAAAGACCTTGAAGAGAATAAACTACTTGAAAGAATGGTGTACGATACCTATCCCATCACAGTGGAGTATGGCCTTACGGAACATGGGAAAACCCTTGAGCCAGTGGTAAATGCTTTGAGAGAATGGGGTCTGACTCACAGAAACGAAATAATAAAATAGTATACGCCCAACAATGGCTAAAAATCATAGCCACCCTGCGGGATGGCAACGCTTTTTAGCCGGAACGTTGTGCTTAATTCATGAAGAAGATTATTTTACTTTTCTATTTTTTATCTCCAATTATCTTAGTTGCACAAAACTCTGCTGATACAAAAAATAATGTTCAAATCCATGTTCGATATGAAGCGAGGTATCAGTCAACATCTGCAACCTTTGGTGAACCTATTATAGAAGGATTCAATCGTATATACTCAGTTGAAGATGGTCTATTAATTTCAGAAGGTTATTACAAAAAGAAAATTAGTTTCAGCCTTCAAAGGATTTTCACCAAATTACCTTTTAAGAGAACATTTAGAATGGGTTTATGGACATTTTACAATGAAGGTAAAATTTATGGCAGCGTGACGTATGATAAAAATGGTAACAAGATTGGAGAAATTTATTATTATCCAAATGGAAATATTAAAGAAGCCAGATATAGAGAATCAGGAAAGACACCTTGGTTAATCGAACTCGTCTATTCAAAAGATGGAGAATTAGTTGACGAAGAGGGAGATTGGAATGAGACGTATCAAAAAAAAAAAAATACTGAACCTAACACTCTGTATATTGCATTGTGGGTAAGGTGGTTTAGTGATTTAAGTTGCGATTTTCAAGCTCGCAAAATCCGCAAGCGGATTTTGTAAAAAGGCAAAGTAACAAAACCGCATAGCGGTTTTTGCTACTCGCTTTCGCAAAGCTTCAGCGGAGCAAAGAGTGCTAAACTGAAATAGTATCTTTATCAAAACCACAACGCACCATACAGTAAACGTAGCCAATGCGAGGAAAGACAATGAAACCTTGAAAAATAAATATGATAAGAACGATACTTTTAGGTTTAATCGGATTTTTGTTTGTAATATGTTCATCTGGCCAAGAATTGACGGTTGATGTTGAAGTTGACACCTTGAAAGTTATTCAGACGGCTGAAGTTCCAACAAAAGAAATCGGTTTTGGAATTCCATACGGAAAAATTTTTATTAGTAAAGCATCTTTGATTGAGACTTGGGAGAATGAACTTGCATTATGGGAGGAAGAACTTGAAAAAGCCTCACGAAATAAGGAATGGCAGTTTGAGAATTATAAAAAATCAGAGTTATACCTTGAATTTGTTAAAAGACAAGAGAAATTATTTTTTGAATATGTAAGTGATGATTCCATTTCTCAAATTCAACAAATTGAAGAACAAAGACCTGAAACAGATACTTTGTACTACATGGAGAATTACCTAAAAGAGACTGTTTGTAATCTTCTTGACATTGGTGAATTTGAAGTGCAGATTGACAACAAAAGGATTGAAAATGTAATTAAAGCTAAAGTCAGCCGGACAACAAAATATTATGAAACGATTTCAACGGAATATATAGTTAATGATTCGATACATTTTTGGATTTGTCCACCGATAATAAAATCTAATTTCGTAGTTGACCCAGAAGACATGTATGTTCCTGAACCACCAAAAAATTGAGATTAATGATTAATAAAGCACTGGCTACAACACTAAATATAAGCAATAGCGGTTTCTGTGGATATTCGGGCGGTAGTGGTTTTAATCAGCCCCGCCAAATCTGCTAATTTGAGGATTTAACTAAGGTGCAGTTTTGGCTACTTAGTAACTAGATACAAAACCGCTTTAAAGTACGCTACTGCTCATATTATTAAAGTTAATACACCAACAACCTTCCCTCCGTCATTTCATCCATAGCATAGGTCAAACCTTCTCTACCTAAGCCAGAGTCTTTCACTCCACCATAAGGCATGTGGTCTATTCGAAAACCTGGTATGTTATTCATCATCACCCCTCCTACTTCCAATTCTTCAAAGGCTTGCTTAAAATGATCTAAGCGGTTGGTAAAAACGCCTACCTGCAAGCCAAACTTAGAATTGTTGTTCATTGCAATGGCTTCCTCAAAACTGCTAAACTTTTCTAAAACCGCTACTGGTCCGAAAACTTCCTCGCAGCTTACTTTCATACTGGAGCTTGTGTTGGTCAATAAAGTTGGCAAATACAGCGCATGTGCTTCACTTTCCACTTTACCCCCATAAAGTACTTTGGCTCCAGCTTCAACAGCTTCATTCACCCAATTATGTATTCTTTCTAAGTGCCCTTTATCGATTACTGGTCCTACCAATACTTCCCCATCATTTGGATCGCCCACTTTTAGCTTTGCAATAGAAGCAATCAAAGCTTTCTCAAAGCGGTCATACACTTTTTCATGCACAAATATGCGTTGTGTGGAAATACAGATTTGTCCGGCGTACAAATAGGCTCCTTTAGCAACCAAATCCGTAATCTCTTCTACTTTTACATCTTCATCTACAATTACAGAAGCATTACCTCCTAACTCTAGAGTAACTTTCTTTTTACCGCAAATGCTTTTGAGGTACCAACCTACTTTATCGCTACCAGTAAAAGACAATTTAGCCACTCTATCGTCTTTCACCAATTTCTCGGCCACGGGTATATCGCAACAAAGCACATTAATTACACCGGCAGGATATCCAGCTTCTAGAAACAACTCTGCAAAGGCCAAACAAGACATTGGAGCTTGCGGTGCAGGCTTGATCACTACCGTGCATCCTGTTGCTAAAGCAGGTGCTACTTTATGCATTACCAAATTCAATGGAAAGTTAAAAGGAGTAATACAAGCAATTATTCCAATTGGAAAGCGCTTGGTAAAGGCAGTTTTTCCTTCTCCTGCAGCAAAATCCATGGGCACTACTTCACCTCCATGCCGTGTAGCCTCCTCATAAGCTAATTCTAAGGTGGTTAAACAGCGGCTAATCTCATTTTCGGCATAAGACCTTGGTTTACCTCCTTCATTAATAATAATGTCTACAAATCGTTTCTGATCTCTTTCTAGTAAAGTATGTAACTTCTTCATCATCTCTGCTTTTTTACCGGCAGACCATTTTCTAGTTACTTCAAACGCACTTTCAGCTGCAAGAATAGCTTCCTCCATTTGATCCATGCTTGCTTGTGGTATTTCACCAATCTTACTGCCATTGTACTTATCTAAAACAGTTAAACTGCTTCCATCTCCATCTTTTAGCCACTTATTGGCTACAAAATTGCTTGTTTGATAATTCTTCATTCTATTTTTCTATTCTTTTTTATCTAGCCAACTCACCTAAAGAAGGCTTATTGATATTAACAATTTCTCTACCCTCTGTAAATTGATCAAAGCTTTGCTTTACGCTTCTATTTGGCCAAAAAACAGTGGCAGATAGTTCTTCTAAATCATACTGCATGCTGTAGAGCGTGCAAAAATTCTTATGAAAGTCTTTATTATACAAGGGTGCTTGCAAAAAACGACTACTTAAATCATCTCTACTTTGTGCCAATTGCCCAACTAAATTATCTAGGTAGGCCTTTCTTTCTCTAGTGGCAGTCATTTCAGCATATTCTAGCCATTCAATATCTTGCTGGTGGTTGGTTGCCACTCTTTCTGTGTCAACATGAGGACCTTTATCTGGTGTTAAGTAAATGGTTTTGTACTTCCCTGTTTTATCCAAAACGGTAACATTGTAGGACATATGAACTGGCAAACGAAGCAGCGTAGAAACTGCTTGTGGAACATCTTTACAAGTTTCTAATACATAACGCATTACCAAAGGGATTCCAAAACCTTCCCCACTAATCTTCCTACCTCCAAAAGTCAACGAAATAGCTAATCCGTCGGCGTTTATTCCATCTAACAAGCCCCAATTGCAATCTGAAATTCCCATCACAGGCTTTAGCCAATTGGTTTTCAACATTACTCCTTCAAACCATTTTGGGTTGTAATCGTAATTACGAATAAGGGAATAGGGTTTATGATTCCAAGCAACTTGCGTGCATCCGCTCATAAAAGGCGGTGGTTGATATAAACTTAAATAACGAGAGACTAAATCTCCACCACCGGCTTGTTCACAAACTTGCTCATAAATAGGTAGAAGCTCAGGCATATGCTCTTCCAAGGCTTCTACACAACTTAAATAACCAGGTCTAGCAGTGTAGCCTTCTTGTAGGTACCATTTTTTATAGTACGGCCATGACTTCTTAAAGTATTTTTTCCACTTCTCTCCTACCTTATCTTCTTCTACAAACTTTAATGAAATCAGCATGTATTACATCATTTTGAATCCACCTATTTCTGCTTCTTTCTGAGCTAGGGTTTCATTTGTTGGAGCTACACCAACATATTCGTCTTTCAAGGCTTTAATCCAAACTTTTGCTCTATCTTTTAATTGAAAGTCGTCTGTCATTAATCTACCTCTCAATACTAATATCCCTATATCTGCACCCTCGTAAACGTAATCTCCAACTCTAGTAATTCTTAAGAAAAAAGCTTCATTGTCATTTTCAATTGCTCTTCTATGCGTATCCATTCTATCGTAATGAATCTTTCCTTTATTATCTATTCTCCAAATACCAGATCTTGGAGCTTCTGTTACCTTTAAAACATCATCTTTGGTGTATTTAATAACCAATTGACACCAATCATCAATATTTTCTTTTCTTGCCCAACGAGCATTGATGGCGTTAACGCTAATTTTATATGGCTGATCCATCCACTCTAATAAGTGAAACATAAAGAGAGGCATATCTGCTAATGCAAATACTGCATGATTTGTAATAGAACTTGCCCCTGTAACTCTAGGATTCAATTCTCCTAAATAAATTTCATTGGTATCTTGATCTATAAGGTAATCCAATTCAAAATAACCTTTGTAGCCTTCTTCTCTTAATTGATCCCCAAAAAGTCGGGTATATTTTCTTGCTTTTTGTCTTAATCGAGGAGTAAAAGCATCTGCATATATTTCATTACCACACCAACCACCTTTGTATGGCGTTAATTCTTTAAAGCCCACTAATTCAGTCATTAATGGTGCTACAATGGTGCCGTGCTGTGTAACACAAGCTTCTTGTGCAGCTCCTCTACAATTAATCATCTTCATCACCTTTACTTCTTTCTCTGCAATGATTTCATCGGCATGTTTCTCCCAAGATTCTTCATTGCTAATAAAGAAAGTTGTGTGACCAGAATCTCCATAGGGTAGTTGAATTACCAAATCATTTCCTAAGTGCTTAGACACTTCTCTCAAGTGCTTGTATGACTTTACTTTGGTTAAGACATAAGGAACACATGGAACTCCTGCTTTTTCTGCAATCCTATTGGTGTTTACCTTATTATCCATAAAGGCACGCATTTTGGCAGGCGGAAAACATACTTCTAAGTTATTTTTCTTCGCCAGCTTCTCTGTTTTCTCATCAAACATTAAGAAAAGAGCCTTTCCATCTTTTCCTCTGCTTCTGATGTATTCTACTACTTCCTTGTGTTCTAGAAGGTAGTTATTGATATCTTCTATGCTTTCAAACTCTTCATGAGGGAGTTCTTCTTTTGGCGCAAAAACATTGGGATGTAATCCATCAAAACACTCGATATAACAGATAAATTTGAATTTCCTAACCCATTCATCAGCACCTAAAAGATTAAAATTAGTTGCGCTAATAAAATAGATAGGTTTTTCATTTCTGTAGAAGAATCGGCGTATTTCAGGGATACCTTTTAAAACTTCTTTTTCGTTTTTATTATTTGATTTTGTTGTCTTTTTTGCCATCAGTAGTATATTCTTATGGTTTAAATTTTTGCTCCCATCATTGCGGTAGCAGTTTGCTTTCTATTTAGAGCTGCATCGGTAAATATTTTAATTCCTAAATCAGCTCTATATCCATGAATTTCAGTTACATCTAACTTTATGAAAAATTCGAGGATATCTTTACTAAGTATTTGACCGGGCACCAAGATAGGAAAACCTGGAGGATAAGGAATTACAAAGGAAGCAGATACAATTTCTCTTCCACTCTCCATTGCTGCCTTACATTCACTTCTCTTTATATATTCGCACTTTTCTTCTTCATAAGCTAAAAAATATGCTTCTCTAATGTTTCCACCAGGTACACCTGGTACTGCTTGAAAAGAAGAATGAAATCTACTAAAATCGGGTAAAGGCGGTGTATCTAAGGTTAAAGAATGAACGTTTTTATCCATAATCTCCAACTGGGCTTTACTCATAGCCTCCCTTTGTTCATCCAATTGATCTGCAATCTTAAGTAAGACAGAAATTAAATAGGCCACGGAACTTCTGGTGGTGCCAATATTGGTCATAAAAAGCACTGTATTCCTTGATGTTTTATTGATTTGAATTCCGAATTGATCCATCAAGAATTTATTCTTGAAAGTATCTCCATCTACTCCAGTTTTCCCAATAAATAGGTTAATCTTAGTAGGGTCTAATACAAACTCATCCTCAGACCAAGCTTCTTCCATCCTCACCCAACCATCTTTTTCACTGAAATAATTAGTAATACCCGATTTTCTAAACTCTTCAGGAATATTATTTTTTACAGTCAGAATTTCGAAATACTTCTTTAGTCTTTGGTGTGTCATTATTTTTGACCGCAGAACCATCGCCATTTCTATGCTCTTTTCCACCATTTCATAGCCTTCAAACTGCACTTGTCTTCTTCCTGCATCTAATGAAGCAAGAATTTGATAGTTAGGTGAAGTAGAAATGTGTGTTTTATATGCCTCTAAGAACAAATCTTCAACATTTCGTTTGAATAATTCGTCGTAAATATGAATCATCGACCCTTGGCGCAAAGAAGAGAGGGTTTTATGTGTGGATTGTGTAGCATAAACCCTAATTTTAACCTCATCAGGGTTAACCATTGGAAGAGGATTTTCTAACTTCTGATTGGCCTTGTATTTTTTCTTGTAAGAATCACTTTTAAACTTCTTGGATAGCAATTTAGCTGAATACATTGCTGTTCTCTGCTTGTAAACAGGCGTAAAACCTGCAAAAGCAAACCAGGCTTCGTCCCAAAGAAATACCATGTCTGGTTTTATCTTTAAGATTTCTTCCATCACCATTTGCACATTATACACGATACCATCGAAAGTGCAATTGGTAAGTAATAACATTTTAACTCTATCTAATCTTCCTGCTTCTTTTAAACCTAGTAGTTTCTTTTTAATTTCTTCTAGAGGAACAGCGCCATACATGGAGTATTCTGGCACTGGATATGAGTCTAAATAAACTGGTAAAGCACCAGATAAAACCAAACCATAGTGATGCGATTTATGACAATCTCTATCTATTAAAACCAAATCATCGGGCTTAACCAAAGCTTGAAGTACAATCTTATTAGCAGTTGATGTTCCGTTAGTTACAAAAAATGTTTCTTTTGACCCATAAGCCTTTGAGGCCATTTCTTGTGCCTTTTTTAAAGGACCAGTTGGCTGAAGAAGTGAGTCTAAACCACCAGTAGTTGCAGAGGTCTCTGCTAAGAAGATATTTCTGCCATAAAACTCTCCAAAATCTTGCAGCCATTGCGATCTAAAAATAGAATTCCCTCTAGAAATTGGCATGGCATGAAAAACACCTGTTGGCTTTCTACTGTAATCCATTAAAGCAGAAAAGAATGGGGTATTATATCTCTCCTTTATCGCATACAAAATACTTAAATGGATTTCTTGCAAGTCTTCTGTTCTGTAGAATATTCTATTAAAGCAATTCAATGTTTTGTGATCCAATTGCGAAACTGCTAGATCAGAGATATAAAATAAGTCTAATTCGGGCCTTAAGGCATTGATTACCTCACCTAAAGTATGCCCTAAGTCCATCTTGGCCCTTTCTTTAATTTTCACTTTATTCAGCGGGCCTATAAAAGGAGAAATCTCGCTTAAGTCATTTTTTGAATCAAAAGAAATACCTGAGCGAATAACACATGCTTGGATATTTGGATTGAACAATAAAGCAATTAATGCATCTTGAAGATTGGATAATATAATTACTTTATAGGTAAATTGCTCTTTGGAAGATTTTACATCTTCAAATTTTTCATAGATAATTTCTTTATCCTCAGACTGCAATTCATCTACAAAAATTACCTCGAAATAATGCTGTTTCTTCTGATTTACTTGCTCCTCTTCTTTGAGCATTTTCCTTCTCTTATCTTCTGTTTCAGTTGCTAAACGATTCGTTCTGTAGCTCTCACTTACAAGCGATTTCACTACATCTGAAACAGTGTGTGTAAAGGCACCATATTCGCCTTTAGAATACATTGCCTCTATCCTTTTAATAAAATCCAGGCCTGGGTAAGCAAAATATTTCTCAATAACCTTTAAAGTTTTGAAAGAAGCCTCAATTTTTTCTTTGAACTCCCTTCTCTCTAGTTTTTCGAATTCATCTTGTCGAAAATAACTAGCAATAAGCTTTAAGTTATTCCAAGTATCACTTCTATATTGAGCAATATTGAAGTAATTTTTTGCCTTAAATTTTTGTTTTACCCCTTCTCCTTTCATTCATTAAGATTTAGAATGTAGTGCTAGCTTATTTCCCTCAGAATCAATAAATAAAGCGAAACATCCTGCATCGGCATTTATTCTTTGCTTTTGCATTAAAATTCTTCCACCTGCTGCTTCTACCCTAGATAGTACATTATTTAAATCCTCACCTCCGTTTAGATAAATCAAAGGACCAGTATCTGATGGGAATGAACCTTCTCCGCAAATAATTGCTCCGCCAGCACCTTCTTTACTTGGAAAGTAAGCCATGGAATATCCATTCATTTTATTTGTTGCAAGCTGGGTTTGAAAGATAGTATTGTAAAAATTTACTGCTCTTTCAAAATTGGTAGCTGGTATTTCAAACCAAGCGATGTAGTTTTCTATATCTACTCTTAACTTATCTTGAGGTGATTTCATATGTATAATAATACCAACAAAATCTAAATAATACTAATTCCTAGGAGTCCTTATTTGTATTTGTCATTGGATCTATGACATTTTCTCCCATAACTTGTTCTATTTGCTTCATTCTAGTAGGCTTTGTAAGCGTTCCTAAGTTATTCAAATAATCGGAAGGTGGTTTTTGATAAATATCAAAATTTACCATTCTATCTCTAAAACTCTTTAATGGCTGTCCTAGTCTTAGCAAACCTTCTTCTCTACTTCTCTTTACCCTATCCATATCTACTTCTATAGGAATTAATTCAGGACCTGTGCTTGCTTGATAAAGAACCCTCCCATCAGGACCACAAACAATAGATCTTCCTGTTCCACCATCTCCTAAGCCATTGATATCAAAAATATAGCATTGATTGGTTGCCGCAGTTGCCTGTACTAAGGACAATTCTATATCTCTATCAATGGTACCAGTTAAGGTTGGATGAAGTATTACTTCAACACCTTGTACAGCCAAGGTTCTTGAAGTTTCAGGAAACCACATATCGTAGCAAATGGTCAAGCCAAATCGACCAACTTCAGGAACATCAAAGATTAAAAACTCATTACCACCTGTCACTCCTACTTCATAAGGGTAAAATGGAAACATCTTATCATACCTTCCTACTACTTCTCCTTGTGGGTTTATAACTGTTGCTGTATTATAAATCTTATCTCCTTCCTTTCTAAACATAGTACCCGGAACAAGCCAAATCCCATGTTTTTTAGCTAAATCTTGGAATATTTTTTCGTCGCTATTTGGAAACTCTTGTGCATAATGCGTTAATGGACCATGCGCACAAAGTTCACTAAGCACAATCATTTGCACCCAGGGATATACGGAAGCCATTACCTCTATTTTATGCTTCATTAAGTCTATGTTGCTATAGGCAGCAGAAACGTGCATTTGGATGCCTCCTATTGAAAATGGCTTCATGTTATTAATTTAAAATATTACCTAATTCTTCTTCTATTATATTCAAACCTTTATTTAATAAATCGTGCTCAATAGTTAGCGGACATAACACTCTCAATACATTTTTATGCACCCCTGCGCTTATTACAATAAGATCTCTCTTCGCACAAGCCTGAACCAAAGCAGAACATAACTCTGCATCGGGCTGCTGTGGATCATTATTTTTCACAAACTCTATGGCAATCATAGCACCCAAACCTCTAACGTCTCCAATATTGCTCCACTTAGCTTTCATCGTATTAAATCTGCTAAAAATAATATCCCCTACCGCTTTTCCTTTAGAGTTTAAATCAATCTCTTTCATATACTTAATTGTGGCAATGGAAGCTGCACAAGCAACTGGATTCCCTATATAAGTTCCACCAATTGTCCCTGCGGCCGCAGAATCCATAATTTCAGCTTTACCTATTACACAACCAATTGGCAATCCTGAACCCATTGACTTTGCCCAAGTAGATATATCTGGCTTAACAGCGTAATGATTCATTGCTCCCCAAGCCGCTGTTCTGCCAAAACCCGTTTGTACTTCATCAAAGATTAAAACGATACCATATTCATCACACACCCTTCTTAATCCCTCTATATAACCCTTAGGAGCAACGTGAAACCCGCCTTCTCCTTGAACTAATTCAATAATAATTGCAGCTAAATCTTCGGCTCTTACATAAGTCTTAAAAAATTTATCTAAACGATGCAATTCTTGCTTAACAAACTCATCTTCGCTTAGCCCATTCCCTTTTTTGTAAAAATTAGGATAATCTATACGATAGACTTCAGGGGCAAAAGGCCCGCAATCTATACTGTAAGATGTTCTAGAGGTTAATGTCATTGCCATTAACGTTCTACCATGAAAGGCACCGGAAAAACAAAGCACAGCATTTCTTTTGGTGTATTGTTTTGCTATTTTAATAGCATTTTCAACAGATTCGGCCCCTGTACTAACCAACATGGTCTTTGTTTTCTCGCCATGTGGGAACAATTCATTCAAAGTTTCGCATAACTCTACATAAGGTTCATAGGTTACTACATTAAAACTTGTATGAATGTACTTCTTTGTTTGTTCAATGATGGCATCTACAACAGGCTGAGGACAATGACCGGCATTAACCACACCAATACCTCCGGCAAAATCAATTAGCTCATTTCCATTTACATCTATTATGGTGGCATTCTTTGCCTCTTTTACCGTAGCTGTATTAAAAACTCCAACTCCATTTGCAACTGCTTCTTTTCTCCTATGAAGCAAGCTATCACTAGCATTTGTACTCATTCTATATTATTATTTTATATTATTTCTTATCGATAGATAAGAGTGCAAATGTATTTTTATTTTACCTCTTGCACACTTTTAATGTCTTTATTTTCAAGCTAATTAAAGCTGCTATTAATTGGTGTTTTTCTATTAAAAATAAGAGTGATATTCCTTTAAGAGAAGCCTTTTTATTAATTTCGTGGCTCTAGAAAATTTGATTTCAATTAAACTAATAATATGGATTTTGATGTAATTGTATTGGGTAGCGGACCCGGAGGCTATGTAGCAGCTATTAGAGCGGCACAATTAGGACTTAAAACTGCTGTTGTAGAAAAAGAATCATTAGGTGGTGTATGTCTTAATTGGGGATGTATTCCAACAAAAGCACTTCTAAAAAGTGCGAATGTATTCGAATATATTCAGCATGCCGGTGATTATGGAATCGAAGTAAAAGATAGCTCTGTAAATTTTGATGGAATGATCAAAAGAAGTAGAGAAGTTGCCAATGGAATGAGCAATGGTGTTCAATTTTTAATGAAAAAGAACAAAATTGAAGTCATCATGGGTTATGGCAAACTTCAGAAAGGAGGTAAAATTGAAGTTACTGATGAAAAAGGAGGGAAAAAAACAGTTAGTGGCAAGAATATCATCATTGCTACAGGTGGAAGATCTAGAATACTTCCAAACTTACCTCAAGATGGAGAAAAGATTATTGGCTACAGAGAAGCAATGACTTTAAAGAAAATGCCAAAGAAAATGGTTGTTGTTGGTTCAGGTGCTATTGGTGTTGAGTTTGCCTACTTCTATAATTCTATTGGTGTGGATGTAACTATTGTGGAATACATGTCGAATGTTGTTCCGGTGGAGGATGAAGATGTATCCAAGCAATTAGCAAGAAGCTTTAAGAAAAGCGGTATTACAATAATGACAGAAGCTGAAGTTACTGCTGTAGATACTAAAGGTAAAGGCTGTAAAGTTTCGGTAAAAACTAAAAAAGGAGAAGAAACTTTAGAATGCGATGTTGTGCTTTCTGCAGTTGGAGTTACGGCTAATATTGAAGAAATTGGTTTAGAAGATGTTGGTATTGCTACGGATAAGGGTAAAATTGTAGTAGATGATTACTACAAAACAAATATTGATGGTTACTATGCTATTGGAGACTGTGTACCCGGCCAAGCATTAGCTCACGTTGCATCTGCAGAAGGAATTACTTGTGTAGAAAAAATTGCAGGTCACAGCCCTGATCCTATCGATTATAATAACATTCCTGGTTGTACTTATTGCTCTCCAGAGATTGCATCTGTTGGTTACACTGAAAAAGCAGCTAAAGAAGCCGGTTATGAGTTAAAGGTTGGTAAATTCCCTTTCTCTGCCTCTGGAAAAGCAAGTGCTGCAGGTCATAAGGACGGATTTGTAAAAGTTATTTACGATGCTAAATATGGCGAATTACTTGGAGCTCATATGATTGGTGCTAATGTTACCGAAATGATTGCTGAAATGGTTGTAGCTAGAAAATTAGAAACAACAGGTCATGAAATCTTAAAATCAGTACACCCTCACCCAACTATGAGTGAAGCCGTAATGGAAGCAACAGCTGCTGCATACGACGAAGTCATTCATTTATAATTAAGAAACCTTAAAGCCATGAGTTTGTTAACTCATGGCTTTTTTATTTCACTCCCTTGGTAAAGAACTATTTATCTCTTATTAAATTTAGTCACACCATCTTTGCATTGCCCTTTGCTCTGATAGGTTATTTCTTGGCAATAGAGTTTTCTGCTTATAGTTTTGATTGGACACTACTAATCAAAGTAGTTTTATGTATGGTATTTGCTAGAAGTGCTGCTATGGCCTTTAATAGATATATTGATCGAGATATTGACAAAGCAAATTCAAGAACCGCTGAAGTAAGAGAAATCCCTAAAGGAATTATCAACCCTAAGTCAGCCTTAAATTTTGTTTTCATCAATAGCCTACTTTTTATTGCTACCACCTACTTTATAAACCCTCTCTGTTTTTGGCTGTCTCCAATTGCTTTGGTTGTTATTTTGGGATATAGTTATACAAAAAGATTCACTGCCCTTTGTCATTTAATTTTAGGCATTGGATTGTCCTTAGCGCCAATAGGAGCATACTTATCTGTTACCTCTTCATTTGCATGGCTACCACTCTATTATTCATTTGCCGTACTTTTTTGGGTAGCAGGTTTTGATTTAATCTATTCTTTACAAGATGCGGACTTTGATAAGGATATGAATCTACATTCTATTCCATCCGCCTTGGGTGCAAAAAACGCTCTAGCACTTGCTAAGTTTTTTCATTTAATTTCTATTGCTTTTATCCTATTTGCAACTTACAGGGCGGAAGGGAATTGGCTGTATTGGCTAGGAAGCATAGTATTTACTATATTGTTAGTATTTCAACATAGCTTAATCAAAGTAGATGATTTATCAAAAGTGAATCTAGCTTTCTTTACTACTAATGGAATCGCTAGTTTAATTTATGCAATACTATTAATTGCTAGCTTTTATATTTAGCCTTAAAATTTTCTAGAATTCGCAGTAGCACTTTTTGCGAATAACCTAATTTATAAAGTAACCAGATTCTATAATAAAGAAACTGCAATCTCATAGAACCATACTTTAGGTAGGCTCTAGAAGATGTTTTTAATGTATAAGAAGATTTTAATGCTCTGGTTTTTTCAGTTGCTCTTGAATAAAACTCTTGATCCTCTAGCAAAATATACTCTTCATTAAAACCACCTACTTCGCTAAATAATTTTCTACTAATCCATAAACCTTGGTCGCCAAAATAAAACCAAGAGTGATTAATTCTGCTAAAGAGAGCATTTGCTCTAAGAAAAAAATTGCTTGGCTGAAAAGCTAAACCAAAGGACGCTAGCGCACACTCTTTTTTTAATAAATCATGTATCGCAGCCTTAAATTCTAAATCAATGTAGGAGTCGGCATGAATAAAAAGCAGATAATCTGAATCGCTAGCAAATGCTCCTTTATTCATCTGTCTTGCTCTTCCTTTTGAAGAGCTAATTGCCTTTACTGAAAAACTAGAAAGTAATTTTAGACTTTCATCTTCACTCCCTCCATCTACAACAACTATTTCAGCTAAATCTTCAAACGCTTTTAAAGATTCTAAAAGCTGTTTTAAGCAATTAAATTCGTTTAAAACAGGAATTATAATACTTATTCTTTTCAAAGCTAGTCCCTGCCTTTATCGTTCCTTTTAGCTGTTTTATTCTCTTTTTTCTCTTGCTTCTTTTTTTTACGCCTTTCCTTTAGTTCAGAAAATTTATCAAACTCCTCCCTGTAAGAAATACCAACACCTTGAGTATAAGGGCTATTTACTTGTATTAAATCATTATTTGCTGCTCTGTTAAAACCTCTAACTCTAAGCCTACCATCTTTACTTACTTTATACTCTGCCATAAACTCACCAACAAAATTAGATTGTCTATTATCTTGAAGAGCCTGTTCATCAGAAGTATATCCCAAATTACCATCCAATACTAATCTTTCATTAAACACTTCGGTGGTCAGAGAAACATCCACTTCTTCATCAGAAACTTCATTTGCAGGCCTGTAGGCGACACCAATATCAAAAGCATCACTAGTACTGGATAGCCATGAGCTTAATTGATTGGAAAGTAGCTCATAACCATTATTGATTCCAGCACTGCCGCCTCCACTTGTACTATTATCGCCTGTTGTTGGAGGCATAAAACGGTTTAATACTAATAACCCAAATACTTGTTGATTCAATTCCTGTTCATTAACAGTGCTTTGGTTTACATATAAAATACTACGAAGACGCTCTTTTACAAACTCATCAGAAGTTGGCATTCTAATATCAAAATCGATATCTGGAGTTAATAACAATCCGCCTAATTGAAGCTCTAATTCCACAGGTACTCTTCTATTATACCTTCCAGAAGAGTCTTCGGGCATTAATGCATACGGAGAAGCCCTTAAATTGTAAATTGCTTTGATATCCATCCTAGCTTGATAAGGGTTACCATCCCACATCATTTTACTCCCTGGCACTATTTCAAGCTTCTTATTCACTAAGTTCTTAAAGGTTAAAGTATACTCCCCCTTTTCAACCTCAAATTGGCCAAACATATCGAAATCTCCAACAGGATTAATTGACATCTCAAGGTTCCCTTTCCCCTCAGCAAAAATTTTATCCCCTATGGACTCATCAAATAAGATCTTGACTTTAGTACCTGAATTCATCTCTAAGTTTAACTTAAGCCCAAGTCCACTTAAGTCTACCACCTTCTGAGTATCTTCATCTACTTCAGGACTATTTGTAAATATTAAAAAGTCATTTTCACTTACCTCTACTTCACTAGATAATGGTATAGAAATATCTGTTCCTTTTATAGTAGTTAAATCTAATTCCAAATTAAGTTGATCTGCGTAGCCATTTATGTTTGCATTTCCTGAAACAATTCCATTTCCGTAGTAAAGATCATTCGATTTTTTGTTTGTGTTCAAAACATGAAATCTTTCCATGTCTAAATTGATATCTAAATTAAAGTCTTTAAAATTGTTGTGAAAAACTGTTCCAGTAGCGATAGCCTCCACACCTTGATCATCTTTTATTTTCATTAAATCAAACCCAATATAGTCTGGTTTAATATTTATTTCATGATTCAAAGTATAAGATGTATTTAAATAATCTACCCTAAAGGCAGCAGTATCTAAACTTAGAACCCCTTCAAGTATTGGTTCGTCAAAGTCTCCTTTGATTCTAAGTTTTCCATTCAAAGCTCCCTTTAGATTTGTTAAATATTCTTCAATATACCTTTCAGTTAAACCAATTGGGAAATGGTTAAACTCCAAATAAACTTCTAAAGCGTCTTTTTCTTTATTAAATGGAAAAACTTTTCCTTCCAAATTGATATACTTCACTATTCCTTCTCCTAAGTATGCCCTAAACCCGATACTTTTGTCAATTTTATTCCAAAAGCTTGTAACGGAAGCCTCTTCAATCTCGTAGTCATTCAGCACCAATCCTTTAATTCCAATATTGGACTCAATCAAAGGATTTTCATACAAATTTTTAAAACTTGCATTTCCATTAATCACTCCCTCTATATTGGCTTTATCTTTAGTAAAAAATTGATTTATATAAGCCAGATTTAATTGCTTAAGCTCTAGTATTAATGAATCTTCGGGATTTTTTGAAACTACACCATTCAGCGCAATACCTTGATTTTTGGTAGCCAAACCTAAGTTTTGAAAAATAAGACTATCTGGATTCCATATTGATTTATTGTAGTTCTCAAAATTCCAAGTAGAGTCTCCTACAGTAAAAAAAGATTTCTGAATTTCTAACTCAATCTTATCTTTTTTTAGAATTGGAATATTTGCATTTAAGGTTGCAAATTGAGAACTATCGTTATCCAGTAACCATTCTGCGGTGAAATAACCCTTACTTTTAGTAAAATTTGCATCAGATGCAAATTCCCCTATAGTTAGTAAATCGCCAATCTTAAAGAGCGCTGTTTCTATAAACAATTGGCTAGAGTCTTTTATTTGTTCTGCTTTTACGTTAAACCCTGTTAAATAAAAATTCCCATAAGCAACTTCATCACTATAAATTTTTAAGTCTACTAATGTGGCCATTCCATTAAACTTACCCTTAACATAAGAATTTGGGCTTATACTTAGGTTAGGAATAAATGACTTTTGAATAGGTTCAAAGTCAACAAAATCAATTTGGTAGTTGTAGTTGCTTTTCTTTTGAGAGGCATCCTTTTTTTCTGTAAAAAATAAATTTGAAAACCAACCTTCCCAATCATTTAACATTTCACTAAAATAAATTTCACCAGCTAAGTTCGCGTTTACATAGGTCGATTGAAGATTAAGCTTTCTATTTTCAGGTTCGCCTATTAAAACTATACCTAGTGTATCGTTTGAAAAAGAAGAGGTAGAGTTCATTAATTTAATTTTCCTCATGCTCAACTTCCCTTCCATCTCATCAAGACTTTTTCCAACAATTTCGCAATTAGCTCTAAAAGAAAGCTGTAAAAGACTATCTTCTACGTCAACTAAAGCAAGCTTATCTAAATTCGATTTTTCAACGTTTAAGATAAATTCAGAAGTAGGCCTCTTTCCTTTTGTATCGATAACTCCACTAAAGTCCAAAACCAAGTTGGTGTCTGAAATAGCAAAATCTCCTTTGAACTGGCCTTCAGAAATAGTTCCATTTAAAGAAATATCTTCGTAGGTATAGTCTCTAAAATTTAAATTAACAACCTTACCATTTGCAACTACTACATACTCTTCAGATAAATTCTCTCCATGTATTTCTAATTGAAAACCCAAAGACTTTATCTCTTCTGACCCTAGAAAATTAGCCACATCTAAATCTTTCGAAGAAATAGAACCATTTAAACTATTAACTTTTCCTTGATCAGAACTTAAAGATAGATCTGTTTTTAATACCCCGATATTAGAATAAAACGTCCCATAAGCAACAAAGTCTTTTAAAAATCCTGTAAAGTTTCCTTCAAATTTTATATCCCCTAAATCTCTAACCTTTTCAGGAACTGTTATTTGCAATGAAGAATCAAACATTTGAAAAGGGAAAACAGACAAACCTTGATAAGAAGTTAACAGCTCATCAGCGTTCATATAAATAAAAGTCTCCTCTATTTCAGGTAAGCCTCTTATATCAAACTCTCCATTTAGGTGTGTAAATTGATCAATTCCAATTTTTAAATTTTCCCCACTTAAGTTGTCCACCGTGCCTGACACTTTTCCACTTAGTGAAATTTGTTGATCCACTTTATTAAAATTTGGAACAAAATAGGCCAAGTCGGTAAGATCAATTTTAGACTGTTCAAAATCTACAGCTAAATATACATCTTGAATAAAATTTGCATAAGATTCAAAAGAGTTAGTAACAAAAGAAACTTTAGCTACTATTTCACTCTTAGGCGTTTTAACCTTTAAATCTTTTAACAGTATTTGCTCTTCTTGAATTGAAATTTGGGAGCGTAAATTCTCCAAAATAAACTGATCAGTTGTATGATAAGCCAAACGGAATAAATCAAGCGAAACTTTATCTTCTCCAAAATATAAATTTTCTGATCCAAATTGAAAATTATAAAGATTTAAATGAGAAAAATTGAATTTATCCACTAACTCCAATGAGTTTATATCTTCGTAGCTTAAATGAGAATTAACTATCTCAAGTTGATTAATGATAAAAGGATTAGACTTATCATTGGATGAACTTTCAGGTGTAAAATAGTCGATAATAAATTGCAAATTGCTAAAGGATTGCCCTTTCTCTCTTGATATTTTCAAACGGATACTGTCTAAGTATAAGCTAAACTGATAAGATGGGTTTACAGAAGACATTTTGCTAATTCCTACTTCTATACTTTTAGCATACAACAAAGTATCCTCAAATTGATCTTCTATATACAAACCCTCAATAGTTGCACTATTAAATAAATTCAGCTTTACTTTATCTAGTAAAATTTCGGTATTTAACTCTCTTGAAAGGTAGGCTGAGGCTGCTTTTCCTAAAAAGGTTTGAAAAAAAGTGAATTGAAATAAAATAAATAGAGTTATGACTATACTAATTAAAGCAATAGCAAGTCTTTTAAATATTTTTTTTACTCTTTGAATGACCCTAAATTTGCTTGCAAATTTGAACAATTTTAAGGAGGTGAACAGAACTATAAAAATCTTAGGTATTGAAACCTCTTGCGATGAGACATCTATAGCTGTTTTGGAAGACCAAAAAATCATCTCTAATGTGATTGCTACGCAGGATGTTCATGCGGAATACGGTGGGGTTGTTCCAGAACTTGCATCCCGTGCTCACCTGCAAAATATTATTCCAGTTCTTAATGCAGCATTAGCTCAAGCAAAAATAAAAATGGAAGATATAGATGCCATAGGCTATACGAATGGACCAGGACTTATGGGAGCTTTATTAGTGGGCAGTTCTTTTGCAAAAGGACTTGCTTTAGGAAACGCTAAACCTTTAATAGAAGTAAATCATATGAAAGCGCATATTCTAGCGCACTTTATAGAGGATAATACAAGCATACCAGACTTCCCATTTATTTGTCTAACTGTAAGTGGTGGTCATACACAATTAGTGAGGTTAAAAGATTATTATACTTTTGAGATTATGGGGAGCACCATAGATGATGCAGCGGGAGAGGCTTTTGATAAAGCAGCTAAAATGCTTGGTCTTCCCTACCCCGGTGGTCCATTAATTGATAAATATGCAAAAGAAGGAGATGAGAATGCTTTCATTTTTAATGCAGGAAAGCTAGAAAAGTACAACTATAGTTTTAGCGGATTAAAAACGGGTATACTTTACTTTCTTAGAAAAGAGGTAGCAAAAGATCCAGATTTTATTAAGAAAAATTTAAATAATCTCTGTGCTTCTATACAGAAGGCTATTTTAGATTCCCTTTTTTATCAATTAGAAAGGCTTGTAGAAGACACGGGTATCAAAAGGGTTGCTGTAGCTGGAGGGGTTTCTGCAAATTCAGGATTAAGAAAACGCTTAGCGGAAAAAAAAGACTGGGAAACGTATATTCCAAAGTTTGAATACTGCACTGATAATGGAGCCATGATTGCTATTAGCGCCTATTTTGATTTTATTAAGGATAAGCAAGGGAAACTTTCTGCCATTCCAAATCCAAGAATGAAAATTTAAGGCTTCAAAAAACTTATAGTTTTTTCAACAAGTATTTTAGTCTGATTGGGCAAATAATCATGGTTGTATGGATGAACGCCTCCAAAAGTATGGTTTGCCTGATCAATTAGCACAAGTTTAGAATTAGAGTTAGCATTATGAAGTTTTAGAGCTGCCTCGTAATTTACAGTTTCATCTTCTTTACCATGTAGAATAAGCTGAGGGATTTTTAAAGACTTCACAGATTCTAAAACATTTAGTTTCTCTTTATTCTTATACAAGTCTTCAACAAAGCCATATTTTAAAGGCATATTTTGCTTTGTCCGGCTATTCAATATATATTTCACTCCATCTTCTTTCCAATTTTCTAATTCCATTTCAGATGGAAGTCTTTTAACTAAATCATCTACTGCAGCCCAAGTAGTAACAGTAGTTATATCCTTAAACTGCGAAGCAGCTAAAAGACTTATTGCTCCCCCTCTACTATGTCCGAGAAGATTTATATTACTAAAGTCTATCCTTTTACTCAATTCAAAATCATTCTTTATGTAATCTAAAACTAACTCTAAATCCAAAAGCTCTTTGGAGTATGTATTTTCAGAAAAGGCGTTTAAATCCGGAAAATCAATGGCGTTTTCAACTGTGCCTCCATTGTGAGAGAAATTATATTTAAGAAAGAAAAAGCCTGCATTGGCAAATTGTTCAGCAATTAAAGGGAATGTACCCCAATCTTTAAATCCTTTAAAGCCATGAGAGAAAATTATTAATGGCAATTTTGCACCTGATTCGAGATAGCTAACGTCTAATAAGGAGGGGCGTTTATTTACACCTTTATAAACTTTTTCTAAATGATTAATTTTCATCTTAATTACGATCTAAAAATTTACTCTTTGTGTAAGGTATGAGAAATTTAATTCTTTTTCTATTTATTGTTCTTCTTTCTAATCAGGGATTTAATCAAATTACCAGAGAGAGACTATCCCCTGTTTTTGAAAATACAGAAAGTAGGTCAAGTATTAGCGTTATGGAGATAGACAAACCTGACCTCACCATTACAAATCAAGAAGATAAAATTGCAAAAAACAATAAAGAAATACCTTGGAGGTTTGGGGTACATATACCTCAAGAAATTAGCATAAGATCTCACGGAGAGTGGAGTTCTGTTAACGGATGGTCAAGGTGGGTCTTGAGCATAAAAAGCAAAGATGCTATTAGTTTAAACTTGAATTTTAACAAATTTTATCTTACAGAAGACGCAGAACTTATTATTTATAATCAAAATGGGATAGCTGAAATTGAAGTTTTAAGCCAACTAAATAATAAAATAGATAGTTTATTTTCTACCAGGCCTATTCTTGGAGAAGAATTACGTTTAGAACTATTAGTACCAAGCAATCAAAAAAACAGACTTAAATTAGAAATTTCTGGGGTAGTTTATGGATATAGAAATATATATCAGAAATTAAGTAAAACTTTCAATGCTTCAGGGCCATGTAATGTAAATATCAATTGTGAAGAAGGAGAAAAATGGCAAACAATAAAAAGAGCAGTAGCAGTTATCACCTTAAATAACAATACAACTACCTGCACAGGAACATTAATAAATAATGTTAGAAAAGACTCAACTCCCTACTTTTTAACTGCCACGCATTGTCCGGTGCAAAACAATTCTGTTACTATATTCGGATATGAAAGCCCAAATTGTAGTCCAAATACAGATGGTTCTAAAGTAAATTCCATTTCAGGTAATATACCTAGAGCACTTTCCGTAAGAAACGATTTTCGTCTGGTGGAATTAAGTAGTACTCCACCATCAACTTACAATGTTTTTTATGCAGGTTGGTCAGCTTTACCTAGTCCAAATAATAGCAGCACTAGTATTCATCACCCTCAAGGTGATGTTAAAAAGATTTCATTTGATGAAGATACACTTATCAGCTCTAGTTATAATGGTGGTCCTGCAAATACCCATTGGGGGGTTGGTTTCTGGGAAGTCGGCACCACAGAAAGTGGTTCTTCAGGCTCTCCTCTATTTGATAATAAAAAAAGAATTATCGGTCAGCTACATGGTGGCTCTGCTAGCTGTTTAGTGAGAGCCTCAGATTTTTATGGCAAGTTCTCTGAGTCTTGGAGTTTTTCAAATCAGAGTAATGAACAATTAAAATTTTGGTTAGATCCTGATACGACTAATGTCCTAGTATTAGATGGCTTAGACCCTAATTCTAAATCTCTTAACCATGATGTGGAGTTAGATTTTTTATTAAATATACCTCCATTCACTTGCGACACCTTTATTGATGTAAGATTAATTACATCTAACGCAGGTAATAATTCTATTAATTCTTTGCTAATTAAATATGGAACTAATAAATCTTATCCATTTTCCTTTAATTGGACCGGGAATATTAGGACTGATAGTGTAATTGAAATTAGCATTCCAAGGTTTTCTCTATCTTCTTCGGATACTTTAATTAATATAAAAGCTGAGTTGGTAGGAGTTTCAGATCAAGACAGTAGTAATAATATTCTTGAAAAAGCAATCATAGTTAATGATATACCAGAGTCTATTACTCTAACATTAAAAACAGACCAATATGGCAATGAAACAAGTTGGGAAATCTTAGATAGTAATAGTGTTTTATTGTACAAAGGTGGTCCATATGAAGAAACAAGCACAACTCAAGGAAGAACTTACACAGAAACATTGTGCCTTTATGATTCCTGTTTTATCTTTAATTTGTATGACTCATTTGGTGATGGGTTCAGTGGATTTTTTGGAAACGGCTCTTTATTAATCCAAAATCAAAAGGCGGATACTTTAGTTTATATTGGAAACTTTACCAGAGATAAAATTAGCAGGTCTTTCTGTATTAACAATTCAGCTTCTTTTATTGGAGAAAATAAAATTAAGCTAGTTAAGATTTTCCCAAACCCTGTTAAAAGAGGAGATTATGTCCGTTTAGATAATCAAGAGCAACCATTTCGCGTTCAACTAATAGATTTTCAGGGAAGATTAATTCTTGAAGAGAACAATACCAATAGAATTAGAATACCATCTCAAATTAGTGAAGGTATTTATTTAGTAAAGCTTCTCGATATTGAAAATCATCCAATTAGTTTAAATAAATTAATAGTTAATTAACTACCACTTACCTTTAAACATCTGGTTACTTGAGTTCACCTTCATAGCATGACTATTATTTGTGCTACAAGAAAAAAGGCTTATCAAAAACGAGAATATAAAAAATATTATAAGTATCCTTTTCATGTAATTGGATACGGAAGAAATGCAATAGGGGTTACTTACCCCATACGTGTTTGTTCTTGTGTTTTGAATTTCCCATACCACTTTTAGAATGCACTCTTGTTTGTTTTTTATTACTTCCACAAGAAGAAAGCACAACAGATCCTAAAAGAAAGGATAAAATAAGAAAATAAGACATCCACTTTTTTGAACTCATTTTATTGGATTTTATATGGTTTAAATGCTTCTATTATTCTAATTCCTGGGTTACACAGGTTTTCCTTTGAACCTTTCTGATAATTTAAAGTTATTTTTATAATCCCTTCTCCACTTGGGTTTGAACCTGCTTTTCTTAAGGATCTCCAGTTAGTTAAATCACCAAGTACTTTGCCATTAGGATCATTATTTCTTGCTTCCAAAACTAATTCATTTGTATCATAATCGGTATAACAAAATATATAATTATCAAAATTCTCCGTTACCTTATCTGTTACCTCCAAATCATTTAAAAATATTTTAATTTCAGCCTCATACCTAATCGAAGCAGCTAGACCGTTGCTTAGTGGTCTTTCAAAAAATATAGTATCATTTATTGTTGGAGTATTCCCTCCTGGCCCATCTTGATCATAAAAGGTATAATCTACTGTTGTAGAATCTCTTAAGTTTAAAAATGAAATAACAAACTTATCAACTTCTGTCTGACCTCTATCCAGGGGTGGTGTTTCAAATGCATCCTTATTATCCTCTTCTTTACAAGAAAAAAACGAGATCATTAATAAAAAAGTAAATAAAACAGCAGTTAAACTTTTAATTTTCATATGGTCAAATTTAGCAATTTGAAGAAGTTTAGTAGTCAATTATTGAGACTTAGGAATATATTTTACTGATTCATTCGGAAAAATATTATTTGTTCTATCAATATCTGCCATTCTTTGAGAAGGATCAATTTCCACAGTTTCAATTTCATTAAAGGTAAAAGGAAGTATTAATTCATATTCAGGAAAAGTCCATGGCCAATCTTCTTGAACATTCATGTCTCCATATATTGCATCCTCTCTTTTGGCAGAACGCATTACTCTGAGTGGAATTGTATAATGTTCTGTTTTCCCATTCTTGAGTTTTACAATAACATCTAGCGGCATTGGTGTATTTCCAATTCTTTCTAATGTTACAGCAGTTGACTTTTCCCTTTCGCTAAGCCATTTGATTCCATAATCAATGGTGTTGGTTGTTTCTGTCCACTCCTTTAGATACCATTTTAATTCCATTGAAGATTCTTTTTCCATAACTCTAATAAAATCCATTGGAGTTGGATGCTTATACTTCCATTCATTAAAATACCTTCTCATACCTCTCATAAAGACCTCATTGCCCAAAATATAGTCCAATTGATTTAGAAAGATAAGCCCCATAGAATAAGAAGCTACTCCATAAGCTCTATTAGTATTATAATGATCGGCATGTGTGCTTAATACTTCTTGTTTACCGGACTTAACAAGGCTAAAATAGGAGCGGTAGCTTCCCTGATATGGAGTACTTGAAGGGAAAAGTTTTGAAGTTACAAAATCTGTAGCATAGGATGTAAATCCTTCATCCATCCATGGGTATAATGCCTCATTGGTTGCTAAAAGATGCTGATACCAAGAATGAATGGCTTCATGAGCTGTAACACCAACTAAAGATCCCAAACTTCGATTACCGGTAATTAAAGTGATCATAGGATATTCCATACCTCCATCACCTCCTTGAGCAACTGTGTATTGCTTATAAGGATACTTACCAAAATTAGCATTCATGAGCTCAAAAATCTTCTCAGTGTATTTTGGCAGGCTATCCCAAAATACAGTTGTTGAGTCTTTTTGGTATAGAAAATTCAACTCTAAGCCATCTTTAGTGATAAATGATTTATAAGTATAATCAGGATCAGCAACCCAGGCAAAATCGTGGACCATTGGAGCATGAAATTTCCAAGTGAGTTCTTTATTTTCTTTCACTTTTGAGCCTTCTGCCATTTCTTTAGATTGACTAGCTTCTATTACTTCTGCCTTATTCGCCAAGTAACCTGTAGCTCCTAAAACGTATTCTGAATCTATGGTGATATTAACTTTAAAGTCTCCCCAAACTCCATGAAATTCTCTTCCAACATATGGATTGGCGTTCCATCCATTCTTATCATACTCTACCATTTTAGGATACCATTGCGTCATTGAGTACCTTATTCCTTCCTTATTATCTCTTCCTGACCTTCTCACTTGCAATGGAACTTGAGCATTGTAATCCATTAAAAAAACAGATGAATCTCCCGGATAAATAGGATTTGCCAAGTTCACTTCTAAAATAGTACCTACCATATCATAGTCCAAACGATTGCCATCTTGTTCTAATGAATTTATTCTTTGATAGCCTTCTGTCTTATCATCAAGGCCATATATTCTATCTCCAACTCTTCTGTCGGGGTCCTCAATAGACCTAGACCTAGCATCCATCATACTTCCTTTTTGAAAAGCATTGAAATATAAATGAAAATAAACTCTATTTAATGTATCTGGCGATTGGTTGAAATAGATTACCTTTTGAGTAGCTGTAAACGTATTATTATATACGTCCATTTGAATATCCATTTCATACTTAATCTTTTGCTGCCAATAGCAGTCTTGTGCGCTAGTATTTAAAACAAAAAAGGATGTAATAATTAAGGATATCTTTCTAATCATAGTAAAAATTTAGGTTCACGAAATTAATTAAAGCAATAGGTCTAAAAAATTGTTCTAAGTAAAATCAAGTTAATACCATGTATTTTTTTCATTTAGCAGTAATTTGGACACTTATTTTTTTGACAAACTATTAGCTTTATGAAACTTTTAGCAATATGCATTCTTTCTTTTTCTCTATCCACAGCTATGGCTCATAAATTTTATATGAGCACTACAGATGTAAAATATCATTCTGAAACAAAAACACTTCAAAGCACCATTAAATTATTTACGGATGATATTGAGAAAGTAATTAATGAAGAAAATGGAATTAAAATTTTTCTAGGTACGGAAAGAGAAGTAAAAGAAACTGACCACCTCCTAGAAAAGTATATTTTAAGCCATTTTGAATTAAAAACAAAAAACGAAACAGTTAAGCTAACCTTTTTAGGAAAAGAAGTTGATCAGAATTACACTTGGATATATTTAGAGTCTAATGAAATAAGTTCTCCAAAAAGAATTGAAATAATTAATTCTTTACTTGTTGATTATTTTGAAGAACAAAGCAATAGGGTAAATTTTGAAAACGGAAGCATAAAAAATAGTAATAGCTTCCATAAAGACAAGACAGAAGGTTTTATTCCCCAATAAATACTATAATACTTAATGTAAATGGTAAGTTTATCCAGAATTTAAAAATTAGAACTTTGAGTAATATTTTAGAAAATACCTAATTGGCACAATTTTTTATTAAGTACAGTTTTATTTAATGCTTCGAAAATCGATAAATATATTATTACTTACTTCAATCCTAATCATTGAAGGATGCAGTGGTACAAAAAAATATGCTAAACAAGCTTTAGAATTCGAGGCAGCTGGGATGTATAAAGACGCTGCAAAATATTACTTAGAATCCTTAAGAAGAGACCCCAATAATATAGAAGCAAGAATTGGTTTAAAGAATAATGGTGAAAAAGTTTTTCAAGATTATTTAGATAGTTTTTTCACTGCTAAAGCTACAGGGGATAACAAAAAAGCAATTTACACCTATATAGATGCCACTAATTATGCTGAGAAGCTTAAATCATACAATATAACTGTTGAAGAACCTTCTTATATTAAAAATGATTTTGAATCATTAAAACAAGATTATTTAGAAAACCAGTACAATGCAGCTAAAGTACTTATGGGACAAGAAAAATATAAGGATGCCCAAAACTTGTTCCAAGAAGTTTTAACCTTAGATCCTGAATATAAAGACGCAGTTAATTTAAATAAGATAGCTTATGTTGAGCCATTCTATAAAAATGCTTTGGATGCTTATTCTCAAGAGCAATATGTAAAAGCATATTATTTATTAGACAATGTTGTTGAAAAAGACCCCAATTATAAGGATACTAAAAGCCTAAGAGAGGAATGCCTTGAACTTGGAATTTACACCATAGCCATAGTTGGAATAGATAATCTAAGTGGAGATAATGTTGCAGGACACAAGATACAAGCAAGTCTTTTAACTGCTCTTACAAATAATAACAATCCTTTCATAAAGATTATTGATCGGGAGAACATGGAAAATTTAATCGAACAACAAAGATTAAATCTTTCAGGAGCAATAGATGAAAACACGGCAGCTACGGTTGGAGAGTTATTAGGTGCCAAAGCAGTTATTTCAGGTAAAGTAATTGAACAAAAGCTAAATACCGGAGAAACCAAAGTTTATCCGAAAAATGGCTATCAAGCTTATAGCGTTAAGCAATTTAACAAAACCACCCAAAAAGAAGAGTTTGTAACAAAATACAATAAAGTAAATTATAAAGAATACTATCAACTGAATGAAGTAAAGTTATCCTACCAAGTTCAGCTTACTTCTTTAGAAACAGGAGAAATTATATTTTCTAAAGTTTTTGACCAGAACAAAACAGATGAAATGCACTTTGCATTGTATGAGGGCGATAATAAATTCTTATATCCTGAAGTGAAGGGCAATGTTTCCTTAGATAGAAAAAGGAAGAGAGCGTTAGATGCATTGTTTTCAGCAAAAAAGGAACTAAAAACAACTACTGAATTAATGAGTGAGTTGTTAGAGAGTTCTACAAAATCTATTTCTAATGAAATTATTAATAGAGTAGATAGATATATTAGTCAATGATAAATCGAATAATAGGACTAACTGTATTGATGCTTCTCTTTGCCTGTAAGGTAAAAAATGAGGCAACAAAAGTTCAAGAAACTCCAAAACCATACTGGGTTGAAAGTAGGCCTTTAAATAGCTTGGATTACATTGGTATTGGTGTTGCTCAAAAACAAGCAGGAGTTAACTTTATTGAAACTGCCAAAAACAATGCTTTAAGCGACTTGGCTTCAGAAATAAAAGTAAACCTGCAATCTAATACCGTTTATAAGCAAACAGAAATAGAAGGGATAGTCAATGACGATTTTAAATCAACCATTAAAACATCAGCAGAAGCAGATATTGAAGGTTATGAAATGGCAGGGTCCTGGCAAAATGAAAAGGAGTATTGGGTTTTCTATAAATTATCTAAAGCAGACTATTTAAAAAGAGTTGAAGAAAAACGAATAAAAGCAAAAAACACAAGCTTGGAGCACCTTCAAACGGCAAAAGAAAGCCAAGAAAATGGAGATATAAAATTAGCAGTACAGCAATATTTTGATGCCTTTTCTGCCATTCAAGCTTATCCTCCAAACTCTATAGTAATAGACAGCAATGAAGGCTCTGACTTTCTGGATAATGTAATTTATGCTAACATCCAAGAGCTATTTTCAAACATTCAAATTAAAAAACTAGAAGAAGCTATTCGCTTGGACTTTTCTAATCGATTCTCCAGACATGCGCTAATAGAATTAACCTTCAAGGGCAAGCCTGCTAAGGAATTACCCATAGTTTACGAATATTACAATCAATATGGTGCAGTTGCGCAAAGTGACTTTACAAATGAGCAAGGAATCTTAGATATAGTGGTTAAAGTTCAATCGCTTCAAGCTAAAAGAATTCAAAACAATATCTATGTTGATATAGATAAGCTTATTGGAAATAGAAAAGATGCAGTTTTTTTAAAGCAAAAATCAGCTGCTCTAACTCCTCCTCGTTTTACTATTACTGCAGAAATTATTGCTCCAAAAGTTTTTGTAAGCAATGAGGAACTTATTTTTGGTGCAAACACAACTAAAGACCTATTAAAGAGTATAGTAGTTAGCGAATTAGCTAAGGAAGGCATTTTTATTGTAGATAAGGCCGAGAAAGCAGATTTACTCATGAAGATAAAGTCGGATACTAAACTTCTTAATAAAGACACAAACTTCACTTCTGTTGGTCTATCCTACTCTATTTTGATTACAGAAACGGACAGTAAAAAAACGATATTGTCTTTAGATGAAGGTCCTTTAAAAGGTGTTAGTCTAGATGAGCCAAGAGCCGCAGACAAAGCTTATGAAAAAGCAGAAAGTCAATTAAAAAGAATAGGAATGACAAAAATAAAAGCCTCAATATTGGATTTTTAAAAAATTATACCACAACTTTGGCACAGTTTCTGAAAAGAATTAAATAAACAACTATAAATTAAATAATTATGACGATTAGAATTAGAAAGTACGGCATTATAGCATTAACTGCTTTTGCCTTAATTGCAACTGCAAGTTCTTGTAAAAAGAAAATAGCTGAGCGTGAGAAGCCTGCAGGTGAAGAATTGATTAATGTTTACTGTTCTGGTGAAGATTATTTTAGTAATAATAAATTCTTTAGAGCAAATGCTGTTGGTGAAAGTATGGACCAATCAACCTCAAAGAAAAAAGCAATGAGCAATGCTAGAGCTGACCTAGCTTCTGCTGTTCAAACTACCATAAAAGCAACTATAGATAACTATGTAAATTCTAGAGAAGTGAATAATGTTGAAGAATTATCTGAAAGATTTGAAGGCTTAACAAGAGAGGTAATAAATCAACAGCTTACAGGAACAAAAACAATTTGTGAAAAGGTAACAAAAACACCTCAAGGCAACTATAAAACGTACATTGCAATTGAATTGTCAGGAGACGATATGGTTATGAAAATGAACGAAAGATTATCGAAAGATCAAATGTTAAAAGTTGATTATGACTATGAAAAATTCAAGTCGACATTCGAAGAAGAAATGAAAAAGCTAGAGAATAGATAATCAAACACTTACTTTAAAAAAAAGGGGATGTACATTGTGCTTCCCCTTTTTTATGGACAAAACCCACGACTACTTCAGTTCCTATTAATCATAAATAATGATATTTGTGGCTTTTTTATAATCAAATAGTGATGTTTTAATAAAACTAAACAGAAACTATTTATCAGTGTTTTTAGAATTTAGATCCAATTATAATGACTAAACAAATTTCCCTCCTTTTCCTTATTTCTCTTTCGTTTTCTGCACTTTGGAGTCAAAATGAAAACCTTAACTACAATAAATTTAAACAGTTAAAACAAGAATTACCTACTCCTAATGTATATAGAACTGCTGCGGGCTATCCTGGCCATGAATACTATCAACAAAGAGCAGATTATGAAATGAATATCAGATTGGATGATGAAAGCCAAAAAATTTATGGAGAAGAAACTATTACTTATTTCAATTATTCCCCAGATGCTCTTTCTTACCTATGGATTCAGTTAGATCAAAACATGAGAGCCAAAGACTCTGAAAGAAATGCACTTACAACTGGTTCTTTTGGAAGTAAAGTCTCTACTACTTCATTTAAAAAGCAGCTTAATGAGTTTGATGGAGGCTTCAAACTAGAAGAAGTTAAAAGCACCGATGGTAAAGATTTTGATTATTACATCAACAAAACTATGATGAGAATCAATTTGGAAGAGCCTTTACAAGCCAATGATTCTATTCAAATTAGAATTAAGTGGTGGTATAATATAAATAATCGATTAGAAATAGGTGGAAGATCAGGATACGAGTATTTTGAAGAAGAAGACAATTACTTATACACCATAGCTCAGTTTTTTCCTAGAATGGCTGTCTATAATGATGTAGAAGGATGGCAAAACAAACAATTTCTTGGAAGAGGTGAATTTACCTTGCCATTTGGAAATTATAAGGTAAGTATTACAGTCCCTGCAGATCATGTGGTTGCCTCCACGGGAGAATTACAAAATGAAGACGAAATTTTGAGCGAAGAGCAAAAAGAGCGTTTAGAGAAAGCAAAAGATTCAGATCAACCTGTGCTAATTATTACGCAAAAAGAAGCTGAAAAAAACGAGAAAGGAAGAGCTAAAGACGAGCAAACTTGGGTTTATCACGCTAAAAACGTTAGAGACTTTGGATTTGCGTCTTCTAGAAAATTTATGTGGGATGCAATGGGAGTAAAATTTGGAGATAGAACCGTTATGGCAATGTCGTACTATCCAAAGGAAGGAAATCCACTTTGGGAAGATTATTCTACAAAAGCAGTAGCACACACTTTAAGAAGTTATTCTAATCATACTTTTGATTATCCCTACCCTGTTGCCATTTCTGTTAATGCTGCAAGTATAGGAATGGAATACCCAATGATTTGTTTCAACTATGGCAGACCTGAAGAAGATGGAACCTACACAGAGAGACTAAAATATGGAGTTATTTCGGTAATTATACATGAAGTTGGCCATAACTTTTTTCCAATGATTGTAAATTCAGATGAAAGGCAATGGACTTGGATGGATGAAGGCCTAAACACCTTTCTTCAATACCTAGCTGAAAAGGAATGGGATGTTGATTATCCGTCTAGAAGAGGTCCGGCATATAAGATTGTAGATTACATGAAAGGAGATAAAAGTAACATTACTCCCATAATGACTAATTCCGAATCTATCTTTCAATTTGGGAATAATGCTTACGGCAAACCGGCTACTGCTTTAAATATCTTAAGAGAAACTATTATAGGACGGGAGAACTTTGACTTTGCTTTTAAACAATATTCTCAGAGTTGGAAATTCAAGCACCCTACTCCAGCAGACTTTTTTAGATCTATGGAAGATGCATCAGGAACAGATTTAGACTGGTTTTGGAGAGGTTGGTTTTTCTCAACAGATCATGTAGATATAGCTATTGATGAAGTAAAGTATTTACACTTGGATACAAAAGATCCGGATGTAGAAAATGAACTTATCAGAAAAGAAGAAGAGTCTAAAGAAAAATTTATTGGTGATATAAGAAATGAAACATCAAGAAATAAAACTGTTGTGGAGTTAGATCCATCTACAAAAGACTTCTACAATAGTTACGATCCTTTAGATGTAACAAGTATTGATAGAAAAGACTACCAAGAATATTTACAAGATTTAGATGAAGAGGAGAAAAAGCTTCTGAAGAATAAAAATCATTGGTACGAAGTTAAATTTTCTTCTCCAGGAGGTTTGGTTATGCCTATTATTGTTGAATTTAGGTTTCAAGATGGTAGTAAAGAAAAATTATATATACCTGCCGAAATCTGGAGATTTAATAATGAGGAAGTTACTAAGCTGTTTTCCTTTAGTAAAGAGGTAGAAGAAATAGTGTTGGATCCAAATCTTGAAACAGCAGATGTAGATAGGTCAAATAATTACTTTCCTGAGAGAATTGTAAAAGATCGATTTGAATTGTATAAATCTAAAACCAAGAGCAAAGAAAACCCAATTCAAAGATCTAATAGAGCTAAATAGATTGATTTGTATGAAGCTTTAAAAAATTGTTATGACAAGACATTCAAATTTGGTATATTAGCCAACCATTTAAAAATGGAATTCTATGAAAAAGATATCTACTTATTTAGTTAGCCTAGTCGTAGTTGCTTTGCTTACAGCAGCTTACCCACCTAGTTATGGTACAGGAGAGAATATTGTTTGTAATTCAAAAACATTAAAGAAAGAAGCAATTTCAATATTAAATCCATTTTATTACTCTTCTTCTAAGATTACTGAAATTACTTATGATTATAAGGTTCAGAGAAAAGAAATTCAAGTTCCACTTTTCAAGGGAGAGCGATATAAATTGGTATTTAATAAAAAAAGTCTTCCTAAAGATGTGGTAATCAAAATATTTGATAAAGATCAAACTAATTCTGGTAGAGAAGCAATTTATTCTTCTGAAGATACGGAAGGTGATTTAATTTCATTTGCTCCTAAAAAAACTAAAACTCTTTATGTTAATTATTTTATTCCTGAAGCAAAAGGAATGAAAGAAGGTGGCTGTATAGCTTTTATTTTAGGCTATCAATTAGCTTTCTTGGACGATAAGAAAGAAGAGACGACAGAAGAAGAAACTCAAGAATAATAACCAATTACATCTCCTACAGATATGAATATTAAAATACCTACGAAATTACTAACACTGCTTATCACAGTTGGATTTATTTATGCGTGTGCAGATGCTCCTCAAAGAACTGAAGAGACTTCAACAGAAGATTCTACTATGGTAGAAACAGAAATAATGGAGGAAGATGAAGACTTTTCTTTCATGCTACCCTCTCCTATTCAAATTGCTGCTATCTTTAATAGAGCAGGACTAGAATTCCAAAGCGAATTAACAAACCCTGTTTCTAATTATGAAAAATACAATACGAAAACTTCTAGATATCTAAATTTTGGTGTGTATTCTGCTGATTTAGCTTATGCAGTTCTAAATGATCAACAACAACTTTCCATTGATTATATGAATGTTGTAAAAAAGTTAACGGAAGATATTGGAATGCCTAGCATCTTTGGTTCAGGTGAATTATTAGAAAGTTTTGAGAAGAATGTTGGAAATCAAGATACTATTTTGAGAATATTAACCACTATTAAAAGAAGAACTGATCAGTATCTTGAAGAAAATTCTGAAAATTCAAAAGAATCTGTTTTCTTTTCTGCTGCTTGGGTTGAAGGTATGTATTTAGGAGCCAATAGTGGTACTAATAGTGAAAAAATTACTCCTAGGTTAATAGAGCAAATGACCATTTTAGATAATGTAATAAAAGCGCTTAATTACCAAAATGATGAAACTTTAGAGTTAGACTACCTCATAAACGATTTATCAGCAATTAGAGATGCTTTTGAATCTTATGAAAGCATTAAGTCTATGGCAATGGAAAATACAGAACTTGGTGATGTTCAACTTACAGATGCTGAGTTAAAAGATATGACTAGCAAGATAAATGCACTTAGAACCAAAATAGTAAATGGTTAAGTCGCTAATATTTATAAAAAAAGGCGTCAATAGACGCCTTTTTTTATGGCCTAAATCAAAGAGTAATTCTACTTTTGTAAAAAATTAATTGATGATTAAAATTACCCTTCCCGATGGAAGTATAAGAGAATACGAAAAAGGAACTTCTGCTTTAGATGTTGCTAAAAGTATAAGTGAAGGTTTAGCTAGAAATGTATTAGCTGCTAAAGTGAACGGAGAAGTTAGAGATGCATTTAGAGGTATAGAAGAGGATTCTTCTTTACAATTACTTACTTGGAACGATGAAGAAGGAAAATCTACCATGTGGCACTCCTCTGCCCACCTTATGGCTGAGGCTCTTCAAGAATTGTATCCAGATATAAAATTTGGTATTGGACCTCCTATTGAAAACGGCTTCTATTATGATGTAGATGCTGGAGATACCGTTATTACTGACTCTGATTTACCAAAAATCGAGCAAAAAATGAAAGAATTGACTAAGCAAAAGAGTCAATATATTAGAGAGGAGATAAGTAAAGCAGACGCTATTAGCTACTTTAAAGATAAAGGCGACGAATACAAACTAGAGTTATTAGAAGGTTTGGAGGATGGAACGATCACCTTTTACCAACAAGGCAACTTTACCGATTTATGCAGAGGACCTCACATTCCAAATACAAGCTATATTAAGGCTATTAAACTCTTAAGTTTAGCAGGTGCCTATTGGAGAGGAAATGAGAAAAATAAACAGCTTACACGTATATATGGCATTACATTTCCAAAACAAAAAGAACTTACTGAGTATTTAGAATTATTAGAAGAAGCTAAAAAAAGAGACCATAGAAAAATTGGCAAGGAAATGGGGCTTTTCACTTTTAGTCAGAAAGTAGGCCAAGGTTTACCATTGTGGCTGCCTAAAGGAGCTATGCTCAGAGAAAAGCTTGAAAACTTTATGCGTAAAGCTCAGGTTGCAGCAGGATATTTACCAGTTGTTACTCCACACATTGGAAATAAAGAGCTTTATGTTACTTCAGGACATTATGAGAAATATGGGGAAGATTCTTTTCAAGCAATAAAAACTCCAAATGAAAATGAAGAGTTCTTTTTGAAACCAATGAATTGTCCACACCATTGTGAGATATACAAATCGGAACCTAGATCTTATAAAGACCTTCCTATTCGTTACGCAGAGTTTGGTACAGTATATAGGTATGAGCAAAGTGGAGAACTTCATGGTTTAACAAGAGTAAGAGGTTTCACCCAAGATGATGCGCATTTATTTTGTACAGCAGATCAAGTAGAAGAAGAATTTAAAAAAGTAATAGATTTAGTGCTTTATGTATTTAAAGCTCTAGATTTTAAAGAGTATACCGCTCAAATTTCTTTACGTGATAAAAACGACAGAAATAAATATATAGGCGAAGACGCTAATTGGGAAAAAGCAGAGCAAGCTATCATAAATGCTGCAGCAGATAAGCACTTAAATACAGTGGTAGAATATGGTGAAGCGGCTTTCTATGGCCCAAAGCTAGATTTCATGGTAAAAGATGCTTTAGGAAGAAAATGGCAGTTAGGAACGATACAAGTAGATTATAATCTGCCTGAACGTTTCGAATTAGAGTATACAGGTAGTGATGACCAAAAGCATAGACCTGTAATGATTCATAGAGCACCTTTTGGTTCATTAGAAAGATTTGTTGCAGTATTGATAGAACATTGCGCGGGAAATTTCCCTCTTTGGCTAACACCAAATCAGCTTGCAATTTTACCTTTAAGCGAAAAATACAATGAAAAATGCAAAGAGGTTTTAAAACTCTTAAATAATTACGATATTCGCGGCTTCGTTGATGATCGAAACGAAAAAGTAGGTAAAAAGATCCGTGATGCAGAAGTATCTAAGGTTCCCTACATGTTGATCATAGGCGATAAGGAAGTGCAAAATGGCACAGTTTCCATCAGAAAACATGGAGAAGGTGACCAAGGAGTGATGAAAGTGGAGGAATTTGCGCAACATTTGAATAAAGAAATAGAAGATTTATTAACATTTAATCAGTAGGAGGACCGTAAAATAGCAAGACCACAAAGACCCAGAAGGTTTGTCAGAAAAGAAGACCCTCACAAGATCAATGAAAAAATTGACGCACGGGAAGTAAGAGTTGTAGGAGAAGGAATTGAACAAGGGGTTTACCCGATTCAACAAGCGCTTCAATTAGCAGAAGATCAAGGATTGGACTTAGTTGAAATTTCACCAAAGGCTGAACCACCTGTTTGTAAGATAATCGATTATAAGAAATTCTTATACGAGCAGAAGAAGAAGCAGAAAGAAATGAAATCTAAGGCCATGAAAGTGGTTATTAAAGAAATTCGCTTTGGTCCTAACACAGATGATCATGATTTTAACTTTAAGTTGAATCATGCAGAAAAATTTATTGAAGAAGGTGCTAAAGTAAAGGCATACGTATTTTTCAAGGGAAGATCAATCTTGTTTAAAGACAAAGGAGAGATTCTACTGTTAAAGCTAGCCCAAGCATTAGAAGAAGTTGCTACCGTTGAATCTATGCCTAAATTAGAAGGTAAGAGGATGATTATGATGATAGCTCCAAAAAAGAAAAAGTAAGTTTAAATTAAATATATAAGTGTAATGCCAAAAATGAAAACAGGTTCCAGTGCCAAGAAGAGATTCAAAATCACTGGATCTGGTAAGATCAAGCGAAAGCATGCTTTTAAAAGTCACATTTTGACTAAGAAAGAAACAAAGCGCAAGAGAAATTTGACTCACTCTACTTTAGTTCATAAAGCAGACGAGCCAAATATCAAATTGCAATTATGCATGAAGTAAGATACACCAGGTTATCGTAATTAGAAATTAATAACAAAACCCGGATTATCGTTTAAAGAGCCAAAAGCCACGATACTCCAAAAAACGAAAAAGAAATGCCAAGATCAGTAAATGCTGTAGCTGCAAAAGCTAGAAGAAAAAAGATACTAAAGCAAGCGAAAGGCTACTTTGGTAGAAGAAAAAATGTACACACTGTTGCAAAAAATGCAGTGGAAAAAGCCGGAGTATATGCTTACACCGGTAGAAAATTAAAAAAGAGAAACTTTAGAGCCCTTTGGATTCAAAGAATTAACGCTGCTGCAAGAGAGCACGGAATGTCTTATTCTGAATTTATGGGAAAAATTGCTAAAAACAATATCGAATTAAACCGTAAGGTTTTAGCTGATTTAGCAATGAATGAGCCGGCTGCTTTCAAAGCAATCGTTGCTTCTTTAAAAAAGTAATATCAAAATCATAAATTTTAAACCATTCTCATTCTTTGAGAATGGTTTTTTTATTGTCTCTACTCTAGTATGAAAAAGTATTTAAATCTCTTCGACTTAAGCCAAAAGGTTAATTACAAAACCGAAGTCCTTTCAGGATTAACTGTTGCTTTAGCGCTAGTTCCCGAAGCTGTAGCTTTTGCTATGATTGCTGGTTTCTCTCCCTTAATTGGTTTGTATGCGGCATTTGTAATGGGTTTAGTGACTTCTATTTTTGGAGGACGACCAGGTATGATATCTGGTGCTACTGGTGCTGTAGCAGTAATATTTGTAGGCCTCATTGTTCAGCTAAAAGAAATGAGTCCTACTATTTCTCCTGAAGAAATTTTACAATATGTATTTGCAACGGTAATATTAGCCGGGGTTCTTCAGATTATTTTTGGCGTATTACGACTAGGAAAATTTATTCGATTAGTACCGCACTCTGTCATGTTTGGTTTTGTAAACGGATTAGCCATCATCATTTTTATGGCACAGTTTCCTAACTTCTACCAAAAAGGTGGAGAAGCGCTTCTGGAAACTCCTCAACTCCTTATCATGGGCGGATTGGTTTTGCTAACTATGCTAATTATTTGGGGCTTACCGAAAATCACCAAAGCATTTCCTTCTTCCCTAGCAGCCATCATTGTGGTTACTGCTATTGTAATGATCTTTGATGTGGACACTTTAACTATTGCAGGAACTTTAAACGAAGGGGAAACCATTAAAGGAGGATTTCCACCTTTTGGAATTCCAACCATTCCTTTAAATATGAAGTCATTCTTAACTATTTTACCATTTGCTTCTATCGTTGCCGGGGTTGGTTTAATTGAAAGTCTATTAACACTTAATCTTGTTGATGAGATCACACAGACGCGTGGAAGAGGAAATAAGGAGGCTGTTGCTCAAGGAACTGCTAATATTCTTTCCGGTTTATTCTCTGGTATGGGTGGTTGTGCTATGATAGGACAAAGCCTAATTAACACATCGAATGGCGCAAGAGCAAGACTCTCTGGTATTGTGGCGGCAGTGATGTTGCTTGTATTTATCATGTTTGGAAGTGGTTTAATTGAAAAACTTCCTATGGCTTCTTTAGTTGGACTAATGTTTATGGTAGCTATAGGAACCTTTGAATGGGCAAGTTTTAAGGTATTTAATAAAATGCCTAAAAGCGATATTTTAGTCATGGTTGTAGTAACCCTTATAACTGTATTCTTGCACAATTTAGCTTTGGCAGTATTAATAGGTGTAATTATTTCAGCCTTAGTTTTTGCTTGGGATAATGCCAAAAGAATTAGAGCTAGAAAGTATGTAGATGAAAATGGAGTAAAACATTACGAAATATACGGACCTCTGTTTTTTGGCTCTACGGCAGTATTTCAAGAAAAATTTGATGTTCAAAATGACCCAACAGAAGTGGTTATTGATTTTGAAGAAAGTCGTGTTGTGGATATGTCTGCCATAGAAGCATTAAATAGACTGACAGAGCGTTATTTAAAGCAAGGTAAGAAAGTACACCTAAAACATCTAAGCGCAGACTGCAGAAAGCTATTAAAGAATGCAGATAAGTTGATTGATGTGAATGTAATGGAAGATCCTACTTATAAGATAGTTGCAGATAAGATTTAATGGAATTATGCATTAAGAATCTGGGAATAAATCTAATGACTAATTATTATGTTTAGTTTCTAATCCCTTCCATTAAATATTAGTTTCTAGCTTCCACTTTTAAATTCCCATTTATAGTTTTATATCTCACTTTACTCCATAAAAAAGCCCCACGCTCTAGCGTGGGGCTTTCCGATAAAATATGATGTTTCTGCTTATACGACTTTAACGTCGATTGCATTCATTCCTTTTCTACCTTCTTTTAGTTCGAATTCAACTTCGTCACCTTCTTTAATCTCATCGATTAATCCAGATACGTGTACAAAATGTTCTTGTTCCGATCCGTCTTCTTTAATAAAACCAAATCCTTTGGTTTCGTTAAAAAACTTTACTGTTCCTTTACTCATTACTATAATTTAATTATTAAAGTACAAACTTAGGTTTATAATTACAATTGACAAGTTTTTTACATTTTATTGCTATTTGTTTATAAATCAACCAAATAGACTAGCCGTTAAAGATTTTATTTACTTTTGCCAAAACAACTAACAATTTTTTAAGCCCTAATTATGAGATCATTATACTTTTATTTTACCATTTTTTGCATTTTCTCTCTTTCTATTTCTAGTTCTAATGCACAATCTTTAAACAATACCAGCTGGAATGTAGTAGGTGCTAACCTCACCACCGTTTCTTTTAGCAATGACACCTTTTCTCTTGGAGGAAATCCTTTTGCTCTATATACGGACACTGTAAATAGGTTTACTATCATTGATTTAAGCCTCGCCTCAGGATGTAATAATTATATTGGATCCTATACTTACTCATTAAACGCAGCTGCAGATACCCTACTATTTTCTGTGGTAACAGATTCATGTACTGCAAGAGAATCATTTTTTGACCCTAGCACATTTGTTAAAATTAGCACCGGTATAGAAGAAAGAAATCTTGCAGATGAAATAAGTGTATTTCCTAATCCTGCAAAAGATTTTATCAGCATTCAAAGTGAAATCATGAATGAATTAAGCTCAATTCAACTTTTAAATTCTGTTGGTCAAATAGTAAAAGACGACTTTGATTCTTCTAGCAATAAACAGTACCAAATAGATGTACCTAATGGTATTTACTATTTAAGACTTCAATTTAGAGATGGAACTGTAGGAACAAAGAAGATTATAAAAATTTAATTCTCTACTTCTCTATTCTTCACATACTTCTCTAACCACTGGTCTTGCTCCCAAAGCAGATGTAAAATACTTTCTTTGGCTTGGTAGCCATGGCTTTCTTTTGGTAAAATCACCAAACGAACTGTTGCTCCTAAGCCCTTTAAGGCATTGAAATAACGCTCTGATTGCATGGGGTAAGTACCAGAGTTATTATCGGCCTCGCCATGTACTAATAAAAGAGGTGTTTTCATTTTATCTGCGTGCATAAATGGGCTCATGGTGTAATACACTTCAGGAGCCTCCCAATAATTTCTTTCTTCACTTTGAAAGCCGAATGGAGTCAATGTTCTATTATAGGCTCCACTTCTTGCTATGCCTGCAGCAAATAAATCGGAATGCGACAAAAGATTAGCTACCATAAAGGCGCCATAGGAATGTCCGCCCACTGCTACTCTATTTCTATCGATATAACCCAACTCATCTACGGCATCAATTGCTGCTTTAGCATTCGCTACCAGTTGCTTGCGAAAGGAATCATTTGGTTCTTCCTCTCCTTCACCTACAATTGGAAAAGTAGCATCATCTAAAACCACATAGCCTTTTGCTAACCAATACACAGGCGAACCGTAATAAGGATAAGTAAACTCATTTGGATTCTGTGTGGTTTGTCCGGCACTACCCTTGTCTTTAAATTCTCTAGGATAGGCCCACATAATCATTGGCAACTTTTCTTTCTTCTGCCTATCATAGCCAACAGGCAAGTAAAGCGTTCCACTTAATTCTAATCCATCCTCTCTTTTATAATTGATAACCTCTTTATGTACATCTTGTATACTTTTAAAAGGATTTTCGAAATAGGTCATTTGCTTCATTTCAGCATCATCTCCTCCTATTTTCTTGAAATAGTAATTAGGATAGTCTGATGGCGATTCTATTCTAACCAATAGTTTTTTATTCTCAGGATCATAATTCCTCAATTCTTCAATCTTATCTGTATAAGTTGATTGATAAAGTCTTTCTGTTTTAGTACTTGCAAGATCCATTTGATCTAAAAAAGGAAATTGTCCTTTCTCTGAAAAACCATCTCCAACAAGAAATACTTTATTATCCTGAATTTCTAATACACTTCTGCCATATTCATTTTTAGTTGTTTGAAAATCCCCTGGATCGCTGTATCTATCTTGGTAATTTCTATCATAAAGCACTTTAGGTTCTTTATTGTACTTAGAAGGATCAATCAAATACACTTTTGAATTCCTGTTATTCCACCAATAATCGTAAATAATTGCTCTTCCCTTATCACCCCAATCTATACCACCATACCTATTATATAATTTCACAATAGACTTTCCTTCTTTATTAAAGGGAGCATCCATGGTAAAAAACTCATCTCTGTGGCTCACTTCCTTTTCAGGATCTCCTTCATCTAAAGCTACTGCATAAGATAAAGTAGCTGGCATATCTGCTCTCCAAGCAATATTCCTTTTGCCTTTTCTAACTGCCATAAAGCCTTGAGGAAGATCTTCTATCAAAGGAACTTCTTCTATCACTTTAAGTAGTTTGCCTGTCTTGTCATACATTACAGACTTGTATGGAAAACTATTGTAGGTAACCAAATAAGAAAATGGCTTTTGAATTTCATTCACCAAAACATATTCTCCATTCGGAGAAACGCTAATGCTACTGTACATAGCAGATGCTCTCCACAGACTGCTTTCTCCTTTTAAATTCACTACATGAATCTCAGACAAAGCCAATTGTTCAAAATTGAATTCATCGTTCGGATTCTTTAATAAATCTTGATAGGTTCTATTTTGTGCCTTTTTACCATCATTTTCAGAAATTGTTGGACCTGTAGGAATAGCTTCTTCCGTATCTATTAGCGCTTTTCTGTCTTTTGAAACTAGCTTCACCAAAATGCTTTCAGTGTTTAACCAATTTATTGCATCTCCTAAATTGGCATTCACCTTAGCTTCAGTCAGCTTCATTACCTTAGCATTGGCAATATCTAAGACCCATAGCTCCACTCCATCCTTCGTGGTGTTGGTCATAGCAATTTTAGACTCGTCTGGCGACCAAGAAAAATAGGTAAGCTGAGGGTTTTCAGGCAAACCACTAACCTCTTGGATATTATCGCTATCCATCTTTTGAATTTTAACATTGTAGAAATAGTTAGCTCTACTACTGATGTTAGTTTTAGGGTCTATACGTAAACCACCTAATCTCAATTCTTCTTTAGATAGCTCAGCAATAGAACCATAGGCTTCTCTGTAGAGAAAAATCATGTATTGCTTATCGTTATCCATTAAAACATAAGGCGCTCTTTCTATATCTACCAAGTCTAATATTTCTTTAGTTGGCTTTTGATAGGCGAGATCCGTTTGTGCAGGTAAAATCATAGGAATGAGAAATAAAAAGGGAATTAAAATACGTTTCATAGGGTTTAATTAATGCTCTCGAAGATAAGAATTCTATTAAATCAATTTTAAATTATCTGCAAGCTTCACTTCTGATCTATAAAAAAATTATGGCTCTTAAAATATTATAAAGAAGAAAGCTACTTTACTCAATTTCTCTTTCAGATTTTGCAAAATTATGTACATTGCTAGCTGATATGGCTAGCTCTATAGTTGAGAAATATCAAGCGATGAATTTAGAGTAAAATCAATAGAAAGAAGAATTATGAGTCAAGAGAAATTATTAAACGATTTAAAGTCAAAATACGAGGATATAGGCCAAGATGTTAACACCCACCTTAGTGGATTGCGTTATGCTAAACCAATGACCTATTGGGATTACATACAACCAGACGCTTTATTAAGTTTGCAGATACAACGCACAACCCTAGCTGATGAAATGGTATTTATCATGTACCACCAAATCAACGAATTACTTTTTAAAATGATTCTTTGGGAGATAGAGCAAATAGCTAAAAAAGAAGAATTAACAACTACCTTCTTTGCACAACGATTGGATAGAATTAGTCGCTATTTTGATATGCTTTCTTCTTCTTTTGAAATTATGGGTGATGGAATGGAGATTGAGCAATACATGAAATTTAGAGATACCTTAACTCCTGCGAGTGGGTTTCAAAGTGCACAGTATAGAAAGATTGAATTTGCTTCTACCGAATTAATTAACCTAATAGATATACGATTTAGGGCCACCATTGACCGAAATACGCCATTCAAGCATGCTTTTGATCACCTATATTGGCAAGCAGCAGGTAAAAATTATGAAACAGGTGAAAAAAATACACTGCTTACCTTATTTGAAGAAAAATACATGGAGGAGTTTATCATCTTTATGAAAACATACAATACACAAAACCTTTGGACCAAATTCAAGTCCTTACCTAAGGAAGATCAAGCAGATTTGCAATTGAGAAATGCAATGAGACATTATGACCATACCGTAAATGTATTGTGGGTAATGGCACATTACAATGCTGCAGGTAAATATTTGAATAGCGGTAAGAAAGCAGCAGAAGCTACAGGTGGAAGTGATTGGCAAAAATACATGCACCCAAGATATCAGAAACGCATCTTTTTCCCAGACTTATGGACAGAAGAAGAAATGAAAAATTGGGGAATTGATAATTTAGAAGGGCATATTATTCTTAAATAGCAGTATTTTTAGGGACCATCCTTCAAGCTCCAAGTCACACTTTATTAATTCAAAAAAAAACTCTCAAATAAACTTTGGGGGCCTTTATATCATTTTCGCTTTTAAACATCTTTGATTATCTAGTAATCGGGACAAGATTTCCTAAGGTGATCCTATGGACACCAAGGTCAAATTATAATCCCATATATCTTTCAGATATTTTAGGATTTTTTCTTTTTCATCGATTATAAATTGTGACCTAATTATGACCTTGAAAATCGGTGTATTTATTCAACTATAATTTTTCTTGTGCTTATTCTACCTTCTAAATCCTTAATATTTATAAAGTAAATACCTTTTGGATACCTACCTATATAAAGCTCAGTCTTCTCAGTTTTTGATATAAATGGTAAATTAGTGCTAAGAAAGCGATTGACTGAGGGCGAAGTTCATCATTTTGATATTTCTGCAACAAAAGCAGGGGTATACTTTTATCAATTAATGAATGAAGAGCATGTGCTTGAAAAAGGTAAACTGATCAAAAACAACTAATGATTAGGATCTTTATAGTTTTATTAATACTTAGTATTTCAAAGGTAGGCTTTGGACAAAATTTAGTTCAAAATCCTTCTTTTGAAGATACTATTAAAAGAACCACAGCGGTGTTTTTATCTATTTCATGGGTTGCTGCAAATAAGGAAGGATGGAATTATTTTACTCCTTTTAATAACAATATAGATTTGAGAGGAGGTGCACCAAAAAACTTTGTCGGTTTCCAAAATGCAAAAGAAGGAAACTCTTATATAGGAATACAAATTTATTTCTTAGGTTATAATGCCAGAAGCTCAGTTCGGGAATATGCCCAGAATACCCTTTCTAAAGCATTAGAAAAAGACTCTGTCTATTGTTTAAGACTATATATGAGTATGGCAGATTCTATGATTTTTGCTTCAAAGAATCAATTGGGAGTTTATCTTTCCGCGAATCAAGTAAGTGCAAATAATAGATTACCATTGCCTTATACGCCTCAAATCATAATCTCTCCAGATAGTTTTAATACAGACAAGGAAAATTGGACAGAGTATAATTTTCAATACACAGCAACTGGCGGAGAAAGGTATATGACCGTTGGTAATTTTAACGATACCAATAGCTTGGATACTTTGTTTGTTGGTGGCGGCAATCAGTTTTGGATGGAATCTTCTTATTATTATTTAGACAATTTTTACCTAGGAAATTGTGATAGCCTGCCTTTAGATACACCAATTGGTTTGGTGGAGAATGTTTTGGAAAAACAGATTAGTGTTTATCCAAATCCATTTGAGAATAGAGTTATTGTAAAGTCTGGTGGCAATAGGAGTTTAGATTTCATTTTATTTAATCTCCTAGGGAAAGAAATAGATATTAACCTAACTAGAATTAGTAAAAATAATTATGAACTTGATTTAGGGGTTCTACCTAAAGGAATATACTATCTAACTGTTTATGATGGAATAAATAGAGCAAGTAGGAAGATTGTTAAGCAGTAGAATTTAAAAGAGGACTTAAAAGCCCTCTTTTATTACATTATAAACCACTTAGATCTTCCATCTCCGGTGGAAGCTTGAAAAATGCCTTCTACAATGCCAAACTAAATAAAGTGTAAGCTTTCAGGTCAATATATAATCCTAACTAGTACCCAAACAAAAAGGCATACAGAAATAAATCTATAAACCTTTGATTATAAAAGTGATTGAGACAGGATGAACTTGGTTGATCCTGATTTATCCGTGCAGTGGACCAAAAACGCTCGAGCTTACGCTCTGCGTCAATTCATAAAAAAACCGCTCAAGTATACTTGGCGGTTTTCTTATATCATTTCCGCTTTAAAAGCGTTTTTGATCATCAAGTGATCGAGACAGGATTCGAACCTGTGACCGTCTGCTTAGAAGGCAGATGCTCTATCCAGCTGAGCTACTCGACCATTATTTTACAACTTCAATTCAATCCTTTTCGAGTAGCGAAGCTGCCTGTCCCGAAAACGCAGTGCATCGGGAAGCTACTCGACCAGTAATAATTTAAAAACAAAGCCCTCCACCATAAGGAGGAAGGCTTTGCGGTCCGGACGAGACTCGAACTCGCGACCCCCTGCGTGACAGGCAGGTATTCTAACCAACTGAACTACCGGACCAATATTTTTAAGAGCTCCAATTTACCTTCCTGTAAATCGGTCGGCAAATTTATATAAATTTTTAAATGTTGGCTATTTTTTTATCAGAAAGTTCATTTTTATTTTCATGTAACATTTATAACTTATAAATGTAAAATATTAATATACTTTTAAAGTATAAATAAACCCATTTACATATGTCAGAAGAAATGAAAGCCTGCCCTATTTGCAAATCTCCTTATGGATATGCAAGCGGTGAAAAAAACTATACTTGTCCAGAGTGTAATCATGAATGGAACCCAATAGAACTAGAGGAAGAATTAAGAGTAAAAGTACTTGACTCTAATGGAAACGAATTGCAAGATGGCGATGCTGTAATTGTAATTAAAGATTTAGCAGTTAAAGGTTCCTCAGCGCCAGTAAAGGCGGGCACCAAAGTGAAAAAGATTAGATTGGTAGATGGTGACCATAATATTGATTGTAAAATAGAAGGCTTTGGTTCTATGGGCTTAAAGTCGGAATTTGTAAGAAAAGCATAAACAAATATGAAAAATCGAAAACTATTTACATTAATAGGAATTGCAACGGCCCTATTTATTCTTAAAAGTTGCTCCAATGGTAATCAAAATAAAAAAAGTGAGGGAGAAACGCTCTTGGCCGCTAATTGCTACAGTTGCCATAGTCCGACCGCAGGAATGGATAGTAGACTAGCTCCACCCATGATTGCCGTAAAGAATCACTATTCAAAGAAGTATACTTCCAAGGAGGAGTTTGTCACAGCAATGATTAGCTTTATTCAAAACCCCACGAAGGAAAAGTCTTTAATGAAGGGGGCTATCAAAAAGTTTGGACTAATGAGCCAAATGAACTTCGAAGAAGAAAAGCTAAAGAAAATAGTGACCTACATTTATGAAAATGAAATAAGCAAGCCGGAATGGTTTGATGAACATCATCAAGAAAAACACCAGAAAAAATCCGAAAATAAGGAAGAAACAAGTCCCTTAAAGAAAGGACAAGCAATGGCATTAAAAACAAAATCGGCCTTAGGCAAGAAGCTAATGAAAGCTATAAATACAGGTGGATCGGCTCATGCTATAGATTTTTGTAACATACAAGCAATGCCAATTACAGATAGTTTAGCTCAACTTCAAAATGCACTTATCAAAAGAGTTTCTGATAAAAATAGAAATCCCAACAATGCCGCGAATACAGAGGAGCTTAAATACATTGAAAAAGTAAAAGCCCAAATAGCTAATGAGGAAGAATATAAAGGAGAAGTTAGTTTAGTAGATGGCAAATGGGTTGGCTACTACCCTATTATTACCAATGCGATGTGTTTGCAATGCCATGGAGAAATAGCTAAAGATATAGCCCCTGCTACCTTGGCCAAGATTGAAGAAAAATACCCAAATGACCTTGCAAAAGGTTATGGGGTAAATGAATTAAGAGGCATTTGGGTAGTAGAATTCCCCCAATAAGCTCCTTAAAATATATAAAAAAGCCCAATTCTATTGGGCTTTTTTCTTTGATGTAACATTTGTTACTTCTTCCCCTAAAAAGCACCTCTAATTTTGTCCAAAAATTGGAACAAAATGAGGAATCGAATTTATTTACTTAGTCTTTTAGCCTTTCTTTTAGTAGGTATTTCAAGCAGTTGGAGTCAAGATACCATTTACATTAATGAGGAAGAGTTACTCTCCAAGCTTAAGGGAAACAACTGGGACCTTAGAATAGCAGAACAAGAGTATTTATCTGCAAAAGCTGATTTTCGCCAGAGTAATTCTCTTTACTTACCACAGGTAGAACTTTCCTATACAGCCATTACCACTACCAACCCTTTGATGGCATTTGGATCAAAGTTAAATCAAGAAATACTTAGCGTTCAAGATTTTAACCCTGCATTGCTAAACGACCCGGACCGTACTAACAATTTTGCTACAGAAGTTTCAATCAACCAACCTCTTATCAATGTGGATGGTATGTATCAGAGAAAAGCCGCCAAAGCAAAAATGGAAGCAATGGAGCAAAAGAGCATTCGAACAGAAAAGGGAATGCAATTGGAATTGAAAAAGTCCTACATGACTCTTCAATTAAGTTATGAAGCATTGAGGGTAATTGAAGAAGCTGTAAATATGGCGGAAGAAGCTGTAAACATGGTGGAAGACTATTACGAGCAAGGTATGGTTCAGAAACCAGACTTATTGCAAGCTAAACTTAAACTGCAAGAGCTAATTACTCAACAAAGTGCTGCCAAGCACCAAATTGAAAATGCTTCCCAACATTTAGCTTATTTAGTGAATGATAGTATTGGCACTGCCATCTATTCCCCTAAGGATAAGCTAAAATCAAGTATCGTAAGTCAGGAACTGCAATCTGAGCTTCCTGCTCATAGAGAAGACATACATGCCATGTATAAGGCTGCAGAAGCCTACGAAAGCATGTCGAAAGCAAGCAAAATGAACTTCGTACCAAGATTAAATGCCTTTGGTAGATACCAACTATATGACGATGAAGTTTTTCAAGCAGACGCAAGCGGTTACCTAGTAGGTATTCAGCTATGCTGGTCATTGTTTAATGGATATCAAAATATTGCTAAATCTGAAAAATCTAAAATAGAGTTTCAAAAAGCCCAAACAGAAGCGGAGCAATATGAATCTCAAAGTAAAGTAGAGATAGACAAAATGAGCAGACAATTGATTTTATCTAAGCAAAAGGTAAATCAGCAAGAATTATCTGTAGAACAAGCGGCTGAAGCCTACCGAATTAGAAAAGATAGATTTGGCGAAGGGCTTGAAAAAACTACCGACTTACTAATGGCTCAAAATCAACTATTAAGAGAAGAGCTTGGCTTATTACAAGCCGTTTTTGAATTTGAAATCACACAAGAATATCTAGCATTTTTAACAAAGTAAACCATGAGAAAAATAAAAACATACATTTTAATAGCAATAGCTTCAGTTAGTTTATACGCTTGTTCTAATGGACAAGAAGAAGAGATTGTAGTAGACAATTCCAAAGCCATTCCTGTTAGCATTGCCAAGGCAAAAGCTAATGGTGCAAAATCTACCATTAATGGAAGTGGACAAATTCATGCTTTCGAAAGTGCCAACATAAGCACTCGAATGATGGGAAGAGTGGAGAAAGTGCAAGCGAAATCGGGCATGAAAGTAAAGAAGGGCGACTTACTTATAGCCATTAGCAGTGCAGACTTACAAGCAAAAGCTGCTCAAGTAGATGCTAATATAGCTCAAGCGAATGCTGCCTTCCAAAACGCAAGCAATGACTATGAGCGTTTTAAAAATTTACATAAAAGCGGAAGTGCCTCTGATAAGGAATTAGAGAATATGAAGAGTAGATATGAAATGGCAAAAGCTTCTTTAGATGCTGCCAAATCCATGAAGCAAGAGGTATTGGCGCAATTTGAATATTTGAATATTAGAGCTCCTTTCGATGGAACTATAGCGAACACTTTTGTAAAAGCTGGCGATATGGCCTCACCTGGATTTCCATTAATCAATTTAGAATCTATGGCAAAATTAGAAGCTATCGTTATGATTTCTGAAAGTGATATTAGAGACATAAAAGCAGGACAAAAGGCCACTATACATATTAAATCTGCTGATAAACATGCAGCAGCTACTGTTAGAGAGGTAAGCTATTCTTCTAAAAATACAGGTGGACAATACATCGTAAAACTGGATTTGAGTGGACAAAACGAGGAGATATTACCGGGAATGTTTGTCAATGCAGAAATAGAAGCCGATTCAATAGCTGAAAATACTCCCGTGGTAGTTCCAACAACTGCAATTATTAGAAAAGGACAGTTAAGTGGGATATACACTCCTACGGAGGATGGTGTAGCTATTTTAAGATGGTTACGACTAGGTGAAGTAAAAGACAAGCAAGTAGAGGTACTATCCGGATTATTGGCAGGAGAAGACTATATCCTTAGTTCTGAAGGTAGACTTTACAACGGAATTAAAATAAGCTACTAATTATTTACAGCTTAAAGAAGCATTAAAAAGAAGATTATGCAAGAAGGAATATCAGGAAAGATAGCTAACTTATTCATTAACTCTAAGTTAACTATACTACTTATCGTGGCACTAATGGCCATAGGAATATACAGTTCTACGCTTATTCCTAGAGAAGAAGAACCACAAATTAATGTACCGATGGCAGATCTTATGATTGGCTATCCAGGCGCTAGTCCTTCAGAGATGGAGAGCAGAGTAGTTAAACCTTTAGAAAAAGCAATTGCCAACATTAAAGGGGTTGACCATATTCACAGTATGGCCATGAACGGACAAGCAATGATTATCGTGCAGTTTATTGTAGGAGAAGACATTGAGAGATCTTATGTAAAACTTTATGATGAGCTAATTAAACACGCCCATCAGTTTCCTAAAGGTGCTATGTTGCCAATGATTAAGACTAGGTCTATCAATGATGTTCCTATGCTTGGCCTTACACTTTGGAGTGAAAAATACGACGACTTTCAACTTAGACAAATTGCTGAAGAGCTTAGCTCAGAGGTAGAAAGAGTTAATCAGGTTTCACTTACAGAAGTTATTGGTGGAAGAAGCAGAGAATTAAGAATAAGCCTAGATAAAAACAAGTTAAAGGCTAATAATATAGACCCCCTGCAAGTAATGCAAATGGTAAAGGCGAATAATCAAAGTTCTCAATCGGGGAAGTTTTTAAATAATGATGAAGAGTTTTTACTAACTACAGGAAAGTTTCTAAAAACAAAAGAAGATGTCGAGAATTTAGTCGTTGGTGTTTTTCAAAACATGCCGGTGTATTTACATCAAATTGCTAGCATTACCGATGGACCTGAAAAGCCTGCTAATTATGTGAGTTTTGGCTACGGAGCGAATAATATAAATCACCAAGATTATCCATCAGAATACAATGCAGTAACCCTTTCTGTTGCTAAAGTTGCCGGTGCTGATGCGATGCGCATCTCTGAAGAAGTTATTGAACATTTAGAAGTGTTAAAGAAGGATTTAATCCCTTCTGATTTATTTGTAGAAGTAAGTAGAAACTATGGAGATACTGCTTCTCATAAAGTGGCAGAGCTATTATTACACTTAGGTGTTGCCATTATTGCGGTTACTGTATTGGTGATGCTAGCCATGGGCTGGAGAGGCGGATTAGTAGTATTCTTTTCCGTTCCCTTAACCTTCGCCCTTACCCTATTTAGCTACTACATGCTAGATTATACCTTGAATAGAATTACCCTATTTGCTTTAGTATTTGTGGTAGGTATAGTAGTAGATGACAGTATCATCATTGCAGAAAATATGCATAGGCACTTCAAAATGAAGCGACTTCCTTTTAAGCAGGCTGCTATTTATGCCATCAACGAAGTTGGAAACCCAACTATTTTGGCAACATTCACCGTAATTGCTGCCATATTACCCATGGCCTTTGTTTCGGGAATGATGGGCCCTTATATGAGTCCGATGCCAATTGGCGCCTCTATTGCTATGATTCTTTCCCTATTTGTAGCTTTAACCGTAACTCCATATTTGGGTTACCACCTATTGAGAGAAAAGGATAATCAAGAAGAAAAAGAAAGTCATGGACACGATACTGGCTTTATCTACAAATGGTATAAAAAGATAGAAGAGCCTTTACTGCACAACAGCAAGAAAAGATGGGCAGTGCTTTTAGGTACAGTTGTTTTACTTCTGGGAAGTATGGGATTATTTTACACCAACTCTGTTGCCGTAAAAATGCTACCCTTTGATAATAAGAATGAATTTCAGGTGGTGATTGACATGGAGGAAGGAACTACTTTAGAAAGAACGGCTGCAGTGACTAAAGAAGTTGCGCAGTATTTATCCACTGTTCCTGAAGTGGTAAACTACCAAAACTATATAGGCACCTCTGCTCCTATCACCTTCAATGGTTTGGTAAGACATTACGACTTAAGAAGTGGCAGCAATGTAGCGGATATACAAGTGAATTTGTTGCCCAAAGCAGAAAGAGATTTACAAAGCCATGCTATTGCTAAAAAGGTGAGAGCGAAAGTGCAAGCAATAGGTGCGAAATACAATGCAAATATCAAATTAGTAGAAGTTCCACCGGGACCACCTGTACTTTCTACACTAGTGGCGGAAATATATGGCCCTGACTATGAAGAGCAAGTTAAAGTAGCTGCCAATGTAAAGGAGATTCTAGAAAACACCGATGATGTTGTTGATGTAGATTGGATGGTAGAAGCAGATCAAACGGAATACACTTTTGAAATAGATAGAGAAAGAAGCATGCTGAATGGTGTTGCTCCAGCTCAACTAGTTGGCAACCTAACCTATTTACTGAGAGAAATGGCTATTTCTTATCTCTATGATGAAAGATCGCACAGTCAAGTGAGTATTGTCATGGCTTTGGAAGAAAAAGACAAAAGCAGTATCGATAAAATCAAAAGCCTGAGCGTCAAAAATAAAAATGGGGAGAATATACCACTTGCCAATTTGGTTAGAGTAGTAGAGAAAAATGCAGAGAAAACCATATACAGAAAAGACCAAAACAGAGTAGTTTATGTATTGGCAGATATGGCCGGTGGACTAGAAAGCCCTGCTTACGCCATATTGGGCATGGATAAGAAGTTGCAAGAAATTGAACTTCCTAAGGGCTATGAATTGAGTGAGAAATACATAGGAAAGGTTACAGACGATAGAAACTATACCTTGAAATGGGATGGCGAATGGCAAATAACCTTAGAAGTATTTAGAGATTTGGGTGCAGCCTTTTTAGTAGTAATCATTGTAATATATATGCTGATTGTAGGATGGTTCCAAAACTTCAAAACACCAATAGTGATGATGATTGCCATTCCACTTTCCCTAATTGGAATCATCTTAGGCCATTGGCTATTGGGAGCATTCTTTACGGCTACTTCTTTTATTGGAATGATTGCTTTGGCCGGAGTAATGGTAAGAAACTCCGTGCTACTCATTGATTTTATAGAAATCAGGCTGAATGAAGGTGCCGATTTAATCACCGCAATTATAGATGCAGGAGCAGTAAGAACTACCCCTATTCTATTAACTACGGGAGCGGTTGTTATTGGAGCATCCATCATACTTTTTGATCCAATCTTCCAAGGACTTGCCATCTCTTTAGTGGCGGGTGCAATTGTCTCTACCATACTTACTTTATTGGTAGTACCATTAATTTACTACATGACAGAAAGAAAGAAGTGGGAGAATAATAAACCAAATGCTTAGAATATGAAAATGATTGTAATCACAGCAATTCAAATGTTTGAAGAAGACATTGTGAAAATGCTAAAACAAAATAATGTAAACGCCTTCTCTTCTACAGAATTAGTTGGCTATGCAAATAAAAAATCCACTACTAGCGCAGACAATTGGTTTGGAGGTGGCAATGGACACAAACAATCCATGCTATTCTTTGCCTTTGTTCCTGAGGATAGTGTAGATGCCGTATTCCATGCTGTGGAAGAGTTTAACGGAAAACAAAAAACAGAAAGCAGGATTCATCTTGCTGTATTGCATGTAGAAAAATCAAACTAAAACAATTATTATGAGAGATAGAATAGTAAGAGGCGTAGCAGGAACTTTTATTCTAGTTAGCTTAATATTAGCAATTTATGTAAATATCAACTGGTTGTGGTTTACCGCTTTTGTGGGTGCCAACCTATTACAATCGTCCATTACCAAATGGTGTTTAATGAACGATATTTTGAAAAAAATAGGAGTTAAATCCTAAGTAAATAGCTAGTTTAATGTGACTAAGGCCAATATAATAATTGGCCTTTTTTTATATACTTTTATTTGGCATTGGCTGTTTGTTTAGAAGCTTGTTAAATTCGTCCGGATGAAATTACTTTCCACATTCCTATTAGGCATTAGTTTGATTATTGGCTGCAATTCTTCTCCAAAGAAAGCAGGGGAAAATTCTGAAGAAATTGAATTTGTAAAAACAAGGACTGACTTTTATGAATTGAATAGACCCAAAGAAAAGATAGAAGGGGTATTGGTACTCTTTGGAGGAACGGGACAAATTATCGAAAGCACCAAAAGAGAGTTTCCCATAATAGACTTGGCTATAAAAAAGGAAATAGCGGTATTGTTTATTGATTTTGACCGTAAAATATGGTTAGAAGAAGAGTACAAAGTTTATCTTAAAGAAAGCATAGAAGATGCTTTTGAAACGAACCAACTCCCAACAGAAAACATAGCCATTGGTGGATTCTCTGGAGGAGGGAATATCACCTTGTTGATCTCCGACTATTTAGTTGAGACGAATTCAGCCCTAGCTCCTAAAGGCATTTTCACGGTTGACTCTCCTGTAGATTTACTAGAGTTATGCCTCAATGCCCAAAGAAACAAACAAAGAAACTTCCACCCACTTCAAGTACAAGAAGCAGAATGGATTATTAATTTGATGCACAATGAATTGGGAAAGCCAGAAGAGGGAATTGAAAAATATGAGGAACTCTCCCCTTTTACTTCCAGAACAAATAATATAGAAAATCTAAAGAATTTAGATGGTCTAAAGATCCGTTTTTATACAGAACCGGATACTACATGGTGGAAAGAAAATAGAGGGAATCAAGCCAATGAGATGAATGCCCATTGGATTGAAAAACTCTGTAATCGCTTAGATCAAGAGCTTCCAAACGCTAAAGTAGAATTAATAAAAACCCAAAATATGGGATATAGAGCCAATGGCGATCGACATCCTCATTCTTGGTCGATAGTGGATAAGGAAGAGTTATTAGAATGGGTTTTGGGTAGTTAAAGTATAGGGTAAGGAGCTACAACAAAATCCCAAATCATGGGCAAAAAGAAATAGACGATGAGAGACAAAAGGATGATGGAAAGAATATTTAACCATATACCTGCTTTCATCATATCGCTCATTCTAATATAGCCTGACCCAAAAACCAAAGCATTAGGTGCTGTAGCTACAGGCAGCATAAATGCGCAAGAGGCCGCTAAGGTCGCAGCAGCTAATAATAAAAAGGGATGTACATCTACAATTACTGCCAATGCAGCTAAAATTGGAAGTAAAATTGCTGTGGTAGCTATATTGGAGGTAATCTCGGTCAAAAAGTTTACCGCTGCCACTATTATTAGAATTAAAATAAAAATTGGTGCGCCTTGCAAACCATTCATTTGACTACCTATCCATGCTGCTAATCCGCTGCTTTCAAAACCAATCGCTAAGGCTATTCCTCCGCCAAAAAGCAATAAAATACCCCATGGCAGTTTAACGGCATCTGGCCAATTTAGCAGCGCCTCTCCCCTTTTTCTAGAAGGCACAATAAAAAGGACTACTGCAGCTATCAAGGCAATGATGGTATCATCGATACCGGAAATTAGATCTTTTAAGAGAAAAGACCTACAAATCCAAGCAGTAGCAGTGAGGATAAATACTGCCGCCACTAGTTTTTCTTCTAGGCCCATTTTACCCAATTCCTTGATTTGTTTTTCAATGATAGCTTTACCTCCATTGAGTTTTTGACCATTAAGAGAAAAGGCAAATCGTCCAAGATAGACCCAACAAATAAATAGCAAGAAAATAGATATGGGCAAACCAAACTTAAACCATTGTAAAAAGGAAATTTCCATGCCGTACAATTCCTGCACTACTCCTGCGAGTATTAAATTAGGAGGTGTTCCAATAAGTGTAGCCATACCGCCAATAGAAGCACTATACGCTATGGCAAGCATCAAAGCTTTTCCAAATTGAGAATCTATGCGTGCAATGCTTCCGCCATCTACTTGGGAGATAACTGCCATACCAATGGGAAGCATCATTACTGTGGTGGCGGTATTGGATATCCACATGGATAAAAAAGCAGTACTCAGCATAAAACCAAGCATGATATGGATAAGGCTAGTTCCTACAATTCTAATAATATGCAGGGCAATTCGCTTATGCAATTTCCATTTCTCTATGGCAATGGCTAAAATAAATCCACCTATAAATAAGAATATAAATTTATGTCCATAAGCAGAGCCGGTTTCTTTCAAATCTAAAGCGCCAAAAATTGGAAAAAGAATCAAGGGCAACAAAGAGGTAACCTCAATAGGAATAGCTTCTGTGATCCACCAAATGGCTATCCATAAGGTAATAGCCAATACAGCATTTCCTTGTTCCGATAATCCTTCTGCTTGAAAGAAAAAGTGAATGAGAATAAATAAGAGTGGGCCAAGAAATAAGCCAATATTCTTTCTGCTCAACATGTTACTATTTAATTGGTAAATATATTATCAAAAGCATAATTAGCTGTTGCATTAATATCGTGACTTACATTAGGAAGAGACACATACTGCCAATTATAGATTAAACCCTTGGTATTAGCAATAGTAATACTTTCATTATAGAAATATTGAGCTCTTGCTAACCGATTGGTTCCTTGAAGATCTGCTTGCGAATTTCTTCTTAAAGAACTAGCATTAGGATCATCATCTAATTCTCCTATTAAAACAGTGAGTTGTTTTGAGAAAATACTAGCTAGGCTAGAATTTAAAACAGGACTCTCTTTTAAACCATAAGGAAAATCTACTTGATTATCTGGCATGGTATACCAACCTGAGGAAGATGCAACTGCTTTATTTATTCTTGCGTTGGGCTTAAAAAATAGAAAGCGATGTGCAAATTGTCCACCAGCTGAAAAACCAAAAACACTGTAGTTAGCCGAAGTATTTGAACTAAGTAATTTCACATAATCAAATAATGGCTCTACCAAAGAAAAAGCCCATTGATCTTCTTCATTAAGTGTTTGTGGACTTGGATTATCTCCATCTACAAATACATTACCAAGATTATATCCATCTCCACCTGGGAAGTTTATTTCTGAGAACTCAGGTACTACAATAATTATATTATTTTGATCCGCATTTGCTATTAATGCATCTCTGCTTTCTTGGGCATCTCTGTTGGCCCCGTGAAAAACAAAAACTATTGGTGTATTTTGATTAGAAGAAGAAGGAATATGATAAAATACTTTTGTTGGTTTATTTGCTAATGGATCAAAATCAGTATAAACAAATGAGCCCGTGCCTTTTAAATTTCCACCAGTGGTTTTATCTTCTGGAATAGTGTCATTATCATCACAAGCACTAAACAACAGTATGAATGAACTTAAAAGTAAAGTATAAAAAAGCCAAGTATTATTTTTCATCTGCATAGAGTTTGCTATAAATTAATCTCTTATTCCCTTTTAGATGGCATACCAAAAGTATACTATTTAACATACCAATTCAATTTAACTGTTCCTCCTTATAAATATCAGCCATTTGAAGTAGTTTTCTTTTCATAGCGGTTTCATTTATAGAGGAATATCCTATTATAAAACCCTCTTTTTTCTTATTGCCAATAAAACACTTACTGTATGCGTGAACTATGATGTTTTTTTTTGCAAAACTTTTTAATATCTCCTCCCTTTCTTTTCCTTCCTTAAATTCTGCTAATAAATGCAAACTATTGCTCTCTTTATTTATTAAAGTAAGCGAGTCGGAAAAGTTAGTTTCAAAAAATTCGATAAAAACTTTTTTTCTTTGATGGGCAATATTATTTACATTTTTAATGTGAGTATAGATATTCTTCTTATCAATGAATTGATTCAAAACTATCTGTATAGACGGAGGAACAAAGCGATGAGAATGTTTCATCAAGGCCTCGATAGATGGTTTTAACTGAATTGGAACCACCATGTATCCCAACCTAATGGAAGGATGTAATAAACGATTAAAAGTTCCCATATAAATGGTGCGAGATTCTTTGTCCAATGAAAATAAGGAAGGCATAGCGTCTTTATAATTACTAATTTCATGCTCAAAGTCGTTTTCTATGATATAAGACTTGTTTTTATTTGCCCAATTCAAAACCTCCTTTCTTCTTTGCATACTCATTTTAACTCCGCTTGGATAGTGCCCCGAAGGAGTAAGGTGAATTAATTTGGCACGTTTACTTATCACTTTTTCTATAACAATTCCATTTTCATCCACTTCTACTCCTTCCATATCTGCCTTTAAACTTTTAAATACAGAAATAACATTGGGAAATGTTGGATTCTCCATCACCACGCGATCCTTTTCATTTAGTAGCACGCTACCCACCAAATAAAGAGATTGCAAGGACCCTGAAACAATAATTATTTGTTTACTATCACACTTCACTCCCCTGCATAAATTCAAATAATTTGCAATGGTCTTTTTTAAATTGTCTAATCCTGAAGTAGAGGAATAAATTAAGGAAGAAGATTTAATATGTCTCCAATAAAGGTTTGTCAAATTCTTCCACTGATTTACCGGAAAAACATCTAAAGGCGGCAAACCTGGTCTAAAAGCAACACTTTTATCGTTGGTTGAATTTATAAGATTCACATTATTTAAAAAAGACTTCCCAAGATCAGAGATTTTAGGATATCGATTTTCCTTGATTAAGTTTAATGAAGTAGAACTCTTTCCTTGAAACTTAACAATATACCCAGAACCTGCTAAAGATGAAATGTAACCTTCTAGAGTTAAGAGCTCATATGCCTTTAAAACGGTACTTCTAGAAACCTCTAACACCTCTGCTAGTTTTCTAGTCGGAGGCAAATTTAAATTTTCAGGAATATCTAAATCACTTATAATATCCTTTAAAACCAAGTATAGAACAAAATATATACGCTTCTCCTTTTTATTCTTTTGTAGCAGTCGTTTCGTATAAGCTTGTTGTATACGAGATGAAATAATTGAATTCAAATTGGTATTTTAAATTAAAAATAATTGGTATGCTAAATTTAGGGCTTATTAGGCTTAATTTGGAGAAACACTTAAAATTCAATCATTATGAAGAAAATTTACATTTTAACATCTTTACTTTTTTGTACATCTATCATGTACGGACAACTCATTATTAACGAGGTATTGTACGACCCTTCAAACACTGCCTTAGAAGGCGATGCCAATAGAGATAGTATTTATAGTCAAGATGACGATTCTTTTATAGAAATATACAACAGCAGCAGCAGTCCATTCGACATTAGCGGCTACGAGATTTGGGATGATACTACTGCAGGAACAGTTCAATACACCTTCCCTGCTAATACTAGTATTCCTGCACAAGAGGTAGTATTAGTATTTGGTGGAGGAACACCAACAGGTACATTTGGCTCTGCATTAGTTTTAAATGCGTTAAACGGATTTAATTTCAACAATTCGGGTGAAGTAATTGGAGTTAAAGACACAAGTGGTGCTTGGGCACTTATCTTTGATTCAGATGCATTATCTAATAATCCAAATGAATCTTACACTAGAGCGCCAGATGTAACGGGTGGTTTCGTTCAGCATGGAGATACTACTGCAGTTTTATTCTCTCCTGGTACTAGAACGGATGGAACAGCATTCAATAATTCTACTTCATTGACGGAATACGATAATTCTCTTGGAATAAACTTATTCCCAAATCCAGTAAAAAATCAATTAACTATTCAAACTACTGCAAAGATTGATTTTGTTGAGATTTTCAATATCAATGGAGCTAAAATAATGGAGTTGAGAAATATTAAAGAAGCAATTGATGTTTCTAATTTTGCTGATGGAGTTTACTTTTTAAGAGTTAGAAGTAACGAAACTATCAATACAATTCGATTTATTAAAGAATAATAAATTATAAAAGAATCCAATAGCTATTTCTAATAACTATTGGATTCTTTTAACCTTCAATAAAGAATAGATGAATAAGAAAATACTATTAGCTTCCTTGTTTTCAGCATTAATTTTATTTTTTAACAGCTGTGAAACCGATGATGTGGAACCAACGTATTCGCTAACACTCTCTAGCGGACAAAGGGTTATTTCTGAGGCGAATGGAACAACTACCGTAATTGCCTCCTTAAATAGAGCATCGGAACAAACTGTAACGGTCGATTTGTTTATCCAAGGTGATGCAACGAAAACTATAGATTATACCATTAGCTCTAAAACTATAAGCATTCCTGCAGGAGATTTATCTGCTAGCGTAGTAATTTCTGCCATCGAAGATACCTTGCAGGAAGGAAATGAAAGCATTGAGATTTCTATTTTAAATGCGAAAGGAGCAGAAATTGCCATTACTTCCCCTCTTTCAATCACTATTGAAGATAATGATGTAGCTGCAATAGCTCAATTTATTATTAATGAAATTTGCTACGACCCCTCTAACTCTGGTTTAGATGGAGATGCCAACGGAGATGGTGTCTATGGCCAAGACGATGATTCCTTTATTGAATTTTACAACCCTAGTTCTAGAGATTTTGATATGGGAGGTTATGAAATTTGGGATGACACAACTACAGGAACGAATCAATATACTTTTCCTTCCGGCTCAATAATTCCTGGAAACGGAGCTTTAGTAGTTTTTGGAGGTGGTACACCTACAGGAACCTTTGGAGGAGCTGCGGTTCTAAATGCAGTATCAGGATTAAACTTCAATAATTCGGGTGAAGTGATTGGTGTAAAAGATCCAAGTGGAAATTGGGCTCTAATTTTTAATTCAGATGCCCTATCTAATAACCCCAACGAATCCTACACTCGAAATCCTGATATCACAGGAGATTTTGAACAGCACAGTACCAGTACCCCACTGTTGTTTTCACCGGGCACCAAAGTTGATGGAACTCCTTTTTAAACAGGTATGAGCTTTTTAGGCCCAGTCATATCTCTTGTTTTTATCGTTGTTGTAGCAAGACTTCTACTTAAGAAGTATTATCCACATGCGGTATTATTAATAGCAGGCCTTCTAATGCTTATCATTTCTCTGTTTCTAGACTTTAAAATGCCAGTGCTTAAAGATAGTACAGCTTGGTCTGGGTTTGATTTATTCCGTTTAATTAAAGAGTCTTTTGCAAAAACCAATGCGGGAGTTGGCTTAATGATCATGGCTATTGGAGGTTTTGTTGCCTATATCGATAAAATTGGTGCTTCAGATGCCCTAGTTCGTATTGCCATGAAACCTCTATCTCTTCTTAAAAAATACCCTTATGTTGCGACAATCGCAGTATTACCAATAGGGCAACTATTATTTGTTTGTATTCCTTCAGCTGCAGGTTTAAGTCTGCTTTTAATGGCTTCCATTTTCCCAATACTAATCCGATTAGGAGTTAGCAGAATATCAGCAGTATCTGTAATCACCGCTTGCACTGCTTTTGGTATTGGGCCGGCTTCTGCAATTACTGCAAGTGCCGTAAGTATCGCAGGAGTTGATTCCATTTCCTATTTCCTAAAAGACCAACTAGCTGTAGTTTTTCCATTATGCATAGTCTTAATGATAACTTACTACTTTGTGAACCGCTATTACGATAAAAAAGATATTAAAGCAGTAGAAATAAAAGAACATTCCAAAGAAGAAAGAACCATAGCGCCATCCTATTATGCTATTATTCCAATTTTACCCTTACTGCTTCTAATTGTATTTTCTGAGATATTCCAGCTCACCCCAATTCCAATCACCCTAGATACAACTACGGCCATGTTTATTAGCTTATTTATTGCGCTCCTCTTTGAGTTTATTCGCAAGAAAAATATCAAAGAAGTATTAGGTTCTTTAAGCACCTTTTGGAATGGAATGGGAAATATCTTTAAAACAGTGGTCACACTTATTATAGCTGCTGACATATTTGCCAAGGGTCTCATTTCTTTAGGATTTATTGAGGGGCTCATTAGTTCTTCTCAAAATATCGGTTTAGGAGCAATTGGAATTAGCATAGTGATGGTAGTTATGATATTCCTAGCTTCCATGCTAATGGGCAGCGGAAATGCTGCATTCTTTGCTTTTGCTCCTTTGGTGCCAAAAATTGCATTAAAATTTGGAATTAAAACAACCTCCATGATCTTACCCATGAACTTAGCCGCTTCTATGGGACGAACTGTTTCTCCTGTAGCAGGTGTTATTATTGCAACATCAGAAATTGCAGGAGTAAGTCCTTTAGATATAGTAAAAAGAAATTTAATCCCATTAGTAGTTGCTCTAATATTCCTACTAATTTATCCAATGATTTGAATATGTTATTAATCAAAAACGCCCATATCTACGCTCCTGAAGACCAAGGAATTAATGACATCCTTGTTGGAGGAGGAAAAATTTTATCCATCAACAAAAAAATAGAAGTCAATATCCAAGGACTACAAAAATGGGATGCAGCAGGAAAGAAAGTTTTACCTGGTTTCATAGACCAACATGTTCATGTTACTGGTGCAGGAGGTAAACATGGGTTCTCTTCCATGACTCCTGAATTAAAAATGACAGAGTTTATAGCTACAGGAACGACAACAGCGGTTGGTCTTTTGGGTACGGATGGATCCACAAGAAGTATAAAAAGCTTGTATGCTAAAGTTAAGGCCTTAGACACCGAAGGAATGTCTTGTTATATGTTTACTGGTTATTACGGTTTAGAACCGATGCACATTATGGAATCTGTGCAGGAAGACATGATTTTTATCGACAAAGTACTCGGTTGCAAAATTGCCATTTCAGACATACGTTCCTCCTATCCTACCGAAATTGAATTATTGCGATTACTAAGACAAGTAAAAGTTGGTGGTATGATTGGAGAAAAGAAAGGAATACTGCATCTTCACCTCGGCAATCATCCAGAGCGTTTAGATATTCTTTTTAGAATAATAAAAGACTATCATTTTCCTATAGAGAATATATCGCCAACGCATTTAGGTAGAACAGAAGAACTTTTTGAACAAGCAATTCTTTTTGCGAAAATGGGCGGAATGATAGACATTACTACAGGAGCTTCCCAATATACCAAACCACATAAATCTGTGGCCTATGGTATGGAAAAAGGAGCATCCATTGATCAAATGACATTTAGTAGTGATGGCAATGCCGGCTTAGAGAAGAAAGATGAAAATGGCAATCTGATTGGTTTTA
>JAUIMG010000014.1 GCA_030433355.1 Bacteroidia bacterium | reverse complement strand
TCTCTTTGATTTGGTATTCCAATATAGCTATTGGATCTCCTTCAGGTACTAACTCTATGTAGCCTTGGTAGTAGATAGGAAATGTTATAATATCCATGTAATCTTGATTTATAAAGATAAAATTAACCTTATCTAACCATGCTTATGTAATAAATACTAAAGAAAAACAAAAAGCCTAAACCAAATAAGGCTAGTAATCTTTCCATTTTAGAGTAGGATTTTAGAACAGCTTTATTTTTTAAGCTAACTTTTAACATCAGTAAAGCCAATATTGGGGCAGTTAAAAAAGAAATAGAAGTAGCTAGGTCTATTAGCTGCTTCATATTCTCCATCAAAAAGAGGAGCACTGTTAATGCCCCTAAAATGATAAAAATTAATAAACCAACATAGTTTTTACCTATAGACTTTGCTGATTGCTTAAAAGACAAGGAAATGGCCTTGTCTAAAACTCTTGGAAAAGCATCTAAAACCGTCAGTGTGGTGCTAAACATAGTGGTAAATGCTGCTGTAGCTACAATAATAAAAGACCAAGATCCAAGTGTTTCGGTATACATTCCTATTACTTGAGTAGAAAAAACAGCACCGCTTGAAGACAGCTCTTCCCCACTGCCTCTTAAAATAATAGTACCTAAGGCAACAAATACTATGGCTAAAAAAGTAGTACCCCAATAACCGATCTTAAAATCAAATAGAGTTTTCTTTACATCTTTACTATGTTGATCTGCTAAAGTCCATTCCGAATGCCAAAGCGAAATATCTAAAGGTGCAGGCATCCAACCAACTAAAGCAATTAAAAATAAGACATCTAAAGAGTTTGAAAAATTGAAGCTAACTTTTTCAGCAATTTTTTCAATTGGCTGAGCAAAAGCAGCTAATAGTGTTATAATAGTAGTAATGGTTAACAATAGAATTACCCATTTCATGATGTTGTTTAGCCATTTGTATTTGCCGATAATTAAGATTAAAAAGCAAAGACTTAGTAGTATGGCTGAGATTTGCCAAAGAGGAATAGAAAGTCCGAAGATAGAAGAAACAACGCTAGCAGTAATTAAAGTAACTGCCGCCTGTACGGCAAACATAGTCCCTACCGTTGCGATATAAAAAAGAGCCATTGCAAATTTACCTTCTTCATAAAAGGCTTCTAACAAACTCTTTCCTGTAGTAGCGGCATAGAGCGGACCTGCTTTAAAAAAGGGGTATTTTAAAATATTGGCGATAATTACAACCAATATCATCACCAAGCCATAGCTAGCCCCTGCTCTAGTAGATTGTACTAGATGAGAAACTCCTACGGCAGCACCAGCATACAATAAGCCAGGCCCTAGTTGCTTAAAACTAAACGCCATAACTTATCCTACATGCCCAATCTTTTTGGTGTATTCGTTAACTTCTTTATCTAAATCTTCTTTAATTCCCTTGAAGTACTCTTTAACTTCTGCTCTTTTCCCATTATTTGGGTAGTTAGAAACTTTAGAAATTAAATCGAATCTTTTATCAATAAGCTCATCAATCAAAGCATCCATTTTCTTAGATTCTTTTGAGTCTCCATTGATAGATTCGATAAAAGCATCTTCAATTAATAAATTGGTTTCTTTCTTAATTTGTTTTTTAACTTTTCTTCTGCTTGGCATAATATGATTTTTGTCTAAAATAACAATTTATTGCAGCTGCTACAAGCACGAAATCAATCCTTATTTTTGTGCTTCGTTTGTATAGCATAGTAGACATAGAGGCCACAGGTGGCAATAGCAAAATTGGGAGAATTACGGAGATTTCCATTTTGAAGTTTGACGGACAAAAGATTGTAGATGAGTTTACTAGCCTTATCAATCCAGAGCGACCCATCCCTCCTTTTGTGCAAAAGCTAACCGGAATTAGCGATCAGATGGCAGCTGATTCTCCAAAATTTAGAGATGTAGCTAAAGATGTAAAAAATATTTTAGCAGGAAGCTGCTTTGTTGCCCACAATGTAAAGTTCGACTATAGTTTCTTTCATGAAGAATTCAAACTACTTGGCTTAGACTTTCATATGGATAAACTTTGCACATTACAATACAGTCAGAAAGTTTGGCCTGAAATAGGCACTTATGGTTTAAGCAAGCTTTGCAAAGCAAAGGGAATCCAAAATGGGGATAGACATAGGGCAAAAGGAGATGCACTAGCCACTGTAGAATTGTTTAAAATGTTACTAGCGGAAGACAAAAATCAATACATCAAAAGGCTAATCAAGAATTCTTAATACGATGGATTCTAATCAGAAAAATTGGATTAAGCGAATAGGTATAGCAGGCTTCCTATTTTTCTTTATTAAAGGATTAATTTGGTTGGCCGTTTTCTTTGGCTTAAGCCAATACCTAAGCTGCTAAAGCTTAATTATCTTCTTTTGCGTTAAGTTACCTCTAGCATCTTTTATTACTAAGATATAAACCCCACTTTCCTGTGCTTCATCTAGGTTTAACTGTGCTCTATTCCCATTTGAACTTTCTTGATAGATCAATTGCATCTGAAGATTGTAAATGCTAATCTCTCTCTGTTCAGCGGTTTTAAATTCTATTCTAAACTCATTGCTAAAAGGATTGGGATATATTAGCAAATCATTCTCTTTTGTGGTTTCAGTTACACCTACTGGCAAACCTTCGGTGATGGAGAAATTGTCTATTCCAAAAAATACATTTGAATTGGTATTTGAATTGGCTATAGCTCTAATAGCAAAACGTGCATTTCTATTAGTAGATGTAAAGTTGCTCATTTGATAAGAAATATAATTCCAACCACTAGGGTTAAAAAATATGGTATCAAGTCCAATAAGTAATGAAGAACCTCCTGTAGTATCTTCTAAAAAAAATTCAAGATAGTCAGAGGCACTAGAACTACCATTGTAAAACCAATAACTAAGATTGATATATGGATTTGAGTAACTTAAAAAGTTAATTGCTGGCGAATGCAAAATAGAAATGGTGTCTAAGCTTAAATTTGAAGTATCATCAATGGTTAAATAGGCTGTATTTCCACAATCTAAACTATCATCTGATGAGGGAGCAGCCACACTGTTGTTATCTAAAATAAGTCTAGGTTTAACCCTATTCCAACCTGTAGTTGTAGAAATTAAGTTAAACACACTCCACCCCAAATCATTATTAAAATCATCTTCATAGCCTACATTTAATGTATGAGATAAAGAATCGTTATTACAATCGAATACAAAATTTTCGATACATACATTTTCATAACCCCAAGAGCCAACATAGATATTGTAGGTCCCAAAATCTAAACCAAGAAAAGCTAATTTTCCATTTGCTATCGTTTGGGTTAAACTAGTATCTGCATTTTCAATGGTTACTAATGCACCATTTATAGGGCTATTCTGATTATCCACTACCGTATGAATAAAACCTCTGTTAGTATCTTGCAATTCAATGTTTAAAAATTGCACAATGCCTGGTCTTAATTCAACACTATCTATGGTTCTTGTTGCATAGTTAGGAGCGCTTACTTCTAAGGTATAAAAACCATTGAGAACGTTTCCTAAATCAAAGTCTCCCAAAAGGTTTGTATTTGTTTCATAACCTTCGTTAAGAATTTTCACTTTAGCCTGTGCAATTGCATTTTGATTACAATCGGTTATATTCCCTTCCAAATAAGATGCTCTTTGGTATTTTGGTCGAACAACAAATAAACCTTCTTCCATATCACTCAAAATCAATAAGCCAGATGGCAAATATGGATAAGCACCCCAATTGCCATTGAATGTTCCTCCGCTAAAAGGCGAAGTATCAAAATAGCCTACTTCTACCAAATGGTCAGGTCTTGAACCATCAACAATAGAAACTCCTGCGGTATAGTAAGAGGTAACTAGAAAATCATTCAATACATGCGTATTATGTGGAATTACGGTTGTTGTATTCCTTGTTCTAATTCTATCTAAAGGAATAATGTTAGCAGGGTTTGAAACATCGTAAGAAGCTACAAAAGCCCCTGATACTTCATCCGTAGTAAAGGCCGTATTTCCATCATCGGAAAGCCAAACATTATGTGTGAAAGAGTTTGGAGTTTGAACGCTACCTATAATCTGTGGATTGCTTTTATTTCTGACATCAACAACTATTAATCGTCCACTATAAACTGCACCACCATAAAGTATGCTATCTCTAACAACCCCGTCATGCAGATACAAAGAGTCAAAATTGCCTAAGTCAATTGGGTTTTTAGGATCTGTATCTACATCTAACATTACTGTTCCGCCGCCAGGTAAATTATTATTAGTTCCGAAAAGATAGGCTACCCCTACGGAGTCAATAAAAATATTATGCGCTGTTTGAAATGGTATGGTAGTTCCGGTATAAGTACCAACTTTAGCTACAGAATCAGGTAGTTTAGACAAATCGTAAATCTCCATACCTAAACCGGATTCGTTAACTACATAAGCATGCTTTTTCCAAGTTTTTACATCTCGCCAAATACTGAAGATAGAAGTATCAGAATAAACTTCTACTGGATTTAAGGTATCTGCTAGACTTATTACTGAGAAACCTCTTCTTCTGCAAACTAATGCATATTCTACACCAGTTGTATCTTGGTATCCCCAAATGTCGCTTAAAATAGTAGGAGAAGACCATTTGTATTCTGAAACAGAATCCACAAGCAGTCTACCTTGCGCAGAAGTATTGAAAATGATTAAACCGAAGGCTAAAGTAATTAAGAGTCTTTTCATTCTTACTAAATAAAACAAAGATACCCTTAATTGTTGAGGCAGTTTCTAAAAGAAATAAGAGAAATTCAACAAGGCATTAGCCTGAACACCTATTTCAGCTTGATTAACTTTATTTTCGGAAGTTATAAAATCAGAGGAAGAAGAACCATTGATTGGATTGGAAATAGTATTATCGCTAATAGTTCCACCAATACTTGAGTAGTTGATCAAAAGACCTACCTCCGTGCCAACACTAAAGTTTTTAGCAATAAAATAGTTGAAGCCACCACCAAATAATAACCCAAAACCAATTCCTCCATCTTTTTTAATGATTCTTTCAACTGTACCAACACCATTTGGTGCTGTAATTTTTGTATCTACCTCTGTATTTTCTTTTCCCACAAAAGTTAAATTCATTTGACCAAATACATAAGGATCTAGTCTTTTTGAAGAACTAAAGTGTTTCTCTATTCCACCGGAAATATTAAAAACGAATCTATTAAAAAGAGAATCTTCTTCTACCAAAGTATTGATTACACTATCGGCAACTGATCGTTTATAACTATTAAAATCAACTCCTAAGCCCAATCTTAAAACCAAATCATCTTCTAAGTAATATCTTAAGAATAATAGGTTTTGACCTAGTTCTGAATTTGTTGTTTGCAACTGAATGTTATCTATTAATCCTGTTAGGTTTAAGGTAGTACCAAAATCACCCTTTTGAGGTTTAAATGGAGATTTTGAAGAAGTGGAATCTTGCGCTAACAAAAGTGACGGTAAGGACAAGAATAGAAATATATAAACTAGTTTTTTCATTTGATTAGATTTTATAATGCAAAGAACAAAATAAATTAATGCTTATTGCTCAACTTCCAAAAGATTTATTTTCTAGCATTGGCACAAAACTAAAATCTCCAAAGTTTTCTTGTTTAAAACTTCCATCTTCTTGCTTAGATAATCTCAACATTTCTTGCTTATCTCCTTCCCCCAATGGAATAACAAACACTCCTCCTATTTTTAGTTGCTCCTTCAATGGATCTGGAATGTAAGGCGCAGCAGCTGTAATTATTATTTTATCAAAAGGAGCAAAAGTTGGCAAGCCTTTATACCCATCTCCAAAAAACAATTTTGGTTGGTAACCCATGCTTTCTAAAATATTTTTTGACTTAAGATGCAAAGAGCGATGTCTTTCAATACTAAAGACTTTAGCCCCCATAGCTAATAAAACTGCAGATTGATAGCCACTTCCTGTTCCAATCTCTAAAACTTTGTCTCCCCTTTCTACACCGAGTAATTGTGTTTGAAATGCTACTGTAAAGGGTTGAGAAATGGTTTGATTAGCTCCTATTGGAAAGGCCTTATCCTTGTAAGCAAAGTTTATAAATGCATTATCCATGAACAGATGCCTCGGAATTTGATCTATTGCATTTAGAACATCTATATTTTCAATGCCCTTTTTAGAAAGTTCTTCAACTAACTTTTTTCTTAATCCTTTATGACGGTAGTTATCTAACATTCGAAAAACAAAAAACGACAGAAAATTTCTTATACAGCAGATCTACTTTTCGCTTTTTCAATAGTTAATTGTTGACAATGCAAATTTTAAATTCAAATAGTACAGAAGGCTTTGATTTAATTTGTAAAAAAATACATAGAATGCTAAATGTTGGAGTACTTGGCGCAGGTCACTTAGGTAAAATTCATATTAGACTGCTTAAAGAGTTAGAAAATTATAATCTGATTGGTTTTTACGATCCTAATACAGATTCTGCTTTAGAGGTAGAAAAAGAATTTGGAATTAAGAGATTTGACTCTATTGAGTCATTATTGGAAGAAATAGATATAGTTGATATTGTAACTCCTACTCTTTCTCATTTTGATTGCGCTGTTAAAGCTATTAGACAATCGAAGCATATTTTTATAGAAAAACCCGTAACTAATACCGTTGAAGAAGCTAAACAACTCATAGGACTTGCAGAAGAAGCTAATGTAAAAGTTCAAGTTGGTCATGTGGAAAGATTCAACCCTGCTTTTACAGCCTCTAAAGACTTTATAAAGCATCCAATGTTTATTGAAACACATCGTTTGGCGCAATTCAACCCTAGAGGTACCGATGTTTCTGTTGTTTTAGACCTTATGATACACGACTTAGATATTGTTTTAAGTATAGTAAAAAGTAATGTCAGAAAAATTAGTGCTAGTGGCGTAGCAGTAGTTAGCGATAACCCCGATATAACCAATGCAAGAATAGAATTCGACAATGGTTGCGTAGCTAATTTAACAGCGAGTAGGATTTCTCTAAAGAACATGAGAAAGACAAGAATCTTTCAAAAAGACGCCTACATCTCTATTGACTTTCTAGAAAAAGAATCTGAAATAGTTAGATTAACCAATGTAGAAGGAGAGCCAGATCCTTTATCCGTAACCATTGATTTAGGAGAAGGTAAAGGACATAAGCAGATTTATTTTGAAAAACCAACAGTGGAAGCAAATAATGCTATCAAAGACGAGTTAAGGTCTTTTGCAGAATCTATTGAGAATAACACTACCCCTGCAGTTACCATCCACGATGGGTACAACGCTTTAGACGTTGCTCATAGAATTATTGAAAAACTCAATTTGACAAAAGAAAATTTAACCCTTTAAGCAATAATATTTCTTACTTAACGTTGCATTATCAACAACAACCAATTGTATGAAGCAAGTTTACTTTTGCTTTTTTCTTTTTATTCTGCTCTCTTTATTAAATTCTTGTGACAAAGAAGAAATAAAAGCCACCATTCCTGCTTATCTAGAAATAGATAAAATTGATGTATTTAATGATAGACCAGAGTTAGGTTCTTCTAGCTCTAACATTGAGGATGCTTGGGTTTTCATTAATGATAGACTTATAGGAACTTTTGAGTTACCAACACGCATACCAATACTCACCACCGGAGAAGTCAACTTAAAAGTAAGAGGAGGTATTTTAAACAATGGAGCTTCTAATACGAGAGTAATTTATGATTTCTATGAATTCTATGATACGAACTTTGTTTTTGTTGAAGAAGAAATCTACAAACCCAATATAAAGGTGGAATACAAATCAGAGACCATTGCTAACGACGATTGGGGTGTGGAAGATTTTGAAACTGGGGTTAACTTTATAAATAATCCACAGAGTGATGCAGCATTAAGAAGAATTACAGACGCTAATAAGGTATATGAAGGAGACGCTTCTGGTTCTGGCGCTTTGGGTGTTGGTGACAACTTTTTTGAAGCTTATACAAGAGATATTATTAATGTTCCAAGGAATGGTTTACCAGTTTATCTAGAATTTGATTATAAATCCACCCATGATTTTCAAGTTTCTGTCTACGTTAATAATAGAATGCAACAAGTTCCCTTTGTTACGGTGAGAGCAAGAAGTGAATGGAATAAGATTTACCTAGACTTCAGCAATGTATTCCCAATACTATTTGATGCAGCTAACTACAATATTGCCTTTGGCTATGTTAAGCCTATAGGAGAAGAAGGAGAATTATTATTGGACAATGTTAAACTATTGCACTTCTAGATGAATAAAAAACTACAAACTTTTTTATACGTTTTTCTGGATTATATAGCAGCAGCTATTGTTTGGTTTCTATTTTATCGATTTAGAAAGCAATATTTAGAGTCTAGCAAGTTTGGCTATGAAATAGAAGTAGTTTATGATGAAAACTTTTACACTGCTTTATTAATACTTCCCCTAGGTTGGATACTGCTTTATGCAGCAAGCGGTTTTTATCGAAATGTTTACCGAAAGTCGAGGTTGAACGAATTAATTCAAACGCTAATAACCACGTTAATTGGCTGCTTGCTCCTATTCTTCCTTTTTATCTTGGATTATGAAATAAATACCTACCAAGATTATTATTTATCCTTTCTATACATCTTATCTTTTCACTTTCTCTTCACCTACCTTTTTCGATTTATTCTTACCAATAGAACGGTTAAAAAAATTCAGAATAGAGAAATTGGCTTTAATACCATCATCATTGGCTCCAATGAAAATGCCTTGAAACTATACCAAGAAATTGAATCTGAAAAAAGATCTTTTGGAAACAAATTTATAGGCTTTGTTAGGGTACATAGAAAAGAAAAGTATTTAATTGAAAAACACTTGCCGTTTCTAGGAAAAGATAGTGAACTTAAAAAGATAATTGAGGATAATAAAGTTGAAGAAGCCATTATAGCCATTGAATCTTCTGAGCATGCTCAACTAGAAAAAATAATCTCTCAATTAGAAGGTCTAAACGTATTGATAAAAGTTATACCTGACATGTATGATATTCTTTCAGGTTCGGTAAAAATGAGTACTATTTTTGGTGCTCCTCTTATTATTATTAATAGAGAAATAATGCCTCCTTGGCAGCAGACAACGAAAAGAATTATAGACATTGCTATCTCACTTTTTGTACTTACCGTTTTTAGTCCTCTTTATTTAATTGTTGGTTTAATTGTTAAAGTAACCACTCCGGGGCCTATCATTTTTTACCAAGAAAGAATTGGAATACACGGAAAGCCTTTCAATATTTTTAAGTTTAGGTCGATGTATATAGATGCCGAAGCAAAAGGTCCTGCTCTTTCTAGCGAAAATGATCCTAGAATTACTAAGTTTGGTCGCTTTATGCGTAAAACTCGATTGGATGAAATTCCGCAGTTTTTCAACGTATTAATCGGAGATATGTCGCTTGTTGGTCCCAGACCAGAAAGACAATTCTTTATTGATCAAATTGTAAATAAAGCTTCGCACTACAATCATTTACTTAAAGTTAGACCGGGTATAACCTCCTGGGGGCAAGTTAAGTATGGATATGCAGAGAATGTAGACCAAATGGTGGAACGTTTAAAATATGACATTCTTTATATTGAGAATATGTCCTTATATGTAGACATCAAAATACTTATCTACACAGTTCTAATTGTCTTAAAAGGAAGTGGCAAATAGACTACCCTTTTAAAGTATCTTCACTAATTTTGCCATTCATAAAAATTAAAGCATGAAAAATATAGCAGTTATTGGAGCAGGAACAATGGGAAATGGAATAGCCCACACCTTTGCACAATTTGGATTTGAAGTCTCACTAATAGATATATCGGCAGAAGCTTTAGAAAGAGCAGTTGCTACCATTACAAAGAATTTAGACAGAATGGTGGCTAAAGAAAAGATTTCAGCTTCAGAAAAGGAAGCAACTTTAGCTAGATTAAAAACAAATACGGATTTAGCTGCTGGTGTCAAAGGCGCAGATTTAGTAGTAGAAGCCGCAACAGAAAATATCGATATAAAACTTAAAATATTTCAACAATTGGATGAAATATGTGATGACAAAACAATTCTAGCTTCGAATACTTCTTCCATAAGCATTACAAAAATAGGATCTGTAACCAAAAGACCTGAAAAGGTAATTGGAATGCATTTTATGAATCCGGTACCTGTAATGAAGTTAGTAGAAATTATAAGAGGTTATGCAACTTCTAATGAAGTAACTGATTTAATTATGGAGACTTCAAAGAAACTTAGTAAAGTTCCTGTTGAAGTTAATGATTATCCGGGATTTGTTGCTAATAGAATTTTGATGCCTATGATTAATGAGGCTATTTATACTTTATACGAGGGAGTAGCAGGTGTAGAAGAAATTGACACAGTCATGAAATTAGGCATGGCTCACCCAATGGGTCCCCTTCAATTAGCAGATTTTATTGGCTTAGACGTTTGTTTATCAATTCTTCAAGTGCTTTATGAAGGTTTTGGTAATCCTAAGTATGCCCCTTGTCCTTTATTGGTAAATATGGTAACCGCCAAAAAACTTGGAGCCAAATCAGGTGAAGGATTTTATACCTACACTCCTGGAAGTAAGGACTTAGTTGTATCCTCCAATTTTAAATAATAAAAAAAGACCATGCGATGCATGGCTTTTTTTTGCCATAAGGTCAAAATCAAGCAAAAGCTCGAACGTAAATTAACAAGTAGTTTTTTTAAGTATATTTTGTTAGAAAATAATGATAACTTAATGGTTATTAATTACGTATGTATATAAGAAATAGGCAAATTTGAAATTGCTTATTTGTTTAAATCTAAACTGATGAAATCAATAAAACTCTTTCCCTTAATTCTATTCGTATTTATCTTCTCCTTTGGGGGTAGCGCTTATGCGCAGTCTCCTAAAAAGTATTTTAAAACCGGAGAAGAGTTTAAAGAAAATAAAAATTACAAAGATGCTATCACCCAATATTCTAAGGCAATTGACGGTGACTCTAAGTATGTAGATGCATATGTTGCAAGGGCTGAATCTTACAGAAGTCTATCCAATTTAGAATCAGCCATTGAAGATTATTTAAGGGCATTAACTTTTGATTCTGACAATGAAGACTACTTAATTGAAACCTCAAAACTATATTTTGAAACTAAACAATTTGAAAAAGCAATAGAATATGCTGATAAAACTATAGTAAATGATAAAAAGAATTTGGTTGCTTACAACACTAAAATCCAGTCTCAATTAAATCTTAAAGAATATGACAAGGCGATTACTACCATTAACCTAGCCATTGAAATTAAGAAGTCTGCACCATTATATTATTCTCTAGGAATAGCATATCAAGAAAAAAGTGAATGGGAAAAGGCCGCTCTAAACTTCAAAGAGGCATCAGATATGGATGAAGACTTCATCGATGCATTTCTCGCTCTTTCAAATAGTCAGCTAGAATTAAAAAAACTTGAAGAGGCAATGACCACCTGCAATAAGGTAATTGCAAAAGATGAGAAAAATACAGACGCTTTAGTTATTCGATCAAAGATTTACAGAGCCAAGTTAGACTACCCTAGTGCTATTGCAGATTTATCCAAAGCTCTCTTATTGGCAAAAGAAGAAGACAAAGATTTAATTTATTTAGAAAGAGGTATTTCTTATTTAGAGTTCAAACAAGCTCACTTAGCTGTAACTGATTTTAATACAATTCTTTACAATAAGAAAAAAGAAGATTACAACATCGAAGTTTTATACGCGAGAGCTTCTGCCTTTGAAGCAACACATCAATATGAAAAGGCTGTTGAAGATTATGAAACCTTAAGAAAAATAACGCCTTTTGATGAGAAGGCAAGTATATTGTTAGATAAAGCCTCTGAAAGACTCTATGAGTTAAATAAGGAGAATGAGAAACCAAGCATAACATTTATAGATCCGCAAATTATTGATGGAAAGTCCATTCCTGTTAGAAAGGGAATTAAAGAAGCAACTATTACTGCACAAATTAAAGACGCTAGTAAAATTACCTCCATACTAGTAGGAGAAAAAAGTGTTGAGTTTAATAAAGATACATTAAACCCAAGCTTTCAGTTTGACTTAAAACCTGATGAAACAAAATCTATACAAATCTCAGTTACTGATATATATAAAAACAAGGCTGAAATAACTTATAATGTTATTTCTACAGAAATAGACACTCCTTCTATTACAATCTTAGCTCCTTATGCTTCTGATGATGGAGAGATTTATTTAGAAAATGATAATTCTATCCTATACCTTGAAGGTAAAATTAGCGATGAGAGTAAGATAAAATCTGTATTTGTTGATGGGGCAACCGCTAGTTTCTTAGTAGATCAATTAAACCCATCCTTTAGTGCAACAATTAGCATAGCGAATAAAGGTACCATAACGGTTATAGTTGAAGATATATATGGTAATAAATCAAGTAAACAATTTAAGCTAAATAGAGAAGGTGCAAGAATAGCTGCTGATAACCCTATGGGGAAAACATGGGTCGTATTTATTGAGAACTCTAACTATAATTCTTTTGCAAGCTTAGAGGGTCCTTCTAAAGATGTAAGAGAAATGAATTCTGCTTTAGCAAATTATAGAGTTCATAACATTATCAAGAAGAAAGACTTAACCAAAAAAGAATTTGAAAGGTTCTTTTCAATAGAGCTGAGAGACTTAGTAAGAAGTAACAAAGTAAATTCAATCTTAGTTTGGTATGCCGGGCATGGAAAGTTTTTGAATGAATCTGGATATTGGATACCTGTTGATGCAAAAAGAGATGATGAGTTTACTTATTTCAACATTAACTCATTAAAAGCTGCCATGCAATCCTATTCTAAATACATTACTCATACCCTGGTAGTTACAGATGCATGTGAATCAGGACCTTCTTTCTACCAAGCAATGCGATCTGCTGAAACGGAAAGAAGATGTGATGATTGGCAAGCAACAAGATTTAAGTCCTCCCAAGTGCTTTCATCTGCAGGATACGAGTTGGCTTCTGATAACTCTCAGTTTACAAAAACCTTTGTTAATTCTTTAGATAATAACCCTAACACATGTATTCCAATTGATCAAATTGTTGTTAAAGTTAAAGAATCTGTGAGTAAGGAAGGAGGACAAAAACCACAGTTTGGTAAAATACAAGGTTTAGAAGATGAAAATGGCACTTTCTTCTTTATAAAAAAATAGTTGAAGATTAATCTACCACTAAAACCCTATAATAGTATCAGATTAGCAGTTCTGCTTTTCTCTATCTGCTTTGCTAACCATCTGATTTCCCAATCTTATTACTTTGAAAATTACTCTGTTAATGATGGTCTTGCTCAATCTACCGTTTACAACATGTTGCAAGATAGCAGTGGTTATTTATGGATGGGAACGGCATCTGGACTTAGTAAATTTGATGGAACAGATTTTTATAACTATACCTCGGCAGACGGCCTTTCAGGAAATGGAATAAGAACAATTACACAAGATAGTTATGGAGTTCTTTGGCTAGGACATACAGGTGGTGGAATATCTACCTATAATGGAAAAGAGTTTAACAAACTATTTATTGACAGTTCATTAAGTTCAGATATCTCAGGAATTGTAGAAGATGAAGAAGGAAATATTTGGATTAGCTCTACAGGTAATGGGGTCTATAAAATTGTAAATTCTAAAAATAAAAAATCAAAGAACTTAGAAATCAAACATTTTACTGGCAAAGATGGATTAAGTGATAGAGTATTTGAAATTTTTCAGAATAAAGAGAAAGATCTATACTTTATAACTGATGTTGGTCTTAAAAGGTATCAAAAAAAGAAGAAAGTATTTGAATCTTATGTTCCTGAAGGACTCACCTCCTACTTTCAAATCACTACTCTTTTTATCGACAAAGATGAAAATATTTGGTACGGCACATACAATGGAGGACTCTACAAGCAAATAGTTGGTGAAAAAAGAATTGAGATTTTCGATGAAAAAGATGGCTTAGCGCATAACTGGGTAAGTACTATTAACCAAGATAAAAACGGTGCTATATGGGTTGGTACTTGGGGTGGTGGAATTTCTAAAATAGAAGGAGAGAATATCTTAAACTTTAAGATTAAAAATGGCCTGCACGATCTTAAAATTTGGCAAATAATCAATGATAGAGAAGGTAATGTAATTATAGGAACAAACGAAAATGGAATAGATATTTTTAAAGGAGAACATTTTGTAACCTATTCCGAAGAATCAGGAATTTCTAACAATCAAGTATGGTCTATTCTCCAAGATAATAAAGACCAATTTTGGTTTGCTACCAATTCAGGTATAACAATATACAATCCTAAGGCTAGAAAAAAGGAAGATCAATTCAACTATATTAATGAAGAGAACGACCGCTTGATAAGCAATGAAGTAAGATTTCTCAAAAAAGACAAACAAGGAAGGATTTGGATTGGCACTAGTAGCGGAATAGTTTACACTTCATCAACCGAAAATATTCGAAGTTTTATCTACCCCCCAAGATTAAATGCAAACATCAGTTTGGATGTAATTATGGGGATGGATATTGATAAGGATAACAACTTATGGGTAGGAACTCTAGATGGATTGATTTATTATGAAATTAACAATAGAGCTTTTAATGTTATTACTCAAAGTAATGGGCTTTTAGGAAATGAAATATCAGAAGTATTTGCTGATAAAAATGGAGATGTATGGGTAGGCTGCACAGGTAAAGGCTTAAATAGAATAAGCGGAACGGAGTTTAGTATAATAGATATAGGAGGTGATTATACCCCTAGAGTAATTAATGAAGATAAGAACGGTAATATTTGGATTGGAACTGACGGTCAAGGCGTTATTGTTTATAGCAAAGAAGAAGGCATTATAAACACCTATTCTACCGCTAACGGTCTTCTAACTGACTTGATTACTTCAATTGAAATAGATGAAGAAAACAATATTTGGGTAGGAACTAATAAGGGCTTGAATAAAATTAATTTAGAAAATGATAGAATAAGTACATATACCGAAAAAGATGGATTTATAGGAATTGAAAATAAACAAAGAGCATCTTATAAAGATAAGTCAGGCAATTTATGGTTTGGTACTGTTGAAGGCGTTACAAAGTATAGGCCTGAAAAGGATTATACCATTTCTACAATGCCATTCATTCAGATAACAGACCTTAAAGTAAACCTAAATGATTGGGATTTATACGGAGAATCTAACTTCAATTATAAAGATAAATCATTCAATTTCAATTATAAGGGTATTTACTTTACCAATCCTTCTTCGGTTAGATATAAAACGAAACTAGAAAATATTGATAATGAATGGTCTCCAGAAACTGAATTAACTTTTGCAAATTACCCTGCCTTACCACCAGGAAACTATAAATTTCAAGTAAAAGCTTCTTCAACTTATGGAGAATGGACAGAGCCTGCAGTTTACTCATTTTACATTAGTCCTCCTTTTTGGAAAACATGGTGGTTCTATTTAATTTGCCTTGTAGTTATTAGTGCTGGCATTTATTACTTTATAAAGTTGCGAGAGCAACAATTGGTACAAGAAAAGAAGGTACTTGAGGTTAAAGTAGCTGAAAGGACCGCTGAAGTAGTTCAAAAAAATGAAGAGTTAGCTTCTATTAATGAAGATATCACATCCAGTATTAGATATGCACAAAGAATTCAGCAAGCGATACTTCCTCCTGATGAAATAATCAAAAAGTACATTCCAGATTCTTTCGTATTCTTCAGACCCAAAGATATTGTTAGTGGCGATTTCTATTGGGTTTCAGAAATAAAAGGAACAGTTATGTTTTCTGCTATTGATTGCACTGGACATGGAGTTCCAGGAGCATTTATGTCTATCATAGGCCACAATAGCTTAGACAGAATAGTTAATGAACTTAAAGTAACTAAGCCTGCAAGTATTTTAAATGAATTAAACAAAAATGTTTCCGAAATACTTAGACAAAAGGGAAATGATAATGGGGTAAAAGATGGGATGGATATTGCTTTAGTGAGCATTGACTATGAAAGAAAAAAAATCGAGTATGCAGGAGCCTTTAATCCCTTTTATCTCTTTAGGGATGGTAAATTAATAGAAACTAAGGCAAATAAATTTGCTATTGGAAGCTTTAACAACACTAACAATAGAGAATTTATCAATCATGAATTTGATTTAGTAGAAGGTGATGTTATCTATTTATTTTCAGATGGTTACCCGGATCAATTTGGAGGTCCTAAGGGTAAAAAATACATGCATAGACCTTTTAAAGAATTCTTGAAGTCTATTCATCAAAAACCTATTAAAGAGCAACATCGACTTCTTGAGAATGAGTTTCTAAATTGGTTAGGTTCTTATGAACAAACAGATGATGTAGTAGTAATGGGAGTTAGAGTTTAAAAACTACTTCTTAATCTTTTTTCTCTTTTTATAGGGAATTTGCCCATTCTCTATTTGCTGAACAATCTCTTCAATCATAGCATCTTCGCCATTAGAATCATATTCAAGTTTTAGATTAGAGCCAAACAAACGAGCTAAAGACTGCCAAACAAAAGCAGAAAATGAACCTCTCAACTCCTTAATCAAATCATAAGAAGTATTTCCAGTTTCTCGATCTATTAGCTTAATGAGAATAATTCCTTGTTTAATGGTTAATTTTTTCAACTCTCCACTAAATTCTTCTTTAAGCTCCTCCTCTACTTTCTTCAAATACTTTTTCCTTTTCTTTTCATTTTTAAAGGTTTTCAATGTATCATCAAAATACCGAAGCATTTCTCCGGCAACTTCGGCATAAGGGTAAACCTTAACAACATAGCGTTTTAATCTCCCGTATTTTTTCGCTTCACTTCTACTTTTAAAGGTTCTTGGAGAATAAATGGTAACCGCCTCCATTGGAAAATAAGGAATAGTGTCACCTTGAAAAATCGAGGTTCTTAAAATAGTAGAACTATCTAATACAGGTTGAGAAAGCACTTTTAAAGAAAAACTTAGGCAGATAATTAAAAATAATACTGCTCTGCCCATTAACTTTGTCATCCCTTCAAAATTAAGTAATTCAGCACGTTCAAATAGTTAGAATTCATGGATGTTAAAATAAAAGAGATTATTGATTCAGCTGTTAATAAACTTAAGTCTGGTCAAATTATTTTATGTCCAACAGATACTATTTATGGTTTAAGCTGTGATGCCTTTAACGTAGACGCTTTGAATAAAGTAAAAAGTATTAAGGGAAGAGAATTAGACAAAGGCTTTATCGTTTTGGTAGAATCTGATCGTATGTTGCAACAAGTTGTAAAAGATGTTCCGGATTTAGTTTGGGATATTATTGACTATGCTAACTCCCCCTTAACTTTAGTTTTAGAGGCAAATAGCGCTTTGCCAAAGGAATTACTTCAAGATGATGGAAGTGTTGCTGTAAGATATATGAAAGACGGAATAAGTAAAGAAATCATTAAAAGACTCAATAGACCTATCATTTCAACTTCTCCAAATAGATCAGGAGAAGTAGCTCCCCTCTCTTTTGAAAATATTTCTCAAGAGATCATTAATTCTTGCGATTTTGTTATTCCTAAAGAGTATGCTAAAAATTTGAGCGGTAAACCTTCAAAAATTATGAAGATTATGACTAATGGTGAGGTTGAAATTCTTCGTAAGTAAGCAATAATTGTAAATTTGCAGAAAGTTAAATTTTGCTTAAGTCCATCAAACATCCCATCTTCAAAAGTATTGCAAAGGCCGCCCAATCTATTGGAGTAGAAAGCTATGTTGTTGGCGGCTATGTAAGAGATTCTATCTTAAACAGAGAATGTAAGGATATAGATATTGTTTGTATTGGAAGTGGCATAGAGCTAGCTAATGAATTAGCGAAACAACTTAATTCAAAGAAAAAGGTAAAGATTTTTAAAAATTTTGGTACTGCCATGTTTCAACATGATGGCTGGGAAATTGAGTTTGTTGGAGCTAGAAAAGAGTCTTACAGAAAGGAATCTAGGAAACCACTTGTAGAAGATGGCACTTTAGAGGAAGATCAAGATAGAAGAGATTTTACTATAAATGCCATGGCTATTAGCCTAAATGAAGTTAATTACGGTGAATTATTGGATCCATTTAATGGGATGAAGGACCTAGAAAATAAAATAATCCGCACTCCTTTAGATCCAGAGATTACTTTTTCTGATGACCCATTGCGAATGATGAGAGCAATTCGTTTTGCCTCTCAGCTAGGATTTACTATTGCTGATGAGGCCTTGAAAGCAATCGAAAAAGAAAAAGAAAGAATCAAAATTGTTTCTCAAGAGAGAATTACAGAAGAGCTAAATAAAATCATTCTCTCCCCTGTTCCATCTATTGGTTTTAAGATTCTTTTTAATACAGGTTTGCTAGATATCATTTTTAAAGAGATGTCGAAGCTACAGGGAGTAGACCAACTAAATGGTCTAAGTCATAAAGACAACTTCTATCATACCTTAGAAGTTTTGGATAGACTTTCTAAAAACACGGATAATTTATGGCTTAGATGGTCGGCTATATTGCATGACATTGCTAAACCCCCAACAAAGCGCTTCGACCCTAAACAAGGATGGACTTTTCATGGACATGAGGATTTAGGTGCTAGAATGACTCCTGAGATATTTAAAAAACTAAAGTTGCCTCTAGATCATAAAATGAAATACGTTCAAAAGCTAGTTCGTTTACATTTGAGGCCTATAGCTTTGGTTAAAGAAACTGTTACGGATTCTGCAATGAGAAGGCTAATTTTTGAAGCAGGAGAAGATATTGAAGACTTAATGCTATTGTGTTCAGCAGACATAACAACGAAGAATAAAAAAAAACAAAAGCGTTATTTAGAAAACTTCGAATTAGTTAAAAAGAAACTGGTAGAAGTTGAAGAAAAAGATCGATTAAGAAACTTCCAACCGCCAATAAGTGGTGAAGAAATTATGGAGTATTTTGATCTTGCACCTTCTAAAGAAGTTGGCTTATTGAAAAGTAAAATCAAAGAGGCAATTTTAGACGGTGAAATTAAAAATGATAAATCTGAAGCACTGGAATTTTTAGTGAAAGAGGCTAAAAAGATGGGTGTTTATTCCAAAGAAATAAAGTTATGACTTCTCTAATTATCAAGGTTTTACTTTCCGATAAGGAAATAATTTATAGAGATATTCAAATCAATGTAGATGCAAGCTTGGTAGAGCTGCATAAGGCCATTTTGGAAGTTTTTAGTTTTAGTGGAGAACAAATGGCAAACTTTACCAAGTTCGATGATAATCTGTCGATTGCAAGTGAATACCATTTAGAAAAATTAGATGAAGATTCTAATCTAATGACGGATTTTAAAGTAAAAGATGTACTAAGTAATATCGGAGACTTATTAGATTACACCTATGATTTTCTTCACCAATGGGAGTTTAGTTTAGAGGTACTTGACCAAAAAGAAGCAGTGAAAGAAAAGTACCTCCTTATCAATAGTTTTGGAGAGGCTCCTAAAGAATCAGACAGAGCAAATGAAGAAGAAGACCCTGAGGAATTTTTACGATCGGCACTTTTAGAAAAAATGATGAATGAAGAAGAAGACGATGATTGGATGAGTAATGACCAATTTGACTCTTTAGATGACTATGAGGAGTATCAATAAAAAAATTGGAAAACAAACCCACTTTAATTGTTATTATTGGTCCTACGGCAGTGGGAAAAACTTCCCTATCTATAAAAATTGCCAAGGAGTTTGGTGCTGAAATTTTTTCTTCAGATTCAAGACAGTTTTATAAAGAATTGAATATTGGTACTGCAAAACCAAATGCAAAAGAACTTTCCGAGGCGAAACATCACTTTATAAGCAATTTAAATATTTCAGAAGAGTACAATGCTACTAAGTATGAAAAAGAGGCATTAAAAGCACTTGATATATATTTCAAAACCAATAAAATAGCAATTCTTTGCGGTGGTTCAGGCATGTATGTCAATGCATTAATTGATGGCTTTGATGAAGACCTTCCTACTGCTGATGAGAAGTTAAGAATAGAATTAAAACAACAATTGGAGGAGGATGGCATTCTTTCGCTACAGAAGGAGTTAAAAAACTTAGACCCTGAATACTTCGCTACGGTTGATCAACAAAATAGTAAGAGACTTATTCGAGCTATTGAAGTCTGCAAGCTCAGTGGTAAAAAGTACTCTGAATTAAGAAAAGGTAAAAAAAGAAAAAGAAACTTTAATGTAATAAAGATAGGTCTTGAAATGGAAAGGCCAACCTTATATGCAAGAATAAATAGCAGAGTAGACAAAATGATAGAGCAAGGTCTAATAGATGAAGCTAAATCTGTTCTACCATTTAGAATGCATAATGCTTTAAAAACTGTTGGTTATATCGAATTATTTGATTTTTTTGACGGAAATAAAACACTAGAAGAATCTATTGAAAAAATAAAAGTAAATAGTAGGCGTTATGCAAAGCGACAACTTACATGGTTTAAAAAAGATAAAGACATAAAATGGTTTCAACAAAACGATAAAACCGAAATCATTCAATATATTCGCAATAGAATTTGAAAGTTTTGAGTAGAGTTGAAGAAATAAAAAAAATGTTGAAAACTGATCCTAAAGATAGTTTTCTTACTTACGCGCTTGCCCTTGAATATGAAAAAGAAGGGAAAGATAAAGAAGCAACTCAAATTATTGAGCAACTTACAAAAGACGACCCTAAATATCTGGGTGCGTACTATAAACTAGGACAACTTTACGAAAAGGTTGACAGAATGGATGACGCAAGAAGCATCTATACCCATGGTATAAAATTAGCAGATGAACAAAAAGACAATAAAGCCAAAGGGGAACTAGAAGAAGCGCTGTGGCTTATTGAAGACCTGCAGTAGTCTTTAATTTCTTTACAAAAACACACTTACACCATTCGTCGATAAAATAACTTATTTCATCGATTAAATACAAGGAATTAGCTTAGCTTAAATCCAATCTTTTTTTACAAAAAAAAGTATGCTTGTTATCAAACAAAGTCTGATAATGAGTGTATTATGTATGTAAGATATTAAGGGTTGGTTTGGTTGGAGCCCGTTGTTTGTACCTAGTGCATCAGCGGGCTTTTTACTTTAAGCGAAAATAGATGGCTAATGAAAATGTTAAAGCGCTATAATCAATATTCTCCTTAAGAGTTTCTGTAGTCGATCCAGTTAAATTACTGTCAGTATTCACAACAACTTCAGTCTCATGCAAAGCTTTGATATAATCCATTTTTAAACTAAGACCAAGATCTTCACTAATTTGATAAATGGCTCCTAACTCCAGCGAAAAAGAAACATCAAACGTTCTTTCAGAGCTTTGCTTAGATGTAATTTCAAATAAGGAATCTTTTACTCCTATACCAACATCGGGAACTTTTAACCAAGAAAAAGCTACTGCCGGAGTAAAGAAGAATTGAAATTGTTCATTTATATTGGCGTCAATCTTGAATCCTGCCGTAATATTAGAATTTTGATAAGAACCAAAATCTGATGTATATTTAAATTGGTTTGTAATTGGGACAGTAGAATTACTTTTAAACTCACTTTCAGTTATCTTATCAAAAGAAACTCTATCAATAGAATAGCTTCTATTAGAATAGCCCAAATCAAGATTTATTCCTTTAGCTAGTGGTAAAATAAAACCCAAGCCTATGGATCTTCCATTTTCTGCAAAGCCATCAGAATTTCTAACATCTTTATTGGCACCAAAGTCTCCTACAGGCATCGAAATTCCTCCATGAAAATAAATTATTGGTCTATTATCAAAACTATGATCTAAACTATCTCCATTAGATCCATATAAAAAGGTACTCATGCTTATTAATACAAGCAATAAAATATTTTTCATTTTGTAAAAGAACAAAAAAAGGGGACTTGCAACGCAAATCCCCTTTATCTAGAGTTTAAAGTAGCTTATTGAATAATAATTCTCTTCACAGCAACACCATTGTTTCCTATGAATCTTACTAAATAAGTTCCTCTACTTAAATCTTGTAAGTTTAAAGTTTGTGTATTTTGATTTTCAACACTAATCTCTCTTACTACTCTACCGTTTAAATCTATTACATCCATTTGTCTTGGTAGCTCATCTAAATTATCAAAAGATAATTGAACATTACCATTAGATGGATTTGGATATAAATTGATAGCACTATTTAAAGCAGCATCAATTTCATTTAATGAAGTAATGTTGCTTAATGGAACTAGAGCTCCACCGGAAGATAGTGCTACCCATAAGCCAAAAGCAGGACCGTTAGAGTTAGAAGCTGGTGTTACAAAACCTGAAGCTAATACAGTAATTGCCTGTCCACCCAAACCTAAAGTGCTTAAAGGAGCAGAATAAGTACCAACTAAAGCTGCATTAGAATTTAAGTTTATATCTAAAACGTAATCTGCAGTAGATAATCCCAAATATCCTGCATAATCAGAATAAGTTATACTGTCTACTATTAAACCTGCAGGTACAGAAGTTTCATTAACATCTACAGCAGGAGCATCTGTAGCACCATGGTAAACTAATACATCTGTCGTCATCATACCTCCAACAGCTGTTTCTCTAGCAGAACCGAATACATCAATATTGAAAGGTGTAGCAGGAGAGTATCCTGTTGGGCTTACGATACCGTTTGCAATAAGAATATATGTACTATCTTCTTGTAAGTTATATGTAAATTTAACTATCGCAGTTGTGGTATCTGAACTTGCTGAGTCAGCTATACTTAATTCAAAATCAACTCCCGCTTGTACATCTACAAATGGTGATGCATTTCTAAATTGGAAGTTGTCTAATAATAAAGTTTCATTGTAATAAACATCTACATATTCAGCAGCTAAATCAGCTGAATTGTGAATTGCTTGAACTCTTGCAGTTGGAATCGTATCTACAGGAAGCGCTACTAATGGTCCTCCTGATGCTAGCGCAGCATAAAGACCAAATGCCGGTCCATTTGAATTAGCTGCAGGGTTTAAAAATCCTGAAGCTAACACAACTATTGCTTCTCCACCTAGAGTAAGAGTGCTCAAAGGAGCGTTATATGCAGCAACAATCGCACTATTATTTTGATTTCTAATTTGTAAATCGTAGTCTGCCGTAGTTAATCCTAAATACCCTTGGAATTGTCCATAAGAAATATCGTTTACTATGGTTCCTGCAGGAACTGATGATTCGAATACATCCACTGTTGGAGCATCCGTAGAACCATGATATACCAATACTTCTGTTACAGTACTAGATGTGGCTGCCTCTTTACCTAAAGCAAAAACATCTAGTCCAAAAGCAGGAGCAGGAGAATAACCTGTTGTACTTAGAATTCCATTTGCAACAACTACAAAAGTATCATTAGCAGGAAGGTTAAAAGAAGTTAAGAAAACAGGATTGATTGTATCTGAACTACCTGCAGCTTTTATTCTTATATCAAAACTAACTCCTGCTGGAGCATTAATAAATGGAGATGCCTCTCTAAATTGTAGACTGTCTAAAATTTTCGTATTGTCCAACCATACATCCACTACAGAAGCAGCAGCATCAGCGGAATTATGAATTATTTGTACTCTAGCGTTTTGAGCAAAAGCAGCTATACTAAATAGGATAGTAGCTGCAAAAAGTGTAATCTGTCGTTTCATAAGTTTGATTTTAATTTTGTTTAAACTATTCATTCAAACATTAAACATTAAAATAAGTTCTCCGAAATAGCTAAAAAAGAATTTTCTTCTCTTAAATTTTGTTAATCCCTTTATTAATCGTATATTAATAGGACTATTAACCATTAAAAAAATTAGTAAATAATGAATTTAAAAGAAAAATTAAACGACTGGAAATCACAAGCTGAATCTTTAAAACTTCAAATGCAACTAGGGAAAAAAGAAGCTGAAGATGCTTTTGAAGAAAAGAAGAAAGAAATGTCAGATTGGTTAGATGATGTTAGTGAAGATTTAAACGAATTAAAAAAAGATGGTGAAGAAAGTTTAAGTGATTTGAAATCTAAAATTGAAAACTTAAAAGTTCAATTAGCTCTTGGCAAAGCTGAAAGTATGGACAAATTAAAAGAAAATCAGAAAAAATTAAACGACAGTTTTAATGAGGTTAAATATGAATTAGGTAAAAGCATCAAAGATGGTAAGGAAAATGTTAAAACATGGGCCGACCAAACCGAGCATAAAATTGACCAATATCATACTCGATTTGATTTGTTTAAACTTCAACTAAATTTAGCTAAAATGGAAGGGGAAGAAAAGTTTGATGAAAAAAGAAAAGAAGTATCTCACAAGATTTCTGAGTTTAAGAAATCACTGGAGAACTTAGATAACAGAACAGATGAAAAGTGGGATCACTTTAAAAAAGAAATTGGATCTGCATGGGGTCATGTTAAGAATGCTTTCTAATTTGAAAGAACTATCGATATATATAACGAAGTCCAAAATTGATGGCGTATCCTGCGCCATCATTATTGGATAAAATAAAATCCGCATAAGATAATTCTATTCCAAGTTTTGGGCTTATCTGGTACTTCCCTCCTATTCCTAATTGGGTAAACCACTGCGATAAGCCAAATTCGCTCATTTCATTATTTATCACATTCTCAAAACGAGGAGAATATTGAGAAAATGCATAGATAGTAGATTTAGAAGTAGGAAAATAGCTTAAGAATCCACTTAGAGGAACTCTAAAAAAGTCTTCTTCATTGGTGCTATTTCTATTGAAACGATATAAAAGATCAGCTTCCAAGAATAGCTGAAAATGTTCTCCTAAATTTTGATCAAAAAATAACTGAGTAAACCATGTATACCTATCGTGGAATATAAAAAAAGGAGTCTCTTGGTTTTTGGCTACAGGAAATAAAAATGTAGATTGAATAGATAGTCTTGGAATACTTTTAAATGGAACGTATTTTATTCTCGGACCAATAGAAGAAACTATGGTCTTTTTATATATTGCTGTTTCATCATTAAAAAAATCAGCAGGAGTTTCCTCTGCAAGGCCATAGCGAGCTGTGGTAATATTAATATCTACTCCAAAATTAATTCTACTGCTCTTTGGAATACCCGAAGTAATTTGAATTAAGGAATTGAAAAAGGCTTGAGAATTTGGCAAATCAATTTCTTCCCCTTGCGCATTTCTATTAGAATTTTGAAAGTAGAGGCTATTGAAGAAATTTACTTCGTATTCTCCCCATTGAAATAAGGCAGAAGGAGTGAAAAGCTGCAGATTGCTTTTCTCTCGACCTTCATCTGGATTCTGCTCTAAAGAATAAACCGAATTGATTGTCCAATCATATTCATAAAAAACTATGCTCATTTCAGAAGAAATGGCATTCTCTCTAAAAGAGTTTATATACTCTAGTAGCGTTTTCTTCTCTTGTTTAAAGTCTGCTTCATACCATTTAAAAATTTGAGATAATCCTAATTCTTGTTTTGACATATTCTCTCTTAAAAAGGTCGTATCATTCAATGCAACCTTTGTTTGCATATTCAACAGACTATCTAAGTTATCGGCTGTAAATGCATAGTTGGCTAAAGGTGGGCAACCTTTTGCTCCACAGACTAAGGCGAAATGCAATCTAGGGTCTTTGGCAGGATTTAACTTTTCTTTTTCAATAGCGTTTAGGCTTATCTTCTCTCCTGCCAATAAATGATTTTTGGCGGTAAAAAAACCTGGTATTTCTTGTGGAGAATTGGCAGGATAAGCTTCTACCAATGCTTTTATAACAAAAAGATTATATGCATTGATGTAATACGCTTTAGCTTTATTACTTTCAGCGACAGAAAGCTGCTCCATGCCATAAAGCTGTATTAATTGATCTAATTGACTTTTTTCTTCTGAAAGTTCTTTATACTTCACCAATCCATTGGAAACATTGGCTTGGAAAAAGTCATTGGTTATTTGCTCTAATTGTTCTGACTGTGCTATTAAAATGGAAGTAAAAAGAAATAAAATACTTGAAGAGAAAAGTTTTAATCTCATTAATTGAAAGAATAAAGCGCTCTAATTTCCATTCCCATATAACTTCCTTTAACTCTTAATTCATCACTTTTTAAACCAATAACTTCTGCCTCATATTCATTCGAAGTTCCTCGATCAAAATAAATTTTATTATTGTTATAATCCAACTCCCATCTTCCATTTCTAGTAGCTAAATTATCTTCTGCTCCACACAGTTGACCACCTTGATACGTATAGGTACCATCGGCAAACATCAACATGATATCATCTAATCTGCATGCTGTAAAATCTGTAGAGCCAGCTAAAGTAAAAAGGTTAGTGGTCCATCTTTTAGAAACTGAATCTGTAATTAGCATTCTAAAATCTATTGAATCTGTTGCTGTAATGGTTCCATCTTCAACTCTGCTAATAACATTTCCATTAGCATCTGTAGTAATAGGTTCATCTTCTTCACCAACGGTGCTGCATGCAGAATAAACTAAAGAGAAAAACAATAAAGGAAGAATTAATGATAATTTACGTTTCATAAGAGTTTGATTTTATACTTAAACCAAAAATAAATCCATTTAGTTTGTAGTCAATGAATTATATACTTAATTGTAAGCAAAACGACATTTAACTCTACTGCATTTTTAGCTCTTTTTTCTTTCTAATCTAGAAGCAAAGTCCTAACTTTCTTGAGGATAATGAAATTTATCCTCAGCTATGAAAAAGAAACATATTTTCCCATTTATCCTTCTGTTTGCAATAGCTTGCAATAAGCATAAAGAAAAGTTTAATCCACAATTAAGAGACATTACCGAATCTGTTTATGCTTCTGTTAAAGTAAGTCCGATGGAGTCTTATTTGGTCTATGCAAACAAAACAGGAATTATAGATCACATTTATGTTGAAGAAAATGATTCTGTTGCAATGAATCAGCTACTTTTTAAAATTAGAACTGTAGAGGCCGACAACCAAATGGAGAATGCTAAATTGGATGTACAGCAAGCACAATCTGACTTGAAGGGAGATGAAAGCCTCTTAAAAAGTTTAACACTAGACCTAGAAATAGCAAGGCAGCAATTAGCCCTAGACTCTATAAATTTTCTTAGGCAAGAAAGGCTTTGGAAGCAAAACATTGGCTCTAAAGTAGAATACGATAATGCTAAACTTGCCTATGAAAAAGCAGCCAATAAGTATTCAGCCCTAAAGAAGAGATATGCACAAACCCAAATAAACCTTGCCAATAATTACAAAAAGGCATTGAATAGACTTGAGCAGGAAGAAAGTACTTTAAAAGACTATACTATTGAATCTAAGATAAAAGGAAAGGTATATCAGCTATTTAAAGAAGAAGGAGAGTTAATTCACCCACAAGAGGCCTTTGGTGAAATAGGTTCAACAAAAAGCTTTAAAGTGGAAATGGATATTGATGAGGTGGATATTACAAGAATAGAAATTGGAGACACCTGCATCATCAAGCTAGACGCATATCCTAATCAAGTATTTGAAGCTATCATAGATAAAATCTACCCTAAAAAAGATGAGACTACTTTGACATTTAAGGTAGAAAGTAGCTTTGTAGAAAATCCACCTAAACTTTACAATGGTTTGTCGGGAGAAGCGAACATTATTATAGCAATACGCAAAAATGCTTTGACCATTCCAACAGAATATTTAAGCAGCAGTAATACGGTATTTACAGAAGGTGGCGAGAAAGAAATAGAAATTGGACTCCGCAATTTAGAGTTTGTAGAAGTACTTTCTGGAATTGATAGTACCACTGTTTTAATTAAACCAAAGCTGTAATGAACTCCTTTCGGCTTATTCTAGATATTTCTAAGACACACCTATTGTCTAAGATAAAACAGACCGTAGTAGCAGCTTTGGGTGTAACCTTTGGAATAAGCACCTTCATTATTCTAATGAGTTTTATGACAGGTTTGAATGATTTGTTAGATGGATTAGTATTAAATAGAACACCGCATATTCAACTCTACAATAAGATTGAACCTTCAGAAATACAACCCATAGACAGCGATGAAGAATATGCTGATGAATTAACTTTTATTCACTCTGTTAAGCCTAAAATTAAATTAGAACGCATACACAATGCCCTGCCCCTACTTTCTGAATTAAGAAAGAATAAAAAGGTCTTAGGTGCTACCCCACAAACTACGGTAAAAGTATTTTACTTGGCAGGCTCTAATAAATTAAATGGGGTTTTAAATGGGATTGAACTGCAAGAAGAAATACGTTTATTCAATTTCAAAGATTACATTGTAAAGGGAGACGCTAATAGTTTATTGAAAAGAAAAAACAGCATCCTTTTGGGTTCAGGAATTGCAGACAAACTCTCTTTAGATATTGGGGATAAAATTCAAGTAATGAGCACCAATGGCTCTTTTCACGATTTGGTGATTGGCGGAATTTACCAGAGTGGCTTAGCAGAGGTAGATGATGTGCAAAGTTTTGTGAGCATCTCCATGGCACAAAAAATAATGGGGGTGGGCAATAATTACATCAGTAGAATTCATGTAAAGTTAAATGACATAGAAGATGCTGTACCTATGGCAAAAACCATAGAAAGTTTATACGATGTGAGTGCATTAGATATTAAGCAAGCAAATGCACAATTTGATACAGGTTCAGACATTAGAAACCTAATCTCGTATGCAGTTTCTATAACCTTGCTGATTGTTTCAGGCTTTGGTATTTACAACATTCTAAACATGTTTATTTATGAAAAAATGAACGATATAGCTATTCTAAAAGCCACCGGATTTACGGGCAAAGATGTAATGTTCATTTTTATTTCTCAAGCATTGATTATTGGTTTTTTTGGAGGTCTTTTAGGTATTGGAATTGGCTATGCTGTTTCTGCATTTATAGATACCATACCTTTTGTAACAGAGGCCCTGCCAACTATTAAAACCTACCCCATCAATTATAATATAAATTTTTATATCTCCGGAGTAGTATTTGCCTTGGTTTCTACCTTTTTAGCTGGTTTTCTTCCTGCAAAAAAAGCCCAACATATTGATCCAGTAGAAATAATAAGAGGACAATAAGCAGCTATGGATATCATCTTAAAAACAGAACATATCAATAAATACTTTTTAGAGCCAACTAAACTCCAGGCGCTAAAGGACATAAATATGGAGCTAGAAAGGGGCGAGTTTGTTTCTATCATGGGTAAATCTGGGAGTGGCAAATCTACTTTGCTCTACATTTTGTCTACCATGGATACCAATTATGAAGGAGATTTGTATTTGGATGGAAAAAAGATGTCGCACTTAAGTAAGAATGAATTGGCAAGGATACGGAGTGAGAAAATTGGATTTGTCTTTCAATTCCACTATTTATTGCCAGAGTTTAGTGTTTTAAAAAATGTAATGCTACCTGCTTTAAAGTTGGGCATAGAAAGCGATAGTGTAATTAAGAAACGGGCTATGGAGACCTTGGATATGTTAGATATTGCAGATCAGGCACATAAAAAAGCCTATCGAATATCTGGCGGTCAAAAACAACGTACTTCTATTGCTAGAGCTTTAATAAACAAGCCTAAAATTATTATGGGCGATGAGCCTACTGGCAATTTAGATAGTAAGAATGCGGATAAGGTGTTTGATATTTTTAAGACTTTAAGCAAAGAAAAAGGACTCTCGCTTTTGGTGGTTACCCACGATCATGATTTTGCAAAACGCACTGACCGGATTATAGAATTGGAAGATGGTAGGATTATTTAATAGTATGAACTTTATTTAAACTCTATGATTAGGATTATTTTGTGACATACTATTCCTATACCTTTTTCGTTTTAAAATAAAATACTGCCTATACCAATTTCTACTTTTTCTATTATTAACTAAAATCAATTAAAATGAAAATTAGAAATTTAAGTATCCTATTATTCCTTTCTGCAGCCCTATTCCATTCCTGTGAAGAAGATAATGATATAGATAAAAATCCGAATAATTCATCTTCATTGTTAAGTAATTCCGATTATTTACCAGATGCGGATAGCAACATATGGATATATGAAGTAACAAGAATAGACACCTTAAATAATTCTACTCTCTTGGGATATGATACTATGTTGGTAAGTAGTGAAACTATAAATGGTAAAACTTACAAAAGCTACAAGTTCAGATATATTCCTACTGTTCCAAGATTCGATTATATATACATGCGAGATTCTATGGGAAGTAAAGTGAATGAATTAGGAAAGATTGTTTTTGATATTAGTGCTTTAAATACAGTAGTTAGAAGAGATACCATTGCAGGAAAGCTTTATTACAAATACACCATGCTAAAAAATCAAATACCTGTAACAGTGCCACTAGGCACTTTTTCTGATGTAATGAATTATCAAACAATTTTCAATTACGATTCCACCATTCAGCCAGTTAACTATCCTTTGCAAAGAGTTTGGGATAGAATGTATGCCAAAAATGTAGGTCTCATTTATGAGTCTATTGGTTATACAGCTGTTCCTGAATATGAAATTGAGAGAAAATTAATTTCATTCCAGTTTGCAAATTGAAAATAATAGATTCGAATTTTTCGAATTAAGTCACCATCCTAATCTTGCTCAGCGCTCCGACAGAATAATAGAGTTAGAAGATGGTAGAATCGTCTAAATTGCTTAGATGGATTAAATTTGTAAAAAACGCTTTTGAGGCAAACTTACAGTAGAGTATAAAAGAAAAAATGTCTGTAGTTTACGACAAATACTATCAAACGGAGCGCTTATTTGGAGAGCCTTACCCTGAGTTAATTGATTTTTTTAAGGAATATACCAAAAAAGGGAAATTACTTGACCTAGGATGTGGACAAGGAAGAAATGCAATTACTTTGGCTAGAATGGGTTATGAAGTTACAGGGATAGACATCTCTAAAGTTGGCATAGCTCAAATGAACAAAATTGGAGAAGCAGAGAATTTAAAATTGCTGGGAAAAGTAGCTGACCTATATACTTTTGACCAGTTGCAGGAATATGACATTACCCTCTTAGATAGTTTGTTTCATTTTGCTAAAAAGGACAAAAAAAAGGAGTTGGAGCTATTGCAAAGAATTTGCTCGCAAATGAAAAATAAGAGCTTAATCGTAATTTGTATGCAAGATACAGGAGATAAAGTTCAAACTTTAAAGCAAGCAATCCGTTTAAAAAAAAAGCCACTAAAGAAGCTAGTAGATAAAAATTTTAATTACACCTTTATAGATCAAGTAAGCGGACATAGGTCTACAACAAAGTATAGAATGGTAATTATGGAAAAATAAAAGCTAAGATTTAGAACAATTAACTAGCAGTAAGAGAAGCCCAACAATAATGCTTACTTGGTTCTACCTATTGACATTCTGTAGATTCTTGCGGATATTGTTTAAGAAATTAATATTTCAATAAACGGTTTTAAACGTTTACTTTCGTTTAAAATCGTTTAAAAACACTTAGTGTATTATAGCACTACGTTAGCAAATATTTCTAAAAATTAAATGGGAGGAGAAGGATCTATATCTGCAATGATTACTACTCTGAGAAATAATAAGAACCTTCTCAGGGGTAGGAAAGGATTTTTTCGTCGGGAGCTGTCCTACTCAGAAATCCGAGACTACTATAAAACTCCAAAACTAAATCTTCGAAAAGGGAATTTAGACCAAGATTATTTAAGAAAAGTCAGAGCTCAAATTTTAAAAGATAGACGTAAGACTAGATGGATTCAAATAACCGTTATTTCTGTTACACTAATTTTTGTTGGCAGTATTTTTTATGCCTTAGCTAGCTTATCATTTCCCGTTGACAGTCGAAAAAATAGCTCAGTCTCTCAAAAACAAATTGAAAATCAAAATACTATAGATCATCAAGAAATGTTAGTTCTCGGACTAGAAAATTTAAGAGATGGCAAATACTTTTTTGCTGTAGGAAATTTCGAAAATGCATTACAGATAAAACCAGATGATTTAGAAACAAAAATTTTGTATACCGAATCTTTATGCTTGCTTTGCTCAACAAATGATCAATTCTGCGATAAAGCTAAGAGTTATCTTTACCAAGTTTCAAATAATTATCCTGACAATAACGAGCTTAAAGATTTAAAAGAAAAATATCTAAAATAATAACATTTGCTAACAAGCTGTATAATGCATTGTGAGTAAGGTGGTTGGCAAGCGTTTAGTCTATTTGATGGTCGTAAAATCCGCTAGCGGATTTTGTTTTGAAGAGCAATTTACAAAACCGCAAAGCGGTTTTTGCTACTCGCTTTCGCAAAGCTTCAGCGGAGCAAAGAGTGCTAAACTGAAATAGTATCTTTATCAAAACCACAACGCACCATACAGTAAACGTTTCTTGAATTTAAAAAACAGAGTTCAGACAAAATGAATGAACTCTGTTGAAGTTAAATTTACGCTTTGGGAAGTAGTCGTCCACTAACAGGTTCGAGGTCATACATCACGAATGTTTCAATAATGCTTTCCATATCCTCATTTTCTCCATGGTCGTCTTTTCCTTGATCAGTTTCTAGAAAATTATAAAGCGTTTCTTTCTTATCGTATGTTGACCATACCACTACCGTGTTTCTTTCTTTATCAACACTTACTTGATAGGCTAAAAGGCCGTCCGATTTTTTATCCATTTTTAAGGTTGGAGCTTTAGCGATTCTTACTAATTCTTCCAGTTTTCCTGCTTTGGCAGTGGATACTGATACAAAAGTGTAGCTTGGATTATTCATAATCATTGTTATTTTAATTATATACTATGTTTCTGATGCAAATATAGTATATTATTTCATTTACATTGTTTTTTACTTACATTTGTTCAACTTCGAACTAAATTGATCAAATGGATTACAGCTTACTCAAAAAAATAATAGAGCTTGTGGAAGTGTATCAACAAGAGTACTCCTCTGAAAAAGTAGAAGACTTTACCATTTGGCTCAACAATACCCTGTTTTCAGCTAAAAGCCAAGACGAAGATTCAACCCATGATAAATTGGTTCTTGCTTATAAATTGATGTTTTTGAATAAAGAACTGAAAAAACAGACCAAAGGCATTTTATCAAATTCAACTATTTCTTCAATTGATGAATACAGCTTCTTACTGCATTTGGAAATTCAAGAAAGCTTCAGAAAAATGGAAATAGTAGAAATGCACAATCTTGAAGCACCTACTGGAATTGAAATTATCAAACGACTATTGAAAAACAACTTTATTGAAGAGTTTCCAGACTTGGAGGATAAAAGAGCGAAGAGAATCAAAATCACAAATAAGGGAACCAATGAATTGAAAACCATAAAACCGAAAATCGATACTATTTTCAAAAAGTTTTCTGAACCGCTAAGCTTGAATGAGAGAATTCAATTTAGTGGAATCATGGATAAACTCATAAATTGAAGAATAAAAATGAGTTACAATAAAACCTACAAGCAATGTACTTCAGGACTATGCGCATAGCCAAACCACTAGCGTTAAAGTTTTTACCTTTGGGGATAACCCTATGTCATTTGGCATCTAATAAATGGGCATTTTGAATTTCATATTTTAGAAATGAAAATCTCTGGATTAATATTGGGAGTAACTTTTCTGTTTCTCAGCCTACTTTCTAGCGCCCAAGTGAAAATAATCATTCAGCCATCTGATTCTGTAAAAAGCTTGGACTATAAAGTTTTTAAAGTAAACCAGAAGAAAAATAGACTAATTGAAAGTAAGCCCAATGTGTTTTATGATTTTTATCCTATCCAATACAATTTCTCAAAAGTATATTTCAATAAAGAGGCTCTAATCGTAAAAAAAGAAAATTCTTTCCAAAAGGATTCTACAATTTACGATTCTAACTATCGAATAATTAAGAAGATTATTTATCCTAAATCAAAAAACACAAAGGATAGTATGAGCATTTTATACCAGTATGATATCCAAGGAAATATTGAGTCGGTAAAAATGAAAACTTCAAATTCTAATTTGCCATATGAATTAGATGGCACCTACTTTTCTTCCCAATATTTAGTCGACAAACAATATCACAATTATTATATCCAAGGAAATGACTCGGTACAACAAAATAAATTTGAAGCTTTAAAAGCAGAATTGCATAACTATTATAGACTGTATGAAAATCAAAACAAATTGGTAAAAGAAAAATTTTTGACAATATCCATTCAAAAATATCCACCTAAAATAGATTCAACTTTCCATACGAATACATATCATTATGATCAAGAAAATAGAATTATTAAAGTCTTCAACCTTAATAATCACTCTAATTCTTCTTCTAAAAATTATATTTCTACACACACAGAACAACATCATTATTCTACTTCGGGATTAATAGAAACAATAGAGTACTTTAATGAGAATAAATTATTTCGGAAAGAGCTAATAGAAAAAAATAAGGATGGAGTAATAATTGCATATACAAATCAATGGATCTCTCCTAGCTCAACTACATCCACTTATCTATTCGATAAAACGGGAGAATTACAAGCATACACTATGAGTAAAAGAAATAAAGTTGTAAAAAATATTACACTAGAATACACCTATAATGAAAAAGAGCATTGGATAAAATGCCTTCACCTTGATAAAAAAAGGAAAGCGATTTATTTGATTGAGCGGATAATTGATTATTACTAGACTATATATTAAATAGCGAAGAGATATTTAACTAGTCGATAATTAGTCTTAGGATAAAATCATATAACACAGGAAGATTTATGCTTTAATCTTTAAATTGTAAAAAAATAAAAGACTTTACTTAAATAAACTATTAAGGATGAATAAGGAAAAATATATCGTTTTAGGCTCCGCTTTTGGCGCAGCAATTGGAAGTGCGGTAGGTGTTTTAACAGATAATATAGCATTATGTATAAGTCTTGGAGTTTCTTTTGGGGTTTTAATTGGGATAATACTTAAAAAGGAATCAGAAAAAAAGTGATGGCAATAAAAACTTGTTATGGAAAAACCTGCTTCGCTCATCTGTGAATCATGTAAGCTATTGTTGTATATATGTAAGGTAAAGCGCTTTGTTATATCTCACCTTTGTTTATACACCATTACACCTTAAAAACAATGAAAAAATCAATACCAATTTTTGTCCTTACTGCTTTCATGGCAGGAAGTATTTTAACAAGCTGCAATACGAGTACTAGCAAAGTAGAGCAGGCCAAAATGGAGATGGAAGAAACCTCTAAAAAGCTAGACCAAGCAATGGATCATTATGAAGTGGATCTGAAAAAATTCAAAACAGAATCGGATAAAAGAATTGCTGCAAACAAAAAGACCATTCTTGCCTTAAAAGAAAAATCAAAAAGCATAGAAGCAACTGCTAAAACCCAATTTGATTCTTCCATTGATGTCTTAGAAGAAAAAAATCAATTGCTGAATAAAAAAATGGAGAATTACAGTGATTTTAGCAGTGATAAATGGGAATCTTTCAAAATTGAATTCAACCAGGATATGGATGAACTCGGACAAGCATTAAAAGATTTGTCAAACAATAATGTTATGTAATTAGAAATTAACAAAATGAGCAATTTATTATACATCTTAGCAATAGTCTTACTTATTTCTTGGGGGGTAGGTTTTTTTGGTTTCCATGCAGGAAACCTTATTCATATTCTTCTTCTAATTGCCATAGTTGCAGTTTTACTGCGCCTTATTAGAGGTCAAAAAGTTTTATAGTTCCTTTAAAAAAGAAATAACAGAAAGAGCAATAAATCCTAGGATATATTGCTCTTTCTGTTAAGGGCTATTTGCCAATTAATTAAGCAAGCATTTATTTAATGGTTTTTTATTTTCCCAAGAATGGTATCTAAAGAGGCTTTAAGTTTATCTATGGCTCCTGAAGTTGCCATTTCAGCAGTATCTGCTTGAGATGAAACGGCTATGGGTTTTCTACCTTCTAATCTAGTTTCTAGTAAACACCTAATGTCATTCACCCCATCTTTTTCTCCATTTTCATCAGAAAGATGCACTTCTATTCTTGTAATATGCGATTCAAAATTTTTAAGTTCCTCTTCAATCAAAGAAGTAAAATACTGCTCATCTCTTTCACTTCCACGAATTGTTTTGTCTGTATTAAATTGGATTTTCATTCTTCTATTTTTTTTAATTAAAATTTCAGCCTTTACCTTCGTCGAAATTACTAGGATTTTTTAAGTATAAAGCTGCAGGATCTAAATCTTCAAAAGATTTGTTATCTACTATTTACATTATACTCTATGAAGAAATCTTTCTACTTTTTCTATATTGATTTAAAAGTTCTAATAAAGAAAAGTAATATTCTTCCAAGTTTTCCAAATTCAGTGCTTCCTCTTCCGAATTATTCTCAGGCATTTCTTTAATAAAATCAGACAACTCAGGAAACTCTTGGTGAATTTTAGAGGTAATTTTTATGATATTTTGTTCTACTTCTTTTATACTTTTCATTTTTATAGATTTTATTCCACTTATAATTTACGAATAAGCTATAAGTATTCCAAAGGATTTGATGAATCTAAACCCTTTTTAGATAGAAAGTATTACAATACAATGAAAACACTTACATAGATGACCTATTTAATTGATCCAATAAAAAAGGAGCTTGCAATTCTTATTGGGATAAGCTGCTTGAAAAAGCTTAAATATCTTTTAGCTTAGTTATCTTTATTGCTATCAATTTTATATTATGAAAAAACTATTCCTACTTAGCTTTACCATTGCTTTTGTTTCCAGTATTTATGCGCAAGATTTAAAAACTCCTTTAGACACCATAATAGAAACAAGTCACTCCACCACTATTGGAGGTACTAGTGTCAACTATAAAGCTATTGCAGGCATGCAGCCCATTTGGGATAAAGATGGACAAGTTATAGCTACTCTTTCTTACACGTATTACAAACGAACGAATGGAAAAGATGCTGCCCAAAGACCAATTGTTTTTTCCTTCAATGGTGGGCCTGGCTCAGCATCTGTTTGGATGCATTTGGCATACACCGGACCTATGGTTATCAACATTGATGAAGAAGGTTATCCCATACAGCCATATGGTTATAAAAGTAACCCCTACTCCATTCTAGATGTGGCAGATTTGGTTTATATAGATCCTGTTAATACTGGCTATTCTAGAATGATACCCAATGAGGAAGGTAAAATGCCAGATAGGAAACTCTTCTTCGGTATCAATGCAGATGCAAAATACTTGGCGGAATGGATGAACACCTTCGTCACAAGAAACAGTCGCTGGGAGTCGCCAAAATATATTATTGGGGAAAGCTATGGTGGTACCAGAGTGATGGGCCTAGCTGCTGAACTTCAAGATAATCAATGGATGTATCTGAATGGCGTAATTATGGTATCGCCTGCTGACTATAAAGTGCTACGCACAGGAAGTCCAATTGGAGATGCACTCTACCTACCCTATTTCACCGCAACTGCTTGGCACCATCAACTTTTAGCAGAAGAATTGCAGTCTAAAGACTTATTAGAAATATTGCCAGAAGTAGAAGCATACAGCATAAACAGCCTAATGCCGGCCTTGGCGAAAGGAGCTATGATTCCTGAGGAAGAAAAAGAAGCAGTGGCAGAAAAGATTGCCTACTACTCCGCATTAAGCAAAGAAGTTGTACTGCAACACCATCTGCGTGTTCCTAATAGTTTCTTTTGGAAAGAACTCCTTCGCGATGAAAGCGGACAGACTATTGGTCGTTTAGATTCTAGATACTTAGGCATTGATAAATTTGAAGCTGGCAATAGAACGGATTACAATCCTGAATTGAGCTCCTGGTTGCACTCTTTCACTCCTGCGATCAACCATTACATAAAAAAGGAATTACAGTTTGAAACCGATGTAAAATACAATGTTTTTGGTGATGTGCATCCTTGGGATTATTCTAGAGACAATGTGCGCGAGGGATTGCGTTCTGCCATGGCACAAAATCCCTATTTGCATGTACTGGCACAATCTGGTTATTACGATGGCGCTACCACCTATTTTGCCGCTAAATACACCTTATCACAAATCGACCCAAGCGGAAAGATGAAGGATCGTTTGAGTTTTAAGGGCTATCGCTCAGGACATATGATGTACTTAAGAAAAGAAGATTTGATTAAATCGAATGATGATTTACGCGAATTCATTCAACTGTCTTCTTCCAAAGGAAAGCCCGCGAAATATGAGCGTAAATAGTACAAATACGAATGTTTAAAAGTCATTTTATTTTTTAGCCCTAACTTCGCAAGCATCTCATGGTATATTCCACAAGTACATTTTCTATGACATTAAATGTCCAAACTTCCAAAAGAGCATAAATTTCTCGACTTTTCAGACTATGGAAGGCCTGTAGCTAAAGTCATCGCAAATTCACTAAAAGATACTTCCTTCACTCCTATTCATGTTACTATAGGTTTTATTTTATCCGGACTAATTGCTATTTACAGCATCATTCAAGGGTATTATTGGCTAGCTGCATTTTTTCTAATTTTTAAGTCCATTTTAGATGCCGCAGATGGAGAATTAGCAAGGCTAAATGAAAAACCCTCCTACATAGGACGTTATCTAGATTCTGTTGCGGATATTATATTGAATGCACTCATTTTTATGGCAATCTGGTACATAACAAATTCCTCTTTTTGGATATGTATTGGTGCTTTTATAGGATTGCAACTGCAAGGCACTCTTTACAATTATTACTATGTGATCTTAAGAAATAATTTTAATGGAGATACTACAAGTAGAGTTTTTGAAAATAAGACTCCTATTGCCTTAATGGGTGAAAATCAAAAGCATGTTAATCTTCTGTTTGCTTTGTATAAAATGCTTTATGGTGCTTTTGATAAAACAATTTATGCCTTTGATAGCAATGCAAGTAAAGGTAAAACATTACCTAATTGGTTAATGAGTAGTATTTCCATTTTCGGTTTAGGATTTCAATTACTTCTTATCTCCTTATTGCTAGTGCTAGGTCTAAAAGAGTATATTTTGTCTTTCTTTTTTGCTTATACTCTTATGGTTTTTGTTTTTATTGGAATTCGAAAGGTATTTTATTAAAATAGAATTTCTGCTAATTTCTCTTTAGAAGTAAATCTTTAAAACCCTTTACTTTTAGGAACTTACCTCAATTTCTCTTGGCATAAACTTCTCTTCCTATTTCTTAAAAAAAAAGCCCGATGCTATGCATCGAGCTTAAATACAGGGTGGAAGATGGGACTCGAACCCACGACTTCCGGCACCACAAACCAGCGCTCTAACCAACTGAGCTACATCCACCATGGTTCCCTCTAAATGAGGAGTGCAAATATAAAAATATATAATCTCACAGCTTTTATTTTTAAGGAGAAAATTAAATTAATGTTTCTTCTTAATCCTCCACCCTTTCTTACCTTTGAATTATGGCGAATCTGCAAGAATTGCAAGTAGAAGGTATGACCTGTACCAACTGTGCCCAAGGAGTTGCTAAAAAGTTAAAATCCATGGGCTTAGAGAAGGTAAATGTTAACTTTTCAACCGGAGAAGTTCAGTTTGATAATGTTCCTCAATTAAAGGACGAAAAAATAAGCTATGCCATTCAAAACCTAGGTTACAGAGTTATCAATGATGATAAAGAAGGTTCCGAACAGTCGTCTTTTACCTTAGAAAAAAAGTTTATTGTCAGTCTTATTTTCACCTTCCCACTTTTCTTTGCCATGTTTATTCCATGGGACTTTTTGCATCAACCATTAACCCAATTTGTTCTTTGTTTACCTCCATTTATTATTGGTAGCCTACATTTTGGAAAAAGCGCTTACCATTCCGTTAAAAATGGTATCGCAAATATGGATGTGCTTATATTTATTGGTAGCAGTTCTGCATTTATTTATAGTCTAGTCGGTAGCATACTTTTTTACAATAGTCCAGAAGTTGGTAAATATCTCTTTTTTGAAACCGCAGCAACAATAATAACTCTAGTGCTTTTAGGAAATCTTTTAGAACAGAGATCGGTGAAGAAAACAACCTCTGCGCTTAAAGACTTAGATGAATTACAAAGTGAAACCGCAAATAAGGTATTAGAAAACGGTGAGATTCAGAACATTCCAATTTCTGAGCTAAAAGTTGGAGACCGCCTTCAAGTGAATGAAGGAGATAGCATCCCAACGGATGGAAAAGTTAGTCTGGGCCATGGGAAAGCTGATGAAAGCATGATTAGTGGAGAAAGTATTTCTATTTCAAAGAAACAAAATGACCAACTTTTTGGAGGAACTATCTTAAAAACAGGAGCTCTTCAAATGATTGTTACGCAAGTTGGAGAAGGAACCGTATTATCCAAGATTATTGCTTTGGTAAAGCAAGCCCAATCGGAACAACCAGATATCCAACGTTTGGGAGATAAAGTAAGTGCCATTTTTGTTCCAGTTGTACTTGGTATTGCAGCCATAACCTTTGCAGTCTGGTATTTCGCTATTGGAATAGCTTTTTCTCAAGCGTTAATGAATTCCATTGCGGTTTTGGTTATCTCTTGCCCCTGTGCTATGGGATTAGCCACTCCAACAGCAGTAATGGTGGGCATTGGACGAGCGGCTAAAGAAGGTATTCTAATAAAAGGCGGACAAACCGTTGAACAATTTTCTAAAATCAAGCATATTATTTTTGATAAAACAGGGACCATCACCAATGGACAATTTAGAATAAGTGCTTTTGATGTAAAAGAGGAAGATAGAGAAAAGGTTCAGCAAGTAATTTACAGTTTAGAGCAATTTTCATCGCACCCCATTGCAGTTTCTCTAAAAAAAGAAATGAAAAAGCGCAATGCTAAAACCATTCCACTAATCAATCAAAAAGAGGTTAAAGGAAAAGGAATAGAAGCAGATGATTTAGAAGGAAATCACTATCAGTTTGGGTCTGCAAATTGGTTGGAGATAGCTAAGGAAGAAAGCAGGCAAAGTGATTTATTCTTGAAAATGAATGAGCAAATTATTGCCTCCCTCCTTATTGAAGATGACATTAGAAAAAATGCTAAAGAAACTGTTCTCGCCTTTAAAAATCAAGACATAAAAACCCATTTATTGAGTGGAGATAAAAAAGATAAAGTAGAAAAATTGGGAATAGAGTTAGGTTTTGACGCCATAGAATTTGAAGCTTCTCCCGAAGACAAATTAAACTATTTGGAGAACCTGGAAAATCAAAATCTTACCGCCATGATTGGAGATGGTATTAACGATGCTCCGGTATTGAGTAAGGCAAGTGTTGGTATTAGTATGGCTGATGCAAGTCAGATTGCTATACAAAGCGCTAAAATTATCCTTTTGAAAAATAATAGTCTTTCTACTTTAACAAAAGCACATGCAGTTAGCAAGCATACTTATCTTACAATCAAACAGAACTTATTTTGGGCATTTTTCTATAATGTAATCGCCATACCTATTGCTGCCATGGGATTTTTAAGTCCAATGATAGCTGCTCTTTCTATGGCCTTTTCAGATGTAATTGTAGTTGGTAACGCTCTGCGATTGAAATACAAGAAGATTGACTAAAGATCCGCACCTAGAATCTATTAAAACCTATTATCGAGAGTGTGAAAACGCCTATCGAGATGCTTGGGGCATGGACCACAACAAGCAATTAAATTTAGGCTTGTGGGAAGAAGGAGCTAACAGTCTTTCAAAAGCACTACTGCAATTGAATAAAACTATTGCAGAATTAGCAGAAGTAACGGAAGAAAGTAAAATATTAGATGCAGGTTGTGGTGTTGGAGGCACAGCTATATATATGGCTAAAAACTACAAAGCCTCCGTCCATGGTATTACTATTAGTCCTGAGCAGTTGTTGATAGCCAATCAAAATGCTTCCAAAGAAAATTTAGAAAAGCTAATCCATTTTGATTTGGGAGATTACAATCATTGTCCTTATCCTGATCAATCTTTTGATATCATTTTTGGCATAGAGAGCATTTGCTATGCAGAGCCTAAAATTGACTTTCTAAAAGAGGCATTTCGCCTTTTAAAGAAAGGTGGCCGATTGGTATTAGCAGAAAACCTACAAGGCAAAGAAAATTTGAATGAAAAGGAAAGGAAAATCCTTTATGACTATGGTTTTAATGGCTGTAATGTAATCTCTTTAGATACCAAACAAAACTATCTAGATAATTTAAAAGAGGTCGGTTTTAAAGAAGCAAATTGCATCGATAAAAGCAAAGAAGTTAGGCCATCCATACTAAGACTACGACGGTTTTATTATGCTGCATGGGTTTATAATAAATGGCATGAAATCATTGGAAAGAAATTTTCTACAACCCAAATTGCAAATACTAGAATGTGCTATTACTTGCTAAGTGGTTTAGACAGAGGTTTGTGGAAGTATGGACTTATAAAAGCGATAAAATAATGGATACAAATTATTTCAAAAACTATAAAGTTGTTGAATTGGCTAGCGTTCTAGCAGGCCCTTCCGTTGGTATGTTTTTCGCCGAAATGGGTGCAGAAGTAATCAAAATTGAGAATAAAGCCTTAGGAGGAGATGTAACCAGGAATTGGAAGTTAGCTTCCGAGCCAAAAGACCATCCTTTTTCTGCCTATTATGCTAGCGTTAATTGGGGAAAAAAAAGTGTATTCTTAAACTTAAAAGAACAAGAAGACTACCATAAACTGTTAGAAGAAATAAAATCCGCAGACATCGTAATTGTCAATTACAAAGCCGACGATGCCAAAAAGTTAGGGGTTGATTTTGAAACTTTAAAAGCAATTAATCCGCATCTTATTTATGGAGAAATTACAGGCTTTGGAGAAGATAAGAGGATAGCCTACGACATTGTTTTGCAAGCTGAATCGGGCTTTATTTCTATGAATGGAAAAAGCAAGGGAGAAGAAGTAAAAATTCCAATTGCACTTATCGATTTATTTGCCGCTCATCAATTGAAAGAAGGAATTTTGGTTGCTTTGATTCAAAATAGTAAAAATAAAAAAGCTACAAAAGTTAGTGTTTCTTTATTTGATAGTGCCATTGCTGCTTTAGCTAATCAAGCTACAAATTGGCTAATGGGCAAACATGTACCACAACCAATGGGAACCCTACATCCAAACATTGCGCCTTATGGTGAAAGGTTTAAATGTAAAGACGGTAAGGAGTTAATACTAGCTGTTGGTAGCGATAAGCAGTTCTCCAAACTATGTGCTATCTTAAAAGAGGAATCAATAAGCAAGGATGAGAAATATGCCACCAACCAAAATAGAATAGCCAATAGAGCTTCTTTAGATGAGAAATTAACAGGCCTTATTGAGAGGTGGGATGCAGAAGTTTTACTTCAAGAGTTTATTGATCATAATGTACCTGCAGGTATTCTAAGAGACATAAGTCAAGTCTTTGAAGTAGATAAAGCTAAAGCTCTTATTATAGAAGAACAAAAAGAAGGAGAAACCTTAAAAACTATTAGCGGTAATGCTTTTAGAATAAGTCATTAAATTATTACTCTCCAATCAACTTATTGATTTGTTGTGTTACTTTCTTTGCTTCTTTATCTGTTAATCTTAATCCAAAAGGAATAATCTTAGCTTGGTAAGAAAATGCTAGCTTCTCCCCTCCTATTACCCAATAAGAATCCATGAACGAACGGACAAATGAGTTCGACTCATCTTTCATTTCTCTTACTGGATTCATCTGATCTAAGCGATAAGGTTTTAAAACACCTCTATTATTGTAGGTTCTTCCGTATTGTATCGTTTCCTTATTAATAAAAATTTGTTCTTCACCAGTTCTTCTCCACTTAAAAGCTTTAACAACCATGTACTCAAAGTAAGCCCAAAATGCACCAAAAATCAAAATCATATTCTTTAGCTCTCCATTGGCATCTAAAAACACTTGACTAATAATTGCCAAGCCACATAATGTCCAAGCAAATAACCATAGATTTAGCATCTTTTGTTTTCCCTCTTCGTAATAAGCCTTAATTTTTATTAAGGTACCATCTTCCTTTTTTTCTATGCTTATGCGACTCATATTTTATGCTTTTTGCAAAGGTAAGCGAACAAAAGATAGCATGCTGGTATGGATTTTGTATTTTTGGTGCTATTGTAAATAAATTTGAACATTACCTATATGAAAAAAATACTTCTCTCCCTATTCAGCATCCTTTTATTCACGGGGATTAGCGCTCAACCTGAAGATAAAAAAATAGCAAAGATTACTTTCTTAATGGTAGATGGTAAATACGAAGATGCTGCGTACAAAGGTGAAAAACTCTTAGAAGATTCTGACTACAGAAGAAATAATTGGGTTTATTATTATTTGGCTCAATCTTATTTTGAAATTGCAAGTCGACCTGCATTACAAGAACAGTATCCTAAAGCCTTAAAGGAATCTTTAAAGATGACTTATAAGCTTTATAAATATAAAGATAAGACGGATGAAAATGAGAAAGTTTACTACGAAAGTGAAGAGTTTAGATCTATACTAAAAGATAGTGCTATAACAGTTTCTGAAATCTATTACGATAATGACAACCCTAGAAAAGGAGCCTATTATCTTGGAAAGATTGTAAAATTTGACCCAGATGATTATGCTGTTTGGTTAATGAAAGGAGTTTATGAAATTAAGTCGAGAAACATAGGCGAAGGCGTTAAAAGTATACTTTTTGCCATGGATAGCTTAACCATGGATTATAAGCCTGACGAAGTTTCTGCACAAACCTTAGTAGATGCTTTAGAAGAATATGCTTTAATCATTAAAAGTGGAGAGTATGATCAATACTTTTCTGCCTATAAGTTTGAGCCTACTAGTAAAGATGTAGACGAGGCTATGGCAATGAAAGAAGAGTTTAAGAAATACATCCAAGGAGAGGTAGTTACTAAGGAAGATAGAAAGAAAGAATCTGAAATTATTTACAAGTCTTTCAAAAGTGATGAAACGGAAGAAGAAGATGATGATGAGTAAGTAATTACTCCCTTATTATAAAAAATTGATTTGATGGAAAGCTTAGGTTTTCCATCATTTTTTTTATAAAGTCGTCTCCATAAGCTAAGTAAAACTCAAAAAAGTTACTATATCTTTCTTGTAGCTTTCCATTGGGGAAGCTATATGCCTTTAAAGCATCAATTTTATCTTTTGCTACCCCTTGCTTTTTTCTATCAGAACGAATCAATTTCTCCGATAACTTATCCAAACTATTTAGCTGCTTTTGCTTTAAAGCTTTTACATGTTCTTCTAAGCTAGTATCTATTAAAGAAGCCTTAGATTCCAAGGTATGGTAAAGTGCAACTGTTTTTTCTTTTTCCATCTCTAAGGTCCAATCTGCTTCTGCATTTCTCACTACCCATTCTTTCAACCATTTTTCTAATGGCAAGAAAAAGTCTTTGGATTGCCACGCCAGTTTATTTGCCGTATCTAAACTTTCTCTATTTAAAAACAATACAGAATTACGTAGCAAAAGAAGCGGTAATTTTTCCCCAAAGGCTTCAAAACTAGATCTTAGTTGAAACCAATAAGCCAATTCTCCTCCTCCACCTATATAGGCTAAATTGGGAAGTATTGTTTCTTGATAAAGAGGACGCATCAAAACATTGGGACTAAAACGCTCCGGGTGATTTTCTAATTCTTCTAAAATCTCTTCTTCACTGAAACTCTTGGACTGGTCATTGATATAATAAACTCCATTCTCTTTGATGATTCTTGCTCTATAATCGTCTGTTAAGTAGAATAGATTTATTTCTCTAGGATTAACCTGCAACTTATATTGAGCGTCTAAAAGTTTACTTTGCTCTTCCACTTTATGAGAAGATAACTCTTCTAATAATTCTCGCTTTAAATGGGGAATAAAAAGCTTTTTAAGCTCCTGATCATCACCATCTATAATCACCAAACCATATGCAGCAAACAACTCATGAGCGAGAACTCTTGTAGCATTAGCTAAATCATAACCATTTTGATATGCTTGATCAAATTTGTCTAGCAGTTTGGATGCATGAATATTTAATTCTGGCAAAAGGGATTCTAATTGCTTTCTTACCTCATTTAAAGAAGCTGTATCTAACCTTCCTACTCCTGTTTTAGATGCTATTTCCCAACTTAAAGTTTGTTCTTTAAAATGGAAATGATTGATTTCATCAAAATCATGATCTTCAGAGGCCATCCAAAAAATAGGAACGAAATTACTATCGGGGTATTTTTGCTTTAGGCTTTCAGCAAGCTTGATGGTACTAACTATCTTATAGATAAAATACAAAGGCCCAGTCATTAGACAAAGTTGGTGTCCTGTAGTGACCGTATAAGTTTTACTTGCTTTTAATGCCTGAATATTAGCTTCCACCAAAGGGCTTTTGCTGAGCTTAATCTTAGAAGCCTTATATTGCCCGTTCAGTTGATTTACTAAAACTTCTCTTTTCGATTCAGAGAATTTTTTGCTACTAATTGCCTCTTGAATGGAATCTAGATGGGGCTGATAATGAATAAAATCGTTAAGAAATTCTGCTCCTTCTAGGTAATCCGTAATTAGAGAAGAAAAATAGTTAGTTTCTTTAAAGGGTATACAGTCTGTTTCCATGATCAGTCCACAATTTCGCCAAAAAGATCGAAATGTTCCGCTCTAAGAATCTTAACTTTTGAGAAATCTCCCAAGCGGACAAATTGCGATTTTGGTACTAAAACTTCATTGTCCACTTCTGGAGAATCAAACTCTGTTCTTCCAACGAAATAATCGCCTTCAACTCTATCGAAGAGTACTTTATATGTTTTACCAACTTTCTCTTGGTTTAAATCAAAAGAAATATCACTTTGAATATCCATAATTCTTTGTGCTCTTTCTTCCTTCACTTCTTCCGGAACATCGTCTTCTAATAAAAAGGCATGGGTATTTTCCTCATGAGAATAAGTAAAGATCCCTAAGCGATCAAACCTAGTATTTTTGACCCACTCTTCCATTTCTTTGAAATCTTCCTCCGTTTCTCCAGGGTATCCAGCAATCAAAGTAGTTCTAATGGCCATGTCAGGTACTTTAGCTCTAAAAGCTTCAATTAGCTCCATGGTTTTTTTCTTAGTAGTTCCTCTTCGCATCGACTTTAGCATAGGGTCGCTAATATGCTGTAAAGGAATATCAATATAATTGCAGATATTATCTCTCTCTCGCATAACGTCTAAAACCTCCATAGGAAAACCAGAAGGGAAAGCATAATGCAATCTGATCCATTCAATTCCTTCTACATCGGACAACTGTCTTAACAAATCTGCTAATGCTCTTTTCTTGTATATGTCTAAGCCATAATAAGTTAAATCTTGAGCTATCAATATCAACTCTTTAACCCCTTGCGCTGCCAATTGCTTAGCGCTAACTACCAATTGTTCTATTGGTGTGCTTACATGCTTTCCGCGCATTAAAGGTATAGCACAAAAAGAACAAGGGCGATCGCAGCCTTCTGCTATTTTAAAATATGCGTAATGATTCGGCGTGGTAATTAATCGTTCTCCAATTAATTCTTTCTTATAATCCGCTTTTAAGGTTTTCAATAATCTTGGCAATTCTCTTGTACCAAAAAAAGCATCTACGTTTGGAATCTCTGCTTCTAAATCTTCTCTATATCTTTCAGACAAACAACCTGTAACGTATACCTTGTCTACTCTCCCATCCTTTTTTGCTTCGGCATACTGCAAAATGGTATCAATAGATTCTTGCTTTGCATTGTCTATAAATCCGCAGGTATTGATAATTACTATTTCTGCATCTTCATTCTTGCTTTCGTGCTCCACCTCAAACTTATTCGCTTTAAGCTGATTCATCATTACTTCAGAATCGAAAATGTTTTTTGAACATCCTAGTGTAACGACGTTTACTTTATTCTTTTTGAGGGTTTTTGTCTTCAAGAAATTGGGATTTTATTACTTACTAAATAAGCTATCTACAAATTCCTTTCTATTGAAAACTTGAAGATGTTCCATTCCTTCTCCAACACCAATGTATTTGACAGGAATTTTAAATTGATCAGAAATACCGATAACTACTCCGCCTTTTGCAGTTCCATCTAGTTTAGTGAGAGCCAATGCATTTACTTCAGTAGCTGCAGTAAACTGTTTGGCTTGCTCAAATGCATTTTGTCCAGTAGAACCATCTAAAACTAAAAGTATTTCATGAGGAGCATTGGGAATTACTTTTTGCATGACTTTCTTAATCTTACTCAGCTCATTCATAAGATTAACTTTATTGTGCAGTCTTCCTGCAGTATCAATTATAACAACATCTGCATTTTGAGCAACCGCAGATTGCAAGGTATCAAACGCAACCGAAGCGGGGTCAGCATTCATTCCTTGATTTACTATTGGTACACCTACTCTTTCAGACCAAATAATTAACTGCTCTACAGCGGCGGCTCTAAAAGTATCTGAAGCGCCTAAAACGACTTTTTTACCTGCTTTTTTAAATTGGTAGGCTAATTTGCCAATAGTAGTTGTTTTACCAACCCCATTCACACCAACCACCATAATAACATATGGACTTGTGGTTTCAGGTACAACAAACTCTTTATAGTCTGTAGAATTATTTTCTTCTAAAAGGGCTACAATCTCCTCTTTAAGAATCTTATCTAATTCCGATGTTCCTAGGTATTTGTCTTTGGAAACTCTTTCTTCTATTCTTTCGATAATTTTTAGTGTAGTATTTACACCAACATCAGAGGTAATTAGAATTTCTTCTAAGTCATCAAGAACTTCGTCGTCTACCTTACTCTTACCTGCAACAGCACGGCCAAGCTTACCAAAGAAGCTTTCTTTAGTTTTCGAAAGGCCTTCATCAAGGGCTTCCTTTTTCTCTTTTGAAAATATGTTGAATATTCCCATTTTATGACACAAAAAAGGCTTCTCTCAATGAAAGAAGCCTTGTATATATTCTTATTAGCAATTACTTTTTATTGAAATATTCCTTAACTTCTTCGTTAGGGATCATCTCTTCTCTAAAGGTATACGCACCGCTTTTATCAGACTTCACCATTTTAATAACTTTAGTAAATGATTTACCTGCTCCGGTTTGTAGTGTTGCTACGGTCTTCTTAGCCATGGTTTAAATTATTTTATTTCTTTATGAACCGTCATTTTCTTCAAAATCGGGTTGTATTTTTTAATCTCCATTCTATCTGGAGTATTTTTTCTATTTTTTGTAGTAATGTACCTAGAAGTACCGGCCATTCCACTATCCTTGTGCTCTGTGCACTCTAATATAACTTGAATTCTGTTACCTTTTCCTTTTTTCGCCATTGGTCACGCTTAATTTATGGGAGGGCAAATTTAGTAAAATTATCTTTCTGAACACAATTATAAAAGATATTATTTATTGAATAAAGAGTCCTCTTTTTTATTCATCATTTTCTCAATATCTTCAATACTTCTAGGAGATTTATCTGATAAGATTACTGGACCCTCTTTTTTTATTAAAATATCATCTTCAATTCTAACTCCAATATTCCACCACTTAGGGTCACAATCAGAGCCTTCAGCTATATAGATTCCAGGTTCAACAGTAATTACTTGATTTTCCTTTAATTCCTTATAAAGACCAGGATCATGAACATCTAAACCAAGATAATGCGAAGTGCCATGCATGAAATATTTTGTAAAATCCTTTTTAAAAGAAATAATACCTAAGTCCATTAAACCTTGCGCTATTATTTTTTGTGCTACCATATGAGGAAACCAGAAACTTACGCCAACTTTTGCGCTATCAATTGCTCTACTTTGAGCCTCATAAACTAATTCATATATAGCTCTTTCTTCCTTAGAAAATTTTCCTGACGGAGGAATAGTTCTAGTTACATCTGCAGTGTAACCGCGATATTCGGCACCAACATCACTCACCAATAGACCACCATTTCTTAAAGGTCTTCTATTGGATGTATAATGTAATATACATGAGTTTTCTCCACTTCCTTGTATGGATGGAAATCCGGGGTACTCTGCTCCCTTACTTTTAAATACATACTCAATAATGGCTTCAGTTTCATATTCTGCCATATTTGGCTTAATGTTTTGCATCAGCTTATTTTGAGCTTCACAAGTAATGTCTATAGCTTTCTTTAGTAAGGCTATTTCTTCCACTGTTTTATCTTGCCTCAACTGTGCCATCATCATTTCTAAATGATTTTCTGCAGAAGAAAAGGGCTTGGTATTTTTTTTAACCAATTGATGCCATAAACCTGCTAGGTATTTTGTTTCAGAAGTATCTTGATCTTCTAAAGCAAGAGGTGAGAGATAGTAAATTCTCTTTATGGAATTAAGGTCTAAATCAATTTGCTTAAAAGCGCTATTTATCATTACGCTATTAAAGCCCAAATTATCTTTAGCTCCTTCTAATCCTAACCTTCTGCCGTTCCATATTTCCATAGCTGGATCTCTATCGGGAACAAATAATATCTCATTTGTCGGAATGCTATCAAACTTTTGATCTTCTTTACTAATGATCAATAAAGCATTGGGCTCTCTAAATCCGCTTAAATAATAAAAATTTGGGTCTTGATGATATTCATAATATACATCATTAGAACGATTTCTTTCTGGTGCAGAGAAAAAAACGGCTATAGAGCTGTCTGGCAATAATTTTCTTAAGGATTCTCTCCTTCCTTTATGAAATTCAGCAGTGAGGAAATCCTGATCGTATTGGTAATAATCCAGTTGCTCATTTAGAAGATTCTTATCGGAAAAATCTTGAGCAGTTAATGGGGCAGCAATACTAGCTAAAAGTAATGCAATGAATAGAAGTCGAATATTTGCTAATAAAAAAAACACCCTGACAAATTTAAACTTATCAGGGTGCTTAAAATATTTTTTTTTGAAAAAGTCTATAGGAATCCTTTCGCTTTTGCCTCTTTTAAACAAGCCGTAAGTCCATTCTTGTTTATATTTCTAATTCCAGACGCTGATACTTTAAGTGTTACATAAGAATCAGTATCAGGATTATAAAACTTTCTTGTAAACAAGTTTGGCTCAAACGTTCTTTTGGTTCTCCTCTTAGAGTGAGAAACGTTGTTTCCTGTAATTACTTTCTTTCCTGTGATCTGACAAACTTTAGACATGGTTTCTAATCCTCAAAAATTTAGGAGTGCAAAATAAATACTTTTATCTTGAATAGACAAGGTTAAAATAAAAAATAAATCATCTAAAATCTCTACCAAGACCTCAATGCTTTGGCTAAATTCGCAAAGAAAAATTAGAAATACCGAAAAACATGAAAAACTTACTGATTATCCTTTTAGCATTAAGTCCATTTATAAGCTCAGCCAAAGGTGAAAAAACGGTTGTAGAGTCTGAAAGAGTTTATGCACAATACCAATGGAAAGTATCTAAAGAAGGCCTTAGAGAATTAAAAGTAAAATTCATCAACAAAAGTAAATCTGCAGTCAATGTAGATCTTGAAGTAAGCTTTTACAACAATGGAATTCTTGAAGAAAGCAGCAATATTGCCGACTGTTTAAAAAAGTCTTTTTTTGCCAATCTATTTAGGCCTTACCATTTGGTGCAAACTGAAAGCAAAGAAAATGAAAGCTTTGAGGTAAAATTGACAGAGTTTAAAACAGAAAAGGTAGAAGAGTGCACAGAAACAGATGATTAGATTCTTATTCATATTAATTGCTGCAGTTGCTTGCGGAGTTGCAGCACAAATTGTGATTCCGCTTTCAGAGAGCACGGCGGTTGCTCCCATAACTGCTCAAACTCTTGCTATTCTTATGATAATAGAATTGATGAATTGGAAAGACGCCAGTTTAGCTATAGTTCTCTATCTTATCTTGGGTATAGTTGGCTTACCTGTTTTTTCTCATTTTAGTGGAGGATGGGAAGTTTTTTCAGGTTCCTCCTTAGGATATTTTTTAGGTTTTCTAATAACCGCCGTATTTATAGGAAAATGGTCAGATAGAGGTCCCAAAAGTTTTGGACATTACTTGCTAAGAATGTTGGCTGGTAGTTTACTCATCTTACTTATAGGATATCTAGGATTATTTCGATATTTAGATTTTAAAGAAGCACTAATGAAAGGGGTTTTACCGTTTTTACCTGGTGCATTAATAAAAATAGTAGTTGGTGCTGCATTGATTTCCTTAATTAAACGTTTTCAAAAAGTTATGAGTGATCCTGCCTTAATGCATTAACCCTAGTCTAATTCTTAGGATTGAAAAATCAATTAAATAGAGTTCTCTTTTTACCCAAGTGGTACCCTCATGAATTTGATCCATTCGATGGCAATTTTGTTCAAAATCATGCAGAGGCCATTCAAAGTAGACTAGCTGTAGATGTTGTGTTTGCTCATTCAGAAAAAAAGAGCAAAAATGAATATCGAATTGAAAAAGCAAATCACAAGGGTGTAAATGAAATAAGGGTATTTTTTAAAAAAGCTAACTCTCCCCTTTTCTTTTTAAACCCATTGATAAACCTTTATAGATACTTTAAGGCCCAATATTACGCTTACAATGAAATTTATCAAGATAACAAGCCCGATTTGGTTCATATTCATGTATTAGCTAGAACTTCTCTTTTTGCTCTATACTTAAAGTTCTTCCAGAGTATCCCCTATGTAATTACAGAACATTGGTCTGGTTACCTAAAAGAGAGCCTAGCATATCAAGGCTTTTTCAAAAAACTATCTCATCAAATTGCAGTTCGATTTTCTTCAGGGATGCATACCGTTTCTAACAACTTAGCTGAGGCAATGCAAAGTCATGGGCTATATCAAAGGTACACCACCATCTACAATGTAGTAGATGAAAATATTTTTAAACCGATAGGAAGAACTAAAACGAATCAAATCAATGCCCTCTTTGTCGGCAATCTTATACAACACCATAAACGTATTTTAGATAGCATAAAGATCTTTAAAAGACTTATCGATAAAGGAAACAATATACATTTGGATATTTATGGAGAGGGAGAAGACGAAGAGGCATGTAAGAATTTAATCAAGGAATTAAAGATTGAAGACCGTATTCATTTAAAAGGAACATTAGATCGAAAAGGTATTGCGGAAGTGATGGCCAAGGCAGATTTTCTCTTTTTAAACAGTGAGTTAGAGAACCAACCATGTGTAATCAACGAAGCTCTTTGCTGTGGAACTCCAGTTGTAGTTCCTAATATTGAAGGTATCGTAGAGGTAATGGAAAATTATTGTGGAATTATCTTCCCAAGATTGGATAGCATCTCCTTTGAATCTGCTTTAGAAGAGATGATAAGCGATTATGAAAACTACGATAGAGATAAGATAAGGGATTATGCGGTAAATACATTTGGGGAAAAGGCAATAGCAGAGCAATTCTATGCATGGTACAACAATAGCTTAAACAATTGATAGGCAAAGTAATACATACTTTTGGAAGCAGAATTTTCATTGCGGGAATTAGCTTTCTTATACTAAGCTTAAATGCCAATTATCTTGGAGCTGAAGGATTGGGAACCATTGGTTTGATTGTTTTGGGGATTACAGTTATCCAGTTGTTTGCCAACCTCATCAATGGAGGAATCATTTACTTTTACAGCAGGCTAGATTCCTCTAGTCTACTTGTAATGGCCTATTTATGGTCGCTTTTAAGTGTTGCTACTTTTGCATTGATTAACCAACTATTTGGACTTTTTGATGGGGAGTATTCTAAACACATTTACCTTCTGGGATTACTTCAATCATTCATAAGTATTCATTTTTACTTATTAATAGGAGCTGAACGAATTAAATTCTACAACTACCTCAACTTCTTCCAAAGTTTCTTTACGGTAATATTCTTATCGGGATTCTTTTTTATTCAAAACAACTTCACTGTTGAAGCTTTTATCAATAGCTTGTATATAAGCTATTTATTAATTTGGGCTGCAGGTATACTTGGTTCTAGAATGTATATTAAAACTTTACAAGCTTCTACTTTTTGGAAAAGCTTTAAAGATGTTTTAGCTTATGGTTTCTTTATACAAGCTGCAAATACATTTCAACTTGTAAACTATAGAATTTCTTACTTTATCTTAGATTTTTACAGTGGAAGAGCAGCTCTAGGTCAATTTACAGCAGGAATTCAATTGTCTGAGGCACTCTTAATTCCTGGTAGAAGTATTGCTACCGTGCAATATGCAAGAATTAGTAAAAAAAGAAACTTAAAATATGCCCAAAGAATTAGCTTGCTCTTCTTAAAACTATCCTTTGCGATTTGTATTCTTGGCTTAATCTTCTTGCTAATCCTTCCGATGGAGGTATACCAATTCCTTTTAGGTGTGGAATTTATTGAGATTAAAAATATTATGGCTTATTTATCTATTGGCCTGCTTGCACTTTCTGCTGAAATTATTATTAGTCATTACTTTTCTGGAACTGGCAGACAAAAAGTAAATAGTCTTTCAGCGCTCATAGGCTTAGGAATTACCCTTATCTCTTGTTTCGCTTTTATTCCAAGCTATGGTATTATTGGAGCGGCATTTGCAAGCAGTTTATCCTACCTCTCTATGTTTGTGTTCCTATTCTATAGAATGAATAAAGAAAGAGAAGTGTCTAAAATATCATTCTTCTTAAATAGGAAAGACATTACTTTATTAAAACGGATTATTAGAAAGAGAGTTTAGCGAATAGCATCAAAAGACTCTAAGCCAATTGGTCTGGAGTTAACGAAACCCTCGGCATAATCACAAAGAATGTAACGACCCATTTCTGCCATTCTTCCTCTTAGGTATTCAAAGAAATTTTCTACAGCAATTGGAGAGTCTGGTTCATTAGAATTTGGATCGTAGAACTGGGATTTAAATGCTTTGATAGCTTCAATTTTCTTATCTGCAAAATCACTAACATCTACAACAAAATCCGGTTTGATAAATCTATCTTGAATGTAGTGATATACTTGTTTAGGTCTCCAAGCTTGCTGCAATTTATCATTATCAAAGGTTTCAATTTTCAGTAAACCACTATAAAAGCATGCCTCTAAAGCTAATTTAGAACCCCTTCCATGATCAGGATGTCTATCCTCCGGAGCATTCACAAAAACTATTTCTGGTCTATACTTTCTTAAAATCCTTACTATGGGGAGTATATGATCGTGGTCTATGGTAAAAAAACCATCTGCAAAAGCAAGATTTTCTCTAGCATCTAGTTTTAATATTTTAGAAGAAGCAGCAGATTCTTCTGCTCTTATTTTGGCAGAACCTCTAGTACCTAGCTCTCCTGCAGTGAGGTCTAGAATTCCAATTTTCTTTCCCTTTGAAGCTTCCTTAAGTAGAGTACCTGCACAACTTAACTCTACGTCGTCAGGATGTGCTCCTATGGCTAAAATATCCAATTTCATTTGGCAAAATTAGCCTTAATTAAATAATTGAAAATTGCTTTAAGATTTGATCCAATTCAAAATCTCCTCAGAAGCAGGACTTTCTTGTGGAGCTACCATTCCGACATAATTACCTTCTTCATCAATCATAAACTTTTGAAAGTTCCATCCAACTGGTGCATCTTCTACGCCATTCTTCTCCTTCGAAGTTAACCATTGGTATAAGGGATGCATATCCTCTCCTTTCACGGAAATTTTGCTCATCATAGGAAAGCTAACCCCATAATTTTTCTCGCAAAAAGATGCAATCTCATCATTAGTTCCAGGCTCTTGGCTTCCAAAATTGTTTGCAGGAAAACCAATAATTACGAAGTCATTGTCCTTATACTCTTTATAAACTTCTTCTAAAACTTCATATTGAGGTGTTAAACCACATTTTGAGGCAGTATTTACTACCAAAACCTTTTTACCTTTCAATTGAGACAAATCATAGTTTTCACCATAAATATCTTTTACTTCAAAGTCATATAGTTTCATTTGTTGTGCATTTAATTGTATAAAAAAAGTAAGTGCTAAAAAGCTAAGGAAGAATTTTTTCATTTTGATTTGATTTCTTGTAAGACAAACTTATTTAAAAATAGTTCGAGAGTCTCTTTAAAGCCTGTATCCAATTTTAACTTTATTAAGTCGCAATAAGATATCTTTGAAAAAACATTAGATGGATAAATCCTATTGTAAATACGTTTCCAATTTAGATAAAGATAATTTACATCGTATTTATCACGATACTGCTTATGGCTTTCCTATAGACTCTGATGATGAATTGTTTGGAAGGTTGATCCTAGAAATAAATCAAGCCGGCCTATCATGGAATACTATATTAAATAAGCAAGACAATTTTAGAAAGGCTTATGATAACTTCTCTATAAAAGAAATAGCTAATTACACACAAGAGGATATCAGCAGACTATTAGAAAATTCAGGAATTATTAGAAATAAATTAAAGGTAAACGCTACCATTCACAATGCCAATGTGATTCTTAACTTACAAAAAGAAAATGGCTCTTGGCTAGCATGGTTAAATAGGAAGCATCCTAAAACAAAAGAAGAATGGGTTAAGCTGTTTAAAAGAACTTTTAAATTCACAGGTGGAGAAATAACTAATGAATTCTTAATGAGTTGTGGCTACCTGCCAGGGGCACATGGTAAAAATTGCCCTATCTACAAAGAAGTACTATTAAAGCGTCCTAAGTGGGCCATCAAATAAACGAATATGAAAGTTGTAAATATTGAAGAGAAACTAAGTAAAATCAATACGCATTGGGACCCCAAAATTGTCGGTGAACTTAATAATCAGATGGTAAAACTTGCAAAGTTGAAGGGAGAGTTTGTCATGCACCATCACGATAATGAGGATGAGCTATTTTTGGTTGTGAAGGGTAATTTAAAAATTGCTTTAGAAAATGATGTTTTAGAAATCAATGAAGGTGAGTTTGTCATTATTCCTAAAGGAGTAAAACATCAACCAATAGCAGAAGAAGAAGTTAGTATTCTCTTATTCGAACCATCAACAACTTTAAATACAGGCGATAAGATAACCTCTCAGACTAAAAAAACTCTTGATAAAATATAATAGCTTCATAGCTATCAATTTACCTAATTTAGAATTTCCAAAATTTACATCATGTCGTTTAAAATTCAGCTACTCTTAGCTAGCCTATTGCTCTCATTTTCAATATTTTCACAAGTAGATAGTTCTGCTTGGCCAAAAGAGATTACTGCAGGGAGCTTTATCATAAAAGTATACACACCAGAAAATGCTTCCTACATTGATTTAAGATTGAAATCAAATTCAGCAGTATCAGTAAAAAGAGGGGAAGATGGTAAACCAACTTTTGGTATGATATGGACAACCTCTTTATTGGATGTAGATAGAGAAAGTAGAATGGCTGATCTGGTTTCTATCACAGTAGATGAGGTTAGATTTCCTGATAATGTTTCAGAAGAGCAAAAAAAAGTCTTAAAAGATATCTTAGAAAGCGAGATACCGAAATTTCATTTTGATATTCCTTTAGATATTCTTTTAGACTCTATGGAAGAAGTAAGTACTTATGACTCCAAATTAGATACTTCTCCACCTAGCCTCATTTTTGCTAAAACACCAACTGTTCTAGTACTTATTGACGGAGATCCTAAATTTAAATCCGTCAATGATCAATTTTCTGTAATTGAAAATTCTGCTTTTTTCATTGTTCAAGAAAATAGAAAAGAGAATTACTTTTTAAAGGGCGGCGACTTTTGGTATAATGCTACAAACCCATTGGGCCCTTGGAGTGAAACAAAGTCGGTTCCTAAAGGAGCTATTGAATTAGAAGCAAAAGCAATTCAAGAAGAAAAAGAAGAAGATAAAAATTATAAGGGTTCTGCACCTGCAATAACCGTTGCAACCAGTCCTTCGGAATTAATTGTAATGGAAGGGGAGCCCAACTTCTCTCCAATTCAAAACACTAATTTATTGTATGTAGATAATTCTACTTCTAACCTATTTATGGACATTAGTAATCAAAACTATTATGTTTTAGTTTCTGGAAGGTGGTTTTATAGCAAAGAGTTAGGTACTTCTTGGGATTATATTGGATCTGAAAGTCTTCCTGAAGATTTTCAGAAAATACCAAAAGAGCATAAAAAAAGTAATGTATTGGCTAGTGTAGCCGGAACTGAGGAGGCTAAAAGTGCCATTTATGATGCTCAAATTCCTCAGACAGCTTCTGTGAATAGAGATACAAAACCAGAAGAAGTTATCTACAATGGCGAACCAAAATTTGAAAAAATAAAAGGTTTAGAGTTGGAATATGCATTAAATACGGAAAGCTCCGTTTTTAAAGATGGTGATCGGTATTTCTTATGCGACAATGCTATTTGGTTTATCTCTTACTCTGCAAAAGGACCTTGGAAAGTGGCAGAAGAAAGACCAAAAGAAATAGATGAAATCCCTGCTGAAAACCCTAAATACAATACCAAATATGTTTATATCTATGAAACAACACCAACTATCGTTTATGTTGGCTACACACCTGGTTATTATGGCTCTTATGTTTATGGGCCTACTGTAGTTTATGGAACTGGGTATTATTACAACCCATGGTATGGAGGCTATTATTATCATCATCATTATAGTTATGGTTTCTCTATGACATATAGCTTTGGTTATGGATGGAGCATGGGCTTTAGCTTTGGTTCTCCTTATGCCTGGTATGGACATTCTTATTGGGGACCTCATTACCATTGGGGACCTCCTTACTACAGACCTCCTTATTATAGAGCTGGATACCGTCCAGTTCCTTCAAGACCAATTTACAGGGGTAGAGATGGAGTGAATAGATACCAAAGACCAAACACAAGGCCTAATAATCCCAATCCTCCAAATAGAAATCCTAATAGACCAACCACTAGACCAAGCAGTCCTACTAATGGAGGGGGAAATGTAGGCAGACCTAATAGACCTTCCACACAGCCTAGTACTCGCCCAAGTAGGCCAACAACACAACCTAGCACTAGGCCGTCTAATCCAATTAGCAGACCTTCTACACAACCTAGCACTAGGCCGTCAAACAACTACTCCAGGCCAAGTACAAGTCCTAGTACTAGACCATCCAATAATTACTCTAGACCAACGACAAGGCCAAGTGCTCCCATGAGTAGACCATCTGCAAGGCCAATGGCAAGACCGGGAGGAATGAGAAGATAATATGGCTGAGGTAAAAACATATGAAAATGTAAATCGCGAGCAAACTGAATTGAGCTTTGGCATCTCTAAAATGGAAGAGATTTACCAAAAACATGGAGGAAAAGCAGACGAACCTCATCGACATTCATTTTATACAATTCTGCTCGTAGAAAAAGGTAAAGGAGAACACCGAATTGATTTCAACTCTTACCCAATTCAAGGCAATGAAATATTCTTTATCGCTCCGGGGCAAGTTCATCAACTGATTGAAAAAGAAGCTTCAAAAGGTTATTCTATTGTATTCTCAGTAGAATTTCTATTGAAAAATCACATCCCAACACAATTCATCGATGATCTTAATTTATTTAGAGATTTTGGGGACACCCCTTCCCTAAAAATTGATCGAGAAAATCTAATTCAACTTAAGACCTTTGCAGATGAGATGTATCGTTTACATAAAACGAATGAGGCTTTGAAGTATGAATCTATCGGTTCTTTTTTAAAACTGTTTTTAATAAAGTGTAATCAATGGTGCGAGTTACCTGATGAAAACTTGCAAAATCTTGAAAGTGGTAGAAGAATACTGAGAAAATTTAAACAGTTGATCAATGACAATTATAAAGAATGGCATCAAAGTCAGGAATATGCCGATGCACTGCATATTAGTGCAGACCACTTGAATAGAGTAGTAAAATCTTTAAGTGGTAAAACTTCTAAAGAACATATACAAAGTAGAATTACGATAGCTGCAAAACGCTTGCTTTTTTTCACAGACTTATCTACCAAAGAAATAGCTTACGAATTAGGCTTTAATGAACCTGGAAACTTTAGTGCCTTTTTTAAGAAATGCACTGGACAGACACCTTCAAAATTCAAACTGCAGTCATAAGGTCGGATTTTCATAAGTTCTCCCCTTTTTTTAATATTCTTAAAACGCATAACCCTATCTAACTTTGTTTGAAATTTAAACGATGGATAGAAAAGATTTCCTTAGAAAAGGTTTTTTAGCAGGAGCAGTTGGAATGTTATTTCCAAGTCTATTAAACTCAAAATCAAATAAGGACAATTCAACCTATAGTCGTTTAATGGATCAAGTAGGATTCAACCATTTACCAAACAAAGAGATTAAGAATATGAATAGCGTTTTACACAAAGCAGAAAGCAGAGGTCATGCTAACCATGGTTGGTTAGATAGTCACCACAGTTTTAGTTTCGCCAATTATCATAATCCTGAAAGAATGAATTTCGGGGTTTTAAGAGTATTGAATGATGATAGAGTTGCTGCAGGACAAGGATTTGGAACTCACCCTCACGACAATATGGAAATTATTTCTATCCCTTTAGAAGGAGATTTAGAACATAAAGATTCTATGGGTACCGTTGCCACAATAAAAGAAGGAGATGTACAGGTAATGAGTGCGGGAACTGGGATTTACCATAGTGAATACAATAAAAATTTGGACAAAGAAGTGAAGTTTCTTCAGATTTGGGTATTTCCAAATAAAAAGAACGTTGCTCCACGCTATGATCAGATTTCACTTAAAAGCATAAAAAAAACAAATCAATTTTATCAAATTCTATCCCCAAGCCCTTCTGATGAAGGAGTATGGATTCACCAAAATGCTTGGTTTCATCTTGGTGACTTTGATTCTGATGCTGAAGTAAACTATAGATTGAAAGACCCCTCTAATGGCCTTTATGCTTTTATTCTAAATGGAAATGCAGAAATAGAAGGTCAGAAACTTGAATTAAGAGATGGAATGGGCTTATGGAATACAGAACAAGTAAAAATTAAAGCCGGAAGTAAGAGTAGAATCTTATTGATGGAAGTACCAATGAATATCTAAAAACAAATAAATGAAATTACTAGAAGGATTGAAGTGGAGATATGCCACAAAGAAGTTTGACAATACAAAAAAGATAAGTGACTCAGATTTAGAGAAAATAAAAGAAGCAATTCAATTTTCTGCGTCTTCTTATGGCTTGCAGCTATATAAAGTACTAATTGTAGAGGATAAAGCAGTAAGAGAAAAGCTTAAGCCTGCTGCTTGGGGACAAGGACAAATTACAGATGCCTCTCACCTATTTATTTTTTGCAATTATTCGGATGTAAATAGAGATGGGATTGATGAGTTTATTCACTTAAAAGCTAAAACCCAAGGCATAGACTCAGAGGCTTTAAAACCTTATGGAGACTTTATTGAGAGCAAGTGGAATGATAAAACTGCTGAAGAAAAATCTAATTGGACAGCTAAGCAGACTTATATCGCATTGGGGAATTTATTAGCAGCATGCGGAGAACTAGAGATAGACTCTTGCCCCATGGAAGGATTTGAAGCAGAGCAAATCGATGAAATTTTAGGCTTGAAAGAAAAAGGCTTAACTGCAGCAGTTTTAGCAACAGTGGGCTATAGAGCTGCAGAAGACGAAACTGCCATGCAGGAAAAAGTTAGAAAGTCTAAAGAAATGCTTTTTGAAACGATTTAAACCAAACCAATTAAATCATTTAAGCCCAAGCTTTTAATAAAAGTTTGGGCTTTTTTTACGTTTACCCCTTAAATACTCAAGATTTAAGAAAATGCTTAGCAATCGTCATTTCTCTTTCTTTAAAGCCATTTCAACAGAAGCAGCTTTACTGGCAGATAAATGGGAAAAAGAATTGGAAAAGAATAAATAAGGATTGGATTCAATTAATACCTTTACCACCCAAATCTAATGGATTGAAAGAGTTTACAGCATTATTCCTAAAAGATATAAAGTCGGAATATAGAAAAAGAGCTAGTTTAAACGGCATTTTCCTATATGTTATCTCTACTGTTTTTGTTGCTTACTTAATATTCAACCAAATAGAAGATTTAAATACCTGGCTAGCTTTATTTTGGATTATTTTAATATTCGCTTCTACCAATGCAAGTATCCATAGCTTTAGATCGGAGAGTAGCAGTGAGTTTTACTATTTCTATGGATTAATAAATCCCTTTCATCTTATTCTAGCAAAATTGAGTTTCAATGCCATATTGCTCTTAATAATTGCTCTATTTAACTATTTCCTGTTCAGTATTTTATTGGAAAATCCGGTTGAAAATAAAAGTCTCTTTCTTTTGGTTATTGTCTTAGGTAGTTTGGGCCTTTCAGCCACCTTAACATTAGTCTCTGCAATTGCTTCAAAAACAAATAATAATTCAACTTTAACAGCCATTTTAGGTTTTCCAATATTACTTCCAACTATACTTACTTCCATTAAAGCAAGTATGCTCTGTGGCCTTGGTTTTGGTTGGGAAGATATAAGTGTTTATATCCTCAGTCTTTCTCTGTTAATTGTTGTTATTGTAGCCCTTGCGTCGGTATTATTTCCTTACCTTTGGCGAAGCTAAAAACGCTACCTTTTTTAAGTTCAAATGGGCATATTTTCTTCTAAAAACTGGTGGAAAACCGTAACAGCCATTCTCTTAATTTACACTGTTATTGCAGGCTTATTAATTGATGTGCCAAGACAGGTTATTTTGTATGAAAGTATTCGAAATTTATACTTTCATGTGCCCATGTGGTTTACCATGATTTTCTTGTTTTTAGTATCAATGATATACAGCATAAAAAATCTATCGAATGGGAGTATGGAAAGCGATAGAAAAGCCATTGAATTAGTAAATACAGGAGTTATCTTTGGGATTTTAGGGATTATCACAGGAAGTATTTGGGCAAAATTTACATGGGGTGCATGGTGGACCAATGATGTAAAATTAAATGGCTCTGCTATTACGATGCTTATTTACCTTGCCTATTTAGTTTTAAGAGGTTCTTTAGAAGACGAGCAGAAAAGAGCTCGAATATCGGCAGTATATAACATATTTGCATTTGTGCTACTTATTGTTTTTATAGGAATTCTGCCAAGAATGACTGACTCTCTGCATCCGGGTAATGGAGGGAATCCGGGTTTTAATAATTACGATTTAGATGATAATATGAAACTAGTCTTCTATCCTGCTGTTATAAGTTGGATTTTATTAGGGTGGTGGATTAGTAATTTGAGAATTAGAAAATCTAGAATAGAAGAAAAATTAGAATCATGAAAAAAATAGCATTCCTATTAAGCTTCCTAATTAGTTTAGGCCTGCAGTCCCAAGAAATTGCGATGGCGGATGAGATGAGAGCTAACGGAAAAATATATGTAGTTGTTGCTGTGCTTACAGCAATTCTTTTAGGTTTAATTATATATCTCATTACTATTGATCGAAAATTAAGTAGAATGGAAAAAGAAATTGATAAAAAATGAAAAAGTCACACATCATAGCTATTATAGTAATTGCAGTTTCTATAGGGGCAATTATTAGCACTGTTTCTGATGCAGCTACCTATGCAGACTTTACTGCAGCAGAAATGAACCCCGGTAGAGAATACCAAGTAGTTGGACAACTAAACAAAGAAAAAGATATTTTGTATAGTCCTACAGAAGATGCAAATATCTTCTCCTTCTACATGGTTGATAACAGTGGTTTAGAAAAAAAAGTCGTTTTTCATGGAGCGAAGCCTCAAGATTTTGAAAGATCTGAACAAGTAGTGATTACTGGCAGTTATGAAGGGGAAGAATTTCACGCGGATAAGATTTTAATGAAATGCCCATCCAAGTATAATGATGGTAAAGGAGAAGGATTAATGGAAATATCTGCAGAAAGCAAGTCGTAAACTATGATAGAATTTGTTGGGGAGAACCTCATAGCAGGTAAGTTAGGAGAGTTATTAGTAATCATAAGTGTAGTATCTACTTTGCTTGCTACTGTTTTTTACTATAATGGGTCTGATTTAGACTTAAAAGACCAATCTTGGAGAAATATAGGTCGCTTTTTTTACAGACTGCATTCCGCGGCTTTTATTGGTCTTATTTCCATCCTTTTTTATTTAATTGCTACTCACTCTTTTGAGTATTACTATGTTTGGCGTCATAGTTCTTCTACTCTTCCAATGCGTTATATACTTTCTTGTTTTTGGGAAGGGCAAGAAGGTAGCACCATGCTTTGGGCATTTTGGAATGTTGTCTTAGGAAATATTTTAATCTTTAGTAGCAAAAAATGGGAAGGCGCAGTAATGACTGTTTTCTCCTCCGTACAGTTCTTTTTAAGCTGCATGCTTATCGGAATTTTTGTATTTGATATACAAATTGGTAGTAATCCATTCATCTTATTAAGAGAGCATGTAGATATGATTAGTTTACCTTTTACTACCAACCCTAATTATTTAGAGTTTGTAGAGGGTAATGGCTTAAATCCTCTTTTACAAAACTATTGGATGACCATCCATCCACCAACAGTTTTCTTTGGCTTTGCTACCACATTAATTCCTTTTGCCTATGCACTATCAGGACTTTGGAAAAAAGAATTTCAAACTTGGTTAAAACCTGCTATACCTTGGGCATATTTTGGCATTGCTATTTTAGGTTTAGGTATTTTAATGGGTGGCGCTTGGGCATACGAAGCTTTAAGTTTTGGAGGCTTTTGGGCTTGGGATCCTGTAGAAAATTCCTCTTTGGTACCTTGGTTAATTTTGGTTTCTGCGGCCCACCTTATGCTAATCAATAGATCTAAGCCAAGGTCTATGTTCTCTACTTTCACCTTAACGCTTTTTGCTTTTCTTACCGTGGTATATTCTACTTATTTGACAAAAAGTGGAATATTAGGTGAAACTTCTGTGCATTCTTTTGCCGATGGTTTACCGGGACAATTGATTATCTTTTTACTTTTCTATCTTTTTGTTGCACTTTTTTTCCTTTTCAAAAATGGATTTCAATTTTTAAAAGCTAGTGAAGACGATGCTTTTTGGTCTAGAGAGTTTTGGATTTTTATTGCCTCCTTAGTCTTAGTTATTTCGGCATTTCAAATCACTATCTCTACCTCTATTCCTGTTATAAATGCGCTTTTCGGAACTTCTTTAGCACCTCCTTCGGATCCTATTGCACATTATAATTCTTGGCAAACCCCCTTGGCTGTTCTAATCACATTTATGATGGCAGTTAGTCAGTTTTTAAAATATAAAGAAACTCCATTTAAAGACCTTAGCAAAAAGCTATTACCTTCTCTTATATTGGCAGCAGTTATCAGTGTAGTATTTATCATCCACTTAGAAATGGATGACTTTTTTATCATTTTACTGCTCTTCACCTCCTTATTTTCTGCAATAGCCAACTTTGATTATTTCGCAAGAATATTAAAAGGAAAGATAAAAAAAGGTGGTTCAGCCATTGCCCACTTTGGCTTTGCTTTAGTTATCCTAGGATCTTTACTTTCAGCAGGAAATAAAAAGATAATCTCTAAGAACCAGAGTCCTGTAGATATCAAGTTTGAAGATAACAAAAATGCAAATAGAGAAAATGTAATGTTGTTAAAAGGAGACACCGTATTGATGGACCCTTATTATGTAACCTATACAGACAGGAGAATTGAAGAAGATAGATTTGTTTATTTCGATATGGATTATCTGAAAGTAAATTCTAAAGGCAGGTATGAATATCTATTTACATTAAATCCTTATGTGCAGTTAAATCAACAAATGGGAAATGTGCCTGAGCCATCTACAAAACATTATTGGAATAGAGATATTTTCACCCATATCACATTTGCAGATTTAGAAAATTTAGACTCCTCTTCTCAAGAAATGTATCGAGAATCTGATACCCTCTTTTTAAATATGGGTGATTCTATTTTTAGCAGCAATGCAGTTATAAAATTAGAAAGTTTCGAAAGAAAACTCGATTTAGATAGTTTAGGACTAAATGCTGATGATATTGCTTTAGGCCTAAATATTCATGCAAAAACATTGGATGGAGAAAACTATAAAGCCTTAGCCATTATGGTTATACGAGGAAATCAACTTTTTAGCATAGAGGATGAAATGGAAGAGCTTGGTTTAAAATTTGGTTTTGCAGGAATTAATCCTGATACCGAAAAACTCACTATCTTGTTAAGCGAAAAAAATAAGAATGCAGGAGACTTTATCATCATGCAAGCTATTGTATTTCCATACATCAATGTATTATGGATTGGCTGTATAGTGATGGTATTAGGCTCTTTGATAGCAGTTTATCAAAGATTCTTTAATTAATACAAAGTAATGAACGCAAAGCAACTCATCAAAAAAATTACCATAGTTGGTGCAGGTAATGTAGGCCACAACTTCGGTTTAGGATTTAAGCACGCAGGCTATATTGTAAAAGAGATATATTCCAGAACACAGCGTTCTGCTCTGCTGCTAAGTAAAACCTTACACTGTGATTTTACCACAGATATTAAATCTTTAAGTAAGGATACCGACCTAATTATTCTTGCAGTAAATGATGATGTTTTAGAAGGTCTTATCAATCAGATTGATATTAAAGACAAGCCCATAGTTCACACCTCTGGCTCTACACCTATTACGGTATTTGAAGGTAAAGGCTTTACAAAATATGGCATCTTCTACCCTGTTCAATCTTTTTCTAAAAACGAAACGGAAAGTTTATATCCTATTCCTATTTGTGTAGAAGGTAATGATGAAGCAATGGAAAACTTGCTATTAAGTCTTGCTCGTTCTGTTTCAACGAAAGTATATTCTTTAGATTCAGCAAAAAGGAAGGCCCTGCATGTGGCAGCAGTATTCGCAAATAACTTCACCAATCACATGTTTCATATTGCTGATGACCTATTAAAGCAACATCAAATTTCTTTTGAGGTAATTAGACCCTTGTTGGAAAAAACATCCAATAAAATAAAAACAGAAAGACCGCTAAATGTGCAAACTGGTCCTGCGGTAAGAAACGATCAAAATGTTATTGAAAGCCATTTAGATTATTTAAAAAATCAAAAAGACTATCAAGCCATCTATGATCTTATAACAAAAAGTATCCTATCAGCTCAAGAGAACAAGAATGGATAATTACCTAAAAAAACTCGAAGATATAAATACCTTCATATTTGATGTGGATGGTGTTCTAACGGATGGCAGTGTTCTCACCTTAGCCGATGGAGACCAAATAAGAAAGATGAATATCAAGGATGGGTATGCTTTGCAACATGCCGTAAAAAAAGGCTATCATATTTCTATAATTAGTGGTGGCACCTCAGAAAGTGTACGTAAGAGACTGAATGAATTAGGCATAGAAGATGTGAATTTGAAATGCAAAAACAAAGTAGAAGTATTTGAAAAGCTTAAAAGGAAATTTGATTTAGTTGACGAAAACATACTTTATATGGGAGATGATATTCCTGATTATAGAGTGATGCAAAGAGTTGGTTTCGCTTGCTGTCCAAACGATGCAGCTGAAGAAATAAGAGACATTTGCGACTACATATCACCAAAAAATGGCGGAGAAGGCTGTGTTAGAGACATTATGGAAAAGGTAATGAAACTACAATCCAAGTGGTTTGACGAGGATAGCCATCATTGGTAAAACTCCTTTTTGATTTTCTTGTTTATTTCTTGTGGAAAGGAAGGAAATTAATATCGTTTGGCTAAAACGAGATTTACGATTGAAAGACCAAAGGTCCTTTTTTGAAGCTGAAAATACCTCCATTCCCTACCTTCCAATTTACATTCTAGAGCCCAGTCAGTTAAAGTCGGACTCTCTCTCTTTAAGACATCTTCAATTTATCTATCACAGCATTATTGAATTAGACAAAACCCTAATCCCATTAAATAAAGGAATAGTTTTTTGTTATGCAGAAGCATCCAAAGTTTTTGAGTGGTTTAACAATAATTACAGTATAGGTAGAGTATTTAGCTACCAAGAAACAGACAATTTAAAAAGTTGGCAAAGAGACAAGCAATTAAAAAGTTTTTTTAAAAGCAATAAAATTTCTTGGATTGAATTCCAAAGAGATGGGATTGTTCGAGGAATTAAAAATAGAAGCACTTGGGATAAAAAGTGGTTTGAAGTAATGCATGAGAAAATTCCCGAAACAAATTATAAAATACAAAGTGCTATATCCTTTCAAAACCCCTTTACCATTTCGGAAAAGATAAAAGATAAATTAAAAAACTATCCGAAAGAGTACCAAAAAGCAGGAGAAAATGAAGCTTGGAAAAATCTACGTCACTTTTTAGAAAATAGAGTAAGCCTTTATTCTAAAAACATATCCAAACCTCTGGAATGTGCTCAAACAGGAAGCAGGCTTTCTCCATACTTGGCATGGGGAAACATTAGCATACGACAAGTTTATCAGACTAGCATTAACCACTCAAAAGCTTCAAAAAATAAAAGGTCCTTAACAAACTTCATGAGTCGGCTTAAATGGCATTGTCATTTTATTCAGAAATATGAGGTTGAAAATAGGTATGAGAGAGAATGTATAAATCGTGGTTTTGAGCTAATGGAATACAGCAATGACGAATCGAAACTGCAGGCATGGAAAAAGGGAGAAACAGGTTTTCCGATGGTAGATGCATGCATGCGTTCTTTAACTGCCACAGGATGGTTAAATTTTAGGATGAGGGCAATGTTGGTTTCCTTTCTGTGCTTTCATTTAGATATTGACTGGAAAAAGGGTGCTAAGCATTTAAAAGCTGTCTTTTTAGACTATGAACCAGGCATACATTATCCACAAATACAAATGCAGGCAGGAACCACCGGAATTAATACCATTCGTATTTATAATCCAATCAAGCAATCATATGATCAAGATCCTGACGGTATATTCATTAGAAAGTGGATTCCAGAACTAAGGAGTTATCCCAAAGAGTTTATTCATGAACCTTGGAAGCTGACCGAAATGGAAAAAATTCTGTATAATCTTGGTCCACTAAAATATCCCAATCCAATCATCAATATTGAAGAAGCTGGCAAAATAGCGAGAGATAAAATATGGACGTTTAGAAAAAGACCTGAGGTACAAGCTGATAAAGCAAGAATTTTAGAAGTACACACAAGGAATGACATTAAAAGAAGAAAGGAAGCTTAAGCAATAAAACTCAAGGCCTGATTATTAAAAACTTCAGGTCTATCGATATTTACTACATGGCCACAATCTGGAATAATATGCAAATGCGCACTTAATTGCTCCTCAACAACCTTCATCACGGATGGTAAAAACATATAATCTTCTTCGCCCATAATATAGAGGGTTGGTAAGCCTATATCCTTCAATCGGAAGAACTTTAATAAAGGATTAACTTCAGCAACTAAAGAAAACCACTTTTTAAATTCCTTTTGGTCCAACTTCCTTGCTTCATTCACAAATATCTTTCTAGAATTTTTGTGATTTTTTCTTGGTAGAATTATAAAAGCAAAGAATTTGTAGAGCAACATGTATGGAATAAGAGACTTGAACCATGCTCCAAATCGCATTAAAACCTGTCCTCTTAAGTTGAGTTTTAAAATTGCTCCTCCCATAATCATTTTACTAACTCGCTCTGAGTAATTCTCCGCTATATCTCTAATAATAATGCAACCCAACGAAATTCCAACAAAATGGGATTTTTTAATTTTCAAATGGTCTAAAACTTCCATCACATCTTCTCTTACTACATTGAAATTATAGCTTCTGAACTTTTGGTAAATGGTACTTTTAGATTTACCATGACCTCTTAAATCTATAAGTAGAACATTGTACTTTTCCTTGAAGGCCCTTATTTGCTTGAACCATATAGAACTACTACCCCCAGCTCCATGAATAAAAGTAACCCACTCTGTTGAGCTAGGATGTTTGTATTTGATGTAGTGTAGCATTTTAAAAAAAACAAAAATAATCTATTTAGGTTTGGAATATTCATCACTATGTAAAATATGTAATTTCCATAAGTTGACTTATATTTATCGCATTGATTCACGCATTAAATTTTAACCCTTCAAAGTAATTAAAGAGTTTTTTTGCTCTTTATCATGTTTAACTTCTAACCTGTTTTAAGTATCCATTTATGATGAAAAAGCTTATAATTTCCCTTAGCCTTTTATTTGGCATTGTTTTCACTTCCAACTCGCAAGTATTAATAAGTATTTTATTAGGAGATAAACTAAATTCTGATGGATTAGAGTTCGGCTTAGAAGGAGGGTTTAACTGGTCAACGATTTCTGCTATGAGCGGAAAACAAAGCTTGAATGGTTTTAACTTGGGATTCTATTTTGATATAAAAGTTAAAAATCAATTCTCCTTATACACTGGAGTTTTAGTAAAAGGAAAGTTAGGTGTTGACAATCTTAAGTCCAATGATCTAGAGTTTTTAAACTCTCCGCTTTACCAAGAAGATGGAACTTATAGTCAAGTACTCAATTATTTTATGGTTCCTGCTTTGATAAAGTACAATTTTCCTAGTAGAATATATATGGAGCTTGGACCACAAGTAGGCTTAATGCATAATGCATGGATTGAATACAACGGGGAGTCCGATGACAGAGAAGCAAGAATTAAAGATTATAATAAAGAGGATATAAATCGTATTGATTTTGGCGCAGTAGGCGGCTTTGGTTATAAGCTTAAAAAAACAAATGGAATGACATTTGGAGTTAAATATTACTATGGATTCACAGATGTATATAAAAATAGAAGTGGAAGTAACAATGAAAGTATTTTCCTAAAATTCAATGTTCCTATTGGAGCTGGGAAAGCAAAAGAGTCTTCAGAAAATAAATCCAATTAATTGTATGAGAAACATTTTAGTAATCATAAGTCTTTTCTTTTTTAATGCCGTTTATTCTCAAAATAAGTCAGTTGAAGAAGTAGTTCAGGCCAATTTAGATGCGTACAACAATAGAGATATTGAAAGCTTTATGCAGTATATAGCAGACGATATTGAATTCTATAATTTAGGAGAATGTGAGCCCTACTTAAAAGGAAAAGAAGAAGTTAGAAAACGTTATGCTGCCTATTTTGAAAAATCTCCAAAGCTTCATTCTGAAATAAGAAATAGAATGGTTTTCGACAATAAGGTAATTGACTATGAATATATTACAGGCTCTAATGGCAGCGGTGAACCTTTTGAACTTATATTCATGTACGAGGTTGTTGAAGAGCAAATTGTAAAAACTACGGCAGTAAGAAAATAAATTTGAGTCTTTTTTTAAAGATTTTATAATATAAAGCCATCCTTTACTATTTTTAACAAATGAATACATCCAATCTTTTCAAATTAAATTTATTTTTAATTGCTCTAGGTCTTCTTTTATTGGGCGCTTGTGGACCTAAAATTGAAAAAACAGTTCAGATCAATACAGAGGCTACTGCTATGGGACCATTTTTTGCAGGTCCAAATAGTTTTATTGCTGAGTATGAGGTAGACCTTTCATCTATAGAAGGATTAGAAGGTGTTAGTAAAGAGCAATTAAAAAGTATTGGAATCAATAGTATAAAAGTGACTTTGAGAGAGGCTGATAGTTTAACTTTTGATTCATTCCACAGTGCCTCTTTGCAGTTGGTAGGAGCAAACACAGGAATGCAATCTATTGCAATTAAAAACCCCATCAGTTCTGATAATCAGGAGACTGCATTAGATGTAAGCGAAGAGGCTGATATAGTGGATTACTTCAAAAATGGAAAAATCAGCTTTGTTTTAGACCTTGATTTTGTTGATGATTCTTATGCTGATGAGCTTGGCGCAATTATTGAATTAGACTTGACTGTAAAACATAAATAAAAATACAATGAAAAAGATTTTCCTTACTTCCCTTTTAAGTATCCTATTTATTTCAATCTCCTATGCCCAAGATGCTGCTGAGGCGGATCGCCTAGTTGGTGTTTGGGAGCCATCACATGGAAAAGCAAAAGTTAAAATTGATAAAATTGGTGAAAAGTACTACGGCAAAATAGTATGGTTAAAAATACCTGTAGACCCAGAAACAGGGGAAGCTAAAGTAGATAAAAACAATCCTGATGAAAAATTAAGATCTACCCCTTTAAGAGGTTATCGAATTTTAAAAGATTTTGTTTACACAGGTAAAAATGAGTGGACAGAAGGAACTATTTACGATCCAGAAAACGGGAATACGTATAGCTGTACCATAAAAATGACTGATGAGAACACCTTAGATATTAGAGGCTACATAGGTGTTTCTGCTCTAGGGAGAACAGATGTTTGGAAAAGGTTGAAAATGCCACCTAAAAAGAAATAAAATACCATGAATAATTCTAAGTCAATCTTACTACTTATAGTGAGTTTTTTACTAAGTAGTGCTGCTCTTTTTGCTCAAACAGATACTACGCAAACCCAAGAAGAGGAAGATTATAGTATTTACGATGACTTAGAGTTTGTAGATGAAAGTGCAAAACGCTTTGCCTCTGTAAAGGTTAGTGGTAAAAGTCCTGACAAATTAATTTCCGTTGGTTATGATTTTCAAGGAAGTTATGATATGGATGCGGATGCATTTGGAGCATTTGAAGAATCTACACAAAAAATTAACTCTACCCATGGTTTTCGTTTTGGGGCCAATATACCTGTGATTTCTAAGAATAATATTATTATTCAAGCAGGATTAATTTATTGGAATTACCAATACGAATTTGATCAACCAAATACAATAAGTCACCCTCTGCATCAAACTTTAAACGACAATGGTTTAAATACCATCGATGCTGCAGTTACCATTTACAAACCATACAATGAAACCTCTTTTTTCTTGGCTAGGATAGCTGCGGGTACAAGCGGAGATTATGCTTTTGGAGATTTTCAACCGATGAAATACAATAGGTATTCCGTTGCCTTACTGTGGGGTAAAAAACCAAACGATTACACCCAATGGGCAGTTGGAATTTCTAGAACTTACAGAGCAGGAGAACTAAATTATTTACCTGTGATCATGTACAATTGGACATCCACCAATCGTAAATGGGGCGTTGAAACTCTATTTCCTGCAAGAGGTGATGTTCGCTATAACTTTAGTCCTAGAAGCATGTTATTTGCAGGATTTGATTTAGAAGGAACAAGTTTTAGAATTGGTAATGACAATGAATTAGAGCAGCCATACAACGACTTAGAGATAAGAAGAAGTGAATTGCGCTTTCGTTTGAAATATGAAAGACAATTGATTGGCTTTATTTGGATTTCAGCAAAAGTAGGTTACCGTTACGACTATAGCTTTAATGTAGATAGAGTTAAAAACGGAGAAGACTTTTTTAGAGGCTTTTTTGGAGACCAAGAATACGTTATGGAAAATAGTTTAACCAATCCCCTATTTTTCAATTTCAGCATAAACTTGGTTAGTCCATAAACGCTAGCTTTCCTTTATTCCTCTTTTTTTCTACTTAAAATAAAAGAGGCCTCAAAAATGAGGTTTCACTATTCCTACGATTTATAAAATGATTGTATACTGAATGTATTATTGATTACATTTCCTGCCTAATTGAGTTACTGATAAATCAACTATTAGTCTATAAAAAATGATAGAGAACATCGAAAATATTGAACTTCAGTTTTTAACTATTAACGATTATAAACAGCTGAAGGAAGCTATGATTGAGGCCTATTCCAATATACCAAATGCCTATTGGAAGGTATCTCACATCCAAGCGCTTATCGATAAGTTTCCTGAAGGTCAGGTGGTAATAAAAATTAATAATGAATTGGCAGGTTGCGCGCTATCTATAGTTGTTAATTACGACGATTTTGATGAGCACCATACCTACAAAGAAATCACTGGTAATTACACTTTTGAAACACATAATTTTGATGGCGACATGCTCTATGGCATTGATGTATTTATCAAATCAGAATATCGCGGATTAAGATTGGGCAGAAGGCTTTATGACTACAGAAAAGAATTAGCAGAAAAGTTAAATTTAAGAGGCATTTCTTTTGGGGGTAGAATACCCAACTATCATGAATATGCCAAAACCTTATCTCCAAAGGAATACATAGAAAAGGTAAAAAGGAAAGAGATTCACGATCCTGTATTGAATTTTCAAATGTCTAACGACTTCTACCCTACCAAAGTACTGCAAGGATATTTAGAAGGGGATGCTGCTTCTAACGAATATGCTGTTTTACTCAAGTGGGACAATATTTACTATGAGAAAAAGAGCAAAAAGACCAACACCAAAAAGAAGATAGTAAGACTTGGTCTTATCCAATGGCAAATGCGATTGTATAAAGATTTTGAAGAGCTGATGCAACAGGCAGAATACTTCATAGATGCAGTTTCTGCCTACCGTTCAGACTTTGCCTTGTTTCCGGAGTTCTTTAATGCTCCTTTGATGGCCGATAACAATCATTTACCTGAATCGGAAGCGATACGAGAGTTGGCAAAGTATACTCCTCAGATTGTACAGAAGTTTTCTGAACTAGCCATTAGTTATAATATCAATGTAATCACTGGGAGCATGCCAGAGATTAGAAACGAATTGCTGTACAATGTAGGTTATATCTGCAAAAGAGATGGCACCACAGAAAGGTATGAAAAGCTACACGTAACACCCGATGAAGCTAAAGTTTGGGGAATGCAAGGAGGTAATGAACTAAAAACCTACGATACTGACTGTGGTAAAATTGGCGTATTGATTTGTTATGATTCAGAATTTCCTGAACTAAGCAGATTGTTAGCAGATGAAGGCATGGACATATTATTCATTCCTTTTTTAACCGATACCCAGAATGGCTATTCCAGAGTAAGGCATTGTGCACAAGCAAGAGCCATAGAAAATGAATGTTATGTAGCTATTGCAGGCAGTGTTGGCAACTTACCTAAGGTGCACAATATGGATATCCAATTTGCCCAATCTATGGTTTTCACTCCATGTGATTTTTCTTTTCCGGCCAATGGAATAAAGGCAGAAGCTACTACCAATACAGAAATGATTTTGATTGCAGATGTAGATATTGATTTGCTAAGAGAATTGAACCGTTTTGGCAGTGTACGAAATTTAAAAGACCGACGAACAGACTTATTTGAATTGAAAAAAAGATAAAATACTGAAAATGAGTGAATTTATATAGATATAGTCTTTTCCTTTTATTATTTTTAAAGGAGTAAAATGAAGTTTTTGATATCAAATAAGACGTATCCGTTTTTAAACGTTTATAAATGCTTAAAAACGGATAAAGTATTAGAAATAAGCATTTTAACAAAACGAATGAAATAATACATAAGGTAGATAAAGTGCATTAATGCACTTTATCCATACGTTGTGTGTAAGCTGAAAAAATGATGACAGAAGACACTAAAATACCTTTGATAACCTTACTTATTCTGACTGTTAGTTCATTCGTTCCAGTTGGACAGTTGATAATGTTACAAGGACAGGGAATTTTCCTTTATCCTTTTGAAAAACTTTTCGCAACGACTGAAATTAACGTCCTCAATAACGTCAACCTAATTGCAGGTATTCTAACAGTGATAGCATTTTACTTTTCGAAAAGGACAGGACTTAAAATATTATGGACAGTTTTGACCGTGTTTTTCTTCATGGCTTATTTGACCTTTTTGACAGAAAGCACGAATTACCAAGACTATCCATACTTCGTACCAATAATGGTTATCGGAATTTTAGTGACTTTACCACTGATTATTGTCGGACTGATTAAAGAAAAAATAAAAAAGCCTACACACAACATCGGCTAAGAAAACATGCGG
>JAUIMG010000002.1 GCA_030433355.1 Bacteroidia bacterium | reverse complement strand
ATTTGATTTTCTTATTTGTTTAGGATTTGAAAAAGCAAGGTATTGAGTTCCATTCGCTCTTTGAAGAAGTGTAGAATTAAAGTTGGGAGTAGTATCGAGCTCAAATTGATAATTAGAAGGATTTGTAAGAGAATTTACAATAGAACATTGCAATTGTTGGTTAGTTGGCTGTTCTAAAGAACTATCCAAAGGAAAAGTTAAAGCAGGTGTATTTAATTGACAATAGACATTCGTACTGAAAAAAATTAAGACTGCTTTGACAAAATATTTCATTTATTAGATTAATTAAGTTATAAATACTTTCGAAATTTAACCTTTGTTTTCAATTGGCCATATTTTTCAAAACTTTTTTCTAATCACTATAAACAAATATATAAACCAGAATCTAGAGTAGGTTCAAAGGCAAGAAGCATAAATTTTATAATCACTTAATTATCAAGCATTCAACTATATCAATTATTAAAGCAATAAACATCATATTAGATAAACTTGATTATTTTCAAATAATCTGAGCTTATTGATTAATAAAATTAAAGCCTTCCCTTTAGCTCTAGATTTAATAAAAGCTCACTTAAATAGGATGCCCATTTTTCAGAGTGTTGTAATAAAATTATTTTTTAATTACAGTATAGCCTATTCAATAAAACTAGAATGTTGTTTTCACTATTTAAAAACATTTAGCTTACCAATAAAATGGTTCTAATTGCACTAATGTATTCTCAGATACTATAAATATTTGTTCTTCTATAGCGGGCGGGCCATACTTTCCTGAAGCATTATTTGAAAATCCATATCCTTCTTTTGGAATACCCATAAAATTGGCATCAAACTTTCCATTGTTATTCTCATCATGGAAATATGTGATAGTATATTTACCAGGTAAAATACTATCGAATAATATTTCACATTGATTATTATCAATATTTGCCATCTTAAAATCTATACTATTTCCTAGGGAATCATTTAATTGTATTACAACTTGCCCAAGGTTATTTTCTAAGTTGCTAACTTGTACTCTAAGTTTGTAATTTTTATGAGTTAAAATATCTGTCAGTGAATTTGTAAAATCATAAATTTTCTTAATATAAAGTTCTTCATCTAATATGACAGACTCAAGATGTTTTCCCTCATATAACCACATCGTTTTTGGTTGATTTGCATTATTATAGACTAGTTCTCCTTGTTTAAATGGAATGTCTTCATCTTCTTTACTTAGAATTATCATTTTTGGCATATCCTCAATGTCTTTTATGTCTTCTTTTGCGGAATATGGTGATGTCACATATTTTTCTATAACTTCCTTTTGTTGTTCAGGAGAAGATGCTATCGCAATGTCAGTAAAAGAACTCATAGGACAGTCCAATATTAGACCATCAACTACGTCTTGATTATCTTTAGCTATTTTAACGGCAATCTGAGTTCCAATTGATGCACCATAAACTATAACGCGACTATCTTTAACTCCCTCTATTTTTAAAATTGAATCTAAAACTATTTGAGCATCAGACGCTCTATTAATATGTGTTGGGTTACCAGTTGATTTACCATAACCCCTAAAATCAAGCATAAAAACATTATATCCTGCTGAAACAAGTGGCCTTGTAATAAATGTATAGGTTGAAATATTGCCTCCCGAACCAATATAAAATACTATGGTTGCTTTAGCAATTGTATCGGATTTTAAAAACAACCCATGTAACGTTATCGTATCAATATCAAAAAAGATATCTTCATAATTTAAACCTTCAATTGGTCTGTACTCTTTTGATGGGTAGTAAAAACGTTCATCGAATTGCCCAAAAAGATTAATAAATATGTTAAAACATAAAAATGTTAGGAAAAGATTTTGTTTCATAGAAGTCCTTTAAATTATTTTGTTTCACAAACAAAAGAGATTTAAACTTTAATTCTATTAACAAATGATAAGAAATTGGGAATTCATTATTTTATTTCTTAACCGACTAAGACTAACTGGTGTAATACCTATATATGAAGCTATATATTTTAATGGGACACGTTGTAAATATTTTGAATATTCTTCAATAAATTGAATATATCTTTCTTCTGCTGTTTTTGAAATAAGAGAAAAGGTCCTCCTATTTGTTTTAATATAAAGCTGTTCAGCAATTATTCTTCCATTTTTTTGATGGTCTCCAGATATTAAGTAAGCTTTTTGAAGAGATTGGTAATCAATTCGTTCAAAAACAGTATCTTCTATTGCCAGAACCTTATATATTGAAGGTTCTCTAGTTAAAAACGAAACATATGAACTGAAAAAAGAGTTCTCGATACTAAAACTAATACACACCTCATTTCCATTATGATTGGCTAGTATTGTAATACAACCCTTTATAATAAATGAAACATAATTTTCAACCTTACCTTGATCAAGGATAATTTCTTTCTTCTTAACTTGTTTAATGGTAGAAAGGTCCCCAAATATTTTGTTGTAATTAGTCATTTTTTTGCAAACATCTTATATTTTAAAGGAATTCACTCAGACAGCTTTTTTAAAAATTGCCTATCGATTATAAAGACAAGCGAAAGTGATTGCTAAAGGTAGCAAAATAGCCCTCAAAATTTAGATCATAATTATATATTCTACGGAACAATCTCCTCCTAATGTTCACTTAGTTCTATGTAAATAGGAATTTGAGACTCATCAAAAGAATTAAATGAATAGTTTTGGTTTTAATTCGCAAGTTATGTGATTTTTAGCCAATTGATATTCAAAAAAACTTTTGATGTTAATTATAACTTAAAAAATAGTTATCAATGAAAAATTTACTCTTTGAATTCATCTCAAAATATATTTCATTAACAGAAGACGAAAAGCAAATACTTATTAATTTAGATATATTTCACTCATTCAAAAAAGGAGCAGTTTTATTGGAAGAAGGACAAAAATCAAATAAAGGGTATTTTGTATTAAAAGGGTGTATTCGTTCATATTACGTAATAGATGGGGAGGAAAAAACAACTGCATTCTACACAGAAATGGAAGGCTTAACTCCTTCCTGTGTTTTAAATGGTAAGTGTTCAAAAAACACTATTTCTTGCGTTGAAGACTCCATTCTTACAGTTTCTGACCCAAATATGGAAGCAGAAATTTTTCAAAAATTCCCAAAATTTGAAACGATGTGTCGAGTTTTGTCTGAAGAAATATTGGTTAAACAACAGTTAGACTTTGACGCCTTCAAAGTCTCTTCTCCTGAGCAACGTTACCTTAATCTTTTGGAAAAAAGACCAGATTTAATACAACGAGTGCCACAATATCAGTTAGCTAGTTTTTTAGGAATTAAACCACAATCTCTTAGTAGGCTAAGAACTAGAGTAATTGAAAAGAATAAGAACAGCGTACTTTCTTAACTAAAGTGAACAAGTTTCGCTTCCTTTTAATCCATTTTTGCATAATCATTTTAACAAAAATAAAATATGCAAAAAAAAGTAATGTGGATTGGACTAGTCTTGGCTTTGATAAGCAATTTGAATGTCAATGCACAATACTCCCAACAAGACAGTACTTCCAAAAGATATTTTATTGGAAGTACCTTTTTCGTCCTAGGAAATTTCGCTCAGACCAACAAACCTGATTTTGCTCAGATTAATTTTGGTTACCGCTTAACAGAAAAAGATGTGGTATCCTTAGAGCTAAAAACTTGGAAATACTCTTGGCCACTCGGGATTCCTTATGGAGATTCTTTTGAAGCACCAGAAGAAAAGTTCCCCGGCTACATTAGAGATTATGGTTTTGCTGTAGCTTATCAGCGATTTTTGTGGAAGAAACTTTATGCTGGGGTTCACGTAATGAGTGCTTGGCAAAGTTTTGTTGATGAGGACAATCAGAAAATCGACAATGGCTTTCAAATTTTCAACACTTACCGACTAGGCTACCATATTAAAATGTTCAATAATAGAGTATTCATTGAACCATCTATTGCTATTACCCATCGCTTGTATCATACAAAAATGCCAGATGGATTCAAGCAGCAAGATGACAAATGGTCAAAGTTTTTCTATGGAGAGCCCGGGCTGCATTTTGGCTTTAATTTTTAGGCAATGAAAGCGGTTATTTGTACCAAATATGGAAGTCCCGAAGTGCTTCATATACAAGAAGTACAAAAGCCCAAATGCGGCAGTGATCAGCTTTTAATAAAGGTAATAGCTACCGCAGTAAACTCTGCTGATGTGAAAGTCAGAAGCCTTACGATTAAAGGCATTTTAAAGCCACTGATGCGAGTAGTTTTAGGATTTAAAAAGCCAAAAAAACCTATTATCGGAACGGTATATTCTGGTGTTGTAGAAGAGGTTGGAAATAGGGTTACTCAATTCAAACCAGGAGATAAGGTATTCGGGAGCACAGGTTCCAATTTTGGAACATATGCTGAATATCTTACCGTAAAGGAGAAAAGTCCTGTTAGTTTTATGCCAAATAACGCAAGCTTTGAAGAGGCGGCTGCCTTAATCTTTGGAGGACAAACGGCACATTACTTTCTTGAAAAGGCTCTACTTTCTCAAAGGTCTAAGTCCAAGACCTTAATCATAGGTTCAACAGGGTCGGTTGGCATAGCTGCTATCCAAATCGCTCGATATTATAAAGCAGAAATAACAGCTGTTTGTAGTTCATCAAGTAAAGCTCTGATGAAAGCATTGAATGTTGAAAACTTAATTTTTTATGACCAGGATGATTTTAAAGAGCAATCTAATCGCTATGACATCCTTTTTGATGCCGTTGGTTGCACTAAGCGAAAATATTGTAGACACCTATTAAAACCTTTGGGGAAATTTATTTCTGTTGACGGATTATCCTATGCAACCGAAACAACAGCCCAATTGGAATTTATTAAAACTCTTTTTGAAAAGGGAAAGATGAAAGCAATAATCGATAGGGCATATTCATTTGAAGACATTCAGCAAGCCCATGCCTATGTAGATACTGGAAGAAAGAAGGGGAATGTAGTGATAAAGGTAAACGAACTAGTAAACTAATAGACATTGGTACTTTGAAAAATCTCTAGATTGTGATTAGATAGATGGTTTTAAAACATCAAGTTTGGACGCTAAAATAGGTATTATAAAATAAGTTACTTTTAGAAATAGAGGATTCTGCAACCTTTGACCATGTGATAAATTCTAGATCTGGGTTATTTTAACAACCTTTAAACCCATGGAGTGATTAGGAAATATCTTAGAGCTTGATTCGGTAAAGCAAGGTGCATGGGTCACTGAATATTTCAAGACTAAAACAAATCGTTGATGATGTATTTTAAAATACCTAGTTAATCTAGGCTGCTGAGAGTCTGAATATACTTTTTGCGCATTATTGATCTTGATTAGCAAGATTAGCTAATTTGAAACCTCAAATTTCAACCTAATAAAGTGTTAATCATTCCAATTTAAATACTCTAAAATACTTTTTTTAGTTAGATGAATAATAGAGAAAAAAGTTAGACAATTAAACCGAATAGAAAATCCATAAAGATTTTCGTTAGGAGGCAAGAACCAAGCAATTTATAATTCTCAATTTTCCCTTCTTAATCGTTTTACATTATTTTTTGATATGAAACATATCTTGGTGGTTTAATTCTATTTAGTCTCTAATAGACAGGAATTTAACCTCCATGGTGAGTAATATGATCAGCAAGTATTAAAAGAATTTACCTTTTCATTCTATTTTATCCTAAATAGTCCAACTTGTTATTAACAAGTTGTATCAAATGAAGTTATTAATTTTAAATTTTTGGCCAATTGTTGCAATCATCTCCAATTTAGAATTATTCTCAACTTTAATACCTTGTCTGTATTCCAATCTCTTGCTTTACACCCACCAAATAGAGTTTTGCAATGCTGTGCATTACTCAAGCAATATGTATTAAATTTTCCGCAAAACTCAGCGACTCTGGTTAGCTTTAAATTCATATTTATCTTCAGGCACTTCCTTTTCAACAAGAATTAAGAATTTTCTAGTCGCTCTAAATAGTCCTTTATAAAATCATTTGTTGGATAGTTGTTTGAGATGTACAAGATGAAAATATTATAGTTAATGCAAGAATTAGTGTGAGTTTCATAATTTTTAGATTTCGAGTTATGTGCCACACTTTTTTATTCATGCTTTTACAAACTAGAATTCACTATTAATGTTTCTATTAGGCTTAAGGTATACAAATCTTCTTTCAAAGTCTAAAATAATGTGAAATCTTTTTAATAAACTACCTCCATAAAGAGCTGGAATATTCGATTCAACTTTTTTCTTCACTATATCTGCAGGCATATTATAAATTTCAAAGCCTCCAATTTTGATTTTTGGAATCAAAACGTAATCAGATTTTGCAATTGTGCCATCTGTACCAAAACTAGTAGACTCACCAATAACTTGGTATTCATTCGAAAGTTTATTCTTGATTGACGTGCTGTAATATACCTTAAAGCTAGAATTATATCCAGTATCTAACATTGTCCAAATTTTTACTTTTTTCTTTCCTTTATATAATATTGTTTTTATATATGGAAGACCCTCTATAAATTTCAATTTGGTTTTGTTAAATCTTTCGGAATAATCTGGTAGATTATCTGAAACCAATAATTCTTTGCTTTCAAAGTCAATTTCTACTATTTTATCTTCGAAAAAATTCCAACCAATTAACCCATCTAATTTTTCACTTTCGGGGTATGATATTCCTAGTACATCTTTCCCGGTATAATCTTGAGTTCCAATTCTGACAAGATTTCTAAAACTTTTGCTCTCCTGAGAAAATCCATTGCCACCTCCATTAGTTACTAGGGTATCAAATTTAATGTTGACATTATTAGCCTCCATTTTTGTTTTATTAATAACAGTAATATTGGCACCTAAATCAAACACTAAATTTAAAGTGTCAGACTGATTAATCAGTCCGTTAATGTAAATTCGATTGTCATCACCCAATTTAAAAGGAATAACTTCTTGAGCATTTGAAATAGTAGTTGAAAGAATGAATAGTAAGATTGAGATTTGTTTCATAAAGGCTTTAATTTTTAAGCAAAGTTAGAACAACCTTAATAAACACAATTGTAAAATATTGCACTACTTGATAAGGAAAGAATTTTGAAAATCCAATGGATTGACACCTGTAAATCGTTTGAAATTTTTATAAAAGTGGGAAAGGTCGTAAAACCCACAATCAATTGCAGTATTAAATATTGGCTTTCCTTGCTTTAACATATTCTTGCTGTGTTCAATTTTAGTTAAAAGCACATAATTATTGGGTGTCAATCCTGTTTCCTGCTTAAAAAGCCTTATAAATTTATACTTGTTTAACCCAAATTGACTTGCAGTTTTATCCAGTGAAAAAGATTCAAAACTTGTTTCAGTAGTGAAAGACTGAAATAGTTTACTTGTAGCGAATTTTATAGGTTTAACGGAAGCATATTTTGCAATAAGTAATTTTAAAGTAGAGATTAGTCGATTTTCAAAATCGATTTCATTATTTCTAAAATGCAATGAAAGAAAATAAAGTTCATTAAAAATTTGTTGGTCATAGATTACTTTATCTTCAAAAAAGATTGGTTTTCCAGCATTAAAATCTGCCATTGCTTCAGGTGAAACATAAAATGTAAAAAATGAATTTCCTAGATCTTTGTCGCAAGGTGTGGCGTGTACTTCATTAGGATGAACTATTGACAGGGCTCCTGCCGGCACTATTATATCTTTATCATCAAGTCTAATATTAAAAGTGTTCTCTATAATTAATGCTATATTAAAAGTGTCATGCACATGAAAAGGAAAGTCTAATGTATGTGATTTTGCATTTAATAATTCTAATCCATCAAGAATGGGTAGTTGGTGGTACTCATTTAACTTATTTGCTCTATTCAAGGCTTTAATTTATTGCTATCATTCTGTCTAAATAGTTATATCGTAATTACTTTATTATAAAAAAGTACATTTTAATTTCATTAAAGCCCTGTTCAATTTTAAAAAAGGTTTCGTTAATTATAAATGATGAAGTTTTTGGAAATTTTCTGTTTTCATCTATTTTATAACTTCTATTTTCTATTTCATTTAAGTTATCCAAAATCTGTTCCTTTTGATTCTCACTAAATTCTAAAACCCCTGCAATTATGTTTTCAAAAAAATATAATTCACTTATGTTACAGTTAAATGTTTCGATAAACTTTACTTTTCCTTTTAAATGTTTAAATTGAAAAGCATTATTATAATTTCTAGGTTTTTTAATTTCTGCAATTTCATTGTAGTTGTAAATGAAATTTGAAAGATTGTTTTCTTCTATTATATAATAGAAATTATCATATGCTCCTCTAATTCTATAATCAAGTTGCCCTTGATTAAAATCTATTGAAGTAAAAATCGAATTGGGGATAAATGAAATTGGGATTTTAAAATCAGAGATCTCTTTTATATTAATTCCTTCTTGTGTATTAGTATAAGGTATATTATTGTGTTCAATACCCCAGTCAGTATTAATAGACAAATTGCAATTTAAGCTATCATTTGTCATTAGTATGTTATTTGGAAATTCTATTAGAATATTTTTTGTGTGAAAATTAGTCGTTACACTGCTATCTCTAGTATATATTGTAAATAGATGTTTGCTATACTGACTTTTTTTGAGACCTGGATTTAAAATAAATTTATAGTCAGGAAATTTTATTGAAGTGATTGTATATTCTTTTAATAGAATTAGATCAAATTTTGAATAGTGACTATTGCTTCCTCTTTCATTAATATAGCCTTTGTAAAAAATAGAATTATATAATTGTTCATCTATATCAAAAAAAGTAAAGTTCTCCTTAGCTTTTTCATAACTCAGCATGTTTTTTAAGCTAGGTAAATAGCTAATTCCCTTTTTATCAAAATAATTATTCTCTTGTGAAAAAGAAATTTGACCTATAAAAAGAATAGCTAACAGGACTGGAACTTTCATAATATAAGTGGTAAAGGTTTAGTGACTGATTAGTGGCGGATTTCTTCTCACTCACTTTTCAGTTTTGCATTGACCTATTGTTATATTCTAACTTAGATTTTATTACTTAAACTACTATTAATTAGAAACCGAATATAATGTTCCGTTATATAAACTCTAACATCTACAGAGTTATACTGTCAAAAAAATTATTTTTTAATAATAAAAGGAACTACAGAAACACCGTTTTTTCTTGACTCTAAGGAAACAAAATATATTCCAGCAGGTAAGTTCAAATTAAAATTAATTTTACTTCTACCGTTTCGATTTGTTTCTTCGATCAATCTGCCTTGATAGTTAAATATTCTAATCACCTGATTATTATCATCATTATTGAACTCAACGCTAAAATTCCCTTCGTTCGGGTTAGGATATATATTAATAGAAGTATTTTCTGTTTTAAGTTTGGTTAATGAGGTAGTCGTGTCATTAATATAAACTAAGTAGTCTTCTACTTCCCCGACTTGATCACCACAAGGCAAAGGTTCATCTAAAATGCTTAATCGAACTCTTAAAGTTAAAAACTGTCTTGATTTTGCGGTACTCGGAACTGTGAAGTCATTACTAGCTAAATTTCCCGAGTTTAACTCAAATAAAACACGTTCTGAGCTATCAAACTCTGCATCTGCATTAAAATCAATCCATGCTCCAAAATTATTTGTTGAAAAGTTTACGCTAGAACTTACATCTAAGGTATAGGTTGAATCTATTTTTAATTCTAAAACAGGAGAAGTATACTTTTCATAAAAGGTGTTATTTGAGTTATTATCAATATTCTCAATGGAAACATTATTAATATAAAAGCTACTTAATGTGTTTGTTCCTGAAGCCGAGCAATTGTTTAACGGCCTAACTTCATAACTATACTTAAATGTTTCTGTGGTGTCGTTTGCACTTCCTACAGCAATAACCCTAAAAAAGATTCTTGTTCCAGCTGGAAATTGAGGAATTGGGACATTGCTTACCCAGGTAGAATCTACAGTATTAGTCATTGTAATTAAGTTATCAAAGCTCGCATTATCAGCAGACCACTCAATAAATACGGAACTTAAGGAATCAGCATAGTGTATTTTAGAGGTAACGAATTGATCAGTATTAACTTCAGGCTGAATATCAGTTGGGGGATTGGTTATGGTAGTGTACACAATAGCAGGGTAATCGGCTCTGCCTACTAAACTGTATTCCCACAAACCTCGGCCCCAAGTTGCGGCTCTTAATGTATTACTGCCATACATAATCTCCATTTCTTTTACAGACATGTTTGGTAGTCCTGAGTTGTACAATGACCAACTTGTTCCATTCATAGGTTTTGTATAGACCCCTATTTCCCCCCCCAGATAAATATTGGATGCGTTTGTATGATCAATAACAACGGAATGTATTGGCATACTACCTAGGTTATAGGTAATATTTGTCCATGTAGACCCTCCATTTAAGGTAATAAATACCTTTGAATTGTCAGCTTGATAATGTGCATAGGTTACTATAATAACATCGTCATCATTTGGATCAAAGGCAATATCTGATATAATAAAACCGGGTAAACCGCTTTGAATACTTGAAAAGCTAGCTCCTCCATCCTTTGATATTTCAATTTCACCCGGACAACTAACCGCCATTATTTTAGAATCATTATAAGATATCTCTGCTTCGGAAATTGCATTTCCGTTGAAAGTTGAAGGAATTGTTAAAAGCGTGTGACTTTCTCCAAAATTTTCGGATTTCCACACCTCAAACCTGAAATCATAAACAACAAATGGATTATTGGGGTCATAAGCCAAAGGAGCTTCCCAATTCGCAGGAAGTGCGGTTATCATGTTTGGTTCTGAAACTGTCGCATTTTTCATGGTAAATCCTCCATCTTTACTTGATCTTCTAACGCCATTCTGACTGCTACTTATCATCCAATTTTCATTTAAAGGATGAATTATTCCCTCCATTCCGTCAGCACCAGAAATTTTAAACCAACCTGTATCAGTAACAATGCTACCTCCATTGTCTTGTGAACCCGTTATACTCAAGTAATGATTTGACTGAGAAACGCCTAGTTTATAGTTTTCACGAATTCCCAAACCATTTTCACTGAGTCTTTTCCAAGTTGTTCCACCGTCATTCGATTTACATAAAAACCCATCCGTAACAACATAAAATACACCATTCAATACTCTTATATTCCTCACATCTACATGAATATATTTATCATCATCACCTCCACTTACCTGAATATAGTTGCGACCACCATCTGTAGATTTAAAAAGTTCAATACTCCCAGAAAGAATGTTGGAACTGTCTATATCATTTACTTTGAAGCCCCAGTTGTCATAAATGGATGAATTTACTAAGGAAAAGCTAACTCCCTTATCTTTTGAAATCCAAATTCCTTCACTTGATGCAAGCCATACGCAATCTGCACACACAGGACTCACTGACAACTTAGTATCTGCATTAAATCTATTAGCAACAATAACATTGGATGTACTATAATTATCACCTTGATCTATAGTTCTATAAATAATATTTGAAGTTGAAATTGTAGTAGTAGTAGCCCGTCCATAAAGATAGACGATACTATCGTTGGTTGGATGAAAAGTAATTTCGCTAAAATTTCCACTATCCAGCTTTATAATCCAAGTATTTAAATCGTCATAAGACCTAAATATACCTTTATTCGTTGCCAAAAATACTAAATTTGGAACTCGAGGGTGGTAGGCAATTTCTGAAATCGTAAAGTTTTCTCCTAGCCCAATAAAACTCAAATTGGTAGGATTAAATGGAGTAGCAGTCCAAGAAATTCCACCATCAACACTTCTGTAAATCCCGTTAGAATGTCCATTTATTGCATTTCTTGAATTAATTAGTATTATTTGCGAATTAGTTGGAGAAACCGTAAAAGTATTAATACCAGAAGATAGTAAAGTATCTGTACTTCCTCCACTCCAAGTCACACCATGATTCGTTGACCTCCAAAACCCTCCACTTCTGGTAGAAACATATAATAAATTAGTATCTGTTGGAGAAACATAAAGGTCTTCTATTCTTCCTAATCCAACAGGAGGATTTCGAATAGTCCCTGTACCATTTATATATTCATTTCTATTAGTTATTGAGTAAGGTCCTAAATCTTTCCAACTCCCATTAAAAAGTGCTTTATCCGTATTAGAGTTTTTAATAAAGGATTTGTATTGATTTTCTGCAAAATAAGAGTCTTGTTTTGATCTATTTCCACTTGGGAAATATTTGTACTCATTTGCATTTATCCAACGCATGAATTGCTTGTGACCTGTCCCTTTTACTGATAAGTCAACTGTATTATAGTAATCATTACCTGCAGCAACAACATCATAAAAATTAACACTATTATCATTCATTAATTCTTGCAGCTGCGAGAAACTGTTTACTTCAATTTTTGAATTTTCAAGTTTTTGGCTGATACCGAGTTGTGAAGAAAGAATTAAAAAGTAGAAAAGGAGTTTTTTCATGATTAAAGTAAATTTTATAGAAGCTATATTTAACGATTTTTCTATGTGATTATTCAGACTGAAATGTAATTAATGTTTATTGTTATACATTTTTACACTACTAACCCTTCAAGTAATTTAAATCAAATAATTACTTAAATACACCAAAATATAGAAGAGGTTCAAAAGATTGATATATATTATAATCACCTAGCTTATAATTGTCTCAATTGATTAAACATTAGGGAAAGAAGAGTTGAAATAGATAAACTTGAATCTTCTTAAACATTTTAATTATTGAAATTGTAAGGACTTAAGCCCAGTTTCGACTATCAATTTTTTTAAGTATTTGCTTAAATAACAAACACGGTTTTATTTTTTTCAGTGTCACTGTGAGTGTAATTTTTAAACTTCAAGTAATAGAAAAAGTAAGCAGCATAGAGAGCTAAAATAGAAATTGAAGATTTAAACATTATTCTTAAGTGTCATATATTAGATTCCAAGTCAAGCAAATTTATAATTTTCAAATCTTTAACAGCGCATTTAATTAAGATAAAGGGTTTTAGAGTCAAAAATCATAAATGCTATAGAACTCATGGTAATTAGATTATAGATTTTTGTCATTCATCTGTTTTCTTAACCAAATATTTAAAGGCTCTGAAAACTCATGAAATATTATTTTGCCCAATAAGTATGAGATTATAATTAATACGAGAGAGTATGGAATGAGCCAGTTAACAGAAAGTGCTAGGTCTTTAAAAACCTTTGCTCCAAAAACTATAACAAACATATGGGTTAAATAAATCTCATAACTATAAACTCCCATAAGTCTTAACCAACTAAAAAGTTTATATTTTCTTTTTTTTCTTGATAGATGATTTTCATGTATCCAAAACAGAATCATAGAAATTCCTAAAGATAAAATGGTAACATTAAGTCCATAATTTACCAATCCTGCTTTGTATACTAACCCTTTAAACACAAAAATTAAAATTACCATGGACCATCCAATGATTAAAAAAATCCAGATTAGCCATTTAGGAATAGTTAGTTTATTTATAATTATTGATGTCATGCAACCCAAGGCTATCGAATCTAGAAAAGCTAAGTGATTTTTATCAGCAAGCTCATTACCTACATACAGGTGGGTTCTAGCCCAAGGAGAAAGCACCAAAAATAATATCAATAATATAACAAATTGCCATTCTCTTTTTAAGAATAAGCATATTATTGGGAAAAATAAATAGAAACTTTCCTCTATTGAAATCGACCACAAAACATCCCAGCTAGCAGGTAGATAACCAACTTTTATTTCCAACCAATTAACATGGAAAGCAAGCGCTGAAAATATCGCTCTAACTAGTGATGTTTGTTCTGTGTTTATTATAAACCCTTCAACATTTGCTAGATGTAATATTGAAAGGGTTATTATTAATAAAACTAGTAAAGGTATAATTCTAGAGAAACGAAACCAGTAGAAAGTTTTTAATTCTATCTTGGATAAACTCCTCCATTTCTTTAAGATTGAACTTGTAATCAAAAAGCCTGATAAAGTAAAAAATACGACAACACCGTAAAATCCACTCCAAAAGAGAAAAGAAAATAATTTAAAAGGCAATAATTCTTTTAAGAATGTTTCTGAAAATCCTAAATGTATGTTTAAGTGCAACAATATTACAAATAGAATACTTAAGCCACGAAGCATATCAATACCAATATTTCGTTTGCTTATCTGATTATTTAATTTCATAAATTCCATTCGCCCAATTTATTACTGGTTCAATCCATTCTTTTAACGGTTTAAATATGAATCCATGTTTCATTTTTGTATCAAGTTCAATCTCTTTAAAAATCTCAATTTTACAGCTTGAACTTCGTTTTCTTTCAATTGCGGAAACGCCTAAAGTATCTGACTTTTCATAGATTGTTAGTATGTTACCACAGTAATTGATTTCAGGAATCGTTTGAATATCGATATTCCTGTAACTTGCAATAAAAACATAATTTAATTTTGGATTATTTGCTAAAGTCGAAACATATTGAGCTATGTATCCTCCTTTTGATGTACCTACAATCGTAATATCCGTTGGCTTAACCCCCTTTAAAATTAGGCTGTCAATTTGATTAATAACTCCTATTGCATATTCTCGAGCATTAACGTTACCTTCTCTTTTTTCACTAATAACATTTAGTCCAGCTTTAACAAATTCCGCTAAAATTTTTTTATACTCCATTCGTCCATATTCGGGGTGCAGTTCTTCTAGTGAATGAGTTTCTAAAAACCTATTATGAAGAAATATTATAAATTTAGAATCATCTTTAATTTGTATTCTGCAAGAAATCAATAATAAAACTAGAAATAAGATTAAAAATTTTGTTTTCATGATTGAATTAACCCTAAAAATAGCTTTAAGCGAATAATCTTTTTAACCGATTTATAAACTTGTTGTTTATAAATGGAATCGTTATACATTTCGGTAAGAATTGAATAGATTGTTATTGTTTCATCAATTGGCATTAAAAGCATATCGTTTCCTGCTTTTGAAGCAAGTAGTGGCGCATTATCAATTATGGTAACCGCTTTCATAATATTTAAAGCATCTGTTATTATAAGTCCTTTAAACCCTAATTCTTCTATCAATAAATCAGTTACTATGTTTCTAGAACAGCTTACAGGTAGATTATTGGTGTTATATTTTTCATTGTTGATTATTGTTAAATGAGATGTCATAATTGAAATGACACCTGCATCAATCAATCTAGGATAAACATCTAATTCTTTTAATTCTCCATTAATATAGACAGACTGCTTGTGAGTATCGCCTTCAACTAATCCGTGACCTGGAAAATGTTTCGCAGTAGCAATAATTCCTTGAGCTTGGGTAGTTTGAATGAAAGCTTTACTTAATTGGACTACTTTTTCTCTATCGCTGCCAAAACTTCTGTTTTTTATTGCCTCATTTTTAGGACTAATGTCACAGACTGGAGCAAAATTTTGACGAAAACCAAGTTTTAACAATTCAGTATTGATTTCTAAAGCTACTGAATTAGCTTGTTTAATCGTTTTAATATCAATGGTTTGCATTATTGGGTTAACACCTTCTAACCTCCCATTTATTAAACTTGGCTCTGCATCAATAGAGAATAACAATGGAACTTGGTTACGAGAAACACTAATATTATTTAGGCTATCAATCAAATGTTTATGATTTTCTTTTGCACCCTTGAGAAAAACTACTCCTCCAATTTTATTCTTTTTAGCAAGTTCTAAAACAAAATTATCTGGTTTACCTAGCTCTCCTGCAGAAGTTACAATCATTTGTGCAACTCGTGTTGTATCATTTAACTTACTAAAGATAATATCTACTTGATGTTCTATTTCTGGATTATAACTATAAAAATCTATTAAAGAAAGCTTACTCTGTTGACCATAAGTATTTGAAAAAGTCATGAGGGTGTATACTAGAAATAGAAAGAACTTTAGATTATTCATATTTGCATTCCTTTTAAGATTAATTAATGGTAAAAAGTTTAATAGTGTAATCTAAAAGCTCTATTCCACCGATTTTTCCATGACCAGGCACAACGTTTATTATTTCGGGGAATTCACTTTTTATTCTCTCAACTGTTCTTGCCCAATTTTCTGTGCTTGCGTCTACCAGATTTCCTTTGGATGAGTTTAATTCTTTTATTAAACATCCACCAAACAAAGTTTTTTCGCTTGGGATAACTCCAACAATATTATCTTTTGTGTGTCCTTCTCCATAATAATTCGCATATACAACTTCGTTACCAATTTTCAATTTTAATTTATCTTTAAATCCAGTCTGAGGTAAAACGTTTTTGTTATTATTTTTCGCAAGCTCAATAGTTCGAATAGTGGAGAAGGATCTAATGTTTTTTGAATGGAATTCCTCTAATCCACCTAAGCAATCATCATGAAAGTGGGTAACCACAACGGCTTTAATAGCCTTGTTTCCAATCCAATTAATTAATTCGGCTGATGCTTTATTATTTGTTGGCGTGTCAAAAATTATTGCCTCATTATCTTTGATATAAACCATTCCATTACAAGGATATTTTCCATAATTCTTTGTTTCTAAATAGGATATATGCACAAAAATATTTTCATTAATCTGCTCGATTTTTAATGTTTCTGATTCGTAACTATTGTAGGTCTGTTTATTAGGATTGCAGCCTAGTAAAATATGGATCAATAATACTATTTGTAATATATTTCTCATAAGTGTCTATTGTAATTATTACGGATAAAGTAGATAATTTAAACGCATTGACTTGAATCTGGACAGTTCAGGTTCCCAACTATTTCTAATTTCACTTTCTGGTATTTCGTTGATGATTTGATCTCTAAAAAGTCCTGAGCCGATAAGATTTTCAATCTTACCCATCTGGTTGCTTAAGCTTGAGTTAAAGAATAACTCCTTATTTGGATGTGTTTTATAAAGCTCTATAATCCAAGAAATGTTAATTTGTTTTTTTCTTCTCAATTCAGTTATGTCAAAGTTACGGAGGTCAATCCCATAACAAACTTCCCCATCAAAAATGGGTTTTTCTGCCATTCCCTTTATAGCTTGTGGAGTGAAGTTGAACTTATATATATCTTTATAGGCTGGACTTCCCAAGACTGTAAATGGGAAGTAAGTGCCACGGCCATGATTTAGATAAGTACCTTCGAACATACAGGTTGAAGGGTAGAGTAAAACAGAAAGTTGTGTATTGAGATTGGGTGATGGTTTGATTGGTAACTCATAGGGCATGTCATGCCTGTAATTTGCCAATTTTATTATTTCAATATCGCATTTTATGCCATTTTTTAGCCAGCCCTCTCCATTTGCCATCAAAGCAAACTCGCCTACAGTAAGACCATGTGAAATAGGCAATGGAAATTGACCTATCCCTGATTTAAACTTCATGTCTAGAACTGGACCATCTATTAAGTATCCGTTTGGGTTGGGTCGGTCTAGAATGATTAGTTTTTTATCATTTTCATAGCATGATTCCATCAAGTTAGCCAATGAATTGATGTTAGTATAAAATCTACAACCTACATCTTGTAAATCATAAATAACTATATCAACATCTACTAAATCCTTTTTGCTAGGCTTCTTCTTATTGCCATATAATGAGATTATCGGTATCTCAGTTATCTTGTCAATTTCATCATTAACTTCAATACCTGCACTAGCATTTCCACGAAAACCATGTTCCGGCCCGAAAATCTTAACTATATTAACACCAAGAAGAAGCAAGCTATCAACTAAATGACGGTTTCCAATAATGGTTGTAGGGTTCGCCATAATAGCTACCCTTTTACCCTTTATTAATTGTAAATATTTTTCCGTCCTTTCAGCTCCAGTAATTATATAAGTTTGGGAAGTGTCAATTTTAGATAAATTAGTATTCTGACCATTTGTGATTAAAAGTGAGAAAACAATTAGCTGTATAGTAATTAAAAAAGACTTACTTGTCTCATTAAAATTATTCATTATTTATTAAAATTAAGCCACTAGTGTTAGTTATTAACAAATAAAATTCTTTACGTATATTTATAATTTTGATGACAAAATGCGCTAAGCTAAATGATTCTTTTCTTTTTGCATTCCACCTATTCTAGGCCGCTTTGGTAAGGGACTTAATTATGGCAGTACATACATATGATATATCGAATTACCAGTATTAAAAGGATAATTATATACACCAATTTTAATAGATGGTTCAATCTGAAACTTGTTTTTTTAAAGGACTACTATTAAACAAATCAAGGTATTAAACCCTATTTATTTAGTTTATTTTATTAAAATTTATTGCTAAAATTTTTCACCGACTATTGCTGGGATTAAATAGTCAATCATCATTTTATCAACATTAACATGAGCGCTAGGTGAATTATATGCTGAAGCGGTAATTACAATTACAATGGGAATATCTTTAAAAATAAAAATCTTATTCCCGCCTCTACCTGAGCTATATGAGACCTCATATTCAACTCCATTAACAATATAGACTTTGTTCCAAAACAGATACCCATAATAAACATCATCTAATGGTAGTTTTACTTGTTTACTTAAGCTCTCTTGCACCCATTGTTTTGTTAAAATTTGTTTTCCATTCCAAGTTCCTTCGTTCTTATATAACTGTCCGTACTTAGCAAAATCTATAGCTCTTAGTCTTAGCCCACCTGCAGTATTTCCGACATTTTGAGGAGTAAATTCCCATTTGTATTTCGTGATGCCTAGGGGTTTAAATAATTTTTCATCAGTAAATGAAACTAGGCCACCCGGAACAGATTTATGTATTATATCCCCTAAGATTACCGCTCCAGCTGTAAAATAGTCGAAATCATTGCCGATTAGCTTCTTTTCTTCCATTGGTAAATCAAGAGCAAATTTGACCCAATCTTTTGTTGGGTACATATTTTCCTCATTTCCTGGGCTACTATAATCTCCATCATCACCAAGAAACCCAGAACTCATTGTAAGTAAGGATTTTAATGTTACAGAATCCTTTTTACTACTGTAATTCTGAAAAGAATTTAAATTATAAAAATTTTTCAGCAATTCATTCTCAGAACTAATATGCTGCTCTTTAATGGCAATTCCAATGATAGTAGAGGCAAAAGATTTTCCTACAGATCTTGAGTCATGCAGACTTTCTCTAGTTTCTCCATTAAAATATTCTTCAATCAATAATTCTCCTTCTTTGATAACTACAATACCGTTGATATCTTCAAATCGTTTTTGAGTAATTTTTATGTTTAGTTCTTCAATTTTATTCTTATCGTATTTTGCAGAAGAAATCTTCCATCCGCTTTTTGGTTGTATTTTTTGAATGGACACTAATCTCTTCTTAATTTTTTTATATTTTTTTTCTGAAGTTGTAACATTCAACGTTCCATTTGCAATTATTTTTCCAACTATTGGGTTTTCTTCGTTTATGTAAGGCCTAATTTCGATTTTTAAGGTATGAGTGCCTTTATCCAATACTTCTTGTCCCCCACCCTTTTTCATAAATTTAAGCCATAAAAACCAACCCCAAAAATCAATTTGTTTTGGAGTCACCAAGGGTATAATATGATGTAGCTGTTTTGTTTTAGATTCTGGAAGTCCTGCACCCTTATTTAAATTCTCTAAATAAATTAACTTTTCATCCACCAAAAAAGAAAATTGGAAATTCCCAACCTCTAATAATTGGGTGTCACTCAAAGATGGTGCTAAATCTTGAAGACTTTGAATTAATGGCTTATCTAAAGTAAAATGAATACTTAGAAATTCATCTTCGTTTATAATAAATTCATCGGTGAATTTAATTCCTAAATTTTTATACTGAGTGTAATCTTGTTTTGAGAAAAATAAAGTGTCATTTGATTCTAAATAAATCAAGTTCTTTATTTCTTTTGATTGGACTGAGTTAATATTCCCACCAGATAGGTAAATAAATAAGAAGAGTATGAAGATGTATCCAATTCGCATGCAATCTAATTTAGGTTAGCTGCAAAGATAAAGTTTAATAAACCTAAGGAATTGTATATAATTAGCTTTTAATAGAAATCTGTCTTAAGAAATATGAAGGGGTTATATTATAAAACGACTTAAATGTTGCAATAAAATGACTTTGATCATAAAATCCGCATTTGTAACAAATTTCTGTCATTGAGAATTTATTCGAAAATATAAGCATAATCGCTTTGTTTAATCTCAATTGTCGAAGATAATACCCAAATGTTGTTCCAAAATATCTATGAAATTCTCTTGACAAATGAACAGGGTGGATGGCTAATTTCTCGCTTAGTTGGGTTAAGGTGTATTCTTTTTCTGTTTCTAAAAGAATCTCATTTAGTTTTTTAACCCAACTAGGTTTTTTTCTGATTTTATTTGTATTCTGAAATTCAATTTTATCGAAAATGTCTAACATTAAAAACTCAATACTTACTTGACTTTGGTTATCATTTATCTTAGTTTCTACAAAGATTTGATTCATTAAGCTTTTGATGATAGGATTGTTTAATTTGATGCTACCTTCGAAATCAAATGAAGAAATATGATGTTTTGAAAACCAAGCTGAATTCAATTCGATATGAAATCCTCTTGTGTAGTCTTTTGGTTTTATATTATAATGTGAGTCTTGCCAATTATGAAATAATAAACTTCCAGTCTCTAAATAATACTCTTCTTTTTTATTTGCTTCATATAATTTTCCCTGAAGAAGGTATGTGAAGTAAGGATTTTCATGAAAATGCCAATCAACTTTGCTTTGGGTATATTCTGTATCTGTAATAGTAATGTCCTTAAAATCTAGCTTCTGATAATGACTGCCGAAAAACTCACCTCTTTTAAGTTCCTTCATTTTACTTTAACATCTCAATTTATACTTCTACTGTCCTTGGTGTGTCTTTTAAGTACGAGCAAGCTCATCCCTTTGTTTACTAAACACCATTCAAGGTAATAAAATTCATATCTATCTTTGATTCTAATTTCTTATAACTTTCATATTATAATATATTAAACGCAAATCTGAGTAAATGATATGTTTTTAATCGAATAAATATAAAGAAATCAAATTGAGTTACGCTGAAGGTTCTATGGCATTAATAATGCTTGATTCTAAAAATATTAAATTCTAACACCTTCATGCAGCTAAAGACTTGAAGTTTATAAAGCATGTAGATTTTGGATCTGTTAATTGGTCCTTGCAAATAATACTTACAATTTCTATTCCTGATAAGACCCTCTGTGTTGATTCAAAATCATTAAATCATGTTAAGTTTATACTTAAGTTAGCTAACATTAAAATTGCATGGGACAAAATATATCATACATAATAACTTCTGAAAAAATAAAAGTTCCTTTAGGAATAGTACATTTTAAGGAATCAGGAGGAATTATTATTCCTCTTTTAATAGATGAAGACGATTTTGAAAAAATTAATTCCCATTCGAAAAATGCCGATAATTCGTGTGATTTTTATGAAGATTGCACCAGACATTTAATTTACGAATATCCCACAAAAGAAATATTTGACTTTATGGACGACAACAAAATTAAAACTTTTGGACTTATTTCATATCGAGAAATACTTGAAATTCCTGAAAATAGAGAACCATTGGTATTTATAGATGATAAACGAATCCATCTTGAATCAACAAATAGTTTGGAGGCTGAAATTCACACCTTGTTAGGATTTGATTTTACCTTTAGCGAATTGATTAGAAACGAAAAAAAATATTGGAATTATGAAACTTCCAAATATTATTACTTTACTGAATTAGAAAAAATGTTAGCTAACAATGGCTAAGATTCAGTCGGGCTGACGGCTGTCCGCAAGACTTTTCACATGTCTGCTATCTTTGGTTACGGCCGACACGATAGCGCTTATAAAATCCGCCCGAAAGCTTAGCCGGAACGTTAAGAAGGGTATTGAACTTATTTCTTAGCTGAATACTAATTTTCACTTTCTTTATAAAACCTTGTTTTTATTCTTCTAAATCCTCAGATTATTAAGTAGCCATTCTTTATGGTTCATATTATTCTAAGAAAAAACAAAAGCTCGTTTTTTTAAAAAAACTGAATGAAATACAATACTTAGATAATAGTGATGTTTTAGAAAAAAAATAAAATGAAAAATATATTCTTGCCAATTTTACTTTTACTAATACTATCTGCTTGCCAGAAGGATGACGAGGGAATTACTCCTCCTATAGCATCTAATTTAAATTACTCGCAATTGAAAGTTGGAAACTACTGGATTTATGAACGCTATAGACTAGATACAAATGGAGTTGAAACATCACTTAACATAACTGACAGCAGTTACATAGAAAAAGACACAGTCATAAATTCTAAAACACACTATAAGTTGTTTCGTCCAGACCATGGGGAAAAATATGTTCAAGAAGTTTATTTTCTTAAAGATTCTGCAACTAGTTTAGTTGAACCGAACGGGAAGGTAGTTTTCTCTTCGCAAAATATAGGAGTTTCTTTAAACCCTGTTTTTTACTTCTTATGACAGTTTGTATACGATAGATCGAAAAATAAAACACAAAGACAGCACGGTAAATGTCCCAGCGGGTAGCTTTCAAAGCTTAAGTTCTGTAGAAGAAATAAAATTTATTGGAAAATTGAGCCATCTGAAACCTCGATATAGATATACCATTTACGCTGATGGAATAGGTATAATATATGATACATTCGTGCCTTCGGGAGTTGGCAATTATACCATTCAAAAATTAGTTCGGTATCATATTAAGTAATACTTAATCAACCTAATAATCAAAGTTTCTGTAATTCTAGTCACGGCCTTTCTTTGGAAAGAAAAACTGATTTATATAAATTGGGTTCTGTTGCATTAATGTAATGTGATTTGAAAATCATCTATTTGACTAGGCTACTAAAGAGATCAAATCATTAAAGTTCCTCAATTTGGAACTTACTGTTTACCTTAAAGGGACATCTGAAATTAGATAATTACAAAATAAATTCTTCAATCTCTTGAACCTGTGAAAGATTTTGGTGTATCTAATCAGTTGATCGATATAAATATTCTATAGATTTAAAACATGAACAATAAAAAATTAAACCTGCTTTTCGGAATAATTTCTTTTTTAGGTTTAATATCATGTGATAGACCAAAATGTGATAATAACAATCTATTTTTTGAGAATTACTTACCAGATTCAAAAATATACAAGGATGAATTGGTTAAGCAACTAAATAAAATAGATAACGAGAAACTTACCTATTGGCTTCAAAAGTATGAGGAGCAAAATGGAGAAGAATCATTATATTTTCATATTCAAGGTGATGGCTTATGTGCTATCTTGCATTTAAATATGGATGATTGGGGGAAATTAGAAAATATCAGAAAGCGAAAAGGAGTAGGACGTAGAGGAGCAGAATTCACGAATTTGAAATTTGAAATTATTAAAGATTCCGTATCGACTAAATTTATTTATAAAACCTTTGACAGATTAATTGATTAAAAAATAATTCAAATACTCAATTTATAAAATGATTTTAAAAATACTGATAGGCACTATTTCTTTTTTCCTAAGTTTTGGTTTAACATTATTATTCAAACCATACATTGGTGGGTATATCAAATCTGACATTTTTATTTATATTTTTCAATTACTCTTTATTATTGTTGGGTTCAGAGTAATATATCATGTAATATCTAATTCCATATTGAATAGAAAAGCTAAACATTAAAATTCTTGAGTAGCCTCCTGAATATCGATTTGTCTGCGTAAAAATATATGATTCTTATTTAGAAGTAGGGTGAGTTTAGGTACAAGATGACTAGTAACAAATATTTTCAATGTGATAAAACCCAAAGCGACACTTTAGTATTTATTATCCCATTTAACAATTATTCTTAATTGTTAAATATACATGAAACTTCATTTATCATACCTTTTTCTGCATTCATCAAAAAACAATAGTGAGAAATAACGTATTGACGTAAAATTACTTTTTTTAAATAATTTACTCGGGAATATTATAAATTATAAGCAACAAACTCTATAAATAATCTAAAAAATTTATCCTTGAAATTATCTTTAGTATTACTACTTATTATAAAGCTTTTTTCAACAGGCGTTGTATACTCACAAGAACAGCCTAAGAAAGAAAAGTACACAATTAGTGGTTTCATTAAAGAAATAGGGAGTGGTGAATTATTGGTTGGAACCAATGTCTTTGTTCCAAGTTTACAAGTTGGAACAACTGCAAACAACTATGGCTTTTACTCTATCACATTAGAGAAAGATTCAGTGGAAGTTGCATTTTCTTTTGTGGGATACAAACCGAGGTTATTTAAAATTTACCTCGATAAAAACATTGCATTAGATGTAGAATTATCTTCAAGCAACAACCTAGAAGCTGTTGAGATAATTGCAAGCAAACGAGAAAAAATTAGCGAAAGTTCAAGAATGAGTGTGATTGAAATTCCGATCAGTCAAATCAAAGATATTCCTGCACTTTTAGGCGAAAAAGATGCTTTAAAAGTAATCCAACTATTACCCGGAGTACAATCAGGAAGTGAAGGTAACAGCGGCCTTTATGTTAGAGGAGGTGGACCAGACCAAAACTTAATTATTTTGGATGATGCCACGGTGTACAACGCATTTCACCTTTTTGGTTTTTTCTCTTTATTTAATGGAGATGCGTTAAAAAGCATTGAGCTTACTAAAGGAGGATTTCCTGCTCGCTACGGTGGTCGACTATCTTCTGTGTTAGATATAAGCATGAAAGAGGGGAGTAAGGAAGAAATTAAAGGTGAAGTGGGTATTGGGTTAATTTCAAGTAGGGCAACTTTAGAAGGGCCTTTAAAGAAAGGAAAATCTTCATTTCTGATATCAGGTAGGAGAACATATATAGATTTTCTGACTAAACCATTAATGCCAAGGGAAGAATCATTCGGATACTTTTTTTATGATTTTAATGCAAAAGTCAATTATGACTTTGGAAATAAAGACAAGCTATATTTAAGCGGTTATTTTGGAAGGGATAAAGCACAAGCCAACTACAATGTTGGCAACGAGGAGTTTGAACTTTTTTGGGGGAATGTTACCGGTACTGCAAGATGGAATCATTTATTCAACGAAAAGTTATTTGCCAACACATCACTTACAGTTAGTGATTACAACTTCACAACCGTAAACAAAAATAAATTTTTAAACCAAGATTTTGAATCTGAATACTCTTCAGGAATAAGAGATTACTCGATAAAGTTTGACCTTGATTACCGACCATCGCCACGTCATTATATCAGAATGGGATTTATATCAACATATCACCTCTATACTCCAAGTGCAGTTCTTATAAAAGACAAAGCATTAAACAATTTTAGAAGAGACATTCTTACTCAAAAAACTATAGAAAGTGGAATTTATATTGAGGATGATGTTCACATTACTAATAGACTAAAGGTTAATTTAGGACTAAGAGCAAGTCATTTTATTAGTGAAGGAAAACAATACTTAAGGCCCGAACCAAGAATTAGCGGCAGATATCTGTTGAAAAAAGACTTATCAGTAAAAGCTTCTTTTGCTAGTATGAATCAGTATATTCATCTTTTAACGCAAACTGGTGTAGGCTTATCAACCGATCTTTGGGTGCCTGCTACTGATAAAGTACCACCACAAAGCTCTTATCAATTCGCTATCGGACTTGCAAAGGATCTTAATAACCCTGAATTAACGGTTTCTATAGAAGGGTATTACAAGAAATCAGATCAAATAATTGGCTATAAAGAAGGAGCAAGTTTTTTAACAATTCCTAGCCCTGAAGACAACGGAGGTAGCAATAATACAATTGAAGAAGTTGAATGGGAAAGCAAGGTAACTTCAGGTCAAGGTTGGAGTTATGGTATTGAGCTGTTTGTTCAGAAAAAAGTAGGAAGATTTACCGGTTGGGTTGGCTATACACTTTCATATACGAAACTTCAATTTGACTCTATTAACTCAGGTGAAAAATTTTGGGCAAGATATGATAGAAGACATGATGCTTCACTAGTTGGTATATATAAGCTAAAAGAAAATGAAGAAAAAAGAAAAAAAATAACCCTTTCTGCAACATGGGTTTATGGCACTGGAAATGCCTTAACGCTGCCGGTAAGTCAATTTATAGCTAGACCAAACGTACCTGGTAGAAATCCTGATAATTCAACATTTGAAACACTTAATGAGTACAATAAGGTAAACGACTTTAGGATGGCGCCATATCATCGATTAGATTTTGGAATTCAATTTCATAAGAAATTAGAAAAAGCTGAAAGGACTTGGGAAATAAGCATTTATAATGTTTATAACAGGAAAAATCCTTTCTTCTACTACGTTAATACGAATGCGAAGAATGAAAGAGTTCTGAAACAAGTATCACTATTCCCTATAATCCCTTCTTTTTCTTACAGTTATAAATTTTAAAAAATGAATAATCTAAAAAAAACAGCTCTTTTAATTTTATTATTTGCATTATTTATAGGTTGCGAAAAAGAAGTAGACAATATTCCACTTCCTAAAGCAGAGCCAAAGCTTGTTGTTTATTCATACATAAGCCCAAGCGACTCAATAATTGAGGTAGAGGTATTTATATCAGCTACATTTTTTGGGGATAACAAAAGTAGAGATATTAGAGAGGCTGTAAGGAATGCAACAGTAGTAATATCATCTAATTCCAATTCTGTTCTTATTCCTTTCAACGATAGTTCTAATACCTACTTTATTTATAATAACGAAGCATTTCCGATACTTGCAGGTGAGCAATATAATTTAGTTGTTTCAGTAGGAAAAGAATTTAGTTGTAATTCTACTACTACGGTTCCGTTGAGAAAACCTGACCAGTTAACAATCAAAATTGACTCAACTATTAGAAATAGCAGCGAAGGCTTCGAGGAATTAATTTATAACCATATTATTAGATGGAATGACATTCCTGGAATTCCTAACTATTATCAATTTAAAATGAATATTGATAAAGGGTCTGCTTTTTCGGGTGGCGATTGTAACGAAATATTCTCAGATTTAAATAATGATGGTAATTTTATGGCAAGATCTTGTTCTTATTCAACGGTTAGTTTTTTTGCAGGACCAATAGAAGGTATTGAGGGAACAATTTATCTTTTAACAACTGATTTCTCTTATTATAAATATCATAAATCTTTAGAAGGATTTGATAGCGAGAATCCATTTACAGAGCCTGTAAAGATTTACAGTAATATAAACGGAGGCTTAGGGTGTTTCGGATCTTATTTAGAACAGTCGGTTAACTTTAAAAAGTAATTTGAACCTTTGACACTAAATAATTGAGCTTCCTCCATGATTTATTTCCTTTTTTCATAACGCACCGATTCTGGTTTCTATCGCATTAAAATTATTACATCTAAACATATTACTTAGCTAAAGACTTGAAAGCTTTAAGTTACTCCACTTGGCATCTTTTATTAACCCTTCCGAATATTACTAACAACTTCTATAACTATTAAACTCCTTCGTCCATTCTGTTAAAAGCATACTCCGCAGTAACGCTCCACAAAACAAAAAAAGGGTTTTCTATTAACGCAAACCCAATCAAACGTGTTATTCGAAATGAGACTAGAAACTTCTTAATTGCTAAGGTCAAAGTGCTTATAAACAATCAAGTTCGTCCAATATGATTTTTCTTGCTATAATATTTAATATAGTTGAACGTTTGATAATTAGGTAATTATTAAATAGATTCTTCAACCTTTTGAACCTATGCTAAATTTTGGTGTATTTATATAAATTAAAGTTGTAACCAATTCCCAACATAAGAGCACCTTATTAAACACTATTGATAACGACATGATTTTGAGTGGATTATTCATTGGATTTGCAGTTAGTCAAAAATAAATACAAGTGATATGAGATATCTTTTTGGAGTATTAATTCTCTGCCTTTTTATGGGGTCATGTAAAAAAGACACATGTGAAGGGTTTCCTAAAAGTGAATTAAAATAGACCCCATTTGAAGTAAACGAAAAATTAAAATATTTGCATGACGCAGACACTCTTGAGTTAACAGTAACTGATAAGTTTTACAGCACAGAAAGTAGATATAGTGGAGAACCTTTACCTGAATTTTGCATTCCTGAATCATGGTATGGAACCAATGAATTTGATAATATTAGTATTTATGAAAAACTTGAGATAAACAATGGTCCTGGATATATGACCACTCGTTTTTCTAGTAATAACATTTTCTATTACGAACTTAGGGATGGTTATTATTTTGATTCGATTTCTGTTAGACATATTGGCGATACACTAATAAATGGAAATCAATTAAATGAAGCCTTTAAGATTGCAAAGGACTCACAGAATGGAATTGATTGGTTTATTAAAGCCGCCAATAGAGGAATTATAAGTTTTGGAGATAGAGACAGTAGTAAAATATGGGAGCAAATACAATAAACTGATTACAACAATTGGTATAGCAAATGTGGCGATGATGCTTAAGTGATGGGGCTAGTGCCTATTTGTAACACCGCCGAAACTTTGGTTTCGGCTAATTAGATTTGAGCTTGAACAGTAACCAAAGCTTCGGCTCTTGCAAATTGACAAGTAAGTGCAACTAATTGCCCAACTTACCATACTCTAGCCGATAACCACAATAAATATTAAATAAATTTAAAAATGTTAATAACAGAAAAATTATGACGAGATTTTGACAAATTGGCACGTTCACATTATTCAATAAACAATTTTCAAATTACAGGTATTTTTGACCTTGGAGTGCAAGAAATGAAGACCTTGTAATTATAGAAGTACAGGCGTTTCAGACAATAAATTAGAGCAATCGATTGAATAAAAAAAGAATCCACTTCAATGCTCTTCAAGAATTGGAATTATGGAAGCTGAGCTTATTATCAATGATAAACTATTGATAAAAATTGGTTCTCAAAGAGAATTAAGGATTTAAAGAAAAATAACTATTATGAAAAAGAAAAATTTGTATTTACTAGCAGGTATTTTAACCGGAATCGTATTTATCAGTACACTCTTAGACCCTGAAACAGAATCTTTATTTGGAAGTATTTGGCTTTTTAGATTGAGTTGGTTGGCTATGAGTATACCATCTTTTATAGCCTATTTTAAAATTAAAAGAACAGAAAAGGGTTTATAATAATCGTAGCTAAAATTAAAAATGATATTCTAAAGATTTTGTTTCTTAACTTCCTTATTGACTTTAAAACTATTAAACCCTTTATTGATTACCTTAAAAAGCACACTCCTAAGACACACTTCTCAAAACGAAAAAAGAGTTCGTAATTTACCAAATGCGAATCAATTGTGGCAATAGAAGCCCTGCTCTATCAGGGGTGCATTCACATCTATCGGGGTGCATTCACAATGATTACAGATTTATAATTTTTGGGCCCTGTGATGCTTAAACATTTTTTGAGAATGTTCACTTAGCTGACTAAAAGTCTTTGAAAAAGTTAGGAAGATGTAAACTAGTAAGAGGTTGGACTTAATGTTGTTCATTGTTTATTGAAATGTTGTTAATATAGTTTATAGACAATCCCAATTAATTCGATATAAAGTATTGATAATCTATATGTTATATTATTATATATGGATTGGTTTATTTCTTAATTAACTTTTAGTTCTGGCATTAGGGTTATTAAAATATCATCAGCCATATTAAGGACACCTTCATAGCTATTGTTTGAAAGAATAACTACAGTTTTCTCATGTTCTGGTAACTCAATTATCATTGTAATATATCCAGGCCAACCACCAGTATGATAAACTACCTCTTCGATACCTTCATCTTGTCTTAAAAATAATCCATAACCGTATCCAAGTCTCTTACCATTTCTGTAGGTTAATTTGGTTCGAGCTCTTTTCCACGTTGCTTCTTCAACTAATGCAAAATCTTTTGAAGCTTTTGACCAAAGTGCCAGATCATACGTACTTGAGCAAATTGCACCATCTCCTACAATTGGGTCCATTTGTATAACATACTTGTACTTATCTAAAGAATCTGGTAGGACGTATTTTTTTGTTTTTTTATCTTTCACATATCCATCTGCAAAATTGTTAATGACTTCTCCTTTGCTTCTTTTCGTATTGTATACCCTAGAGTCCTCCATTCCCAAAGGTGAAAAAATATTTTCCTCTAAAAATGAAGCAAAACTTTCTCCTGATACTTTTTCTACAATTATTGCCAACATTACATAACCAGTATTGCTATACCTAAAACTTTTATTGGGCTTAAAATATACTTCTGGTTTGTGTTCTTTTAATAAATCAACAATGTCATAGTTAGTAACATACATCCTTTTATTATCCCATTCTTTATCGACTAAACTTTGATAGGAAGGTAAACCTGATGTATGTGTTAACAGATTCTCTATAGTTATACTATCATATGGTAATTCAGGAATATATTTTTTGATATTATCAGAATAACTTAGTTTTCCTTGTTCTTCCAGAATCATAATTGCCATGGCCGTAAACTGTTTACTACAAGAGGCCAAATCAAACCTGGTGTGCTCGTTTAAAGGAATTTCTTTATCAAAGTCTGCTAAGCCGAAAGATTGGTTGAAGACTTTTTTACCTTGATCTATTACCAATACATTCCCATTAAATTTTTCTTTTCCTTCTTTTCTGTGCTTCTCATTTATTATACTTAGAATTTTCTCCTCCACGTTTTCAAGAGTCTCGGTTTTTTCTCTTTTAGGGTATATGTAGCTTGGTTCACTATCACCAAAACCAGAAACTTTACCTTTCGGATTAAAAAAGAAAGAAAAAAAGCCTCTTTCGGTCGAATCTTTCTCATAACTAAGTTGGGCTCTGTAGTGATATTTATTGGAATATGTTACTGTATCTATTGTTGCTTTGCCAAATTCTTCATAAATCGGTCCAATTTGCTTCTTTAATATGCCTTTCGTAACTAAAAGCTTCCCCATTGGAGCCAAATGTTTTTTCATTTTTTTATAATCTTGATCATTGTAGGCTTCAAAGAAATTCTTAACTGCCTCCATTCGGATGTCTTCATTTTGAGCTACGAGTATCTGAACACTAAAAAATGTAATTAAAATAGTTGCTTTTATTTTCATTTTAAATTACTTTAAGAATTGTTTTCATGTGTTTGTTTTTGAAACCATTTTTACCAACTAATAAACAAATAGAATACTTAAAGGTTACGTACTTGATAGGTTTTAATATATAAATCTGAATTATTGAAAAGTAGAATACTCATCGCTATACAGTGAGTTTTTTTGGAGGTACAATAGGTTCTTTTTTCTATCAACAATTAAATTGAATCGTTTTAAAACATCCATTCCGATAATACTATCTCCTAAACGTTGGCCTTCTGTTTTAAAAAAAGAAGTAGGAACCTTTTTTAAACTTATCCCTCCAAAAGATATCTCTTCTATTTGAGTTTTTGTTGTTATCAGCTCATTGCCGAAGGAGTCTAAAATCTTACTTTCGCTTATTACAGGTAACTTTTCTGAAAGAGACTCATTTTTTACCAATGAATTATCTAGTATAATAGCAGAAGAGTAACCTGAATGAAGCATAAATGTATCTTTAATAAACTCATTACCAATATGTAATTTTGCTTCGATAAAATAACTTCCATTTTGATTTATCAATTCAATAGTCTCGAATTTTGAAGAGTAATCTGGCATTCTTGGGTGAATAATTATTGTTTCAGAATCAAAATTTATTTCTAGGTAATCAGTTTCAAAAAGGTTTGCTCCGAATTTTCCATCGGTTTCTAGCCCTGACTTTTCACTTTGAGTTACCATCAAAGAGTCCCAGCTAAAAGCACCGATTTGTAATTTATTATAATTACTCCTTTGTGATATACTTTTACCACCCCAACTTTCTGCAGTATCAGAAGTATTCCACTTGATGGAAGTTAATTTATTTTTTGAACTCCTAATCGTTCCTAAACCGTTGAAAGCTATGTGGAACATCAGGTTTACTGTGTCTTGTTGATTGAAAATGGCCTCCACAGAAATGTTATTGTATTCCGTTAAGGTGAAGGGAACAGAGTTTTTACTTTGTTGAATAGATTGACAAAATAAAAAATTTAAGAAGAAAAAAGGAAGAAAAAAGAAGAAGGTTTTCATAAAGTTTATATTTTGAATCACTAAGATTATTCTATCTAGACTGAGATTTATTTATTGGCGCTAATTTTTCTAATTAACTAAAGTTACGATTCCTTCAAAAATTGAATGACCACCGTAGTTCCAGTAAATTTTAAGAATATAAAAATAGCTACCATTGTTCATGTGAATTCCATTTTTATTTCGACCATTCCATCCATTATTTTTAGTTTTATAAATTAGTCCGCCCCATCTATTAAATATCTCCAATTCGAAGTTATCAATGTCTTTACATCGAGGTAAAAACTGATCATTAACTCCATCTTTGTTTGGCGTGAATATATTCGGAATAACGCACTCTGAAGGGAGTACAATAATTTGTTTTTCAGAATAAAACTCACATCCTTCAAAGGTGGTTATAGTTAATCGTATTGTATATAATCCAGGTATATTGTAAAGGTGGTTAATTGTGTCTCCTTTTAAAATTGTGCCATCACCTAAGTTCCAACTTGCCGTTTTGATTCCAAAAGATTTATTAATGAGTTTTACCAATTGAAATGTTTTAACTTCTGGAAGTTCTATGCTGAAATCCGCTAAAACTGAAGGCGCAAATTGAATTTTTATACTGTCAATTATCGTATCGCAAAAGTTTGAAGCTTCAACAATATATAGTCCTGAATCTTTGACTAGAATAAATTGGGTGGTATCTCCATTATTCCATCTGAACTGATTAAAATTGAGCGTTGAATTGCCCAAAATTACCTGTTGACCAGGGCATATTAGCGTATCTTCTCCAAGCTCGAAACCCCCACTAGTAGGGCGAAATACAACATTAATAGAATCTCTAACCTCACCGCAGATTGCATCAGTAGCTAGCCAATACATTCCAGAATTTCGAACAGTAATTGTAGGCGAAGTTTCTCCAGTTGACCAACGATAATTTGATAAGTCTATATTTGATCTTAAAGTTATTGAATTTCCAGAACAAGCTGTAGTGTCATCTCCTATGAAAAAATCAACATTTGGAAAAATTCCCACATTTATAGTGTCTCTCAACGTATCACAGACATCAATAACTGATAAAATATAAGTGCCTTCTGAAGAAATTGTAATTTGTTTCGTAGTATCACCAGTGGACCATATGTACTTATCAAAAAAAGATTCAGAACTCCCAATTACTAACGATTGCTTTGGGCACAAAATAGTATCATTTCCTAATTTAAAAGTTCCTTTATCAACATTATAGTCACAAATGGTCTCAAACAAATTGTTGCTTATTAAACTGTTAGTTAATGTTTCGTTTCTGAGATAAATGCCACCTGAAGAGGAATCTACTAGACTACTTATTACTTGTAAAGATGCAGTGATGTTAGGGCCAGTTGTTACCGGAAGTATTAGGTTATTAGAAGGACAGCTTTGTAAAGCTAATGAACTATCAATTTTGATAAATAAACTTGTACTATCTGATGAGTTTGAAAGAATTTTTCCGCTAATTACAATTTCCCCCTCATTATTTTCAAAAAGACTCTCTCCTATTAATTGAGGAAAGTTAGTTGGGTTTATTGTTTTAAATCGAATTATATTCCCTGTAGATGTGTCCGCTTCTAAAAGTCCAACTCCTTGAGCGGCTCCTGTAAATAATATGTTCCCATTATTTCTTAAAATACCTCTTTCGGGATTGAAGTTGGTAAAATTATTACTTACCCATAAAATTTCACCCTGAGTATCTATTTTAACCAGATTGGTTGTGTTAATGGTGGTGCTGGAAGGGTATTTAAAAAATACAAACCCGCCACTAACTTCTATTGGATAATCAAAATATCCAAGATTGGTATAGTTTTTCGACCATGAAATTGTTCCGTCAGGATTTATCTTTGAAATAGTGCTTCCTGACCTGATTAGCACTCCTCCATCTTTAGTTACAATTCCTCTTCCTTCGGAGCTCAAACCAGATAAATCATTTTTCCAAATAAGATTTCCTTGGTTATCGAATTTTATAACATTAAATGCGCCACCAAAATTGCTGTAAAGGTAAAACCCTTCATTTTTTATCCTCATGAATGAATATGCAGTTAACGCGGGTGTAAAGATGTAGGTGTTTATAAGTCTAAAGTAATTTACTATACCATTTAAATTAACACTCATAATAAAGGGCCCGTATGTGTTGCTACCCGAAGAATACTCAATGTTTCCCGATATTATTAAATCCCCAATTGAATCCTTTCTAATATCAACTATTGTGAGAGGCTTGGTTGGGTGATTAATAATTCTTTCTAAAACGACTTTTCCGCACCTATCTATTTGTCTAAATAAAAGTCCGCCACCGTCTAATTGTGATACATATACAATCCCAATATCAGTTATTGTAGTTAGAGATTTTGAAATTAATCCTTGAGATTCTTTAAAGCTTTTAAAATAATAGTTTTGAGCATGTAGTAAATTGCATGATAAAATGCAGAGAATAATTAATAATCTAATCATAGTGACACTTTAGTCAATTGATCATTTACCATTTCTTTTGAAACAGGAAAGCAAAATGGATACCCTGAATACCCTGAATAATCTAGACTAATTGATTCAAATAGATTTATTGCCTTATTAAAGTACGAGACAGCTTCGTCTCTTTTTCCAAGTTTGTCTGCTGTTAGTCCTAAATAGTAATAAGTACTCGCAAAATTTTCTACTTTATCAATTGACTTTAATAGATTTCTCTCAGCTAAGATATGTTGCTCATTTTTTAAATATAAGACTCCCAATATATGAAAGTCAAAAACTCCAATAAAGTCGTCAGAAGGGTATGATCTTAAGGCTTTTTCTACAGCATTAATAGCTTCTTGCTTCATTCCTAACTCTGAATAAGCTAATCCTAAAAATACTCGCATATCAATACCTCCACCAGGAGTATATTTTTGATAAGCATTAGGCATTGAATAAAAGCGCTCTAAGTCTGCTTTGCACAATTCATAACTATTATGGTTAAAATACCAGTAGGCCCTATAAGTTAGATGGCTTAAAGGATCTAACTCAACTGCTTTGTTCAACAAGTTCATGCCTTCGTTTAGATATCCTCGCTTAAAGTATGCAACAGACTTCTCATAATATGCCCATGCATAATTAGGATTGAGCACAATAGCTGTATCAAATAATTGAAGAGATTCTCTTGAACCCTGCTTATATTGAATAGCTTTGTAACCATATTCACAAGCTTTACGCTCATCACTATTTTCAGGATATATCAAACAATTTCCTTGTGCAATTAAATTAAGAGAAGTAACAGTAAGTATTAGGTGAAGAAATAATTTCATCTTACTAGTGTGATATAGTTTCTAATTGACCGTTCTTGAATAAAAAATTTAAATACTTAGAATGGTCTTTTTCTTGATTCTGTGAATGAGTAAACACCCAATTATTTAAAGACTCAATAGTTGTTTTAACCTCACTAATTAGAGCATCTGAACAAGGCTGAAGCATAAATGCACTATCTAAAGATTGGATTCTAAAGCGACCACTTTCTTTTTTACAGTTTATAATAAACCGTGCCAATACATAACCACTGTAAGTATGATTATTTGAAGCTTTTTCTAATACTCTACGACAATCTTCTTCTATTTTCGGATACCCTCCGATGTATGATACTGCACTTCGACTTTTAATTATATCTAATGAATCGCATAATTGAAAATCTTTATCATCTAAAGCAGAGTTGTATGGAATGTCACCTAAATAGGCGGGATAATTATTAATAAGTTTCTTGTGTGTATCGTTCTTTTCAAAATAGCATCCGTTTAGGAATAAGAAAACAATCAAAATATAACCTAGAAAATACTTTCTCATTTAACTAACTTGAAATAATATTTTTGGTTGAACAAATTATCAACAAATGGACAACCGATTTAAATTAACCTATTAAATAACATACACCATTTTTAGTGCAGGGTTCATTTTAAAATCAATTATTTCTATAATCTTTTATAAAGCTTTCGATAGGCTATTTGATTAATAAATATTGCTTCTGGAGTATTTTAAAAGGCACCAAGGTATTATTCATTAAAAACAATGTTTAGGAATTAAAGTACTAAATATTCTAATTAATCATTAGGCATAAAACTTTAAACTTAAATATGTAGAACTAATTAATTTGAATATTATTTTTTTACATTCAAACTTTCAAGGAATGTTGAAGAATCAGAATAAAAACTAAAGATTTATTTGATTTCAGATAATAAATTGAATATTTGTTTAAAAATATAATTGAACTAATCATATATATTGGTGTATTTGATTATATGATATTAACCGAGTAAACTCTAAAAGATGAAAAATTATAAAAGTAGAATAATCACTCCATTACTTTCGGTATTGTGTATTATAGGGCTATTTTCATTTAGCATTGACAACAAGATAAAAAATTGGTTTTTGGCTGGGTCTAGCCCAAGTGATTATGAAATAGGAATAGCTGAAGTTCAGGGCAGAAGTGGAAGCGTTGCCTACTTGAAATCCAAAAGCACTAAAATAAGTGGTTTTGGAACTATTATGCAGTCCTTTGATTCCAAGAAGTTTAACGGTAAAAAAGTTAAGCTAAGTGCATATATTAAATCATCTAAAGTCGAAGATTGGGCTGGTATGTGGATGCGTGTAGATACAGAAGAAAAGAGAGCTGTGAGTTTTGACAATATGCAAGATAGACCAATAAAAGGAACTACAGCTTGGGAAAAATACGAAATTATATTAGATGTTACTCCTGAAAGCTATCTAATTAGCTATGGTGTTTTATTGTCCGGTACTGGACAAGTTTTTCTTGATAATTTTAATTTTGAAGTAGTTAACGATGAAATAGAAAAAACGGGAAGAACTATTTTAGATGCACCATCTAATACTGACTTCGAAGAGAAGAGCAGGAATGGTAAATAACGAAGAAGATGAATATAAAACTGATGAAGAGTTAGTTGTTTTAATTAATAATGGAAATGTATTTGCATTTGAAATGCTTTACGATAGATATTCTGCATCTCTTTTTCAATTCTTTTACGCTAAACTAAGAGATAGGGAAAAGGCAGAAGACTTTCTTCAAGAACTTTTTCTGAAACTCTTTCGAAAAGGTGAATCTTTTGATACGTCAAAAAAATTCTCTTCTTGGATTTATTCGATTGCTCACAACCAGTGTAAAAATGAATATAGAAAATTGAGTAGGACTTATAAGCAAATAGATAATTTTGAATTAAATGATTTAGTTAGCAATGTTGGGATGAGCTCTGAGAAAATAGATGAATCTATTTTTTCAGAGCACTTGAGGATAGCTTTGAATACATTAAGCCACGAACATCAATCATCTTTTATTTTGAGATTTAAGTACGAATTATCAATACGAGAAATAAGCGAAATTCTTGACTGCTCTGAAGGTACCACAAAATCCAGAATTTTTTATAGCTTAAAGAAGCTAGCTAAAAAATTGAAACACTTTAACCCTTATGTCCAATGAAAGATTCAGATATTTTTGACTTGATACAAAAGAAATCTTCTGACCAGCTATCAAACGAAGAGTTATTATTTCTTAAACATAATTTAAATGATGAAGAAATAGAACAATATTCAGCAATCATAAATAATTTTAAGGAATTAGATGGCGAAACTAGTTTACCTCACGACTCTATTAAGGAATCTCTACTAAGTAGATTTAAAGCAGAAAATATTGGGAATAAGTCAAATATGGGAAATGGCTTTAAATTCTTAGAGATAGCTGCAACAGCAACTATTATTTTAGGACTTAGTTATACTTTCTATTTGCTTTTTAATCAGAAAAGTCAAGAAAAGGTAACACAAATTTGTCCAGAAGATTTTAATAAGTTCACTCAAATTGAAGATAATTTTAAACAGGAAGAAGTTCAATCAAGAGAAAAAGATACCAAGTATTTAATGAACATGGATTTTTTTACTAATTCATACTTAGCACACTAATATTCCTTATGCTGAAAAATAAATTAACAGACTGATAATTGTGATTTTATTGAGAGTTTAATGATAAATATTTGGACTTATAGTTTAATGCTAAAAAGACAAGATAATATATGAGAAGGAATTTTATTCTAACAGTTACATTTTTACTTTTTCTTATACAGCACGGATCTAGTCGAGAAAATGATATTAAGCTTTACAAGTTTCATAAGACAACAGTGAATGGAAGGTTCTACGGTTTAATAAATGCTAATGGAGATTTAATAGCCGAACCCATTTTTAATGAAATAGCTTCCTTTAGTGAAGGCTTAGCATATGTGACAGTCAAAGAAGGAAAAGATGTTAATGCAGGCTATATTGATACAACAGGGGAAATAGTAATTGAAACAAAATACCAACCATTTAATGATAAGTCTCGAGATTTTTCTGAAGGTTTAGCATCTGTTAGAATTGATGGTAAATTTGGTTTTATTAATACACAAGGAGAATTAGTAATAGCAGCACAATACGCCAAAACTCATGCTTTTAACGAAGGATATGCCGTTGTCGAACCAAATTGGTCGGAAAAAGTTGTAATCGACAAATATGCCAATATTATACTTAATCCTGTTACTGTTTATATAAACAATGTTCCTCAAGTAACTAAAGGAGAAACCGTAACTTTAGATGAACGTTTAAAGAATGGGGTTATAACAATGTACGTACACCGTTATAACCATCCAACAAGAAGCACAGTGGTAAATATGAATGGTGATTTTTTATTTTCATTAAAGCCGTATATACTCTACGAGATGAACGAAGGTTTGATTAGAGCTCAAACAAATGATTGGAAAAATACAGGTTATATAAACAAAAATGCTGAAACTGTTATACCATTTGATTATTCATCAGGCACTGATTTTAAAAATGGCTATGCCAAAGTAAAAGATAAGAACACAAAACTGTACGGAATAATAGACCTTAACGGTAATTATATTGTGCCACCTGAATACAGCTACATTTCAGCCGATTTTTATAAATCTGATTATATTTTTGCCAGGAAACCGAATAGTAATTCTGGCTATATAGATTACAAGGGTAATCAGGTAATTGATTTTAAATACGCTTATGGCGGTTTGTTTTCAGAAGGCTTAGCAGTTATAAGTACACCTCTAAATGAGAATATGTATATTGATAAAAATGGAAATAAAGCTTTCGAACTAGATTTCAATATTTCTCAGTACGATAATGAAAATTTTAAAGGTGGAATTGCCAAAGTCAACTTAAAGGATGGGCATTCTGCATATATAAACAAAAAAGGAGAAATTATTTTTAAATTTAAGTAACATCAGGAAACTTTGTTACCAAAAATGCCATAACTCTAGTAAATTAAGCTTTTTGTCAAATTAACAAAAAATCACTTCTACTAAACAATCACGAAGGACCACAAGAAGCTTTAGAGATGACAACACCAAGTGAAATACATGACTTATCATCTAGGCCATGCCCTGAAAAAGCACCTAACTTTAGCTACGATTCAGACATGAAAGTGATGAGGGTGTGTAAGATATAAGAATGGTTCAATGGTTTGGAAATCTTATGACTGGGTATATTTAACTTTATCATTAAGTGGAAAATATGTAGGTGCAAGAGAAGTGGGAAAAGGAGTTTGAAGGGTCTACTAAAGAAATGTATTTTTAGGCTTCTTCAATGAAAAAGATATTAGAAATAAAGAAATGAAAATAAGGTTAATTCAAAATTTAGTGTAAAGGATGTGCCTTTAACTCTTTAAACAATGTGCCTTTTCAAACAGATGAAAAGAACACTTTGTAACATGAAAGATTATTACTCATTTTTAGAAACAATGATAAAACTCTTAAAACAAAACAATATGAAATATATTAATTTATTTGTAATCGCTATATTAGTTGTTGGGTGCAAAGAAAACAATCAAACTGTCAATAAATCAAAAAAACTGATAATTATAGAGCAAGACTTTGACAAAGCATTAAAATTAGCATCCAAAGAAGACAAATTATTGTTCATTGATTTTTATACAACTTGGTGTGACCCTTGCAAAAAATTGGATAAGTACGTTTTTCAAAATGACTCAATAAAAAATCTTCTCGGAAAAGATTTTGTTATGTTAAAATATGATGCGGAAAAAGACACCATTTTCCATTTATCTAAAAAACATCACGTAAGCAGTTACCCAACGGGAATTATACTAAATAAGGAAGGGTTTGTAGTTAACCGAAAATATGGGTTTCCAGGTCAAGATTCTTTCTCATTACAAAAAAACGTAATTGAATTTACAGACAAAAGTGTTGCCTTAAACAAGGAAAACAAATTACTGAAAGGGTATTCTAATAAAATCAATGCTGAAAAATATCCAAAGTTTTATGTTGATTATGTAAATCGTACGAATACAAAAATTAACAAATCTGAATTAAGTGATTATTTAAATAATACACAGGATAAATTTTCTGAAGAATATTTTTCGACTTTAATATATTTTGGTAGAGATGCACCAGTAAGTATCGCTGATTTAGCATTAAAAAACAAGCAAAAATATATTAACCTTTATGGAGAAAAAGATGTTGAAACTTTATTATACTTCCTTACTTCTGCAAAATTCAATGTTGCTATATCAGAATTAGACCAAGAAAAATATGATGAAGCAGTTGAATTCACGAAAAATGCTTTGAGGAATGAATGGGTTAACGACATTTTACCTGAATACAAAAAAGATTATTTGAAAGCTCAAAACAAATGGAATGAAGTTTTTGAAATCAATAAAAAACTAAAAGACAAAGGTGAGTTTGACAATGGTTTCATCAACCATTTCAGTTGGCAAGTTTATGAAAAATGTGATGACCAAGATGTTGTTAAAAATTGTATTGAATGGATGAAAGAAGTTACCGTCCAAGAACCAACTTATGCTTATTTAGACACATATGTTCATCTTTTATATAAAGTAGGCAATAAGACAGAAACAAAGAAGATAGCCAAATTGGCAATAGTAGCTGCTAAAAAGGAAAATAAAAACACCAAAGAACTTGAGGAATTAATAAATAAAATGTAAAAAAATCCAGCAGCTAACAAAGAACTGTACGAAATTTAATTAGATAAGAGAGGGGATTTTCAATGTTGACGAGATCTAGGTCTCTGCGTATATCATAACCTTAATCCTCTCTTTTTCCTTTCTGATTTAGATTACAAGTTAATTAAAAGACAAGCTTAAGTTGTATATAAAAAATAGACGAAGTAGCAGTAAATTCAAGGGTTGTAGCCCGCCCAAACTACATAGCGGTTTGACAGGAAAGTACCACGCAATCGCCTACTTTTCATATACTAAACGTTGGCGGTAATTATGTCGCGTCCTAAAATATATCTACACTTAAACATGTAGATATGTATAAAAATGACAAAACCGTAAGACGTTACAGTGAGAGTTTACCAAAGTTTTTAGAGTTTATGGCTTACCTAATCAAATTCATTCCGATAATGGTAATCCCTTTGGATCTGTGAAAGCAATACAACGATTTACCGTGCTCTCCTACTGGTTCATTGAACTTGGAATTATGCCGGTTTATTCAGACCCTTCACACCCTGAACAAAACGGAAGGCATGAACGCATGCATCGTGATTTAAAAGCTGCTTGTGCTAAACCTTCAGCTCATGACTTAAAAGCTCAACAGAGACGATTAAACCACTTTGTAAAAGAGTATAATCATGTAAGACCACATGAAGTTCTAGAAATGAAAACACCTGCCTCTGTACATAATTTTAAGACTAGATCGTTCCCAGAAAGAATACAAAACTTTGATTACGATTCAGAGATGAGAGTACTCAAAGTAACCAAGAACGGATTAGTGAGGTGGGGTTCTTATAACTGGGTTTATGTATCTGCATCTTTGCAAGGAAAATACATCGGAGCATTAGAGATAGGTAATGGAATTTGGAGAGTCTTTTATAGAAATAAATTTTTAGGTTACTTTAAAGAAAATGAATTAAGAAACAAAGAACAATCAGTAAGGTTAGAAACTAATTTAGTGTAAAGCATGCATCTATAACTTTTGTAAACTATGTTATCTTAACGAACATTTTAAAAAACATCGTACTTCAATGAAAAAATTGATTTTTATTTTAATAGTTACTTTGAATTTCTCTTGTGTTCAATCACAAGAAAATCAAATCGACAGAACAAAAGTAAAGGAAGATTTGAACGAAATTTTGATAGATATTTCTCAAAACTATATTTATCTCGATGAGAAAAATGTTGATTTGGATTGTATCCAAGAACACTATGAAACCCAAATCGAAAACCTAAATACAGAAGAAGAAACAGTACTCTTTTTCGAGTATTTATTAGATGAGTTTTACGACAGTCATTTGATTTTAAATACGAACCGTAACTCATCATTTCGTTTGTTTTCGCCAATCTACATTAAAATTGAGAATGGGAAAGCAGTAATCTCAAATATTTGGCAAACCCAAATCCAAAATATTGACCAAAATCTAATTGGAGCAGAAGTACAAAAAATTAATGGAATGGCTTTCGACAAAGCAATTGAGCAATTTCCAACGCATTGTAATGACAAAAAATCTAAAATAGTTCGAGAATGGATTGCAAACAAAATTTTAGCAGGTAGATATAATCAACCAAGGGTTCTAACCTTAAAGTTGGAAAACAATAATACAGTTGAGTTTGATTTGGATAAAGTTAAAATTAAACAAACTACTAAACTTCTAACGTCAACAATAGAAAATGACATTGGAATAATTACAATAAACAACTCATTGGGAAATAGTAGTCTTATAAATGAATTTGACAAAACACTCGACAAGTTAATAAATACCAAAGGACTGATAATTGATTTGAGAAATACTGTAGATGGCGGAGATTCATATATTGCTCGTGGAATTATGGGACGATTTATCAACGAACTTAAACCTTATCAAAGACATTTGACAAACGAGCAATATGGTGAAAATCCAATTGTTAAAAGAAGTTGGGTTGAATATGTTAGTCCAAGAGGGAAACAATATAAAAAATCAGTAATTGTATTAGTAGGTAGGTGGACAGGTAGTATGGGCGAAGGACTTGCAATTGGTTTTGATGGAATGGAAAGGGCAGAAATTGTTGGTACTGAAATGGAAAGATTAGCAGGAGAAATGAATGGGTTTTCATTTAAACACCAGAATTATGGTTATCGACTTTCAACAGCTAAATTGTATCACGTAAATGGAACACCACGGGAAAAATATATTCCAGCAAATTATGTCAAACAAACAACTCTTGAAAAAGATGAAATATTAGATAAGGGAATTTATTTGCTAACAAGTTCACAAAATAAGACAGATAGTATCCTAAAAAAAGAAATAGAACTTATTGGTACAGAAGACCAAACCTTACGCCTTTTACTTCCACAAGTGACAGAAAAATTTGGTAGAGAATCAAACGAATTCAAATACATTTGGTCACTCATTAATCGTCAAGATAGTATTTGTTTAAACAAGCTCATCAAAATATTGGATACACACGGTTGGGTTGGAAAAAGCAAAGTTGGAGAGAAAGCAAATCAAGCTATATGGTTAATAATTCAGCATTCAGAACTTAATATACAAGAAAAATACCTTCCGTTGTTGAAAGAATCGGTAGAAAAGGGCGAATCAGAGGGATGGCATCTTGCTTTCCTTAAAGACCGTGTTTTAATGCGAAATAAGCAAAAACAACTTTATGGAACACAAGCTGTTTGGGACAAAACATTGCAGAAAAATAAAATTTATCCAATTGAGGATTTAAAAAATGTCAATCAAAGACGAAAGAAATTAGGTCTTGAATCTATTGAAAAGTTTGCTGAAAGCAATGGGTATATTTTTAACCAAAATGAATAAAACTGTAGCTAACATCACCTATACGCAATGCCCTTTTGGATAATGCGCATAGCCATGTCGTTAGCAAGCATATGAAAGACGAAATGGAGAAAAACAATATAAGTTGGAAAAGAGTAGTGATTTTTTTTATTATCGCAACTTTAGTATCGAATATTTTCCGATTTGACATATTTGAATTTAATTCAGAATTGGAAAAATTACCAAGTTGGATTTTTATATTTACTACTGTTCTTTTTGAAGGTAGTGGAGTTATAATAGGAGCATTAATTATTATTCATTTTTTGAAAAAAGAACGGAAGACGGAAATGTCATTATTTGGAACTTCAAAGTCAAAAAGTATTATAATGGCTATCATTCCAATCTTAATTTTGACAATAATAGGAGTAACAAATGATATTGGGATGGAATATCACTTTTATGGTCTAACTGCTGCAATTGGGACTTTTCTTTATTGTATAATGGAAGAGTATGGATGGAGAGGGTACTTACAAGAAGAGTTGAAAATATTGAAACCTTGGAAAAAATATTTAATAATCGGATTCACATGGTATTTATGGCATTTGACATTTTTAACAAAGGCAAGTGCTGGAGATAACTTTTTCTTTTTAGGAATGATGATTATTGGTAGCTGGGGAATTGGACAAGTGGCTGAATCAACAAAGTCGATTATAGCGAGTGCTTGTTTTCATATGATTATTCAAATTATGATGTTTAATGTTTTAATAAAAAATGGAATTAGTGGAACTGAAAAAATCGTCATTTTAGGCATTTCAATTATTATTTGGTTCGCGATAATCAAGAAGTGGGAAAAAGAAAATACTATTGCTAACACCATATAAAATTTATGTTCAAATTGGAATTAGTACAAACCGACAAACATTCAACTAACGATTTGCTTCGTCCGAAAAATCTCCGATTTCTCAGTAGCACAAATCGTATAAAATCCTGTTAGGTGCACAATCAATTATGAAAATATTTATAAGCCATTCTAGTCAAGATCTTGAAATTGTAAAATCTCTCGTAAGGCTAATAAGAGGATCTTTAAACTTATCATCTGAAAAGATTAGGTGTACCAGTCTAAATGGTCATAGGCTGCCTGCAGGAGTTGGAACAGATGATAGGTTAAAGCAGGAGATATTTGATTGCGAAGTCCTAATTGGCATAATTACTCCTATTAGTTTAGAATCATACTACGTTCTCTTTGAATTAGGGGCTCGTTGGGGGCTAAAAAGACAATCTTCCCATTGATATGCTCGGAAAAAGGGTTTGCACTTATAAATGGTCCTTTGAAATTAATCAACTCCCTAGACGGCACAATTGAAGACCAAGTACATCAATTTGTTTCAGACCTCTCTGTTCAATTAAAAATCACACCTGAGAAACCTCAAGTATTTAATGAAATTGTAACTGAATTCTGTAATATATGCAAAACTGCATCTCAAGAAGCAAATGCATCAGAGATTGATCAAGATAAAGTGATTACAAGAATGAAAAAATCAGAAGTCGAGATTCAAGGAAAAAAATTAAACATACTTGAAATTTTTAAAGCTGTCTATAGGAGTTTCGCTCTAGGTGCTCGATCAAAAATGATATCCGGACCGCTTTTTACAATAGTCAAGAAGACTGTAAATGATACTGAAATAGATATTGTCATAGCAGAGTTGACAGTCCTAGGACTAATTAATCATGAGAAAAAAGTAGGTCAAGTGTATTTTCTTTACTACTTGACAAAACTTGGGAATGATATTATTTTAAAAATAAAAGACAGTGCCTAACAAGAACTGTATTTTTTTCATTTTAAATTAAATTTAGTTCTATTGATATAGAGTAGAAACTAAAAAAAGTTTAATATATCAAGAACTATTTTTAAAAAAACAATCTTCACTTTCTTCAAAAGTGAATGTTAATATCAATATTCCTCTGCAACAACCGCCAATTCTAGGTTGTTTGCAATTGACATTTTCCTTCAAATATTTCAATACTCACTAACTATTAATTAATGCTATAAGTGAATGTTTAGCCTTGCTAAATTAGATATTTCTCCAGAGATTAGCCATGAACGAAGGAAACTTTAATTATGAGCTTAAAAGGAAGTAAAACAACCAGCGATTATATCGATTTTGATCGAGCGACTGCAGTTGCCAATAAATTGATAAAGGGAAATCGAAAACCTATTTTAGGATTATACATCATAATTTCTATAAATACCGGATTAAGGATTTCAGATGTTCTTAAACTGAGATGGGGAGATTTGGAAGGTGATTTAATAAAACTGATTGAGAAGAAAACCGGTAAACACCGGACCATCCAAATCAATGAGGCAATTTCAAATGCAATTTTAAGATTTGAACAGGATTCAGAGTACATATTCTTATCACAAAAAGGATCAGTTTACAGCCGTCAACAAATTAACTTACTATTAAAACAAGTTTTTCAAAGAGAGGCAAAGACCCTCAATGTGTCTTCGCACTCATTAAGAAAAAGTTTTGGAAGAAGGGTTTTTGAAAATAACAATGAAAGTGAAAAGAGCTTAATCTACTTGTCTGAGCTATTCAATCACACCTCCCCTTCCTTAACAAGAACTTATTTAGGTCTTCGTCAGGAAGAATTGAATGACATTTATATGAATTTATAATTTTTAGAATATGAATTACATAGACTCAATAACGTCTGAGAAATTTGATCAGTCGTTTGAAATAAGACAAATACTCACTAACTCAATGTTCTACCCTGCATCAGGTATCGATGCCTTTGATATTGAACACTCCCCTCTTGATATAAATAGCTTTATCCACGTTGACTACTCAGTATCTAAATCAGAAGTTGCCAAAGCGATGCGAGAAGATTTCAAAGAAGTCGGTTATAAACTAATTGGCATAAAGAGTATTGATTTAAAAGAATTAAATGTTAATTGTTTAAGAAAAAGCACTCGATTTTTGAATAAAGCTGAAAAGATTAGATTAGAAATGGACTTTATAAAGGATAGGTTCAATTTTAAAAACTTTACTCCATTCGCCATGTGGGCGGTTTATGAGTTAGACCAAGCTACAACAAATCGAAAAAGCAATAAAAGGAATAAATTTTCTCTTCTCCATATTGGCGGTGAAGCATGTGACATGTTCAATCAATTATATATAGCCAATAAATTAAACCCTGTATCGATTACATTGAAAAGAACTGGTTATGGATATGGTGATAATTGGACAGATTTCTATGACCCAAAATCTTGCTTGAATAAACTCCTGCAGGGTTGCACTCAAATAACAAAATTGGAATGCCAGAAATTTTTCTGACATGTAGAATCCACAATAGTAATAATAGGGTTAATAATTATTGTATAGTTCTCTGCTTATGAATCACCTTTCTTCTTCTTTCTATCATCGTGTTGATGTCCGTTAGGGTCAATATTTTTTCTTATTCGTATAAGGCTTGCGCGAAAAGAATTAGAATTGACACCAGTTTTAACAGAGCGAATATACTCTAGTATTTTATCAGAAACTTCTTTATTATAGTTCCTGCTTGATTGTATCAAATATTTTTCAAAATCAACTGGAGAATACAAGTATGACCTATTCTTTTCCATCTTTTCTACCATAGATGTTGATTTAATCATACCTCTTATGCCTTCCTCTGTATATGGAGCATCCACTTCTAAGTGTATTGGGAGAAATGTTAATCTTAGTTCCTTTATAGACAAATTTTTGAAATCTTGGCGACTATGAAACTCAAACTGAGATTCTGTTAAATCATATTTTTTATATTCGTTAAGCCAACCCTCTAGCTTGCTACCAAGAATACGCATCTTTCGTATTTCGCTTTCAAATTCCTCAATCACACTTTCTTTATCATTTATTTCGGGGTTGCGGGAACTGGAAAACAGACTCGATCCTCTTGGATATCCATGTCTTCTATCCATTACATACCTTTCGACATGGTCCAGTTTTTGAAATAGTTCTCTTAATGCCCCTTTTCTAATTTCACTTTTTTTCATACTGGAAAGTTAAACAAGGCTGTAAGAAATTCAAAGGAATCTACTTTGTACAGGCCACATTTTGAAAATTAAATAGGTTTAGCTCCATTTTTTTATAGCTACGATGAAGTAGATTGAAGTGAACCTCTGCAAACTTCTTCAATATAACTTCAAACTTCTAATGTCCGCTCAAAGCCACTAATTCCCATATAGTTTTGTGTCAAATATTAAAATAAAAAACTATGAATGAACACGAATTTCAAAAAATAGATAGGTACTTGTCTATGCATACTAATGTCTCAATTAAGTACATCAACAATAAGCTAAAAGAGTTTCCAAACAACAACTATTTACTTTCAATGAAAGTAATAGGTCTTATTAACTTGACTGAAATTGATGAAGCTATAGATGTTTTCAAAAAAATAGATTCACTTGATTCAGAATATAAAGTATATGAACTTATTGCTTTAATAAATATCAAAACAGCCACGAACGATAAAGATTTAGTTGAAAGGCTCATATCGAAGGCTATCTCATTAGAAGACAATAATAAATGGTTATTTCTTATTGCATATAGATATTACTGGGAGAAAGTAGACTTAAACAATCGTTTAGAAAATCCCATTAACAAAGCAATACAAACAATAGATACTGCGATAGACATTGATCCTTTGTTTATGCCGGCAATATCTGAAAAAGCAAATCTAATCTTCAATTTAGATAATTATGAGCCACTACTTGAATTTCTGGAAGTTAGTTACTCTCAAAATCCTACTAATCAACTTCATTATTGGTTAGGCAAAGCATATTATTTAAACGACAAAATTGAACAAGCTTATTACTATTTAGAATTAGCAACTCAATCTAGTCACAAAACAGATTGCTATACTATGCTGTACTCTATTGAAAATGACATTAAAAAGCAAGAAATACTATTAACTAAAGCCTATAATATTAATAGTAATGATTTCAGAATTGAATATCTACTAGGAGAGTTTTATCTTAAAAATTTCAAATACAGTGATGCATTAATGCATTTAGAATCACTAACAACTAATTATCACCTGAAAGAGTTTGAGAAATTCAATCTACTTAAGTCTGACTATGTATTCAGATGCTCCTTGATACAAATGCATGAAGGAGATTTTAAGGGAGCAAAAGGAACATTGGCTCAAAACTGCAGTTGCATCAATGAATCCATAGATGATGAAAGAAACTATTTAAAAGTTTTTCTCAGAGACTATAAAAGTTACAATTCAAATGAGCTGGAAGAACAAGAGCAAATCTTAAAATCAATATTTACAGGTATGGACCTTTCAATAATTGAAAGCTTTTTCAAAAATCAACTTCTAAATTCTTAACCTAAAACATATAATTTTAATTAACCTTATTAAAATGAAACAAATAAACAATCCCCTTAAAACAAATGAGTTGGAAAAAATTAATCAAGAACTCAAGAAGAATCCCGATAATCAATTCTTAAAAATCTCTAAAGCGAGAATTCTAATTAAAATGGATGAATTAAAAAAGGCAAGGAAGATCTTCATGAAAATGGAAGATGATCTTTTAGATGAATATTTGAAATTTTACTACTTAGCAAAGGCTGAATATAAATTGGCTAAAGCAGATGAAGAAAAAGCTTTAAAGCTTTTAAACAAAGTACTTAAACTAGATCCGAACTTTACTGAAGTACTAGAACTTAAGAGTGAATTACTCCATAAAAATGGTGACTTCAAAGAGGTTATAAGTGATTTGGAAAATGTTCCTGCAATTCATATGACCCCTAAGCTTTCTTTTTATTTAGGAAGAGCATATTATTGGAATAATGAATTTAATAAGGCTAAAAAAGAACTTGATAAATCTGTTGCCGATTTCCCTTGTTGGGAAACATACTTGATTTATGCTTACATGGAAAGGACAAAAAAGAATCCTGATCAACAATTAGTTCAAGATCATTTAAAGAAAGCATTTGAAATTAATCCGAACGAAATAGATACAATTCTTCCTCAGTTGGAGCGATGCTTTAAATATTCTGATTTCAAAGAAGCCCTTGAATTTCAAGAATTGGCAAGAGATGTAGAAATAGACGGCTGTATAGAATATTTAGATAGTTATGACTATGATCCAGAAGGATTTCATGTACTTTATGAGCCAGACTTACTGGAGGCTGACTTAGTTACATGTGCTTTATATTTTATAAATGGGAAAGCAGAAAAAGCAAAATATTTAATAAGCAGCCCATTTTGGTGGGAATACGATAGTGAGTATTTTCAGATATTAAAGGATTTCGTTAATAGTTTCATTAGTGGAGATCAAGCCTTGTTTAATAGTTCAAAAATTGATTTGGAAGATAATATAGGAGAGTTTTATTGGGATGCAATAAGTACGACATTAGATCAAAAATTTACAGTCCTTAATAGAGATAAGGTTTTTGAGGATCTTGGTATTTGATTGGCATAATCTACTGTATGGGATTCACTGTTTACTTTTGGAATTAATTAATTTATTAACAACAGGTTTAGGACTTGATCTACTCGAGCCCTAAACTCGTTTGGTATCTTTTGGTTTTAAAACATCACCTTTAAGACCTTAGGAATTCAAATTTAATAATACCACTAATTTTTATGACAACCTATATATGTATCAATTGTAATAAGAAAGTCCATATGCAGGACAAACCTGTAGACTTTTTCTGCAAACTAGGTGAAGGACATGACTGGAGAATATACACCAAGGAAGGACTTTTAAGATTCCGAACTAAACTTAAACCACATACTCCTCTTGTTCTAAATAACTGAGCTTTGCCTCTAATCTAGCTATCTCTTCAGATTTAATTTGACATTGCTTGGTGAAAAAATTTCTATGATTCTCATCAGTTGCTCGACTTAATCTGAGGGAGTATAAACGTTGTCGTAAATCCTCCAAATCTACAATCTCATAATTGATCCTTTCCTCTTCTTCATCACATAAATTCGTTTGGTCACAGAGGTCATATACTTGCTCATCTGTGAGACACTCGCTTAATTCCTTTACCCTTTTAATGTGATGTTTTGATTTACCTTTATTCCATTTTCTCATAATAGTTGTTGTTATTTCTATTATATATTAAATCGAAAAATCGCTTTTACTTTCCTGTGCTATCTTATTCTTAAATTTAGAAAACATCATTGTAGCTGCCACCCTATCAATGTAATGTTTTTCTAACACCCGACTTCCAGCATGACCAGATGCTTGATATGCTTCTTCTCCTAAAATTGAACTCAATTCAGTGATGTGAGTTTTTCTTAAGTATTTGAAATTCTTCACTTTTTGGTTTGGATATGCTACACCATAAAAATGAGTAAATGCTCTTGATAAATTATCTCTAAAAGTAGTTTTCGAAAGACCGCTTTCAATTATCTTATCCCCAGTCGAATCTTCCTTGATTAATAAAAGGTATTCATATAATTCATCAGTAATTGGTGCCACTTTTGAGTAAATTTTGCCCTTTTGCTGACTTACTTTCAAATCAATAATATTGAAAAACCTTCCACCCTCATGCTCTATTATGCTGCTCCAGGTGAGATTATACAGCTCGTCTCGTCTTAATCCCGTATGCCTCCCAATTATGATGGCACTTTTCAGCCATTTCGAATATTGATTTCTCGTAACCCCATTATGAATTTTCACCCCATTCTCAGGAGTGATTACTTCCAGCACTTTTTGATATTCATCATCAGTAAGTGTAACAGGGTTTCCTTCAATTGAATTAGTCTCGATTGCCTTGAAAAAATTTGCCCCATGATACATTCCAACTTTTTTCAGAAACTCAAAGAAAGCCCTCAAAATCCTGGTATGTTTATCTATGCCAGAATCTGAATGAATATTGAAATTCTCATCCAAGTAAGCATAGAATACTTTTAGAACGGCTACAGTCAAATTATCAATTGGTGTTGTAGCTAGACAAATACCTGCCGCTTCTAAGCTTGAGCCAAATCTATTGACCACTCTCAGGCATTCATTTTGATGATCTTTTGTTTTTCTTTTATTGTATTTGAACTCTTGCTGACAAGTTACTTTAGCAAAATATTTCTCCATTGATTCAAGAATCGTAAAATCTTTTGAAATTAGATTTAGTGGTGAAACTTTTACATTTTTAATTGAGTCTTTGAAGCCAATTAATTCTGAAAAAGCATCCTGCAAATTATCAGACTTTAAGACTTTTGAGTACCGTTTTCTCTCAAATTTGAAATCAGTTTTATATACCCACCTGTTCTTATGCCCACAATGATTTTTAGCCGTCTGACTTTTCTTGCACTCATTGCAAAAAACTATTAGGCCATGCCATTTTTTATTTTCGGGGACCAACTTAATCAAGCTACCTTGTTTTTATATTTACTAATAAGGCCATTCAATTCAGACTCCCCACCATTAATTTGTTTGAGATTAAAGTTGCTGGTATAATCGTTGCCTGTTGACATAATTCCGGCCAACTTCGATTTATCATCGGCCAATATCGCTTTGAGCATTTCATCTGCATTATCTTCTTTGATTCCAAATTGGATCATTGAATTCTTAAACACCTTAATAAGTGTAATATCAAGCATCGATTCATTCAAATACTCCTTTTTCCCAATTGTCATGATTGGTAGACCATTTTCTTTGCACCAAGACCTCACGGTTCTGATGTCCTTGTAACCTAATAGTTCCCGTAGTTCATTGATATTCTTTAACCCATATTTTTCCATAGTTTATGTTATTGATACAAGGGTTATATCAGAAATAAGAAAAAAGTTGAGTTTTAATCAAAGAAAAGTGCCAGAAATGCACATTAATATACACTTTTGACACTTTTTTTGCTCTAAATCGATAAAATCAGGAGCTATAACTCCTTGATAACTTTTAGGTAGATACACTTGCTAACTTGCTCCGAGCTTCTTCAATATCATCTATCATCTGATTAAACTCAAATGATAAATCCGGTCCAAGATCTTCTTTCATTCTCTTTTTCAGCTTCTTTATGGTACTGTCCTCTAATTTAAAATAGTGTTCTATTAAATTAGTAAAGCCAACTACAACAGTGCTAAATAAATCTAGCTTCATTTTTGCTTCTAGACAATTCACAGCCAACTCTTCATTATCTGTTACAATAGCCAGCTCCATTAGACGATACAAATATTGATAATCTTCAAATTGGTTAATGAGTACTTTCAGCCACTTTATTGCCTGGTGATGATTCTCATCTTCATAATTTGTCTCAAATAATTCACGGACTGGCTCTACCCTAGTTGGATTTAATCGAATTGACTTCTCAAGATGAGTTATCGCCTTTGGGTAATTTTTACTTTTTCTCTCCCTAACACCCAGAATCAAATTACTAATCCAAGTATCGTATTCATTCTCAATCGAACCAATCACTCGAATCGCATCATCTATTTCAAAACTGAAATAATATCCATAAGCAAGTGCAAATAGAATTCTGGGGTTGCCATCTTCCTTCTCAAACGGCTGGAGCAGTTGAACTAACTCCTTGAACTGAGATTCTTTGATAAGTTTATTTGCTTCTTTAAGGACCTTTTTCACTTCACTTTCATTGGTGTTTTTAATTTTACTTTTTCTCATAATACTTATTTAATTTTTATAGCAGTTCTTAATTAAACCGCTTTTCTATTATTGTATAGTTTCAATATCGATTTGTTTATTCTGGACCATACATTTTGTACTTCATTTTAAATATTATGTCTCAAATCCAAAATCAGAATTAAATTTCTTCCGCTCTTTTTCCATCTGATTCCTAACTGTTTTTTTCCTTGTGGTATTCACGAGATACAACTCTAAATAATAACTAAGCCACTCTAGCAGGTGCTCTTCATCTTTTATTATAATCAGCAATTCTTCTCTAAGAATTGCTTCATTTTCTGCTGCGAATGGTCCGCACATGAGCTCATAGTTTTCTTCCATACAAATCTCCAGTTCAGAATTGTTCTGGTTCATTCTCTTGCTTATCAGTTTTAGTAATACCTTTTTGTTCATCTTAATAATATTATTTTCAATATATATTAATTAGGTAGAAGCCCGCACCCATAAATGGACGGGCAAGCCAAAAACCAGTAATTTTAAGCTTGGATCAACCAGAAAAGAATTTGAGATCAGTCAGTCAGTGTGAATTCAACTCCTTATCAAATAAGGATAAAATCATTCTATCTTCACTATTGGGGAAATTTCTAACCAGCAGACGTGAAGGTGAATACATTCTAAAATTATATCAATTTTCTGCATACTACGTTGAGCTCTGGCAATGCAAAAAAGAAGACGAAATCCTACATGTAAGGACATTCACATCTATAAATGAACTAGACCCTTACCTTGATAAAATTGAGTTACCTACACCCTAATGAGGAGCTAATTAAGGATCCCTAGTTGATTTAAATTCATACCAGGGGTTACTTTATATAAATAGTTTATAAAGAGTCTATTACTCTAAGTAGTTTACTTGTCCAGTTCAATTAACAGGAACTTATATGTATTGAAAGACTTTATACTTTAATAGTTTATCTGACAAAAAACCCCCCCCTTAAAGGGGGATTTTTACTTTACTTTTTCCTTTTAATAATCCTTGTTAGGTAGTGAGAGTAGTAGTAGTAAAAACCAAAATTTTATTATTATAATTTTATTATTATAATTTTATTAATATTAAGAATATCTAGTATTAATAAATATAACCTAGTATTAATTATACTGTATTGAATACTCTATCATTATGTCTACCTCATTATTTTTGAAAGTCTTGATATTATTGACATGTAGAGGGTAGGCTAAAAAAACACCCCCTTTTCAATTTATTAAACTGTAGAAATAATACCCATACTATATGCTGTATCATTCATAATCTGCTTTGCCTTAGCTACATCATCTTCGATAACATATACTGCATCATAAACATACATAGGTAGAATTTCATGTCTATCTAACTCAAGGAAAATTCGAGTCATCAACTCTACCTCTTTGTTGAACATTTGATGGGTAATAATCTTAGGGTCTTTTTGCTTAATTCTCAATAAATTATTAAACAAATCGGGATGTTCTGTCTTATAGAATTTTGAAGCTCGGCTATTCAAAAAGAATTTCTCCTCGTAGTTTAAATAAGATAAGTTTAGCTTCTTTGCTACTTTTTCATCAACCTTTAGGAAATCTGCCATATCATCATGTGTAATCATATTTGCATTACCACCATATAAAAAATTAGCAATATTTGGATGAAGGCATGTGAAATCTAATTCAAATAACTCTTTTCCGTTTAACGTAATTTGATCTCTAATTATAGCAGGTATAAGTGTGGTTGAACTGATCGGTCGAGGACAGGATTGATTGCCAGTGCTATACAATTTGACACCATCCTTTGTAAGATATCTATAGATTTTTAATAAATCTTCTGTATAAATAATATCGCTGCCCTCTCCTGAGGTTTGTCTCTTCTTATTACCTAATATTTTTAATCTTTTCCCTTTTTTCGTTACGTAACCAGATCTTGCTTCCTTTTCCAATAACGTTTTAACTTGTGATTCTGTCGGTAGTATTAGATTGGGAAAAACTTTTTCAACTGAAATTCTAGCAATTGGGTTGTTTTTAAGGTCAACTTCAAACTTATTATTTATTGATTCCCTTCTTTTAATTATGGTATCATTTGTCAAGGTGTATTCCTTTACTTTACTTTTCAGCACTTCCTCTTTGAACCAATAACTAATCGAATGCTCTCCGACCTCGAAATGGTTATCGGTGCCAATTAAATTATTATTGATTAAGTACTTTTTCACTGCAACATAATTCTTACTTAGTTGCTCCATTAGGATATCACTATGTAGACTCTTTATTTTATGCCCATTTCCCTTGAAATATTCGAACTGTGTTGATACTAAGTTTGAACAGAATAATAGTATTAATTCTTTCGCCTGTTCTGTGTCTCTTGATATTAGTTTCAATTCCTCTTCATTTGCTTTTTTTAAATGTTTCTCAATTGCATATGGATAGTAACATTTGGTTGGATCCTGTAAATAATTTTGCACTCATATTTTCTAATTTTTTGTCTATCAAGGATGTGATCCGTGACTCGATAGATTATATATTAGAAAATGTGACCAGTGTTTATTTAATAATGTTTGAAGCAATATTCAGGTTGTACCGGACCTGAATAGACAATCACTTGAATGCACCATAAATGCTACATAGTATTCAGAAAAAGTGAGAGTTATAGCTCAGTAAAAAAAGTAGGGAAATAGGTCTCCTGATTTAATATATATCATAAATAAAATGATTAACCATGGAGAAATTAACTAATAGAGAAAGTAGATACAGGATAAAAAGGGTGTCCGAATGCTTGTATGATAATTCAATAAATCAAGAACAATCTGATTTATGTGTACCAGAAGAGCAAAAAGTTACCATAAGGGTATATGACTTGGAGGAATTGCAAGAGAAGTTGATTCAAAGAAGAATCAACCAAGAGAAATTGAGAAGTGAAATTCAATTTAAAGAGCAAATCCTTGAGATCGAGGATGCCGAAATTATTAGATTAAAATTGAAAATCAGCTATTTACAAGAGTAAAGCAATTACAAGAAAATGAATTTAAATTATCCTGAAAGTCAAATTGATTCTTGGACCAACTGCTTTTGCTGTCTTTGGAATTTGGTGTTCCCAGTGATGTTGTGTGGTTCCCTTCATTAATAATAGACTACCATCCTTTAATGGAATATCTGTTTTGGTTACCCCATTTGCAGGTTTAGGTCTAAGCTGAAACATTCGTTCATCACCAAGTGATACACTAGCAATTAATGGATTAACTCCTAATTCTGGCTCGTTGTCTTGGTGCCAACTGACACTGTCTTTACCAGATTTATAATAATTGAGAAGACAACTATTAAATTCCCGACCAACTTCCTTTTCAATTCTCTTTTTGATTAATAGTAAATCGGAATTCCAAGTGTTTGGTTCTAATGCTATTCCTGAATATTCATATGTCTTACCTGCATCACCATACCAAGCAGTTGATCTGGGTATAGGTATTCGTTTGCCAAACATATTTATATGCCTTTGCTGCCAACTTACATTTTGAGATAAACTATTAAATAGTTGACTGCTTTCCTTTTGAGTAAAGAAATTCTCAAATAAGGTTACATCCGCTTTAGAGAGATTGAATTTTGTTTTTTTCATGTTATATAGATTTTGATTCTCTATACATATTGAAAGAGTTCAATAAAGTTTAAAAATAAATTGTAAAGTGCTGGCAAATAGGCAATTAAATTTCAGTGGACTACTTGGTAGTGATTCCAAACTCTCCCTTCATTATCGATAATTTGGATAAAGTATACTCCTCTATTTAAGGATGAAAGATCCAATTTTGCGGTCTTGGAGAAGTATTGAGCTTCTGAAATTAATTTTCCTTGGAGGTTGACGATCCGAATTTCTTGAATCATCTTTCCGTTTGACTCTATAGTAATATACTCTCTTGATGGATTAGGGTAAATTTTAAATTGGTCTTGTTCAACCTTCTCTATCTTGTTTACTCCAACTGAAATTCCGCCATATTTTGAACCATATATCTCTTTTACATATTCTGGATGGTCCACAAATGGGTTCCTGTTCCCCTGATACTTATAAATCGTATCATTCCTAGCTCGCTCTGCATCACTTACGGTGTCATTTATATGCCAAGTATATAAGGTACTGGCTTTCCCATGCAATGGAGATTGATCTGAACTACTTAATAAGCTATCTGTCAATTCAAGATCCAATTCACCATTCTCTCCTTCATACCTAACTGTCATGTAAAATATAGTTCTTGCAATATCACCTTTAACTTCATCTCTCGGCTCCCATACCCAATCAGTAGATGAAGTATATGAATCAGTTGTGCCACTATAATTCCCACTTCCATCAATATAACGGGTGTTTGCATCATCGAAATTTCTATTGTTCCTTGCAGTATTAGTTGATACATCTTCCGCTCTTAAATTATGCAGATCCGTTCCGACTCCTTTACTGGTTGTGAAATTGCCTCTCGATTTAGCCCATACATGCTCTCTGCTCCATCCTCTTCCACTATCATACTCTTTTGGTCCATCCATTGAAAAGTTTGAATAGATGCCTAATACATTATTAGAACTGTCCGGATCCTTATCTGCTAGCTTTAGGATATCCCAGCAGTCATCCTGCGAACTGCTAGTATATGGATATTCTGTATGGCCATCTATTATATTATTTAGCGTATCCTTTAATGTGTCTCCTGTTAATCCAATTAATGATGAATAATATCCTGCGGGTATTTGGGAGTTTGCTTGGGTTAGTATTATACTGAATAAGGAGACTAATAGGATATACTTTGTTTTCATATCTAAATTTAGATATTAAAGTTAGTAAATTGAAAGGTTCGTTATTAAAAACGTAAACATAAATAGAAACCTTATCAAAGGATTAATGCTGATAACATCTTCAATTTGAGTTAGTAGTTCTTCTCTTACACCTATTTCCTGCCTGTGTTGTTCCAGAACATTGCACTGCAGCAGATTTACTTGGTGAAGTCGCCTGGTTGTTTGATTTAGTTGTAGTTGAATTTGATTTATAGCTAGGAGATCCTTTGCATCTGCTACAAGCACCATAACTTGCTTTTGCATCCTTAAGAGACATTTCAATTTTACTGCTATGCAGGTAGCTACAACTTGATGAATGATATTTTGTACCAGTTTTGGTTACATAAACAATTGCTTCTTTAGATTCAACCTTTTTAGTTGTATCTGCGTTTTGTTGACCACTAAGTGTATTTACATTTAAAAATAGAAATGCAGAAAAAATTAAATAGAATAGATGCTTCATGATGACTTTTTTTAATAATTTGAGCTAATCAAATTTTAGAATAATGAATATTGCTAAGCTACTAAAGATAATACTTATAGCATTAATACTAAATACTTCCGTTGAAGCACAGACAACTCAATACAAGGATAAGTATTTTGCTAATCAAGTTGATTGCCCTGGAAAAAGATTTAAGAAAGTTCAATCTAAAGATAACAATGCAATAGAAAACACAAAAATATATTGCATTAGTAATGATAAACTAGTTTTTGAGTCATTTCATGAATATGGCAAACCTATAGGGACTTGGAAGACTATTAAGACTGATGGAACTATTTTAAGGAAGTATGATTTTGATTCTCTTGTCTATTTAGATTCTGCAGAAAAAAATCCCTTTATAAAAGACACCACTTATTTTAAAGCAGCTATTTATCCAGATGGTGGTTTAGACGGATTCTTTCAAGAAATAGTAATGAAAACTCGTTATCCTTCTGAAGCGAGAGATGCAGGAATTAGCGGTACAATCTATATAAGAGCGATTGTAAATGAAACAGGTAAATTTACGCCTCATTCTATTATTCGAGGTGCTAATATTTACCTTGATGCAGAGGCTTGGCGAGTGTTTTCAAATGTCTCTGATTGGGAGCCTGCTACATATGAAGGTAAGCCAACTTGGACATATGTTACAATGCCCTTAAAGTTCAACTTAAGATAAACTACCTGTTTAAACTAATTTCTAATCTTATTATCAAGTTTTTATTTATATGAATTGTAACCATTTTCCCTTAAAAAGGTTAAGAAAACCTAATTTGACAGAAAACTATTCCAACTATAATAGCTAATAGAAAACAAGTTATTAGTTGACTTAATTCTATTTTAGCCTTTTGAAATCAAGAACCCATTGTTGATATCTAACTGAATTCTTGGTGATAATTTGGTGATAGTTTTTTACTTTAGTAAATACTTTGGTAGAGGTTGCGACAATAAAAAATTATGAGGATTATTTCTCTCAACTGAGCGTTGAAGAAAGATCAAAAGCCCCTAAAGAGCTATTCTTTGAGGGCAATTTCGACCTACTTACTAGTGGAGTCAGAGCCTCTGTTGTTGGCTCAAGAAAACTGAGTGATGAAGGGAAAAAAAGAGCAGAATTAATCACTAAGGCCTTAGTAGAAAGAGAAATCATAGTTGTGAGCGGTCTAGCTGAAGGCGTAGACACTATTGCACATACAACCGCAATCAATCAAAAGGGCAGTACTATAACAGTTCTCGGAACTCCATTAAGTAAGTGTACACCCGTTAGCAATAAGTCTTTGTTATCTGAAATCAAAAAAAACCATCTTGCAGTTTCTCAATTTAAAGAAGGTTCATTTATAGGCAAAGGCAACTTCCCAAAAAGAAATTTGACGATGGCTTTGATAAGTGATGCTACTATTATTATCGAAGCGTCCGAAAACAGCGGAACAAGACATCAAGCTTGGGAAGCTATTAGGCTTGGAAGACCCGTTTTCATCTTAGAAAGTCTTGTAAAAGAAAAGAATCTTGAGTGGGCAAACAAAGCTGTTGAATATGGAGCTATTATTCTAACTAGGGAAAACTATCAAAACATATTTGACGAACTAAAAGAATTCTCTTTTGTCACTTTCTAAGGCAAAGGATATTGCAGCATTCTCCTTTCTCCAATATTCACCTAAAAAAAGTGGAGCACTTTCTGATCAAGGAAAATCCCTACTAGGATCAATTAAGAATGGAAGAATCGATTTATTTGAAGAGGTCATTCTAAAAGCCCAAGAAGAAAACTTCTTCGATTTTCTTGATTCAAGCACGACATTGGTTCCAGTTCCAAAAAGCAATAAGTTTAACCCTGAATTGAAACTTCCAATTTGGCCTTCACTTAGTATTTGCAAAAAACTTATTGAACTAGGAGTTGGACGGGATATTAGTACACTCCTTAAAAGAGAAATTTCTGTTCCAAAATCAGCTTTCCAGAGACCTGAAGATAGACCAACTGTTAAGATTCATTATGATTCCATATCTTGTGGAAATGAAGACCCAACAATTGAAAAAATAGTTATAGTTGACGATGTTCTAACAAGAGGTGCAACAACAGTGGCTTGTTTCCTTAGAATTCAAGAAAAGTTTCCAAACATCCCTATTGAAGTATTTACTCTCTTTAAAACAGAATCTTTTGATGTCATTGATTCAATCTATCTGAAAATCCAATCAACTATTAAGTACTATAGTTCAGGCAAAACTTTTGTAACTAAAGATTAAATCTTTAATCAATCCAAAGATTTTTATTGGTAACTACTCTTTCCAAGTAAAGCAAATTAATAAAAAAGACTTTCTAAGTATTATTTTGGTTCTTGTAAGATATTCTTAAATCATATAATCTCAAATCATATTTTTATAATTTTAAGAATTTACATTAATTGAATAAAGGTATATCATGCTACACAATCAGAAGGTAAAAGTAGAAGTATATGAATTTAAAGGAAGCAAGGATTCTTACGAAAAGTTAAGATATATTGCTGCATCAAAATTATTACCCTATAAAGAACACATTGCAGGGAAAGGCTCTATTTATATATTCATTGAGGAAATAATAATTCGTATTGCTGACCATGTAGAAGTCTCAAAAAATTATAGAAAACCTGATTTTAATATTATAAGTAGAGAGTTAAATAAAGAAGATATAAAAATTATAGATTCAAGGTTAAGATACCCACAACACGCTAAACAGAGAGCCTTTGCTCTATACTTTGGTCTAACCGTTCCTAAACTAAAAAAACTACTCAGTGAAGATTGTTTTAAAAATATAGTTGAGAATCCATTCTATCCAAATACTGAGACAAAAATGATTGTTGTAGCAAAAGCAATTAATGTTTTGAACAACCTAGGATATAATGAAACTGCTGCTGTTCGTCAAGAATCATATTCCCTTGAAGATTATTCAAGCTAATTAAGTACCTCATTTTGTTAGTTAAAAGATTTATATTTTTAAAATAAACTAGTTATTTAAGCAATAAGCTCAAAATAAAGCTAGACTATCTGTGATACTTAAACATGACTTGAAATTTAGTTTCAAAAATATGCTACCTTGCTTTTAGTGAAGATTAATGCGACAGAACCGAAATTACAGAAAACCCAGGCTTTTGAAATGCCTTGTAGAAATAATTAATTGTACGAGAAACCACTTTCAATTATGCCAAAAACACCTTGATATCTTCTCTTTCATTGATCTCAACCAATTAATAAATCTATTTGATTTCACTTCAGAAACAGCTGAAGATATAGCAATTTTATCAATCATTGAATCTGAAACTTGATCCGATTTACACCAGACAACCTTTCCATCTCTAATCCAGTAATGCGATTGACATTTAAAATTCCAATTCCCAATAGATGGATGTAAAGAAAAACTATCTTCAAAAGTTAGCTTCCACTCCGACCTTGCGAATGGAGTCACAACCTTATTTTCACATCCACACATACAAAGATGAATAGCAGTTGAAAATTCTGGAGAGAAATAGAGAACATCGTTCTCTATTTCCTCTGGAATGAATTCAGCAACTTTAATCTTCATAGCAATCGTCTTTTAATAAAAGCGAATCATTAATAGAATATGCGGAATGAAAATCATCTATCAAATCGTGATAGAAACCTGATAATTTTTTCCATTTAATGACAGCAAAAACAGCATTTAAAGCGTTCAGCTCTGAAATCTGAATATTTGTAGAATATTCATTTTCAGCGTTCTTTGTTGCTGGAATTCTAACATCTATGTGGTCTGATTTCTTCTTTGTACATACCGTAGTACGCACAATTCCAGTTAACTTATCACCACTAACGTTAACACCTAAACCAACATCAATGAAAGAAATACCTATCTCTTTTAGATATTCTACACATTCCCTCCTTACATCATTGTCATCAATACATAGAAAAACGTAATCCATGCCCTCTAACTCAAACATATTCTCATCTGATATATAATATGGGTGTGTGAATATTTTTCTCCTAATTTGTGAATACACTTTATAGTAATAATCAACCTTCTTAGGCCTTGAAGATAGTTCCTTAATTGAAACAGCACTTGGCGATCTAAAAGCATTGTGGTTAAGTAAATAATCACCGTCAAAAATGTGAATTTCGGCCACACAAGTTTTAGCAACTTGGTCTAAAATGTATGCCCCAGTTCCACCCAAACCAACAATAGCTATTTTTTGATTCTTTAGTTTGAAATTAATGCTATCAATATTTGCCCTGCTCGAGTTTGTATCTCGATACACAAATACAGACTCCTCTTCTTCCGTTGCTACGGGAGTAAATGGTTTAGGTGTAACTGTATTATCTAATGCGATAGCAGGTGCAGAAATTATCTCAACGTACCTTTTTATCTTATGATAATAGTCCAAATAGCCGCTTGGGGGTTTATTTGAAAAAGATAAGTTCAACTTAATTCCGTTTGGTAAGCTATTATTGATAGTTCCATGTTGAATCCCTTTTATAAGATTTCCTTCTGTATCGCACGGATGATCTCCTGAAAACTGGATAATATGTGTTCTAGGTTTCACCGTTTGATTCCCACTAATATCAAGAGATGTTGCCAAAACACCTAATTTGATTTGTTTCTGCTCATTAACGTAAGGAATGTGATGGACAAGTAATTGTCCACCACAAACCTCTAATTGGTATCCTTCGTCAAAGAGCATTTTCAAATCATTGCTATGATTTATCTGTTGCACTAACATTGAATATCATTTTAGATTTAACATTAATTGAATTATTGAAGACTAACAAACCTTCTTTCTTGGAATTCATTCCTCTGCTATATGTCACAGTATAACAGGTTCTATCATTATTAATAAATTCTCCAAAGGCAAGCTCAACAACCTCTACAAAAGAAATCTCTTTCTTTTTCCATTTTTTAGGCTGAGCGTTAACATAGATTTCGAATTCTTTTTTCGAATCATCCTTCTTTGTTAAGTCCTTTATTATTTCAGAAACTCCATTGGTACAAACGGAGTCTATACCATTTTCCATAGCCTGATTGGAATTATACTCCTCACTTTTACCAATAGTCTCACCATTGGCTGCTTTTAAAACAAAGAATGGCTTTCCATTCTTAGTTTTTTTCATCTCATAATGGGATTTATCAATACAGTTTTCCTGTATTGACTTAATTCCTCCCAGGGCGTTTTGTTTTGTTTTATAGCCCTCACTTTGGAGAATTATTTCATTATTACCTGCTTTTAGGTTAAAGTAAAACTGGTCATCTTTACCATTAAATAGTGTAAAATATGTCATTTTTTTAAGTTTTAGACATTTATTATTAGTGCTCTTTCTCTTACCTCAGATTGAGAAGTACTTATTTATTGAGGAAAAAAGCGCTAATATTTACCTATGAGCTTAATTGGTAAACTGGACAGTTAACTAACTCTGATTTGCGTAATTCAGAAAAGTCTGTATATTTGAAGTCTCAAAACAAATAAATACAGTTAATCTGTAAACGAAAAGAGCTTGGTCATTGACTGGGCTTTTTTTTATTCTGTTACTTCATATTATTTGAATTTCATTATAAGTATTAATTATCATTTTGTCTTTTATAAAATGAGATATAAACTCAGTAAAATATAGAACCTCAATCTGAAAGGACTCTGCGCAATTTTTTATTAAATTATTGCTTGTTACCAACGTTGAGCCGCTAGTAAGGCATTGATAAATTGAGCTCTTATCACCATCTGAGATTCCGAATAATTTATTCTTATTATTTAATGAAAAATTATAAAAATTAAATTCTACTTCAATGTGTTGAACATTATTATCGGTAAACATTTTTGACCATTGTTTTTGTTTGTAATCAGACCAATCATTCATCTTAATATTAGTTACCGAAATAGAAGTACACGATAAGGTTATAGATTGTAAAACCCCTAATAAGTTTAATTGTGCAAGGTTTTCTATGTCGTTTACTATATAATACATTAGCTTACTTTAAATGATAACTCATTTAACTCTTGTTTTAACATATCTATTTTTGTTTTCTTCAATTCTGCCGCTTTTCCCCATGTTATTCTCTTTTCAATAATCCCTTTTCTAATTAGGTTATTAAAAAGAGTTGGTTTTTCGGCACTCATATAGTTACCGAATTCATTTGTAGAATTAGCCGCATTCCAGCTATTATAAGAATCCCACCATTCATCATGAGTGCTTTCTGAAATAAACCCAATGTGCTTCGCTCGTAGGATAATTGCCATGATAGAAGCTCCATATTTTTCCTTAACTCTTTTAAGTTCTCCCAGAGAAATGTTATTTCTATTCTTTCCTAATTCAATAGCTAAAGTATCATCAACTAATAGAACAGCTCCTGCAAAATGATTACACAAGAACTCAATAAGACCTTCGCTCAAATTATCTGCAAATTCGAGTGTTATATGGCCTAGCTCGTGAAGACTTGTAAATCTTTTTCTGGTTACATCTTTACAGTTTTTGTTAACTACCATAAAATGAATTTCATTATTGACGCAACCACTTAGTCCAGTAAAACTCTCATTAAAGTCAACTTCAACTACAACAATACCCTTTTCTTCAACTAATTGTATTACATCTGTGATAGGTGCTCGTCCTAATTTCCACTTTTTACGTAATAATTTAGCAGCCTGCTCCACATCCTTTTTTGATTGTATTTCGTAACCCACTAGAGGGTTATCAAAATTGGTATTTTCTTGAACCAATGCTTTTAATTCAATTAACTTATGGATATAGTCTTTGCAAATACTCTTTATTGAATCTAAATGCTGTCTTTTATGAAGAACCATCTCCTCTTCTCTAAATCTAATATTGTCAATATTTATATCAATCGTTTCCGAATTAAACAACTCTGATGGGTGAATCTGCAGTGCTTTTCCTAATTTAAGGACAGTAGAGGTACTAGGTCTTTTACCTTCTTGCTCATACTTATGTATTGTTTGTTTAGTCACACCAACAAGTTGCCCCAATTCATTAAGAGATAACCCTCGTTGCTCTCTAAGTTGTTTTAGTCTATGTGCTAAATCTATATTCATAATTTTTTATTTATCGTAACACAAATATACTGTTTTTATTTTTTTGTGTGACGAATGAGGTTAAAAAAAATACCTTTCGGTACTTTATACTTTTAAGACGACAATTATTCAGAATGGTTGCCTTGAAATTTGATTTATCTTTAAAAAGCACACTCCGCAGTCACACTCCAACAAACAAAAAAAGGGACTGCTATTTCTAGCAATCCCTTTATCCATAATGTACCCGGAGCCGGGGTCGAACCGGCACGATCGCAATGATCACAGGATTTTAAGTCCTGCGTGTCTACCAATTCCACCACCCGGGCATCGTCCACCATAATTAAATAAGGTGAGCATTGAAAAGGTAAATTCCAAACTTTCATTCAGAAGACACTTCCATTTTACTTTACCGAAGTAAAGATTTTAATTCAAATAACTCCTAGAAGGTCGCAATGACCATCCCGCTTTAAGCGGGACGTGTCTACCAATTCCACCACCCGGGCATCGTCCACCATAATTAAATAAGGTGAGCATTGAAAAGGTAAATTCCAAACTTTCATTCAGAAGACACTTCCAAAAAAAATCCTTCGCATTTCGCGAAGGAAATGGAGCGGGAGACGGGATTCGAACCCGCGACCCCGACCTTGGCAAGGTCGTGCTCTACCAGCTGAGCTACTCTCGCATTTTTAATCTAAAGAACTTCCCTTTTTATAGGGGCAACAAAAGTAATATTTTTTATTTTCTGAAGACCTTTTTCAGCTAATTTTTATTCGACAAACATCTAACACCAAAATGTTATTTCTCGATTTTATTTTTTCTCTTCCCACTTTCTAATAGCTACTTTCATAATTACTAGCAAGCTTATGGTCTTCAAAATATACAGTTTACTATTCCCCAGCTTTTATCTTTCAGCCTTTTTTCTTCACTTCCCTCCTACCATTTTTTTTATCTCATTCAACTTGAACAAAGCCTCTACTGGAGTAAGGGTATTTATATCCATTTTAGTTAGCTCCTCCTTGATTTGTTCCAATACAGGATCATCCAACTGAAAGAAACTCAATTGGTACTTTTCCTCTTCAGTTAAGTCTTTTGCAACAACATTTACCTCTGCGCGCTTCTTACTTTTTTCTTCTAAAGAAGCAAGAATATCATTTGCTCTTCTAATCAATACTGCAGGCATCCCAGCCATTTTTGCCACATGAATTCCAAAACTGTGGTTACTTCCTCCCTCCACCAACTTTCGCATGAAAATAATTCGCTTGCCAATTTCTTTTACAGATACGTTGAAATTTTTTATCCTAGAAAACTTCTTCGACATATCATTCAGCTCATGGTAATGGGTTGCAAAGAGGGTTTTAGGGTTGTGGTTCTTATTCTCATGTAAAAATTCTGCGATGGCCCAAGCTATAGAAATCCCATCGTAGGTACTTGTTCCTCTACCTATCTCATCCAATAATATCAAACTTCGCTCTGAAACATTGTTTAGAATACTGGCTGTCTCATTCATCTCTACCATAAAGGTAGATTCTCCTGTTGAAATATTATCGGATGCCCCTACTCTAGTGAAAATCTTATCTACAATTCCTATGCTCGCATGCTTTGCAGGCACGAAACTACCTATCTGAGCCATCAAAGTAATCAAAGCAGTTTGTCTTAAAAGTGCTGATTTACCAGACATATTAGGTCCTGTAATCATCATGATCTGCTGTTGATCATTACTCAGAAATACATCATTAGCAACATACTCTTCATCTGGCCCCATTTGTTGTTCAATCACCGGATGACGACCATCTTTAATATCTAAAACAAGGCTATCATTTACTTCGGGCTTGGTATATGCATTCAGTTCAGCTATGGAGGCAAAAGACAAATAACAATCTAATTGAGCTATGAGATAAGCATTTAGCTGACAAGCCTGAATATACTCTTTAGCTTCTTGCAATAAATCGGCATAGATTTTTTGCTCTAAAACCATAATTCGATCTTCGGCACCTAATATTTTCGTTTCGTATTCTTTAAGCTCTTCTGTAATATAACGCTCTGCATTTACCAAAGTCTGCTTTCTGATCCAATCTGCAGGTACTTTGTCTTTATGCGTATTCCTTACTTCTATGTAATAACCAAATACATTATTGAAGGCGATTTTTAGCGAGGAAATACCCGTTGCTTCTGTTTCTCTTTTTTGAATTGCTGCTAAACTTTCTTTACCTGAACGCTGCAGACCTCTTAACTCATCCAGCTCTTCATTCACCCCATCTTGAATCACATTCCCCTTCGTAATTAATACAGAAGGCTCTTCTTTTATTTGGGTTTGTATCTTCTCTTTTAAACTTTGGCAAGCGTTCAACTGCTCTCCTAGCACTTTTAGTGGAGCATTCTTAGTTTTAGAAAGATTCTCTTTGATAGGTTCAATACTTTGAAGCGCTTTACTAAGTTGCACCAACTCTCTTGGATGAATTCTAGAGGTAGCTACTTTAGAAATTAATCTTTCTAAGTCTCCAATTTGCTTTATTTGTCCTCTTAAAAAAGAAGATAAGTCCGAATTCCCAAGTAAATACTCTACAATAGAAAGTCTATTTTGAATTGGCTTAACCTCTTTCAAAGGCAACGAAATCCATCTTTTCATTAACCTTCCTCCCATAGGAGAAATGGTTTGATCTAAAACATCAGCAAGAGTTACAGCTCCTTCATTACTAGAATAAATGAGCTCTAAATTGCGAATGGTAAATCTATCCAGCCAAACATAATCTTTGGTATCAATCCTAGATAAGGAATTGATATGTTGCAACTGTTCATGTTGAGTATCCGATAAATAATGCAATGCAACCCCTGCAGCTATAGTTCCAAATTGTAGCGAAGAAACTCCAAAACCCTTCAGTGTTTTGGTATCAAAATGCTTGGTTAAAATATCATTGGCGTAATCTAAGTGAAACACCCAATCTTCTAACATGTAGGTAAAATATCCTTTACCAAAAACTTCTTCAAATCGTTTGCGGTGTTGCTTTTGAAAAAGCACTTCACTAGGCTGAAATGTCTGCAACAACTTATCAATTTCTCCTTCATTGCCTTCTGCTAAGAGAAACTCTCCTGTAGAAATATCAAGAAAAGAAACCCCTACTTGATCTTTGTGAAAATGAACAGCAGCTAAGAAGTTATTCGCTTTTTGTTGCAACACCTCATCATTGTAAGATACTCCCGGAGTAACCAACTCTGTAATTCCTCTTTTTACAATGGTTTTAGTTTGCTTAGGGTCTTCTAATTGATCGCAAATAGCAACTCTATTCCCGGCTCTCACCAATTTAGGCAAATAGGTATCTAAAGAATGATGCGGAAAGCCAGCCAGTTCAATCTCATTCGCAGAGCCATTATGCCTCTTGGTTAGCACTATCCCCAATATCTTAGAAGCCCTAATAGCATCTTCCCCAAAAGTCTCGTAAAAGTCTCCTACTCGAAAAAGCAACAAAGCATCTGGATGCTTCGCTTTTATCTCTCGATATTGCTTCATTAAAGGAGTTTCTTTCTTTTCCTTTTTGCTATTTTCTTTCTTCTTCAAATGCTAACTTTGATAGCGAAATTAATCTTTGTTATAAGCGACATTAATTTCATATTAAGCAATTTATGAATAGTTTTTCACAGCCTAGATGAATCGAATACTTTCAAACGAAGAACTCAACCGAAAAAGCGTTGAAGAATTTAAAGCAACTGAAAAAACTAGGCTTATTGTAGTGCTAGATAATATTAGAAGTTTAAATAATATAGGCTCTGTTTTTAGAACGGCGGATGCTTTTGCCATAGAGAAAATCATTCTTTGTGGAATTAGTGCAAAACCTCCACATAGAGAAATAAACAAAACAGCATTAGGCGCTACAGAAACAGTAGAATGGGACTATTATGAAGAAACTTTAGATGCTTTAAAAATTCTAAAAGAAGAAGGATATAGACTAGCAAGTATTGAGCAAGCAGAAAATACCACAAGCCTAGAAAAATACAAAGTCGATACTAAAGTGCCTCTTGCCATCGTTTTCGGCAATGAAGTAAAAGGAGTTTCTCAAGAGGCAGTTAACTTTTCTGATGATGTAATTGAAATTCCTCAAATAGGCACCAAGCATTCTTTAAATATTTCTGTTAGTGCAGGAATCGTAATGTGGGAGCTGTTTAAGAGCTACAATTCTAAACCCTAAAAAATTAATGGCACGGACTTTGGAATATTTCTCGAAAAAGAAGATGAAAAAATTAGGATGCCTCTTTTTAGTGATAGCACTAAACCACATTCATTTAATTTCTAATGGCCAAGATAGTTTGCCAAGCGAAGCTAGAAATACAAAATCAGAAATTGAATTGAGATCTATTAATCATAATGCTTTTCAAGTTGGAGAGCAGTTAGAGTTTAAACTAGCCTATGGAATAGTTAATGCAGGTGTTGCTAAAATAGAAGTAAGAGAAACTACCATGACAGTGCAAGATAGAAAGCTATTGCATATTGTTGGCACAGGTAAAAGTATTGGGGGCTTCGATTGGTTTTTTAAAGTCCGCGATAGATACGAGACCTATATTGATGAAGATGGAGTTTTCCCTTGGTTGTTTATTAGAAGAATAAATGAAGGAGGCTATAAAAAAGCACAGGACTATAAATTTTTTCAAAACAAAGGATATGTCGTAAACCAAAAGAAAGAAACCTACGAAATTCCTCATGGGGTCCAAGACATGCTTTCTTCTTTTTACTATGCCCGCACAATAGATTTCTCTAATGTTAAAGTTGGAGATACTTTTGAATTCGATTCATTCGTTGATGAAGAAATCTATCCACTAAGAATAAAATTCAGTGGATACGAAAACATAGATATAAAGAAGGGAAAATTTAGATGCATGGTGTTTAACCCTGTAGTTCAAGAGGGTAGGGTTTTTAAAGCCGATAATGATTTGATGGTATATATTTCTGCTGATGAGAATAAAATACCAGTACTTGTAAAAGCTAAAGTGCTAGTAGGTTCTATTCGTATGGAATTAACTGACTATAAAAATTTAGCGAATCCAATTGCTAAACTAGATTAAAACATTCTTGTGTTAGTAAGATGCTGAACGGAGTTCTCTCCTACAATCTCTTAATGTTATTTTTGCTTAAATCATCTTAAAAGATAAGCAAAAAAAATTGAGAAAAAAACTTCACATTCTTACTACTTCCCTAACTATTTTACTTGGAATAGCTGTTTTGTTTTTCATGAAAGACTATGCAGATTCTATAGTTCCACTTCAAAATATAGAGACTGAAGTTATCCATGCTGACACATTAATACAAGATAAAGAAGAAGCCTTTGGGATTTCGCTTGAAGACTTCCATAAGGTGTCAGCAACCATAAAAAAGAATGAATTTTTAGCCAATATTCTTCTGCCTCATGGTGTAGATTATGTCACTATAGATAGAATAGCAAAAGATTCTAAAGATATTTTTGATGTTAGAAAAATGGCGGCAGGCAAAAACTACCACATTTTTAAAAAGAAAGATAGTGCAGAGAGCGTAGCCTATTTCATTTACCAAATAAACCCTATAGATTATGTAGTGTTTGATTTAAGAGATAGTGTTGAGATATACAAGGACGCTAAAGAGGTAATCCAAAAGACTGAAACCATTAGTGGAAGCATTCAATCTTCTTTATATGAAAGTCTACAAAAAGCAAATGCTAGTCCTGCCTTGGCAGTTGAAATGGCTGATATTTTTGCTTGGTCAATTGACTTTTATCGTATCCAAAAAGGCGATTCTTATAAAGTAGTATACACGGTAAACTATGTAGAAGATCAAGCCATAGGAATTGATCAAATTCTTGCTGTAGAATTTAACCACTTTAAAACACCATACTATGGCTTATATTTTAAGCAAGGCGACAATGAAGACTACTTTGATTTAGATGCCACTAGCCTTAGAAAAGCCTTTTTAAAATCTCCCTTAAAATTTAGCAGGCTATCTTCTAGATATACTTTAAGAAGATTTCATCCGGTACAGAAAAGGTGGAAAGCTCATCTAGGGACAGATTATGCTGCACCAAGAGGAACTCCGATTATGAGCACCGGAGATGGAGTAGTTATTGCTGCTAGCTATACTAGCGGAAATGGGAAGTATGTGAAAATTAAACACAATAGCGTATACTCTACGCAATACCTCCACATGAGTAGAAGAAATGTGAAAAATGGGCAGCATGTAAAACAAGGCGATATTATTGGATATGTGGGGAGTACTGGCTTAGCTACAGGACCTCACGTTTGCTATAGATTTTGGAAAAATGGAAAGCAAGTAGATCCCTACAAACAAAAATTCCCTTCCGCAAATCCCGTCAAGGAAGAATATTTGGGAGAATTTGAGAAAAAGAAAGGGGAGTATCTAAAAATGTTAGAAGCTATAGGTTCTGAAAATAAGATAATCGCTCAAAACCCCAGCTGAGCTCCGCAATACTTACAATTATTAGCGTCTTTATCGTGTCCTTCTTTAGAGCATTGTGGACATGCATTATTAGTCAATCCGCCATCAGGCTTTACTCTCGTCATCTCAGCAGTTACAATTCCTGTTGGAACCGCTATGATAGCATAACCTAAAAGCATCACCATAGAAGCCACCATTTGGCCTACAGTGGTTTGTGGAGTTATATCTCCATAGCCAACCGTTGTGATAGTAACAATGGTCCAATACATACTTCTAGGAATACTTGTGAAACCATGTTCCGGCCCTTCTACTAAATACATAAGAGTACCCATGATTAGAACCAGCACAAAAACAACTCCTATGAATACGGTAATTTTTGCCATGCTGGCTTTAAGCGCTTTGGCTAAAATTTGCGCTTCTCTCACATATCTTGCTAGTTTTAAGACCCTAAAAACTCGAAGCAACCTTATGGTTCTAATCACCATTAAATAGTGAGACCCAACAACTATTAAGCTTAAATAAGTAGGAACAATTGACAGAAAATCAATAATACCCATAAAACTAAAGATGTACTTAAAAGGCTTCCCTACAGAAATGACTCTTAATATATATTCTATTGAAAATAGAATGGTAAAGCCCCACTCCATATAAAAGAAGATATCCCCATAACTATCTTTTAAAGAAGGAACTGTTTCTAAGAGAACCGCTAATACAGATAAGATAATTGCATAAAGCAGGGTAACGTCAAAATATTTACCTGCCGGAGTATCTGCTTCAAAAATAATTTCATGAATCTTTTGCTTCCATTTTGGAGCTGAACCTTCCGTATCTACGTAATCTGGTTTTATAGTTTCCATTCAGTCGAAAATTAGTTAATTTGAATCAATGAAGAAAATGAAACTCCTTACCGAGGTTAAAATAGCGAAAGATTTTCCAAAAATTTCTCACAAGCATAAAATAAGTCTCTTTGGCTCTTGCTTTTCTGAGAATATCTACCATAAATTACAGCAATCAAAATTTATTTCTTTTTCTAATCCATTTGGAATTTCTTTCAATCCCTTTAGCATTCATCAGCAGTTAAATTTTATATTTAATCAAAGAAACTCTGATTTAAATATAGATAGTTATCAAGACTACCATTTTAGCTATCTATTTTCTAGAGCATATTGTTTGCCATTTAACAGTAAAGAAGAACTTACAAATGATGTGACCAAGCTAGCAGAAAAAGCGAAAGTTGAATTGGCTAGCAGCAATTTTGTTTTTCTTACCTATGGAACTGCTTGGGTTTATGAACTTAAGTCGAATTCTAAAATTGTGAATAATTGCCATAAACAAAAGGCCAATTTATTCAACAAACGCCTGCTTAGCGTATCTGAAATAGTAGAATCATTTCGCGAAATCCACTCCCTTTTAAAAAATAAAAAAGTAGTTTTTACGGTAAGCCCCGTAAGGCACCAAAAAGATGGCTTGCATCAGAACCAAATCAGTAAATCAACACTTCTTTTGGCGGTAGAACAAATTTGCAATTTATCTGAAAACTATTTTTACTTTCCCTCCTACGAAATTATCTTAGATGAATTGAGAGACTATCGCTTTTTTGGCAAAGACTTACTTCATCCCAATGAAATGGCAATCGATTATCTATGGGAAAAATTCCAATCTACTTTTTTTGATGAGAAAACCATAAAAATAACAGAAGAAGTATCTTCTATAAGAGCTAGTCTAAATCATAAGTCTTTTAAAAAAGATTCTAAAGAAGACAAGCTATTTAAGGCAAAGCTCAAAGAAAGAATATCTGATTTAGAAATCAGAAATAATCTTTCTTTTAAAGAAGATTTAGAAGCATTGCGTTAATCCGTTTCTCTTAAAAGATTAGAAGTATTTGCTTGTGCAGTTGGCATAATTAGCAAATCATTGATATTCACATGAAATGGTCGAGAAGTAACAAAATAGACTGCTTCAGCAATATCTTCTGCTAAAAGAGGCTGATAACCATCATACACTTGTTCTGCTCTTTCTTCATCTCCGTCAAAACGAACTTTAGAAAAATCAGTATTTACAGCTCCCGGACAAACCGCACTTACTTTTATTTTATGGGGCAACAAGTCCATTCTCATTGCTTTGGTAATACCTTCCACTGCGTGCTTGGTTGAGCAGTAAACATTTCCTTTCGCATAAACCTCTTTACCTGCAATAGAACCAATATTGAGAATATGACCCTTTTTTCGCTCAACCATCATTGGCATAATTGCCCTGGAGACAAATAGCAAACCTTTGATATTGGTATCAATCATGGTTTCCCAATCATCTATCTTCGCTTCATGTATATCATGAAATCCCTTTGCTAAACCGGCATTATTAATAAGAACATCTATATCCTGCCAATCTTTAGGCAACGATTCTATAGATTCTTTTACTAGCTCTCTATCACGAACATCAAAAGGCAGCAAATAGGATTCTGTCCCATATTTTTGACTTAATTCTTCTTGAAGTTCTTGGAGTAGATTCTCTCTCCTTGCATTGAGGATAAGACGGAATCCATTTTTCGCATAGATATTAGCAATTGCTCTTCCTATGCCCCTAGTTACTCCTGTTATAAACGCTAGCTTTGCCATTGATTTTTTAATCTTTCCGCATAAGTATCGTATGCTAATTTAGTAGGCGAAACTATCCAAAAAATTGTAGTCTTTTCTATAACTTCCATGGTTTTTGCGTCTGATTCTACAATAAAGTAGTCGTCTTGCTTTAGCTCTTCCTCTCCAATATTTATATTTCCTTCTACAATGTAAAATGAACCGAATTTCTCCTCTTCAACGGATAATTCATGCACGCCTGCTTCAAAGGTTGTGGAGTAAATCTCTACCCCAGGAGAGTCCATTTGCAAAGGAGAGCCTGCTCCTTTATATATTATAGTTTCCTTGCCCTCTTCTTTCTTTATTGGCAATTCATCAATAGAATAGTCATTGTAAGAAGCATCTTGTTGCATGGTTTTTTCTAAACTTGGATCAAACCATATTTGGAACATATGGCCTGCGGCATTTATTTTCTCGGAGTGCGAAATTCCATTTCCAGCTCTAATAATCTGTGCGGCTCCTTTCTCAAGAGTTATCCATTTATTCAGCTTAGTATCAAAATGCTCAATACTTCCTTTAATTACAAAAGACAAAATTTCAAATCCTTGGTGAGGGTGTAAAGGAATTGTACTTCCATTATCTGACCAAGCATGTGCCCAGTAGAATAGATTTGAATAAGGAGTTAAATGACCCCCTTCTCTTGGAAAACCTATGGGTTTATTTTCAAGAATTTCGCCACCATTAAACTCTCCTCTAGCTTGTTGATTTTTTCTAATTATTTGAATTGCCATAATTTCTACTTTTTAAGAAAAGAAGATAGCATCCAAATTAATTTTTCTTGAGCAGTTATATAATCACTCATTAGGGCATTCGTTCCTTCATCATTGGCATTTGCCGACATGTCTAAAATTTCTCTTTCAATTTCTAAAATAATAGAAAGATTATTTAGCACCCCTTCTACAGTTCCTTTTGAATCAGAAACATTTTTCATTTCTTTTACCGTTGAATTTGCTAAATAATCCGAATAGGAATGGAGTGGCTTAGCATCTAAAGTTAAAATCCTTTCTGCAATTTCATCTATAGATAACTGAGCAGCATTATATAATTCTTCAAACTTCACATGCAAGGTAAAAAAATCGTTCCCTTTAATATTCCAGTGAAAGCCTCTTATGTTTTGATAGTACAGCTGGTAATTCGCCAATAATTCGTTCAACTTTGCAGCTATTTCTTTACTGCTTTTTCCTGTTAATCCTGTTATTTCTTGCATAATTTAATTTGTTAATTCTATAAACCTAACATTAGATATTCATTAATGTTTACAATAATTTGAAGTCTAAATTAGGTAGAATTTCAGTTTCAATTTTTTGCTTACACTGTAAAGCATATTTTGTCATCAATTTTAATTGCAAAAAAAAGAGGCTCATAAAAATGAGCCTCTTTTAATTCTTATAGAAAATGGATTAAAGTTCGTTCTCCTTTATTCCATATACTTCTAATACTTCTTCGTAATCATCGTGATTAACTCCACTTACTCTGCTTGAGCTTGGAATTAAAATAACTCTTGCATTAGTTTCTCCTCCGAAGTTAACACCACCATTAGTATTTAATCTTGCAGAGATTACTACTTTACCTATACTTACTGTATTTTGTATTGTAATGAATTGAGCTTGACCTCCAACATTTCCAACAAATCTGTATGGTAATGGATTCCAAGTGATTGTATCTGTACCTAATGAATCAAAAGTAAAATACACAGCTACTTGACCATTTTCTGCAATTGCTCTAGTTAAACCTGGAACTGTAATTGTAGCATTACCATTTGTCCAATCACTACCCATAATTGTATAAGTAGACCCTTTTACATTTGCTGTTCCTGGAGCACCATCCATTCCATCTTCCCCATCACTACATCCAATAATTGCGATGCTTGCGATAAATAATCCTAATAAACTAATTTTTAAATTTTTCATCTTTTTATCTATGATTTTTTTGTTAAGCCACCAAAAATAACAAATTAAGATTTAAGTCTTCTCTTGATTACAACCTTATTATCATCTCTTAATACATAATCTAACTTTGTCATTTCGCAGACCTCTATAGTTGCGTAACCAAACTCTTCTACCACTTTTCCTACAAGCAAATAACAACCCTTTCCTCGAAAAGGAAATCGACCTACTACTGGAGGAAAATGTACCGTATCTATCCAATCACCAAAGCGATCTACGAAAGTGCCAAACTGCATCAACTTGCCATCAGTAGTTTTGGTGTTCTTTACCGTTACTAAATAGCCCAATACTCTAATATTCTTACCTAAATGATTCATAATTTCATTGGCACTTACAATCCCATTAGGAATATTTGCTAGTAAATCAAAAGGGGAACAAAGCGAAAAACCAAACAACTCCATCTGGTCAAAAGCGTCTTCATACTGCAACTCATCCAGATTGGGAATTTGAAACTCTCGTCCTCCCTCTTGAAATAAACTTCGGTTGATGGATGCTTTCTTTTTGTTCCCTAAAATCCTATACGATTCCCAAAGCAACTCCTGCTTACTCTTTTTTGTAAATCGAAAAGCGCCTGCACGAATTAGCAACCTTAACTGCTCTACAGAAATTGGCAAGCGATGTATAAAATCAGATAAACTTTTATAATCCCCTCCAACTTTTCTTTCTTTCACCAAGGCTAAAGCTGTTTTTTGCTCTAAATCTCTTACCAAATAAAAGCCCATATAAATAGTTTTCTCCCCTACCAAGACCGATAAGTTATTGCTGTAATTCACGCATGGAGCTTCTAATTGAGCACCCATCATTCGAGCTTCATGAAAATACATCTCCGTGCTGTAAAAGCCTCCTCCATTATTCAGCACTCCTAAAATAAATTGCATGGGATGATAGGCTTTCAAATACAAGCTCTGATAACTTTCTACCGCATAAGAAGCCGAATGCCCTTTAGAAAAGGCATAGCCTGCAAAGCTTTCCGTTTGTCTCCAGACCTCAGCAGTTAGCTCATCTGCATAGCCCTTCTCTTTGCAATTGTCGAAAAACTTCTGCTTTACCTTAGCAAATTCTGCTCTAGAACGAAACTTTCCCGACATTCCTCTTCTAAGCATATCTGCTTCTCCCAAACTTAAGCCCGCAAAATAATGAGCCACCTTAATCACATCTTCTTGGTATACCATTACTCCATAAGTTTCTGCCATCAACTCTCGCATAATCTCTGGAGTATCTGCTTTCCATGCATCAGATTCGCTTTGCGAACGAAGAATATATTGGCGCATCATCCCTGATTTTGCTACTCCTGGACGAATAATAGAACTTGCCGCCACCAGGCCTAAGTAATTATCTACTTTCAGTTTCTTTAGCAGCATGCGCATGGCAGGAGATTCTATATAAAAACAGCCCATTGCCTTTCCTTCTTTCAATAAATCATTGATTTTAGGGTCTTGTGTAAATTGATTTATCTGATGAATATCTATTGCCTCCAACCGCTTGGATTGCAATGCCAAATCCAATGCATCTTTTATCTTTCCCAAACCTCTCTGACTAAGAATGTCATATTTATAGAGACCTGCATCTTCGGCATGCACCATATCAAAATGTACCAAGGGGTAGCCTTTAGGCGGAATAGTTGTCGCTGAAAAATAATGAATGGGCTTCTCTGAAATAATCACCCCTCCAGCATGTACGCTTAAGTGAGAAGGAATACCCTCCATATAATTAGCGTACTTATAAATCAAAGCCAAATATTCGTCTGGTCTTCTTTCTATTACCCTATCCATAGCAAGTGCATCAATCTCTGCTTTTGGCAAGCCAAACACCTTACCCAACTCTCTATACAAAGAGCGATGCGTAAAGGTATTGTAAGTAGCCATTAGAGCAATCTGCCCTTGTGGACCATATTTTTCAAACAAATAATCGGTGATGGTATCTCTATCTTTCCAAGAAAAGTCAATGTCGAAATCCGGAGGGTTCTCTCGATACGGATTAATAAATCGTTCAAAGTAGAGGTCTAATTTTACTGGGTCTACATCGGTAATACGCAGTAAGTATGCTACAATACTATTGGCACCGCTCCCTCTGCCGACATAAAAAAACCCTTGCTCTCTGGCAAAACGAAGCATGTCCCAATTAATCAAAAAGTAAGACTCAAAGCCTTGTCCTTGTATCAGTTCTAGCTCCTTTTGTAGTCGTTCTCTCACTTTGGGATGCTGCCCTTCATCTGGGTATCTGTAACTTAAATTCTCTTCACATAGCTGCTGCAACAAAGCCCCATCTTCTTCTTTTGATTGGGTGTAGTGTTTCTTATTCTGATTAATGGCCGCACTTTTCTGATTGCCTTTAAAGGCAAAATCAATAGTGCATTCTTCTAATAAAAAGTTGGTGTTCTCCTCTATTTGAGGATAGGCTTCCAAGGCTTGACCTATTTGTTCTTTATTATAAAAATGGTCGTAAATGGAACAACACTCTTTCGCATCTAGTTTACTCAAGAGCGTATTTTGATCGATAGCGCGCAGTAAGCGATGAATATTATAAGACCGTTTACTATATATAGTCACCGGCTGAAGCAATACCAACTTATCCAAATGGTTGGACCAAGTAGAGAAAGGCAACTGCTTAAAATCTGCTAAGCTCAGGCCCAAAAACTCTTCTTCCTTCAAAGGAATAAAATGACTCCGATACTGCTGAAAAGGATAGATGATAAAACAGTTTTTAAAATTATCCGCTCGTTTGGGAATGGTTTTACGATGATGAAGGAAATGGGATAAATAGCTATTGAGCTCCTGAAAACCTTGGTTGTTTTTGGCAATACCTATAAAGCATTGTTCTGTTCCATTTCGAAAATCAATTCCCAAAATGGGTTTCATCTCTCTTAGGTTGGCCTCACGCACAAAATTTAATGCAGCTGAAGTATTATTGATGTCTGTTAAAGCCAGTGTAGAAAAGTCTAATTCCTTGGCCTTATCCAATAACTCTATCGCCTTCATGGTTCCGTAGCGAAAACTAAATACAGAATGGCAATTCAAATACATTTCTATCTATCCTTTAAAAGGGTTTACATCATAGGCTCTAAAAGGCAGACTCACCGCCCGTTGAATTTTCTTTTCTCCAAAGCGCTGTCTTAGACTGTCCATACTTTGGTAGAGCTTGATCATTTCTTCGGTATCGTCAAAGAGATTGATTTGGTAAGCACCCCCTACCAAATGACTAAAGCGAACGCCAATAAGACGAATGAGCACCCGACGTTGGTATAGCTTATCAAAGAGTTCTTTTACATGCTTAATCAACACATGATCGCAAGAAGTGTAAGGAATTCTACACTGCACACTTTGGGTGTCAAAATCGGAATAGCGAATTTTAACGGTGATGCAAGCCGTTAGCTTTTGCTGTTTGCGAAGCTTAAAAGCCAAGCGCTCGGTAAGGCTTACCAAATAGTTTTTGATGGTTTTTACATCGCTGCTGTCTTTACCAAAAGTGCGTTCTTGCGACATGGATTTCTGCTCTGAATAGGGCATTACTCTACTATGGTCTACTCCTTGTGCTTTTTGCCAAATGCTCCTACCGTTTTTACCCAAAACATTCTCTATCAGCTCTACCGGCATCTGCTGTAGGGTACGCACTTTTACTACCCCCATGCTGCGTAAGGTTTGATAGGTCTGCTGACCTACTTGCGGTAGTTTGTTGATGGTGAGCGGAGAAAGAAAAACCTTTTCTGCCCCTTGATCTACCTTGCAATGTCCGTTTGGTTTTGCCTCATTAGTGGCTACTTTAGAAACCGTTTTATTGATGGAATGTCCAAAAGAAATGGGCAAACCAGTTTCTCTTTTGATGTCTTCTCGCATTTTTTTAGCAAGCAAATAGGAATTATGAAAGCGATCCATACCACTGAGGTCGATATAAAATTCATCGATAGATGATTTTTCATAAATGGGAACCTGCTCGGCAATAATTTCGGTGACCATGTGTGAGTATTGGCTGTAGCGTTCCGAGTCGCCACCAATTACTTTGGCATGCGGACAAAGTCGACGGGCCGTTTTCATGGGCATGGCAGAATGAATTCCGTAGGTACGCGCTTCATAACTACAAGCAGCTACTACTCCTCTATTATCGCTACCGCCTATCAGCAAAGGAATTCCTCTTAGCTTGGGTTCTCTTAAACGCTCTACGGATACAAAGAAGGCATCCAAATCCATGTGGATGATATTTTTGTCTTGCATGATTAAATCATAATTTATGACAATATTATTGTCAATATTTTGCCAATAATTTAATCAATAAGTTTTTAGTTTGTTTTAGAAAGCGATGATTTTTTTTGAAATACGATATTTGGCAAATGGAGGAGAAAAAAATAAAGTTGATTTGGGAATTCTTTGGCGATGATGCGCTAGAAACAGCCAAGCATCATGCTATACATTTAGAAGAGTTTAGCAAAAAAGAAAGTATTGCCACTTTTGGCTGCAGCAGCGAAATGAAAGAAAAGCATGCAGAGGCCTACCTCATTGTAGAGCAAAGCAATATGATAAAAGTAAGAGACGCCTTGAGACCAAAAAGAGGGGAATGGTTTACTGAAGAATAATTTTCTTTACCTCTCTTGAGTTTTCACCAATCAACGAAATAAAATAGAGTCCCTTCTCTAAATGATTCAAGTTTAACTCCATTCGCTGCCCAATGATATTATTTTGATAAACCAAAGCCCCTAAAGTATTTCTAATTTCTAGATTTTGAAATTGGGTTTCTCCTAAATCCAAATTTAATATCCCGTTAGTTGGGTTAGGATATAAATTCACTGGATTCCGAGCTGACAATTCATCAGTTGATGTAATTATAGAACCAAAGATATAAACATCATCAACCATCCAATAATACCATCCATTCTTGCTAAATCTAAATCGAATATAGGCAGTATCTTCACCCATAAGCACTGAGCTTACATTATGAATCTGTAATTCACTATTTGCAGTAGATCCTGATCTTGCATTAAGAGAGGTAACGTCAAAAGGAGTCCAATTTAAACTATCTGAACTGACTTGCAGTTGAATTCCAGAAGTGATACCATAAGAACGACAACAAAAGGACAAAAACTGCCTGAATTGCACTTCCACCTGACTACTTGGGATAATAGGAATGGCATCAGAGCTAATCCATGCATCCATGGTGTCTATTCCACTGGTAGGCGGATTGTAGGGCGTATTGTAAAAATCTGCAGGAAAACAAATGAAACCATTCGAAGAGCTTGGAGAAATTAAGGAAGATGTAAGGGGCCTCCAGTGTCCACTGGGATAGGTTTTAGTCCATATCCAGTTATTTCCACGATTTGTGCTGTCAATAACTGTCCAATTCATCAGCGTAGAATCGGAAAAATCCTCATAGTATAAGGTGTCATTTTGAGCATTCAGCCCATTAATTACACAACCCAAGGTTAACAAAATCAAGATAATTGCTCTCATGCTATCTTATAAATTTACTGAAGAATAACTTTCTTCATTTCTCTAGAGTTATCTCCAAGTAGAGAAACGAAATATAGCCCCTTTTCTAAATGACTCAAGTCTAGCTCCATTCGCTGCCCAATGATATTATTTTGATAAACCAAAGCACCTAAAGTGTTTCTAATTTCCAATTGCTGAAATCGATTCTCGCCTAAATCTAAATTCAGCAATCCATTAGTTGGGTTGGGGTACAAGCTGAATTCTTTAACATCGTCAATATCCTTTATGTTAACTGAAATACAAAAGACTTGAGAAGGAGCAAGTAAAGAAGGGAAAATATTAAGTCTAACCGCTGTGTTTCTGTTCACAAAACCCCAATTTGCTCCTGCAGGACTATTCAGAAATACAATACCAGAACTATTATTGGCAAACTTCTCTACAGAAGTATCTCTTCCAATAATTAGGTACTGCGAATTAGAAGTAGAAGAAGTTTGAGCAACACCAACCAAATAAGAGTTATTAGTTAAAGATGTAAAAGGCAATAGCAGGTTCACCCATCCTCCTAACATGGAGGAAGTAATGAGTGTACTATTATTACTAGTTGCAATTACAGGTCCAATCGCAGAATCTAAAGGTGCTGCATTCTCATCAAATTCATAAATTCTAGGAATTAAAGAAACTCCAATTACAGCAGGATTATTTGGGATATAAACAGATATTGATGAAGTAGTTAAAGGTGGAAAGATTGAATCTACCATAAAAATCTCCCCAACAAAATCACCTTGATTTCCACCTAAATTAAAATCTTTCGGAGACCATGACTGATTTATTAGCCCTCGATCTTTAGCGAAGATAGTATCTCCATAATAGAATCTATAATCTCTTATTAAACTACTTGCAGATTGATTAATTGAGTCAGTATATACTTCAAATCTTAAGCGATAATGATTCTTTTCAAGCAAGAAATATGGAATATCTATATCAGCAAATTCACCTACTCTATTAAATGCCAATGAGGTAGTAAGTGTATCTGATCTTGAAAAAACTAAACCTGCTCCTGCTGTCATTGAATCACAAAGAAAATCTTCATAAAGTTCAACGTCAAGATATGTATTGAAGATAGTATTAGAACCATCATTCTGAAACTTAACATTCAGTTTTAAATCCGTTAAACTTCTTACTGGAGCTCTAGTATACATTGGCTGTATAGAAGTAGTACTGTCATGAAAATCAATTCTAAAATCCTCTATACTGAGCGCATTAGTGAAGCCTTCTTCAATCAACAAATCATCTATCATCCAATAGTATTGTGTGGAGCCTGTCCATCGAAATCGAATATATACCGTAGACTGATTCCCAAACACATTCGATACATTTAAGCTCATTCTCTCGCCATTTGGCGAAAGTGTATTTGATCCTCTACTATTTGTTGCGTCTAAAGTTGTCCAATTAATACTATCTGTACTTAGTTCCAAAACTAATTCAGAGGAAGAGCTGCAACAATATGCCATGCTTTGATACCAAGAAATAACCACAGAATTTTTTGGAGAAATAGTGATTGGACCTGAACTTACGTAAGAATCAACAGCGCTAGAAACAATTGGAGGTGGAGGAAACACCAATCTTAAAAACCCATTGGTATCGGATGGGGAAACGATAGGCGGACTAAGGGTGGTACCAGAGCTATCTGCCCACTCCCAAGCAGGTCCTGTTGTTGTATTATTTGTAACCGTCCAACCTAAAGGCACCCCATTATTAGCAAAATTCCCTGTGGAATCAAAGTCTTGGTAGTACAAGGTATCTCCGGGGGCTTTATTAATATGACTTGTTTTTTGAGCCATAGAGCCTAAAGCAACAAATAAAAATGTACTTAGCAATAAAAAATATTTCCTCATCATTATTCAGAATTCTAGTTGAATAAATTTACAAAAAAATCCGCCACGCCCAAGCGTGACGGACCAACCAAAACGGAGGTTAATAGATAACTATACGTTCTACCCAAGTACTAGAACCTCCTACTACAGTAACAAAGTATACACCCTTTTCCAAATGTTCTAAATTATAATTCCCACTACTCCCTTTGATCCATTCTTCATAAACCATTTTCCCATTAACGTCTCTAACAACAAGCTTAGAGTCTCTATCTTCTCCATCTAAACCATTGATGGTAAAGCTGCCAGAAGAAGGATTAGGAAAGAGCTGCAATTGATTATCTTTTGAGCTATTTTCAAAACCTCCTACAGTTAATCCTCCATAGTTAAGTCTAATTCCCAAAATCATGGGTGGCGAAATCCAAGTAGGAGTAGCATCATTCAAATATGCAACATTGGATAAATCATCAATAACATCTTCCATTTCTCTATTTCTACCTGCATTAAATGTCGCTCCTACAGAACCCCCACCAGTTTGTTCCCAACCCACTACATATTGTGAATCTGCTAAAAGGGTTACTGGTGGAAAAAGAGGCAAGGTAATCCAAGTATCAATATCTGAAGCTAAAACGGTGTAAGAAAATGGGGAGCTTCCAAATGGTGGATTAACTATTGCTGCATTTAGTGTTGCAGCATTCCCATTAAATTTCCATATTCTAGGAGAAATTGAAGCATTTACAGAGTTTGTGCCACTTGCATAAATTGAAATAGAAGTTGCCAAGGCATTTACTTTCATATTCTCATACAAGACAGCCCAACGGTCACCATCTTGTCCACCGCCTACATATGAACTTGGACCTGCAGAACCTAAAAAGTTTCCATTATCTACAGCAAAAACCGTATCTCCAACAGAAAATTTATATTCTTCATTAAGCACCGAAGATCTTGGTAAAGTAGAAGTGCTTCCATCAAAGTTGATTCTAAAATCCCCTACTAATAGGTTGTTATAAGGCGGATTATCTACTGTTAAAAATTCGCTTGAAAGACCAGGGAATATGGGATTAGTCGAAAGCTGAGATGCAGCATATCTCCAGCCTGTTCCTACTTGGCCATTCATCGTAGAGTCATGATATATATCCACATAGCCTGTCAGTGCATTTTGATTAGTTGAACCAAGATTTAGAAATTCAAAATCAAACTCCATGGGTTGCATCAAAAATTGGGGCACTTGTGAATAAATTGGATTAATTACATGATTTCTGGAGAACACAGGTTCAGCATCAATTATTTCAATGGCATTGGGATTGCCTTCAATTAGCTTCACATCATCTATCATCCAAAAATAATGGGTGTTTCCAGTGGAACGAAATCGAATCCAAGCTTGAGATTGACCACCTAGAGTATCTGAAACTATAAATCTTAAAACTTCTCCATTAGGAGTTACAGTATTTGGCCCTCTTTTGGCATTCATAGGACCCGTTGCATCAATAGTTTTCCAATTTAAACTGTCGTTACTTACTTCAACCACTAATTCATTAGCCGCAGTACAACAATATCTTTGAAAATGCTCAAACTCTATGATCCAATCATTAACGGCAGAAGGAATTGATATTTTATCTGACACAAAATAAGTATCCGCACCTACAGGACCTCCTGGAGGGAAAGGTGTATTAAATAAATCCCCTCGCCAAAGCATATATCCATTAGATCCTGTTGTAGAATTCATAGCTGGTATGGTAGTAGAATACTGTCCTCCTGGTGGCAAGTCAGACCAAATCCAATTATTGGAATTAGCCGCTATATTTACAACAGACCAGCCTAGAGGAATACCCCTGTTAATTCCGCTTCTTGCGCCACTTCCTGTAGAATCAAAATCTTCGCTGAAATGCACTGTCCCAGGAACTTTAGCATTAACTGCATTTTTCTTTAAAGCAATAAAATCTCCATTGGGGTGCATACTGTAAGGAATACCCGTAAATGAATTTTGAGAATAAGTAACTAAACTAAAAGCACCTATAACTAAAGAGAGAATTATCTTTTTCATAGCTAAAGTTTTAAAATTATAATCCAAAGCTCGTAGGATTAGTCTATTCAAAAGGGTTTGATTTCACGAATGGGTACATTTCTTTCACAAATGAGCCAAAACCGTTCATTTTTGTTTTTATTTACAATTCAACTCTTGAAATACCCTTGAAGAACAGAATTAAATCCATAACTAGCGGAGGCACCTTAGGAACTTTTGGTGGTGTTTTCACCCCTTCTATCCTTACTATTTTAGGGGTAATCATGTACCTAAGATTTGGCTGGGTTCTAGGAAATGTGGGTCTTCCATTAACCTTAGTTATTGTAACACTAGCAACAAGTATTACCTTTTTAACTAGTTTATCTATTGCTTCCATAGCAACAGATCAAAAGGTTAAAATTGGCGGAGCTTATTATATGATAAGTCGCTCTTTGGGCATTGAATCAGGAGGGGCAATTGGTATCTCCTTGTATTTTGCCCAGGCCTTATCGGTTGCTCTTTATGCCGTTGGTTTTGCCGAAAGTATTGGTGAAGTATTTCCAGATGTAAACATTAAATGGGTTGGTCTATTAACAGTAGTGGCAGTTGCTGGTTTAGCGCTTACTTCTGCAAAAGCAGCGATTAGAGCACAGTACGTAATTATGGTGGGTATAGCGCTATCCTTAATATCTCTCCTTTTTGGAAAAAGCCTCGATCCAGCAGAAGTCATTAACTCTGAAATCATTCAGCAACCAAAAGAAGATTTTTGGAAAGTGTTCGCAGTATTTTTCCCTGCAGTAACCGGTATTATGGCAGGCATAGGCATGTCGGGAGATTTGATAAATGCTAAAAAATCAATCCCAAAAGGGACATTTTTAGCCATAGGTGTAGGATACCTAATCTATATGTCTCTTCCCATTTTATTGCATTTTAGAGCCGACGAAGCTTCTCTTTTAAATGATCCATTAATCATGCGAAAAATTGCTTTTTGGGGAGATGCAATTTTAGTAGGGGTATGGGGAGCGACCCTTTCTAGTGCAGTAGGCAGTATTTTAGGCGCACCTAGGGTGCTACAAGCCCTAGCTAAAGACGAAGTGCTTCCGCCAATTCTCAAATGGCTTGGAAAAGGCTCAGGAAAAGATGACACGCCTAGATACGGAACTATTTTTACCATGGGTATAGTATTAATTACAGTATGGGTCGCAGATTTGAATCTAATTGCTCCTATTCTAACCATGTTCTTTTTAACAACTTATGGGGTGCTAAATATTGCTGCAGGAATAGAGAAATTCTTAAGAAGCCCTAGTTTCCGACCTACATTTAAAGTGCATTGGTTCTTTTCATTTTTAGGGGCTGTTGCATGTTTGTGGGTTATGCTTTTAATTAATAGCCTCGCCACTTTTGTTGCCATTGCTTTTGTTACCATCATATACTTCATACTTAAAAGCAGTCAATTAAAATCTGTTTGGGGAAATGTTGGAAGGGGAATAAGAATGGCCATCATCAGAGCTACCTTAATCAAACTTGGAGAAGATCATGAACCTAAAAACTGGAGACCTCATCCAATGGTATTAGTTGGTTCACCAACTAAAAGATGGCATCTCATAGAGTTCGCAAATACTTTTACACACAAAAGAGGTATTCTTAGTATTGCTAGTGTTCTTCCTAAAGGCGTGATTGGCAATGAGCAAATTGTAAATATGCGTCATCATATCCGCGATTATGTGGTAAAGAAAGGAGTGGAAGCTTTAGTGAAAGTAATTGCAGCGCCCAACCCTTACATTGGCGTAAGCAGACTAGTAGAATCATACGGTTTGGGAGCTTTACAGCCTAACACAATTATTGTAGGTGCTTCCGAAAATGAAGAAGGTAGAGAAGATTTTTGTGCAATGATTCAACGATTTTATGAGCTACAACGCAATGTTTTAATAGTTCATAAAGGAAATGAAGAAGAACCTTTTGGAAAGTATAAAAGAATTGATGTTTGGTGGGGAGGATTGAAAGGAAATGGAGGTCTTATGATGATTCTAGCTTATTTAATGAATCACAGTATTGATTGGCGACAATCTGTAGTGCATATTAAAATGGTAGTAGACGACCCTAAAGCAATTGAAGCTGCAAGAGAAAATATTGCAAATATTTTAGATGAGATTAGAATTGATGCTCAGATCGATATTATAGCAATGCAAAACAAAAGTTTCGATAACATTTTAAAGGAAAATTCCACAGGTGCCGACCTAATTTTTATGGGAATGGCTATTCCTGACGGAAATTTCAAAACCTACTACGAGAACGTATGTAAAAGAATTAAAGACCTACCTACAACTATACTTTCCCTTGCTGCTCAGGGAGTTTCCTTTGGTGAAGTTTTAATTCAAAAAGACAGCATGCAAGAAAACTAAATTTATTTGCATGCAATTATTTTTGACATTATATTTGTCGATATCTTGTTAAAAAAATCGTCATGAATCATTTTGGTACCAACATTCAATTATTAAGAAAAAGAAGAAAGATTTCTCAAGAAGATCTTGCCAATAGCCTTGGAATCAAAAGGAGTTCATTAAGTGGATATGAGTTAGGTAATTCTGAGCCAAATTTCGAAACCTTGCTAAAGGTTTCTGAGTTTTTCAAAATCTCTACAGATAAATTATTAAAATTAGACCTTAGGAATGTTTCGGTAATCTACTTGAGTCAACTAGAACAAGGAGTAGATATTGACATAACCGGAGGTAAATTAAGAGTTCTGGCAACAACTATTAACTCAGATAATGTAGAAAACATAGAAATGGTTCCTGTAAAAGCAAAAGCTGGCTACTCAACAGGCTTTGGAGATCCTGATTTTATAAAAGTTTTACCAACCTTTCAACTTCCGTTCTTAGATAGAAATAAAAAATTTAGAAGTTTTCAAATTAGTGGAGATTCTATGCCTCCTGTTTCAGATTCATCTTGGGTAACTGGGGAGTTTGTACAAAATTGGAAAACCATCAAGGATGGCTACCCTTATATTGTAGTTACCGAAAACGAAGGAGTAGTTTTTAAAATCCTTTACAAACAGTTTGATAAAAATCAAACACTATTACTTTGTTCCACAAATCCTATATACAAACCTTATGAGATTAACATCAACGAAGTAAATGAAATTTGGAAGTTTGTAAATTATATTAGCGAAGAGCTACCAGAACCTAATCTAAATAGAGACCAGATAAACACTACTATGGTTGACCTGCAGAAAGAACTTAGAGAAATAAAAAACACACTACGGAATTCCAATTAACTCTTCTTATTCTTAAAAATAAGCGATAGATTGAAAGCTAAATAATTAGCCAACCAATTGTTATCTTTATGCGTCTAAAATTCGACGTCTAATCTATCGACTATGAAATTCAACACTAAGCTTTTAGTAGCATCAATCGGTTCAATAATTTTTGCTGCCTTAATTTCTCTTGCATCAACCGATTTAAATGCTACTGAAGAACCAATTGCAGTTGGCAAAGAAGACCCAATTGCTCCATCTAATTGCCCTGCTTCTCCTCTACCTGTTACTATTGTGCAACCAGATAATAGCACAATAACAATTATAGGAAGAGGTAATCTTCTAAATAGCTGGACAGAAACTACAGATGGCTATACGGTAAAACTAAATTCTGCAGGAGTATACGAATATGCTAGAAAGCAAAATGGAAATTTAATTACTACAGGAGTTAAGGCAAATGATCCAGTAAATAGAACAGCACAAGAAGTGAATTTTGTTGCTAGTCTGCAACAGTCTTTAAAACCTGCAATTACTCCACTAAAGGCTTCTATTTTAAGCCAGGTAAATAGTCAAATTCAAAACAAAACTTACCCTACTACAGGTAGCGTAAGAGTTCTAGCGCTTCTAATTGATTACTCTGATTTGACAAACACCTTTCCTAAAAGTGATTTTGACAGTCTTTTGTACGGAGCTAATTTCAGAAATGGCGACGGTAGCTTTAAATATTATTACGAAACAGCATCAGATAGCCAATTAACGGTAACAGTTGATGTTTTTGGTTGGTATAGAGCAGCTAATAGCTATTTGCATTACGGAAGAGACAGTGGCTATGACAAGGCTGCTGACCTTGTAAGAGAAGCAGTAGATGCAGCAGAAGTTGCTGGAGTAAACTTTGCAAACTATGACAACAACAATGATCGCAGAGTGGATGGAATTTTAGCGGTGCATTCTGGTCCGGGTGCAGAACAAGGCAGCAGAACACAATACATTTGGTCGCACAGGTGGGTGCTTAGTGGTGGCAACTTAGGCTCTGTGGTTTATGATGGTGTTACTATTAATGATTACATGATTAATCCTGAAACTAGGATTAGAGGAGCCGCACAAAATTTAGTAGGAATAGGGGTTTTTTGTCATGAATTTGGACACAATTTAGGATTACCAGACTTATATGATACTGATAATACCAATGGAGATTCTGAAGGAATAGGTAATTGGTGCTTGATGGCGGGCGGAGGATGGCTTGGTGGTGAGCACAGACCGATAAACTTTAGTGCATGGTGTAGAATAGAAAACGGATGGGCAACAACAACACCGCTTACTATTGGAAATAGTAGCAGTCATACCATGAACCCTTCTACTACACACCCAAATGAAATCTATAGAATAAACACCAACCTTTCTAATGAATATTTTCTCTTAGAAAATAGACAAAAAAGTGGCTTAGACCTTGAACTTCCTGGCGAAGGATTAGCCATATGGCATATCAACACAACTAAAACAAACAGATCTGGAAACAGAGTTAATGGCGATGAAAATTTAAAGGGAGTTGATTTGGAAGAAGCGGATGGCCTCAATGACTTGGACAATGAAGTGAATAGAGGCGATAATGGTGATTTATTCCCCGGGAGTAGTACGAATAGAACTTTCGATAATACTACAAATCCGAATTCTCAAACTTATACCAACGCTAATACTAACCTTCAATTAAGAAATATAACTGAAAATGGAGCTTTAGTAAGTTTTGATTTTGGTCCTGCACCTATACTAACATGCACAGGTAACACAATTCTAACCGCTGCAACGGGAACAATTGATGATGGCAGTGGAGCGGGTAATTATGCTAATAATCTAAATTGCTCATGGTTAATTCAACCTACAGGGGCAAGTGCTATAACATTAAACTTTACGCAATTCAATGTTGATCCAACTATAGATAGAGTAGCAATATATGATGGAATTGATTTTACAGCTCCATTAATTGGCACATACACAGGAACTACCATACCAACTAATATTTCTTCAACTGGGGGATCTATGTATATAGAATTTACCACGGATGCAGCAGTAACTTCCAGTGGTTGGAGTGCCAATTATACTTCTAATAGTACCTCAACACCAAGCTGTTCAGGAACTACAACACTAACTGCCAATTCAGGAACTTTTAATGATGGGAGTGGTCCAAATGTAAATTACACTGACAATTTGAATTGTGATTGGCTTATTTCTCCTTCCTCGGCAAGCACCATACAAGTAGTATTTGATTCTTTAAATCTAGCTTCAGGAGACACCTTATATGTATACGATGGATCAAATTCAACTGCTCCACTTTTTGGTGCTTACACAGGAAACACTATTCCCCCTTTTGTAACAAGTACCGGCAATGATGTATACTTGAACTTTGTTACTGATGCTTCCACTAATGACAAGGGATGGCAAATTAGTTACAATGCTTTTAATAGCTGTGCTGGACAACAAACATTAACAGCTGCCGGAGGAACATTTAGTGATGGGACTTCCCCTCTTCAGAGCTATTCTAACAATTTAAATTGTTCATGGTTAATTCAACCACCAGGAGCAACTTTTATCACTTTAAGCTGGAATAGATTTTTAACTGAAAATAACTTTGATTTTGTAAGAGTATACGACGGCCCTACCACGGCTTCCCCTTTAGTTGGAACCTATGATGGAGCTGCAATTCCTCCTTCAGTGACCTCCTCTGGTGGCAGCCTTTTAATCGTATTTACAACCGACGGTTCTGTGGTAAGAACGGGATGGGAAGCCACATATAACTCTACTACAACACAATGCCTTGCAAATGCTATCTTAACAAATAACACAGGTAATGTTGCAGACGGTTCAGGAGCAAATAATTATTCCAACAACTTAAATTGTGGGTGGTTAATACAACCTCCATTTGCCACAAACATTACACTAACATTTAACAATTTTAGTACAGAAGCAACAAACGATGTAGTTAATGTCTATGATGGAACAGATAATACTGGAACGCTTTTAGGTTCCTTTTCAGGAAATTCAATCCCGGCCGTTCAATCTGTAAATGGAACAAATAAAAGTATGTTTATTGAATTCATTACGAATTCTTCTATTACTTCGGCAGGTTGGGATGCTACTTACACCTCCACTAGTAGTTTAAGCTGTTCCGGAACCACTACATTTACTACACCGAGTGGCAGTTTTGATGATGGTAGTGGTCCAACTTTCAACTACGACAATAATCTAAATTGTGGTTGGCTAATTCAACCTACCGGAAGTCCAAGTTTGATAGAACTAAACTTCACATCTATGAATACTCAATTTGGTGATCAAGTAAGGATATACGATGGAACCAATAATGGGGGAACTTTATTGGGAGTTAGAACAGGAACCTTCCCAGGTAATACTTTGAGAGCTTTCAGCGGCGCTATGTTTGTTGAATTCATCACCAATGGAAATGGCACTGGCCCGGGTTGGGATGCCTCCTATAGCTCTTCCAATACTTTTTGTGTTCCAAATTCTACCTTAACTGCAAATTTTGGGCAAATAACTGACGGCTCTCCTTTTAATGGCAGCTATGCAAACAATACTAGTTGTCAGTGGTTAATTCAGCCTGCCATACCAAACGTTGCAGTAAGATTTACTTTCTTTAGCTTTAGTACAGAATTAAATAATGACACGGTAACTATCTACGACGGAACTAGTACTTCCGATCCAATTTTAGGAACTTTTTCAGGGAATTCTATACCTCCTGTAATTACCTCAACGGGTGGAGCTATGTTAATTACCTTCAATACAAATGGTTCAATAGTAGGAACAGGATGGAGAGGTAGCTATGGAACACAAGCAATACCATTATGCTCTGGCACGACAATCTTAACTGCTGCTAATGGGACATTTGACGATGGATCTCTACCAACTCAAAATTATGTTGAAAACAGCAATTGTAATTGGTTAATTCAGCCAACAGGTGCTTCCAGAATATCACTATCTTTTAATCGATTCAGCACTGCTGCTGCACAAGATTCCGTAACAGTTTATGATGGCCCAACAACTTCAGACCCAGTCCTTGGAAGATTCTTTGGAACCAATTTACCTCCTTTAGTTACTTCTAGTGGAGGAAGCATGTTAGTTAATTTTAGGACCAATCAATTTGGAAATTCAACAGGTTGGGAAGCAACATACAATTCTACTACATCACAATGTTTCTCTAATTTGGTTCTAACTTCTTTTAGAGATACCATAGAAGACGGAAGCGGGACTTCTAATTATGGCAATAATTTAAATTGCAGTTGGTTAATTCAACCACCAACTGCAACATCAATAATTTTGAACTTTGTAAACTTCAATTTGGGGTCAGGAGATAGTGTTAGAATTTATGATGGCAATTCAAATAGCTCACCATCTTTGGGTGTTTGGGGTGGAACAGCAGTTATACCTGCCATAAGTTCTACAACAGGAGAAATGTTCATAGAATTCTCTACAGATGCTTCTAATACATCCAGTGGTTGGAAAGCCTATTACGACATAGTTTCTTCACTGAGTTGTGTTGGAACAACTACCCTTACCGCTGCAAATGGTTCATTTAATGATGGTAGTAATCCAACAGCTAATTATGATAATAACTTAAATTGTGGTTGGCTAATTCAACCAACAAATAACCCAGCCGTAATTTCATTGAACTTTAATAGCATGAGTACCAATAGTTTCTTTGATAGAATTACTGTTTATGACGGAGTAAATTCCTCTGGAACATTATTAGGCAGTTTATTTGGAACAAACACCGGTACTACTTTCAATGCATTTAGTGGTAGCATGTATGTTGAATTTAACACAGATGCAAGTGGAACAGCTTTTGGATGGGATGCAACCTATTCTACTTCAAGCACATTCTGTGTACCTAATACAACCTTTACAAATAATTTTGGATTTTTCACAGATGGATCTCCTTTTGGAACCAATTACCTTAACAATACTTCTTGCCAATGGTTAATCCAACCTACGGCGCCAAATGTAGCTGTAGGATTAACATTTGTTTCTTTTGATACAGAGGCAAGAAATGATACGGTTACCATCTATGATGGGGCTACTACATCTGATCCAATATTAGCCACCTATTCAGGCAACACAATCCCTGCAAATGTTAGCTCTTCAGGAGGAAGTATGCTGGTCACATTCAACACCAACGGAAGCAATACTGCAGGTGGATGGAGAGCTAGTTATACCACACAACCAATACCTTTCTGCGCAGGACAGACTACGCTTACTGCCGCAAGCGGCACGTTTGACGATGGTAGTGGCAATGGTCCTTTTTATATTGAAAATTCAAATTGTTCATGGTTAATTCAACCTCCATCTGTGGTAAGTATTGACTTGAACTTCAATTATTTTAGAACACAACAAAATTTTGACTTTGTCAATGTCTATGACGGTGCCAATAACAGTGGAACTTTGCTTGGCTCATTCTCAGGAACTTCCATTCCTCCCTCTCTAACTGCTAGCAGTGGAAGCATGTTTTTAGAATTCACATCCAATCCATTTGTTCAAGATAATGGTTGGGAAGCAACTTACACCTCTTCAAATACAGTTATATTATCTGGAGCACCAGATACTGTATTTATAAATGCCGGCGCAGGTAGCCCAGGAAGTTTAAGCGTTACCTCTAATACCTCTTGGAATGTTACAGATAATGCCTTGTGGTTACTTTCCACTACCATTAATGGACAAGGAAATCAAAATATAACTCTAATCGCCACCCAACCAAATATTGGGCCTACTAGATACGCAGAAGTTTATTTAAACTCAAACACAGGCGGCATTATTGATACAATTATTGCAGCACAAAGAGGTTCAGGAAGATTCTTAGTTTGTAATCCAGACACTTTATTTTTCGGAACGAATCCAACTGTTTCTCAACAAATAAGTATTACTTCCAATGTGAATTGGAACCTTGCTCCTAACTCAACTTGGATTAGTCTTAGTAATTTGAGTGGCAGCAATAATGGAACTGAAAATGTAAGCGTTACTGCAAATGCTAATCCACAAGATCGCATCGGCTTTATTGTAGCGACAGGTAATTTGGGAGTCAATAATGACACCATATTTATCAAACAAGATGGCACAAACAATCAGACTCCAAGTTTATCTGTAAATCCATCGAACATTACTTTAGCTCAACCTATGAATAGCTCTGCTACTTTCGATGTAAACTCCAATGTTACTTGGCAAACCACAAGTAGTGCAGCTTGGTTAACTGTTACAAATCCAGCTATCACTTCTGACACTGGAACAGTGCAAATTACAGCCAATACTATGAATGCTAATGCCAATCCAAGAACAGCTTTTGTGGCTGTACAGGATATTGCAGGAAGTTTGTTTGATACGGTTTTTGTAAGTCAATTAGGATCAAATCCAATACTGATAGCTAACCCTGATACAATTATTTTAGCATCAACTAGTACAGCCATTGGTATAGTAGATATTATCTCTAATGGTGCCAATTGGACAGCTATAGAAGGAGATATATGGTTTAGTAGCAGCTTAAATTCTGGCACAGGAAATAGTCAAATAACATTAACTACCAATTCTTCTAATTTAACTAATACAAGAAGAGTTTCTTATTTAGCAGTAGCTGACCCTTCAAGCTTATTGACAGATACGGTTGTTGTGGTTCAAGATACCGCCAATTTCCAATTAAGCATCAGCCCAGCAAGCGCAAATATCAATTCAACTATTGGTAGTAATCAAATTTTTACAGTTACTAGTAATTTAAACTGGACTGTAAGTAATCCAGTTAGTTGGTTAAACCTATCCACTAATAGTGGAATAGGAAATGGAAGTGTTACAGCAGCTGCAACAAGTGATAATTTAACTGGTAGTAATAGAACTGCAAGTTTAACCTTTTCAGCTCCTGGTGTGAGTGATCAATTTGTTAGTATTACGCAAATTGATGGCAGTAACCCTAGCTTTGAAGTTTCTGTGGATACTGTATTTATTGCTAATCCTCAAGGTAGCACTGGCACTTTTAGCATACTATCCAATCAAAATGGATGGAGATTAACAGAAAGTACTCCTTGGTTGCTAATTAATCCAACTGGTGGAGATGGTACTCAATTAATAACAGCTTTAGTAGTTAGTAGAAATGTAAGTGGAAATACCAGGTATGGGACTATAACAGCATCCTTAAATGGCTTCCCTGACAAGACAGTTATTGTAGCGCATGAAGCTTCAACTCCTTTATTCCAAGTTGGGCCTACGGATGTTATCTTAGGTCCTAATACTGACGATATCGCAAGTTTCAATATCAGTTCAAATTTAATATCATGGACCATTGCAGAAAACTCATCTTGGATGTCAGTAACTCCTGATAGTGGTGGATTTACAAGACAAATAATTGTAAGAGCAACAGATACCAATAAAACAGGAAATGTAAGAACAGATATTGTTACAATTACTGCTCCACCATTGGTACCACAGATAGTAAATGTTACTCAAGATACTGCAAGATCTATTGGTATAGAGGAAGTATCATTACTAGAGCAGAGCACTCTATATCCAAATCCAACAAATGGGTTAATAACCTTAGAATTGAGTGGTGTGGAAATAGATGCCCAACTAGATTTAAGTTTGTATAATGCTATTGGCATAAAACAGAATATTTCTTCTACAATTCAATCAAAGAATCGTTTAGTTTTTGACCTATCTGATAAAGCTGCAGGCTTATATTATATAAGTATTGTAAAAGGCAGTCAACGAGTGGTAAAGAAAATAATAGTAACCGATTAAAAAAAAGCCTCGCAATTGCGAGGCTTTTTTGATTTGTTATTAACTATTGATCTACCCTAAAAGAGCTAATTCCAGTTATATCCATCCCTGTAATTAAAAGATGAATATCATGTGTGCCTTCATAGGTGATCACTGATTCTAGGTTCATCATATGCCTCATAATTGGATACTCACCTGTAATTCCCATTCCCCCATGTATCTGTCTTGCTTCTCTTGCAATTTTTAAAGCCATATCTACATTATTTCTTTTAGCCATAGAAATTTGCTGTGTAGTTGCTCTATTCTCATTTTTAAGCACTCCAAGTCTCCAAACTAAAAGTTGTGCTTTAGTAATTTCAGTTAGCATTTCAGCCAATTTCTTTTGCACAAGCTGATAAGAAGCAATTGGTCTATCAAATTGAATTCTTTCTTTAGAATATCTTAATGCTGAATCATAACAATCCATTGCTGCACCTATTGCTCCCCAGGCAATTCCATATCTAGCAGAATCTAAACAACCAAGTGGAGCGCCAAGGCCAGATTTATTTGGAAGTAGATTTTTTTTCGGCACTTTCACATTATCGAAGACAAGCTCCCCTGTTCTCGAAGCTCTTAAAGACCATTTGCCATGAGTTTCAGGAGTGGTAAAGCCTTCCATACCTCTCTCTACAATAAGCCCATGAATTCTTCCTTCCTCATTTTTAGCCCAAACTACTGCTACATTGCAAATAGGTGAATTGGTAATCCACATTTTAGAGCCATTAAGAAGATAATGATCTCCTTTATCTTTAAAATTAGTTATCATCCCACCTGGATTTGAACCATGATCAGGTTCAGTTAATCCAAATGACCCTACCCACTCTCCACTAGCTAGCTTTGGCAGGTACTTTTTTCTTTGCTCTTCATTTCCATAATTATATATAGGATACATAACCAAAGAACTTTGAACAGAAGCCGCAGATCTAACACCAGAGTCACCTCTCTCTAATTCTTGCATGATTAAACCATACGAAATTTGATCTAAGCCTGCTCCACCATATTCCTCAGGAATATATGGCCCAAAGCCACCTACTTCTGCAATTCCTTTGTTTATATGAATTGGGTACTCAGCTTTTTGGGCATACTCTTCGATAATTGGGGAAACTTCTTTTTTTACCCAATCTCTTACGCTGTCTCTAATAAGTTTATGCTCATCGGTTAATAAATCATCTATTTGGTAATAATCAGGTGCTTGAAAACGGTCTGAAGACATATATAAAATTTTGATGCAAAAATAAATATAAAGAGCAGGAAAAGTTTAATCCATCCTTACTTACTTAATATAAAGTAATTTTGAGCTGAATTGTTTTGATTTAACGATCTAATTCAGGAATAATCCATGTCAGAATATATTACTCCTTACCTAGAGAAAAATAAGCCATATTCCATTAATGATTGGGCTGGAGATATTTATGGTGTTGGTGAAAATTACTACAGCGATAAAGATTATTATGACCCTATTAGTGTAAGTGCGAACAACTCTATCATAGATTTTTTAATTATAATCTTCTGCGTTTCAGCATTTGCTTTAGTTACTTCCTTTTACAATAAAAGATTTAAGTTGCTTCTCAACACATTTTTTAATTGGAAGCTAGCAAAACAAATTATTCGTTATGAAAAGGTCCACTCTCATCCTGTAAATCTTACCATGCTTTTCATTTTTGCAGTTAGTACGCCAATATTTTTCTGTAAATCTTTGATAATCTTATTCCCACAATGGGAATTCTTCGAATTGTTTAGCTATGTAATGCTAATTCTAATAGTTTACTTTTTATTGAAGTATTTATTATATCAATTTAGTGCTTGGTTATTTGAAGAAAAAGAGCTTGTTGAGCAATATATTTTCCAAGGCAACCTATATTCTAAATTTGTTGGTCTAGTTTACCTTGGTCTTTTAATTTTACACCTATACTCTCCATTTTCTGATATCCTTTTGCTAAAAATTGGATTGATAGTGTTGTTAATTTTTTTACTACTCCAACTTAGCAGAGGTATAATAATTGGACTTGCAGAGAAGCGAAATTTGTTAGTGATTATTTTATATCTTTGCACCCTTGAAATTTTACCCTGGCTTTTGATGTATAAAAGCATACAAGACTCATTGTAAACACTATTAAAGCTAACAATTTAAAAAATTCTGTTTTGAAAGTAAAAACGATATTAGTTTCCCAACCTGAACCTGAAACTGAGAAATCTCCTTACTTCGATTTATCAGAGAATTGCAAAGTCAAAGTTGACTTTAGGCCATTCATTCACGTAGAGGGCATAGCATCAAAAGAATTTAGACAACAAAAAATAAATATTCAGGAATATGGGGCAGTAATTTTCACAAGTAGAAATGCTGTGGACCACTTTTTTAGAATAGCTGAAGAGGTTAGGTATAATGTACCTGATACTTTAAAGTATTTCTGTATGTCAGAGTCTACTGCTTATTATCTTCAGAAATACGTAGTTTACAGAAAAAGAAAAATCTTTCATGGCAGGCAGAGAATTGAAGACCTTATGCCTTTAATAAAAAAGCATAAAGATGAAAAATTCTTGCTTCCTTGTTCAGATATTTTGAAAAAAGATATTCCTGAAGCGCTAGAAAGTAACGACATTAATTTCTCCAGAGCTATGCTTTACAAAACTGTTTGTAGTGACCTTTCTGACTTAGAAAATGTAAACTATGACGTTTTAGTATTTTTTAGTCCTGCAGGAATTACTTCATTGTTTGAAAACTTCCCAAAATTTAAACAAAACGACACTAGAATTGCAGTTTTTGGAGCCACAACTGCTAAAGCAGCTGAAGCAGCAGGTTTACAGATAGACATTGCAGCTCCTAAGCCTGAAGCCCCTTCAATGACTATGGCCTTAGAACAATACATTAAAAAGAATAATAAAAAATAGATTTTATCTTAAAAAAGATTAAGGCATTATCCGATTTAGGTTAATGCCTTTTTTTATTTTTAATCTCTATGAATCAAGATTTAAAAAGAGCTGAAATCCTTAAAAGCAAAATTAAGCTAGATCTTGTTTTTAAAGAGGGTAATTCCATTACCCAATTCCCTATTAAATGCATTTTCAAAAAGATCGATTTAGAACAAAATTCTGAAAAAATTCAAGTTGGCTTTAGTGTTCCTAAAAGACTATTTAAAAAAGCGGTTGATAGAAACCTCCTGAAAAGGAGATTAAGAGAGGCCTATAGGAGAAACAAACAAATTTTAAAAGATCCTATCGAGCAAAAAGACAAACAACTATTATTGTTTCTAATCTATCTTGCCAATAAACCCCTTTCTTATCAAGACATTGAGGACAAAATAGTCTTAATTTTACAAGAATTGAAAGAGCAGTATGAACAAGCTATTTAGTAAGTTATTTATACTTTTAATAAGAATCTATCAGATTACTTTATCTCCATTTCTAGGAGCAAACTGCAGGTATATGCCAACTTGCTCTGCTTATTCAATTGAAGCCTTAAAAGTTCATGGAGCATTCAAAGGCAGTTACTTAGCAATTAAAAGAATTTTATCCTGTCACCCTTGGGGAGGGTCTGGTTATGACCCCGTACCGAAATCTTAATTATGAGCAAAATAAAAAAAAGAATTATTGTAGCAAGTGTAATCTTAGGCTCATTTTTGAGTCTTGGATTTGCCGATAAATATTTTGAATTATCTAAAAACTTAGACATTTTCGCGACTCTTTTCAAAGAGTTAAACACCTATTACGTAGATGAAACTCAACCGGGTCAGTTAATGAAAACGGCCATAGACGGTATGTTAATGTCGCTTGACCCTTACACCAATTATATTCCCGAGTCTCAGATTGAAGACTTTAAATTTATGACCACTGGACAATACGGTGGAATTGGTGCATTAATTCATAAAGATAGCTCTTATGTTGTAATTTCCGAGCCATACGAAGGCTTTCCTGCGTTTAAAGCAGGGCTCCGCGCCGGAGATAAAGTTATAGAAATAGATGGGCAAGACGTTAGGGAAAAAAGCACCTCTGATATCAGCGAGTTTTTAAAGGGTCAAGCAGGAACAGAAGTGAAACTGAAAATCTTAGAACTTAAAAGTGGTAAAGAGGTTCAAAAATCTCTGGTAAGAGAAAATATTAAGGTAGATGATGTTCCTTATTATGGCTTAGTTGATGATAAAATTGGATATATCAAACTAATTAGCTTTACCCAAACGGCTTCCAAGAGTTTTATTGATGCCTTTAAAGACCTTAAGGAACAAGGCATGGAACAATTAATTTTTGACCTAAGAGGTAATGGTGGAGGATTGCTAATTGAGGCGGTTAATATTGTTAACACTTTTATTCCGAAAGGCAAACTGGTGGTTGAAACAAAAGGCAAATTATCGGAATGGGATCAAACTTATCTTGCAGCTAATGCGCCAATAGATACAGAAATTCCAGTTGTTATTTTGGTAGACCAAGGATCTGCATCCGCATCAGAAATTGTGGCAGGAGCTTTACAAGATTATGATCGGGCGCTTTTAATTGGTAGTCAAACGTTTGGCAAAGGTTTGGTGCAACAAACAAGACCCCTTAGCTATAATGCCCAGTTAAAAGTAACCGTTGCAAAATACTATATACCAAGTGGTAGATGTATTCAAAAAATAGATTATTCCAATAAGAATGAAGAGGGGGAAGCAGAAAAAGTACCTGATTCACTTATTCGAGGTTTTAAAACACTAGTAAATAAAAGAGAAGTATTTGATGGCAAAGGTATAAAGCCAGATTTAGCTACCGACAGAGATAATTTGAGTCAAGTTTCAGCCACTTTACTAGCCAAACTTTTAATTTTTGATTATGCCTCTTACTATTATGTAAATCACGATAACATTAAAAGTCCAAAAGAGTTTACGCTCTCAGATGAAGAATACGCAGACTTTATTGCTTTTTTAAAGGATAAGGACTACAACTACGAAACAAAAAGTGAACACTTATTAGAGAATCTAAAGAAAACTGCTGAAAAAGAAGGATATTTTGCAAGGATAGATAAAGAGTTTAAAAACCTGCAACTTAAAATAGAGGAAGAAAAAGATGAAGACTTGGAGCATTTCAAAGATGAAATCAAGCAAATCTTAGAAAATGAAATCATATCTAGATACTATTTCCAAAATGGCAGAATAATACAATCTTTGGATGATGATCCGGATGTTTTAGAAGCTAAAGATGTTCTAAAAAACCAAACCAAATACAATCAATTACTCTCAGGAACGTTTAGAGAAAGTAAAGAAGGCAATTGAAACTAATAAAACGTTATCTAGAAGACTCTAATTATCACTTTCTAATTCATCGATCCCTTTATTTGCTAGGGCTAGCCACTATATTTTGTGGCTTAGGCTGGTCCAATATTTTAATGAGTATTGGTCAATTTATTATTCTTGGTAATTGGATTTTAGAACTAGACTTCAGCAGAAAATGGAAGAGTCTAAAAGAGAATAAACTCGTCTGGATCCTCTTGTCACTAATTCTTCTTCATTTTATTGGTTTACTCTGGACATCTGACTTCTCCTATGGCTTTAGAGATATTGAAAAAAAATTACCTCTATTACTATTGCCAGTAGTCTTAGCTAGTTCAAAAAAATTAGAAGAAAAAGAACTTTATGGCTTATTGGGAATATATCTCATCACCTTATTTATTCTCACCATAGCTAGTTACTTTAAACTTTTTGGCTGGACGAATGAAGAAATTATAGACAAAAGAGAGTTATCCATCTATATATCGCATATTAGGTACGGACTTAATATCTCCTTGGCAATTTTTATTAGCTTTCTTCTAGCTAAAAGAATAAAAAGATTTCAATTACCTCTCTTTGGCCTTGCCTTATGGTTTACTGCATCTCTTGTACTTTTCGAACTCTACACAGGAATTTTAACTTTCCTGTTTGCAAGTTCCATTCTGTTAATAAATCAGCTCTTAAAAAGTGATATCAAAATAATCACTAAACTAACTCCTCTATTGATTTTGACAGCTGTTTTTTATTATTGTTTCAGTATTATTAAAAGAATTCAAACTGAATTCTCTAATGGAATTTCTTTAAACTTTGATCAAGAGTCTTTTAAAGGAACAAAAAGCAAGAATGGGAATTATTATTGGAATGAACCTGATATAAAGATTGCAGAGAATGGAGTCTACGTATGGAGATTTATTGCAAAAAAAGAAGTAGAAAAGCAATGGAATAAACGAAGTACTCTTGCCTTTAATGGATTAGACAAAAAAGGACAGAAATTGGAAACTACCGTTTACCGATTTCTATCTTCTAAAGGTCTAAAAAAAGACAGTGTTGGTATGGAGCAGCTGACCAATGCGGAAATTAAAGCCATAGAAAATGGCATTGCTAATGCGTATTACTTAAATCACAGCCCTATTGAAAACAGAATTCATCGTAGCTTTTATGAATTTGAGAACTACCAAAAAAGAGGTATTGCAAGTGGTTTCTCTTTGGTAATGAGAATAGAGTATTGGAAAACAGCCATTAAAATCTTTAAACAAAATTGGCTTTTCGGAGTTGGAACTGGTGATGTTAAAGAGAGCTTCAAGGAGCAATACAAAAAAGACAAAAGCACACTATCTGAGCAATATAGACGAAGAGCTCATAACCAATATCTAACAATTGCCTTAACGTTCGGATTAATAGGCTTTTTCATTTTCATTTTGTTTCTACTATATCCAATTTGGAAAGTCCAACTTTACAAGAATCCACTTTATTTGAGTTTTTTTATCATCGCATGTCTCTCTTTTATAACAGAGGACACTCTAGAGACACAAGCAGGTGTTACTTTCTTTGCTTTCTTCAACACTTTATTTATATTAGGAATACCTAAATCTTTAAAATAGAACGGTAAATAGAGTAGGTTTTCTCAGCTGTTAATTTTTTATCAAACAGTTTCGCCTTTTCATAAGCATTCGCAGATATTTCTTTTGCCAAACTGGCATTAGACTTCAATCTCAAAACAGACTCTACTAACTTATCTATTCCATATACAGGATTAAGTAAACCAGTAATTTCATTTTCCACCAATTCAGGGATGCCACCTGCTGCAGTAGCTACAACAGGAACTTTTGCCGCAAATGCATCAATGATAGAAGTTCCCAAGCCTTCTGTTTTAGAAGTGATTAAAAAGAGGTCTAAGTCAGCTAGAATGATAGGAATATCATCTCTAAATCCTGCAAATATTACTTTATTATCTAGTTTAAGCTCTTTAGCTCTCGCCTTTATTTCATTTTCTAGCGGTCCCTTTCCTAAAATAACAAACCTAACGTGCTGGTCTTCATCACTTAGTTTTTTCGCTACTTCTAAGAAGGTAAAATAATCTTTATGGTCAGCAAGTGCAGAAGTATTTCCAATTAAAAAGGTAGAATCAGAAATAGCAAGCTCCTTCCTTAATAAGCCAATTCTAGGAGAAAATTTACTCAAATCTATCCCTGAATGAACAACGGCTAACTTAGTATGGTCAGTTATTCCCTGCTTTGTAATTTCTTGAATAGCATTACTTACACAAACTATTTTTTTTATACTGGAATGATTGTATTTCAATTTTGAGAGCCATCCTTTTTTTACTGGAAAATCTACTCTTCTGCTAACAACAATTGGAGATTTGTTACCAAAAAGCTGAACACTTAAAAAAGCAAAGGTATGTGCATGAGAATCGTGGGTATGGACAATATCTATCTCTCTTTCTTTGCAAATTTTTGCTATTCGCTTTGCAAAAGGGATATCAAATCCGCTACTCTTCGATTGAGAAAAATAATTAAAGCCCTTTCCTTTCACATATTCTTCGAAAGAAGAATTGGCTGCACAAACTACCCATTGATCTACCGTAGCGTCGAGCTCTTCCATCAAATAAGCCAATTGCTGCTCTCCCCCTCTCCAGCTTTTAGCCGTTGAAACATGAAGCACTTTCATTTTAACCATCTATAACTTCTCCTTTATGTAATTGCAGCAATTTTTTATACTTAAGCCAATTAGAATAGGCAGAATTCTTAGCAATGGTTAACCCAGCTTTCCCATCAAGAAACCCACGATAAACTATAAACGCTTTTATAAATCTAGCCAAAGCCTTATAGCTCATTTTAAAGTAAGATGATTTCTGTCCTTTTTCAAATAGAGCTTTTGCTCCAATGGTTGAAAATTTTTCGATTTGATTTAAGTGCTCTTCCTCCGTGTAATAAGAGTAATGAAGAAGATCTCCTTGCAAAAATCCAACTTTAGCCCCTTTCTCTGCTAAGTATTTATCATGTGGATTGTTACCTCCCCACTTCCCTTTTCGCCTATCAAATAAGCGAAGCTTTTTATCTGGATACCAAGCCGAATGATGAATCCATTTTCCACAATAATTGGTTAATCTATTTAACTCATAAGCATCGCATTGCCAATCAGATTTAACTGCTAAAATTGAACTTTTGAGCTCTTCACTTAAAGCTTCATCTGCATCTAATGATAATACGTAATTTGATGTGGTTTGGTCTTTTGCCCAATTTTTCTGTTGAATATGTCCATCAAACTTCCTTTCTAAGAATTTGACCTGCTTAGCTAAACAAATAGATTTGGTCCTATCGGTGGAATAAGAGTCAACCACTACAATTTCATCCACAATACCTTCTAAAGAGTTCAAGCATCTTTCAATATTTCTTTCTTCATTGAAAGTAATAATAGCAGCTGAGACTTTAATCGCCATATTGCAAATTAACTTAATTCAGACGAATCGAAATATGCAGCATAGAGATAAGAAAAGCATATTTTTGAAGTTCAATGGCAAAACTATTTTTAGTTCCAACTCCAATAGGAAATTTAAAGGACATTACTCTAAGAGCTTTGGAGACTCTTAAAGAGGTAGATCTTATTCTTTGTGAAGACACAAGAGTTAGCTCTAAATTGCTAAAAGCCTATGAAATTAGCAAGCCTCTCTTATCCTATCATCAGCATAATGAACACCGAATTACAGAGAAATTAGTGGAGCGTTTGGAGCAAGGAGAAAGTATGGCTTTAATTAGTGATGCAGGTAGTCCAGCTATCTCAGATCCAGGCTTTCTTTTAGTAAGAGCTTGTATTGAAAATAAGATAGAAATTGAGAGTTTAGCAGGACCTACCGCATTTGTCCCGGCATTAAGCAATTCAGGCTTACCCTCAGAAAGGTTCGTATTTGAGGGTTTTTTACCTCCAAAAAAGGGCAGACAAACACGATTAATCCAACTAGCTGAAGAAGAAAGAACAATTATTTTCTATGAATCTCCCCATCGTTTAATCAAAACATTAAAGCAATTAGCTGAATACTTTGGAAAAGACAGAATGGCTTCTGTAAGCAGAGAAATAAGCAAATTACATGAAGAAAACATAAGAGGAACTTTAGAAGAGCTGCTTAACTACTATGAAAACAATACACTAAAAGGGGAAATTGTACTAGTGGTTGCAGGCAATAAATCTAAAAAGTAAAGTTTGCTTTAAAATCTTTTAATTGATCTAAGAAGTCAATTTTTTTAGAATCATTTAAACGCATCAATTCTTTATTCGAAGCTACCTTTAACTCTCTCATACTTAAATGCTGATTTACAAAGAGCATTTCTAAATTTGGGTAAATCTCTCTTAGCTTTTCTACAATTTCACCGACAGCCATATTTCTGTCTACAAGGTTATAAGTGCCACTTTTAAAACCAGAAAAAATAAGATTTGAAAGAATGTTAGAAGCATTTTCTATATGAACAAAAGGCCTATGTTGGCTACCACTTCCATTAATAGAAATTCTCCCCTTGAAATTTGCTTCAAAAATGAAGCGGTTAATCACTGCATCAAAGCGCATGCTTTTGTTGTAGCCATAAACATTTCCGCAACGAATAATATAGGTATCCAATTTATCCATTATCCTTTTTACATGGTCTTCCCCTCGCATTTTAGAGATTCCATAAAAGGTTCTTGGATTAAGATTACTTTCTTCTGTTAGCTCCTCGGAAGAGGTTCCATAAACAGAAACACTACTCAAATAAATGAGTTTCTTTACTTCAGAGGCTTCTATAGTATAAACTAATTCTGCAGTTCCCCAATGGTTAATTTGCTCAAAAAGATGCGGATTTTGATCAGAAAAAGGAGTAGTAACATTTGCAGCCAAATGGTAAACCACATCTACTCCAACTAAAGCTCTTTTTAAACTTCTAGAGTCGAGAATATCCGCTTGTAAGAAATTGATTCTGCAATCGTCCAATTTATCCTTTCCAATAAATAAATTTCTATTAGACCTACTGAAGTTGTCATAGATAAGAATCTCTTCTACCTCTTTTAATGTAGATAATTTACTTATCAAACCAGTACCTAAATAACCAGCTCCTCCTGTTACTAATACCTTCATCTATTTCTTAATTAAATCTGTGTGTAATCCACATTCTACTTTATTCATTCCAAACCAACGGGCGCTTCTTTCGTCTTCTGAAGGCAATAATTTTCTAGTACAGGGTTCACAACCAATACTTAAATAACCCTTAGCTTCTAATGGGTGTGGCGGTAAATCGAATTGTTTTCTGTAATCGAATATGTCTTTCGATGTCCATGAGAGCATTGGATGATACCTCATCGCTCCTTGTGGCGTTAGCTCTTCTTCTTTCATTCCTGCTCTATTCGCATTTTGATCTGCACGTATGCCATTAATCCACACATCGGTTGATTTTAGAATAGGCTCCATGGGCTGCGTTTTATTTAAATAGCAGCAATAATCCGGATCTGAAGTAAAAAAAAGCTGTCCATTAGCATCCTTCTGCTGACTTTTTGGAATACTAGATTCCAAAGCAATAAATTGCAAACCCAACTTTTTAGAAAGTTCGTCTTTAAAAGCAATAGTCTCAGGAAAAAGGTAACCAGTATTCAAATAATAGATAGGAATACTTTTATCTGTTTCAGAAATAATATGCAAAAGCGGAATACTATGCGATTGGAAGGAAGAAGTTGCAAAAAGACGTAAGCCTTGTTTTTTATATTGAATAATTTTTCGCTGAATTGGAGAAATATCTTTCATTTGAAAACAAAGGTAAGGAGGAATAAATAGTCATTTTAAATAATAGCCGACAAAAGAAAATAAAATCGAAATGGCTAATTTGGAGTATGGAAAAAAGGTGGACGAAACTAAAAAAGATAGATACAGAGAAAATAGACAAACTCTCTGAAGAGTTAAATAATCTGCATCCTTCTCTTTCAGAAATCTTGGTAAGAAGAGAGGTAGATAGTTTTGAAAAAGCAAAATCTTATTTCCGACCAAGCTTAGAAGAAACTCACAATCCTTTTCTGATGAAGAATATGGATAAAGCAGTAAAACGATTAGAAACCGCCATTGAAAAAGAAGAGAAAGTTTTAGTGTATGGAGATTATGATGTAGACGGGACTACTGCTGTAGCTTTAGTTTACTCTTATCTAAAAAATTATTACCCCAATATAGACTACTACATTCCAGATAGATATACGGAAGGTTATGGAGTTTCATTGCAAGGAATCGATTTCGCTAAGGAAAACGATTTTACCCTAATTATTGCCCTAGACTGTGGAATAAAAGCAAACGACAAAATAGATTATGCCAATGAAAAAGGTATCGACTTTATCATCTGCGACCACCATACACCAGGAGAAGAAATCCCTCAAGCCATTGCAGTCTTAGACCCCAAACAAACAGATTGCAAATACCCCTTTAAGGAGTTATCTGGATGCGGGGTGGGCTATAAACTAATGGAAGCGTGGTCTATCAACAACAAACTTAGTCTAGAGTTACTTTTAGATAAACTAGATATTTTGGCAGTAAGCATTTGCGCAGACATTGTACCCATGGTAGGAGAAAATAGGGTATATACCTATTATGGCTTAAGAAAATTAAACGCTAATCCACAAGCAGGTTTTAAGGCTATGCTAGACATAGCCAAACAAAAGAAAAAGAACTTAAATGTTACCGATGTAGTTTTTACCCTTGCCCCTAGAATAAATGCAGCCGGAAGGATAGAGAGCGGCAAAAAAGCAGTAGAAGTTATGTTAAGTGAAACTGCTGCAGCTGCCATGCAAGAAGGAAATAATATTAATGAGCAAAATAATGAACGAAAAGACTTAGACCGAGCTATCACTCTAGAAGCTTTAGCAGAAATTGAGCATAGAAACTGGCAAAAAAGAAAATCTACTGTTTTGTTCAATGCTGATTGGCATAAAGGAGTGATTGGCATTGTAGCTTCTAGATGCATAGAGCATTATTATAGACCAACTGTTATACTAACAGAAAGTGGTGGCAAGGCTGCAGGTTCTGCACGTTCTGTAAGTGGCTTTAGTGTTTACGATGCCCTAGAAGAGTGCAAAGAGGTTTTAGAGCAATTTGGCGGACATAAATATGCCGCAGGAATGACTTTGCCATTAGAAAATATAGAGGCTTTTCAAAATAAATTTGAAGAAGTAGTAAGCAGAACAATCTTGCCTGAACAACTTATTCCAGAAATTGAGATTGACGCAGAATTAAACCTCAACGATATCGATTTTGGCTTTTATAAAATTCTAAAGCAGCTCGCTCCTTTTGGCCCACAAAATATGAAGCCAGTTTTTTGGGCTAAAAACCTAAGAGACAGAGGTTATGCCAAGATTGTTGGCGAAAATCACTTAAGAATGACTCTAGAACAAAAAGAGAACCCTTCACAGGCTTTTGCAGGAATAGCTTTTGGGCAAGCAGATAAGCTAGAATTGATAAAAAGCGGAGAAGCCTTTGATGTACTTTTTACCTTAGAAGAAAATGAATGGCAGGGAAAAGTGAGCTTGCAGTTAAATATAAAAGACATAAAATGAACGAGTTAAACCCATTTAAATCTACAATCGACTCAATCAAGATTGAAGGAAAAAACATAGGAATCAAGGGAAATTTCGGAATTCCAATCTTTAAATATTTAAATAAAATAAATCTTCTTATTGGAAAGAACAATTCAGGAAAATCTAGAATTGTCCGAGAAATAATAAACCCTAGAAGGGTAAATAAATTTTATAAAGAAGCACCTTTAGACTTCTTATTGAATACTCTCGAAGAGTTAAAGCATAGTTTTGATATTAACTCTCATACATTAACAATTAAAAAAATAAATTTCAAAAAGGAAAGAGACAATCTTGAAAAATTTCAAGCAACTGCAACAGGAGATTTAATTGAAACAATTGAATATTACAAAACTATTCTACCTGAGCAACTAAAAGCTAAAACAACCAAAAATAATCATGTATATATTGATAAATTCATAGAAAGTTCACTTGGTAGAATCAACAATACGGTGACTAGACTTGAAAATGAATTTACCAATAAACATTTAAAGTATTTATATATTCCTATTTTAAGAGGATTAAGACCTATTAACTCAGGTAAAACTACAATTACAGAAGGTGACTCTGTCAGCTTCAATAATATTGACGTTTATGAAGCTAGAACAATAAATGATTACTTCAATAATTCTAATTCAATTAATATATTCTCGGGGCTTACTCTATATGAAGACATTAAGCAATTGCTTTTAGGCGATGAAAAAGGAAGAAGTAAAATAAGAGAATTTGAGGATTTGTTATCGAAAGAGTTATTTGATGGAAATAAAGTAACTCTAATCCCGAAACATAATGAAGATGTATTAAATGTTAAAATAGGGAATGATCCTCAACTACCAATATATAAACTTGGAGATGGAATACAATCAATTATCACTATACTATTTCCAATATTTATTAATAGTGAAGATGATTTTATTACAGTTATTGAGGAACCTGAAATTCACTTACATCAAAGTATGCAAGTTTTATTACTGGAGTGTTTAAAAAGATTTGAAAATCACACATTTTTTATATCAACTCACTCATCTGCTTTCATTAACGATGACAGCACTTCAATTTATCAAGTAAATAAATCTAAAGATTCAAGCAAATTCTTTCATATAACAATTGACAATCAAAAAAGAGAAGCTTTGAATGAATTAGGTTTTAAACCAAGTGATTTATTACAGTCAAATTATATTTTATGGGTTGAAGGACCAAGCGATAAAATATATTTGAATTATTGGATAAAGGAAATTGATGAATCACTTGAAGAGAACCTACATTACAGTATTATGTATTTTGGTGGAGATAATTATAACGAATTTCTAAATTCTGAGAGTGGATTTGATACACTTAATTCTATGAATAGATCTAATGGTATCATATTCGATAGTGATAAAATTGATGAAAGTTCTAAAATAGATGAAAAGAAATTAAATTTAAAAATACAGTTTGAAGAAGAAGATAAATTTGTTTGGATTACTAATAAAAGAGAGATAGAAAACTACATAGACTTAGAATTATTTAAAAATTCAATTAATGAAATTCATCAAATTGATTCAACAGATATTCAAGAAGGGGAATATGTTAATAGATGTAAACCCATTAACCCTAAAATGGAACTAAGTTATAAGTCTACGATAAAACTAAATTCAGAAATATTCGATGTAGTAAAAAAAAATGATGGTGACTTTTCTAAAATCAAAGCCAAGAATTTAAAAGACTCCTTAAAAAAATCGATAAAAAAAACTGCTAATAAAAGCTTTAGAATAAATAAAGTTTCAGTTGCAAAAAAAGTAGTTTCTCTAAAACCTAAAATAGTTGATCAAGAATTAAAAGATCAAATAATAAAACTCGTAAACAAAATCAAAGAAGCAAATTAAATTTTCCCTTGCACCAATTTTACTAAGCTGCCAACATTCTCTTCTGGTGTTCCAGGAAGAATCCCATATACTAAATTGAAAATAAAACCAGGCTTATTATTTACTTCATCCAATAACTTTTTGGCTCTTTCTTCTAAGGTTTCCAAAGGAGCAAAAAGTAAGGTTGGATCCAAATTCCCTTGCACAGCTACTTCAAAGTTCATTTCTTCCCAAGCAACATTAAATCGGTTTTCCAATCTATCCCAACCTCATCTGCTCCTGTAGCTTGCATATCATTTAGTAAATAAGAAGCAAGTGTTCCAAACACAACTACTTGAACATCCGTTTTAGCTTTAATATCTGCTACCATTTGCTTCATATGAGGGGAAACATAATCCAAACAATCTTTTCTGCTTAAAGCGCCAATCCAACTATCAAAAATTTATACTGCTGCTATACCATTATGTAACAAAAGTTACCAATGAGCTTGGTTGCATTGCATTACTTTATACTGCTAAACCAACTGAAATGAAAAATATACAGATTGCACTTATTGCTATATTCTTTAGCCTTATAAACAACTCTTATTCCCAATCTAACTTTAACTATACCTTTCAGTTAAACCCAGTCAACATAAGCAATTTGCCAGGTCTTCATTCTTATGCTTTTGGTCAAGCCAATGGTAAGTGGTTAATCCTAGGTGGTCGACTAGATGGGCTGCATGCAAGACAGCCATTTAATGCATTTCAACCAAATCAAAATAATGATAGCATTTTTGTAGTAGATGTAAACAACAGTCAGTACTGGTCTGCTTCGTTATCTACTTTACCAGTAGGGATTAGAGAGCAGTTACAATCTACCAATATGAATTTTTTTCAAGACAAAGATTCACTATACATTATTGGAGGTTATGCTTATGCCAATAGCGCTACCAACCATATTACTTTCCCGAATTTAACTTCCGTAATAGTCTCTGATCTTATAAATGCAATTGTAAATAATCAGGCTATCACACCATATTTTAAGCAAATTAGCAATCCAAATTTTGCTATCACAGGCGGTCAATTAGGAAAGATTGGAAATGATTTTTATTTGGTAGGCGGACAAAAATTTGATGGAAGATACAACCCCATGGGTAATCCTACCTATACGCAAAGCTATTCTAATCAGATTAGAAAATTTCAAATCAATAATAGTGGTACGAACCTATCTATTTCTAACTATTCAGCAGCTACAGATGCAGTTCACCTACACCGAAGAGATTACAATCTTTTACCACAAATTTTCCCAGATAGATCTGAAGGTTACACTATTTCATCAGGGGTTTTCCAAACTACCGCAAACTTGCCATTCCTTTATCCTGTAGATATTACGACTAACGGACATAACGCCATAACTTCATTTAATCAATATTTGAGTAATTACCATAGTGCTACAGCTTGTCTTTACGATAGTTTAAATAACGAGATGCACAGTATATTCTTTGGCGGAATGAGTCAATACTATTACCAAAACAACACTTTAATACAGGACAATTTGGTGCCATTTGTAAAAACAATTAGTCGTGTAACTAGATATTCAGATAGCAGTTTACAAGAGTTTCAACTGCCAGTTTCTATGCCTAATTTCCAGGGCGCATCAGCAGAGTTTATTCCAAACCATAATATAGCTCATTATGATTCTGAAATCATAAAGCTAGATTCCATAAATACAGATACAACAATTATAGGACATGTTTATGGGGGAATCTTAAGCAATAGCCTCAACCCATTTTCTGCAAATCAAACAACTTCTACTAGTGCAGACCCAACTATTTATGAAGTTTTATTAATAAGAGCTACAGTTTCTAATGTAGAAGAAATTGATGGAGATAACCCTTATGAATTAAGCTTATATCCAAATCCAACACAAAATAACTTTACTGCCGAATTTTATTTAGATAAAAAGCTAGAAACGCACTACTTTATCTCCAATGAATTGGGTCAGATTATTCAAGAAGGAGAGTTAAAAGTAAAAACAGGCAAGAACATAATTCCTTTTCAATTAAAAGATAGCACTGCCACAGAACACTTAAATTTTACCCTAGTAATTGACAATCGGTATTTTTCTAGCAAAAAGATTGTCCACCTAAAATAGGCTATAGTCTCCCTTGTACCAACTTCACTAAATTACCAACATTCTCTTCCGGAGTGCCGGGAAGAATTCCATGTCCTAAGTTGAAAATAAAGCCAGGCTTGTTATTTACTTCATCCAATAATTTTTTAGCTCTTTCTTCTATGGTTTCCCAAGGAGCAAAAAGTAAGGTTGGATCCAAATTCCCTTGCACAGCTACCTCAAAGTTCATTTCTTCCCAAGCTAGCATTAAATCTGTTTTCCAATCTATTCCAACAACATCAGCACCTGTAGCTTGCATATCATTAAGCAAATGAGAGGCATGCGTTCCAAACATTATTACAGGAACCTCTGTTTGTGATTTAATCTCTGCAACCATTTGTTTCATGTGTGGGAAAACATATTCCAAATAATCTTCTCTACTTAAAGCGCCTATCCAGCTATCAAAAATTTGCACTGCTGCTGCACCACTCTCTACTTGATACAATAGATAATTGGCCATATTGGAAGCCAGCTTCTTCATCAATTCATGCCATGCTTTGGTTTCTCTATACATGAATGATTTCATTTGAATATAATTCTTAGAAGGCCCCCCTTCAAGCATATAACTTGCTAAGGTAAAAGGTGCTCCAACAAAACCTAAACAAGGAACGTTCAGTTCTCTTTTTAAGATCTGCATTCCTTTTCCTGTATACTGCAAATCTTTGCCAAAATCTAAATCTTTTAAGTTGTGCACATCTGTAACAGACTTAATAGGATTGTGAATAATGGGACCAACTCCAGGCTTGTATTCAAAGTTAATTCCCATGGGCTCCAAAGGAATCATAATGTCTGAAAAGATAATAGCAGCATCAAATCCAAATTGTTGAATAGGCAAAAGAGTTACCTCAGCGCAAACTTCAGGTATTTTACAAATATCAACCAAGGAATGCTTCTTTCGGATAGCTCTATATTTCTCTTGGTAACGACCAGCTTGTCGCATAAACCAAACCGGGGGTCTATCTACTTTTTCTTGTCTACAAGCCTTTAAAAATCTATCGTTGAATGCGGTCATCTTATCTATTTAATGGATTGAAATGCTTTAGCAATCCTGTTTTTAACTACTTCTAATTCTTCTTCTGTTAAGATGATTGGTAGAAACCAAGCCTCAAACTGTGAAGGCGGTATATACAAACCTGCCTCTGCCATAGCCCAAAAGAATTTAGAGAACAGTTCTGTATCAGATGTTTTAGCAGAATCAAAATCTACTACTTTTTGATTGGTAAAGAATGGATTTACCATCAAACCGAATTGATTGACTTGAATATCTACTCCGGCTTTTGCTGCTTCCTGTTCCAAGCAATCTTTAATTGCCTTTCCCATTTGATCTGCTCTATCGTAATCTTGCTTTTGCAATTCTTTTAAGGTAGCCAAACCACAAGCCATTGCTATTGGGTTGCCAGATAAAGTTCCTGCTTGATATACCCCACCTAAAGGCGAAACCATATCCATAATTTCTGCTCTAGCTCCATAGGCACCAACTGGCATACCTCCACCTATCACCTTTCCTAAGCAAGTAATATCTCCTTGTATGCCAAAGTAATCTTGAGCTCCACCAAATTTCTTTCTAAAACCGGTCATCACCTCATCAATTACCAATAGAATACCATTGGCTTTTGTAATCTCTCTCAAGCCTTTCATAAAGTCTTGTTCTGGAACAACCACTCCCATATTACCGGCAACTGGCTCTATAAAAACTCCAGCTATTTCATCTGGAAAAGTTTCAATAAGTTTTTTTACACTATTTAAATCGTTAAATTCTGCTATCAAAGTATCTTGAACCGCCGCTTGAGGCACTCCTTGACTTCCTGGAATATTTAAGGTTGCTAAACCCGAGCCTGCTGCTACTAAAAGAGCATCTGAATGTCCATGATAGCAACCTGCAAATTTTATGATCTTATTTTTTCCTGTAAAAGCTCTTGTTAATCGAATAGCAGAAATCACTGCTTCCGTTCCAGAATTTACAAAACGAACTTTGTCCATTTGCGGAAAAGCAACTTTAACTAATTCAGCCAGTTCAACTTCTCCCACCGTAGAAGCTCCATATGTAAAACTTTTATCTGCAGCATTTTTAACTGCTTCCAAAGCAGAAGGATGCGCATGACCTAAAATTAAGGGGCCGTAAGAGCCGATTAAATCAATGTATTCATTGCCATCCACATCATAAATGTGAACTCCTTCTCCTTTTTCAATAAATAAGGGGTTTCCTCCTACGGAGTTAAATGCTCTAACCGGGCTATTTACTCCACCAACTAAAGATTTTTTTGCTCTCTCAAAAAGTTGAGCTGATTGCTTCAATTCCATCTCCAAAAATTTTGGCAAAAGTACGCTTGAATCGCATAAATTCTAAGTACATTAAGTCATAATTCCTATTTTTAGAAAATTAAATTCCACAAAATGCCAAAGTTTCTAAACTATCTTCTTGTAATAACTATTCTTTCTTTTACTTTTTTTAGTTGCTCTCATAAAATATCAAGAGTTGGCTATACTCTTGATGAAAGCCAATGGAAACAATGTGATATACCAATCAAGAAAAACATTGAAGTAAATAATGACTCTTTAAAATTAGTTGGCAAAATAAGTATAGACGATACAGGTTTTTCAACTAAATGTAATCAGACGGAAGCGGTTAAAATTTTAAAGAGTGAAGCATGTGCATTAGAAGCCGATTTAATAGTAATAACAGAAGAAAAACAAGCAAATTTTGCAAGTTCCTGTTACCGATGCAAAGCTTCTTTTTATAAAGGAGATTTTTCAGCTGATACCCTTCTAGCAAACAAAGCCACCGAATTTAGTGCTTATGATATTGCGAAAGAAGATGCAGAAGCCAAAAAGAAAAATAGAACCGCCTTTTGGGTTTCTTTTGGGGTTGGCTTTGTAATTGGATATCTTATTGTAAGTGGATTTTAAGATAAAACTCTGGCAACTTCTTTAGCAAAGTAACTCAAAATGATATCTGCACCTGCTCTTTTCATAGAAAGTAGTTTTTCCATCATCACTTTTTCTCCATCTATCCAGCCTTTTTCAGCTGCAGCCTTCACCATGGCATATTCGCCACTTACGTTGTATGCAGCAATTGGTAAATCATGCAATTCCTTTAAATCTCTAATGATGTCTAAATAAGCTAATGCTGGTTTCACCATCAATATATCTGCTCCTTCTTCAGCATCCAATGCTGCCTCTTTCAAGGCTTCGATTCTATTAGCAGGATCCATCTGGTAGGTTTTTCTATCACCAAAAGATGGTGTAGAATCTGCAGCATCTCTGAAAGGTCCATAAAAAGCAGAGGAATATTTGACAGAATAGGCCATCAAAGGAATTTGAGAATATCCGCCAAGATCAAGTGCATCTCTTAAGGTTGCAATGGTTCCATCCATCATTCCAGATGGGGCAATCATATCTACACCAGCCTCTACCAAAGAAACAGTCTGCTTTTCTAAGTTGGTTAATGTCAAATCATTATCTACCTCATTGTTCACTAAAACACCACAATGACCATGATCGGTATACTCGCAGAAACAAACATCAGCAACTAAATAAAGAGAAGGGAACTCCTTTTTAATATACCTACTTGCTTGTTGAATGATACCCTCTTTACTCCATGAAGAAGAACCTTCGGCATCTTTATGTAATGGAATACCAAATAACATAATAGATGGAATACCTAGGCTCTGAACCTCCTTTAATTCCTCTCCCAATCGATCAATCGAATATCTAAAAATACCTGGCATAGAAGGAATTTCTGTTTTGATGTTTTCTCCTTCTTCTACAAAGATTGGATAGATAAAATCATCCACAGAAAGATGGTTTTCTCTTACCATTCTTCTAATGTTGGCATTGCTTCTTAATCTTCTAGGTCGTAACATTTTCTTCTAATTTTTCTATAGCACTTAGTATTCCTTCGGCCGTATGCGGTGTAGCCACCGCAGCTACTTCTAGTCCCACTTCTTTAGCTCTTTCAGCAGTAGATGGTCCTATGCAAACTATTCTTACATTACTAAAATCTGTTTGTTGAACATCTACTTGCTCCGCTAAAGAAGATACGGCCGAAGCGGACGTAAAAGTAAGGTAATCCGTATTACTTAAAATTTCATTTAATTCTTCTGAAGAGTAGTATATCGGCTCATTTTCGTAAATGCTAATTGCTTCAGCTTTTGCTCCTCTCCTTTCAAATAAGTCTAAATAATCATCAAGGGCAATTGAAGATCTCGGAATCAGAATTCTTTTCCCTGAAATCTCTTCATCCATATTGGCTGCTAATACTTCAGCCGTGTATTCTATAGGCACAAAATTGGTTCTATATCCTAATTGCTCTAAAGCAATTTTAGTTTTTTCACCAACTGTTGCAATTTTCAAATCAGGGTAAAAATAAAATTTGATGCCGTAATTCATTGCTGCTTCAAAGAAAAACCGAACGGCATTTTCTGAAGTAAATACAATCCATTCAAAACTTTCTAATTGATCTAAAGCTGCATGAAGCTCGCTTAAGTCTTCCTTAAGATTTAGTTGAATTAAAGCTTTATTTATCGTTTCGGCTCCTTGATTTTCAAAAAGTTTAGCCATGGCTTTAGCAGAAAGCTCAGGTCGGCTAATCCAAACTGTTTTTCCTTTAAGCAGACTTCCCACTAGATAATGCTCTTTTCGCTTCCGTAACTTTTTGGTGCAGGTCTTTCGCTAATTGCTTCGCTAACTGACTAGCTAGTTTTTTATGCCCTGAGATTTTATCTATTTTAACAACTTCTCCATCTGCAGAAGCATACATTCCATGAAGAAACAATTCTTCTTCTTTAACTTGTGCATAAGCAGCAATCGGGAAGTTGCACCCTCCTCCTAAAGCTGTAAGAAAAACTCTTTCTGCTTCCGTAGCCGTTGCAGTTTCTTCATCATTAATTTTCGCCAAAAGATTTTTGAACTCCGTATCATTTTCTCTAGTTTCCAAAGCCAATGCTCCTTGACAAACAGCTGGAATCATTTCCTCCTCTCCAAGTATTTCCGTTGCTTGGCTCATCATTCCTAATCTTATTAAGCCTGCAGCTGCTAAGATGATTGCATCATAATTCCCTTCCTTCATCTTTTTTATTCTAGTATCCAAATTTCCTTGGATAAACTCCACTTTAAGGTCAGGTCGAATTTGAAGCAATTGTATTTTTCTCCTTAAACTACCTGTTCCAACTATTGCACCTTTAGGTAAATCTTTCAATTTCAAACCATCTTTTGAGATTAATACATCTCTTACATCCTCTCTTTCTGAAACAGCAGCAATCGTCAAACCTGCTACATCTTCTATTGGTAAGTCTTTGTATGAGTGTACTGCAACATCCACTTCTCCATCCAGTAAAGCTCTTTGAATTGCTGTAGTGAACGCTCCCATCACTGCAATATTTCCATCATCTCCAGAGGTGCGAATAACTTTAGTTACATATTCATTATTGGGTTCAGCTATTTTTAATCGCTCAATCATGTGATGCGTTTGAGTTAAAGCTAACTTACTTCCCCTAGTTCCTACTACTACTCTTTTCTTTGGCACAAAAATGTCTACATCTTTCAAATCAAAAACTTTTTTTACGGTGTTTATAGGATTATCTCTATGGTGAAGATTCTGTGCAAAGTTGTTCAACTCTTCCATTGGCTTTTTGGAAACCTTTCGAATAAGTCTATGTGCAAAACGTTGAATTAACCTTTCTTGTTCTGTGCTTAAATCTCCCAATTTTGGAAGCAACCACTTTAATTCCTCATCCTTAGTATCAATAAGGTTATTCCAATATGCTTCAATTACAGGAGATGCCTTTCTTTGGTAAAACCACTCCGAAAACTTTTCTTCCTCATCGGCGATTATTTCTTTCACCTGAGGCACTTCCTCATATCTTTTTAGAAGACCTTCATAAGTCATCTTCTTAATATCATCTAAATCATATAGATGCACATTCTCAAACTCCTTTAAAACAGGATTAAAGTTTCTTGGCAAACCAAAATCTAATAGCAATTTTGGTCTTTGCATATCCATAGCAAACTGAGCTCTTGTGCACTTGCTGTTTTCAATTTCTTTCTCGCTCAATAAATTCACTTCCCCTTGGGTACCCCCAATAATAATATCAGCTTCTACTAAGTAGTGAGGCAATTTTGAAACATGTACTGCTTCTCCACCCCATTCTTCTGCCATTTTCTTTGCTCTAGCAATATTATGACTAGCAACATAAAGTCCTTTAATCTTGGAACGGTCCAAAACAGTATTTACCAAATTGGCCATATTTCCAGTTCCAACTACTAAAATGGTGCTATCTTCAAGATTATAGTTATGGTGGTTGATTAATTCAAACCCAACAGTAGCCAAAGAGGCAGAATGTTTCCCAATACTAGTTTCCAGCCTTGCTCTTTTACCCACATGCACCGCCCTCCGAATAAATTCATCTAAAACAGGACCTATGGTTTTTTCTTTTCTAGCTAAGTCTAAAGCATCTCTAATTTGCCCAACTATTTGATGTTCGCCTATCGCTTGTGATTCCAATCCACTTGCTGTAGAAAATAAATTTTGAATGGCCAATCTACTATCCGGGAGCACAGTTAAAAACTGTTTGTAGTTTCCAAATTGCTCTAGATAGTTTTCTAGGTGAAGATAATTATCTCCATAGGCATAAAGAGAAAGGCGGTTGCAAGTAGAAATTAAAAAAACTTCTTTATAGTGTTCTCTTAAGTTTCTGAGCGCATCAACTGTCTGAGACTTATTCAGTGCTAATTGCTCTCTAACAGCAATAGGTGCATACTTATGACTTAATTCAATACCTACTATTCTATCCATCTAAATTCTTGCTCAAAAAGGCTTTGCAAAAGTAACCAATAGTGTATGGAAATTTATTCCTGATAAATGGCTAATTTTAAAAAAGATGTAGTTTTTTCTAATATAAATTTTACATAAAATTAAAATGTAAAAAATCAATTAAAATTTCAAATTGTTGAAAAAATAGAGGCAAAAATCCATCTAGCTACTGTCAATCCATTTGAGCAAAATGAAATGCAATTTGTTAATAAAAACGAAAGCATCCATCTTGAAATGAGATTAATGCATGACTACCTTGGTCAACGTTAAATTACTATTAATGCTCTTGTGATAAGAGCCCACCAATTGTTCAATTATGAAAGAAACAGCCGAAAAAAAAGAAACTGAAGTTCGTGTGAACTTCGACCCAACCAAGCAGCAAAATGACACAAATAAAAAAATTTACACTTATGAAGAAGCTGTTGCTGGAGCATCAGAATATTTCAAAGGAGATGATTTAGCAGCTAATGTTTGGGTAAACAAATATGCATTAAAAGATTCTGCGGGAAATATCTATGAAAATACTCCAGATGATATGCATAGAAGGCTTGCTTCTGAAATTGCAAGAGTAGAGAAAAAATATCCTAATCCTCTTTCAGAAGAAGAAGTATATAATCTTCTAAAAGACTTTAAATATATTGTTCCTCAAGGAGGTCCAATGACCGGTATTGGAAATAAATACCAAATTGCTTCTTTATCTAATTGTTTTGTAATCGGTAATAAGGGTACGGCTGACTCTTATGGTGGGGTTCTAAAAATAGATGAAGAGCAAGTTCAATTAATGAAGAGAAGAGGCGGTGTTGGTCACGACTTATCTCACATCAGACCAAAAGGAAGTCCAGTAATGAACTCTGCATTAACTTCTACAGGTATCGTTCCATTTATGGAAAGATATTCTAACTCTACCAGAGAGGTTGCTCAAGATGGTAGAAGAGGTGCTTTGATGTTAAGTGTTTCTGTTAAGCATCCAGATGCTGAAGGATTTATTGACGCAAAAATGGATGGAACGAAAGTAACTGGAGCAAATGTTTCCGTTAAAATCACTGACGACTTTATGAAAGCAGTGATAGAGAATAAAGACTTTAAACAACAATATCCTGTTGAAGGAGACAACCCAACTTATGAGACAACTACTAATGCTCCTAAGCTTTGGAATAAAATAGTTCACAATGCATGGAAATCTGCAGAACCAGGAATTTTATTCTGGGATACTGTAACGAATGAATCTATTCCTGATTGCTATGCAGACTTAGGATTCAAGACTGTTTCTACTAATCCATGTGGAGAAATTCCATTATGCCCTTATGATAGCTGCAGACTATTAGCAATTAACCTATATAGCTACGTAGATAATCCATTTACTCCAGAGGCAAGCTTTAATATGCCTAAGTTTAAGCAGCATTCTGCTTATGCGCAAAGAATTATGGATGATATCGTAGATCTTGAAATGGAGAAAATTGATGCAATCATCAAAAAGATTGAAGACGATCCAGAAAGCATAGAGGTAAAAAGAACAGAATTAACACTTTGGAAAAAGATTAAGCAGAAGTGCATTGAAGGAAGAAGAACAGGAGTTGGTATCACTGCAGAAGGAGATATGCTAGCAGCATTGAACAAAGTTTATGGAACTGATGAAGCCTTAGATTTTTCAGTAAAAGTACATAAGACTTTAGCATTAGAGGCTTATCGTTCTTCCGTAGCTATGGCAAAAGATAGAGGCTCTTTCCCAATCTATGACTCTATTAGAGAAGAGAAAAACCCAATGATTAATCGTATCAAAGATGCTGACCCAGCACTGTATGAAGACATGGTTAAATATGGAAGAAGAAATATTGCTCTTTTAACTATTGCTCCAACAGGAACAACAAGCATTATGACACAAACTACTTCTGGAATAGAGCCTGTATTTATGGTTTCTTATAAAAGAAGAAAGAAAGTTAATCCAAACGATCAAAATTCAAGAGTTGACTTTGTTGATGAAGTTGGAGATTCTTGGGAAGAATACAATGTCTTCCACCACAATTTCAAAACTTGGTTAGAAGTTAATGGATATGATATCTCGGAAGTCTCAACATACAGCCAAGAGCAATTAGACGAAATCATTCAAAAAACTCCATACTATAAAGCCACAGCTAACGATGTTGACTGGGTAAATAAAGTAAAAATGCAAGGTGCTGTTCAAAAATGGGTAGATCACTCCATTAGTGTAACTGTGAATGTCCCTAATGATATCTCTGAAGAAATGGTAAGTAAAATATACCAAACAGGATGGGAAAGTGGATGCAAAGGAATTACGGTTTACAGAGATGGATCTCGTTCAGGAGTTCTAGTAAGTAACGATGACAAAGGAACTAAGAAAGAAGAAGTAGTTACTTTCATGGAGACACAAGCTCCTAAAAGGCCAAAGGTTATTGAAGCAGATGTTATTAAATTCAATAATAATTCTGAAAAGTGGATTGCAGTTGTTGGAACCATTGATGGTAGACCTTACGAAATCTTTACCGGACGTGCAGAAGATTCTTTCTCAATTCTTGGTCATGTAGATAAAGGTTGGGTAATTAGAAATAAAACGGAAGATGGAAGAGCGAGATACGATTTCCAATACGAGGATAAGGACGGCTACAAAACCACAATTGAAGGTCTATCTAGAACCTTTACACAAGAGTATTGGAACTATGCAAAACTAATTTCTGGAGTATTAAGACACGGTATGCCAATCAACTTTGTTGTGGATATGGTAAACAATCTTCACTTAAGTGATGAAAGTTTAAATACTTGGAAAAACGGTGTTCAAAGGGCATTAAAGAGATATATTCCAGATGGCACTAAAGCCGAAGGCCAAGCTTGTCCTGAATGTAGCTCAGAAGAAGGCCTGATGTTTAAAGAAGGTTGCTTGACTTGTTCTGATTGTGGATATAGCAAATGTGGATAATTTCTTAAATTAAACAAATAGTATTAAAAATGCCCCAAATTAATTTGGGGCATTTTTAGTTCAGTACCTTTGAAAGATGACTAAAAGTCGGTTTTTTATTCTACTCTTTTTAAGTGCAATGCTATTCAGCTGTGCTTCTGGGGTTTCTGCCTATAAGAAAAAACCGAAGAAGAAAAAGAAAAAATGTGACTGTCCTTCTTGGAGTTTAAATAAATCACCAAATAGTATGCATACTTTTAACGAAAGTATAGCAACAACTAGCTTTAAACCTTATTTTTGCAATTTAGAATCTATCTAAATAATGACGAAGACCCTTGCAGACTGTAAAATTGGAGATACAGTTACACTTACCAAAGTGCTTGATAAACAGTTGACCATTCAATTGTACAGTATGGGTTGTATTTTAGGGGAAGAAATTACGCTAGAGCGTATCGCACCTTTCGGTGAACCAATGATAATTCGAGTAGAAGACAGCTTTATTAGTATTCGAAAAGATGATGCTGAAAAAATGGAGATAAACGCATAGAATTGGAAGTAGTAGAAAAGAAAGAAAAAGTACGTTTAGTCCTTGTGGGGAATCCAAATTCTGGAAAATCTACACTTTTTAATGCGCTTACTGGCTTAAATCAAAGAATTGGAAACTTTCCGGGAGTTACCGTAGAAAAAAAAATTGGGAATCTAAATCTTTCAAAAAATAAAAAGGCTGAGGTAATTGATTTACCTGGTACTTATAGCCTAAGCCCAAGATCTGAAGACGAAAGAGTAACTTTTGAATACCTTACTAATAACAACAGAAACGATTTAGATGAAATAGTTGTCATTGTAGCAGATGCCTCTAGCTTAAAAAGAAACCTTTTACTTGCCACTCAGCTTATCGACTTAGAGTATCCAACCATCTTAGTGCTTAACATGATGGATATAGTAGAACTCAACAAGCAATCTATTGATGTTCAGCAACTAGAAAAAGAATTAGGTATTCCTATTGTCCCTATGAACGCAAGATTGGGAAAAGGGGTAGATCAGCTAAAAGAAAGACTTGCGAATTTTAGCTATCAAAAAGTCAAAAAGATTGTAGAAAAGCACGAAGAGAAAGACCCATTAGACAATACAATAGAGCGCTTTAACTGGATAAAAAAAGTTATTGCAAAAACAGTAAAAAGTGAGGGACCTGCTAAAACTGCAGAAACCACCAAAAAAATTGATAGTGTATTTACTCATTCTGTTTGGGGTTTTGTCATATTTCTTTTTATTCTCTTCTTAATCTTTCAAGCAATATTCTCTTGGTCTACCTATCCAATGGATTGGATAGAAAATGGATTTATGGTTTTTGGAAACTTGCTAGCGGAAACCTTACCCCAAGGTGTTCTCAACGATTTGTTGGTAGATGGCGTATTAGCAGGTTTGGGAGGAATTATCATATTCATTCCACAAATTGCCTTGCTCTTCATGTTTATAGCCATACTAGAAGATACAGGTTACCTGTCTCGAGTCAGTTATTTAACCGATACGATTTTAAAGCGTTTTGGCTTAAATGGAAGATCTATCATTCCGCTGCTAGGTGGGGCAGCTTGCGCTGTACCTGCAATTATGAGCGCAAGAACTATTGCGAATAAAAAAGAGCGTTTACTGACCATTTTTGTAACCCCATTAATTAGCTGTTCTGCCAGAATTCCAGTCTACACTTTATTAATAGCATTGATTATACCTGCAGAAAAGCAATTTTTAGGCTTTAATCTACAAGGTGTTGTTATGATGGCTCTTTATCTTTTAGGTTTTGTTGCCGCTTTAGTTACCGCTTGGGTGATGAAGTATTGGGTAAAGTCTGAAGAAAGAAGTCACTTTATTATGGAGCTTCCCATTTACAGAATGCCTCGTTGGAAAAATGTTGGGATGACCATTTTAAATAAAGTTAAAGTATTCCTATTTGAAGCAGGGAAAATTATCATAGCTATTTCTATCATTCTTTGGGTATTGTCTTCTTATGGTCCTGGAGAAAAAATGGCTCAAGTTGATCATAAATTCGAACAGATGTTCTCAGAAAATCCTCACTTGAATAAGGAAGATTATTCCGATCAAATAGCTAGTGAAAAATTAGAAGAGTCTTATGCAGGGCATATAGGAAAGTTCATAGAACCTGCTATTCGTCCACTTGGTTTTGACTGGAAAATAGGTATAGCCGTAGTTACTTCTTTTGCCGCTAGAGAAGTTTTTGTGGGAACCATGGCTACGCTTTATAGTGTAGGCGATGAAGAAAATACAGAATCTATTAGAGGTAAAATGGCCAAAGCCATAAATTCAACTACTGGAGAAAAAGTATATACCAAAGCCACCGGATACTCTCTCTTAATTTTCTATGCCTTTGCGCTCCAATGCATGGCGACCGTTGCCATAGTTGTTAAGGAAACAGGAGGTTGGAAGTGGCCAATAATTCAGTTGGTTTATATGGGAGCTCTAGCTTATTTTTCTAGTTTATTGGTTTTTCAATGGTTTAGTTAATTGTCTGAAGTACTAAAAAAATATATTCCTGAAGAAGCCATTCCCATGATTAGTCAATGGTTTAAAGAGTATAATTTCCATTTAAGAATCACAAAAAAAAGACAAACTAAACTTGGAGATTTTCGACCAAGTTTAAAAGGAGAGCAGCATAAAATTTCCGTTAATGGAGATTTAAATCGCTATCACTTTCTAATCACCCTAACCCATGAAATTGCTCATGCTGCTGTTTGGAATCAACATAGAAACAAAGTAGCCCCTCATGGAATAGAATGGAAAACTACCTATGCTAATTATTTGAAAAGAGTAACCAAAGTAGTTCCATTCCCTGTAGACTTACAAAAAAGTTTAGCAAAACATTTAAATAGCCCAAAAGCATCTTCTTGTAGCGACCCAGAGCTTTATATAGCGCTAAAAAAATACGATTCCATTCCAAAAATTCATTTAGAGGATCTTAGTCATGGAGATTCTTTTATTGTTGGCAAGAATAAAAAATTCAAAAAAGGGAACAAAAGAAGAAGCAGGTTTGAATGTGTGAGCTTAGATAATGGTAAGTTATATTTAGTAAGCGCACATGCTGAAGTAAAGAAAATAGAGAGTACTACCATTAATAAAAATTAAGAATAGAAAGTAAAGACTTTAATTACTTTTGAATTCACTAAATAAAGAAGAATGAAAAGAGAAGACAATTATTGTGTGATAATGGCAGGAGGAATTGGCAGCAGATTTTGGCCAATGAGTAGAACTTCTTATCCAAAGCAATTCATTGATATTTTAGGAACTGGTCAAACATTAATTCAGCAAACTTTTGAAAGGTTAAAGAAGATTGCTCCTGCAGAAAATATTCTTGTGGTTACAAATGAAATGTATAAAGATTTAGTGATAGAGCAAATAGGCATAGATGAATCTCAAGTATTATGCGAACCAAGCAGAAGAAATACTGCTCCTTGTATTGCTTATGCCAATCATAAAATACTAAAGCTTAACCCAAATGCAAATATCATAGTAGCTCCTGCAGATCATCTTATTTTAAAAGAAGATCACTTTGTAGAAGTTATGCATAAAGCATTAGCTTTTACAGCGGAAAATGATGCCCTTCTTACTTTAGGCATAAAGCCAAGTAGGCCAGATACAGGATATGGTTACATTCAATTTGATGATAGCGATGATAATGAAATTAAGAAGGTAAAAACCTTCACGGAAAAGCCTGATTTAGAATTAGCGAAGCAATTTGTTGAAAGTGGAGAATTTAGTTGGAATTCAGGCATGTTTATTTGGAGTTTAAAAAGCATTAATAAAGCCTTCAAAAAACATTTGGATGATGTGGAGTCTCTATTTGAAGAAAAAGAAGATGCATTTAATACAGTTGACGAACTGCAGGCCATAGAACAAATTTACGCTATAACAAAAAGTGTTAGTATTGATTATGGTGTTATGGAAAAAGCAGACAACGTTTATGTAATCAGTGCGGATATCGGTTGGTCTGACTTAGGTACTTGGGGATCTATTTATACCCATTTAGATCAAGATAAAGACGGCAATGCTATTATTGGCAACGAAGTTAAAATGTACGACTCCAAAGATTGTATTGTTAGTGTACCTAAAGATAAGCTGGTAGTTTTACAAGGTTTGGATAACTATATTGTAGTAGAGTCTAATAATACCTTATTAATTTGCAAAAAGGAAGACGAGCAAAAAATCAAGCAGTTTGTAACGGATATTAAGCTTAACAAAGGAGATAAATACGTTTAATCTGTCCATTTAATCTTCCAAATTTTTCCCTTTGAACCTGCCGCCCAAGCATAATATCCTTGAGCGTCAAATTGAAGGGTATTGATTTCTTCTGTTTTTAAGAAAGTCCAACTTTCTCCATTATTGAAGCTATAATCTAAGCCATTAATCCCTGCTGCAATCCAAGCGTTTTTGTTTTTAGAATAATCCACAACCGAACGATATCCATTTACTTTAGCTTTTGTTTGTTCCCAACTTTTTCCACCATCAAAGGAAATAGTTGGATAGTAAGAAGAATCAGCTTTTAAATAATCTCCTCCAACAGCCATTAATACTAAATCTCCGGAAGCAATAGAATAAATTCCACTCGTATTCATTCCACCATTCAAAGTTGTGTTGAAGGCTTCCCAATACTTTTGATTTTCTACATAAACCCTGGAGACTTCTCCTCCTAACCCAATTACATATTCGCCATTAGAATTATTGGTGATACAGCTTCCACTAGCAGCATAACCGTGTTCAACTGCTAAAGGCATAGGTAGAACAGAATCTGCAAGTCTAAACCAACTTTCCCCTGCATCTATAGTTTTAAGAATCAAATGTCTCTCCCCTAGTTTATCTCCAAAAATTAACCCTTCATTCTCTGATTTAAAATAAATACTATTCATGAAAGCACTAGAGTCATTATTTTCATGAACAAGAAGCCAGCTTGTTCCACCATCTTTTGTTTTATACACTCTTGAAGGAAAGCCCGCACTAATTATAATGGCTTCTTTATCTGAAAACGCTTCTATGTCACGAAAATCTAATAATTCTAAACTAGGAACTTTAAGGCTATCCCAACTCTTACCGCCATCCATACTTTTGAGCACAGTAGATTTAGATCCGCTCAACCATAAAGTATTGGTATCTATAACAGAAATTCCTCTTATACTAGATATTTTTGGTTGTGCTTGAAACTCTAAAATAACTTTAGACTCAAGAACAGCCTTATCTTTCTCTTTGCAAGAATAAAATAATGCAAAAAGAAGAATAACTGCAAACAGATATCGAATTCTCATTAAAGAGATCCAATCATTTTAGATGGGTCTACCCAAGCATCAAACTCTTCGGAAGTTAAATAACCTAAATTGATAGCCTCTTCCTTTAAAGTAGTTCCATTTTCATGTGCTGTTTTAGCAATCTTAGATGCCTTATCGTATCCGATATGAGTATTTAGTGCTGTAACTAACATTAAAGAATTATTCAAATTAGTTTTGATATTTGTTAAGTTTGGTTCTATTCCAGAGGCGCAATGCTCTTCAAAAGAAACACAAGCATCTCCAATCAATCTAGCTGACTCCAATAGATTCTTAGCCATCATTGGCTTAAAAACATTCAATTGAAAATGTCCATTCATTCCACCAGCTGCAACAGCCATATCGTTTCCTATAACTTGAGCACAAACCATAGTCAACGCCTCTGCCTGTGTTGGGTTTACTTTACCGGGCATAATAGAAGAACCAGGTTCATTAGCAGGAATGTTAATCTCACCAATTCCACAACGAGGACCAGAAGCTAATAAACGTATATCATTCCCAATCTTCATTAAACTTATTGCCAATTGTTTTAAAGCCCCATGAGTTTCCACTAATGCATCATGTGCTGAAAGGGCTTCAAATTTATTCTCAGCAGTAATAAAGGGAAGTTTTGTAAAGTCGGCAATGTATTTTGCTACCAACTCTGAATAACCCTCAGGTGTATTAATTCCTGTTCCTACTGCGGTTCCTCCTAAAGCTAATTCAGAGAGGTGAGCAAGTGTATTTCTTAATGCTTTTAAGCCATGATCTAGTTGAGATACATATGCAGAAAACTCTTGACCTACCGTTAAAGGAGTCGCATCCATCAAATGAGTTCTTCCAATTTTCACAACTTCCATAAAAGCCTCTGACTTTTTATTCAAAGTATTTCTCAATTTCTCTACTCCAGGAATAGTAGTTTCGACTACCATTTTATAAATGGCAATGTGCATTCCTGTTGGAAAGGTATCATTTGATGATTGTGATTTATTTACATCATCGTTAGGGTGAATAAAGCGATCTCCTTCACCTAATTTATTTCCAGCAATAACGTGCGCTCTATTTGCTATTACTTCATTGCAATTCATATTGGACTGCGTGCCGGAACCGGTCTGCCAAACTACCAAAGGGAATTGGTCATCTAAGTCTCCATTTAAAATCTCGTCACAAACCTTTGCAATTAAATCTCTTTTTTCTTCTTTTAATACTCCAAGTTCTGCATTTGTATAGGCTGCAGCCTTCTTCAAATAAGCAAAACCCTTTACAATTTCTAAAGGCATTTGCTGCTTGCTATCCCCTATTTTAAAATTATTTCTAGAGCGTTCTGTTTGAGCTCCCCAATATTTATCTGCAGGAACCTTAACATCTCCCATGGTATCTTTTTCAATTCTGTATTCCATCTTATATATTTTGATTTTCTAAATTCTTAAATCAGTGATTTTTGCGTAAAATTGCATAGAAATTTATTTACCTACTATGTATACGGCCGGTTTTTTATTATTTGTAATCATTTTTTCACTCGCTTTTTGGGTATTAATCTTTTTATCAGCATTTGCCCTACCTTATTCTATAACTTTATACGTAATGGAGAAGTTAAAAGGCAATAAAGAAACCTCAACAAACGAAGACGCTCATTAAAAGAGTTCTTTTACGGTTTCCGGTGGTCTACCGATAACTGCTTTATTCCCTCTAACCACAATTGGTCTCTCAATCAATTTTGGATTCTCAATTAATATTTGCACCCACTCCTCATCATGGAAATCTTTTCCTTTAAAGTTTTCTTTGTAGATAGCTTCATTTTTTCGGATTATATCTTTTACATTTAAGTTCAGCTTCATTAAAATATCATTCAACTGATCTTTATTAGGAATATCCTTGAGGTACTCAACTACCTCCACTTCTTTCCCTTCTGCTTGAATTAAAGCAAGTGTTTCTCTGCTTTTCCTGCATCTTGGGTTATGATATATAATCATGAATTTAATGAGTTATTTGTTTTTATTTGACTGGATCCATATTCCATTAAGTAAGCTTTTATAAATTCATCTAATCCTCCATCCATAACTCCGTCTACATTAGATGTTTCATAATTTGTCCTTACATCTTTAACCATTTTGTAAGGATGCATCACATAATTTCTTATTTGTGAACCCCATTCTATTTTTTTCTTATCTGCCTCTATTTCTGCTCTTTTTTCCAACTTTTTTCTCATCTCCATTTCAAATAATTGAGACTTTAAAAGCTGCATTGCTTTTTCTTTGTTGGCTAGTTGAGACCTAGACTCTGTATTATCAATAACAATCCCTGTTGGTTTATGATGAAGTCTAACTCCTGTTTCTACCTTATTCACATTCTGTCCACCCGCTCCACCAGACCTGAAGGTATCCCAAGAAACGTCCGCTGGGTTTACTTCAATTTCTATACTATCGTCAACTAAAGGATACACATATACCGAGGCAAAAGAAGTATGTCGCTTTGCATTGGAGTCAAATGGAGAAATTCTAACCAAACGATGTACCCCATTTTCTCCTTTTAAATAGCCAAAAGCAAACTCTCCTTCAATCTCTATCGTCACCGTCTTTATTCCTGCAACATCTCCTTCTTGCAAGTCCAACTCTTTAATTTTCATTCCATTTTTCTCTCCCCACATTAAATACATGCGCATTAACATAGAAGCCCAATCACAGCTTTCCGTTCCACCTGCTCCTGCTGTAATCTGGAGTACAGCACTTAAACTATCCTCTTCAGAGCTTAACATATTTTTAAACTCTAATTCCTCCACTTCTTTACTCGCTTTCTTATATGCTTCTTGCAATTCTACATCACTAACATCCCCTTCCTTGTAAAAGTCGAACATCACTTCTAAATCATCAGCCGCTGCCTTTGCTTTTTTGAAGCCTTCCGTCCATACCTTTTTATTCCTAATTTGTTTAAGAATAACTTCAGCTTCTTTTGGGTTGTCCCAAAATTCTGGCAAATGAGTTCTCTGCTCTTCTTCTCTAATATTTATAGTCTTAGTTTCAATATCTAAGTAGGTATATAAAGCGCTAACCCTTTCTAGTAATTGTTTGATATTATCTTGTGTAACCATCTATAAATTTGAAGTTCAAAGATAGCTCTTCAATAACAAATTATTAAAAGTTTATGCTATGATATTTAAGTATTTAGCTGTATTATTGATAACTAATTAAAAATCAATTTAAAATCAATTATGAAAAAGTTATTATTAATCTGCTTGCTTGTTGTAGCAGGAAGCGAATTATTTTCTCAAGTAGAGTATAAAGTAGTTACTACCATTGAATCTGTTGTTCCAGGTGGTTTAGGTAGATCTAGAATTATTCAAGAAAATAGTGAAATAGATTATAAGGAATTTACAACAGAAAGAACCGACGGTAAAAAGTCAGATCAAGGAGATATAAAAAGAGGAGATGCAAAAGTAGATCAGTTCTATGAGTCAAAAATTTTGAACTTTTACAGTTTAGTTGGTATCAACTTTCAAAATATAGCTTCAAACGATGCTTTATTCTCTTCTATGTTAAATGATTTAACAACTCAAGGCTGGGAATTATTCACAGTTACGAGTGGTGTAGAAAGTGATGCAGGAAAAGGAGATGGAACAGGAATATTCATTACAAGGTATATTTTCAAGAGAACAAAATAAGTTTTTCTAATCTTATTCTAATACAGATAGCCGTTAAGAAATTAACGGCTATTTTTATTTCAAGATGTCGGACTTAAAAAAGGCTAAAAAAGTACTAACTCAATATTGGGGCTATTCTGTTTTTAGAGAAAAGCAAGAGGATATTATTTCTTCTGTTTTAGATCAACAAGATACCTTAGCCTTATTGCCAACAGGCGGAGGTAAATCGCTATGTTTTCAAGTTCCTGCTCTTTGCAAAGATGGCATTTGCATCGTAGTAACTCCTCTAATTGCCTTAATGCAAGACCAAGTTTATCAATTAAAAAGAAGAGGAATAAATGCATTAGCTGTTCATTCAGGAATGAGCAAAAGAGAAATAGACATTACTTTAGATAATGCTGCTTATGGGAACTACAAATTTCTATATGTCTCACCAGAACGTTTACAAACTGAACTTTTTAACGCTAGGTTAGAGAAAATGAACGTAAACCTAATTGCAGTTGACGAAGCACATTGTATTTCTCAATGGGGCTATGACTTTAGACCCTCCTACTTGCAAATAGCTGAAATAAGAAAAATAAAGCCTGAAGTTCCAATAATTGCTTTAACAGCTACAGCAACACCTAAAGTTGCAAACGATATACAAGAAAAACTACTCTTCAAAGAAAAAAACCTAATCCAGAAGAGTTTCTTAAGAGAAAAATTAGCCTATGTAGTTCTTAAAGATGAGGCTCCTTTAAAAAGAATGATTAAGGTGATAGAAGGTGTTAAAGGAAGTGGAATAGTCTATGTAAATAGTAGAAAACAAACCAAAGAAATAGCTGAGTATTTAAATAGAAATAAAATTTCAGCCAATTTTTTTCATGCAGGCTTAGATTACAAAGAAAGATCTGAGATTCAGTCTTCGTGGATAAATAATAAAGTTCAAGTCATAGTTGCAACCAATGCGTTTGGAATGGGTATAGATAAATCTCATGTTAGATTTGTGATTCACCTTTCTATCCCTTCCTCTATTGAGGCCTATTTTCAGGAGGCAGGAAGGGCTGGTAGAGATGGCAAAAAAGCTTATGCTGTTTTACTTCCAGCTTCTTCGTCATTAATTGACTTAGATGAGTTTGTCAAAAAGAAATTCCCTCCAATAAGTTATATAAAAAATGTTTACGAAGCTTTGGCTAATCATTTACAAATTCCAATTGATGGTGGTTTAAATCATACCATAGACATTGATTTAAATGAATTTAGCAACAAATACAATTTTAATCGCTTAGAATGCTACAATAGCCTACAACTACTTTCTAGAGATAATTATATTGATTTAAATGAATTTAATGCTAGTGAAGCCAAAATAATGATGAGCATGAGTAAAGAGGATCTTTATAAGTTTCAAGTTGCTCATCAATCTTTTGATTCTTTTATAAAACTACTTCTAAGATCTTATGGAGGCCTATTTGAAAACTTTAATACTATAGATGAAGCACAATTGGCAAAGAGATACAATACCTCCAAGTCGAAAATTATATCTTTTCTTAAGAAACTAGAAGAGTACGAAGTTTTAGAATACAAAGAAGCTTCTAACATGCCTAAAATAACTTTTACAAAACCAAGGCTAAGAAAAGAACATCTAGTTATCTCGAAAGAAAATTATCAGGATAGAAAAAAGACAAATGAATTGCAGCTAAAAGCAATTACTTCCTACGTAAACTCAAATATTAAATGTAGAAGTATTCAACTTTTAGAATATTTTGGCGAGAAGAATCTATATCGTTGTGGTATTTGCGACACTTGTTTGGAGAGAAAGAAGCTTCCATTAAATGACATTGAATTTGAGGAAATAAGAAATCAACTAACTAAGCTACTAGAACAATCAAAAAAAATTGAAGATTTAATTTCTGAGGTCAAGGGATTCAAAAAAGATAGAATCCTAGAGGTAGTTCATTTTTTAATCAATCATGGGGAAATAAAAACTGATGGAAATACCTTATTTATTGATTAGAGTATCAAATTCATCTTCGCTCAAGATAGCAATATTTAATTTTTCTGCTTTCTCTTTTTTGGCCGGGCCCATTTTATCACCTGCAATAAGGTAGTCAGTTTTTGCTGATATAGAACCAACATTTTTACCACCAAATGCCTCAATAGTTTTCTTCAGGTCATCTCTTGAATAATTTTCGAATACCCCGGAAACAACAAAACTTTTTCCTTCAAAAATATTCTTGATGAGCGTATCCTCTTCTGTAGATTCCATCTGTAATCCACTCGCTTGAAGATTGTCTATTAATTGTACATTTTTAGGTTCTTCAAAAAACTGAATTATACTTTCTGCAATCTTATCTCCTATTTCGTCTACCGCAATTAACTCTTCGAAAGATGCATGCTTAATGGCTTCAATTGTTTTAAAATACTTAACCAATTTCTTAGAAACTGTTTCTCCAACATACCTAATTCCAACAGCAAACAGTACTCTTGCAAAGGGCACCTCTTTTGATTTTTCCACTCCTTCTAAAAGATTCTGAACTGACTTTTCAGCCATTCTATCTAAAGCAAGTAATTCATTTTCATTTAGATGGTAAAGGTCTGCTGCATTTTTAACTAAGCCTGCTTCAAATAATTGCTCTATGGTTTCTTCTCCCAAACCATCAATATTCATTGCTTTCCTAGAAATAAAATGAGCCATCTTCCCTTTTATTTGAGGTGGACAACCCCAAGTATTAGGACAGTAGTGCTGTGCCTCGCCCTCTATTCTAATTAGCTTGGTTTCACATTCTGGGCAATTTTGAATATAGGCTGTTGGTTTTGAGTCTGCAGGTCTTAATTCTAAATTAACACCAACTACTTTTGGTATTATCTCACCACCCTTTTCAACTTGCACTATATCATTCTCCCTAATATCTAACTTTGCAATCTGATCTGCATTATGCAGAGATGCTCTCTTTACAGTTGTTCCGGCTAAAAGTACAGGCTCCAAATTAGCAACTGGAGTAATAGCTCCTGTTCTCCCAACTTGATAACTAATCTTATTTAATTTAGTTTCAACTTGTTCTGCCTTAAATTTATAGGCAATTGCCCACCTTGGGCTCTTAGCCGTATAACCTAATTCTTCCTGTAGGTCGTAATCGTTTACCTTAATAACAATTCCATCTATTTCAAAATCCAAATTAGAGCGTTCTTTTTCCCAATAATTCACAAAGGCAATAATTTCATCAATACTATTACAAGTAGTAATTAAATTGTTCCTTTTTGATGGCGCCTTAAAACCCCAACTGGCAGCTGCTTCTAAATTTTCATAATGACCATCAAAAGGTAAAGATTCTCCCAAGACATAATATAAATAACAATCTAACTTTCTTGATGAAACCACGGCAGAGTCTTGCATTTTTAATGTCCCAGAGGCAGCATTTCTTGGATTAGCTAGCCTATCTTCCCCTAGTTCTTCCCTATCTTCATTAAGTTTTCTAAAAACGGATAATGGATAAAAAATCTCTCCTCTTATTTCAAATTCACTTGGATAATCGCCTCTCAAGCTTAAAGGTATAGAGCGTATAGTTCTTACATTAGTGGTGATATCATCGCCTTGAGTACCATCTCCTCTAGTAACAGCCCTTTCTAGATGGCCGTTCTTATATGAAATACCTATTGCAACACCATCGTATTTCAACTCGCAACAATAAGACACTTTTTTTCCTGCAAGTTTTTGCACTCTTTCATCAAACTCAATTAGCTCTTCTTTACTATAGCTGTTGGATAAAGAAAGCATGGGATATTTATGCTTAACCGTTTCAAACTTTTTAGTTACCTCTCCACCAACTCTTTTGGTAGGAGAATTAGCTTCGGCAAGATGAGGAAATTCTTCTTCTAATTTTTCTAGCTCCTTGAGTAAAATATCAAACTCATAATCGCTTATAATTGGTTTATCCTCAATATAGTAACGATAATTATGGTCGTTTAATTCTTTGCTTAATTCTTGAATTCTGTTCTTAGCAGATTGTGTGTCCATAAGCTTTTTAGATTCTATGCCGAAGTTATTGAATCTTAGCTTTTATACCATATTTAAATTAAATTCACTCGATGAAATTTTCAGAAAGATATAGTCAAGCTTTTCAATGGCTACTTCCTACGCCATTTACAATTGCATTATTACTTACCATTATTTCATTTCTCTTCGCTCTATTTTTAACTATTCCAGCTAATTCAACTTATTTAAATTATAGCATAGATTTATTGGGGTACTGGGAAAATGGCTTATGGAATAACGGCTTAATTGTATTCGCATTTCAAATGATGCTAATGCTTATTTTAGGTCATGTTCTTGCCTTAAGTCCTCCAATTGACTCAATAATAAAACTAATTGTCAAGCAGGCAGATTCAAATGGTAAAGCAGCTGCACTAATAGCGTTATTCACAATTCTGGTCAGTTTGTTCAATTGGGGTTTAGGCTTAATATTCGGAGCCATTATTGCCAGAAAAGTTGGAGAAAATGCCTCTATCAATAAAATCTCAATAAATTATCCACTAATGGGTGCAGCAGGCTATTGCGGTCTCATGGTTTGGCACGGTGGTATAAGTGGCTCTTCTTTGATTAAAGTAGCTGAAGAAGGGCATCTGGTTGATCTTATGCGTGGACTACAAAGCAACTCTATAAATTTAAGTGCAATAGGTTTTGATCAGACGGTATTTTCTACTATGAACATTTACACTTCGCTATGCTTGATTATTCTGTTACCTATCTCCTTTTATTTATTAGGTAAATTCTCAAAAAAATCAGAACAGCTGCCTTCGTTTATATCTGCGAGACATATGGATGAGAAAGGCCATTTACATGGGGCGGAGAAAATTGATAACTCCTCTTATTTTGGAAAAGCTATTGGTATATTACTACTTCTATATCTCATTTATATTTCCATAAGTCACCCTTCAAGTTCTTCCTTAGGTTTTATCAACCCAAATTATATTAACCTTCTTCTTTTTAGTTTATGCTTATTCATGCATAAAAGTGTCAATACATTCATCCATTCAGTTGATGAAGCAATTCAAGGTGCCTCTGGAATTCTAATCCAATTCCCTCTTTATTTTGGCATTATGGGTCTAATGAAAGAAAGTGGAATGATTGAGTCTCTTGCAAACTTCTTTGTTTCCATCTCGAGCGAAACTACCTTTCCAATATTTACTTTATTTAGCGCGGGGCTAGTAAATATATTTGTTCCAAGTGGAGGCGGTCAGTGGGCTGTACAGGGACCGATAATAATTCAGGCAGCAAATGAAATTGGAGTTAGCCTTCCCAAAGCAATTCTTTCCTTAGCCTATGGCGACCAATTAACGAATATGTTGCAACCTTTCTGGGCTTTACCTCTTCTTGGCATTACTAAATTGAAAGCTAAAAGTATACTCCCTTATACCTTAATAATAATGCTGGTGGGTTTACTTATATTTATAAGTAGTATTCTTTTATTCTAAATCTACCTTAGTATCAAATGAATCTTTCAAACCATTTCCAACTAAGACGAAAGAAAGCACTAATATAAAGATAGCTAAACCAGGTAGTAATGCTAAGTAAGCATCCCCAGTTACAATATAGCCCTTATGCTCACTAATCATTTTACCCCAAGTAGCTTGTGGTGGTTGAGCACCTAGACCTAAAAAGCTCAAACCCGCTTCTATTAAAATTGCAGCTGCAAAATTTGAAGCTGAAATAACTATAATTGGTCCTGTAATATTGGGCAATAAATGACGAAATAAAATTCTAAAATCACTAAAGCCGAAAGATCTTCCGGCTTCTATGTACTCTTTTTCTCTTACTGATAAAACTTGACCCCTTACTACTCTTGCAACTTCAACCCACATGGTTAATCCAACTGCAACAAAAACCTGCCAAAACCCTTTTCCTAGCGCAAAGGTTATTGCTATTACTAAAAGTAGCGTAGGAATGGACCAAACCACATTTATAAACCACATTATTACATCATCTGCCTTGCCCTTGTAATATCCAGCAATTAAACCCAATGAGATGCCAATTACTAATGAAATTAAGATAGAAATAAAACCTACTGTAAAAGAAATCCAAGTACCTGCCATTAAGCGGCTTAGCATATCTCGACCATAACGGTCCGTTCCTAATAAATAAGTTTTATTGTAAAATTCAAAACTATCTTTTCCTTTCCATTTTTTACTTAATAAAGAATAAGACAAGACCTCCCCATTATTTGGAATATCTCCAGTATACTTCTCAATTATAATAGAATCATTCCTTTCTATTTTAGAGTGTATAGGTATTTCATAAAAGTCTGTTTCATAACCAAAAAGCCAATTCCTAAATAAAGAACTTTCCTTTTCTTGATTCTTTACTCTTAGCATTTCTAGATGAAATCCCGGGTGTTTCCTTGCTATTTCAATATTCTGAAAATTAGCTTTAGAGCTAGAGTCAGGTCGAATAAAAGGGCCTAAGACGGCAATTAATAAAAAAGTAAAAATTGTTATTAACCCTAGAATACTTAAAGGGTTAGATTTAAATCTCCTCCAAATCATTTGAGAAGGTGTAATTAATGTAAGCTGATTTAAATCCTTCTTCCCTTCCATTGTGGTTTCAAAAATAAAGAGAAGCTAGCAATTAGAATACTGTAAAAGGGATAGATGATAGATAATAAAACAGCACCTATAAAAGGATATTGAATTCGCGATATATTTTGATTTAAAACTACTAAAGTGGTATCACAGAAAAGCTTAATAAGAAAGGTAAATATCAAATAAAAAAAATACGAAGGGTAAATCAACACTACTATAAATAAAGCTATATAAACAACATTTAATATCAATGTAAATATGCCATATATAATAGCATCCCTATCTTTTATATACTTCGATTTAGAGGCCCATCTTAACCTTTGAGCTATAAATCCTTTTAGTGTTGTAGATGCTCTAGTAGAAATAGGTGCATTGGCTATAAATCCAATTTTTATCCCTTCTAGCTTTTTCAACGCATAAAGTAAAAATATATCATCTCCAGATTCTGATTTATTATCCAATAGGTAATTTTCCTTAAATATTTCTTTTCGAAATGCCATATTTGCTGCATTTCCAAGAATTGCTCTCCCAATTTTACAGCTTAAGCTAGTTAATGACATCAGCGCAGCCAATTCTACTTTTTGTAAATATGTAAAAAACCCTCTTTGCTTATATTTTATAGGGCCAAGAACTAAATCTAATTTCTTAGACAAAAAACCAAATGATAAGCTATTCAGCCAGTTTTTTGGCAAAATACAATCGGCATCTGTCATGGCAATTATATCATACCTTGCTTTCTTGACTCCCAGTTTTATTGCATTCTTTTTACCTTGTCTATCAGTATGTAAAATTAATTTCCAATTTATCTCTGATCCTTTTAATTCTTTTTCAATCCGAACCAGTCCATCATCTTCTGAATGATCATCTATAAAAATTACTTCAAATCGACTTCTATCATACTCTAATTGCTTTATTGAATAAATTAGACTTGAAAGGTTTTCTTCTTCATTTCGAAACGGAATAACTATAGTAAAGAATAACTGCGTACTTGTCGCTATGGAATGATATTCTTTTTTTTCACCAAGCAATAATACTACTATTAGAAGCAATCCATAAAGTAGAAAGGGAGCTATAACAATTATAAACACTAGTTGAAATTCCTATTTAGGTTTATACTATTTAAAAACCCAAGACCAAATATAGCAGGTAAAAATATATTAATTACCCACAAACAAATACTGCAACTTAAGCCAATTATTGGGTCTAAATGTAAAGATTCAAAAACATAAAAAGAAACACCAGCTCTAACCGCAATTTCCGAAAGCCAAGAGGATGGTATAACCGTTGTAAAAAGAAAAATTATAGAAATTGATGAGATTAATCTTGTGTTAAATTCCTCCCCAAAAATTAAGGCGAATAAAGCAAATTGAACAAAGAATACCAAATACCTAATCAAGCTTAGAGATAAAGTTAAAACCCTATTCCTACGACTATTTATTTTTTCAAGTATAGTAGACTTTTTAATTACTTCAACATTTAACTTATAAAAAAGCAACCTTAAAGCATTAGACTTAATAAACAAAAGCAAAATAACAATGACAGTCAGATAGCAAAGGATTTCTAATCCAAATTTGACATTCTCATCCGCATTTACAAATGAATTGATATTAAGTCCTAAGCATAAAAGCCCGAAGATAATTGTAACTGATAACTGAGCAAATGAAGATATAAAACTGGCATATGCCCCAAGCCAACGATTCTGTTTTTCAACAAGAATTAATCTTACTGCGAAATCACCTATCCTATTAGGAGTTATTAAACTAAAACTTAAGCTAGCTAAAACTACTTTATAAGCCTTACTAAGACTAAATTTTTGAAAAATAGAAATCAGCCTGTTCCATTTCAATGTTTCTACTAACCAATTTATTGGCATTAAGATAAAAATAATTAGCAGATATAATGGGCAATTTAGTAGCATTTGAACTAAATGGCTAACATCTATAGAATTCAATCTGCTTTGCAAAGCTTCATATAAATAAACCAATATCCATATTGTAATCAATAGACTGCCTGTAACTCTTATTATTTTAAATAGCTTTGTCTTACTCAATGAATTCAAAAATTAACCAGTCTGATAAAATAATTTTAGGAATCGATCCTGGCACGAATATAATGGGTTATGGCTTAATATCTATTAGCAAAGGACAAATATCTCTGTTATCAATGGGTGCCATACATCTAACTAAACTTGGTGATCATAACTTAAGATTGAAAAGAATTTATGAAAGAATAACTGGAATTATTGATGAATATAAAGTAGATGAGGCAGCCATAGAAGCTCCTTTTTATGGTAAAAATGCACAATCCATGTTAAAATTAGGGAGAGCTCAAGGTGTTGCAATGGCAGCTAGTTTGAGTAGAAATGTTCCAATAATGGAATATATGCCAAAAAAAATAAAGAAGTCGGTTACAGGTAAAGGTGCAGCTTCGAAAGAGCAAGTGGCAGCCATGTTGAAATCTATATTACAATATCCAGAAAGCCCAAAAACATTGGATGCAACGGATGCATTAGCTGTTGCCCTTTGCCACCATTACCAAGGCAAAACATCTAATAACAAAAAAAAAGCAGGGAGTTGGGAAAGTTTTTTAAAGCAAAACCCAGAAAGGAAAGTCTAGCTGTTTATCAGCTCTGCAACTTCTTGCAATCTTGTTTGACTTATTTGTAGTTTTTCTTTGGAAAAATCCATATCACTAACAGAGTTGATTGGAATTAAATGAATGTGAGCGTGAGGAACTTCAAGTCCAACAACTGCTACACCTATCCGTTTGCAATCTATTTTGGATTCAATTTTTTTAGCTACTTGCTTTGCAAATATCCACATCGCTGATAATTGAGCATCCTCAATATTAAAAAGATAATCGATCTCCTTTTTGGGAATAACCAATGTATGTCCTTCTCGAAGTGGATTTACATCTAAAAAAGCTAGAAATTCTTCTGATTCTGCAATCTTAAAAGATGAGATTTCTCCTGAAACTATTTTGCTAAAAATAGATGCCATTATCTTGAAATATCAATAATTTCAAACGTTACCGTACCTGAAGGCACAACAACCTCTGCTTTATCTCCAACTTTTTTACCAAGTAATCCTTTAGCAATAGGGGAGTCTACAGAAATTCTTTTTTGCTTTATATCGGCCTCTTTTTCGGAAACTAAGGTGTATTCCATAATTGCACCATTAGCGATATTTTTTATTTTAACCTTAGATAAGATTAAAACCTTAGAAGTATCTAGCTCAGATTGATCTACAACTCTTGCATTAGCTATTAAGTCTTGTAGTTTACTAATTTTAAATTCTAATAAACCTTGAGCTTCTTTCGCCGCATCATATTCCGCATTTTCAGATAAATCTCCTTTATCCCTTGCCTCTGCTATTTGCTTTGAAATAGAGGGCCTCTCTACAGTTTGAAGCTGTTTTAACTCCTCCTTTAGTTTTGCTAAGCCTTCTTCTGTGAAATAACTCACTTGTCCCATATCCAATTTGGTTTTATTGAAATTAAAAAGAGAACCTTCGTACGAAGGTTCTCTTTACAAATGTATAGTTTTTTTTAAATTAAAAAGTAAGCTTAACTCCTATAGCATTAGACCCATCAAAAGTTCTTGTGGTTCTGTAGGAATAATCAATACCAAAGGTATTCCCATTTTTCCCTATTGGAACTTCAATAGTTGCTCCAAAGGTAGCTCCTGCTGATGCTGTTCTACTCAGTTCTTCGTCTGCTACATCAGATTCATAGATATAACCAAATCTTGCCATAAACATTTCTCTAAAAGCATACTCCCCACCAATTCTTATTTGATCGCTTGTAAAAGAGTTAGAAGTAAACGTTCCTGCCGCGGTTAATCGGTGGTCGCTTAAAAATTCTTCATCATCTGTCTCTTTAGCTGGAGTTAAATAAAAATCATAAGAAAGACCTATATTAACTAAAGAAGGTAATTCAAAGTCGTTTGATCTTTGACTAACTGTAAGAGTTTTTTCCGAATTCTCAACTGTTGTTCTAGTAGACAAGCCATTACCTCTGTATTGCATAGTAGGTCCAACGTTTCTCAAAGTAATACCAAATTTAAATTGATCTTGATCACCGGTAACATAATTTACCCCTGCATCAATAGCAATTCCACTAGCATTTACATTTGAAATTGATTGTGTTACTACTTTCACAACAACACCACCACTTATCGTATTCGAAAAGTTCTTAGAATAAGATACTCCCAAGTTGAAGTAATTAGGACTAAATGTTCCCAATCCACCATCCGGATTATCTACTGTTGTTACTTCTAAATCACCAAAACCCATAGACATTGCAGATATTCCTAGAACGCCACCGGATTCTCCAAGTTTAGTTGCAAAACCTAATGCATTAATGCTAATATCTGAACCTCCCATCCAAGAAGTATTAGTAAAAACTAACTCAGTTCCTTTTGTATAAGCTAAACCTGCAATATTTAGATGGAAAGATTCTACTCCCATAGATCCAGAGGTATTTGCACCACCCCATCCGGAACTTCTTGCCCATGGATTAATCAATAATTCAGAAGCACCTGCTTCACCCGCTCTATCCTCGTTTCCTGCTAATAAAGCTCCAGAATAAGCTAATAGTACAAATGCTAAACCTAGATTAATTATTCTATTTAGTCCTTTCATATTAGAAATTGTTTAAGTCAACAGGTCTAGTAACACCAAACCATTTTAATATTTTTTCTCCAACACCTGGAACATCTACGTGAATTAGATATACACCACTTGATATAGGTATTCCTGCTTGGTTTTTCATATCCCAATCCAAGAATGTTTGAGGATCAGTTTTATTATACTCTCTAATTAATGTACCTGACATATTGAAAATCTTAATTCTACAATTTTGTGGCAAGTTGGTTATTTTAACCAAATTGTCTAATGCAGATGTTTCATATTCAGATATCGCATAGTATGGATTAGGAACTACATTTATTTCTACCAAGGCATCCTCTAGAGCAGATACATTTCCTCTCTGAACTGCAAAACCATCTGTTTTGAATGTATATACAGGTCTTCCATCATTTCTTAAGGATGTATCCTCAGGATTTGTAAGGTTAACTGCGTAAGGCTTACTAACATTAATATTAATCTCAACATCAGAAGCTAATAATTCTTGCCCAGGTTGAAGCAATGGTATTGTCATCCAACTACATGTTCTCCAAGCAAATGGCTGCAAGGCTGTGTTATCGAGCATATTTCTTAATCTCTCCCCTCCATCATACAAATTCATTGAAAACGTAAAGCTTCCAAAATCATTTGGTATTCCTTCTTGTTGCTTTTCTAAAGGAGAGGTATTTCTAAAAATGTAAGTATAGTGCTTACCTCCCCAAACTAAATTACCATCCGATCCAGAAAATAAAGTGCTAGTTGGATTCCATTGCATATCTGCTCCATTATCTAATCCATAACGAGTATCTTCTGCATAAGCCATATTAAATCTTTCACCTGTTTCCAGGTTTAAAGCATAACCTGGGAACCATCCCATACCAAAAGGATTTATATATGCTGCATCCTCTTCATTATCAGACTTAAGACTATCAATGATTTGCTGTCTTGTTAAGTTTCCTAATCCTGTTGTATCAACATAATTACCATCCTTATCTATAGATAGTGACTTTCTTGGTCTTAACCATTCTGTTCCATCAAAAGATCTAACAAGTTCCTCTTGAGACTCCAAAACAGGGCATCTAGTCCATTTTGATTTGTCCCTTGTTATAACAACAACTACAGAACTTAAATATTCAAGTTTAGAATCATTCGAGGAAGCCAAATTAAATGCAGGTTTATTTAATATCAAATTACCAACAGTTCCCCTTCCAAAACCTGCCAAGGTATAAGGGGCCCATGTTGCTCCTAATATATTTTCGTAGTCTTCTCTTGGATCTACAAAGCCGCTAGCAGCTCTTCTATCCCCATATAAATTACCGTCCTCAGCAACTGTACCTGCCAATATCCAGTTAAATGGGTTACTACCTTCTGCATCTGTAACTCCTGTTAACCAATTCGAACCTTTAAAATTGATATTTGCATTTAGATATCCGTTGTTAATAACTCCTGAACGACCAATTTGTCTAACTTGACCAACATCTACAGAAAGTCCCCAATTAAAATCATTCGTCTTTAGAATTTGTTCATTCTGTGAGCGTATTGCTCGTTCTGAAGGAATTGCATTATTACTAGTTCTGTTTTCAATTATCCATCTAGCTGTATCATTGATTAGATTAGTAGATAAATCGTTATTGAATTTAAATACAAAATCTGCATCTACTACATTTAGGGGATCGACAACCTTCACGTTGATAGGTCCATTGCCTAAAGTGTAGTTTAATTCAATAGGTTTAACGGAATCTACTTCCCATGCCTTTTCATTCATTATCCTTTCTAATGTGCTTTCTGTAAACCTTAATTCGTTTCCTCCGTTTCCTTCACCTTCCCATCTGGTAATACCAACTAAATCACCATAAGATGAATTAATTACAGTCCCATTTGCTTCATAAACAGGACGATGAGGTATAGCTGAAACTGCAAATACAGACCCACCTGTAGCAGTTCTTCTACTTGGCAAATAAGGTGTTTTCTGCCCATCCGATGCAGGTGCAAATGGGTTATCTAAACTAGGTGCTACGTCTTGCGCATATGGTTTAAATCTATTGGATGCATAGGCAATAGCTATATAATAATATGTCTTGAAGTTAATTAGCCTCGGATTACCTGAAGCGAACAAGTCTTCTGTTACTCTTATGCTATGACTAATTCCTTCATTAGCTCCTTCCACCTGAACAACTGGAATACTTGCTTGAATGTTTTCATCAAAAGTATAGTTAACTAGGGTAGTATCTCCATCAACAATATCACACTGGAAAACAAGCCTCGATACAGAAGGGTCTAATACTTGCGAAACAGATATGTCGTTAGCTCTTAGCTGAAATATTTGATATCCTTGAAATCTGTATCTAGGATCATAAAATCTTGGTGGTGTCAGATTTAATAGTGTATCCGGAGTAACGATGTTAGGATCAATTTCTTCATATTCTTCATTAAAGTTATTGGACAAAGGTGAGTTTGTAATATAAAGAATCAATTCTTGATCCAACTCTTGAATAGTAAGATCCGGTGCGTCTGGTCCATCTAACACTTGGAAACAATTATCAAATAAAGCTTGTGCTTTATTATCTGCAGTAAATGCAACATCTAAAGATGCCAACCTTCCGCCAGATTCTGCTTGGCCAAATACAACTCCTACTGTTATGTCATTAACATTTCCTGGCTCTAAGGTAAATGGACCTGCCGATTGCAAAAATCTTCTATCTCCAGGGGCATTAGCAGGTTGTCCAGCTCCAGGATTGTCTTCTCTCCAATTTTTATTTGTTACAGGAATTGAAATACCGTTTTGATCTACTGTACCCCAACCTAATGGATCACTAGTCCCAGGGAACATAAAGGCAGTTGGGACATCTTCAACACCTGCTGAATTTAACCCATCTCCTCCATGACGCATTCTTTGGCCATTTTGCCAAATACCACGCATATAATTATAGTAATGAATAGCCAAAGTAGGATCTCCATTTTGTCCACCACCAATATTGTAATAAACAAACCTTCTCATCCCAAACCTTTCGTTATCCGCTATAGAATCTCCATAACCCAATCCATTTAAGGCTTCGCCAATTCCTATACCAACTTTATTATCTATACCATCAGGATCTTGAAATGGACCTTCAAAAAAGTCAATACCAATAACAGCAGGTGTAGAACCGTATCCGGTCTGACCTTGAAAATCATCATCAAATTCATCTCCATTGTAGCAATAGCCCAATCCTCTAGTAACATCACAACCTACATAATCGTCACCAGGGAAACCTAAATCAGGGTCAACAAAACTTGCAAAATAAGTTTCCGTTAATGTAAAAGTTGATCTATTAATTAATTCAAAATTGTAAAATGTCATGTCATTCACTTCATCATTAGTAGCAAATGCGAATGCCTGTGCATGAATTTCCATACCAATAGAAGGAGCATTGGATTCTGTATGAAGATTTCCTTTATCATTAAAAATCCACCAAAAAGTCTTATCTCCAAAAAGTGGCCTTGAAGCACTTTCACTTCTATCAATTCTTGGGGCTCTACAGTCTATTATACCCGATTCGTTTATTAAATTAGAATCTACACTAGTATTTAATGTTGATCCTAAATCATAAAAAGGATAATCTCCATCTCTCCAATCATATATATTATCTCCGTTTACATCAACAAATGGAGCAAGTCTTTCTGCTAAGTTTGGATCATCAAAGTTTGGAAATCCATCTCCTGGCCAGTTTTTTATACCATCTGGCACTTCATAACCATCAGGAAAAACATCAGCTCTTTCTTCATCATTTAAACTATTATAAAGTACAAAGTCTGCTACTTCCTTTTTACTAATTTCAAAAAATCTATCCCAACGCTGACAAGTTTCATCGTTTATCTCAGCAGTTCCCTTATTGTCTAAAGGACCTGCCCAATAGTCTATCCCAGTGGTACCGAATTTACTAACCGCTGCTTTTAATTGGCCATTCACATCCGTACCGGCCATCCATAATCCACCTGCATACAAGGCAAATGAATTTGAACCTCTAGGAACCTCATAATCAGCAGTACTATTGGCTCTATCTTGCCACCACAATCCTCCTGCCTCAACTCTTGTTTTAACATTATTAAATTCTAGAAATATAATAGCATTCGCTGGAATACAACCAGCTGCCAAGGAAGGGTTATTATTCGTTTTCTTTGAATTAGGATCTTGTCCTCCTCTTGCAAATAATTGCACACTGACTACTAAGCTAATCGCTAAAGTAAAGGCAGTTTTTAAGTAATCTCTTCTTTTATCCATGATTATTAATTCTAAAAGTTCAATTCAAGACCCAATCTAATTCTTCTTGGGAGCTCGTAATTATACATATTTTGTAAAGCAATTGAGTATTGGTCTCTATATGCTTGTGGGTCTAATTGTTGACTTATGATATCTTGGAATAATGGAGCATCTAAAGAACCATCATCTTCAGCATTTCCAGTGTATGCATATACATTTTGAATATTCTGAATATTGAATACATTCAAGATTTGGAAATATACATTCAAGACAGATGTCTTTTTCCCATTACTCCACGCAGATTCATTTTCTTCGCTATTACTACCCCATTTCAATATAAAATTCTTGTCTACCCTTGCATCTACTCTAAATGTCCAAGGTAATCTAGAACCGTTTACATCTCCTATAACCGGTTGCCTTTGCTGCGGAGATATAGCTTCTTCATCTCTAGGTCCTGATCTAGCTGTATAAGGAGTACCTGAACCTGTAATAAACTGAAGGTTAACTCCAAAATCTTCTAAAATATTCTTTCCATTAACTTTAGGTCCATTGTAATTGCTACCTCTTCCATATCTGTAATCCAAACTTGCAGTAATTGCGTGTCTTTGATCAAAAGAATAAGGGAAAATTGTTCTTAAGTTAGGTTGTCCAGAGTTTATTAAGTTTAATGAACTTAAAGAACCAGATCCTGTTCCTTCTGCAAATTGTAGGGTATAGTTAACTCTTAAAGAAACATTCTTTGTTCTTCTTAAGTCATAATTCACTGTAAATCCCTTTACTGTTCCAAAATCTTGATTACTGTAAGTTAGGTAATCTTCAGGAAAGGCCCCCGCTAATCTAATTACTTGAATTTCATCTCTTTGCTCTTTGTAGAATGACGATAAGGTAAGCGCTGAACTATTAGATAGTTTTTGCTTAAATCCTATTTCATAACTAATTGTTTTTGTTGGCTTTAAACTAGGATTATTAAGAATTCTATTGTGATTCTGAACATATATGATATCGATAGGATCTATTGCTATATTACCAGTTGGTCTTTGCGTTAATATATCATAATTAGCAAAGAAGGTTGCTTCATCCGAAATAGGGAATGAAAAAGAAATCCTTGGCATCAAAGTATACTGTGGGTCATAATCTTCAAATGATTCCGAATTCATATCAGAAGTTAAATCCGTTGACCCTGGATTTTGTAACCATGGTGTTATTGTTCCACCTGATTCTAATACAGTAGGGTTATTGACTTCTTCTCCAGATGCATTAAAGAATACATTAGTCTCTGGGTTTCTATAACCAATTACATTATCAGCACCGGGGTTTTCAACATCAGAAACATATACCACATAATCATCTCCAATATTACCTGGAACACTTGCCCCTTGAGATCTAGCAAAAGCAGCATTTTGAGTAGGTAAGAAAGAGAATTGATCTTTCAAAACAGGTTGATTAGCATCAAACCTATCTAAACGCAGACCTAGTCTAAAAACTAAATCATCAAAAGCAAATTTATCTTCTATATATCCAGCAATATAAATTGGCTGATAAGGAGCAATAGGCCTTGTTTTGAAGGAATTGACTCCGTCAGATATTTCTTCGTTAAAGAAATCATCTATTGTTGGATTAGCAGAAGTTCTTCTTCCTTTATAGGTATATCCTCTATACTGAAGGTTAACATTATTTGCAGGATTGATTAAGGCATCAGCATCAAAATACTCTAAATCGTATACACCAATATCATAAGAATCAAAATCAACAAAGTCTGTTCCATTAGGATCTAGGCCAAGGGCCTTTCTCATATTATAAGCAAAGTAAGTTCTTGAACCTATATCATTAGCTCTTTCAAAGGTAATTGTAGGGAAAGAAGAACCGTTTTGTTCAACAGTAAACTGTGTGGAATCAATTTGCTCAATATGGCTATTAACTGAACCTCTTCCTAGTTGCCATAAGCCTAGTGGGTTTAAAGAATAATTCCTTTCCACCCTTTGCTCATACTCAAATCCAAGAGTAATAGCATGATCACCTATGTCTGCAGAACCTCTTCCTGAAAGTCTATATTGGTCTCTTTCTGATTTTGAATACGAGTTAAATACATCACCTGGCGCACTCCAGATGTTATAAATATTATTGTTTACAACTCCTCCATTTACGACTCCTCCGCCACCTTCTACATCTTCTCTAGTATCGTACAAATCAGTATCAATACCTGCTTGTCTAGCCAAATCATAGAAATTAGAAGTATATGCAGCAAGCACTGGGTTTAAACTACCTGGGGTGAAATTATATGCAATTGGACTATTAAATGCTGTCAAGAAATTTCCAATATATCTATTACCATCTGCTAGTAAAACCCCTTGAGGTATACCAGCTCCATTTGGATTACTTTCAAAACTATATGATGGCTCTGTAATTGCCTCAAACCTGCCTACATAACCATATTCAAAGAAATTATCTTGATGTCTTTCATTTTGGTTAGCTGCAGTTCTTCTAGAAAAATCTGCTTGTAAAGAAAAGAACGCGTTCTTAACTAAAGAATTATCTTCTTGTCCTTCTTCTAACTCAGCATTTGCAAACCTTTGGGTATATCTTGCATAAACTCTCCAATCATCTGTCCTGTTTTGAGGATTATTGAAGTAGTTATAGAGTTGGAATTTTTCTTGATTATTTCTAACATCCGCGTTATTTGTATTAGTATTGAAAGTTCCACCAAAAGACATGGATGCTAAATCATTAATTTTCAAATCAATCTTAGCATTCATAACAAATGTTTCAGAACTTACATTTCTTTGAAAATCAATTTCTTCGAAATCATCTTCTCTTAAGAACTCAGCTCTTTTATTTACGGCTATATTAACTGGGTCTCCAATGTAAGGTTGAGTCCATAGTAATTGCTCAACATCATCTTTAGGTTTATACAATTGAACCATAGAAGGCCTTGGGTTCAATATATTTCTATATTCTCCTGTCAATAAAAAGCCTAGAGGAGCATCAATTATTTTACCATTTTCGTCTTTATTAGTTAAGATTGGACCACCAACACTAAAGCCAACAAGATTGTATCCGTAATTATCAAAACCTACAACATTATCATCATTAGTTTTGAACCCAGAAGTCAAGTATTCAACATTTCCAAAATACTCTTTTAAGGCTCCTCTAGTAGTAATCGAAGTCACTCCACCAGTTAAATCTCCATACTGTGCAGATAAACCACCTGTTTTTACCGTTACTTCCTCAATAGCAGATTTAGGTAAACTTGTAGAACCTATAACTTTAATACCATCAATAAAGGTTACATTATTCCCATCTCTTGCCCCTCTTATATTAACATCTCCACTACCGTTATCTCTTGAAAAAACACCATTTCCTGCAGTTTTTGCAATATCAGCGGCAGACCTCACAGCCATTCTCTGAATTTCTTCTCTTGTTTTAGTCTCTTCTACTGAAGTCTTATCCAACTCAATTAAAGGCTTTTCATAAGCAATAACTTCTACTTCCTTTAAAGCAATACCTTGTGTCATCTTCATGTCTTGCTTGGTAATCTTATCAGAACTAACTGAGATACCTGCAATTCGTTGCGTTTGAAAACCAACATAAGACACTTGCAAGTCATATGTTCCAGGAGGGATAGGCTTTAAAGTATAGTTACCATCAAAGTCCGTGGTAGTTCCAATGATTTGATCTGAACCTGTCATCAAAGTAACATTGGCAAATGGAACAGGCTCTCCTGTTTCATTATTTAATACCTTTCCTTTGATAGTACCTTGACCAACTTGAGCTGTTGAGCTATAAATGGTACCCACCGCTAATAATAGCGCTAACAATAATCGTCTTAGCATAGTAGATGTTTTATGTTATATTTTTAGAAAAAACTACAGGGGCGTAAAGATATACAATTAATGAAAAAAATAACAAATTTTAACTTTGAGTTCATCTTCCTCTCTAAGCCTCTAAAAACCACTGTTTTACTATCGGCTAAACCATCTAGAAAAAATTCCTCCTGATTTTTTGGAGTTATATTTCTTCGATTTCTTCTTCGTTTTTTTCATCCTCTTTTGCACTTCTTTTGTCTGCAGACTCATATGCCTCTCTTTTGCTTCTTCTACTTCTTTATTTTGTTGTTTCTTTTTTTCCTCTTTATCTTTTTCTAATTTCTGCTCTCTCTTTTCAATGGTTTTTTCAACTCTTTTTTGAGATTGAGAATGAACTTCTGTACTATAGACACTCATGAAAAAAATAATGCTGCCTAATAAAAAAAAATTTTTCATTTTTATTATTTAGTTTTAAAATATGCAATTGCTAAAAATAGCATTTCTAATTTCAATTATTCTCATTTTATCTTGCCAAGATGAAGAGAACAATAATATTCCTGATGTGGAGGTAAACATTGTTATTCAATTAGGTGAATTTAAAAATCTAGCAACCGTTGGAGGTTGGGAGTATATAGTTGGAGGCTCTAGGGGAATCATTATTGCTAGAATATCTCAAAATGAATTTAAAGCCTACGATAGACATTGTACTTTCCAACCTTCTAGCACCTGTGCTTTGGTTTCCGTTGACCCAAATAGAATAACCGCCTCAGATGATTGCTGCGGCTCTTCATTTTTATTACAAAATGGAAGTGTTTCAAAACCGCCTGCTTCTGTTCCTTTAAAAAGTTACAATACCATCTTTGATGGATTAAGCATTACTATAACAAACTAAAACGGCCACGCAAATACGCAGCCGTTTCTATTAAATATCTACTAATTAATACCTATAATATTCTGGCTTATATGGACCTTCTACTTGAACACCTATATATTCCGCTTGATCTTTACTCAATTCTTCTAATTCAACACCAATTTTAGCTAAATGAAGTTTTGCAACTTTCTCATCTAAGTGCTTTGGAAGCGTATACACTTTATTCTCATAATTAGCAGAATTGTTCCACAATTCAATTTGAGCTAAAGTTTGATTAGTAAATGAGTTTGACATAACAAATGAAGGGTGACCTGTAGCACAACCTAAATTAACCAATCTACCTTGAGCTAAAAGAATAATATCTTTCCCGTCAATGGTGTACTTATCCACTTGTGGTTTTATTTCTACTTTGGTTGAACCGTAGTTCTTTTCTAAGAAAGCTACATCAATTTCATTATCGAAGTGACCAATATTACAAACGATAACTTTGTCTTTCATTTTCTTAAAATGTGTTCCGTTGATGATATCTTTATTACCTGTTGCAGTAACAACTATATCAACTTCCTCCACAGCATTTATCATTTTTTTCACTTCGAAACCATCCATAGCAGCTTGCAATGCACAGATAGGATCTACTTCAGTTACAATAACTCTAGCGCCTGCACCTGCTAAAGATAATGCAGAACCTTTTCCAACATCACCATAACCTGCAACAACCGCAACTTTTCCAGCCATCATTATATCTGTTGCTCTTCTAATTGAATCAACTAAGGATTCCTTGCATCCATATTTATTATCAAACTTAGATTTTGTAACAGAATCATTTACATTGATAGCAGGCATTACTAGAGTTCCATTCTTTTCTCTCTCGTACAATCTGTGAACACCAGTTGTAGTTTCTTCGGATAAACCTTTGATAGCATCTACTAATTCAGGGAATCTGTCAAAAACCATATTGGTTAAGTCACCACCATCGTCTAAGATCATATTAAGTGGCTTTCTATCTTCTCCAAAGAATAAAGTTTGCTCAATACACCAATCAAACTCTTCTTCTGTCATTCCTTTCCAAGCATATACAGCTATTCCTTTTGCGGCAATTGCAGCAGCTGCCTGATCTTGCGTTGAAAAAATATTACAAGAAGACCAAGTAACCTCAGCTCCTAATGCGATTAAAGTTTCAATTAATACAGCAGTTTGAATGGTCATATGCAAACAACCGGCAATTCTTGCACCTTTTAATGGTTGCTCAGCTCCATATTCTTCTCTTAAAGCCATTAAGCCAGGCATTTCTGCTTCTGCTAGTTCAATTTCTCTTCTTCCCCACTCTGCTAAAGAGATATCTTTAACTTTGTACGGTAAGTATTCTACAGACGTAGTATTCATTTTATTTAATTTTATTTTTGGAACACAAAATTACCAAATATTGTTTTGACCATCTAGTAATTAAGCCCATAAATGACTCCTTTCCAAAGTATTCAAATTAATCCTAACTATTTAATAGCGCATCAATTATTAGAATATTTCGAATATGATTCTCTTCTAGAAAAAATTAAAAACAGCAGCTACTCCTTAAATGGATTTGATAAGATTAAGAATGAACAAAGAAGATTTGAATGGCTAAGCATTAGACATTTAATGATTCAGTTGGGTTTTGAAAAGCAAGATATTATTTATGATGAGCATGGGAAACCAACACTCTTAAAATCGAGTAGTTTTATAAGTATCTCTCACTCAAAGAATAGAATTGCCATCGGAATAAATAAATTAAATGAAATTGGAATTGATTTACAAAAAATAAGCTCAGGCATTGACTCTATAAAACACAAATTCCTTGCTTCAACCGAATTAAATAAATTCAAAAATTTAAATGAATTAGAACTTACAAAAGCCTGGAGCACTAAAGAAGCAATCTTTAAAGCGAATGGAAAAAAAGACATTTATTTAAAAGACAACATTGAAATTATTGGCATTGAAAACAAAGGAGAGAATACTTTAATTAATGCTTTATTTACAGATGATTCTCAAACTAAACCATACAAAGTCAATGCAATAGTTATAAAAGATTATGTTTTAGCATATACCTTGAATGATTAATATTGCAGCTGTAAATGATTGTTTTAGACTCTATATTAAAGCTAAAAAAGCAAGGGAAAAAAGGCATTGCTTTTCTTATTGACCCAGATAAGGCAAATGAAGAACAGCTTATTAAAATAAGTCAGCTTGCCAGAGATCTAGAAATAACTTTTTTTTTAGTAGGTGGGAGTTTAATAACCTCTGGAGATTTAAAACAAACACTACAAGCATTAAAAAGGAAAACAGAACTTCCCTTAATCTTATTTCCGGGCAGCCCTTCGCAGATTTCAGATGAAGCTGATGGAATTTTATTTCTCTCTTTACTTTCTAGTAGAAATCCGGAAATGCTTATTGGGCAGCAAGTTATTGCAGCACCTTATTTAAAAATGACTTCCTTGGAAATTATAAGCACAGCTTATTTACTAATTGAATCAGGAGGGCAAACAACTGCCTCATACATGAGCAACTCTAACCCTATTCCTTCTAATAAAGCAGAAATAGCCGAAGCAACTGCTCTTGCAGGCGAGTATCTAGGAATGCGATTAATTTATCTAGATGCAGGCAGTGGAGCAAAAAATCCTGTTCCGGCAAATATGATCTCAAAAGTGGCTAGCAGCTGCACGCAGCCAATTATTGTTGGTGGTGGAATTAATTCAAAAGAAAAAATTGAATCTGCGTATCAAGCAGGTGCAGACTTTATCGTAATTGGAGATGCTATTGAAAAAGGCAACTCCTTTATCAATGAATTAGACTCCTTAAAGCATTATTGGACTTAATCCAGAACAATGAACTTAAGCGAAATATTCGCAGTTTCTACTGCACTTATTTATGTTTACTTCGCTACCAAACAAAATAGAATCTGTTTTCTATTTGGTTTTATCAGTTCAGCCATTTATATATACATTACATTTCAAAGCAAATTATATTTCGACTCAGGGATTAATTTATTTTATGTAGTAATGTCTGTAGTAGGTTGGATTAATTGGGGAAAAGAAAGCAAAAAAGATATTACTACGCACCTTAAGTCTAAGAAACTAAAACTGACGCTTATTATAGGTATAGCACTAAGTTTTACATTAGGTTTCTTTGCAAATAATTTCACAGATGCTAACTTGCCCTATTTTGATGCTTTTACAACAGTTTTCTCTGTTATTGGAACGATTTGGTTAGTAGAAAAATATATTGAAAATTGGGCTATTTGGATAGTTGTAGACGCAGTTGCTGCAGGCATGTATTTTTACAAAGAACTTTTTTTAACCTCAGGGCTATTTTTACTTTATACTCTTATTGCAATTAGAGGTTGGCTAGCATGGAATAAAGAAATTAGCAGATGAAAAAAATTGCGGTAGTAGGGCCTGAAAGCTCTGGAAAAAGTTTCTTAACCAAAACCTTAGCAAAAAAATTTAGAGCAGCTTTTACCACAGAGTTTGCTAGAGAGTATCTTCAATACAAAGAGAGCTACACGCAAAAAGAACTTATCCCTATAGCCGAGGGTCAAATAGAAGCAGAAAGCAGAATCGCTAAAGCTAAAAATCCTCAACTATTATTTTGCGACACCAATATTTTATCTATTGTAGTATGGTCTAAAATTAAATACAAGCAGGTAGAAAGCAGTTTGTATAATCTTTATGAATCAAATAAGAATTATGATTTTACCTTGCTATTATATCCTGATTTAGATTATGTAAACGATCCTTTAAGAGAATCCCCAGACTTATCAAGCAGACTTCAAATATTCGAAACATTTGAGAACTTTTTAAAAAAAGAAGGAAACTACGCTATTATAAAAGGGAAGGGAGAAATAAGAATAAAAAATGCCGAAGAAGCAATTCAGTCGTATTTGAATTTGTAATTTTGAAAAGTCTCTAGGGGTGCTCTACTTTATTTTAAAGATAAATTCGGGCTGAGATTATACCCAATGAACCTGATGCCGATAATGCGGTCGAAGGGAAAGGAATTAACTTATTATTAACCGTTGAATTATTGCCCCTGTAGTTCATATTTAATTTTTAAATATGAAAGCAATATTCTTAAGCACAATGCTATTAGCCAGCCAACTGCTGGTATCTCAAAACACCATTAAAGGAAAAGTACTTAACGCTCAAACTAATGAACCATTAGTAGGAGCCAATATATTTCTGCAAAACACCTTTTACGCAGCTTCATCCAATACCAAAGGGGAGTTTACTTTGGAAGTTGGCAATAAAAAATCATCCATTATATGCAGCTTTATTGGCTATGAAAGCGACACAGTTGAATTTTCAACTAATATCGATTTTAAACTAAGCCCTAAAGCTTATCAAAATGATCTAGTTTTAATAGAAGCTACTAGAGTTAGTGAAAACGCACCTGCCACAAAAACAAATGTTAGTAAAGAAGATATAGAAGAGCTAAATCTTGGGCAGGATATTCCTTACTTATTAATGAGAACTCCATCTTTAATTAGCACTTCGGATGCCGGTACAGGTATTGGTTATACAGGCTTTAGAATTAGAGGAAGCGATGCAAGTAGAATTAATGTAACTGTAAATGGAATACCTCTAAATGATGCAGAATCACATGGTGTTTTTTGGGTAAATATGCCTGATTTTGCTTCTAATTTAGAAAATATTCAAATTCAAAGAGGTCTTGGCACCTCTACAAATGGCGCAGGAGCATTTGGAGCAACAGTAAATCTTCAAACAAATGCGCTAAATGAAAAAGCCTACGGAGAAATAAACAATTCATTTGGTTCTTTCAATAGCAGAAAACACACTGTGCAGTTTGGCACTGGCCTAATTAACAATCACTTTTCATTTGAAGGCAGGTTATCTAACATTCAGTCAGATGGTTATATAGACAGAGCTAGAGCAAACCTTAATTCCTATTATGCATCGGGCGCTTATTACGGAGAAAAGACCATAGTTAAGGCTATAATTTTTGGAGGGAATGAAGTTACTTACCAATCTTGGTATGGAACTCCTGAATCGAGATTCAAAGGCAATGTAGAAGAAATGAATGCCTATGCCGATCGAAATTTTTTGAATGATAGAGACAGAGAAAATCTTCTTAACTCAGGTAGAACATATAACTTTTACCTATATGACAACCAGGTAGATAATTACTCCCAAGACCATTATCAATTACATATCTCTCATCAATTTTCGGAAAAACTAACTTCTAATCTAGCATTTCATTACACTATTGGTGAAGGATATTTTGAAGAGTTTAGAGAAGGTGATGCCTTATCTAATTATAAATTAGACAACGTTCAAATTGGCAACGAAACCATTACAAATACAGACTTGGTAAGAAGACGATGGTTAGATAATGATTTTTATGGATTCACCTTTTCAAATATTTATGACGTAAATAATAAGCTAAATTTAGTTTTAGGTGGAGGCTTAAATAGATATGTTGGCGATCATTTTGGAGAAGTAATATGGGCCCAATATGCATCTAATAGTTTTTTAAATGATTCGTATTACTTCAACAAAGGGGATAAAGTAGATGGTAATGTTTACTTAAAAGCGAACTATGAATTAAGCAAGAAAGCTAGTTTTTTAGTTGACTTGCAATTAAGAGCAATTGATTATAGTGCTGAAGGGGATGACAATGACCTAAGGAATATTGATATAGCTGAGAACTTTAGATTTTTTAATCCAAAATTTGGCTTTAACTATCAATTTTCGGAAGGCTTACGAAGCTATGTCTTTGCAGGAATAGGCCATAGAGAGCCAAACAGAGCAGACTTTGTAGACGGAATAAGCACGCTTGCTCCAACTTTTGAAGTGTTAAGAAATGTAGAGTTAGGCATGGAAAAGACGACTGAGAAATACTTTGCATCACTTAACTTCTTCCTCATGGATTATGATAATCAATTAGTTAACACTGGACAATTAAATGATGTTGGTTCGCCAATTAGACAAAACGTAGATAGGAGCTATAGAAGAGGAATTGAGTTTCAGTCGGCTTATCGTTTTTCCAAAAAGCTAGAAATTAACCTGACTGCAACATTTAGCCAAAACAAAATTTTATCCTTTACCGAGCAAGTGTATGATTACACCTTGAATGATGTATTTATTTGGAAAATTGATCGAGGAACTACAGATATATCTTTTTCTCCGGAGATAATTGCTAATGCGGAAATTATTTACCGTCCGTTTCAAAATTTAGAGATGGCTATAATGCCACGATATGTTGGAGAACAGTTTCTCGACAACACTTCTTCAAGAAGTAGAATGATAGAAGATTACTTAGTAACTGATTTAAGAATGGCTTGGAAAGTACCAATAAAAGGGATGAAAAATGTAAGTTTCAATCTTTTAATTAATAATGTATTTAGCAAAAATTATGCTTCTAATGGATATACTTTTAATTATGTAGTTGGTCAACAAATAGTAGAAAACTTCTATTATCCTCAGGCTTTTAGAAATTATCTTGTAGGATTAAACTTAAAATTTTAACGATTACAATCGCAACCATAAGAATAATAGATATCTGTTTCTGGCAGCCACTTTTTTAATTCCAATTCATTGTCATCATTTATAGACATTCCCCTTAAATTAAGCACTTTAAGCTTGGTTAGGTTTTGAATTTCAGAAGGTATTTCTGTTAACTGATTATTCCAGATTTGGAAATCGACTAAAGATTTCAGTCGCCCAATCTCCATAGGTAATTTTCGAATCTTGTTTTTAGATAGATCCAGTCTTTCAACTAGAATCAAATTACCTATTTGAGGGGGAATATTTGAAATGTTGTTTTTAGAAAAGTCTAGACTTTCTAGTTTCCCCCAATGCATTATTTCTGCGGGCAAAAGTGAAATTTGATTTTTACTTAAATCTAAATTTTTTAAGTTATTTAATTCAAACAATATTTGGGGTATTTCTTTTAGTTTATTTCCACTTAAATCTAAATTGATTACTTCTTCTGGATATTGCTTTACCTTTTCTATGTCTTTAAATACATAATCCATATCACCGATTTCTTGGGCAGAAGAAGCAATTGAGTAAAATAAAAAAACGACTATAAGATATTTAGGCATAAAATTCTATCTGATTGCATCGCCTTGATAAGCTCTTCTCGATTAGAAAATTTTCTTTCACTCCTAATTTTCTTAACCAACTGTAATTCAATATCCTTACCATAAACATCTTGGTTAAAATCAAAAAGATGTACTTCAATTTTTAATTGATTTGATTCATTAATGGTTGGTCTAACCCCAATGTTTAACATCCCTTGATAAGTATTCCCATCCAATTTTACGTAAACTGCATATACGCCATGAGAAGGGATTAGCTTATAAGTATTCTCTATTTCTATATTCGCTGTAGGAAATCCCAATTCTCTTCCAATTTGATCTCCTTGAATAACCTTTCCGCTAAGCTTGAAGTAATGCCCCAAATATTTAGTTGCAATACCTATTTCCCCATCTGACAAGGCTTTTCTAATTTTTGTGGAACTTACATTTACATCATCAATCTCCTGCGCAGGTATTTCTTCAACTTCGAATCCATAGAGAGGACCAAATTCTTTCAAATGCTCAAAAGATCCTTCCCTATTTCTTCCAAAATGATGATCATATCCAATAACAAGTTTCTTGGTGCCAATCTGATTCACTAAAATATCTCTTACAAACTCAAGAGAGGTAGTCCTAGAAAAGTCTTTTGTAAATGCTTGAATAATTAAATGGTCAATACCTATCTCTTCTAACAAATTAGATTTCTCCTCGATTGTAGTTAAAAGTTTTAAATCCGTACTCTCTTGAAGAACCATTCTTGGATGTGGGTAAAAGGTCAAAAGAACAGACTCCCCATTGACCTTCTTTGCTAAATCATTAAGCCTCTGAAGTATTTTTCTGTGCCCAATATGAACACCATCAAAAGTTCCAGTTGTAACTATGGCGTTCTCTAATTTTGTAAACTCTTCTACTCCCTGATATATCTTCACTTTATCTTTAACTCTTAGATTTTTTTATACGGAGCAAACGCCTTGAATTAGGTAGTCAAAATTAGGAAAATAAAAATATGACAAATTGCTTTCAAAGCAAGTCAAAAAAATATACTTTTGCAGCCGAATTTTAGGAAGGATATTTTACCTAATTTAATTAAAAATAAATGTCAGTAAGCACAGGAAAAATCACACAAATCATCGGACCTGTTGTCGATGTTAGTTTTGACGGCGAAAACGCAGTACTTCCAGCTATCTTAGATGCGCTTCAAGTTACCAAGTCAAACGGAGACAAAGTTATTTTAGAAACTCAAACTCATATTGGAGAAAACACTGTAAGAACCATTTCTATGGATTCTACAGAAGGTCTTAGTAGAGGAACTGTTGTTACTTCTACAGGTTCCCCTATCAAAATGCCAATTGGAGATGAAATAAAAGGAAGACTATTTAACGTTGTTGGAGAAGCTATCGACGGAATTGGCAACCTTCCAACAGAAAACGGATCTCCTATCCATAGAGATCCACCAAAGTTTGAAGATTTATCTACTGCCACAGAAGTACTTTTTACAGGTATTAAAGTAATTGATCTTATTGAACCTTATGCAAAAGGTGGTAAGATTGGTCTTTTTGGTGGAGCTGGTGTTGGTAAAACTGTATTGATTCAAGAGTTGATTAACAATATTGCAAAAGGTCATGGTGGACTTTCTGTATTTGCAGGAGTTGGAGAGAGAACAAGAGAAGGAAACGACTTAATGCGGGAGATGATTGAAGCAGGTATTGTAAGATACGGTGATAAATTCATCGAATCAATGGAAAATGGAGGATGGGATTTATCTTCTATTGATAAAGAAGAATTAAAAGAGTCTAAAGCATCTTTCGTTTTTGGTCAAATGAATGAACCTCCAGGGGCGAGAGCTAGAGTAGCACTTTCTGGTTTAACATTGGCTGAATATTTCCGTGATGGAGATAAAGAAGAAGGAGATACACAAGGAAAAGACATTCTTTTCTTTATTGACAACATCTTTAGATTTACACAAGCAGGTTCTGAAGTTTCTGCATTATTAGGTCGTATGCCTTCTGCGGTAGGTTACCAACCTACTTTAGCAACAGAAATGGGAACCATGCAAGAAAGAATTACTTCTACAAAATCTGGATCTATTACATCTGTGCAAGCGGTTTACGTTCCTGCAGATGATTTAACTGACCCTGCACCTGCAACTACATTTGCCCACTTAGATGCAACTACTGTACTTTCAAGAAAGATTGCTGAGTTAGGTATCTACCCTGCGGTAGACCCATTAGATTCTACTTCTAGAATTTTAACTCCAGAAATTGTTGGAAAAGAACATTACGATACTGCTCAAAAGGTAAAAGAAATTTTACAGAGATATAAAGAATTACAAGATATTATTGCAATTCTTGGTATGGATGAATTATCTGAAGAAGACAAGCTAGTTGTTCATAGAGCAAGAAGAGTTCAACGTTTCTTATCTCAACCATTCCACGTTGCTGAGCAATTTACAGGAATGAAAGGAGTATTGGTTGATATTCAAGATACAATCAAAGGGTTTAACATGATTTTAGATGGTAAGGTGGATAAATACCCTGAAGCTGCCTTTAACTTGAAAGGAACTATAGAAGAGGCAATTGAGGCTGGAGAAAAAATGCTAGCCGAAAACAAATAACACTTGGACTTTGCTCAGTGGACAAAACTTTGACATTATAAAAAGGATAAAATGCATATTGAAATAGTAACTCCAGATAAAAATCTATACAGCGGAGAAGTTAGCTTGGCTACCTTCCCTGGTTCTGATGGGAAATTTGGCATCAAAGAGAATCACGCTCCATTAGTTGCTACTTTAAAAGAGGGAAAAATCAAATTAGTTGATTCTTCTAATCAAGAGCAGTTTTTTGATGTTAATGGCGGAGTTGTGGAAGTAAACCATAATAAGATTATTGTTTTAGCTGAATAAGAGCAACTTATAGAATTATAATTAATAAAAAAAATCTCGCCTAAGGCGAGATTTTTTTTATTAACTCTCTTATAGTCAAATTTTGAGCCATCAATTTATTCTCAAGTTCTTTAGTATTATTATCTTTTAAATCATAAATAAAACCAATAATGGCCTCAGAGATGTTCTTGTACTCTTCTAAAGTATATGAATCTTTGTTCACTTCAATTAATTCTTGAGGGAATAACTTTATTATTGGAAGCTTAAGAACCTTAGCTATATTTACTAATCTATCTACATCTAAGGCAGTGGCTCCATTTTCTAGCTTAGCATAAGAACTTTGAGTTAGACCTATTTTGTCTGCCATATCAAATTGGCTTATTCCTTTTTCATTTCTATAGCTCTTTATAATGTCCATTATTTCCTTTCTATAGCTCATTTATTCTTTTTTGGAATATTCTTATTCAAAATTTGATTTTTATACTAACAAATTTAGTAGTCACTTTAAAAAAGTAAAATGGCCTTTTACAAATTCTAATTTAATAAACTTAATACTTATATTATGAAAATCAAATATCTTATCCCCCTTACAGCATTATTCTTTATAGGATTTCAAGCTTGTGAAAAGGAGGAATCACAGCCTCAAATTCAAACAAATGTCAGCGAAAATTCCTCTAAATCAAATTACATCCCTTCAAAGGCAAGTGGTGAAACTCATACAGTTGAAGTAGATAATAACGGGAATATGTCCGGATGTGGCTCGCCAGCGACAGATTGTAAAAGATTCTCAAGTTTACCATGGGGAATAGCAAATGGCAATACTTTTTTTGACAATGATGACACTTTCAAGCCTAATAGCTTCAATTTAAATTATGCTGATGCAATAAACTTGTTTGATGAAGAGGATGTTGATGGAGTCATTGACGGTAATTACGGGGTTGAAAAAACTTTTGATGGCACTATTGAAATGGTAGCATTCAGAGATTTATCGACAGGCGAAATAATTGCAGGATATCTTTATGAATAACAACTTTTTTAAAGAAGGGAGTTAAAACTCCCTTCTTTTTTTATTTACTTTTAGCATATGGCAAAAAAAGTTCTTATTGTTCTCATTTTAAACGCACTAACTAACTTTTATTCTAGGGCTTCAGAAGTTAAATTTTTATTGCCTTTTTATCCAGATCTTAGATGCTCAAATACAATTACTATTGACAAATTAGATTTATTCTATTTTTCAAATTTTCAAAAAAATGATACTTTATTTTTGTTTTATAGCAACGGTAATTTATATAAAAAAATAGATTTAAGTTTTGTTAAAGAACGTACTAAAAGTATTGACTATTTATTTTTAATTTCAGTTAATGAATATATAGTATCAAAAAATGGTTTTTTAATTCATTTTAAAGATAACACCGTCTTACGTGAAATTAATTCAACAAAGCTAATAAATGATTTAAAAAATGGTGAACGATATGAGTTTCATAAAATGTTTTTGAACAAAAGAGAGAAAGAAAATTTCATTTACATTTCTCCTCAATGGTATTCAAACAAAGAATATACTTTTAATGAGTTTGTAGAACTAGCTCAAACTAATTACTACGAGTATATTTCAATCTTTAATAAGAATAATCAACAATCTCCTCTTTTTTTTGAAATAAATTTAAATACAAGTACTGTCAAGGAAATATTTAAAGAATTCCATAAGAACCATATGTCTGATTATCAATATAAATACTATTACAAAGAACATACTTCATTTTTTCAGAAGGATAAAGCCTTTATAACTAGCTTATTTAATGATAGCCTTTGGGTGTATGATTTAAAAATGAATACTTATAATGCAATAAGAATTGAATCTAAAAATGTAAAATTTAGTAACTACCCAATTAGCCTAGCTTGCGATACAGTTCCTATGAACACCAAAGGGTTTATGCCCTATTTAGATAAAGAGCTTAAAACAAATACTAGATTTAGTTACACTTATAGATTTAAAGATAGAACCTACATTATGTGCCTTTTGCCTTTAAATGAGCAAGAAGGAGATGATTTAATCTTGGATTATGGTTTTGAGGAAAAGTGGATACTCGTTTATAATGATAATTTAGAGTTAGTAGAGGAGATTCATTTAGAAAAAGGAAAGTATAGACCACTTTTATGGATAACAGAAAACAATGTCTTTATTTCTACCCATAACCCTAATTCTCCTGATTACAATCCTAATATTTACACCGTTGAGCTTCTTAAATAATGATTAATTCAATTTTTTTGACTATTTGCTTCGTTCTTTGTTTTGAACAAAATAATTACTTTCAAAAAAATCAGCTTTTAAAAGAAATATTTAATTCAGAATATAAAATTGATGCTATTCCAAAAGATATTTTTGTATTAAACGGTTTAGGCTGCTCAAACTGCAACAAAATTTATTATGAATTCTTAAATTATATTGAATTAAGAAAGGATTATGTTATTGTTTTAGGAAACAACAATCAGTTAGATCTTAATGACTTTAACAAAATAAATAAAGGTCATATTATTTACGATTATCGGAATTTATTATACAGAAAAAAGATAATTGGGAACAACCCTGCTTACATAAAATATACAGTTAATGAGATAGACACTATCATCAATCTTTTACCAAATAATATTGAGCAGGATTTACTTTATATTAGAAATAATTTATAGCTTATCGTTATTCTTATGCCTTTTCGAATCCCTTTTCGTTTTCTTCTCCAAATTATTCTTCATTGCAGCTTCTAAATCAACTCCAGTTTGATTGGCCAAACAAATCAAAACGAACATTACGTCGGCCATTTCATCTGCTAAATCTTTTTGCTTATCACTTTCCTTTTCCGATTGCTCTCCATACCTTCTTGCTATAATTCTTGCAACTTCTCCCACCTCTTCCGTTAATTGGGCCATATTGGTCAGCTCATTAAAGTAACGAACCCCATATTTTTTAATCCAATGGTCAACTGCAATTTGTGCTTCTTTAATTGTCATTATTCTTTATTTTTTGAATCTAACCAAATAGTAACCGGCCCATTGTTTACCAAACTAACCTTCATATCAGCGCCAAAAACTCCGGACTTCACTTTCGCTTTACCAAGCTCTTCTTCTAATTGAACCTTAAATTTTTCATAGAGAGGTGTTGCAAGTTCTGGTCTAGCTGCTTTTATAAATGAAGGTCTATTTCCCTTTTTTGTAGAGGCGTGTAAGGTAAATTGACTTACTACCAAAAGCTCTCCTGCAATATCCTTAATAGATAAATTCATCTTGCCTTCCTCATCGCTAAAAATTCTTAGAGCGGTAATCTTTTTAACGAGCCAAGCTATGTCTTCTGAAGTATCTTCAGCCTCTATGCCTAGAAATAATAACAGTCCTTTCTTGATAGATGAAAGAATACTACTATCAATTTCCACGGAAGCTTCTTCAACTCTTTGCAACAATACCCTCATTTAATATCCTTTTGCTCTAAAGGTTTCTTCATCATCTTCATAGTAAATGGACAGATAATTATCGTAGCGCTTTTGACTGATATCTCCATTTAAAACTGCCTCTTTTATAGCACAGGAAGGCTCATTGATATGAACACAGTTATTGTATTTACAATCGTTCATAAGAGCTCTCATTTCGGGAAAATAGTGAGCTAGTTCTTCTTTATTTATCTCCACATTACCAAAACCCTTAATACCAGGAGTATCTATAATTGTTCCTCCAAAAGCCAAGTGAAATAATTCTGCAAAAGTTGTAGTATGCTGTCCTGATTTATGGTAATCTGAAATCTGATTAACTCTTAAATCCAAATTAGGATCTAAGGCATTAATCAAACTACTTTTACCTACTCCGGAATTACCTGAAAAAATAGAAACCTTGGATTTCATTATAGATTTCAGTTCCTCCAAGCCTTCCTTTTCAGTTGCGCTTATTTCGAGGAAATCATAGCCTGCATTTTTATAAATAGACTGCCAATTTTCTAATTCCCTTTTAAGTTCTTCTGTTTGATACAAATCCTTTTTATTAAACAACAAAATGGTCTTAATTCCATAAGCTTCTGCACCAACTAAAAAGCGATCTATAAAACCAAAGGTAGTAACTGGGTTTAATAAAGTAACAATTAAAAAAAGTTGATCTACATTCGCCGCAATGATTTGAACCTGCTTTGAAAGGTTAATAGATTTACGAATAATATAGTTTTTCCTAGGGTGAATTTCTTTAATTAAGCCCTCATCTCCTTCTAGCTCATAATCAACAATGTCTCCTACGGCAACTGGATTGGTACTTTTTAATCCTTTTAATCGAATTTTCCCTTTTAATCGAGCCTTAATCCGATCGCCATTTTTCGTTTCAATCTCATACCAGCTGCCGGTAGACTTTGCTATTACACCTATTAAATCACCCATAATTAGGTTTTAAAATTAGTAATTTCGAGGGCACTATTTATTTTAGAAGAATATGTCTATTTCTATAAAAAATGTAACTAAATATTATGGCAAGCAGAAAGCTTTAGATAATGTTTCTTTTGAGATAGAGGCAGGAGAAATTATAGGTTTTCTTGGCCCCAATGGTGCTGGCAAATCTACTTTAATGAAAATTATTACTGCCTATATTCCTGCAAGCAGTGGAACCGTATTAGTGAATGGACTAGATGTAGAAGAAAATGATCTAAAGGTTAAGTCACAAATTGGCTACTTAGCAGAACAAAACCCTCTTTACTATGAAATGTATGTAAAAGAGTTTCTTTTGTTTTCTGCAGGCATCTATGGAATTGCTAATAAGAAGGAAAGAGTTAAGGAGGTGATAGAAGAAGTAGGACTTACCATAGAGCAGAATAAAAAAATAGGTCAACTATCTAAAGGATATAAGCAAAGAGTTGGCTTAGCTCAAGCTATTTTGCACGACCCTAGTGTTTTAATTCTAGATGAACCAACCACTGGCTTAGATCCAAATCAACTAGAAGAAATTAGATCTCTTATAAAAGAGTTAGGCAAGAAAAAGACAGTGATGCTTTCTACGCACATTATGCAAGAAGTAGAAGCAATTTGCGATCGAATTGTAATTATTCATCAAGGAAAAATTGTAGCAAACGACAAAACAAAAGAGCTAAGTAAGTTATTTCATAGTAATAGAATTATAATAGAATTTGCTAATTCAGTTAACAAAAATGATTTACAAAATATAGAAGGAGTTCAAAAAGCTATAAGTGAAGATGGTAAAAATTGGGCCATACTACAAAAGAAAGATTTAGACCTTAGAAGTAAGCTTTTCGACTTTGCTGTAAAGCAAAATAATTCTGTTTTGACCATCCAAATGGAAGAAAGTAAATTAGAAGATGTTTTTAAACAACTAACAAGTAAAACGGAAGCTTAAGTTATTTTTAAAAATCTAATCTATTCGTACTTTAGCAGCCCAAAATTTAATATAAAACAATATGTCATATTTATTTACCTCAGAGTCAGTATCAGAGGGACACCCAGATAAAGTAGCAGATCAAATTTCTGATGCTTTAATTGATAACTTTTTGGCCTTTGACCCTGAATCTAAAGTGGCTTGTGAAACTTTAGTTACTACTGGTCAAGTTGTGTTAGCAGGAGAGGTAAAATCTACGGCTTATTTAGACGTTCAAATAATCGCTAGAGATGTAATTAACAAAATTGGTTACAACAAAAGCGAATATATGTTTGACGGAAATAGCTGTGGCGTATTTTCAGCAATTCACGAACAGTCTCCTGATATCAATCAAGGAGTAGACAAAGCAAATAAAGAAGAGCAAGGAGCAGGAGACCAAGGAATGATGTTTGGTTATGCAACCAACGAGACAGAAAACTACATGCCATTGGCTTTAGACTTATCGCACCTAATCCTTCAAGAACTTGCGGAACTAAGAAGAGAGAATAAGGAAATTAAATACTTGAGACCAGATTCTAAAAGTCAAGTAACTATTGAATATTCAGACGAAAATGTTCCTCAAAAAATAGTCGCTATTGTTGTTTCTACACAACACGATGATTTTGTTAAAGATGGCTCAAAAGCAGATAATGATGAAAAAATGCTTGCTAAAATTAAAGCAGACATTATCCATATTTTAATGCCAAGAGTAATTGCTAAATTGCCAAAAGACATACAAAAGCTATTCACAGAAGATATAATTTACCATATAAATCCAACTGGAACATTTGTAATTGGTGGCCCACATGGAGATACAGGATTAACAGGAAGAAAAATTATTGTTGACACCTATGGAGGTAAAGGAGCTCACGGTGGGGGAGCTTTTTCAGGAAAGGATCCAAGTAAAGTTGATCGCTCAGCTGCCTATGCAACTAGACATATCGCAAAAAATTTCGTTGCTGCAGGCATAGCGGATGAAGTACTAGTGCAAGTTGCTTATGCAATTGGGGTTGCTGAACCTATGGGACTATATGTAAATACATACGGCACTTCAAAAGTTGAATTATCTGATGGAGAAATAGCAGAAAAATTGATGGATATATTTGATATGAGACCTTACGCAATCGAAACTAGATTTAAACTAAGAACTCCAATATATTCTGAAACTGCAGCATATGGCCATATGGGCAGAAAGTGTGAAATGAAAAATAAAAAGTTTATTTCTCCTAACGGCGAAGAAGTAGAAATGGAAGTAAAGTTATTCCCTTGGGAGGAGCTTAACTATGTCGACAAGATTAAAGCCGCGTTTAACTAAATAAAAAATGCATTTCAATTCTTAAAGGGAAAGCTATAGCTTTCCCTTTATTTTTTTCTAAAAAATAACTGAATTGGCACTCCAGTAAAATCAAAAAGCTCTCTTAATCTATTCTCTACAAACCTTTTGTAAGGCTCTTTAATATATTGAGGATGATTACAATAGAAAACAAAGGTTGGTTTGTAAGTTGGGAGCATAGTAATAAACTTTATTTTAATAAACTTACCCTTAACTGTTGGTGGGGGTGAATTCTCTACAATTGGCAAAAGAAGCTTGTTTAATTGATGTGTAGGAATTTTTTTAATTCTATTCTCAAAGACTTTTACCGCTGCTTTTAAAACTTCTAGCACTCTTTGTTTTTCCGTAACTGAAGTGAATATTATTGGAACATCTGTAAAAGGAGCTATTTTTTCAACAATTTTTGCCTTAAATGCTTTCATGGTATTCTGGTCTTTGTTTTGAACCAAATCCCACTTATTTACCATAATTACTATCCCTTTCTTATTCTTAATGGCGAGTTGAAAAATATTCATATCCTGTGCCATCATGCCCTCAAAAGCTTCAATTAGAATAACACAAACATCTGCGTTTTCAATTGCTCTTATGGTTCGCATAACAGAATAAAACTCAATATCTTCATCTACCTTTCCTTTTTTCCTTAAGCCTGCAGTATCTGTTAAAATAAAGTCAAAATCGAAGGCTTTATAATGAGTTCCTACGGCATCTCTAGTAGTACCTGCAATTGGTGTAACAATATTCCTTTCTTCTCCAATTAACGTATTTAGAAAAGATGATTTTCCAACATTTGGTCTCCCTACAATAGCAATCCGAGGAATATCTGAACCTTCTTCCTCAGGTGTTTCTTCTAGGTACTTATTTACTTCATCCAATAAATCTCCTGTACCTGCCCCATTAATACTTGAAACAGTAAACAAATTATCAAAACCAAAACTGTAGAATTCTGCTACTTCTAACTGCCGATCATGATTATCCACCTTGTTTACGACCAAAATAATGGGCTTATTAGCTCTTCTAATTAAATCAGCTACTCTTTGGTCTAAATCCGTAATTCCTACGGTTACGTCTACTACAAATAACAAGACAGTAGCTTCTGCTATTGCAATTTCTACTTGCTTTCTAATATCTGCCTCGAACTCATCTTCTGAACCTTTAACATATCCACCGGTATCTATTAAAGTAAATTCCTTTTTTCCCCATTTACCAATACCATACTGCCTATCTCTGGTAACTCCGCTTGCTTCGTCAACAATGGCTTTTCTAGATTCAGTAATTCTATTAAATAAAGTAGATTTCCCAACATTAGGTCTACCAACTATTGCTACAACATTTTTCATAATTTACAAATATCCAAATCGTTTTAATTGCTGCTCATCATTTCTCCAGTCCTTATTCACTTTCACAAAAAGCTCAAGAAATATTTTCTTATCAAAAAAATCTTCTAAATCTAATCTTGCTTGAGTACCTATTCTCTTAAGAGCGTTTCCACCCTTACCAATTAAGATATGTTTCTGACTATCCCTTTCTACAATAATTAGCACTCTTATTTTTATAATATCAGCCTCTTCCTTGAAAGTATCCACTTTTATTTCAACAGAGTATGGAATTTCCTTTTTGTAATTCAAGAGTATTTTCTCTCTAATTTTTTCTTCAACAATAAATCTTTCAGACTTATCTGTAAACCCTTCTTTAGGATAATAAGGTGGATGATTAGGAATATTTTCTAACACCTTTTCTTTAATCAAGTCTATATTAAACCCATGTAAAGCAGATATTGGAATAATATTGGCCTTCGGAAACACTTCTGCCCAATGCGTTAAAGATTCTTCCATTGCCTTTTGGTCATTTAAATCAATTTTATTGATTAAAACCATTAAAGGTACTTTCAGATTACTGAGTTGTTTAAACAAATTCTCATCTTTCAGTTCCTTTTGACCACACTCTATTAACAAAAGCAATAAATCAGCATCCTCCAAACTTGTTCTAACAAATTTCATCATCCCTTCATGCATCTTATATGCAGGCTCTACAATTCCAGGAGTATCAGAATATATAATTTGATAATTAGGATCATTGACTATACCCAAAATTCTATGACGAGTGGTCTGGGCTTTTGGAGTTATGATAGAAAGCTTTTCCCCTACCAATTGATTAATAAGGGTGGATTTCCCAACATTTGGGTAACCTATAATATTTACAAATCCAGACTTGTGAATCTTTTCCATAAAACAAAGATGAAAAAAAAGAGTCACTAATTAATTAGTGACTCTCTTAGGTAGCGGGGACCAGACTCGAACTGATGACCTTCGGGTTATGAGCCCGACGAGCTACCAACTGCTCCACCCCGCACTATATTTTTGTTTGAACGTATTCTTTTGGGGCTACAAATATACGAGAAATAAACACTTCTCTCAAAATTGAAATTCTATTATTTTCACAATATTTCATTGAATTCTAATTATCTTTAAAAAGGATTAAGCCTATTTAATTATTTATCTTCGCTCCAATGAATTTCTTCTATAAAGTAGGCGAGTATTTTATGCTCATTAGTAGAACATTTCAAAAACCAACGAAGGCATCCATTATACGTGGACAGATTCTTAAAGAAATGGATAGTCTTGGTCTAGGGTCTTTTGGGATTATTACAATCATCTCTGTTTTTATAGGTGCTGTAATTACCATTCAAACATCATCAAATATTGACAGTGCACTTATTCCTGCGTATACCGTTGGTTTTACAGCAAGGCAATCGATGATTTTAGAGTTTTCTCCTACGATTATTGCATTAATCTTAGCAGGCAAGGTTGGTTCTAATATTACTTCAGAAATTGGCACTATGCGAGTAACCGAACAGATTGATGCTATTGAAATTATGGGAATTAATTCGGCCTCCTTCTTAATCATGCCAAAAATAACTGCCGCTATGTTTATTAATCCATTTCTAGTCATATGGAGTATGTTCATAGGAATGTTTGGTGGTTATCTTGTTTCTTATTTCACAGGAATAGTAAGTATACAAGATTATATCTATGGTTTGCAATATGATTTTGATATGTTTAGCGTACAATACGCATTAGTTAAAACAGTTTTTTTTGCTTTCATTATCACTTCAATTCCTGCTTATTTTGGTTACAATGTTAAAGGAGGAGCTCTAGAAGTTGGGAAAGCCAGCACGCAAGGTGTGGTAGCTAGTAGTATTGTAATACTAATAGTTAATTACTTATTAACTCAGATGCTACTCATCTAATATGATAGAGCTAAAAAATATATCCAAAAGTTTTGGTGACCTTAAAGTAATTGATGATATCAGTGTTACTTATGAAAAGGGGAAAACAAATCTTATTATTGGAGCAAGTGGCAGCGGTAAATCTGTTTTAACCAAATGCACTGTTGGCTTAATAGAACCTGACAGCGGTTCTGTACTCTACAGTGGGGAGGATTTCACTACCATGAATACCAACCAAAGAAAGCAGATTAGAAAAGAAATTGGAATGCTTTTTCAAGGTGGCGCATTGTTTGATTCTATGACAGTGGCTGAAAATGTTATGTTTCCATTAAAGATGCATAGCGAAATGAGTGCTTCTGAAATGTCTGACAGAGTTGATGAATGCCTAGAAAGAGTAAATTTAAAAGACGCACATCTTAAATACCCTTCCGAGATAAGTGGAGGAATGCAAAAGAGGGTTGGCATTGCAAGAGCAATTGCACTTAAACCAAAATATCTTTTTTGTGATGAGCCCAATTCTGGTTTAGATCCGGCTACCTCTATTCTGATAGATAATTTAATTAAAGAGATAACGATAGAAAATCAAATAACTACAGTGGTTATCACCCATGATATGAATTCCGTTATGGAAATAGGCGATAAAGTGATTTTTATTTACAAGGGGAAGAAGTTTTGGGAAGGCAGCAAGGATAATATCTTCAATACCGAAGTAAAGGAGCTTGCAGATCTGGTATTCGCTTCTAATCTTATGAAAAGTATCCGAAACAAGAATTAAACCGAAATTTTACTAAATAACTAAACAAAAAAGGCCCCACGCTTTAGCGTGGGGCCTTTCCTATTATCTATAAATGATATTACTTCACTATCACTTTTTTCACTAGCCTATCAGAACCAGTTTCTAAAGAGATAAAGTAAACACCTTTATCAAATCCACTTAAATCAACTTGCTGATTTAATGTTCCGTTTACACTTACAGGCTGAGTCATTACTGTTTGACCTAGCATGTTTCTTACATTCATGATATAAGAAGTAGGAGTGCTTGTAGAAACTTGCATCGTAAATTGACCTTCATTAGGGTTAGGGAATACATTGAAGTTAGCAATCTCTTCCACATTCTTCTCAACACTAGTAGAGAAAGATCCATTCAATCTAATTCCTAATACTCTTGGTGGAGAAATCCAAGCTGGAGTAGCATCGTTCAAGTAGAATACAGTTGTAAGAGGTCTTGCAACATTATCCATACCTTGATCTCTACCTAACCACATTTCTGCTCCAACAGCACCGCCACCTGTTTGCTCAACACCATAGTAATATGCACCTGGAGTTAAATTAGCTGGTGGGAACAATGGTAAAGTAACCCAAGAACCAAAATTAGAAGTATCAATTACTGTAGCAAAAGGAGATTGACCTACTGGTGGTCTAATTGCACCTGCTAAAGTAGCTGAATCTTCATGGAAAGGCCATATTCTAGGAGAAATAGCTAATTGATCGTTCTCAGTTCTATTTGCAATGTAAACACTAATAGAAGTAGCTAAAAACCCATTAGTTACAGAATCAATAATTACTAATTGTCCAGCTCTATCACCGTCTTGTCCACCACCTACATAAGAAGGAGGTCCTGATGAACCAGTGTAGTTAGCTTCACCTCTATCCAAAGCAATAACTGTATCAAGAGTTAAAGCCATAGAATATCTATCTCTTGCAGAAGCAGGGTTTTGATTTGTTGAATCTGAATTCACACCAAATCTAAAGCTATGCCATCCTGGATTGAATGTAAAGAATGGACTTGTAACTGCAGTAGTATCTACATTTAAAGAAGCAATTGTTCCATTACCAATAGTACTATTAGCTGCATAGACAATACCTGAACCTGCACCACCACCGATAGCTGAATCTCTGTAAACATCAACATTTGCAGTTGCACCAGTTTGAACGTTAGAACCTGCGTTGAAAGATTCTAATTCAAATATGGTTACAGGAATGTTTGGAATAGGTAAGATAGTATATATTGGAGTATAGAAATAAGAGTTATGCATTAGAATATCCCAATTTGTTAATTGCATATTGTTTGCATTACCTTCATACAATCCAACATCATCAATCATCCAGAAATAGTGAGAGTTCGCTGTTGATCTAAATCTCACATAAGCGGTAGTTTGATTAGCTAAAGTACCTGAAACATTAAATTCTAAAGTTTCAGCATTAGGAGTAGCTGTGTTTGGACCTCTTGTTGCTCCTACAGGACCTGTAGCGTTAATAGTTGTCCAGTTCACATTATCGTTACTAACTTCAGCAACCAATTGGTTGGTAACATTACAGCAATATCTTTGGTAATGCTCAAACCTTAATAATACAGCAGCGGCTGTAGGATTAATAGTAATTGCTGGAGATTGGAAATACGTATCCATAGCAACAGGACCTCCCGGAGGGAATGGCGTATTGTACAAATCCGCAGGAAGTGACATGTAACCATTTGAGCCCGTTGTTGAGTTAAGTGCACCAATATTCGTAGAATACTGACCACCTGGAGCTGTATTTGCCCAAATCCAGTTGTTAGAATTTGCTGCAATATTTACCACAGTCCATCCCGTAGGAATTGCATTTGCAAAATCTTCGTAAAAAAGAGTATCACCAGGCGCTTTTGTATTTACGTTCTTGTTGATTATCTCTTTCTCTAGGGTTGTTAATTTAGGAGTTCCTTGTATTGAAGAATTTACTTTTAAATTCTGTGCAAATCCAAAGGAAGCTGCAAAAATTAAGCCCGATAATAAGACGTAATTTTTCTTCATTTTAATGAATTTTAGTTAAACAATTGATTTCAATTCATAAAGATAATCATAAAAAACGAAATCTTAAGTCGTTTTTTAACAAAAATTTAACCAAAAGGTAGTCTTAAAGACAAATAAGCTATACCTCAGCAGTTTGATATTCTTCAATAGAAGGACAACTACAAATTAAGTTTCTATCGCCATGAGCATCATCAACCCTTCTCACAGAGGGCCAGAATTTTCTTTCCTTTAAAATTTCTACAGGAAATGCTGCCTTCTTTCTTGAATAAGGGAAGTTCCATTCATCAGCAACTAAATGTTCTTGTGTATGAGGTGCATTCTTCAATACATTATTCATAGGATCTGCCTCCCCATTAGTTATTTCATTTATTTCTTTTCTAATAGAAATCATTGCTTCAATAAAACGATCTAACTCCTTCAAGCTTTCACTTTCTGTTGGCTCTACCATTAGAGTACCATTTACTGGGAAGGAAACTGTTGGCGCATGAAAACCATAATCGATTAGCCTTTTTGCTATATCCACAACCTCTACACTTGCAAATGACTTAAACTCTCTGCAATCTAAAATCATTTCATGAGCCACTGTCTTATTTTTTCCTTGATACAGAACACTATAATGATCTTCTAATTTCTTCTTAATATAATTGGCAGACAAAATAGAAATTCTAGTTGCGTCTTTTAATCCTGGCTCTCCAAGCATTTTTATGTAGGCATAAGAAATAAGCAGAACCAATGCACTACCAAATGGAGTAGCAGAAATTGCAGGTATTCCTTTTTCTCCACCTGTTTCTACTAGAGGGTTTTTGGGAAGAAATGGTGCAAGATGCTCTACAACACCTATTGGCCCCATTCCAGGACCACCACCTCCATGAGGAATAGCGAATGTTTTATGCAAGTTTAAATGGCAAACATCTGCTCCAATATTTGCAGGATTGGTTAATCCTACTTGAGCATTCATATTTGCACCATCCATATAAACTTGACCACCATGATTATGGATAATCTCTGTAATCTCTTTTACTTCAGATTCAAATACCCCATGGGTGGAAGGATAAGTAATCATTAATGCCGCAAGATTATTTGAATGCATTTCTGCTTTTTTCTTTAAATCTTCAACATCTATATTTCCTCTTTCATCGCAACCCACTACAACTACCTTCATTCCTGCCATTACCGCACTTGCAGGATTGGTTCCATGAGCAGAAGAAGGTATTAAAGCAATATCTCTATGATGATCCCCTCTATCTTTATGATAAGCTCTGATTACCATTAAGCCAGCATATTCTCCCTGAGCTCCTGAATTTGGCTGCAAAGAAGTGGTATGAAAGCCTGTTATCTCTGATAAGTCTCTTTCTAAGCCGTTTAACATTTCTATATACCCTTCCGCCTGATTTAAGGGAGCAAATGGATGAATATTTGCAAACTCAGGCCAAGTAATCGGCATCAATTCTGTAGCAGCATTTAATTTCATGGTACAAGAGCCTAAAGGAATCATCCCATGAACTAAAGAAAAATCTTTATTTTCTAATCTTTTTATGTAACGCATCATTTCTGTTTCAGAATGATAGGAATTAAAAACTGGATGCGTTAAATATTTACTTTTTCTCAATAAGTTATTTGGTAATACTACTTCCTCAGAAACAGTTAAGTTTTCTTTTAAATCAACTCCTTTAAAGCTTGCAAAAAGATTCACTAACTCTAGCAAATCATGATGTTCAACTGTTTCATCTAAACTAATTGAAATATGGCTCCCGTCTATTTTTCTAATGTTAATTTCTTTACTCTCAGCGAACTCAATAAGTTCAGAAGCTTTTTCGTCTTTAAGCCCTACTTGAATCGTATCAAAATAAAACTCCCCATTTACATCAAAACCTAATTCTACCAATTCCTTCTTTAAGGTATTTGTGTATGCATGAATACCAGAAGCTATTTTCTTAATCCCATCCTTCCCATGATAAACAGCATACATTCCTGCCATTACCGCTAAAAGCACTTGTGCAGTACAAATATTAGAAGTTGCTCTATCTCTTTTAATATGCTGTTCCCTTGTTTGTAAAGCCATTCTTAAAGCAGCTTTACCATCAGCATCTACAGAAAGACCTATTATTCTTCCAGGAATACTTCTTTTAAATTCATCTCTTGTTGCAAAATATGCAGCATGTGGGCCTCCAAAGCCCATAGGTATTCCAAATCTTTGTGTAGTTCCACAAACAATATCTGCACCCCATTCTCCGGGAGGAGTTAGTAGCGCTAAGCTTAATAAATCAGAAGCAACAGTTACCAAAGCACCAGCTTCATGTGCAGATTGAATAAAACTATGGTAATCTTTTACTTCTCCATTTTTATTAGGGTACTGCAACACCGCACCAAAATAGCCTTCTTCGAAGGTAAAATCTTCTGGGTTTCCATAAACTATTTCAATACCCAAAGGCTCACTTCTTGTTTCTAAAAGTGCTATTGTTTGTGGGAAACAGTCTTCTGCCACAAATAACTTATTCCAATTACCTTTTTTTGCCTCTCTAGATCTAACTCCATACATTAAACTCATTCCCTCAGCCACAGCAGTTGACTCATCTAAAAGGGATGCATTTGCCAAATCCATAGCCGTAAGATCAGTAACCATTGTTTGAAAATTAAGCAGTGCTTCTAATCTACCTTGAGCTATCTCTGCTTGATAAGGAGTATATGCGGTATACCACGCAGGATTTTCCAGAATATTCCTTTGAATAACTGCAGGAACTTTAGTTGGATAATACCCCAACCCTATATAGGACTTAAACACCTTATTCTTAGATGCCAAACCTTTAATATGGTTTATATATTGATACTCACTCATTGCTTTTTCAAGCTTAAGCGGTTCTTTCAACTGAATAGAAGCAGGAATGGTCTTATATATCAAAGACTCTAGGCTATCTTCGCCTATTACTTTTAATGCCTTTTCAATATCCTCTTTACTTAATCCTGAATGTCTTGAACTGAAGGTTGCTGAAGTCATATTTTTAATCAAAAATTAATAGTCTGCAAATATAATTAGAAGTGTTGTTTGAGCAGTAAAAACATCTAATTGAAAAAGAATGTTTTTAGTATTATTTATTTCTGAATATATCTAGGCTAGAATATATTTGCCGAATTGTTTTTTAGAAAAATTATAAACTCTTTCGTATATGGCAATATTCTTATTGCTATTTGCGCTTCATCTTTGGCTTATTTTAATGCTGAGCTGTTAGATCTTACTATTGAAATAGACATTTTTATCCTCATTTTTTTTCTTACTCATGCTACTTACAGCTTACAAAGACTATTTGGCTTTAAAAGAAATCAAAACCCTCCCCTAAGCAGCATAGACCAATGGATAAGCAGAAATTTTAACTCTAGTTTGTTTAGTGCACTAATAAGTTTGGTAATTGCTTGCAATTATTTATTCTTAAAGTATTCAGAGTCAATTTGGGTTTTGTCTATAACTGCAGCAGCAGCATTGCTTTATGTAACTCCTTTCAAAGGAAGATTGCCATTGAGAGAAATTGCATATATAAAATCGTTTGCAATTGCTGCTACTTGGAGCGTTATTGTCTGCCTATTACCTCTATTAAACTCTAAAACAGAAATAGATGATTATTATTTGATTAGCCTAGTTGTTTTTGCCAATCTTTTCTTTGTATTAGGACAATGTATCCCTTTTGACATAAGAGATTTGAAGAATGATGAACTTTCAAAAGTTAAAACCTTACCTCAGAAAATTGGGATTCAAATTAGTAAGTGGATTGCTATAATGAGCCTATTTATTTCCTTAATATGCTTAGGACTCTTCTCCTTAAAAATTGAAGAAATTTTATTTTTCATTATTTGGCTTTGTGCAACCATTTATCTAACATCCCTTATTTATAAAATAGACGATAGCAAGAACGACTACTATTATTCTATTGGCTTGGAACTAGGCTTGCTTATGCCATTCATTTTATTGTTTTTATCCAAAATAAACTAATCAATATTCTATCTTTGAAAAATGGATTTTAAATACACGCAAGAATTTGCAGAAAGCATGGATAGCAGTGATAAACTTGCAGCTTTCAGAGATCGCTTTCATTTTCCGAAACACAATAATCAAAACAAGATCTATTTTACCGGAAACTCCTTGGGATTGCAACCAATAGAAGCAAAAGAAGCTATTCAACAAGAGCTTGACGATTGGTCTAAATTTGGAGTTGATGGACATTTTGAAGCAAAAAATCCTTGGTTCTCTTATCACGAAGATTTCAAGCCTCTTTTAGCTAAAATGGTTGGAGCAAATGCAGAAGAAGTCACTCCCATGGGCGGACTAACTGCTAACCTTCATTTCTTAATGGTTTCATTTTATGCACCAAAGGGTAAAAAAACCAAGATTCTATGTGAGGCAAAAGCCTTTCCATCTGACCAATATGCTTTAGAAAGTCAAGTAAAATTTCATAGCTTAAATCCAGAAGAGAATATTATAGAATTGAGTCCAAGAGAAGGAGAATATCATTTGAGAGAAGAAGATATTTTATCTAAAATTGAAGAGCATAAGGATGAAATAGCTATGATAATGATTGGAGGAGTAAATTATTACACCGGTCAGCTTATGCCAATGAAAAACATAGCAGCTTTAGCGCAAGAAAAAAATATTATTGTTGGTTATGACCTAGCGCATGCCATTGGGAATGTTGAGCTCAAATTACATGAATGGGGTGTTGATTTTGCAGCATGGTGTTCCTACAAATATTTAAACTCAGGACCAGGAAGTGTTGCAGGTATTTATGTTCATGAAAAACATGGAGATAATAAAGATCTAAATCGATTTGCTGGCTGGTGGGGAACAAAACCAGACGATCGTTTCTTGATGAGGAAAGGCTTTGAAGCAGATTTTGGTGCAGATGGTTGGCAATTAAGCAATGCGCCAGTTCTAGCCATGGCAGTCCATAAAAAAGCTCTTGAAATTCATTTGGAAGCAGGCATGGATAGGCTTATAGAAAAACAGACAAAGCTTACTAGCTATTTAGAATTCATTCTTGAATCTGTTGCCAAAGAAAACAATGGTCTATCTTTTGAAGTTATAACTCCTAAAGAAAGAGGCTGTCAATTATCTATGCATATGAAAGGAAGTGGGAAGGAGCTTTTTAATAAAATGACAGAGAAAGGAGTAGTTGCAGATTGGAGAGAACCTAATGTAATTCGAATTGCGCCGGTTCCGTTGTATAATAGCTATACGGATGTGTATCAATTTGGAAAAATAATATCAGAATCATTTCAAGAACTTAAATAATGGAAAAAATTATAATCATTGGAGCAGGACTAGTAGGGTCGTTACAAGCACTCTACCTAGCTAAAAAAGGACATACAGTTGAAGTATATGAAAGAAGAAATGACATTAGAAAACAAAAACTAGTAGCTGGAAGATCTATAAACCTAGCCTTGTCTAATAGAGGTTGGAAAGCACTAAAAAGGGTAGGAATTAATACGGTAGTTGAAAAAACTGCCATCCCAATGTATGGAAGAATTATTCATGACACAGAAGGCAATACTACTTACCAACCTTATGGACTTGAGAAAGAAGCCATCTACTCTGTTAGTAGAGGAGGTTTAAATCAGCTTTTAATTGAAGAAGCTGATAAACTTGAGAATGTGAGTTTCTTTTTCGAACATCGTTGTTTAGATATTGATGTGGAAAGCAATACAATAATCTTTGAGAACGACACAAGAGAAATTGAAGTAAAAGGAGACCGAATTTTTGCAACAGACGGTGCCTTTTCTGCTATTAGAGCAAGACTTCAAAAAAGAGATCGATTTAATTATCAGCAATTTTACCTACCTCATGGATACAAAGAGTTGACCATTCCTGCTGGAGAAAATGGCAGTTTTCTTATTGAAAAGAATGCACTTCATATTTGGCCTAGAGGTAATTATATGCTTATTGCCTTAGGAAACAATGATGGCAGTTTTACCTGCACGCTATTTTTCCCATTCGAAGGAGAATATTCCTTTGAATCGCTAAAGACAGAGGATGAAATTGACAACTTCTTTAAAAATGTATTCCCCGACGCTTATGAGTTAATACCGAATTTAAGCAAAGAATATCAAGAAAATCCTACCGCATCTTTAGTAACTGTTAGATGTGAACCATGGAATTATGAAGATAAGGTCTTATTAATGGGTGATGCTTCTCATGCCATCGTTCCTTTTTATGGGCAAGGAATGAATTCTGGTTTTGAGGATTGTTCTATTTTCGATGATATTTTAGAAGATAACAATCTAGACTTTAATAAGGCAATTCCAGAGTTTGCAAAGACTAGAAAAAAGGATGCAGATGCCATATCAGAATTGGCTCTTAGGAACTTCATAGAAATGAGAGATTTGGTAGCAGATGAATCCTTTTTATTGAGAAAAAAGATTGAAAAGAAAATCTTTGAAAAACATCCCAATAAGTGGATGCCTTTATACTCTCAAGTAACATTTAGCCATATTCCCTATTCTGAAGCTTTGAACAATGGTTTAAAGCAAGAAAAAATAATGGACAAAATAATGGCCAAACCAAACATTGAAAGTCTATGGGACTCTCAGGAGGTTGAAGACGAAATTTTAAGTTTATCTGCTAATGCATAGTAGATTATTAATCAGTTGTTTTTGTCTTTTTATTTCTTTTAACTCCTTCGCTCAACTGCAAAGAGATATATTTCCGCTAAATAGAGAATTTAAGCGTGGAGGCTTTTTTATTAGTCCAGAAGCAACTATATCCATTGGCAATAAAGTAGAAAATGAAATTAATTTTTCAGATTCTAGCTATACTTATGAAGATGTAGGACGAGGCATTTGGAGGTATGGGATTAGTTTAGGTTGGTTTCATTCCTTTAAGAGGAAACAGCCTATTCAATTTCTTGAAGGGTCTATTAGCTACAGAGTATTTAAAGGAGAAACTGAACACTCGGGCATTTTACAGGAGGGGAATAACACAAGCAATTTCTTTTCTGAAAATACCTATACAAACCAATATTTAAATTTTGGATTAAGAGCAAAAAGCTTTAAGCAACTAGGAACCTTTACTTTCTTAACCTTTGGTCTTGGACTTAATTATTATCAAGAATTAGCGAATGATTATAATCGTTCTTCCACCTACCCTCCAATTGAAGAAGGGTTTGCAGCAAAAGGAAATTTTCAAATTCACTTTCAAGTGGGAGTTGGCTTTAAGTTAACCGATAAAGTAATCTTAATACCAACAATTGAAACCCCTCTGTTAACTTTAATCCCATCCGACCAACTTAATCCTGCTTGGCCATTTTTTAATGCCAACTACCAACCTTTTGTAATTGGGTTTCAATTGATGTTTTTAAGGGAAGACCCTCTAAATTGCAATGCACCTGTATTAAAATAACCTACTTAAAGAAAGGGTTATTTTGTTTTTCTTCTCCAACTGTAGTTGGCTCGCCATGTCCAGGATAAATAATAATTTCTTCCTCTAGCGTAAATATTTTACTTTTTATAGATTGAATTAAATCATTATGATTACCTCCAGGCAAGTCAGTCCTGCCTATACTTCCTTTAAAAAGAACGTCTCCTCCAAGTATTACTTTATGCTCTTTAGCATAAAAAACGATATGACCGGGTGAGTGACCAGGAATAAGCAATACATCTAAGATAAGCTCACCAACTTTAATCTTTTCTCCTTCCTTTAAATATTCCTTAGCTGGACTCCCTTTTTGCAAATTCAGCCCATACACTTCTGCGGTTCTATCGGCCAAATCAAATACCATTTGATCAAGCTTATGGTATTTCGGACTTAAACCATATCTATTTTCTATAAATCTATTGCCAAAAATATGATCTAGATGAGTGTGGGTGTTAAGTAATAAAACAGGATCCAATCCTTTTTGCTCAATATATTCCTCTAATTGACGTTCTTCATTTTTATCATAGCAACCAGGGTCAACAATAGCAGTTTTGCCATTTTCGTCTGAAATTAAATAGGTATTCTCTTGAAATGGATTAAAAAGGAATGTATGAATTTGCATAAGAATTGTAAATTGAACAAAAATACACGGAAGTGCTTTAATGACTAACTTTATAATCCTTTTTTAGAATAAAAAGACTTGCAGTTAAAACAACTCTATATTAGATTTTTTCTTGTTTCGCTAGTAATGGCGAGTTCCATAGACATTAGCGCTCAATTCTACAATGGTACGCAAACAACCTTTGGAAAAAATAGAGTACAATACAGGGATTTTGAGTGGCAATTTTATCGCTTTGATAAATTTGAAACTTATTTCTACACAGGGGGAAAAGAATTAGCGGTGCATGCTGCAAATTATGCAAATCAAGAATTAAAAAAAGTAGAAAGACTGCTTGATTTTAACTTCCAAGATAAGGTTCAATTTATCATTTACAATAAACAATCTGATTTTAGACAAAGTAATATTGGACTCAGTACACAAGACAATTTCAATATTGGAGGTGTGACAAGAATTATTGGATCTAAAGTATTCATCTACTTTGAAGGCGACTACGAGAAATTTAACCAACAAATAAAAGCAGGTATACTTAAGGTATTGATTTACCAAATGATTTATGGGGGTAATTGGAGAGAAGTTATTCGAAATTCAGCATTATTGCACTTACCTGAATGGTATATAAATGGTTTAGTTTCTTACTTATCCGACCCATATAATGCGGAAGTAATGGCTAAAATTAAAGATGGAATTCTCAATGATGACTACAGAAAATTTAATACCCTTTCCAACAAAAACTCTAAAATTGCTGGTCATGCTATTTGGGAATATATTGGTGAAACCTATGGCAATGGAGTTATATCAAATGTATTATACATAACTAGGGTAAGTAGAGAAATAAACGATGGCTTCTTATATGTTATTGGCGTGTCATTTGAAGACCTGTATGCTGAAATGTTATCTTATTACAAAGACAAATACAATGAACAAAATAAAGCAACACAACTTGGAATTAAGCAAGAGATTAAAACAAAGAAAAATACAACTTATCAAAACTTTAAAGTAGGTCCCAATAATAATTATGCCATTTACAACTCAAACAAACTAGGTCAATACAAAATTTACTTTTATGACCTAACAACAGAAAAGAAAAGAAGAATTTTCAAAAAAGAACATCGGTTGGAGAGACTTCAAGACTATAGCTACCCTATTATGAATTGGCATCCTAGTGGGAAACTCTTCACCTTTATCGTGGAAGAAAAAGGAGCATTGCTGCTATATACCTATAATATTGAGGAGAAAAGATTAAGCTCTCGCCCAATTTTTAAAGTGGACAAGGTGTTGAGCTACAATTATGCTAAAGATGGAAAAACTTTTGTATTCTCCGGAGTTTCCAATGGCCAATCTGATCTCTACATCTACAATATACTTGGGAATACCCAACTAAACTTAACTAATGATTTATATGATGATTTAGAACCCCAATACTCAACCGATGGAAAATCTATATTTTTTGTTTCCAATAGGCTAAATGACAGTTTAAACACCGCACATGAAATAAATAATAGTTCTACGGAGAAAGATTTATTTAAATATAACTTATACGATGATAAAATTAGCTCAGTAACAAATACTTTGGATATAGATGAGTACTCTCCATTGTTGTTTGACGAACAACTTTTTTACCTAACTAATGAAGAAGGAAAAGTAAAAAGATATTCTGCAGAATATGATAGTTCTATCAATAGAATTGATACTATTATTCATTATGATTATTACTATGAAACTGAGTTATCTGAAGAACCTTCAAGAAATATTTTAAGTCAATACTCCTCTGAAGAAAGTATTAATCAAATAATTTATAAAGAAAGAAGAAACCAGTTTTATACTTATTTACCTAATAGCAATCCAATATTTCAAGAAAACCCAAGCTTACAAAATAAAGAGCATGGAAGTTTGAGAAACTATATCCCCTTTAAAAAAGTTGAACAAACCCAAATAGAAAGAGAAATTGATATATACAACTACGATCTTTTGGGAAGCTCTTCACAACCTTCAACAAAAGAAAAGCTAGAGGCTAAAAATGTTACTATAGACCAACAAGAGCTGGATTTTCCTACACAGAGACTATATCGATTAAACTTCCGACCAGATAATTCTACGCTTCAGTTGAATAATATGTTTATCAATAGTCAATATCAAATATTTAATGGGGGGCCCTACATTAATGCCGGAGTAGGTTTAAATACCCAGATTGGAATCGTAGATTTAATGGAAAACCATAGAATATATGGTGCATTTAGGTATTCTGGTGATTTGATTGAATATTCTCTTAATTATCAAAACTTAAAAAGGAGACTTGATAAAGAATATAGTATTTCAAGAACCAGATTACGAAGAACAGATGTTAGAATACCAAATGATCAAAAAACAATTAAAGCCAACCTTAGTCTAAGTTGGCCTTTTAGCGAAGTCACTAGTTTGCGAGGAGTAATTTCGGGAAGAAATGACAAGTTTATCCCACTATCAACAGATCGTTTAAATATAGAAGTACCAACCTTTAATGAATATTGGGCCACAGTTAAATTAGCCTATGTTTATGACAACACAAGAGATGTGGCTCTTAATATTAGATATGGATTACGCTTCAAATTATTTGCCGAACAATATCAATTAGTTTATACAGATTTAGAACAAAGTGAAGTTTCAGATTTAACTGTAATAGGCTTTGATATAAGACATTATCAAAAGATTCACAGAGAATTTATTTGGGTCAATAGAATAGCAGGCAGTAAATCTTTTGGAACAAATCCTTTAATATATTATTTGGGTGGAGTAGATGAATGGTGGAAGAGTAATCAATTTGACCAAGGAACGCCTATTGACTTTTCTCAAAACTATGGATTCCAATCTCTGGCTGCCAACATGAGAGGGTTCCTTCAAAATATTAGAAACGGAAGTAGTTTTGTAGTTTATAATAGTGAACTTAGATTGCCTGTTTTCTCTTATTTAATTAATAGACCAATTCAATCTTCATTTGTTAGAAATTTCCAATTAATTGGATTTGCCGATGTTGGAACTGCTTGGGAAGGAACCTCTCCTTTTGATGAAAATAACCCCATTAATAATGAAACAAAAACAGTTGGACAAATAACTGTAACCTATGAAAATATCAATGATCCATTAGTTGCGGGTGTAGGTTTTGGCCTAAGAACAACTTTATTAGGTTACTTTGTAAGAGCAGATTGGGGTTGGGGAATTGAAAATGGAGATGTAAGTAAAAAAGCACTCTTTATGTTTTCTTTAAGTTTAGATATTTAATATGAGCGTTAGTACATTAATTATACTTTTAGTAATTGGCCTTATGGGAGGTATCTTAAGCGGGCTAGTAGGAGTTGGTGGAGGAATAATAATAGTTCCTGCATTAGTATATTTTCTTGGATTAAGTCAACATTCTGCACAGGGTACAAGTTTGGCTTTAATGCTTCCTCCAATAGGTATTCTTGCTGCAATGAATTATTATAAAGCAGGCTCTTTAAATGTTAAATATGCCTTAATCATTGCCATTGCTTTTATTATCGGGGGCTATTTTGGCTCCAAAATTTCAATCACTTACATAAGTGAGGCTGCAATGAAAAAAATATTTGGCATTATTATGTTAATTGCTTCTATTAAACTGGTCTTCTTTTCTAAATAGCATGGAACTAAAAGACATAATAAAAGAGAAAGCAGCAGCTATCTTTGAGCAAACAAAGACTATTCGTGAACATCTTCACAAATACCCAGAGCTATCTTTTCAAGAATATGAAACTTCAAAGTATTTGAAAGAAATACTTGCTACTTGGAATATTGAGATTGATGCAAAATGGGTAGAAACTGGTTTTTCAGTAGTTATAGACTCCGGCAAAGAAGGAAAAACAATTGCATTACGAGCCGATTTAGATGCCCTTCCAATTCAAGAAGAAAATGAAACTGCTTACAAGTCTCAAAAAGATGGTATAATGCACGCATGTGGCCATGACGTTCATTCTGCCTGTTTAATGGGAGTAGCAAAAGTTCTTTCTGAAATGAAAGATTTTTTCACTGGAAGAATTATTTTATTTTTTCAGGCAGGAGAAGAAAAATTACCTGGAGGCGCTTCCTTAATGATTAAAGAAGGCATTATGGATAAATATAAACCTGATGCTATGATTGCTCAGCATGTATATCCAGAATTTGAGACAGGTTTCTTTGGTTTTAAGGAAGGCATGTATATGGCATCTGCCGATGAAATTTATCTAAAAGTTATTGGAAAGGGAGGGCATGCTGCACTACCTCATAATAATGTAGATCCTATAATTATTGCCTCTTCCATTCTCCTAGAATTACAGCAAATTGTAAGTAGAATAGCCCCTCCAACGCTACCTACAGTTCTTTCATTTGGCAAAATTAAAGGAGAAGGCGCTACCAACGTAATTCCTTCTGTTGTTGAAATTGAAGGTACTTTAAGAACGATGAACGAAGAATGGAGAGCCAAATTTCATACTGCGATAGAAAATATTTCAAAAAATATAGCCGAATCATTTGGTGGGAAGTGTGAAGTAGATATCAAAAAAGGATACCCATTTTTAGTTAATGATGAGAAAATTACTTCCATTTGCAAAGAGGCAGCATGCGATTATTTTGGGATAGATTTTGTTAAGGATCTAGATTTAAGAATGACCGCAGAGGATTTTTCTTATTTCTCTCAACATTGTCCTGTATGTTTTTACAGATTAGGAGTTGGATTTAAAGAAGCTAGCAAAAACAATAGCGTTCATCACCCAAAATTTGATATTGATTCTAATTCTTTACTGAAAGGGGTTGAAGCTATGTCCTTTTTAAGTTTAAACCTAATGAATAAACTTAATCAATAACAATTACTAGGTATTTACTTGCCTTCCAAAACTCTTCTGGATTGGTAATTAAAAGGCTATCTACTTTATTTTCCGCACCCATGAATTTGTAAGAATTTGTTGGATGGGTAGTAATTAATTCGGCTTTTTCAGCATAGATCAAAAAGGATGTTTGTTTTCTGATGTCAATCTCCGTAAAGTAATCTTCATTAAACTGATTTTTCAAACTTTTACTTTTTCCTAGGCCTAAAAATCCTCCTTCTTTAGAAATGACGTTCTTTTCTGTTAACTCCTTTGTAGTTCCATAGGTATAAAAAGCTTTATTTAATTCATTTTCTTTACCATCTAACTCTTTTTCTAGACTAGAATTTTCAAAGCCGCTGCTATCTAATTTAAAATATAGTCCTTTAATCTCTAGTTGCTTAAGTTTCAATTCCTCATTCAAGCTATAGATCTCCTTATTTTTTTCTTCTAATTGCCTGTTCAGATTTAACACCAATCTTCTGAACTCACTATTCTTTCCTCTACTCTGTTCTAAAGATTGATTTAATTTAATCAATTTGGCTTCATTCTCCATCATCAAATTATTAAGCATCTGAATATCTGCTATAATCTGTTCTTGTGGATTATCCTTATTTATTTCTGAAGAACCTATTTGAATTTTACCCTCTCTTACTTTTATCTCTAGCAAGTTTTCTTGGATATCATTAAATGCTTCTAACATTGCATTTATGGTAGAGTCAGATTTTGAGATGGTATCTTGGGTAGTCTTCACTTCGCCATTTAAAGTTTCTGAGTCTTTAGGTTCACATGCAAAAAATAAAAGAGAAATTAAAGAGATGCTTAAAATAGCTTTCATGATGAGTGTATTTAATTAGTATTAGCTAAGTTACAATATAGAAAAGATTAGATATACCTTTGCCAAAAATTAAATCAAATGAAAAAAGTAATTATTCTAATTAGTATTATCATTTCCAGTCTGCAATTATCTATTGCACAGCATTATGAGAATGGAATAACAAGTGGGGAAGCCACTTTTAATGTCCTATATTTTGAAAACACACCTTTTGTTTATGAAAAGAATGGGCAAATGAGTGGCATTGAAGTAGATATTCTGAACTACTTTAAAGATTGGCTGAAAAAGACTAAAAATATCAGCCTTACCTTTAACTACCAAAAACAAGAAGATTTTAATCTTTTAATAGATGGAGTAAAAAACTCTGAAGATGGAACTATAGCAATTGGCGCTATATCTACCACCGAAGAAAGAAAGAAAAAAGTGCTATTTACAGCTCCTTATATGAAAAATGTATCTGTACTTGTTACTTCAGGAAACATTGAAACAATGAGAACTATTGAAGACTTGAGAAATACACTTCCTACGATTCAGCCATATACAGTTCAAGGCTCGAGCCATGAAGACTATTTACAAAATTTATATAGTGAAGCAGACTTAAGTTTAGAAATGCAGTATGTGAAACATCCATCAGAGGTTTTAACGAAAATAAAAGAGTCTCCAAGAAGCTTTGGCTATGTAGATGTAATCACCTTTTGGAGCTACTTACAAAGCAATAAAGAGTATCTAAAGATTAACAGAATCGGAAATGTTGCTGATGAGAATTTTGCAATAGCTCTTCCAGTTAGTTCAAGATGGGAGCCTATCTTCAATGAATTTTTCGAAAGCGGTTTTGGCTTTACTGCAACAAAAGACTACAGAAAAATATTAGAAAAGCATCTAGGATATGAAGTTCTATCATCTGTGGAACTAAATCCTTAAAATTGTTCTTAAATCCATAAAAAAAGGGACGCGCTTGCGTCCCTTTTTTATTTTCTATTCTATAAAATTATCTTAAGTTGAATTTAACTGGCACAGTGTACTGCACTCTAACAGGCTTTCCTCTTTGCTTTCCTGGTTTCATAGAAGGCAAACTTTCAATAACTCTAACAGCCTCTTTGTCTAAAGAAGAGCCTCCTGCTACGCCTCTAAGAATCTCCACATTAGAAACTTTCCCTTTCTCATTGACTAAGTATCTTATGTAAACAGTGCCGCTTACACCAGCGTCTTTAGCCATGGCTGGGTATTTAGTATTCTTCGCTATATATTTATAAATCTCATTATTGGTACAGTTTTGAATCTCTTCTTTAGATCCCGCGCCTTCACAACCTGGATAAACAGGCATATCCTCTACTATAGTAAAAATTTCGGGCTCTTCAATAACTTCTTCAGGAACTTCAAAAATTTCTGTATCCATATCTGCCTCAGAATCTTGAATCTCTAATTCATCTTCTATTTCCACATCATCCTCTACTATCTCTAAGATTTCTTGTGGTGGTGGCGGTGGTGGCGGTGGTGGCGGTGGTGGCTGATTTTGCTGAGTAATAGGAATTATTTCCTCCTCAATATCATCTACTTGCAGTTTCCCTAAACTACTTGGACCATCTTCGTAAGTCTTCCACTCAAATGCAATAAGAACAGTGGCTAGTACTAGTACTAAACCTATAAGGAAGAACACTCCCTTTTTATTTTCTAGGTCAGCCTTTGGGTTTTTCTTTGGATCCATAATAATTCCTGCTTTACTAGTTAATTTAACTATTAAATAATCACTAAAGTTATTAATATTATTTGAGACATTTCTTGTTAGTAATGTGGTTCTATGAAAGTCTAAATAAGAAATTTCTTTCTTATTGTAAGATTCAAAAAGAAACTCCTTATTAAATAATATAGTTTTATCTGCCTCTGAATTCAGTTGTCTAATACGAAATGTAGAATTTGAAATTGTTAAAATCGAAAGTTCTCCTTTCCTTTCATCTTTTATATAATCATCAACAATTTTATTTAAATATGATTCGTTATTGAATTCTTCAACTGAGTAAGAATATACTCTGTCAAAGTTTTCATCTATTGATTTATAAACATCATTTCCAAAAGACTTAGCATCTTCTAAAGATTCTGCATCATAAAAAAAAGGAAACCAATACTTAGAATTTTTCTCAACCTGAAATTCGAATTGCAGTAAATATTTCATGTACTATTGTTTAAATACCAAAATAATCTTATCTAAAGAATATAACGTTATCAAAATATTAATATTACAATAAGATATTTATAATAAATAGTTTAAGCTACTTCAGCCTCGTACTGTTCTGCTGTCAAGAGAGAATCAGCATCTGCAGGATTATCCAATTTAACTTTAATCATCCAACCCTTTTCATAAGGACTTGCGTTAACAGATTCAGGCTCAGATTCAATGTCGCTATTTACTTCAATAATCTCTCCTTTTAATGGCATAAAAAGGTCTGAAACTGTTTTGACAGCTTCTACTGTTCCAAAAACTTCTCCTTTATCTAGTGTTTCTCCTTCTGTTTCAATTTCAACATAAACAATATCACCTAACTCCCCTTGAGCAAAGTCAGTGATTCCTATTATTGCGATGTCACCATCCATTTTAATCCACTCGTGGTCTGAAGTATATTTTAAATCTGCAGGAATATTCATTATTATGAGGTTTTTATTTTGCGCAAAAATAGTATTTAGCTTCTTATTGTGAAAGTGTAAATCGCAAACTAATTCCAGCATTGGTATTTGCTGTTGGAAAGGTTGTAGAGATTAAAGGCGTATTTGCCACTCTATCAAAGAAGAATCTAACATTCAACTTATTACTCAACCTATAGTCGGCTGTAAATTTTATAGAAAATATTCTTTGTCCAGCCGTTAATTCATTTCTATTTTCAACAACCCTTCTTATTACCGTTTTATTATCTCTAATAGATATATCTGCACGTAAATCTAAGTCACTTGAACGCTCCACCTTTCCAACCTTAAAAGGCAATTTTAAATTGGTCAATCTATACCCTAATCCAATGATATATTCTTTTCCTTTTACCTCTGTCACTTGATTATTTGCAAAGCTTAGAGATACATTTCTATCTTGTCTGAATTCTACTTTGGTTAACAAGCTGTTATTCCAAGTCATATCCACATTTATCAGAGGGCTAAACTGTTCTGAAATTGTAGCAGTGCTGTATTGCTTATCTGCTATAAAATTTCCATTGGGGTCTTTAACCGAAGGAGCTCCATTTTCCTCATCAAATCTGGGATTTCTTGTATAGGAACCAATACTAAAAGTAGAACGATAACCATGACCCAAGGTAATGGATCTAAAATATTTCTTAAAAAATGGGAGCCTAGATAGTCCATCATAAGTTATGTTCCAGTTAGGCATGGGCAACTCCTTTGTTATATCTCCCACATTGATACCTCCCGCACTTTTCCCTGTGTATGCAGCAAGGAAAGAATAAAGTAGTACCTCTTGGGCAGTCTCTCCGTAACCTTCAGGAAATTCTCCCTGCAATGAATCTCCAGAATTGATATTTTGTGCTGCAAGTTTTTCTGCTATCGTTAATCTATTTGCTCTTAACTGGTCAAAAGTTTCGTTTTCAAAGGTTACCTCATCGTCGTTTATAAATGCGGTTTTCCAGCTAATGATGGACATACTGTAACTGCCATTAACAATTGGAGGGGAGTCGAAATTATATCTTAGAGAATCATCATCATAGAAAAAGAATCTGGAAACACTTTGGCTTTCATTTTTTGTTGCATTTAATTGAATCCTCAAGCCATTAATAGGTCTTATGGTAGCTCTAATGCTTAACTGCTTGCTATAGGTTTTAGAAAAATCTCCACTTACAAATACATCCCTTACTAACCAATCCTTCTCATTTGCTTCATTTAAGAATTGATCTCCTTCTTGCTGAAATCCGCTTACAAATCCAAAGCCTGGCGCACCCCAGCCCGGCGCCATTCCCAAAATACTTGAGTTTTCAGAAAAATTTGGAAGTATAGTTCCTTGGGTTTCATTGTAGTTTACGGAGATTGTCTTTAAACTCATTACAGCAAAAAGAGCATTATCAAATAGATATCGCTGTAGTATAAATTTTTTCTGCTCTAAAGTATCGGGTTCTTCTTCCTCTACTTCATTTCTTCTCCTTCTCGAATTCTGTTGCTCCTGATCATTGTCATTTGTGCTTTGATTAGTCGGTTCCTTTTCACTATTCCTTTCTTCAGAGTCTTCAGCAGCTGCAGAATTTTCCGAAGCTTCTTTTTCTGCTCTCTTTTCTTCTTTCCTTTTTTCTTTCTCTTCTTTCTTTCTTTCTTTTTTATCCTTTTCCTTGTAAACAAATCGATTATCGATATTTGGGTCCCTCAAGTCTCTTACATATTGGAACTTATTATACAAATTGTCCATGTTCATAGACCCCTGTATGCTTTTAGTATTAGAGTTCCTGATAGTTGCACCAAGATTGGCTGTATCACTTGGATTCCCAACAAGGTTCCAAGCATAGGTGGCAGAGTACCTGGTACTAACATTAATAAAGTCTAAACCAGGAAGCTTATTTAAAGGCACTGTATAATTGATATCAAAAGCATGGTTGTAGTTTGTATTATCTCCAAAGCCTTTTATACTTTCCCAAACTTCAGACTTAAATTGATCGTAATTTTCTTCTTCCCTTCGATCTACTCTTCCTGCAGGTTCGCTTATCAATGCAAGATTAGTGGCATTAAAATTAAAAGTTATAGATTTTGCAGGATTGTAACGTAAAGTATAAATTCTTGACCAATTGAAAGATTTCTGATAGAAAGCAGGTGACTCAAATACAAAAGCTGAATTACCAAAGTTGCTGATATTCCTGGCCTGTCTTTCATGGTAAGACCTGTCAAAGCCATTCTGAATACTAATTTGATTTATGGAAGGATTAAAGTTTATGTCCTTTATTATTTTGAGATACTTTCTCTTTTTAAGAAATTCAGAATTCTTGAAAGGTTCTATATTTTTAGCTTTTCCAGAAAAACTATAATTTATTGCACCACGGTAAGTTTCTAATTTATCAATCTCTGTATTTACATCCCGTTTATATAATTGAGTAAAGGAATAAGTAAATGCCAAGTTTTCTACATCATAAAAATGAGACTTTTTCTTATTTGGCCCGGGAGTTTTTCTAACATTCGTAAAATTTAAACTTCTCCTTCTTGTGTAGTCGTCTGTGATTCTAAGTATAGAGTCTTTGTAGTCTTTTGTTAATTCTTCGGAACGTAAAAAGTCTTTCATTTTTATATCCGGATCAAGTGGATTAAACTCAGGTCTTACAATTGCTTCTGAAATAGAGTAATACATCGGAATGGTAACATTTGCTCCTTCAGGTAAAAACTTAGCTAAATCTAGGGTAGTAGATAAATCATATTGTTGCCTAGTTTCCCTCTGTCTCTCATTTAACTTTTGCTCTAAGCTTCCCCATCCGGGAGTACTCATGCTTCCTGATAAATTTACAGTTCCCAAATCTGCAATTTGGGCATTCATTCTAGCTACAGATGCCCATCCTCCTGTATTATTAAAGTCTGATAAACGCAATTCATTTGCCCAAACTTGCGCACATTTAGGTAAGCCATCATCGGTTAAGTTTCCTGCAATTGCACTTCTATTCCGAACTCCAATCATAACTACTCTAACTTCCGCTAGGTTGGGGTTTCCTCGAATTCTAATAGTATTATTTCCATCTGCTGTTTCATACACTCCTGCAATAGAACCTCCTGGAGAAACCGTTTGCCTATTTCTATTTTGTTTTGCTTGTATAAATTTATCTAGTTGCAAGTTAATTTCGTTAGAACTAGGCCAAACTTGCTCAGGCGCATTTTGTCCTGCTCTTGTCACTGCCAAAGGAACTTCATATTCGTAGTAGTTATTTTCAAAATCGGTTCCCAATCTTAGTACTATGGATATATCTCCATCTTCAAGAGCAGAATTATCTGTACCTGCCTCAGCATGAGCATACATCTTTATTCTTCCATATTGCCTAATATCTAAGTCTAAATATCTAAAAGCATATTTTGTAAATCCGTTTTCTAAGTTACAAACCTCTAGAGATAAAGACTGCTCATTTAATTGCCTTAGGTTGGTAGTCCCAAAATCTATTTCTCTATCTATTCCAGGAGGAATGGTATAATTAATAGGTACTCTATTGGAATTCTCTTCTACGTTTACTGCCCCAATATTGAAGGTAGTATTTCCGGGTTCTCCTCCTATTACATCTCCTGGTGGTGTTTCTTCTCCAGTATATGTTCTCCATTCTCCCCTAACTAAGCCTAAACGAGCAAATCGAACAATAACCTCTTCGTTAAAACCTTTTAAAAACATCCTCATAAAGCGAATAGACTTAAAGTCTCTAATGTCTCCTATAACTTTTTCAGGACTCCTAATTGGAATTTTGAACTGATACCAATTGACCGTTTTAGTAACTCCATTAACATTTTTAGTTGCTCTTACAACATCTGTAATATAACCTGCTCCAACATTGTTAGGCTGCAGGAGTGCAGGGTTTAAATCTACTTTATATTGGTAATAGCTCTCTGTTCTATCCAAATTGAAGTTTCTATTAACATCTTCTTGATCTGGCAAAGTAGTAGCAGCTGTTGGATAAGATTCTGGCGATTGTTCTGCAGTTGGAGAGTTTCCTTCATGACCGTTAAACATCTGATATCTTTCTAAGATAGTTAATCCTTGCTGATCATAATCGCTTCCTCTATAATAATGGTAATTATCATTTGAAGGGTCGTTCTGAAATTGCGGAAAAACACTTGGGTCTACAATAGTTGCAAGATCACTTAGATACGTAGAAAAGAAGTCTCTTTCTTGACTATCCGACCTACCATCTAATCCAATATCTTGAAATTCTCTGGAATCAGGATTATTGTCAAAAGCATTTACTACAGTTTGAACAGTAGGAATTCTACCCCATATTGTAGGTGCTGTATTTGTATTGGAACCATCTATAGGAAATCCATTCTCAAAACTCTTTCTTGAATCCTTTAATACATCTTCAGAAATAGAACCAATATTAAAATACAACTCCCCTCCGCTATGATTTGGGTTACCATCTTCTTCATTAAAAGGGTCCATAATCCAAAACTGTATAAACTCTACATTAGAAGCTTCGAAATCACTTGATTGAATATCTCGCATTATACCTCCCCATCTTGTAGAAGGACTAGCTAGGGTTCCATCTCTATTTAATCCAGCAGAATAATTTCCCCCTGAAGTTTCATAATTATAAGGTCCCCGAATATTCGGTCTAAATGCTAAATCTAAAGTAGGTAGATTATTTATCAATCCAGGCTCTGGGTCTTTGTTTGGAAAAACTTCCGTTTCTAATATTTCACGAGAATAGTTATTTGACTGACTAGGAGAGTTCTTGATATTGTCGGGTGTTCTATTATCATTTCTAAAAAATAATGGGTCAATTGTATACCAGTTTAATTGGGCTCTATTATAGCCATAGTCCCTTTGTCCATTTAAATTTCCTTCAGGAAATAAATCATCTTGACCTTGCGGAGTACTTGCCAACGTCCAAGCGTTAGCTGCCCTTATATCGATAACGGTTTGGCTTCCTTCAAAATCGTCTATATAGGCTATCCCCGACTTAGTAATAGCTCTTGAGTTACCAGGAAATAGCCTAGCAGCTTCAGCGGTTACTGTTAATGTTGATTTTTCCTTTGTTGAATAAAATGGTAATAAATCAGCTGCTCTTGTTAAAAAATCGGCATTAGTTTGAAAAGTACCATCTATACCTACTACTGTGTTTGAAATAGGCTCATCGCCAATATTTATTTTCCTTGTTAAAGGTCTTTCCGTTAAGTTTAGAATGGTACCTCCAATATTTATATCGTCAGAAATTCTATAGTCAAATCGAGTTCCTAAAAGTGTTTTGGTTTGAATATTAAATAAAGAGTTACTTCCTAGAGAAACCTTAATTGGCTGCCCTGAAGCTAAAATTGCTTCATTCAATATCTTCACTCTTCCTAAATTATAATCTACAGTGTAATCCACATTTTCAGTTAATTGTGCACCTCCTGCCGTAACGGTAACTGATCCTTGTGGAATATTAAAGGCATTTAATGAAATCTCTGAACCTGAGCTAGATTGGTACCTCCCTCGAAATGTAAATCGATTATGATTTACATCTTGTTCTGCAAGAATTCTTGTTGTGGAGTAAAGAGAATCAAAAGCAAATTTTTGAGCTAAACTTGGATTATCAAAAGTTGATTTTAAATAATCACCAAAAGGTTCAAGTACAGGAAAATAGACTCTACCATTTTGAGGATTGATTGTTATATTAGGAAGGTAATCGAAAATACCATCAGCAAAAGGCTCATTATTTACTGAAATCCTATCTAAGCCTAAAACATTCGTTAAAGGTTTTGTTGAATTTTTGCCCTGTGGGAAATAAGGAACCTCAACACCAGTTTCTTCATCCAAGTACCATATTTCAAAGGTAAAATTCTCTTGACTAATATTAAATGCTTCTAAAGAGTAAACATTCTTCATCATCAAATCCCAGCTTGGAAGTGAGGGGTTAATAATTGTTCCTTTAAGCAACTGAAGAAAAAGAGCCTCTTGACCATCGTTACCATCAGTAGACAAATCTCCAACTTGGTATACTTGTCCGTTATAAGTATATCGGTACGAAACTGCTAAAACATCTTGAGGGTTTAAGGTCCTATTTAAAGAAATATAACCAAGCTCAGGGTTTAGGGTGTACTCATTCGGTGAAAGAAGAACAGCATTCTCTAATGTCTCATAATCTGATCCACTAACTAGTCCAAAGTTTTGAAGTATTGCATCGGCGTTACTAAAGTTTCTAATTTGATCTGAGCCTGGAATACCACCATCTAAATTTCTATAGAGGTCATTAGACCCATTATCTGCAGTTACTGGGTTGCCATTTAAATTAACAGCAGCAGTATTATAAACTCTCCTATCAGTTCCTAAGTCAGTAAAAGCAAGTATATTTTTTGTATTCTCAAAAGCTCCCTGAGTATTGGTAATATAAACTTCAACTGCAGTAATATTAAACCTAGAAGTTATTCGAGGAAGGTTTGCAAGATTTTTTTCATAGTTTTCTCTGAAAGCATGAGAAAGAAAATAGTGTTTATTCTCTTCATACTGTGCTGCTGACTTTTCAAATTCTTGTACTTGTGCGCCACCAGATATATTTATTTCTTTCTTTTCCCCTTTTTCTTGAGAAAACAAAGTTGTCACTCTTAACCTTCCGAATTGTAGTTCTGTTTTAACTCCAAACAATGTTTGGCTACCGGTAATCAATGAACTTTGAAGCGGAAAAGAAACGTTACCAGCCTCGATCTTTTGAATTATTTCATCTTCATACCCGGTATATTCCAACTTTACTTGATTCTCAAAATCAAAAGTGGCTTCTGTGTTATAACTTGTTTGAATTCTCAGTTTCTCCCCAATATTCCCAATAACATTTAATTGTATTTTCTGGTTAAAATCAAAGGTTGTTGTTCTTCTTTGTCTTTCAGGTAAGATTGGATTTTCCCTTCTAGAGGTATTGATTCCAAAAGAAAGTTCAGCTGAACCTTGGGGTCTTATATCGATAGTATTCCCACCAAATATTCTATCAAACAATTCCCCTTTTACATTAATCTGGGGTCTAAATCCTTGCGTTTCGTTAAGCGTTTCAGCATCTGATTTTTGCCTCCAAAAGTCCTTTTGACTTTTCTCCATATCATATTCCAAATACTCTTCTAAACTCATATAAGAAGGGTTTCTATAATCTCTTTCTCCTATTTTTTGAAAGTAATTGTATTGCCCTGTTTCAGGGTCATATTCAAATGACTTATTTACATTAGATGGATCTCCAAAATAGAGTGGGCTTTCCGTTTGATTTAAGCCTTCATTGCTTTTATCATCAAAAGGAAAAATGAGCTTAATATCTGCAGAATCATCCTCTGTAGAATCCGGTATTTCCTCTAAAAATGAATGTAGATTGCTAGTAGGCACAGCAATTGGATTGAAAGCCAAAAGTGAGCCAAAAAAGGTTCCTACCAAGCCAAAAGGGAAGATAAGCCTGCCAATATTGCTAGTCCTAAATCTCAAACAATCTTTCTTTTTACAATCCCTTCAGTGCTATTTTGATAAGATCTTCAATACCAGCTTCAGGGTTATTTCTAAGGATTTTATTAATTGATTTTTCAGCTTGGTTCTTATTAAAACCTAACATCACCAGTGCAGATAACGCTTCTTGCTTTATCGTATTGTCTAAAGACATAGAAATATTTTCAGAAGTTGAATCTAGGGCCACTTTATCTTTTAAATCAATAATAATTCGCTGGGCAGATTTTGGTCCAATACCCTTTACACTTTTAAACCAGGCAACATCTCCATTTATAATGGCTTCTTGTATTTCAAAGGCATTTGCAGAAGATAAAACCATAAGGGCAGTAGCAGCTCCAACTCCAGAAACAGAAATCAACAACTGAAATAATTGTCTTTCTGCTTTATCATGAAATCCATATAGAAGTTGAGCATCTTCTCTGACGATAAACTGTGTATAAAGCTTACAGTTTTCATCTTCTCCTATTTTCCCGTATGTGTTTAAGGAAATATTAAGATGATAGCCTACACCATTACAATCAATAACAACAAATGTTGGGTTTTTTTCAACTAGTCTGCCGTGGATATGAGATATCATATTGTTCTATTTTCTTGTTTGAGCATCCACAGAAGCGATAGTGACCATGTTAACAATTTCTCTAACTCCGCTTCCTAATTGCAATATATGAAGTGGCTTTTTTAAGCCTAATAAAACAGGGCCAATAGCTTCTAACTCCCCCATTTCTTGGACTAATTTATAAGCGATATTTCCAGCTGAAAGGTTAGGAAAAATCAAGACATTTACTTTTTTGTCAATTAGTTTTGAGAAATTAAACTTCTCTTTCATCATCTCTTGATTTAAAGCAAAATTTGCTTGAAGTTCTCCATCTACTATCAAGTTAGGGTTTCTTTTATGTAGGATTCGAACTGCCTCTCCAACTTTTTTAGATTCTTCAAATTCAGAAGAGCCAAAGTTTGCAAAAGATAACATTGCAATTCTTGGTTTTATTTTTAATCTTTCTACTGACTTAGCTGTTAATTCGGCAATATCAGCGAGATCTTCAGCCGTAGGATTTACATTTATGGTAGTATCTGCAAAGAAAACAGGTCCATCTTTAGTAATAACAATGTACATGCCTGCTATCTTGTTTACCCCTTCTTCCGTTCCTATAGCTTGTAATGCCGGACGAATAGTTTCCGGATAATTTCTTGTAATACCGCTAATTAAAGCATCTGCATCTCCTTGCTGCACCATCATTGCCCCAAAATGATTTCTATCTCGCATTTTCTGCCTTGCCTCGTATTGAGTTACCCCTCTCCTCTGTCTTTTTTCAAAAAAAGCATCTCCATATTCATATCTTTTGGAACGCATTTCTTCTGCCTTAGGATCAATTATTTCAACTCCTTCTAAATCTAGCTTATTCTCCGCAATTAAATTCTCAATCTTTTCTCTTCTTCCTAAGAGAATAGGTATTGCAATTTTATCGTCGTTTACTATTTGTGCAGCCTTTAATACTTTATAATTATCTGCTTCTGCAAAAACTACCCTTTGTGGGTCTCTTTCTGCTATTGAAACCATGTTTTTAATAAGCTTATTATCTAAGCCTAATCTTCTACTTAATTGAACTTTATATTCATTCCAATCACTAATAGGTGCTTGAGCAACCCCAGAATCCATTGCTGCTTTTGCTACTGCAGGTGCAACGGACATCAAAAGTCTAGGATCCATAGGTTTAGGAATGATAAATTCTCTTCCAAAAGATAAATTTTTAGAGCTATATGCTTGATTCACCTCTTCAGGAACTGGCTCCTTTGCAATTTTTGCAATAGCATAAACAGCAGCAAGCTTCATCTCTTCATTTATAGTAGTAGCCCTAACATCTAAAGCACCTCTAAATATGAATGGGAAACCTAAAACGTTGTTAACTTGATTAGGATGGTCTGATCTTCCTGTTGCCATTATTATATCCTTTCTTGCAGACATTGCATCAGAATAAGGTATTTCAGGGTCAGGATTAGCTAAGGCAAAAACTATTGGGTCTGATGACATACTCTTTATCATACCCTTACTAAGGATATTTCCTTTTGACAAACCTAAAAATACATCTGCGCCCTTAATTGCGTCTTCTAGTTGGTCAAGCTTCTCTGTAGTTGCAAAATATTCTTTATACTCGGTAAGATCATTTCTATCTTTTCTTATAACTCCCTTACTATCAAGCATTATGATATTTTTCTTTCTAGCACCAAGAGCAATATATAATTTAACACAAGCCATTGCAGAAGCACCTGCTCCGTTAACTACAATTCTAACCTTTTCAATCTTTTTATTTGCTAGTTCTAGAGCATTCAATAATGCTGCAGAAGAAATTATAGCAGTACCATGTTGATCATCATGCATGATAGGAATATTCAACTCCTTCTTTAACCTATTTTCTATTTCAAAGCATTCAGGAGCTTTAATGTCTTCTAAATTAATTCCTCCAAAGGTGGGAGATATTGCTTTTACAGTGGATACAAAAGAGTCTACATCTTTACAATCCACTTCAATGTCAAAAACATCAATATCTGCAAAAATTTTAAAAAGTAGAGCTTTACCTTCCATCACTGGTTTAGAAGCCTCTGGCCCAATGTCGCCCAACCCAAGCACAGCTGTTCCGTTACTAATAACAGCTACCAGATTACCTTTAGAAGTATACTTATATACATCCTCCTTATTTTTCTCTATCCTTTTACATGGTTCTGCTACGCCAGGAGAGTAGGCAAGGGACAAATCTCTTTGAGAACTATAAGGTTTAGTAGGTCTTATTTCAATTTTTCCAGGTTTTCCTTCTGAATGATATTCTAATGCTTCAATTTGCTTTCTAGAGTGAGCCATTTGACTTATTTTTAGGGTCGATAAATGTAAGCATTCGACATTGTTTAAGAGTGAAATAAATTTATAAATTAGGATGGGGAAAAAGAAAAGTTTGGTTGTTTTTAGTGGTGCAGGTATGAGTGCCGATAGTGGATTAAAGACGTTTAGAGATCATGATGGATTATGGGAAACCCACAAAATATCAGATGTAGCCACTATGGAAGCGTGGAGAAAACAACCTAAAGTAGTTCTTGAGTTTTACAATATGCGTAGAAGTCAATTATTAAAAGCTAAGCCAAACAAGGCTCATAAACTTGTTTTTGATTTTGAAAAAAAATATGATGTTACCGTAATCACCCAAAATATTGATAACCTACATGAAAAGGCAGGTTCAACAAAAGTTCTACATCTTCATGGTGAATTATTGAAGGTTAAGAGCGAGGTAAATGTTGATTTAATTTATGATTGGAAACACGATTTAAGTTTAAATGATAAAGGCGAAGATGGCCATCAGTTAAGACCACATGTTGTATGGTTTGGTGAAGAAGTTCCGAAAATTTGGGATGCAGAGAAAATTATTCAAAAAGCAGATATCTTTATAACAATAGGAACTTCATTAAATGTTTACCCTGCAGCAGGACTTATACAAGCAGTGAGTAATGAATGTGAATGCTTTTTAATAGATCCAAATATCCCACAAAGAAATTACCCTAATAAGTGGCACTTAATAAATAAAAAAGCAGAAGAAGGGTTAGAAGAAGTAAAAAGAGTTCTAGTGAACCACTAGCTTTGAAGTTTTTGAAACAACTCCCTCTGAAATAATAGAAACAAAGTAAATACCTTTATTAAATCCAGAAAGGTTTAAGAAATACTCTTCTTGACCAACATTTAAATTAGTTTCCATCACTTTTTTACCCATCAAATCAAACACTGCTAATTGAGTTCTTTCAGATTCGATTGCTTTTTCGAATCTTAGAGTTGTTTGATCGATTGCAGGATTCGGGTATAATTTAAAAGCGACAGGATTAATTCTATTTTCATCTATGCTAGTGATATCACTAAAAACCCATTTAATAAAAAGAGAAGACCTTGATTCTCCGGAATAAAATTCATATTCATATACCGCAACACCGGGTCTATTATTCCCGATTCTTGCACCTGAAATTGCATCTCTGTAATAAGGCACAAAATAAACGGTATAACCTTGTACACCTCCTGCGGTGTCATTTGGAAGCACAGTTACTATATCTGGAACATCCCATACAGGTAAAGATCCTGAATACTGGGCATCAAAGCAGCTATTCCAGCAGAAGTAATCCATTGTACTATCAATAATTTGTCTTTCATATCTTCTTACTCTTATTGGAACAGTATCTGAGGTATTATTTACAACCTTTACAAAATCCTTGTGTTCAAAGTCATTATATGGAGAGGTTAAATCTATCCCATGCTGAAATGTAATGGTGTCATCCACTACACTTTGCAGATTATTGTTATAAATCTCAATAGTATTCTGGGAGAATGATATCGATGTGAATAGTAAAATAAAAACAATAGATAATAAAACTTTCTTCATAACACAATAATTTACAATATTCAAAGATAAGGAAAAGTATTATTCGGAATTTGTAATTTAGCAAGAATCTAATTTTTACTAAATCACATGAAACATTTTAGGATACTATTAACCATATTTGCTATTTCTATAGCTACTGTTGCATTAGCTCAAGAAAAAAGCAACAGAGTTATCCCTGCTGTAGATGTTCAAAAGCTTAATGGATCAAAGTTCAATACTTCTGAAATTAAAAATGATGGAAAACCTATCATTATAAACTTTTGGGCAACCTGGTGTGCTCCATGCAAAAGAGAATTAAATAACATCACAGAACTTTATGAAGATTGGCAAGAAGAAACGGGAGTTAAACTTGTAGCAATTTCTATTGATGATACAAGAAATATGGCCAAGGTAGCTCCTTACGTTAATGGTAAAGGTTGGGAATATGAAGTATATATCGACCCTAATGGCGACTTTAAACGAGCTTTAGGAGTTAATAATGTGCCTCATACTTTTTTAGTTGATGGAGATGGGCAAATTGTTTGGCAACACAATTCGTATTCAGAAGGCGATGAATATGAGTTATTTGAATTGGTAAAAAAACTATCTGAAGGCCAAAGCATAAAATAATTTTTTCTAACTAACTAACTAAATGAGAATACAAATACGCAATTTCAGCAAGCTAAGCTGCTTGTTGATTGGTGTTTTGTTTGGTTTTAATAGCCTTACAGGTCAAAGCTTTCAAGAAACACTTTCAAAAGGACAAATAAGAGGAAACTTTCAATTCGATGCTCAGTATTATCAAGAAGATACATTAATTGGCGCCCAAGATGTACCAGAGAAAATATTGTCAAATGGTTTTTTAAATCTAGTTTACACCAATGGAAATTTCTCCACTGGAGTGCGTTACGAAAGTTATTTAAATGCTCTTCTTGGCTTTCCTCCTGGATATCAAGGAAGTGGTATTACCTATCGTTTTGCATCCTACACTCAAGATAAGCTATCTATCACAGTTGGTAACTTTTATGAGCAATTTGGTAATGGACTTATTTTTAGAACTTATGAAGAAAGAGGACTGGGTTATGATAATGTAATGGATGGAGTACGTCTTAAATATGATTTGGCAAAAGGTGTGAAATTAACCGGTGTCATAGGTAAACAAAGGCTCTTTTTTGAATATGGTGATGGAATAGTAAGAGGTCTAGATGTTGATATTACCCTTAATGATCTTTTTAGCAAGTATTCAGAAAGCAAAACAAGAGTTATTGTTGGATTTAGTGGCATTAGCAAATACCAGCAAGACCTAAATTCTCAATTAGTCTTGCCTGAAAATGTTGGTTCATTTGCAGGAAGAATAAATATAAACAGAGGTTATTTCAACTTCAATGGAGAGTACGCATATAAGTATAATGATCCATCGGCAGATAATGGATTTATTTACAAGCCTGGAGAAGCTATTTTTCTACAAACATCTTATTCTCGTAAAGGCTTCGGATTAGTGCTTGCTGCCAAAAGAAACGACAACATGAGTTTTCGTTCTGATAGAACTGCAGGACAGCAAGACCTACTAATTAACTTTATTCCCGCTTTAACTAAACAACATACCTATAATTTATTAGCCACGCTTTACCCGTATGCAACGCAATTAAATGGAGAGATTGCTTTTCAGGCAGATTTGATTTATAAATTTAAAAAAGGAACGTTATTAGGTGGTAAAAGAGGTATGGATATCCTCTTAAACATTGCTACTGCTAATAATTTAGATACTACACAGCTAAATGATGATGCAACCTCTCGACAAGGATATGAGTCAAAGTATTTTAGTTTAGGAGAAGTATTCTTTAAAGATTTCAATGTGCAACTAAATAAAAAGTTTTCTAAAAAAGTGACAGGAAGATTTACCTATGCGAACTTAGTTTATAACCAAGATGTTATAGAAGGAAAACCTGGCGCTCCTATAATTTATGCAGATGTTGGTATTGCAGATGTAACTTATAAGTTTGCTCAAAAAAAATCTTTAAGAACGGAAGCACAAGTGTTGCTAACTAAACAAGACCAAGGAGATTGGGTAACTTTATTATTAGAATACTCCTATGCACCACACTGGTTTTTTGCATTTTTAGATCAGTATAATTTTGGTAATCCAGACCCAAATCTACGAGTGCATTATTATAACGCCTCTATGGGATATGTTGATGGCGGTAATAGAATAAGTTTGAGTTATGGAAGGCAAAGGGCGGGAATTTTTTGCGTAGGAGGTGTTTGTAGAGTAGTTCCAGCATCTAATGGTTTATACCTATCTGTAACTAGTAGTTTTTAGAATTATGGAAAAAAGAAAATATTTAATTAGCTTAATTATAGCTTTCATTGTTATCTCTTGTGATAAGATTGACGACCCCATCCCGAAAGACTCTGGGACCTCTGTAGACTTTGGAGATACAGAGTTTATTATTGATCAATCCTTAAACATAGCAGATACTTCTGAACTTAGAGTTTTAATAGAGTCTAATACTTGGATTGAAAAAACAAGTCCAGTAAACGACAAAAGATTTATCGTTCTAGAAGAATTTACAGGTATGAAGTGTATTTTCTGTCCCGAAGGCACTAAAGAAATAGTACGTTTAGATAGCATTTATCAAGAGCAACTAATACCTGTTGGTATTCATGCAGGAACATTTGCTCTTCCAAATTTTGTAGGCGATAAGTATAGAAACGACTACAGAGTACTACCCCATTCTAATGACTACTTAAATACTTTTCATAAAGGAAGTGGTTATCCAAGTGGTATTGTAAGTAGAATAGGTGGCATTGTAGAAGGTAAGGATAATTGGGAAAACTCTATAAGAGCAATAGAAAATGATGCTCCAGTAGCAACAATTAACATAACAAATTTTTACAGCGAAGCAGCTAATATTTTAAGAATAAATGTTGAACTTGAATGGTTGCAAACTATTGCTGGAAATTTTAATTTACAAACCTATGTGTTAGAGGATAATATTATAGATTGGCAAAAATTCCCATCCTCTGTAGTTCCTAATGAAATTCCTGACTATAACCATAGACACGTTCTAAGAAAGGTGGTTAATGATGATACTTTTGGGAAGAACTTAGCGCCTGCAGAACAAGGTGAGAAACAAACCATACAATTTGTATTTCCATTTAATCCCGATTGGAATGCTGATAATGTGGAAACAGTATCATTTATCTTTGATAATGACGTAAGTTCCTACGAAGTAATGCAGGCAAATGCTGCTAAAATAAAATAGTTATAATGCATAATAGAATTGTAGTTTTTTTAAGTTTAAAACAGATTCTATTTATTCTTTTACTTTTAGTAACAAGTGCCACTTTTTCACAATCGTTTAATGCCGGATTTACCGCTGGTATCAATGCATCTCAAATATCAGGAGACAATTATGCAGGATTTAATAAAGCAGGTTTATTATTAGGTATTTACACAGATATAGATATTTCTGAAAAGTTTAATCTTCAGGCAGAAATTAATTATAGTCAAAAAGGTAGCAGAAGAAATCCAAAAACTAGTGAAGGGGACACAGATTTTTTTCTTTTAAGATTAGACTACATTGAAATTCCAATCATGGCAAGAATACCATATAAGCGATTCAAATTTGATGGAGGCATGTACTTTGGGACACTAATCAATCAGTACTTAGAGGATGAAAATGGCCCAATAGATTTAGATGAAAACATCAATCAATTTAAAGATTGGGATTTTGGGTTTTTAGTGGGTATTGATTTTGAATTTACAGAACATCTAATCATGAACTGGCGTTATAACAACTCTATTGTTCCTGTTAGAGACTTCGACAGTGGCGGTAGGTTTTTATTTAATAGTGGAATGTTTCATTCTTACTTAAGTATTTCATTGCGGTATGAATTCTATGGAGAATAAGAAAAGAAAAATTGTAATTGCCATTACAGGAGCATCGGGTGCCATATATGCCAAATTACTACTTGAAAAATTAGAAAAGCTTGAAAATCAATGCGAAGCAATAGGACTTATCATGTCTGATAATGCAAAATTTGTTTGGGAAAGTGAAATTGGAGATAGGTCCTATGAAAAATTCACTTTTTCAAATTACTCAAAAAATGATTTTATGGCTCCCTTTGCTTCAGGATCTGCAAAATACGATACAATGGTAATTGTTCCGTGCAGCATGGGAACCTTAGGCAGAATTGCTTCCGGCATTTCTAATGACCTAACAACAAGAGCAGCAGATGTAATTTTAAAGGAGAGGAGAAAGTTAATTTTAGTTGCGAGAGAAACCCCTTTAAATACAATTCATTTAAAGAATATGCTTGCTGTTTCAGAAGCAGGAGGCATAATTTGTCCTGCAGTTCCATCTTATTATAGTAATCCATCCTCAATTGATGAGGCAGCTATGACTGTTGTTGATAGAATAGTTGACCTCATTGGTCTTGAGAACAGCTCATATAGATGGGGTGAATAGCTGAAATTAAGTGATATATACCATTAAGAATTTTTAAGTTTTATTTAGTTTTTCCTCTAGCGTTTTCTTTGTAAATTGTAATCCGAATTGAAGAAAACATTATATGCTAGAATTGAGTAAAAAAGTACTTACGAGAGTAAGTTTTGACAGAAGATTATTTAAAAAGGAATTACTTAAATCGCGCAAATGGCTTAATCATAAAGAGTCAATAGTTCTTAAATCCTGGGCTTTAGCAACTTTTGGTCATGTTTATAAGGACTTAATTCTTGAAGCTTATAATTCTATTGCTTAATAAATTCAATGTTTCGTTTTAGTCCAACATATTTTGTTCTTTTTACAGCTGATTTTTTGAATAATGATTTGAAGTAATCCTCTTCTAAATCAACCCAATCTTTTTTTGACATTGACAATAGGTTTAAACTTGGGTGGAATCTTTCTTCCTTATGTTCTACAGAAAATCTATTCCAAGGGCATACATCTTGGCATATATCACAACCAAAAATCCAGTCTTCCATCTTATTTCTTAAGTTATTAGGTAGAATTTCCTCTTTTAGTTCAATAGTTAAATAAGAAATACACCTATTGGAATCAATAGTCCTTTGAGGCAGAATAGCTTCTGTTGGGCAGCTATCTATGCATTTTGTACAGCTTCCACAGTAGTCCTTAATTGGCCCATCATATTCTAAATCTAAATCCAACAATAAAGAACCAATAAAAAAATCTGAGCCCTGACTTTTGTTAATTAGCATACTATTCTTCCCTATCCATCCATTCCCCGATTCTCTAGCCCAAGCTCTGTCAAGTATTGGTGCTGAATCAACAAATCCTCTTCCATTTACAGAACCAACTGTTTCGTTAATGTAATCAAGTAGCTCATTTAGCTTTTCTCTAACTACAAAGTGATAGTCCTCGCCAAAAGCATACTTTGCAATTTTGTAAGAACCACTTTTTAGTTCCTTTTTAGTGTGATAGTTATAGAGCAAAGAAACAACAGATTTTGAATCCTCTAAAAGCTTTCTTGGATCTACTCTTTTATCAAAATGGTTTTCCATGTAAGCCATTTGCCCATTATGATTCTTATTTAACCAGTTCTCTAGTTTCTTTGCGTCATCAGTAAGCATTTTTGCTTGACTAATTCCAACATAATCAAAACCTAACTCGAACGATTTCTGCTTTATGAGTCTTGTTATTTTGCTTTTATCCACTATTGATCGAAAAGAGTGCCTTTTTCTTTAGAAGGTGTTCTACCAAGATGCCTGTAAGCTAAATCTGTAACCTCTCTCCCTCTTGGAGTTCTTTGAATAAACCCTTCCTTTATTAAAAAAGGCTCATATACTTCTTCTATAGTTCCTGCTTGTTCGCCAACAGCAGTTGCTATGGTAGTTAATCCTACCGGGCCTCCCTTGAACTTATCTATTATAGCAACAAGTATTCTATTGTCCATTTCATCTAACCCATGCTGGTCGACATTTAAAGCTTCCAAAGCCAAATTAGAAATGGCTAAATCTATTGACCCATCGCCCTTTATTTGCGCAAAATCTCTTACTCTTCTTAATAATGCATTAACAATTCTAGGTGTTCCCCTGCTCCTTCCTGCAATCTCATAAGCTGCATCATTATTTATAACTACATTTAGTATGCTTGCAGATCTCTTAACTATGTGGGAGAGTAGGTCTTTATCGTAGTATTCGAGTCTTGAATTAATACCAAATCTTGCTCTAAGAGGAGCCGTTAGAAGACCAGCACGTGTAGTTGCACCTATAAGTGTAAATGGATTTAATTTTATCTGAACACTGCGGGCATTAGGTCCAGAATCAATCATAATGTCTATTTTGTAATCTTCCATCGCAGAATATAAATATTCCTCCACCACTGGGCTTAATCTATGAATTTCATCTATAAATAAAACATCTCCTTCTTCAAGATTAGTAAGCAAACCGGCTAAATCTGCAGGTTTCTCAAGCACAGGTCCTGAAGAAACTTTAAAAGATACTTCAAGTTCATTAGCAATAATATTAGCTAGTGTAGTTTTTCCTAAACCAGGTGGACCATGCAATAAAACATGATCCAATGCTTCGGCTCTTTGAGTAGCAGCCTCTACAAATATTTTTAAATTTTCTACTATCTTCTCTTGACCTGTAAAGTCATCAAAACTCAAGGGTCTCAGAACCTTTTCAAGCTCTTTTTCTTCATTATTAAAGGATGGATCTATATTGGAATTCATTTCAGTATAACAAAACTAATTCATAAATCTAATATACGATCGTATAAGTCTTCAAAATAGACTTTAAATTTTAACATATAAACAGGGGAAGTAAAACGCTCTTCCAGCTCTCTATTTGGAATTATCATTAACCTATATCCAACTCCCATTCCAATGCCAAAATAATTTAAAACTCGATACTGAAATGATATTGCAGGTTCATAGCTAACTACTAACTTATTGTATATGGTTCTATCTTGTTTGTCTACTAGTTTATAATAGCTTTCGCCAACTCCAATTTGAACAGGTATAGAAAGCTCCCACTTATTATCTCGGTAAAAAGTATACTCTAAATAAGGTGATAGATACCAATAGGCTAGTTTAACTCTTGCTTCTTCTCCCTGATAGATTATTGTATTTCTATATGTTGATGATAGTTGGTTGTAACCAAGACCAAACGCTAATATATCGTCATATAGCAGACCCACTTTAAATCCTAAAACTCTTACACCACTGGAACTGATAAAAGCATTCCTGCTATCCAAATTTGCAATTAGTCTTGGTTCTGCTTTTAAGGCTTCATTTATTTCTTTCTCAAATTCTTGGGAATTAACACTTCCTATTCTGAATATTAGAAGCAAAAAAATAGATAGTCGTTTTAAATTCACAGCAAAAAAAATGTCCTTAACGAATTAAGGACATTTATCTCAAATATTTTATTTTAATGGCTTAAATCTTCCTCACCTTCTCTTAATGGCACAGTTTGGGGTGTGAAATCATCCCCTCCAACAAAATCTCCATTTTCATCTACCTTACTATAGTCATAGGCCCATCTATATACCTCCGGCAATTCTCCTGGCCAATTACCATGTAAATGTTCTACTGGAGTAGTCCACTCAAGTGTTGTAGATCTCCATGGATTTTGAGGAGCTTTAGGTCCTTTAAACATGCTGTAAAATATGTTGAATATAAAGAATATCTGACCTACAGCTGCTATAATTGCAAAGACAGTGATTAATTCATTTATATCATACATTTCGTTAAACATTGGAAACTCTGTATTTGCATAATACCTCCTAGGCACTCCTGCTAAGCCTAAAAAGTGCATAGGAAAGAAAACTCCATAAGCTGCAACTATCGTAGTCCAAAAATGCAAGAAACCAAGATTCTTATCCATCATTCTACCAAACATTTTTGGAAACCAATGATAAATCCCACTAATCATTCCGAAGGTGCCAGATAAGCCCATAACAATATGAAAGTGACCCACCACAAAATAAGTATCATGAACATTAATATCTAAAGCAGAGTCTCCAAGAATGATTCCTGTTAAACCTCCTGTAATAAATGTTGAAACTAATCCAATTGCAAAAAGCATTGCTGGAGTAAATTTGATATTCCCTTTCCAAAGAGTTGTTAAGTAATTAAATACTTTCACAGCAGATGGAATAGCCACAAGTAAAGTTGTAAAAGTAAATACAGCTCCTAAGAATGGGTTCATTCCAGTAACAAACATATGATGTCCCCAAACTAAAAAGGATATGAATGCGATTGCTAAAATTGATCCAATCATAGCTCTATAGCCGAAAATTGGTTTCCTAGAATTTGTGGCTATAACCTCAGAAGTAATACCTAATGCAGGTAATAAGATAATATATACTTCAGGGTGTCCTAAAAACCAAAATAGGTGTTCATATAATACAGGACTACCTCCATCTACTTCTAATGCCTGACCGGCTATATAAATATCAGAGAGATAAAAGCTTGTGCCGAAACTCCTATCAAAGAATAAAAGAAGAACTGCTGAGAATAAGACTGGGAAAGATAAAACCCCAAGTACTGCAGTAATTAAGAATGCCCATATAGTTAATGGCATTCTGGTCATAGTCATTCCTTTAGTTCTTAAGTTAAATACTGTTACTATATAATTCAAGCTACCTAATAAGGAAGAAACAATAAATAAAGCCATTGAAATAATCCATAGTGTCATTCCCATACCTGAACCAGGTATTGCTTCAGGAAGCGCGCTAAGAGGAGGATAAATAGTCCAACCACCTGATGCAGGTCCACCTTCAACAAAAATTGAAGCTATCATTACACAACTAGATAGGAAAAAGAACCAGTAGGATAACATATTCATAAATCCTGAAGCCATATCTCTAGCACCTAATTGCAATGGAATAAGAAGATTACTAAATGTTCCACTTAAACCTGCGGTTAGAAGGAAGAATACCATAATGGTTCCATGAAGTGTTACTAGTGCTAAATATTTATCTGGAGTTAGCACACCATCAGGTGCCCAACTTCCTAATATAGGCTCCAAAAATGCAAAGCTTTCTCCAGGATAACCTAATTGTAGCCTAAATATTGTAGACATTAACATGCCTATCAAACCCATGATTGATCCAGTTAAAAAGAACTGCTTGGCAATCATTTTATGATCCGTACTAAAAATGTACTTGAATAAAAAATCGTTGTCTTGGTGTGTTGCTGACATTACCCTTTAAGTTTAATTTTTTAATTTACTTTTTCTACAAGAGAAAGTTGTTCTTCCTCTTCATTTATGGTTTGGGTTGAATCGCTCTCAGGAACGCTTAATTCTTCTGAACTATTATCTTTACTATTACCTTCAACTGCTAAAAATTCATTTTGTTCACTTAGCCATTTATTAAAATCTTCTTCGCTCTCAACTATAATTTCCATTTTCATATTGTAATGAGCAGCGCCACAAATTTTATTACATAAAAGATAGTAGTTGAACTCCTCATCACCAGTTATTTCTCGCATCTCTGCAGTAGTCTTAGTTGGAATAAAATTAAATCTTGTTATCATTCCAGGAACACAATTCATTTGTGCTCTAAAATGAGGCATATATGCACTATGAATAACATCTTGTGCTCTCATATAGAATTGCACTGGTCTATTTACAGGAAGATGGAATTCTGCTTTTACATATTTATCATCCCAAGATTCCTTATCGGTTGAATCGAGACCAAGGAAGTTAACTCCTTCTATCATTCTTACACTAGCTTCTCCAAACTTTCCGTCAATTCCAGGGTATCTTGCGGTCCAATCAAATTGTCGGGCATATAGCTCAATCTCAATAGGTTCTTCATCAGCAGAAACCGGTTCCATAACATCATTCCAAATACTTAATCCATACAGAATCAATATTAAAAGAACTAGAGCTGGTATAGCAGTCCAAACCATTTCTAGCTTATTACTATGAGCAAAAAACTGTGCTTTCCTATTCTTATCGTATGCATATTTCCATGCAAAGTAAAAAAGTAGAATATGCGTAAATATGAATACTGGAATAATAATAATCCAAGTTATATTCATAAGCTCATCGATAATAGCTCCATGCTCTGAAGCAGAAACGGGTAAAACTCTATCTCCCCAACTAACAACTTGCCAAATAATAAAAGCGAAATATACAATAAGAAACACAGGCATTAATCTGGCCTGGGTTCTATTTTCCTTATCTGTTACATTGTAAGAGTTTTCGCCCTTAACAGCACTTACAGTTCCTAGAATACTAATTAGCTTGGAAACTGCAATTATTCCAAGTACTACCGCAACTAATATTAATAAATCAATCATTCTAATTCAATTAAATACTTAAGTGATTACTTTCATCTAGGAAAGGGTGATTTTTAACTGTTAGAGGAGCTTTCGTGAAAGCGTTAAAAACAGTGTACAAAAACAGTCCTAAAAATCCTATAAACATTCCTATTTCCATGAAGCCAATATGCCAATGGTGTCCCAAACTACCTGGCATAATCATCATATAAACGTCTAACCAGTGACCAATGAAAATGATAACTCCAACTACTATTAAATACCCTATTTGTCTCTTTGCATCCCTTGCCATCAAGATAACCATCGGGAACAAGAAATTAACAAAGAACATTCCGAAGAATAACCATTTATAATGTTCTATTCTAGTAATGTAGTAGGTAACTTCTTCTGGAATATTTGAATACCATATTAACATAAATTGCGAAAACCATAGGTATGTCCATAAGAAACTTATAGCAAACATCCATTTACCTGCATCATGAATATGACTTTTATTCACATTTGGTAAATAGCCCTTATTTTTCAACCAGATTGATAATAAAACAAAAACTATTAAAAAGCTAACCCACATTCCAGAGAAAACGTACCATCCGAATAAAGTACTGAACCAATGCGTATCTATGGACATTATCCAATCCCAAGAAGCTGTAGAAGAAGTAAATGCAAAGAATACAAGAAATATCGCTGCATATGTCATATTCTTAAAGTGAATTTTAGTTCCTCCTATTTCATCTTCAAGTAAAGATCTTTTTCTAAATAGCCTTGCGAAAAAAGTCCAAACTCCCAAATAAACCAATGTTCTAATCCAAAAGAATGGTTGATTTAAGTATGCTGCTTTCCCAGCTATTATTTTATCATAATGTTCTGAATTTATATCATATACTTCAGGATCCATCCAATGATATATATGATGCCAATGCAATGTTCCTGCTAAGAAGAATACTATAAGGATAGCTGAACCAATAAAAATATATTGAGATATTCCTTCAATAACTCTTTTTAAAGCAACCATGTAACTAGCTTCAGTTGCATACTGAAGAGCAAGGAAAAATAAAGCACCAAGGCTAATTGCAAAAAAGAAAAAGCCATTAACAAAAATATTAGCCCAAAATCTATTGTGATGAGCTGAGTGGTCATTTGCATAACCCATGACCATTGCAACTATTCCTATTAGCATGAATGCTGCAAATATTAGTCGAGCTTTTTTTGTAAATATAAAATCCATTATTAACCCTTTAAATATTAGTTGGTTTCTGATTCGATTGATTCTTCAGCAGTATCTTTTTTAACTGCATCTTTATCTTGCTGCATAGCTATTGGATCCTTACCTTGTAGGGTTTGAACATAAGCTACTATTTTCCATCTATCTTGTTCTCTAATTAAACTTGAATGGGGTCCCATTGCATTTAAACCATACATGATTGCTTGGTATATATGCCCTTCTTTCAAGTCTCTCATTGATCTATTACCTCTTCGGTTAGGTGTTTCGTCCATGTATGAAGGAACAGCTCCATAAATTGCGTTTTGAATAGAACCTTTGCCTAGTCCCTTTTTTCCATGACAATGAGCACAAAAAGACTCATAAAGTTTTTTACCTTCTTTAATAGTTCTTTCAGTCAGCTGTAATGGATTTCTTAAGTCTTTTCCTGCTAATTCAAAACCTTCCAAATCATTTGTATATGGATAAGGTCTATAGCCAATTGGAATAGAATTTTCAGGAGCTTTCCTTGAAGTCGCAGAATCAGGAAACTCATAATCTACATAGACTTCCATAGCAGGGGATCTATACATATCAGGCATGTATTCTACACCAGGACTTTGACTATCTCCACATGCTACAAAAACAATGCTTCCTAGCACAAGTGCAGAGACTAAATTCAATATGTTCTTTTTATAATTCATTGAAATAGTTTATCTATTATCTTTCTTCGATTCTTATTGTTCCCGTTTTATTCAAATGCTCTGTTAGTTCTTCTGCTGTCATATGACTATCAGAAGGGTGTAACTCCATTACAAATTTATCATCTGTTGTTTCAGGATATGGGTTTCTAGGTTTAATTCCCGGAAGTGTCCAATTTCTAATGAAATAAGTTAAAGCCATTCCATGAGCAGCAAGAAGTACAGTAAACTCAAAAGAAATTGGTACAAAAGCTGGTATGTTTTGGTAAAAAAAGTCATTTGGTTTACCACCAATATTCATTGGCCAATCCACAATCATAAAGTAATACATTCCAGACAGAGCTAAGGTTAAACCAACTAATCCATAAAGAAATGCACAAATTGCCAATCTAGTTTGTTTTATTCCAATAACAGGATCTAGTCCATGTATAGGAAATGGAGAAAATACATCCCTTATATGTACTCCTTTTGCTACAAGTTCTTTTGCACCTTCTAGAAGAACGTGATCATCATCGTAAGTAGCGTAAATTGTTTTTTCTTCGGTCATCTTTATACTAATTAGTGATCTGTATTCTTTTTATATTGTTCACCTGAAGACTTCAAAATGGTCTTCAGTTCATTTAATGGAAGAACAGGGAAGAATCTTGCAAATAATAAGAAAAGCACAAAAAAGATTCCGATTGTTCCAATAAAACATCCTATATCTACAAACGTTGGATGGAACATTGTCCAACTTGATGGCAAGTAATCCCTATGGAGAGAAGTAACAATGATTACAAATCTTTCAAACCACATTCCAATATTCACAATTATTGACATAAAGAAGGTGAAAGTAATGTTAGTTCTTAATTTCTTGAACCAAAAAACCTGAGGTGAAATAACATTACAAGTCATCATTGCCCAATAAGACCACCAGTAGGGCCCAGTAGCTCTATTAATGAAGGCATAAGCTTCATACTCTACACCAGAATACCAAGAGATAAAAAGCTCTGTTAAATAAGCCACACCAACTATTGAACCTGTAACAATAATCACGATATTCATGTACTCGATATGTTTAATAGTGATATAATTCTCTAGGTTCATAACTTTTCTCATTATGATAAGAAGCGTTTGGACCATTGCAAAACCGGAGAATACAGCACCAGAAACGAAATATGGAGGAAAAATGGTAGTGTGCCATCCAGGTATAACTGAAGTAGCGAAGTCCATACTTACAATAGAGTGAACTGAAAATACAAGCGGTGTTGCTAAGCCAGCAAGAACTAGGGAGATTTCTTCAAATCTATTCCAAGCTTTAGCATTTCCTGTCCAACCAAAACTAAGTAGACCATATACTTTTTTAGGGACCGCATGAGTAACTTTGTCTCTTATGGTAGCAAAATCAGGGATAAGCCCAATATACCAGAACACGAGTGAAACTGAGAAATATGTGCTAATTGCAAATACATCCCATAGTAAGGGTGAATTAAAATTCACCCAAAGTGAACCAAATTGGTTTGGTAAAGGGAATACAAAATAAGCTAACCATATTCTACCCATATGAATTCCAGGCCAAACTGCAGCCATCATTACGGCAAATATTGTCATTGCTTCAGCGGAACGGTTAATTGCCATTCTCCACTTTTGTCTAAACAGTAATAATACGGCTGATATTAGTGTTCCAGCATGTCCTATACCAACCCACCAAACGAAGTTTGTGATATCCCAAGCCCATCCTACAGTTTTATTTAGGCCCCAGGTACCAACACCTGTTCCTAAAAGATAAAGGATACAACCAATCCCCCATAAGGCCATTACAGATGCAATTCCTATTGCAATCCACCATGATTTGTTGGCCTTACCAACAACTGATGCCATTACATCGTCTGTAATTTCACCGTAAGTCTTTTCGCCTAATATTAAAGGCTCTCTTATTGCTGCTTCTTGATGCATACAGTTATTTGTTTTATGCTAAATTATTTTCTGTATTTCTAACTTTTATCTGATAGTAAACATTTGCTTGTGTACCAACCTCTTCAATCACTCTATATGCTCTATCATTTTTAGATCTCTCTAATACTTTGCTTGATTTATCATTCAAATCTCCAAATGTAATTGCATTTGTAGGACAAGCAGAAGAACATGCCGTTTCAATCTCTCCGTCTATAACAGACCTTCCTTCTTTCTTAGCATCCAATTTTCCTGTTTGAATTCTTTGTACACACATGCTACATTTCTCCATAACACCTCTTGCTCTTACTGTAACATCTGGATTTAGAACCATTCTGCCTAAATCATCTTGTGCAGGATTTAAGTCGGCGAACTTATCATAATTTTGATAACTAAACCAGTTAAATCTTCTTACTTTATAAGGACAGTTGTTTGCACAATATCTTGTTCCAATACAACGATTATAAGTCATCTGATTTAAGCCTTCATTACTATGTGTAGTTGCAGCTACAGGACAAACAGTTTCACAAGGTGCATGATTACAATGCTGACACATCATTGGTTGATGAACAACCATTGGATTATCCTCAGGCAATTCCATTGCTCCATAACTTCTATCACTCTCGTCTAATTTCTCTTCCGCACTGCTAAAGTATCTATCGATTCTAATCCAATGCATTTCTCTTGACCTTCTTACTTCGTCTTTACCTACAACTGGTACATTGTTTTCAGAATTACAAGAAGTAACACATGAACCACAACCTATACAAGAATTAAGATCAATACTCATACCCCAGTGATGACCGGCTGCAGCTACAGGATGACTAGCCCATAAATCCACATCATTAACATTCATTGGACCCTCATGCGTAGCAAGCATATGAGCAGGATTAAAGTCATCCTTTGAACCATTTTTAAAGGTATTCCAATCAGATTCTCTTACCACAGAATCTCTCCCCATTACAGTTTGATGAGTTTGAGTAGTTGCAACTTGGTAATCGTTTCCTGTTGCTTCAAAAGAAACTGAAGATGTAGATGCATTCATTCCATTCATTGCTGAATAAAAGTTGAATCCTATAATCTCATTTTGTTTACCTATTGTTTGACCATATCCTAAAGCAACACTTAAGGCTCCTTTGGCTTGTCCTGGTTGAGCAATGACAGGTACTTCTTTATACTCAACACCATTTATTGTAATATTAATAGTATCGGCATTTTTCTGCTCTCCATATTCAGTTGCAAATCCTTGTTCTCTTGCGTCTGAAGGATTCATTGCTACATAATTATCCCAAGTCATTTTTGAGATAGGATCAGGCAATTCTTGCAACCATGGGTTGTGAGATTGACTTCCATCACCAATACCAACCTTTGTATAAAATTCTAGTTCCCACTCGCCAGAATTCGTCTTTGCTGCTGCCGAAGCTGCAGCATTTAAATCTCCATTGAAAGTAGTCACCACTGATTCGTTAGAAATAGATGGTCTAAAATATCCTTCGTGCAAACAATTATTCCAGAAATCCTCAAACATGCTACTTTTAGTTTGCATGCCGAAAGCAGTTTTTTCCCAAGTTTGTTTTATGTATTTGTAATAACTCAAATCTGAACCCATCCAATTCAAAATACAATCTTGGAATTGCATCGTATCAAATAGAGGAGTTATTGTTGGCTGCATAATGCTGTAATGTCCTGTTTTTGGATTCGCATCATTCCATGACTCCAAATAATGAGGAGCTGCAGCTATATATTTTGTACTTGCTGTTGTTGCATTTGGTCTTGAAGCAAAAACTACAGCTGTTTTCACCTTTGCTAAAGCTTCATCAAAACTTAATTCAGAAGGCAGGCTGTATGAAGGATTTACATCAGAAATGACTAAAAAATCTACACTACCAGTTTTCATCTCTTTAATTAATGAGATAACTTCCGAATCGACAGCTTTTTTTGTATTATCAGTAACGTTTATATCTAAAGTCTTACCATAATTACCCAATTGATTATTAATTGCATTAATTAATATTTGAGTATTTACATCTGTTGAACCTGAAAGAACAAGTGATTCTCCTGCATTCTTAACTAAATCAGCTGCAATTTTCTTAACCCTTTCATCAAAAGGTGTAGAAACCTTACTTAAAGTTTCACCTCCTGTCATAGAAGCAACATTATTATATAACGCAAGAACTACTTTAGACTGCTCTGATGGTTTTACCGGAATTCTTGAATCTGCATTAGAACCAGTAAGCGAAAGGGAACTTTCTACTTGATAATGCTTTGACATCCATTTATTTTCAGGATTTCTTCCTAATGCGTATTGCTTAGTAAGTTCCAAAGAAGATGGATAATTATTTAAAAAATCAGCGCCAATACCAACAATTACTTTTGCTTTATGCATTTGAAAAGACGGGATCGCTCTTTTACCAAATGAAGATTCGTTTGCTTCTAAAATAGAACTAAAAGAAACTGCATCATAATTTACATGCTTTATATCAGCTTCAGGGTGAGCAGCTACTAAGTCTGCAACCATTCTTAAGGTTGAAGGACTAGTAATAGAATTAGTTAAAAATCTAACCTTACCTCCATTGGTAATAGCTTCAGTAAGCTTCCCTTTTAATTCTCCGTTAAATTTAGACCAACTTACTTCTTCACCATCAATTTGTGGTGCTTTAAACCTTTTCTCATCATAAAGAGAAAGAACAGAAGAGTTAACTCTGGCATTAATAGCCCCTTGCGTATAAGGAGATTTCTTATTGCCTTCAATTTTTATAGGCCTTCCTTCTCTTGTTTTAACAACAATATCACAATAATCAAATCCATCGTAATAATGAGTTGCAAAATAATTAGCAACTCCAGGATTTGTCTTGTCAGTCTTTACAACGTAAGGTATAACTTTATTTACAGGCGTTTCACACGCTGCCAAAGATGCAGCAGTTACTCCAAATCCTAAGTATTTTAAAAAGTCCCTTCTACTTGTATTGGAATTTGAAAGCAAGCCTTCATCCCCCAAGAAATCTTCAGCAGGAAGATATTCATTAAACTCATTGTTCTTTTTAAGCTGAAAATCGGGAGTATCATTTAACTCTTCAACTCCTTTCCAATATTTCTTATTATTTGACATATGCTTAAAGCTACTTCTTGTTAAAAATTAATAGTGACACTTGGCACACTCAATCCCACCTAACTCAGAAACGGTAATTGTTCCGTCTTCCAGATATTGTTTCTTCAAACTCTCAGGCAATCTTTCATGAATTTCATCATAATAACCATTTCCGTCCATTTGTACTTTAGTTTCTCTATGACAATTAATACACCAACCCATTGTTAAAGGGGCATATTGCTTGCCTACCGTGTAGGTTTCAACTGGACCATGACAAGTCTGACATGCAATTTTCCCAACAGTTACGTGCTGTGAGTGATTGAAGTAAGCGTGATCAGGCAAATTGTGAACCTTAACCCATTTAATAGGCTTTTGATTTGGACCATAAGTTTTAGTAACAGGATCAAAGTCTAATGCAGCGTAAATCTTAGAGATTTCTTCTTTACCATATTGAGGGCCTTCTTGAATATAAGTATGACAATTCATGCATAAGTTAGCAGAAGGAATTCCAGCAGACTTACTGTAGCTTGCACTATTATGGCAATAATTACAATCAATGCCATTTGTGCCTGCATGTAGTTCATGAGAAAACTTAATTGGTTGCTCAGGCTCATACCCTTCATAAACACCTATTCCAAAAGCAGCATCCCATCCAGATTTAGCAAACAAACAAAGTACTACGATTCCCATTAGGGCAAATATTGTTTTATTTGACTGAATTGTTCTACCAATAGCTTGACCTAAAGTCAATTCTTCAGGAATATCCTCCTCCTTAATTCTGGCCTCAACTACCTTCATCAAATGTTGCACTTTTCTCAAAATGACAACAACCATTAAAAGAGCTATAACAATTGCAGCGATAAAATATGGGGAAGTTTCAGCCTCACCTTCTTCAACAACTTCTGCGGCATCAGTTGAAGCCACCTCAGCAGCTGGCGCAGCTTCATTATATTCTTTAATGTAAGTAAGAATAGCATCAATCTGCTCATTATTAACAGGTTGATTAGGCATTAAAACCTTATTGTACTGCTCATAAACAGCAACAGCTTGCTCGTCACCAGAAGCAATTAATGCTTGGGAGTTTTTAATCCAGCTATACAGCCACTCCCTCTCGTACTTATCATAAACACCTGCTAAACCAGGACCAACAAGGGCGTTATTCCCTGCGCTATGACAAGAAGCACAATAACTCTTAAATAATTTTTCTCCATCTTCTTGCGCTTGCAAATCAAATGAAGAAACAATAGAAAATACAACTACTGCAAGGATTGTGAAAAGCGTTTTGGCTGGCGTTCTCAACGATATCAAATTCATAATTAATCAGTTAGGCCATTAAATAGTTTGGACAATATTACTACAGATTTTTTTGCCGTTTGCAAATTTAATCACAACAAGCAATCTTGCGAGACTATTGAGATAAAATTCGTAGAAAGAGTATTAATTTAGAATGAGTCTAAATAAGGTGCTGATTAAGTTCTTCTTATCTATCTTTGCTCTGGAATGAAAAATTTAAGCGCCATATTATTTCTAATGATAATGATTCTAAAAGCTAGTGCTCAAGTAGATTCATCTTCGTTAGATTATATGCCAAATGAGAATTTAACTTTCGAAGGTATAGAAATGAAAACCGAACTCTTAGAAGGCAAAATAAATCTTGTGATTGAAGACAAAGTTCAGCACCTTATTACGATGTACAACGATAACAACAAAAGCTTAGGTTATAAGGTTCAACTATATTCAGGCAAATCAAAACTAGAAGCAACTAAGATAAAATCTGAATTAAACAATAAGTACCCTGATGAGCTATCGTCTGTAATTATCTATAAACAGCCAAACTTCAAGCTAAGAGCAGGTAATTTTAGAGATAGACTTACTGCCATTAAGTATTTAGAGATTTTAAAAGTGGAGTTTCCTTCAGCTTTTATCGTTCAAGATGAAATACAAGTTACATTTTAACCCTATTGGGCTCCATAGTTCAAGGGATAGAATAAAAGTTTCCTAAACTTTAGATCCAGGTTCGAGTCCTGGTGGAGCCACATTGTAAATGAAGTACAATTATTACTTTTTTTTATGTTTTTCTTTTCTATTTATCAGTTGCTCTGCCTTTAAAGAAGGGCAACAAATCCAAAAAATAAATGGTGCAAGCTTTGTTTCTCCATCAAAAAAAATTGACCCTGAACTTATTACTTTACCAAAAAAAACCATCAATGCCAATTGGTTGTGCTTTATGCCCTATGGCTTTATTAAGAATAACTCAAATACAATTATTTACAATCAAGAATGGCAATGGTGGGGCGAAAAAAGTGATGGAATTGAAAGTCTAATTAAGATGGCTCAAGATAGCGCTTATAAAATAATGCTTAAACCACATATTTGGATACAAGGAGGCTCATACACAGGGCAGCTTAACTTTCAAAATGAAGAATATTGGATAAATTTTGAAAACTCTTATCAAGAATACATTCTTCACTATGCCGACTTGGCTGAAAAACATGGCATTGAGTTATTCTGTATTGGAACCGAATGGGAGAATTTTATTGAAAAAAGAGAACCTTTCTGGATAAATCTCATTAACAAAGTAAAGAATATATATTCGGGTAAAATTACCTATGCCTCTAACTGGGATGAATTTGAAGACACCCCATTTTGGAATGTATTAGATTACATAGGCATTAATGCCTATTTCCCCGTTTCAAATAAGAAAACTCCTTCAGCAGATTCAGTAGAAGCAAGCCTTATTCCAATTAAAACAATCATTAATTCCATTTCTGATTCATTAAACAAACAAGTTATATTTACTGAGTACGGTTACAGAAGTATAGATTTCTCTGGAATGAAGCCATGGGAGAGTAGTAAGTCTGATTATATCAATGAAAAGGCACAAACTAATTGCTTAAAAGGTTTCTTTGAGTGCTTTTGGAAAGAAGAGAATGTTGCAGGTGGATTTCTATGGAAGTGGTTTCACAATCAAAGTAGTGGTGGTTTTAACGATAATGGTTATACCCCTCAAAATAAAGACTCAGAAAGAACTATCCGCCACTATTATTTTTCAGAGTAAAATGAAATCTCTATGTTATCTACATAGAACTCCTCATTCAAGTTCCAAAAGTAAAAAGAGAACTCACTGCTATTATCTTGTATTTTAGGAAGAGACATATCTACTTTTATATTTTGCCAATTGTTATTATTTGCACTATCTAGAATTGAATTGAGGTCAAATGATTTGTAAAATATATTTTTTTCAGAATTTTTTACAGCTACTACCATTTTTGAAACTCTTGGTCTTTCTTTAAAAAGTAGCTCAGCTTCTACCTCTAATTTAGTTTTTGTGGAGCGTAAGAAATGAATATCTGAAGTTTTATAACTTAAACCAAACTTTTTCTTTTTACTTATTAACCCAAAACTCGAATTAGAAAGTGTAGAATCATTTTGCTTGGTTAAATTTTTCCACTTACCGCTTTGCGGCGTATCAAAATCAAGCACAATCCTTTCTTTCAGATCTCCCTTTTGTATATTAAAAAATTCCTCTAAAGAAGTCTCTTTAGGCATCCATCTTTTCTTTGCAATAGTTATCCTCCCATTGTCATATATCTTTTCCAAATAGCTAATAAAATCAGGGAAATGCGTATAAAAATTATCTAGGTAGAGATTGTTCTGCAGAACTACATAATCAGCATTCCACTCTAATGCATTTAGCATATCCTCTTTTGATTTATGCATAACCGCATAACCTTTTCTATCCATCATCAATAAAGGAAGATTAGGAGCATAAGGACCAACTACCAAAAACTTTGAATTAGTCGAAATTTTCAGCTCTTCCATAATTTTGTCTACGCCTCGAAAGTTTTCTATAGTTTCTGGAATATAGTCCCAACTTTTATTTTTTCTTCTGTCTTTAAAGTTTGCATTAGCAAAAATTAAGGATGGAATAAAAAATACTATTAAAGCTACTCCGATTAATGGAGAGTATTTTTTAGAATTAACCTTCACTAAATAGGTGAATAAGTAGAGCCCAATTAGTAGTGGTATAAAAAAAGTATCTAAGAAATAATAATCATGAAAAGGAAACTTTGTTGCCATAGCAATGAAAAACAATAAATAACCCAAAAGGCTAACCAGTGTTATGAAAAGCAACTTAGAAGAAATTTTATCCCATTTTACTTTCTCCTTTCTACAGATTAACAGAATTTGCACAAATACAATAAAAATAAACCCATATTGGAACGGTGTTAAATAGTCAAAAATCCATCTAGAAACTGATTTTTGAATTATAATCAACAATTCTTCGAGATTATTTGCTGGTACCAGATAGTATAAAAAAACAGAGCCATATTCATATCTCATGTAGTTGTTATTATATAGATACTGAAGGAGAATCGGTAGAAGAAAAATAATAGATATTAAAGATAGATAAACAACATTCTTAATTTGCATTAAGCCCCTTTTCTGATACCAATTAATGATTTCAAAAAGGCATTCGGCTCCTATGATAGTTAGCATTGGAATTACATAGATAGTCCTGCTGATAGCTGCCAACATTAAAAAAAGAAGCCCTATAGCATAATGACGTTTTCTTTTAGATTGAATGTACTTCAAATAAAAAAACACCCCAATAATTGTATTCGAAAAAGAAGTAATTGAAGGAAGAAAATTATCTTGATAATAAATAAAAACTGGAGAGCTTATTACAATAAAAGGCACCACTAAAAGCATTCCTCTATTTAGTTTTAAAATTTTACCTATCTGCAAAAGAAACCAGATCCCGATTAAGCTATAAATAAACATATACAGCCTAAATACAAAAGGAGATTTAGAGCCAATAAGTTTCATTATAATGGCTATGATATACTCATGAATCGGAAGATCGACAGAGACTATTGTGTTCTCCTTAGGAACTTTAAAATTATTGGGAAATTCAACATTGAACAAATAGGTTTCTGATTTAAACAAATCAAACCCATTATGAAAGTAATTCAAAGCTAATGCAAAACGATCTGATTGAGCCCTTCCGTGAATATAATTAGGCAACTCCCGAATGGAGTCTTGGTGGAAGTATAAACTTATTAATACAAGTAAAAAAAAGCAAGTATAAATCCAGCTACTTTGAGATTTCAACTTAAGCATTTTTGTAAAAGCTTAAATCGTTTTAAGTAGTTCTACATATAGACTAGTTAAGTCTTTCTCTGCCTCACCTGCAATCTGTAAAATTTCTTCAATAGATACCGGTTTTAAATTATCAGGATCACATTCATCTGTTAAAACTGAAATTGCACAGCAAGGAAGCCCCAAATGATTAGCAGCTATTACTTCCGGAACTGTTGACATACCCACAGCGTCTGAACCAATTAACCGAAGGAATCTATACTCAGCTCTTGTTTCTAAATTTGGACCGGCAACAGGAGTGTATACTCCCTCATGAAGAGTAATACTTAAATCCATGGAGATTGCTTTAAGTTTTTCATTCAACTCCTTGCTATATGGCTGACTCATATCAGGAAACCTAGGGCCTAGTTCATCAAAATTTTTCCCTCTTAAAGGGTTATCCGGTATCATATTAATATGATCATCAATAAGCATTAATGAACCCTTTTTAAATTTCGGATTAACTGTTCCTGCAGCATTTGAAATAAGTAAGTACTGTATCCCTAATTGATGCATCACTCTTATTGGAAAGACAATTTCTTCTGCAGAATATCCTTCGTAATAATGAAATCGACCCTGCATCGCTAAAACTTTCTTACCACTTAAATTTCCATAAATGAGTCTTCCGTGGTGCGACTCTACTGTTGAAACTGGAAAGTGAGGAATTTCATTATAATCGATGATTACTTCGGCCTCAATTTTTGTAGCCAAATTGCCCAAACCCGTCCCTAAAACAATACCTACTTGCGGATTTAAAACCCCTTTAGATTTAATAAACTCAAATGCTTCTAATATTTCTTCCATCACCTCAAAATTTCTTTACTAATTGATATGTTGATTTTTCCAAGTCATCAAAAGTATCTAAATCTATTAATTCTTGCATTTTAAAAACACTAAGATCCAATCGTTTGGCAATATTTATAGTATCCTTTAAAACTGATGAGGTACTCCAGTAAATATTTTCGAATAGTTGAGGTAGATATTTATTCATACCTAACAAATAGTATCCCCCGTCGTTTGCGGGTCCAATAACAAGGTCATTATCCTGTAATTTATTAAAAGCTAACTCTATAATACCGGCATCTAAATCATAGCAATCGCTACCAATTATTATGGTAGGGAAATTATTTGAGAAACATTCTTCGAAAGCATTTTTCATTCTTTGGCCTAGGTCTTCGCCATTTTGTTTCCTTTTTATATAATCTAAGTCGGACCACTCGTCTATGGTAAGATATTCTGAATAATACAAATACTTATTTACATTTAAAGGAAGTGTTTCCTTTCTTGTTTTGAGTAATAAGTCTAGATAAACTCTTAATGCATTTAATTCTCCTATATCCTTTGCTAACCTTGATTTAACCTTTCCAAGAATTGGGTTCTTAATGAATATTATAAGATTTGCTTCCATTAAGCAACAGCACCTTGACAACTTGAGCCCGCTCCGGCGGTGCATCCATAACAGTGTTGGCTAACTCTAATTTCTCTATCCATTAAATCATCCAAATCAAACGTATCTAAATGATTGGAATTTGCCTTATCGACTGGTAAATCAAGCATTTGGTTAAAATCACAGTCAAAGAGTTTTCCATCCCAACCAACTGAAATAGTATTCTTGCACATTACTCCATCCACTGCAGCAGGGTTAAATGCAGATACTAACTTCTCCATGTAGTCTTCGTAATTACCACTTGCAATTAAATACTCTAGAAATCTGCTAATTGGTAAATTGGTGATGGTAAAAAGTTGATTAAAGTCTATATTAAAATCACTCTTTAAGTTCCTTTTAAACTCTCCTTCTAATTGAGCCTGATCACCAGGTAAAAAAGCCCCTGCTGGATTATATACTAAATCTAAAAAAAGTCCGCTACCCTTTACTCCATAACCTTCTTTATTTAACATTTTAAGCGCTTCAATGGATTTAGAAAAAACACCATCTCCTCTTTGAGAGTCAGTCTTCGAAGCTTGATAATATGGCAAAGAAGAGACAACTCTAACATTATTCTCTTTAAAGAAAGAAGGCAAATCTTCATATTTCTTATTAGCCTTAATTATAGTCAAGTTAGATCTGACAATAATTTCTTCCACTCCTGCCTCAATAGCCTCTTCAACAAACCATCTAAAATTGGGATTCATTTCTGGTGCCCCTCCAGTTAAATCTATAGTTGGGATATTGTACTTTTTCACTATCTCTATACATTTCTGAAGGTTCTCTTTTGTCATTATCTCTTTTCTATCAGGACCGGCATCAACATGACAATGTTTACAAACCTGATTGCACATATAACCTACATTAATCTGGAAAATTTCTAATTGCGAAGGCCGTAGGGGATACTGAGTGGTACTTTTTAATTTATTTTTAAATTTTGGTAATTCTTCTTTGAAAATCCCATTATCTAAAATCTCTAACTGATTAGAACTTAGAGATAGGTCATTACTTCTAGCTTTAAGAGACTTTATCATAACTACATAGAGAGTTTTTTTGCTTTGTTCATCATTTGCACACCGTGAACCATAGAAGCACCACCTCTAATCGCACCAGAAACGTGAACAGCCTCCATCATCATTTTTTCATTTGCGCCCTTTTGCATTGCATCCTCTGTATATGCATCTATACAATATGGGCATTGGATTGCATGAGCAACTGCCAAAGCAATTAAAGATTTTTCTCTAACTGTAAGAGCCCCTTCCTTAAAAACCTCTCCATACCAATCGAAAAACTTCTCTGCAAGTTTTGGTTCAAACTCTGCTATTTCTCCAAATTTTTTTAAATCTCGTGGATTATAATACGTATCGCTCATTTTACTTTTTATTTAAGTTCCAATTATAGTTAGAGTAATCAACTTGAAAATTTTTAGGCACCTTTTTTATTAAATATTTATTCAAATAATCAATAAGACCGCCATTTTGTTTAAAGTCTTCTTTATACCAATCGAAGATCTTCGAAACTACTATAGAGTTTGACGTAATTTTTGAATTAGTATTAATAAAATTTGAAGTTAACTTTTCCAACTCCACATTTACATTAGAGCTAGTAAAAGCTTTGTTGTTCAATTTAGGACAGGAGATTGCTGCACAATTAATCCCGAAATGTATTCTAGGGTCATTAAACTTCTTTCTTAAAATCTCATTTTCAATCTGATTAAGGGAATAAAACTCTCCATTAACAGAAATGAATTTTTCATCCCATACTTTCCCATTATTAATCTCTCTTATTGAATTAATTGGATAATTCTTTAACACTATTTGAATAGTAGAAGCATTATATAGATTTATCCAAAAAGCCTTTTCACTTTGCTCAGAATTAAATTTTAAGTCATGCTCAGAAAGCATATTAATATATTTATTAATTCCTTCTTGACTTTTATTCCAAGCTTCATAATCTACCTTACCATATGAATCAACATAAATGGATAAAATTTCATTCCATTTAGCATGATTTTTCTGAGCGTTGGCAGCTAATGTAAAAGAAATTAGAAAGGGTAATAAGAAGTATCTAAACATAGAAAACTAAATTAAGATTTTAGATCTAAAACAGTTGATATTTAGTAGTCTTGTAAAAGACATTTAACCATTTAACAGAATTGGAATTGGTAATTTCGTTTTATGTATTTTATACGCAGAATAGCACTTTCTGTTCTTCTTCTAGCCTCTGGTTTGTCGTTAAATGCAAAGAATGAGGTCGATTCTTTAATTCAAGTAATCAAGAACAGTTCCAATGATTCTTTAAAGGCTGCTGCCTCTGATAAACTTGCATGGAAGTTTATGTTCAGCAATCCTGATACCACAATTCTTATCGCAAATGATCAACTAAGCTATGCGAAAAATAGCGGAATTACCCATCTTATAATTAATGCATTCAATAATTTGGCTACAGCAAATGCAGTCAAAGGAAACTTAGACGAAGCTGAAGGGATATTTCTTATGGCGGAAAACAAGGCTAAAGAAATAGATAGCCCAGTTGAACTATCCATTGTATATAACAACCTTGGCTTAGTCTATTCAATGAAAGCCCAGCCAGATACTGCAATAAAATATTATCAAAAATCTTTAATCCAATATGATAGACAGGGTCAATTAAAAAAAGGCAAAGGAGACACTTACAATAACATTGGCATTATTTTTAGGGATAAAGGTGAACTTGATAATGCGATAAGCAATTATTTAGAAGCTTTAAAAATATATCAAGAATTAGATTTAAAAAATACTGCAGTAGCTAATACCTACAATAACATTGGAATAATCTATATGGATAAAGGAAACTACCCTAAATCGTTAGACTTTCATATAAAATCGATGCAAGTATTTGAGCAGATAAATGAACTATCTTCTAATTATGCTAATGTGTTAAATAATATTGGGATAATCTATGGTAAACTAAAGGACTTTCAAAGTGCTTTAAATTTCTACCATCGAGCAGAAAAGAGTTTTAAAAAAATCAACGATCAATCCTTAGATGTAGCTAGAGTATATAATAACATAGGAGATATCTATATTAAAAAAGGAGTTCTAGATACTGCTGAGTATTACTTTAAAGAATCCATAGAAATTCAAAAAGAGATTAATGATGTAAGTAATCCTTTAATAATTGCATATTCCAATCTTGGTCAAATAGAAGAGCTGAATAAGAAGTATTCTTCTGCACTTAGTTACTATAAGAAAGCTTTAAAAATTAGCGAGAAAATAGAAAACAGAAAGGAAATTGCAGAAGCCTTACTTGATATTGGAAGAACTTTAGTTTATCAAAAAAAGGTAAAAGAAGGAATAGCAAGTTGCACTAAGAGTTTAAATCTATCAAAAGAATTGGGCCTATCAGAATCAAAAATGCATGCTTGTGAGTGTTTGTTTGAAGCCTATGAAAAAATTGGCAATGTCAGTTTGGCTTACAAATACTATAAATTATATGAAAACGAAAAAGATAGTTTATTAAATCAAAACAATACAAAAGCCATTACAGAGAAAATCATGCAATATTCTTTTGATAAACAACAGTATCAAGATAGTTTAAGAAGAGCTGCAGAAGATAGAAGGCTAGCTTTAATTCAGAAGGAAAAAGACATCAATAAAGAAGTCGAAATTCAAAAGCAAAGAGCTTATAGTATTGCTGCAGGAATAGGTTTTATTTTAATGTTAGGCTTAGCTTTTGTGCTTTATAAAGGCTATCAAAACAAACAGAAAGCCAATGAAATAATTCTCAAACAGAAACACGCAGTAGAGGAGCAGAAAGAAGTAATAGAAGAAAAAAACCGAGAAATTGTGGATAGCATTAGTTATGCCAAGCGGATTCAAAATGCAATACTGCCCTCTCAAACAACCATAAGCACAATTTTAACTGAAGCCTTTGTTTATTTTAATCCAAAAGATATAGTTAGCGGAGATTTTTATTGGGTAGACAAGAAGGGTGATTATGCCTTTTTTGCAGCAGTAGACTGCACCGGACATGGAGTTCCTGGAGCATTGGTTAGTGTTGTTGGCCATAATGGGTTGAATAGGGTTTTAAATGAGTTTCAGATTTATCAACCTGCTGAAATGCTAAATAAATTAACCGAAATAGTTGAAGAAACTTTTTCTAAAAGTTCTTCTTCAATCAATGATGGAATGGATCTAGCACTTTGTAAATTAAATACTAAAACCCTAGAATTAGAATATGCGGGTGCTAATAATCCATTGTATATTATTAGAGATAATAGTTTGATAAAGGATAAAGAGTTTAACAACTTTAAAACACTGACCAATAAAAATAATGGTAAAACATTAATTGAAGTTAAGGCAAACAAACAGCCCATTGGCTACTATGACTACAAAAAGCCATTTGTAAATAATAAATTTCAACTGTTGAAAGGTGACATGATTTATATCTTTTCTGATGGTTTCGCAGACCAATTTGGAGGTGAAAAGGGTAAAAAATTCATGTACAAACCATTCAAAAAAATGTTAATGGAGCTTTCTGATTTCCCTATGAAAGACCAAAGATCTAAAATTGAATCAATATTTTCTCAATGGAAAAGTGGAGTCGAGCAGATAGATGATGTGTGCATATTAGGAGTAAGGATTGCATAGAAACAAAAAAGCCCTTCAATTGAAGGGCTTTTTGTTGTCCGACTAGGGCTCGAACCTAGACTCTTCTGGACCAAAACCAGACGTGTTGCCAGTTACACCATCGGACAATTAATTATTTTGAAGGTGCAAAAGTATAATTTTTTCATTAATCTCATTATAAAATCTTAACAATCTCTAAGAAATCTTATTGAGCTAAATAAGTTTTAATAGCTAAATTCGCAGCTTATCTATTTTTGAATTAAAGAACTATGATGGATTTTCGTAAACCAAATTTACTGTTTGGATGGATTACCTGGCTTATCGCAACGACTGTTTATTTATTAACTGTTGAACCGACAACAAGCTTTTGGGATTGTGGCGAATTTATTGCTACTGCTTATAAGTTAGAGGTTGGTCACCCACCTGGAGCACCACTATTTATGATGCTCGCAAGATTTTTCTCTTTGTTTGCAAATCCAGAGAATTCTGCGATGATGATTAACATCCTTTCTGCATTATCCAGTTCTTTTACCATTTTATTTTTATTCTGGACAATTACTGCTTTTGGCAAAAAACTAGCATTGCAAACAGGAGAACTAACCCCAAATAAGATAAAAGCAGTTATTGGAAGTGGAGTTGTTGGTGCTTTAGCATATACTTTTACTGATTCCTTTTGGTTTTCCGCAGTAGAGGGAGAAGTTTATGCTCTTTCTTCACTATTTACAGCAGTTGTTTTTTGGGCAATAATTAAATGGGAAAGCGAAGCAGAAAGTTCTCATAATTTAAAATGGTTAGTGCTAATTGCTTATCTAATGGGTCTTTCTATTGGTGTTCACTTGCTTAACCTTCTTGCCATCCCTGCGATAGTATTTGTTTATTATTTCAAAAAATTTACCCCATCATTAAAAGGCATTATCTATGCCTTTGGCCTTTCTATATTTATTTTAGCAGCTATTCAATATGGCATTATACCTGGTGCAGTAATTATTGCTTCAAAGTTTGAATTATTATTCACTAATTCCTTTGGGATGCCTTTCAACACAGGATTCTTGATCTATCTAGCAATCTTAGTTGGACTAATTATATTTGGATTATATAAAACTCATGTTAACAGAAAAGTAGTTTTAAATACGGTTATTCTTTGTTTTGGAGCAATTATTTTAGGCTACTCTTCTTTTGCAGTAATACTAATTAGATCTAATGCGAATACTCCCATGGATGAGAATAATCCTGAAAACGTATTCACATTTTTATCTTATTTAAACAGAGAGCAATATGGAGATAGGCCTTTATTTAATGGTCATTCTTTTAACACGCCATTAGACGTAAAAGAGCCTTATAAAGATGGTTCCCCTCTTTATTATCAGGATAAAGAAAATGGAAAATATATAATCATTGATGATAGAAAAGATGCTTTACCGAATTATGACAAACGTTTTTTAAGTGTTTTACCAAGGATGTGGAGCACTGAGTCTAGACATAGACCTCACTATAAAAAATGGTCTAATTTCGAAGGTAAACCAATTAGATATACCGGGCAAGATGGTCAAACGAAAGTTATAAATACTCCTACATTAGGCGAAAACTTAGCTTATTTATTTAATTATCAAATAAATTGGATGTATTGGAGATATTTTATGTGGAATTTCTCTGGTCGTCAAAATGATATACAAGGTCATGGCCATGTAACTCATGGAAACTGGATTTCAGGAATTAAGTTTATAGATGAAATGCGTTTAGGCACACAAGATGATTTACCTGAAAAAATATCTGATAACCCTGCAAACAACAAATATTATATGTTACCCTTCTTACTAGGGTTGATTGGTTTATTTTATCAGTTCCAAAAGGATAAAAAAGATGGGGCAATTGTTCTTCTATTGTTTTTCTTCACTGGAATAGCAATTGTGTTGTACTTGAATCAATATCCACTACAACCAAGGGAAAGAGATTACGCTTATGCAGCCTCATTTTACGCTTTTGCCATTTGGATAGGCCTTGGTGTTTATGCCATACATGACTTGTTGAGTAAAAAGGTAAAAATACCTTTTGCTCCTATTCTTGTTTCCTTGGCATGTTTACTTCTGGTTCCAGGAATCATGGCTAAAGAAAACTGGGACGATCATAGCAGAGCTAAGCGATTTACAGGAAGAGATTACGCTAAAAACTACTTAGCCTCTTGCGCTCCAAATGCAATTTTATTTACCAATGGAGATAATGATACATTCCCATTATGGTATGTCCAAGAAGTAGAGGAATATAGAACTGATGTTAGAGTAATTAACTTAAGTCTATTGAATACAGATTGGTACGTAAATCAAATGAGGCGAAAAGCATATGATTCAGAACCAGTTCCTTTAACCTTACCTGAAAGAAAGATAAGACAAGGCACAAACGATTATCTTCCGGTTTACGAAAGAAAGGAGATAAAAGGACATATTGATGTTACAGATCTTATCAATTTTATCAATAGCGATAACCCACAAACAAAAATACCAGTTGGGTCAGGAAAGAAAATTGACTACATCCCATCTAAAAGCTTAAAAATTAAAGTAGACAAAGAGAAAGTAATTCAAAATGGAACTGTTTCTGCAGATAAGGCAGATTTGATTGTCGATGAAATTAAATGGAAAATCAAAAAGAACTATTTATTCAAAAATGATCTTACCATTATAGATATTTTGGCTACCAATAATTGGGAGCGTCCTATATATTTCGCAAGCACAACTGGACTAGATAGTTATATTGGTCTTGAGGACTATTTTAGAGCAGAAGGAATGACCTATAGACTTGTTCCAATTAAGAAAGAAGGCCCTGGAGACGGCAGCCCTGGATATGTTAATTCTGACCTTCTTTATGATAGACTTATGAAAGATTTCTATTGGGGTGGTGTAGATAAGAATGATGTATACATGGACGAGACCAATAGAAGGATGAACATGAGCCTTCGAATTACTTTTTCAAGATTAGCTGAAAAACTCATTGAAGAGAATAAAAATGAAAAAGCAATAGAAGTGCTTGATAAAGCATTTGAGGTAATGCCTGAAAAGAATGTTCCTTATGATGTATTTGTTATGGGGCTAGCTGAAAACTATTATGCAGCAGGAGATAATGAAAAAGGGAATGAGTTAGTAGCAAGGCTAGCTGACATTTATGAGAAAGAATATTCTTATTATCTAAGGCTAGAACCAAAATTTGCAAAAACTATCAAAAGTGATCAACAACAGGCACTTGCTATTTTAAATAGATTAATTACGATAACAAACCAAATCTATCCGCAAGAAGAGTTTGGCAAGGAATTAAGAGAGCGATTAGATCCTTATTTTAGAGGAGTAAGCAGACAAAATCAATAGTTTAGCGAACTTTCTTTTAAAGAATTACGTCAATGAATTGTTATGAACCAACTAACTAAAAAGTGCTGTTTTCTTTTCATTGCCATAATCTTAATCGGGACAGTCGAGTTGTTCTCTCAAAATTACCCAGACAGTCTTCTTTTAACAGGTTCTATCTATAATAACAGAAGTACAGTTAAAAAAGCGGTTATTAATATTTACGATAAAAACAAGATAATAAAGTCTATAGAAGTGAAATCTTCTAATAGGTTTAAGACTAATCTTCCTATAAATTCTTATCTAACTATAGAAATTACAGCACCTGAATTTCATAAAAAAAGATTTGCTTTTAATTCCCACGTTCCTTCAGATTTAAAACAAATTCCCTCCTATGAATTTGATATGGATATATTTAGTGAAGAAGAACTAAATGGAGTGAATACTTCTCTTCTTGATTTTCCAATAGGATTAGTTGACTATAATGAAAAGAAGAATGAGTTCCTTCGAAATAAAGAATATACCAAAAAAATGAAAAAGCGGTATCTAGAACTTTTAGAAGAGGCAGTTATGGTTGAAAGGGCAGCTCAAACTAATGACGAATAGTAGAGCAATTTTATGAAGCGTGAACTATCGGATTAGGAAAATAAAAAAATCGGACAACCCTTATTTAGCTAATATAATTCGGGATTGCTTTATTGAGTTAAATGCCCCGAAGACTGGTACCGTTTATTCAGACCCAACAACAGATAAGCTTTTTGAACTTTTTGATTCCAAAGAAAAATCATTTTGCTTAGTTGCTGAATCTGCACATGGAGAAATTTTAGGTCTTTGTGGAATCTATGCAACTGAAGGATTAGAGCCCAATTATGGAGAGTTGGTTAAATTCTATTTAAAGCCTGAGTGCAGAGGCCAAGGAATTGGCAAAAAACTGATGTCTGATTGCCTAGATAAGGCAAAAGAAATTGGATATGATTTTGTTTACATTGAAACGCAGGAAGTATTTGCAGTCGCAATAAAGCTTTATGAAAAGTTAGATTTTAAATATTTGGCAAGTTCTTTAGGTAATTCAGGTCATCATAATTGCAAAATTTGGATGCTTAAAGAGCTACAATAGATTAACTTTGTACTAAGCTGAAAAGTATGGCAAATCAAAAGAAAGTAGCCCTTCTAATCTTAGATGGTTGGGGGTATGGAAATCACAGTAAGTCTGATGCAATTTTCAATGCAAGAACTCCTGTTTTCGACAATTTAATTGAGAAATACCCTAATTCTACTTTACTTACTGATGGAGAAAATGTAGGCTTACCCAAGGGGCAAATGGGTAACTCTGAAGTTGGGCATTTAAACATTGGTGCTGGAAGAGTTGTATATCAAGACTTAGTTAAGATCAACAAAAATATTTTAGAGGATAAGTTAAGGCAGAACACTACACTTCAAGAAGCATTCAGCTATGCAAAGGAAAATAATAAACCTATTCATTTTATGGGCTTATTATCCGATGGTGGTATACATTCTCACCAAAATCATCTTTACCATTTAATTAAACTGGCTAAAGAGTTTGAAATTCAACATAGCTTCATTCATGCGTTCTTAGATGGAAGAGATACCGATCCTAAAAGTGGTCTTCAATTTATTCAATCTCTACAAGAGAAAATAGAAAATACCCCTGCAAAATTAGCATCAGTAATAGGCAGATATTATGCCATGGATAGAGATTTAAGGTGGGAAAGAGTAAAAGAATCTTACGACCTTTTGGTGAATGGAAAGGGTAAAAAGTCAAATGATATTATTGCAACTATAAAGGAATCTTATGAGAATAAGATCACCGATGAATTTATGAAAGCTACAGTTTTAGTAGATAACAACAATGAACCTACTGCTAAAATAAAAGGTGGAGATGTAGTTCTATGCTTCAATTTCCGAACTGATCGGTGCAGAGAAATTACAAGAGCCTTAAGCCAAGAAGATTTTCCTGAATATGAGATGCAAAAATTAGATTTGAAATATCTAACCATGACGAATTATGATGATAGTTTTAAAAATGTCGCAGTCCTATTCAAAAAAGATAATTTATCGAATACCCTAGGTGAGGTTATAAGCAAAGCTGGTTTAAATCAAATAAGAATCGCAGAAACAGAGAAATATCCGCATGTTACTTTTTTCTTTTCAGGAGGTAGGGAATTACCTTTTAAAGGGGAAAAAAGAATTATGGAAAACTCTCCTAAAGTAGCAACTTATGATTTGCAACCAGAAATGAGCGCAGAGCAAGTTAAAACTAAAATAATAAAGGAGATTGAGGAGGAAAGTGCAGAATTCATTTGTTTAAATTTTGCTAATCCAGATATGGTTGGCCATACAGGCGTTTATAATGCTATTATTAAAGCTGTAGAAAAAGTAGATGATTGTTTAGGTCAAATAATTGCAAAGGGCGAGAAACACGATTATTCCTTCCTAATTATTGCTGATCACGGTAATGCAGACTATGTTATTAATGAAGATGGCAGTCCTAATACTGCTCATAGCACAAACCCTGTTCCTGTTATCTTAATTGACAAAGAATATAATGCGATAAAAAATGGTAAGCTTGCGGATATCGCTCCAACAATTTTAAAAATAATGGGAATTGAGATTCCGAATGAAATGGATGGAGAAGTTCTTGTTTAATTGAGTTAAGCAAAGTTCTTTTATTAATTTAGAAAATCTTAAAATTAGATATGACAAGTATTAAAGATTACATAGAACAGCATAAAGATAGATTTATTGATGAGCTTATAGAATTGCTTAAAATTCCCTCAATAAGTGCAGATTCTAAATACAAAGAGGACACTTTCAAAACTGCAGATGCAGTAAAAGAAAGTTTAGAAAAAGCTGGAGCAGATAATGTTGAATTATGTCCAACAAAAGGCTACCCAGTTGTATACGGCGAAAAAATAATTGACCCTAACAAACCCACTATTTTGGTTTACGGACACTATGATGTTCAACCACCTGACCCACTAAATCTTTGGGATAGTCCCCCATTTGAACCTGTTATTAAAGACAATAAAATTTATGCAAGGGGAGCTGCAGATGACAAAGGTCAAATGTATATGCACGTTAAAGCCTTTGAATATATGGTTGTATCCAATAAGTTACCATGTAATGTGAAATTTATTATTGAAGGCGAAGAAGAAGTTGGTTCTGAAAACCTTGATAAATTCGTTAAAGAGAATAAAGAGAAATTAAAAGCTGACATTATATTAATCTCAGATACTTCAATGCTATCTCTTGAAAACCCTTCTATTACAACTGGGCTAAAAGGTTTGAGCTATATAGAAGTAGAAGTTACAGGACCTAATAGAGATTTACATTCAGGTGTTTATGGTGGTGCAGTAGCAAACCCAATAAATATCTTAACGAAGATGATTGCCTCTTTAACAGATGAAGACAATAGAATAACTATTCCTGGTTTTTACGATAAAGTCTTGGATTCAAGTGATGAAGAAAGGAAAGAAATGGCAAAGACCCCTTTTGACCTTGAGCATTATAAATCTAAATTAGGTATAGAAGAAGTTCATGGAGAAAAAGGCTATACAACGATAGAGAGGACAGGAATAAGACCAACGCTTGATGTTAATGGTATTTGGGGAGGTTATATTGGTGAAGGTGCCAAAACAGTTTTACCTTCTAAAGCATTTGCTAAAATTTCCATGCGTTTAGTACCTAATCAGTCTGACCATGAAATAAGAAAACTGTTTGCAGATCATTTTAAAAGTATAGCTCCAAAATCCGTTAAAGTTGAAGTTCATCCGCACCATGGTGGAGAACCGTACGTAACACCAATAAACACAAAAGAATATAAGGCAGCAAGCAAAGCTATAGAAAGAGCCTTCGGAAAATCACCTGTTCCTGTTAGGGCAGGTGGAAGTATCCCAATAGTTTCATTATTTGAAAAAGAGCTAGGACTAAAGTCTATCTTACTTGGGTTTGGTTTAGATACAGATGCAATACATTCTCCAAATGAGCATTATGGTATTGAAAACTTCTTGAAAGGAATAGAAACAATAAGCTATTTCTATGAAACCTACACAGAAGAATAACTTAGAATGAGATTATTTCAAAAGATATTATTTTTGGGAGGGGTAGTAACTATTTCTATGACATCTTGTGTTAAAATTGAAGAAGTTGAAATACAGGATATTAAGTCAATTAAACTGCTCGATTTTTCAGACTTAGGTCTAGTCGTAGAATCATCTGTTCAAATAAACAACCCCAATTCTTTAGATATTAAAGTAGTTGATTCTGGTTTTGATGTTTATGTAAAAGGCAAAAAGATTTGTTTTGCCCAAATTGATGGAACCGTAAATATCCCCGGAAACTCAACTGAATATCACCAACTAATTTTAAGAAGCAGCCGTAAAGACCTATCATCAAATGCCTTACCCTTATTGCTTTCTTTAACTGCAGGAAGCAAAGAAAGTATTGACTTTAAAATAGATGGCTATATTGTTGGAAAAGCTTTTATGATAAGCAAGAAAGTAGAAGTGCACCATGAAGGACAAGTGCCTCTTAAGCTATTTTAAAAGAGTAAGACTTCCTTTATAATTTCTAATTTCATTTCTAAAGTCTCTTATTTGAATGATGTAATAATAAACGCCTGAATTAGCCGCTTTCCCATCAATTCTACCATCCCAATTAATATTTAAATTATTACTTCTAAATACTAGTTGGCCATAACGATTATAGATTTCAATTTCATAATCATACACTCCACAAGCCTGAACTTTAAAAGTTTCATTTATCCCATCTTGGTTCGGAGTAAAAATATTAGGAATAATGAATTCAAAAACATCAAATACATTAACTATTTGAGATGCTGTATCTCTGCAATTAAATTCATTTTCTACAATGGCACTAATAGCATAAGTGCCCGTATCAATAAACTGGTACTCTAAAAAGTCTGTTTGAGCCACTTCTCTCCCATTTATAAAAAAGTAAGAAAGTGAATCAAATTTACTTGCCCTGCTATCAAAAGTTACTAAGGCAGATTTAACTGGTACACTATTATTAGATACCATAAGAACAGCTTCGGGTTTCAAATTAACTTTTATTGGGTTTGAGTTAAGTTGATTTAAAGTATCAATACAAGTATCTTTTGTAATTAGAAGTAAGCTTAAATTATATAGCCCAGTGTCCACATAAGTGTGCGTAGGGTTTTGCTCTGTGGAAAAAGTACCATCTCCAAAATCCCAAAAATAATCAGCACTACCTTGATAAATCGAAGAATCAATTATGGTGACCCTCAATGGTTGACAACCTGTTTTAGGCTCAAAGTCGAATTTAATCTCGTTGATACTATTTGCTAAATTAACTTGTACTGCTGAATTAACTAAAGCTTCAACAGTATCAATACAGTTAGAAGTTGTCTGTACAATTAATTTTACATCATAATCCCCCCTTTGCTGATATATATGGCTTGGATTTTCAATAAAAGCACTATCGCCATCTCCGAACACCCAAATGTAGTTTGCAGTTGAAAGGTTTGTAGAAAGGTTCTGAAAATTGACTCTTAATGGTGGGCAGTCGGTCTTTGGACTATAATCAAAGTTTGCCGAAGGATTCGGAAAAATTTCAACTGTAGAAATTACAGTATCCTTACAAATACCCTGCTGAGCTATAAGGCGTATAGGAAATTGTCCTTGTCCATTAAAAGTTACATTGCTTACCGTATCTTGATTGCTATTTGGAATACTAGCAGATGTTCCAAACTCCCATTGAAATGTGGCATAATCCTCATATTGGCCACTTGGATAAAACGTTGTTCTATTATTATCTAAGCAAAAGCTTCCTGAAGAACTTATTTGTGGTTCTAAAGCATTGTAAACTCTAAATGAATCAATAGTGGTATCTGAACATCGCAAACCAGGATTTGCAATTAAAGTAATAACATACAAGCCTGTGTCTGGGTACGTATAGGCAGTTTCTAATGATCGTGAAGTATCCGATAAGGTTGTAGGATCTCCAAAATCCCATTTATATCCTCGAATTGTATAGTTAGTGTCTGCTGAAAAGGAATTATTCTTAAATGAAACAGTTAAGCCATCACAAAGAAGTGTTTGATCTTGAACAGCTGTAACAATAGCAGGTGTGCAATTAGCAGAAGCAAATAAGACATCTCTTCTTGTGGTTGAAATTAACACTCCATTTTTCCATTCTTCTATACAAAAACCTAAAGCATATCTGCCTATTGCGGTAATATTTCCGGTAACAATTCCTGTTGAAGAATTGATAGCAAATGCAGGGCTTGAAGGAATTGGGTTTAGAGCACTATAAGGTGCCTGATAAACTATAGAACTATAAGGAGGAGGAAAAGCAGGATTAGGTTCTGGATTACTTAAGGATTGAAATCGACTTAAGTCTAAAGGGGCACATAAAGAATATACTAATGAGTCTCCATTCGCATCAACTGCAGATAAATCTAAACTAATCGGAACCTGAGGGCAGTATGTTACAGGAGGTGTCTGATTAAATTCTGGGGATGAATTACAACCTACAATATCAAATGCAGGAAGCTCAATAGTAAAGGTGTTACCAAAATCATTACTTGGAGACCTAAGATTAGTAATTCCAACCTCTTTACAACAGCGTTGATAAACTAACAAGAATGATTCATCTCTTGGCAAGCTAACTATACCTCTATACAAAGCTTGCTCAACTAATAAACTATCTACCGAAACAAAACACGGATCATTTAAATTGTTAGCTGCAAAAACAGTGCTTACTAAAGATAAGTTATTATTGCTATTCGCAATTCCAAATTGATCAAAGATGGTTAAAGGTACTTGTGTTGCAAAACCTGCGTTCGCTCCTATTATATCTCTATAAAACTCTAAAGTAACTTCATAACGGATAAGATTGCCAACATCAGGGCCTAAGCATTCATATCTTAAATAGCCTCCAACTTGATGACTAGCAAACAACGTTGTCGATAGAGAAAGTATTAAAACTAACAAAGCTCTATGAAGCATATCCAAATTTAGCTATATAAAAAGTTTTAAAGGCTTTCAATTCTATTAATAATCAGCAATTAAAAGTTAATAATGTTGAACTTTGCGAACAAAAGCGAAATTGAAATACTTAAGTTTTATACTTCTACTATTAATTTCTTGTCAAGTTTCAGAAATGCAGAAAAATTCAACAAAAAAAGCGAATGCTTTAATTCACGAAAGTAGTCCTTACCTATTACAACATGCATATAATCCAGTTGATTGGCATCCTTGGAATGATGAAACATTAGAGCTTGCCAAGAAAGAAAATAAACCTCTTATCATAAGTATCGGTTATTCAGCTTGTCATTGGTGCCATGTAATGGAAAAGGAATCGTTTGAAGATAGTACAGTTGCCAGTTTAATGAATGAAAACTTTATTTGCATTAAAGTAGACAGAGAAGAAAGGCCTGATATAGACCAGATCTATATGAACGCTGTTCAACTAATGTCAGGAAGAGGTGGTTGGCCTTTGAACTGTTTTGCAACATCAGATGGTAGACCTTTCTACGGAGGAACCTACTTCCCCAAAGAAAACTGGTTAGATATTTTAAAGCAACTAAGTAAAGTTTATAAAGACGATTATCCCAAAGTAGAAGAATACGCAAACAAGCTAACTGATGGAATTGTAGCTTCCGATGTTATTGAAAGGCAAGATGCTCCTGAAAAATATACTATTGAGGCCTTTTTAGACGGCTTAAATAAATGGGAAAGTAGCTTTGATACAGAAAATGGGGGGAATAATAGCGCCCCAAAATTTCCAATGCCTAATAATTATGAGTTTTTGCTTCAGTATGCATATCATTTTGAAGACTCTGCTATTCTTAAACATCTATACTTAAGTTTAGACAAGATGGCTAATGGAGGTATCTACGATCAAATAGGTGGCGGTTTTGCAAGATACTCTACAGATATGCTATGGAAAGTACCTCACTTTGAGAAGATGCTATATGATAATGCCCAGCTACTTTCTTTATACAGCAAAGCATATAAATTTTCCAAAAACGAACTTTATAAAGAAGTAGTTTTTCAAACTATTGATTTTATAGAAAGAGAGCTGATGAATTCGGAAGGTGCATTCTTCTCTGCTTTAGATGCTGATTCTGAGGGAGAAGAAGGAAAATATTATGTATGGAATGAAGAAGAGCTGAAGGAGCTTTTAAAAGAAGATTATGAAATAGCTGAAGCTTATTACCAAATTGGGAAAGATGGATTATGGGAGGAAGAAAAGAATATACTCCTAAAAAAGCCTGAAGATTTAATTATAAAAGTAAATAAAGATAAAATTAATGAGATTAATAAAATCCTGTTTAATGAAAGAGAGAAAAGAGTAAAACCAGGATTAGACGACAAGACCTTAACCTCTTGGAATGCTTTAACAGTTATTGGAATTATTGACGCATATGAGACTTTTGGAAACGAAAACCATCTACAATTAGCTAAGAAGAACTTGGATTTTCTATTAAAAAATCAATTAAAGAAAGATGGCAGCTTGTGGCATAGTTATAAAAACCAAAAGTCAACAATAGTAGGCTTTTTAGAAGATTATTCTTTTCTAGCAGAAGCTTCAATAAAGATGTATGAAAACAGCTTTAATGAGGCTTATTTACTAAAAGCTAAAGATTTAATAGAGTACACTATTCAAAACTTTTATGATCCAGGAAATGGCTTTTTTTATTATACCTCTAAGCAAGGAGACAAACTGATTGCAAGAAAAAAAGAAATTGAAGATAATGTAATACCGTCTTCGAATAGCAGTATGGCTAAAGCATTATTTAGGCTAGGAACTATATTAAACAAAAGTGAATATATGGATATGGCTGATCAAATGCTCAATAACATTCACTCTAAATTCAATACATACCTCCCTGCCTACACCAATTGGGCACAACTTTTAATGTGGAAATCACAACCATTTTATGAAATTGCTTTGGTTGGAGAAAAGTCGCTAGAGTTAAATAAAGAATTACAACGAAACTACATTCCAAATAGTGTAGTACTAGGGTCTAAACAGAAAAAAGAAGAAAACTTAGAATTACTAGAAATGAAATGGGTAGATGGAGAAAGCATCATTTATGTTTGTGAGAATTATAGCTGTCAATTACCCGTTAACGAAGTTGCTAAGGCTCTAAAGCAACTTAAAAGAAAATGAGAATAAGCATATTGTTGATTCTATTTATTTGGTCTAATACAATTTTTTCTCAACTTATCGATTTAAAGAAAGACTGGTTAACCCAAGAACCTTTTTTTAATAAATCCTTTATTCAAAAGGAAAACATTAAGGCTATCCATTTTCGTATAAGGGATAAAAAGGATGGTAAAGTAATGAATAATCATAGTACTTTCTTGCACTTTTTATTTAATGAAAAAGGGGATGTAATCTCTTCTTTTAATAGTATACCGTTAAGTAATAGAGTAGACACTTCACGTATAAATTACACCTATGAAAATGGCAACTTTATAGTACGTGAAGAAGAAAAAGGCTTATTTAAATTTCAATATCTTTTTTATTACGATAATAAAAATAGATTAATTAAAGAGGTAAAATTAGACGTTAGTAAAGTAAACGCCGATACACTTTACAAAAGGTATTTTGAAACAATAATAAATAAGTCAGGTGAAATTATTGTTGTTATGAATGAAAGTAAAAATGAATTTATGTCTCATCACTATCAATATAACAGTGATAGTTTACTAATAAGAGAACAAACTAGCTTTAGTAGAAATCAAAATAGAATTAAAAAAGTGTATTTCTATGAAAATAGCAAGTTGATAGAAAAGTCTTATGCTAAAAATTTTGGGAACAAGAAGTTTGAAAAGTGGGAAGTTGACTATACAAATGAAAATCCGGATTTAATTAAGGTGTATAGGAGTGGTAGTATATTTAAAAAAATAAGATTTAATTATTCCGAAAATGGAAAACTAACAGCACTCATTGAAAGAGACTTTGAAAACGAAAGCATTAGACTAGTTGAAATTAGTTATTCACTTTTCAACAACTAATCAAAGTTTATTAAACTCAACTCTAGCTCATTAAAGGCGTAATCTTTATAATTTTTAAGTTCTTGATCAATAAATTTATTCCACCTAATTTGCTCTTTAATTATTTTGGAGAAGCCTGACTCTCTATCATAAAGGTCTTGCATGGCTTTATAATCTTCTTTCCAAATTTTATCAATAATCTCATTCAATTTCTCTTTGTAATTCTTCTTTGTAAAAGAAGCTTCTAAGAAAGCCTTTACAATCTTTCTCCTATGTAATTCTGCAATATCAAAGTGAATTTGTTCATGTTGTAGTAGCAAGTTATTCCTGAGTTCGGGTTTTGACCATGACTCTTCTTTCAGAAAACAAACATCAATAGAAAGTTTCAGCTGCCCTTCTCCATCAGTTGAGTATTTATACGGCAATCCGATACTAGATAAGGCCGCTACAGTTGCTCCTTCACTTGGATCTCCTGTAAAATCAGACCACTCTAATCTATACCAATCACTCCAATAAACTCTATCTAAGTTACTATCCGTTTTATCTTGTGCTTGCAGTGCTCCGATAAATGAAACAATAAAAAGAATTAAAAACGAATACCACTTATTCATAGTAACCAAATATAATTAAAGTATGGCTTTAAAGACTATTTAACTCTTGTTAAAAAGCTTACACTAATTTTTTAGGCTTACCGGCTACAAAGTTTTTCAGATAAAATGGTTCAAAATATGCCAAATCCGCAAATTTCTGAGAGCTAAAGTATTTCTGAATTAAATCTCCAAAATATTTTGCTGAAGTGTAATTATTCTTCAAAAAATTAGCGTTTGATGAATTTATAATTCGAGAAGCTTTTATGGAACCATCACCGAAAAAATATACTTTATTTTTCTTTAAAATCTCATTAAAGCTTTTTTCATCCAACACTAAAGCTTTAGTAGTTTCAGTTTCTCTTAATTCATAATTAAAAACAGCAGTATAAACCTCATTTCTTCTAGCATCTAACATAGGACAGTAAAATGCGTCTGAATCATTAAGTTCATTAATCACTGCAGAAGACATTGCTTCAAGGGTATTGATGCCTATAAGCGGTATATTCTTTGCAAAACATAAGCCTTTTGCAAAAGCAACTCCTATTCTTAAACCGGTATATGAGCCTGGGCCTTTACTTACTGCTATTGCCTTAATTTTATCCACCGAAATAGAGTTCTTAGCTAATAATCTTTCAACAAATGGAGCTATATTCTCTGCATGGGTGTAACCGTCTTCTATATCTATGTGATCAAGAAGTATAGAACCCTTAAATAAAGCAACCGAACAATTCTTTGTAGCTGTTTCAATAGCTAAAAAATAAGCCATTACTTTTCTTTGTCTCTTTTGTATAATTCTTTCTTATCAACAACCTCAATAGTAGATCCATTTTTCAATTTCCTTGAAACGGCAGAATAGGGACTAGTAATTACTGTTACTCCTTCTTCTATACCCTCAATTACTTCAATATACATAGTATTCTGAATACCGGTTTTAACAAAAACTACTTTAGCCTTATTATCATTTACTACAAACACGCATTCCTTTTTAATCTCATCCTCTTCTAAGCTTTCTTCATCATCGCTAGCTAGTGAGGTGTCTTTTCTTGTTGTTACAGCTTGTATGGGTACAGCAACAATATTATTTCTATAGTTAGTTCTGATATCTGCATTTGCAGACATGCCTGGCCTAAATGGCGAAATTGTATTAGCTGCTTCTTTTATTAAATCTTGATATGAGTTGGCTAACATTCTGATTTTAACATCGAAATTTGTAACCTGATCAGCACTAACTCCATTAATGTTTGCCGAATTTGCTATTTCTGTAACAACACCTTTAAACGTATTATCTAAATAAGCATCAACTTCAATTTCTGCAGTATCTCCTATAGAAACTCTAACAATATCGTTTTCATTAACCTCAACTGCAACCTCCATAATAGATAAGTCTGCAACTGTCATTATTTCTGTTCCAGTCATTTGAGCAGTGCCCACAACTCTTTCCCCTTTTTCTAAGTTCAAAGCAGTAATCACTCCGTCAATTGGTGCAAAAATTGACGTTCTGCCTAAATTCTCCTTTGCTTCTTTAAGTGTCGCCTCAGAACTCTTTACGTTAAATCTAGCTGCTTCTACACTTTCCTTTGCAGCTGAAACTTCCGAATCCGCAACTTCAAAGTTTGCTTTGGCTTGATCAAACTCCGATTGTGAAATGACATTATCACTATAAAGTTTTTTATTACGATCAAAAATAGCTTTAGCATTTTCAAATTGAGATTCGGCTTGTGCTAGTCTTGCTTTTGCCCCACTATAATTTGCCTTCGATGTATTTAAGGAGGCTTCTGCCCTGCTTAAGGCAGACTCTACCAAATCAGGATCTATTTTAACTAATAAATCTCCTTTGGTAACCTTCTGTCCCTCTTTTACTGCTAATTCAATTATCTCTCCAGAAACATCAGAGCTTATTACCACTTCAGTTTCAGGCTGTATCTTGCCACTAGCGGCTACAGATTCTATAATTGTTCTCTTTTCAACCTTCTCTACACTAACTTCAATACCATTAGAAGATCCTTTCTTTTTTAGGATTGCAAAAACTACGAGTAGTATTACTAGACCTGCTAATATATAAATCCATTTTTTTGATTTCATACTTCCTATTCTAAATTAAGAGCTTCCCCCTTGTAAAAATCTAAGACTTTTGTTCTAAAAATATATTCATATTTTGCTTGAAGTAGCTCCGACTCAGCATTACTCAATCTATTCTTTTCATTATTAAAATCAAAGGAGTTTACCGCTCCAACATCAAATCTTTTTTGGGTGTACTCAAAGGATAACTTTAAAGAATTCACGGACTTCTCAGCTGCATGAAACCTTTTAAGTGCAGCAACAGCTTCTGTATGAGCAGTCTCAATGTTTTGACGCAAACTTAATTTAGCATTTTCTAATTCTAATGCAGCACTTTCTGCATTCAACTTAGCTCTTTCTACATTTCTTCTAGCACTTAAACCATTAAAAATTGGAATATTCAAGGAAAGTCCGATTGACTGATTGAAGTTATCATCCAATTGATCGTCCCACTTTTTTTGTTGCCTTGTTATGTCAGAGGTTAAGGTTTCAATGAATTGATTTGTGTTTTGAACACGATCCAAAGTAGGCACATACCTAGGGTTTGAAATATCAGTAATTTCTGTGTTTGCACCGGAATAACCTGAACCTAAAGAACCATTTAAAACTAATCTTGGATAATAACCAGACTTAGCAATTTGTGTCGACTTCTCAGCACTATAAAAACTATATTCAGCAGATTTAATTTCAGGCATAATATCTAAGGCTGTTTCATATAAAGCACTAGCAGGAATAAGGCCTGATTTACCTTGAAAATTTTCTAAATTAGGCTCTTCAATCTCAAAAGTTCTCGCATCTTCCATCCTTAATAATTGTGCTAAGCTTAGCTTGGAAAGCATCAATTGATTCTTAGCATTTATTAACTGTAACTCTTCTGAAGCCTGTTGTGCCTCTATTTCTCGCAAATTACCTTCTGGCATATTTCCAACGTCTACAAGTTTTTGAATTCGTTCAACTTGCTGTTCTGTTACCTTTAGTTGATTTTCAGAGTTTTCTACTAATTCTTTGTTAAACAATATTTGCAAATAGAAATTTGTGATGTTCAAAGAAATATCATTTTTAATTCTTTCTAACTCTTGCATACTAGCATTATAATCAGCTTGGTTCCTTTTAATGGTATTTATATTTTGAAAGCCATTAAAAACTAAAAGAGAAGTACTGAGTGACAATGCATTGGATTGCACTTGAGAGGTCGCAAATGAGTTAGTAAATGGATCGATTGTTTGACCAAAATTATAAACATGGTTGGCAAAACCATTCAATGTAGGTAAAGTAGCATACTTTGACTCAGATAAATTTGCCTTTGAAATCTGATTGTTTATAGCTGTTTGTTGAATTTGAATATTATTCTCAAAGGCATATTCAATACACTCATTAAGTGTCCAAATCTTTGATTCTTGGACTTGAGCAGAAGTTTCTATCGCGCTTGCCAAAAAAAATAATATTGAAACTAAAACCGGGAAAATATAATTTTTCATGATTAATTGCTGGTTTATTAAGCTAAAGTATCATTAATAATATATCTTCAATACTTATTATGTATAAGTGGTCAATGATATTTTCTAAAGGGAAAAAATAATTTTAAACGCGTACTATCTAAATCTGCGCTCGATCAAACTTTGTAATGCCTGAACAAGGGTATTTTCCTCCTCCCAATTATATCTATTTTTTAATCCCTGCCAATATTCAATTGCCTCAGATAAAGAATTAAAATCATTAATTAATTGGATTTCTGATTTAAAAACTTCCATCTCACCATCAAAAAGGCCATTGGCATATAGGTATCTTTCATTCAAGCCAATAGCAGAAAGAATATCTTCTATTGACATGTTCTTAAATTTTCCCTCTAGTCTATTATCCTCTTGTTGAGAATATTGTTCATTAATATCGGATCCGTCAAACTCTCTATAATCAGAAATCTCATTTTCTAAAGATTCCAGATCAACTTCTTTAATAGAGTTATCTATTTCTTTTGCTGTTAGATCCTCATCTAATAGGTTCTCTTCCTCTTGTTTTAAATGAGAATCTTTTTCAAAATGTTTCTCATTTTCAATTAATGTGTTTTCAGAAGTTTCTTCTTCAATAGAAACTTCAAATGGCAATTCCTCTTTATCTTTTTCTTCAACTTCTAATTTTCTCTCCGAATCCAAATTGCTAGATTTTTTCAATGGTTTCATAAAGTCGTTTAAAAACTCTTCTTCATGATTTTGTTCTTTAGCTAAAAGAAACTTAAGAACTACTGTTAATTCATGCAACTTGTTAATTTTTGAAAGAATTGCACTAACCTCAAGCAAAGGCATAACTGGTGTTTCAGCCAGTCTATCAGAGTGTTCCTTAATATTATCAATCAATTCTATGATCTCTGCTCGCTTCTCCTTACTATTCATCTTAATTACTTAAAAAGTGGGGTTTAAATAATAACTTTGCTTAACGCAAAATTAATACTTCTATTAGCATCAATGTTTATCGAAAATACAATAAATAATAATAAACGCAAGGGTTGGATAGAGGTGATTTGTGGCTCCATGTTTTCAGGTAAAACAGAAGAGTTAATACGAAGACTAAAGAGAGCTAAAATTGCAAAACAAAAAGTAGAAATTTTCAAACCTAGTATTGACAATAGATATGATGAAGAGGCGGTAGTTTCCCATGATGAAAATCAGATACATTCTACTCCTGTCCCTGCTTCTGCCAATATTCCATTACTAATTAATGACGAAGAAGTAATAGGTATAGATGAAGCCCAGTTTTTTGATATGGAACTAGTTGGAGTTTGCAATAGGTTGGCGAATCAAGGAATTAGAGTAATTATTGCAGGGCTAGATATGGATTTTGAAGGGAAGCCCTTTGGTCCTATACCACAATTATTGGCGACTGCAGAATTTGTTACAAAAGTGCATGCAATTTGTGTAAAATGTGGACAATTGGCTAATCATTCACATAGAATAGCTAAAGAAAAAAGTCTCGTAATGTTAGGAGAAACAGATCATTATGAGCCTTTATGCAGAGATTGCTTTCAAAAAGCTATAAACTCTTAAGTTAATGAAAGACAATAATCTCTATTCGGACGATAAAGTTCATTTTGCTGAATTGGAAATCAATATTTTTCAAGTAATACAAAATCTTAAGGCAGTAAAAGACAAAATTGGAAATAAAACTAAGTTAATGTTTGTTACAAAGGCATGGGCCTACGGTTTTGGATCCTCTACTCTCATAAAATTATTAGAAAAAGAAGCGCTTATAGATTATCTTGCCGTAGCAAATGTTGATGAAGGTGCTGAAATTAGAGTGGCAGGAATAAACTTGCCAATTTTAGTTCTAAACCCAACTTTAGCTGGTTTTAAAAAAATAGTTGACCACAAGCTTGAAGCAGAGATCTATAGTGTTGATTTATTAAAAGACTTTATCTCTTATCTTGAGCTTGAACAAGCGGATATTTCTGAGAAAATTCCAATTCATCTAAAATTCAACACCGGCATGAATAGATTAGGCTGTGATTTAGTTGATATTCCAAAAATATTAGCTGTATTAAAGAGCCAGGAAGTGTTGGAGATAAGGTCAATTATGACTCATTTGAGCAGTGCAAGTATCAGCAAGGAGGATGATTTCACAGTTGCCCAATTCTCTGTTTTTGATAAGATCAAAAAAGAACTAAAAGGTTTGATTTCTTCTAATACTATGATTCAGGTATTAAACTCTGCTGGAACTTTGAGGTTTACTGAACATAAAATGGACATGGTAAGAATAGGTATTGCAGCTTATGGTGGAATAAATATCGAGGAGTCCCAAGCCATAATAAAACCTGCTGCCACTTTTAAATCAAAAATTATCCAAACTAGGCGTGTAAAAGCTGGTGAATCAATCAGCTATTCTAGAAGCGGTCAAGTAAATGCCGACTCTAATATTGCGTGCATTGCTTTAGGCTATGGAGATGGGTTTAGTAGAAACTTAGGAAATGGTAATTGGGAAATTGAGATAAATGGCAAGCTTTATCCAACTATTGGAAATGTTTGTATGGATATAACAATGGTGAATTTAGGAAATGATGAGGCAGTTGCAGGAGATGAGGCGATTGTTTTTGGCGGAACTAAAAGTTTATTTGACTATGCCCAAGCACAAGAAACTATACCTTACGAATCCCTAACCTCAATTAATCATAGAGTAAAACGAACTTATATCAAGAATTAAGAAATTCTTCAATAACCCTAAAATCAGTTTTTGGATAAGCACTATTTTCTTCTTCCATCCTATTTTCTTCAAAATAAGATATGGCAGATTTTAAGTCAATCTTGTTCTCTTGAAAACAAATAAATCTGCCCTTCCTATTGTGCAAATCTGAAAGATACTCTTGCTCCACCTGACCTTTTGTTGGAACTAAAATTGCCTTTTTATTTAAAGCTGTCAAATCTAAAATTGAAGAATACCCAGATCTCGAGATTATATATTTAGATTGATTTATCTCTTGTATTAACTCCTCTGAATTAACTCTATTACTAAATAAAAAGTTTTCCTGAAGTGAGCCCTTTATTCTCTTATCTGTACCTCTTATTATTTTATAAGAGTGCTCTGTCTTATTAAGAATCTCTACAATTTTTTTTTCAAATTTTGTCCTACTAGGTTCAGGCCCAGACAAGACAACAAGAAAATCTCTAACTATTTTAGTTCCTTCCTTTTTACTTAAAAAACGCGATAATCCACCAATAAATAGTGGCTTTATACTTTTGCTATTCGTCTTCGATAAATCTCCACTTAAAGGTCTATTAGGAAAATCTGGCACCCAACATTGATTAAACTTCTCCAATTGAGAGTTAATTAGCTTAGTTGCAGGAGAGCTCAAAGGGCCTAATTTAAACCTAAGTTGATGTGTAATAATAGCAGAGGGAACTAGCTTACTATGTAGACCATACCTATTATCAGATATAATCAAATCAACCTTTTTACTTTCGATTATTTTTTCTGTAAAAAGCTTCTCTTTTCTTAAATAAGCAAACAATTTAGGTAACTGACTTACAATAGAAAATTGAAACCCAATAAAGGAATAATATTTTATTTCAAAAGAAGGAAATTCTATAACCGAAACTTCAGGGAATTCTTTCTTCAATAACTCTAAAGACTCTCCATTCCCTCCTATTAAAACTTCATGCCCTTTTTTGAGACAGAAATCTATTATAGGTATACATCTTGAGGCATGACCCAAGCCCCAATTTAGAGGCGCAATTAATATTCTTTTTTTCATAACTGCTAGACCGTCGAAGTTAGCTATTTTTGATAGCTATGGAAGTAATTATTAGTGGAGCAACCAGAGGGTTGGGGAAAACTTTAGCCAAATTCTTTTCCAAAGAAGACAATCATTTGCATTTAATTGCTAGAAGCAAAAGTGATCTAAAGACTTTAAAAGAGGAGATCAAAAGCTCAAATAATCAGGTAAATATCTATCCAATTGACCTTGGTAATAAAGAAGAAATTGATGCATTATCTTTTAACTTTTCTAAAAAGAAAGTAGTTCTAATTAATAATCTTGGCATCTACGCTATGGATAAGCCGTCTACTATTTCTGAAGAAAATCTGCATGAACAATTTAATATTAACCTCTTCTCTGCAATAAGATTATCCAAAAAAGTATTACCACAAATGAAAGAGAACGCAAATGGAAGAATAGTAAATATAGGTTCAGTTATGTCTTTAAATGCCTCTTCTATCGCAACCTCTTACTCCATAAGTAAACATGCTTTAAAAGCATGGACCGATGCTTTAAGAGAGGAAGTAAAAGAAGACAATATTTTGGTTAGTGGGGTTTATCCAGGATCTATAAATACATCATCTTGGGATGGCTTAGGAGCAGATAGAAAAGCAATGATACAAACTGAGGATATAGCGGAACTTATTGGATGTTTAACTATTTTAGGTAATAGCACATTAGTTGAGGAAATAATCATTAGCCCTAGAGATTTTGAGGCTTAATCGAGCTTTAATCTATACCCTACACCTTTTACCGTACTTATTAATTCTTCTCCAATTTTCTCTCTAATTTTTCTAATATGCACATCTACCGTTCTTCCCCTTACTTGTTCAAAATTTGTCCATAGTGAGTTCTTTATTTCATCTCTTGAAAATACCTTATTTGGCTTAGATTTTAGTAAAGATAATATCTCAAACTCTTTTTTAGGTAAATAAAATTCTTTGCCTTTTTTAATAACTATATACCTCTCCGTATCAATGACCAATTCTTCATTTTCTGAATACCTTCCTTCCCAGTTCTTTCTTTTTAAAAGAGCTTTTATTCTACTTAGTAAGACTCTTAAATGAATTGGATGGAACAAAAAATCATCAGCACCTGAATCTAAAGCAGCAATCAAGCTAAACTCTTCTTTCTTCTTACTTATTAATATTACAAAAATGTTTTCTGTATTCTTTTTTGATTTTAGCTGACTACATAAATCAATACCATTTATTTTTTCCAATTCAACTGGAAGTATAAGTAAATCTGGAGTTTTAACATCAAATTCCTTAGCTAAAGAGTCCGATTTATCAATACTTTTTACAGTAAACTTATTTTCGTTTAGAAAATCGGTCAACTCTTTAAGGTCTTTCTTATTATTATCTAGTACTAGAATGTAGTTGTTTGCCATCAGAATTAGAATATTACACAAACATATAAGTCCATGTTTTCAGGGAGATTAAGTGAACATTAAGAGTTAGTAAAACTTTCATGAAACAAAAATGATTTTGACCCATATTCTGCTTAGTATTTACATAGAATTAAGAAAATTTTCTTAACTATTTTTTAACATACAGACATGCTTAACTGATTAGTTTTGCGCCTTTATTTTAAGCTATGGAATTCTCCTTTTTAGATTTATTAGAATTGTTTGGCGCGCTTGGATTTTTCATTTATGGAATGAAAGTAATGAGCGACGGAATTCAAAGAACTGCAGGCTCTAAACTTAGAGATATTCTAAGCGGAATGACTAGGAATAGATATTTAGGAGTCTTTACAGGTTTTCTAATAACTTGTTTGGTTCAGTCTTCTTCAGCTACTACAGTTATGGTTGTCAGTTTTGCCAATGCAGGTCTTTTAAATTTAGTTGAGTCGATTGGGGTAATTATGGGTGCTAATATTGGCACTACTATCACGGCTTGGCTAATTGCCTTCTTTGGCTTCAAAATAAAGATCTCCGCCTTCGCCTTGCCAATAATTGCTATTGGCTTTCCTATGATGTTTGCCAAAAGGAGCACAACAAGATATTTTTCAGAGGTTCTAATTGGTTTCGCACTTCTATTCCTTGGACTTGACGCATTAAAAAATGCAGTTCCTGATTTAAACTCTAACCCTGAGTTTTTAAATTTTCTAGCCTCCTTTACAGATTATGGTATACTATCCACTTTACTATTTGTAAGTGTTGGAACCTTAATTACTGTAATAGTTCAATCTTCCTCCGCTGCTATGGCCTTGACATTGACCTTATTATTTAATGATGTTATTACATTTGAGATAGCTGCAGCAATGGTATTAGGTGAAAATATAGGTACTACCATCACAGCAAACTTGGCGGCAATAGTTGCCAATGTGCATGCCAAAAGAGCTGCCAGAGCTCACTTAATTTTTAATGTTTTTGGGGTTACATGGCTAGTCCTAATATTCCCTATTTTTTTAGATCTTATTGCCTACATGTGGGATCCATTTCAAAGAAGTTTAGAGCATCTTATTCCAAATCTTGGTGAGTCAGAGTCTGAATTAAAATTATCCTTATTTCACACGATATTTAACCTCATTAACACTTTATTAATGCTAGGCTTTATCCCTGCTATAGCTCGCTTTGTAACAAAAATTGTTCCTGCAAAATCTATAGAAGACGAAGCATATCACTTAGAGTATATCGGAACAGGCGCAATGGTAAATACAGAGGCTTCTATTCTTGAAGCTAAAAAAGAACTTTTAAAGTTCGGAAAGCTTGTTAAGAAAATGACCATATTCGTATCGGAACTTCTCGTAGAAACCGATACGAAAAAGTTTAAAAAGAGTCTTACCAGAATTAAAAACTACGAGGAAATAACAGATAAAATTGAGTCTGAAATTGTAGTTTATTTAGCTAAAGTTTCCGAAGGAGAGCTAAGTGAAGCAGCTTCAATGCAAATTAGAGCTATGCTAAGTATTGCAGGAGATTTGGAAGTAATAGGTGATATAAATTACAGCATGGCTAGGGTTATTAAGAGAAAGTCTGAAGATAGAATCTACTTTATCCCACTGCAGAGGGAAAATCTTTTAGAAATGTTTGAATTGTTGGAAAAGGGCTTAGATGTAATGATAGACAACCTTGATAATGATATGGGTGGAAAACACCTCGAAGAAGCTTATCATGCAGAAAAAGCTATCAATAAGAAGCGAAATGATTTAAAGAAAAGGCATTTAAAAAGTATTGAAAAAGGCGAGTATAAATACGAAAGTGGAATGATTTATACGGATTTGTTTTCAGCAGTTGAATCCATTGGAGATCGAGTTATAAGTATTAGTGAAGCTACTACAGGAAAAATCAGTTAACAGAAAACTCCGGGGTTCTAACTACATTACTTTCATTACCCTTTCTGTCAATAACATAAGCTTCATACATTACAGAATCTATATTTTCAATTCTAAAAAGGTCTAGATTATCGATATCAAACCTAAATTCCCCTTCAATCCCGTTTGAAGTTCTGATGTTATCTACCACAGGAATTCTATAATTTGTTGCATTCAATTCAGTGGGAATTCCAGTATCAATTCTAAAAATTGTTACAATAAAATTATCCTTATCTCTATCTGTTCTCACTCCAATATCTCCGTCACCATCTGTAAAGCCTAATCTCCAAATGGCATAGTTGGAATTAACCTTAGTAAATTCTCTAACTGTTAAAGTAGGTTCGTCAGGAAAATCCTTTTCTTTTTCACATGCAGTAAACACCAAAAAGCCTAAGCTACATATAAGTAATTTTACATTCACTGTCATAGCACAAAAGTAAACAGAAAGCTGAAAATGTATGCACTCAGTTAGTAGACTTAAGTCTGCCCTATTTAATTTAAACTCTGAATCAGAATTTGAAGATTTAAGTCTTGAGGTTTTCAGACTTCAATATAAGTCAAACGCTGTTTATAGAAAATATTGCGATCTAATTAAAATAAATTTCAATGAAATAAAAAGCTATAGAGAGATCCCTTTCTTACCTATTTCTTTTTTTAAAAATCATAGAATTGTACTTGAGAATTCAAAAATAGAAGAAACTTTCACTAGTAGTGGAACAGGACTTGGTGGCCAAAGCAAGCATTATGTATCTGATATTGAGATTTATAGAGATAGTTTTAATAAGTCATTTATGTATTTTTATGGCAAAGCTGAAAACTATTGCTTTTTAGCATTATTACCCTCTTATTTAGAGAGAGAAGGTTCTTCTTTAGTTTTTATGGTAGATGAATTTATCAAAAAAAGTAAATACGCCAATAGTGGGTTTTTTATAAACAATCACCAATCATTGAATGAACAATTAGCGTATACAGCAAAAAATAATATCCCAACAATATTGATTGGCGTTTCTTTTGGCTTTTTAGACTATTCTGAAGAAATGAAAATATTAAATCACCCTAACCTCATTGTTATGGAGACTGGCGGGATGAAAGGAAGAAAAAAAGAAATAACTAGAGAAGAGCTCCATAACGAAATAAATAAAGCTTTCAATGTTAAAGCTATTCATTCCGAGTATGGAATGACAGAATTACTTTCGCAAGCATATTCAAAAGGAGAAGGAAGATTTAATACACCCCCCTGGATGAAGATTCTAATAAGAAAACAAGATGATCCATTTAGTTATGCAACTACTTCAGAAATAGGAGGAATAAATGTTATTGATCTTGCAAATTTAAATTCATGTGCATTTGTTCAAACCGATGATTTAGGAAAAGTAAATAAAGATGGAAGCTTTGAAATTATCGGAAGATTTGATAATTCAGAGATCAGGGGATGTAACCTAATGATAGGGTAATTATTTTGTCTTTATTTTATAGACAGGCTTCTTTTTTTGAGAGTACTTTTTAATTTTCACCTCAACATCTTTTCCAATTTTTGAATAGGATTTAAACATACCTTCCAATATTGTGCCCTTACAAGAGTATGTCTCACCGCTTGGATTTTTCGGTCTTAAACTAAATTTATTAGCTAATGCCATTAAATCGCCTTCTATATTATACAATTCATAATCCAAATCATGAGAAGACCAATTTAAATACTTAGAACCTCCATAAGATTTTCTAGTGCTTAATAGTTTAGAATCTATTTTATATTTTGTAAGGAATAAAAAAGCATCAACCTTCATACTTTCAGAAATTTGTTTTAATAAACCATTTCCTATTAAAGGTTTAATATCTACACCAAAATGACTGATTGGCTTGTATTTATATACTTTAGGAAGATTAGTCCTTATATTCACCAAATCCGATTCACTTAAAACAAAGAATGTTAAATCAGTGCTATCAGAAATGTGAAGAGCAATTTCTCTAACATAACTCTCATACACTTCTTCGGCATTTGACAAACCATTACAGGCTGCTATGGAATCTAACTCATGTAAAGACTCAAAGGAAAACCTCTCAAAAGGTATTATCGCAATACGCTTATAATCTACTTGAGAAAAACTAAAAAAAGTAGAAAAAAGGAAAAGTAGAAAAATGCTAAACCCCTTCAATTAGCTAAGCTTTATTAAATAATAGTTCTTTTTACCTTTTTGAAGAAGAATATATTTCTCATGCAGCAAATCTTCCATCTTAACTTCTTTTTCTAAATCAATCTTTTCTTTATTTATGCTAACTCCATTATTTTGAATCATTCTTCTTGCTTCGCCATTAGAACTAAATGCCTTGGAGACTTCTGCACTAAATTCTATGATATCTATTCCCTCTTTTAATTGTTCTTTAGATACCGTAGATTGAGGTATTCCTTCAAAAACACTTAAAAAGTCTTTCTCACTCAATGATTTTAAATCCTCTGTAGTAGAGTTTCCAAATAATATTGATGAAGCCTTCTGCGCATTTAACAACTCTTTTTTGGAATGAACCCTTATAGTAATATCCTCAGCTAGAGCTTTTTGCAAAACTCTTAAATGAGGAGCTTCTGTATGTTCTTGAATTAAGTTTTCAATCTCCTTCTCTTCTTTAAGGGTAAATATTTTTATGTATTTCTCAGCATCTTCATCACTAATATTAAGCCAAAATTGATAGAATTTATAGGGAGATGTTTTTTCCGGATCAAGCCAAACATTGCCCCCTTCCGACTTTCCAAATTTACTGCCATCTGATTTTGTAATTAATGGACAGGTTAAAGCGAATGCTTCATTATTTGACTTTCTTCTTATGAGCTCCGTTCCAGTTACTATATTCCCCCATTGGTCAGAGCCTCCCATTTGAAGCTTGCAATTTTTATGTTGATTTAACCAATAAAAGTCATATCCCTGAATAAGTTGGTAAGAGAACTCTGTAAAGGAAATACCAGTTTCCAATCGCTTTTTTACCGACTCTTTCGCCATCATATAATTGACCGAAATATGCTTGCCAGCCTCTCTCAAAAAGGAAAGAAAACTAAAGTCTTTAAACCAATCATAGTTATTTACAATTTCAGCATCATTCTTTTCTCCCGCATTAAAGTTTAGAAATTGTTCTAACTGCTTTTTTTGACTTTCTAAGTTATGCTGTAGTGTCTCTTCATTTAGAAAAACTCTTTCTTCAGATTTACCCGATGGATCGCCAACCATTCCGGTAGCTCCACCAACTAATACAATTGGTTTATGTCCTGCTCTCTGCAAATGAGTTAATAACATAATAGGAACTAAGTTGCCAATATGAAGAGAATCTGCGGTTGGATCAAAGCCAATATACCCACAAGTCATTTCTTTATTTAATTGCTCTTGGGTTCCGGGCATTATATTATGCACCATTCCACGCCACTGAAGTTCCTTTACTAAATCCATAAAAAAATTTTGGCAAAGATAATAGAAACCAGAGGAAGCATTATAAGATTATTAGGCTGCTTAATGACTAATTTCGCCAATTCTATATGTCGATACTAGTAACAGGAGGTACAGGTTTAGTTGGAAGTCACTTACTTCTCAAGTTGTGTTTGGAATCGAGCGCTGATTTAAAAGCAATTTACCGCTCTGAATCAAAGCTAGACAAAGTGAAACATTTGTTTTACCTTGAAGGAAATGAAGAGTTATTTGAGAAAATTGAATGGATTAAGGCCGATATAAATGATCAAAATTCTCTAGAAGAAGTCTTCAAAGGAATTAAACTCGTTTATCATTCTGCGGCTATAGTTTCTTTTAATAAAAGGGACTACAATGAATTAATGAAAACAAATTCAGATGCGACTGCAACTATAGTTAACCTTTGTCTTGAAAATAAAGTCGAGAAGCTGTTATACGTTAGTTCCGTTGCTGCTTTGGGTAATTATATAGATAACAAATGTGTAGATGAAGAAGCCCCTTGGCAGAAGACAAATACTACCTCAGCATACAGCATTAGCAAATTTTATGGAGAAAATGAAGTTTGGCGAGCCTCTGAAGAAGGGCTGGACGTGGTTATAGTCAATCCTACTACAATTATCGGATATGGGAATTGGGAAGAAAGCAGCTTAAGAATTATAAAGAGAGTAGCAGATGGATTATCTTTTTACCCAAGTGGTTCTAATGGTTTTGTAGGTGTTAAAGATGTTGTAGAAACTATGGTTCAACTAATGAATTCTACTATTAAAAATGAAAGGTTTGTTTTGGTTTCGGAAAATCTAAAATTTAAAACACTTTTTGATTTAATTGCCGATGAATTAGGAAAAAAGAAGCCGAAACGAGAACTATCAAAAAAATGGGCAGAATACTTTTTGCGGTTTGAACAATTTAGAGCCTTTCTAGGTGGAAACCCTGTATTAACAAAATCAAGTCTGCATACTGCATATAGCAACAAATGCTATTCTTCAGAAAAGATAAAGGAAACGCTTAATTACTCCTTTGAGACGATGGAGAATGTTATAAAAAACGCACTCAAAGACTACTAACTCTATTTACTTTCTCCTTTAATAATAGCAGACCTTTCGCTCAAGTTGACCATCACTTTATCATAGAATTCTTCCATCATCTTAGGGTCTTTCATGTAGTAATTAAAGTTACTATCAAACTCTTCTCTATTGATCTCCATTTTATTAAATAGAGATTGATAAATACTATCCTTCAAAAACAAACTATCCGAGTTTTTATAAAACCCTAACCTAACAAGCGACTCCGTTACTTGAAACTCCGTTAAAACTTCAACAAATCGGTCCTCCTCCCAAAGATAGTCTGGCTTTTTTTGATCGTTTCTGCAAGCAAAAAATGTAAGCAAAACGAAAATTAATAAAATATACCTCATCGATTAAACTTCATTCTTTCGCCTTTCTTATTCTCATCAAAAATGCCCTTATTATAAGCTAAGTGACCACTTACAAAAGTTTTTTCCACCTGAGCAGAGAACTGTTCTCCTTCAAATGGAGACCAATTGCATTTATAAAGGATATTTTCTTTTGAGACTTCGTAAGGTTTATTTAGATTCACTAAAACTAAGTCTGCAAAATAGCCTTCTCTTATATACCCTCTTTTGTCAATTTGGAAACAATCTGCTACAGCATGTGATGTTTTTTGCACCACTTGTTCAATACTGAATACATTCTGCTTTACCATTTCTAATAAAGCCGAAAGAGCATGTTGTACTAATGGACCTCCGCTTGGAGCATCAAAATATTTATTGCTTTTTTCAGCTAAGGTATGCGGAGCATGATCGGTAGCAATAACATCTATAATATTATTTTTAACTGCATTTCTAATTGCATTCCTATCTGCCGTAGATTTCACTGCTGGATTCCACTTAATTAATGATCCTTTTTCGTTATAATCTTTATCTGTAAACCACAGATGATGAATACATGCCTCAGCTGTGATTCTTTTTTCAGCTAAAGGGATTTCATTAGTGAATAGAGCTAATTCCTTCTCTGTTGAAATATGTAAGATATGCAACCTTGTATTGTGTTTCTTAGCCAAAGAAACCGCTTTAGAAGAAGACAAGTAGCATGCTTCTGCATCTCTAATAATTGGATGTTGCGACATAGGAACATCCTCTCCAAATTTCTCTTTAGCTTTAGCCATATTAGACCTCACTGTTCCTTCATCTTCGCAATGCGTGGCTATAAGCAGTTGGCACTCTCTAAAAATATTATCTAAAACTTCGTCTTCATCTACAAGCATATTACCTGTTGAGGAACCCATAAAAATCTTCACACCACAAACCTGCTTACCATCCGTTTTTAGCACCTCTTCCAAATTATCATTGGAAGCACCCATAAAAAAGGAATAATTAGCCAATGATTTTTGCTTAGCGATTTGAAATTTGTCCTCTAATAATTCTTGTGTAAGGGCGTTTGGAACAGTATTTGGCATTTCCATAAAAGAAGTAATCCCACCTGCAACAGCTGCTTTTGCTTCTGTATAAATTTCTGCTTTATGCGTAAGACCCGGTTCTCTAAAATGAACTTGATCATCAATTAACCCAGGGATTAAATAGAGTCCATTGGCATCAATAACCTCCTCCTTATCTTTAGCTTGAAGACCTCTCTCATTTATCTCGCTTATAAATTGACCTTCAATTCTAACATCAGCATCAAATACTCTTCCCTCATTAACAAGTCTAGCTCCTTGAATTAAAACTGTTTTACTCATTTTGCTCTTTTATATTTTTTGAATATTGAAGCTAACCTTAAATAGATCACACCAAAAAATGCTTCTTTAAAAATTCCAGTACTCATCTTGCTAGTACCTTCTTTTCTATCCGTAAAAATTATTGGCACCTCTACAACCTTAAACCCTAGTTTCCAGGCAGTAAACTTCATCTCAATTTGAAAAGCGTAACCCTTAAACTTAACTTTATCTAGATTAATTGCTTGCAATACTTCCGCTTTGTAACATTTGAAGCCAGCTGTAGCGTCTCTAAAAGGCATTCCAGTTATCAAACGAACGTAAGCTGATGCATAGTAAGACATCAAAACTCTTCCCATAGGCCAATTCACCACATTAACTCCTGTGACATATCTTGAGCCTATTGCTAGGTCTGCTCCATCATTTTCACAGGCCTCGTACAATTTAATTAAATCTTCAGGATTATGGCTAAAGTCTGCATCCATTTCGAAAAGAAACTTATATCCGTTTTTTAACCCCCATTCAAATCCTGCAATATACGCAGTGCCTAAACCTTGTTTGCCCTTTCTTTCTAAAATATGGAGACGATTATTATTCTTTGAAATTAAACTTTTAACAATATCAGCTGTGCCATCCGGAGAGCCATCATCCACTACTAAAATTTCAAAGTCTCCTTCTAAACTTAATACACACTCAATGATTTTCTGGATATTCTCCAATTCATTGTATGTAGGTATTATTACTAGTTTAGACGACATATCATTTCAAAAAAAGTAAAAATAATTAAAGGATTCCCATTTAGATAATTCCCTCTCTTAATCTTTCATAAAATCGGAAACTAAATCAAAGAATATCTGAGGCTGCTCTGCATGAATCCAATGTCCGGCTTTCTTTATTGTTTCAATTCTAGCTGCAGGAAACTTCCCCAATATTATTTCCTTATAACTATCTAATATATAGTCTGAATTATCTCCTTTTACAAAAAGAGTTTCACCTTTAAACATGCCAATTGGAATATCAAATTCAGAAATAGGCAAAATATTATCGCTTATAACATTTAAGTTAAACCTCCATGAATAGCCCCCATCGTTATTTCTGTAAAGGTTTTTTAATAAAAATTGTCTTACCCCAAAGTCTGAAATATTTTTAGCTAAAATCTCCTCTGCTTCCGACCTTTTCTCAATATTTTGAAGAGGCACAGATTTTAATGCATCAATAATTGAATAATGATGCACCTCATATTTAACAGGTGCTATATCAACCACAATTAGTTTTGACAGTTTAATTGGATTATTAACCGCAAATTCCATGGCAGTTTTACCACCCATAGAATGTCCTAAAATAATTGGACTACTTATCTTATGTTGCTTAATAAAGTTATTGAGATCTTCTGCCATGAGTTGATACGAAAACTCCATAGAATGCGGAGATCGACCGTGATTTCTCTGATCTACTAACCAAACTTTATAATCATCTGCCCAATATTTAGCCAATGTTTGCCAATTATCCAAAGACCCAAATAATCCATGCAAAATAATTAGGTCTCTTCCCTGTCCTAAAACTTTATAATTTAATTTCATACTACATATCTTCATGAGACCATCTTAATGCTCTCAAATACATATTTATTGTATTATCTAAACCAAAATAAAGAGCATCTGAAATTAGAGCATGTCCAATAGAAACCTCTAATAAACCATTTATCTGCTCTCTAAAAAATTTCAAATTACTTAAATCTAAATCGTGACCCGCATTTACTCCTAATCCCAAATCGTCTGCCTTTTGTGCAGCTTTTATGTAAGGAGCTATCGCTAAATCAGGGTTTTCCTTAAATTCTTCAGCAAAAGGTCCAGTATAAAGCTCTATTCTATCTACATTAGTTTCCTTAGCTGCAGTAATTTGTTCTAAATCACAATTCATAAAAACTGAAGTTCTTATGCCCTTATCTTTAAACTTTTCTATTACTTTTTTTAAAAAAGACATGTTATTCAATACATCCCAACCACTATTAGAAGTTAATACATCAGGTGGGTCTGGAACCAAGGTTACTTGAGCCGGATTTACATCCAATACTAACTCTATAAACTTATTTGAAGGGTAGCCTTCAATATTAAACTCTGTAGTAAGTACAGCGCTTAAATCATAGACATCTTGGTATCTGATATGCCTTTCATCTGGACGAGGATGGACAGTTATTCCTTCTGCTCCAAACTTTTCACAATCAAGTGCCACCTTTACAAGGTTAGGAACATCACCCCCTCTTGCATTCCTCAAAGTAGCAATTTTGTTAATATTTACACTTAATCTACCCATAGTTTAAATAAGTAATATTGTAATTAATTGTTCAAAGTTAGAGCATATTTTTAACTCATTTGTTATAGTGTTAGATGCTTGCGATAGATTTAATTAGTGAAGAAATACCACCTTTAAAGCTTAGTGATAAAGGTTCCCTTGCTATTCAATGGATGGAGGACTTTAAGGTTACGGAGCTACCGATTATTGATGGAACAAAATATGTTGGTTTAATTACGGAATCTGATCTCTTAGATCTAGTAGAGACTGAATTGCCATTAAAAGTTCAAAAGCTTCATTTAAATAAGAGCTGGATACATGAATTAGAACACGTTTACGAAGTGATCGGAAGAATGTCTACACAAAAATTAAGGATTCTACCTGTTGTAGATGAAAATGGCAATTATTTAGGTGCAATTTCTCAAGATGTAATCATAGAAAATATATCACATCTTGCAGCAATGAAAGATCCCGGAGGGATATTGCAATTAGAGCTAAATGTAAATGATTATTCTTTAGCCCAAATTTCGAATATAGTAGAAAGTAATGGAGCTAAAATTTTAAGTTCTTACATATTCACCCATGAAGATAGCACTAAAATGGATGTAACCATTAAGATTAATAAAACTGATCTTTCAGCTATAATCCAAACATTCGAACGTTACAAATACACTATCTCTGCTTCATTCCATAAAAGTGAATACGAAGATGAAATGAGAAAGAAGTTTGATGCTTTTATCCATTATTTAAATATGTAATTCATGAAAAAGGGTATTGCCTTTTTTTTTCTATGGATTATTCCCTATTTAGTTTTTTGTCAAGCTTTCAAAATTGACCCGGTTAAAGAGGACACTAGTCTTAACTCCTATCCGAGCAAGTCTATTTCAGGAATTACTATCATTGGAAACAAAATAACCAAAGAGCAAATTATTTTAAGAGAATTAACCTTCAAAGTAGGCGACACTTTAAGTAATGCCGCTTTTATAGCAGAGCTAACCCAGTCAAAAAAGAACTTGTTAAATACTTCCTTATTTAACTTTGCTAATATCCAATGGGCTTTAATTGATAGTGTCTCTACCCAAATTGTAATTGAGCTTCAAGAAAGATGGTACACTTTTGTATTCCCAATTTTCGAAATTGATGATAACAACTTCAATACATGGTGGAGAGATAAAGACTTCTCTAGAATAAATTATGGAATCAATGTAAGTCGAACAAATTTCAGAGGGAGAAAAGAAAAACTTACTGCTACTGCTCAGTATGGATTTACAGAAAGATATCGCTTAAAGTATGAAATCCCTTATATAACTAAGGGACAAAAACTTGGTATTGATTTTAGTTTTTCATACAACAGAAGAGATGAAATTGCATACTCTAGCCTTGATAATGAAAGGTTGCAATATAAAAGTGCAAATCAAGATGCTGTGAGAAATTTGTCTGGTGGAATTGCATTTAAATATAGGCCTGCTATTTTTACTACCCATGCAATTGGTTTAGAATATGATTTAAACTCCATCCAAGATTCTGTTAGGGCATTAAATCCTAATTATCTAGGGGATAATTTGTTAAAAACAGAGTTTTTTAGTTTCTTCTACGATTTAAAAGTAGACCTGAGGGATTCTAAGAATTATCCGTTAATTGGCTTTTTCGGAAATTTAAACATTAAGCAATATGGCTTGGAGATATTAAAAAGTCCCGTAAACTTTGCTAACATTCAATTGAATTTAAAAAAATATTGGGAACTCCGCGACCGATGGTATCTAGCAGGAAGCTTTAGAGGTGTTGTGGCTACCTCCAACGAACAACCTTATCTTCTACAAAATGGCCTTGGGTATAGTTCGTTTGCTATAAGAGCTTATGAATACTATGTGATTGACGGTCAAAATATTGCTTTAACAAAAGCACAAATTCGCTATCAATTAGTTAAACCTAATTATGCCAAATTAGATTTAATTCCAATCGAGAAATTCAATAAATTCCACTACGCATTTTATCTAGGTTTATTTACAGACTTTGCCTATGTTGAAGATAATGTAGGATTTAATGGAAATAATCTTGCTAATGAAATGCAATTTGGAACAGGAATAGCCTTAGACTTTGTTACTTATTATGACGTAGTTATAAGAACAGAGTTTTCAATGAATAAGTTTGGAGAAAACGGTATATTTATTCACTTTGTGGCCCCAATTTAATACTTATGATAGTAGCCCTTTTTGGAAAAAGAATTAAAGATGAAAAGATTGAAGGCTTTAATAATATGATAAAGCTTCTATCTGAATCAGATTTTGAAATAATCATTCATGAAAAACTAATGAATGAAATAAAATCTATAGAAGAAATTGATAAGCCAAATTGGGAAACATTCAATTCACAAGAATCTCTAAAAGATAGAGTAAATATGTTAATCAGTATTGGAGGAGACGGTACTTTGCTTGATACTATTCTACTAGTGAACAATTTAGACATCCCTGTATTGGGAATTAATACAGGAAGGTTAGGGTTTCTTTCTACTACTTCTATTGAAGAAATAGAAATAGCAATAAATGCTTTGAAAAATAAAGACTATGAGATAGAAAAAAGGGCGATGTTAAAAATTGAAAATAAAGATGGGTTATTCCTCACAGATAATATCGCACTAAATGAAGTAAGTATTTTAAAGGGCGATACAGCATCTATGATTACTATCCATGTTAGCTTAAATGGGAATCACCTTAACTCTTATTGGACAGATGGTTTAATTATTTCAACCGCTACTGGATCAACTGCATATTCATTAAGTTGTGGAGGCCCGATTTTAATGCCAGGAGGAGGAAACTTTGTTCTAACACCTATAGCTCCTCATAATTTAAATGTAAGACCTATTGTTGTAAATGATAACTCTATATTAGATATTCAGATAGAAAGCAGGTCTGAAAGAAACCTTATTGCCTTAGATTCTAGATCTTTTGAAATACATAGCAATCAGAAATTTACTATTTCAAAAGCAGAAAATGAGTTTAACATCGTGCAATTAAACAATACCTCTTTCATTCAAAGCCTAAAAAACAAACTAAATTGGGGGCTTGATAAGCGAAATAATTAAGTATAATTGTCTAATTATCATAATTCTAAATATATTTGCGCTTGAATGAAAAATAAAAGATTTCTAATTCTTGCTTTAATTGTTCTTTTGCCATCTTTAGCGGATGCTCAAAGATGGAAGAGATTTAGGCGTCAACTAACCGGAGGTGTTGGAGTAACCAATTTCTTAGGAGAGTTAGGCGGTGGAGAGGATATTGGAAGAGCAGGTCCTTGGGATTTAGATTTAGCTGCAACTCGACCTTCCTTAACAATTGGTTACAGATATCAGATTAATAGTTATTTCTTTCTGCGATCAAATCTTACATGGGGGATTCTTAAAGGCTCTGATGAAAATGCAGGAGATGAAGCAAGACTAGGCAGGAATTTATCCTTTAGAAGTGCTTTCGCCGATTTCAATGTAATGGGTGAATTTTATTTTATTCAAAATGCAAGAGGGAATTTATATAGATTAAGAGGTGTTAGAGGAAGGAATGGTCTTTCTATTGACGTTTATGCATTTGCTGGAATTGGACTAATGTACTTTAATCCTAAAGCTGAATATAATGGACAATGGGTCGCTTTGCAACCACTAGGAACAGAGGGTCAAGGTCTACCAGGACAACCTGACAAGTACAGCAGATTTACTATTAATGTACCATATGGAATTGGCATAGGTAAAACTATTGATCGCTATTGGTCGGTTAATGTAGAGCTTATTGTTCGTCAAACCTTCAGTGACTATATTGACGATGTAAGTGGGAATTATTATGGAAGAGAAAATTTAGCAAGGGATAAAGCTGCTAATGGAGCATCACCTGCTGATATTGAGAGAGCAGTTGCTCTTTCTGATCCTAATATTTACCAAACTTTGGATGGTTATTCTTATGATTCCCAGCCCGACATGGGAGCCACGGGAGAAGTAAGAGGAAACCCAGACAACAATGATTCATTCATGACAGGAATGGTTACCCTTTCAAGAAAAATTGTTAAACGACGAAGAAGTCGATCAAAGTTTTAATAATATTTTTCCTTTTATTTCGTTTAATTTCCTATGTTAAAAAGCCTTAGCTTATTACTTTTTTTATGCTCTCTAATTGTTCAAGGATTTAGTCAGAAATCGTTTGAGTTGGGGCCTTACCTTGGAAGGTCCTATTATCTTGGAGAAATTAATCCGAAAACTCATGTTGGCAACGGAGTTGGTAACCTAGCAATCGGAGGAATTCTTAGATATAATTTAAATAAAAGATACAGTCTTAAAGCTGCTGTGGTAAGAACTAAACTAAGCGCTCAAGATGAAGAAACTGAGTTTCCATTTAACCTTCAAAGAAATGCAGAATTTGAATCAAATCTAACAGATTTAAGTGCTAACATAGAATTTAACTTCCTACCTTATGCCATAGGAGATAAAAAGCATTTCTTTTCCCCATATCTTTTTACAGGCTTTAGTTATTTTTTCTATAATCCCAGCACCACAGTTAACGGAATAGAGGTTCCCGACGAAAATGAAGGTAGAAGTTCTTCCTTAGCTTTTGCGTTTGGACCTGGAATCAAAGTAAATCTTGGCAGAAAAATTAGTTTTGCTATTGAATGGGGATTTAGAAAGACATTTATTGACGATTTAGATGGACTCCCTAATAATACAGAAGACTTATTAGAGCAAGGAAAAGCTTATGATAATGATTGGTACGTCTTAAGCGGAGTGATCTTGACCTATAAGATTACAAATACTGGCCCTTGTCCAATGCAAAATTTTTAATTTTGCCTTTATAAACAGATATTTGCGCGCCCTAAATTAATTGGCTAATGCCCTTTCCAAAAGAAATAGATAAAAATAGTTTACCAGAGCATATTGCTATCATCATGGATGGCAATGGAAGATGGGCTAAAAAAAACAATAGAGCTAGAGTATTTGGCCATAAAAATGGTGTTAAATCTGTTAGAGAAGTGACCGAAGGGGCTGCTGAACTAGGTATAAAATATCTCACTCTATATGCCTTTTCTACTGAAAATTGGAACAGGCCAAAGGCAGAAGTTACTGCATTAATGCAACTATTAGTTACAACTATTGCTAAAGAAACAAAAACTTTAAATAAGAATAATATTAGATTACAAGCAATAGGGGATATTAAGCATTTACCAAAAAGTTGCAATCAAGAATTAGAAAAAGCCATTGAAACAACTTCAAAAAATACAGGGTTAACGCTAATTTTAGCACTGAGCTATAGTTCAAAGTGGGAAATTCTAAATGGGATAAATCAGCTGTTAAATGATGTTAAAAGCAATAAAGCTGAATTCGAAGTAGTAGATGAAAGTATTTTCAAAAGTTATCTTTGCACAAAAGACTATCCTGACCCAGAGCTTTTGATTAGAACTAGTGGAGAATTTCGAATTAGCAACTTTTTACTCTGGCAATTAGCCTATTCAGAATTATATTTCACTGAAAAATTGTGGCCAGAATTTAAAAAAGAAGACTTAATAGAAGCTATAGCCAACTATCAAAAAAGAGAAAGGCGATTTGGCAAAACTAGTGAGCAATTGTAGTTACATGCTAAAAAAACATTATCACCTTCTGCTCCTATTTGTTCTATTTTTTAATGGAATTCAAGCTCAAATCAGTCTAGATCCCGCTTTAGAAGCACTAGATTATACTGCGCCAAGAAACTATACTATAGGAGAAATCACTATCAGCGGGACTCAAAACTTAGATCACTCTGCCTTAATAGCAATTAGTGGTTTGGAGGTTGGACAAGAAATAAAAGTTCCGGGTGATGAAATTTCAGATGCATTAAAAAACCTTTGGGAACAAGAGCTCTTTACTGATATTAAAATCAGTGCATTTGACGTAAAAGCCAACATAATATTTTTAAATATTGAAGTAGAAGAAAGGCCTAGGCTTTCCAAATTTAAATTTAAAGGGGTTAAAAAAGGAAAGCAAGAATCTTTAAGGGAGGACATTAGACTAATCAGAGGAAAAGTTATTACTCCTAACCTACTTAGCAATACAAAAAGAACCATTGAAGATTATTACATTGATAAGGGCTATTACAATGCAGATGTAGAACTTATTTTAGAAGACGATTCTACTCTCAGTAATACTAAGCTAGTTACTATTAAAGTAAAGAAGAACAATAGGATTAAAATTGCTGAAATCAATATTGATGGCAACTCTGTTATTAGTGATTCAAAAATTAGAGGTTTATTAAAAAATACGAAAACCACAAAAGGCATAAATATCTTTAAGTCTTCAAAATTCATTGAATCAAATTATGAGCAAGACAAAAGAAATATTCTTGCGAAGTATAATTCTATGGGTTATAGAGATGTTAAGATAGAGTCAGATACATTCTACCAAAGCAGCAGAGATAGAATGACTATTGATATTAAGATTAAAGAGGGAAAACAGTATTACTTTGGAGAAATAAAATGGTTGGGAAACACAAAGTTTACCAATGAAGAGTTAAGCAGAATTTTAGGAATAGAAAGAGGTGATTTATACAACCAAGAGTTGTTTGATCAACGCTTATACCAAGACCCTAGTGGCAGAGACATAAGTTCCTTATACCTAGATGATGGTTATTTGTTCTTTTCGCCTAATGTTGTTGAAACGGAAGTTAGAGACGACACTATAGACTTTGAAATACGTTTAAGAGAAGGCCAACAAGCTAGAATTAATAAAGTGACACTTGTTGGAAATACTAAAACAAATGACCATGTTATCCGCAGAGAAATCAGAACAAATCCAGGAGATTTATTTAGTAGAGCTGATATAATAAGAACACAAAGAGAACTCCTACAATTAGGATATTTCAATCAGGAAAAACTAGGAGTAAACCCAATACCTGATCAATCGAGTGGAACAGTAGATATTGAGTATGTGGTTGAAGAGGCGCCAAATGACCAAGTAGAATTATCAGGAGGCTGGGGTGGCGGAAGAGTTGTAGGTAGCTTAGGGGTTACTTTTAACAACTTTTCTGCGCGTAAGTTCTTCAAGAAAGAAGCATGGGCTCCTTTGCCGGCCGGTGATGGACAGAGACTAAGCTTAAGGGCACAAACTAACGGTAGGTTTTTCCAATCGTACAATATTTCATTTACAGAGCCTTGGCTTGGAGGAAGAAGGCCAAATAGTTTAAGCGTAAGTGCTTTTTATTCCAACCAATCTAATGGTGCTGAAAAATTTATTAGTAACTCTTTCGGAGAAAAGCTAATAAATCCTAACCGTCAGGCATTAGGTATATGGGGACTTTCAGTAGGTTTAGGAAGAAGACTGACTTGGCCTGATGACTTTTTTCAATTGTATAATGAAGTAAGTTATCAGTATTATGACTTACAGAATTGGGGTAATTTTGTTTTTAGTACAGGTTTTGCTCACGCTTTAAGTTTTAAAACTATTTTCTCAAGGAACTCTGTTGATGCACCAATTTATCCTAGAAGAGGATCTAATACATCTCTCTCACTTCAATTTACACCTCCCTATTCTTTATTTGGAGAAGAAAAAGACTATGATCAACTTACAAGTCAAGAAAGGTATAGGTTAATTGAATTCCATAAATGGAAATTTAACTCCTCTTGGTTTACAACGCTTGCTGGCAAATTAGTATTAAATACTAAAGTAGGATTTGGTTACTTAGGTTCTTACAATGATGAATTAGGCCAAAGTCCTTTTGAGAGATTTTATTTAGGAGGTGATGGATTAAGTGGCTTTAACCTGGATGGTAGCGAAATTATTGCACTAAGAGGCTATGGAGATAGACAGCTTTCTCCGAGAACAGGGGCTTCTGTAGTCAGTAAATACACTATGGAAATTAGATATCCATTTAGCCTTAATCCAACTGCAACAATTTATGGCCTAGCTTTTGCAGAGGCTGGTAATTCATGGTTTGATTTTAGCGACTTTTCTCCATTTGAAGTGAGAAGAGCTGCTGGAGTAGGAGTTAGAATCTATATGCCTTTCTTTGGTCTACTCGGACTTGATTGGGGATATAGGTTTGACGATATTCCTGGTAGAACAGATCCTAATAATCGAACAGAATTCCACTTCACCATCGGTGGTAATATAGGTGGCTGGTAATATTGATTAAGATGAAAAGAATAATTGTTCTATTTTTTGTTTGTTTTGCTAGTATTGGACTACAAGCCCAAAAATTTGCTTTTATCGATACAGAATATATTTTGAGCAATATACCTGAATATAAAGAGGCTCAGAAAGAATTAGATGGACTTTCAGAGCAATGGCAAAAGCAAGTAGAATCTAAATACAATGAAATTGACAAAATGTACAAGGATTTTCAGGCGGAGGAAATACTTCTTACTGAAAAAATGAAAAACAAGCGTAGAGAAGAAATTGTAATTAAAGAGGAAGAAGCTAGAGAGTTTCAAAAATCAAAGTTTGGAGTAGATGGGGAACTCTTTAAAAAAAGAAAAGAACTAATAAAGCCTATTCAAGAAAAAATATACAAAGCTGTTAGAGAAACAGCTAATGTTGGGAAATACTCCATTATTTTCGATAAGTCAAGCAATCTTACTATGGTCTATACAAATCCCAAGTATGATAAAAGTGATGATATATTAAGAAGAATGGGGTATAAACCAGGAGAATAATTTTAAACAAACCTATTAAGTAAATAACAACTATTAAATTCGCAAAAAATGAAAAAGATGAAAAATATAACTTTTATTGTAGCCCTATTTTTAACTACAACTGTTTTTGGACAGAAACTTGGTCATATTAATTCAAACGAATTATTAATGGCAATGCCTGAAAGAACTACTATTGAAAATGAAATTAAAAAATATGCTCAACAATTAGAGTCTCAATTGGGAACTATGACCCAAGAGTATCAAGCTAAAGTTCAAAACTATCAAAGTAAAGAAGCCACAATGACTGAGGCTATAAAGCAAGATAAAATTAAAGAGATTACCAATCTTGAAGAAAGAATTTCTGAATTCCAACAAACTGCACAAAAGGATCTTCAAGCTAAAGAAGAGTCATTATTAAAACCAATTATTGACAAAGCTAAAAATGCTATTGAGCAAGTTGCTAAAGAAAATAGCTACAATTATATTTTCGATTCTGGTGTTGGAGTATTATTATATCAGCAAGATTCTGACGATATAATGCCTTTAGTTAAAAAGAAATTAGGATTAATTTAATTATAACCTACCATAATTTAAAAGCAGTTTCATAACTTGGAACTGCTTTTTTTATTTATATGCAAGCAAATCAACCCATAGGAATTTTTGATTCAGGTATTGGAGGTTTAACTGTTGCTAATGCAATAAGACAAGTGCTCCCCAATGAACAAATAGTGTATTTTGGAGATACGGCTCACTTGCCATACGGAGATAAGGAACCATATTCGATAAAACACTATTCTACAGAAATAGCAAAATTCTTATTAAAACAAAACTGTAAGGTAATAGTAATGGCTTGTCATACAGCTTCCTCAAATGCTTACAACGAAGTTCTGGAAACAGTAAATGGTAAAGCTTTAGTAATCAATGTAGTGGACCCTGTAATCAACTACTTGAAAAACAATAAGAATAAGCTCATTGGAGTTATTGGAACTAAGGGTACAATAAATTCGGGCATTTATGAAAATAAGATAAAAGAAGAGCAAATCAATAAGATAGTTAAGACTTTGGCTACTCCTTTGTTATGTCCTATGATAGAAGAAGGATTTATAAACGACAGGATTAGCCATACTGTTATCCAATCCTATTTGGAAGACGAAAAGCTAAAAAACATAGATGCTATTGTTTTGGCTTGCACGCACTATCCTTTAATAAAAAAGGAAATAAATGACTATTACAATAAGCATGTTGAAGTAATTGATTCCTCTGAAGTAGTTGCTAATTTTTTAAAAGAAGAATTAAGTCGTCTAGACCTTCTTAATAAGGAAGAAAGAAAAGTGGATCAATTCTATGTTTCTGATTATACAGAATCATTTGAAAAGAGCACTCGTTTCTTCTTTAAAGAAAGTATTCGCTTAGAGAAAGGAAGTATCTGGAGTTAACCCCCCCGGCCTTTTGACCTTGTAATTAGTCAATAAATCTAGAACTTAATTATTTAACTATTAGCTTATAGCTTTCCACTTTCTGATATCCTATAAGTTGCATGATATACATCCCAGTTCTCAAATTTTCAGGCAAATCTAACTTACCACTATAATTTCCATTTTCATCAACAGTTATTTGCTGTTCAAAAAGCAAGGTACCAGAAACATCAAACAAGCTTACATCTATCCTATTATTAGAACTCCAATTATTTAAATCAATAAATAAAAAGTCGCCTTTATTTGGATTTGGATAGAGATTAACACTGTTTAAGTTTGACTTGTTAAATCCGATTCTTTGAAACTCCACCGAACGTATTGGAGAATACTCAAATGCTCCATCAAAATCAACTTGACGTAAACGATAGTAGTTTATTCCATTTAGTGGATTTCTATCTAAAAAGCTATAATTTACTCGTCTTGTAGTTGTTCCTGCTCCTGGAGTTTCTCCAATTGTTTCAAATTCCTCAGCATTGACATATCTCTGAATTTCAAAACGCTCATTATTTATTTCAGAAAGAGTTTCCCATTCTAGTAAAACTCCTTCCTCTACCGCTTTAACGGTAAATTCTACTAATTCTACAGGCAAAGGTGTAATCAATTGATTTAAAGTTCCTAGCGTAATTAACCTAGTACTAAATGGCACAGAACCACCTGTAAGTCTTCCACTTGTTGTATTTCCGCTTGGTGCTACTGTGTTTGCAACTTGCACCCAACCAGCACCATCATAGTAAGCAACCGCTAAATCATTAATGCTACCTGTTGGCGTAACATCTGAATTAAGGTCCCAACGGAGCCTAATGTTAGCCTGGGTAGCGCCAGAAGTTAAAAGACCGTCTGAAACACTCCAATATTCATTTTCACTCACTTTTTCTATGCTGCCAGATGAAATAATAAGTGGATTAGGAGGAGATACTGAAAAGTATTCTACTTCCCAGTCTTTTGTTCCAGTTGCAGTAGTTGGATTAACTACAGCCATTAATCCATAACGCCCCGATTTACCAACCGGGAAACTATAAGAACCACTTGGATCATTATTAATTTGTCTTATCAAAGGTCCATCTACATATGCGTTATTGTTACCATCATTTACTGTAGCATTTAATAGTATACGCAAGGAATTGTCAGTATCTGTGCTTACTAAACCATTAGTTAAAGTTAATCGGTTTGAAACTGCAACATCACCATTAACATCAGTTGAAATTCCATTGGTAGCATCAAGGCTGCTGTTAATTACAGATACTCCATCAGAATTGTTTATGGTTAGGTTGTAAAATGATTCCCCTCCGGTAAAGTCTCCTGAAATTTGTTGAGAACCTAAAGCACCGTTCAAAATAACAGTTCCAGTCCCAAAATCAATCGTTCCATTGTCACTTTTGATTACATCCCTTTGAATAGTTAATTGTCGATTGGAAACATTTGCTACCGTAACATTGTCTCTTAATATAAAATCTTCGCAAACTAGGAGATTTGTACTTGGTAAGTCTCTATTAGCAGATCCACTAAATATTACTCTTCGCACTTCCGGAATGTTTGCTAATACATCATAATCAACAGTGCCTGAATACTCAAGTCCTCCACCGGTGCACCTTAAAAATTCCTCATAATAACCTGCGGGCAACTGAGGAGATTGTCCTATTGTATTACTTTCTATCCTTAGAGTTCCCGTGCCTTGCACAATCCCTAGTCTCGTGTTATCTGCATTCTCATCAATAGCTAATACCCCGCCATCATCAATTACGGTTCTGTAGATACGAGCTCCAGGAGTAGTTAAATTCATTCTATCTCCATTCCGTATATAGATTATCGCACCATTTGGAGTTTCGCCAACAGCTAAAGGTGGTGAACCATTTATCCCGTTCCAATCGGTATTACTTGTATAATTTCCTGTTGCATTTACTGTTTCATATTCTAGCACGTTATTAGGAATTGCACCAATATCCAAGGGTGTTAAACCATCATCTTCTAACAATAAGCCTGCTGTGTAATCACCAGTGATGCTGTTATCACCCACACCATTAAAAGCTGTCGATTGATCGAAAATAATCTCATTATTAATTTCATCAAAAGAACTACCATCAAAAGATTTATCCCAATTAATTGCACTGCTTAATAAACGAGCAGCAGCATAATTTCTTACATCAAAACTAAGTGGTGAAGCTGTGGCGTCTCCAGGATCAAGGAATGCAATATCTGAAGGATCATATTCCATAATTAAATCACCTGTAAAAGATGTTATTCCATTAGAAGTTATAATCCAATGATATTGCAATACGTTCATTTCGTCATCTAATGTACCAGGAGAATTTGCTCCCGTATTATCATGACCAACAATTGTAGGATGAGGTTCATTAGCAGGTCGAACAGTTATTGAGGGTGAAGTTCCAGATAAGTTAGCCGTCATATCCACTTCTATTGGGGTGTATAACTGCTGTCCCACAGGAAATACAAAGTCAGTTTGCACGCCTGTATTAAATCTTTTTTGTAAGCCAAAATCGGTAAAGGAGCTATTCGTCTGTACCATATTTGTTGCTTCAAAAGCATCTCTATCTGTATCTCCATTTTGATTTTCAATAACAGCATTTTCCCCAATAATAAAAAGATTAGAACTTATGTCTAAGACACCCTGTTCTAAAATTAACTTATTGTCCACCTCAAAAGTGTTCTGTGTTCCGTCCTGAATAAGTGCTCCTTCAGGATTGTTTATCGTTAAAACACCAAAGTTGCTAATATTGGTAACATTGCCTCCAATTCCTGAAAGAGTTTGCTTTTCGCTACCTGATAGAATAATACCATACAAAGTTCCTGCAGGTTCTACAGAAGAAGTATGAGTTGCGGTGTTAATTACATCTCCTTCAACATTTATAGATTGAGAACCTGTAGCTAGGGTACCTTGAAGTATACGTAACTCATTTTGAACTAAGAAATCTTGAGAAGCGGTTAGAATTCCATTGTTGTTCTTCTCAAAGTTATAGAATCCATAAGACCCATTACCACGAATTTCTTGAGACGCCGTTCCTGTAAAAAAGGTAGTTTGTTGATTTGAATTATTTCCTGAGCTAACATAAGTTCCATTATTATCAAAATCACCTCCTGTAAACGTTAAATCGAAACCTCTGGCATCAAAAATATTATCTGCATTAATGATAAGATTACCTCCTATATTAAGGTCCAATTGATAAATTTTAATTGTAGGAAAGGATGTTCCTGATAATTCTAAATTATTCAATTCAATAGCAGATTTAATACCGAAATTATCGTCACCATCTGAATAAGCAATTGTAATCGTAGAACCTAATAAATTGTTGGTTTCTGGTTCCATGATTAATGATGGAACACTTGTAGAGCCATTACTTCCTGCGAGAATAAAATTACCCCCAGTATGCGAAAAATTACTTCCTGCATTCAATACTTCAAAGACACCTCTTGTAGGATTTGCGTCTGGCTGTTGCGTACCTACAGAAAAATCCCCTGCTGACTGAGAAAATTGAAGTATTCCAGTTGTGGCAGTTAAACCCCTTCTAATTTGACCTCCTACAGTTATTGATCCACCACTAATATCAATCTTAGAACTACCAGACGATGTATATTGAATAAAAATGTTAATTCCGGCATCTTCTAAGTCTAAAACACCACTCCCACTAACCCTTAGCAAACCATCTAGAATAATCCCTACATTATTCCCCTCCATTCGCAATGTTCCTTGTCTTATCTCTAATGCCCCTGAACCTGAAGAAGCATCTATGTTGGTTGTATTTGGCAAGTTGAAATTAGAATTACTTGCAATTAAAATACCACTGCCAGAATTTAAGTTAGCATTATCTATAATAAGTTTTCCATTTAATATCTCCAGTGGCTTAAAAGTAGTTGTAGCGTCAGGGATATTAAATTCTTCAGAAAATGTAAAAGAAGAAGTGGTATCAGCGCCTTTGCTCATCAAAATTTGATAGAAGTCAGCAACAGACCCATCGGTTTTAGTGTAAGAATTATTACCTGAACCTCTTAGTTCAAGAATTGCGTTATTATCTAATGCACCTAAGCCATTAAATAAATCAATTTGACCGGGACGGTCTTGAAGAATATCTCCATTAACAATCAAACGATGTAGACGACCTCCAGGACTCGAGTTTAAAACTTCTACATTACAAGTTCCCTGATTTCTTAACCATAATCTACCTACCTCAACAACTCTATCTGTAACATTTCCAAATCTAAAATTCCCACCAAGGTATCCGCCTATTCTTAAATCACCTAAAACAGTTATATCACCGTTAACTCCATCATTAGTTTGAACAACGGTATTGCCATCAACAGTCATGTGGTTATTGACTGTAATATCACTTTGAAAAATAGCTATCCTGCTGCTATTACCTCCTTCAATCCTTAAGTTAGGAAATATTGTAGTTGGAGGAGTTATATTGTAGGTACCATTCGAATTTAGATAATAGCCATAGGTGAAGCTATTATTATTGTAAAAATCTCCAAAATCTCCTGAAATAGTGGCAGCATCACCTGCATTCAATCTTTGCATAAATGTTCCCCCAGTTCCTCCTATTTTACTAAAAGTAAGTGTCGCATTTCTGAGGACAACTATTCTATTCCCATTGTTTCCCGGATGGTTGTATTGGATTTCTGCCACTGATATATTGGCTCCATTTTGAATTTGAATTGAGTGTCTTGGACTAATTCCGCCGGTGAATCCTCCAAATCCTATGACAGCAATATCGCCATCCTGAGGCCAAGTACCGGCAGCAGGTCTTGCCGAATTATTGTTTAAGCCATCATGAGGAACAAGCGACCAGTTATTTCCATCCCTCCAATTTCTGTTATACCAACTTGAACCATTAGAAAGTCTTGAATAAAAGATTTGAGGTGATCCAATAAACCTGTTTGCCTCCCCGGCAGTATAATTAGCATTTTCAAGAGTAAATCCTACATTAGGCCATGCATTTTGCCACTGCGTGTTAATGCTAGCATTATTGTACAAAGCCGGGGTAGAAGTTTCAATATCATCTGCTGCAATAGGTGCCGCGTTCGTTCCCACACCGTTAAAAATAATCACATTTGCAGGGTTATTACCTAGCAAATTGCCTTCTATAGTATTAGCTCCACCATTTTTAACAGCAGTAGTTCCTCCATCATCTGATCGAGTATAAGTACCTCCATCCAATACCTTCCCTGGTACAAAATTTGCTTCTACACCAGCACCAATATCCAAATCTGCATCATCGTATTGAAATAACCAAGAAACAGTTGGCTCTTCCGTGGCGGCATAACCTTCAAAATCTACATTCCAGTAGTAAGAAAGCACATCTCCACCGGAGAGGTCTGTAGTCTGCAACTCATTATCTACTACCTTAACGGTAATGTATTCATCACCATCTGTAACACCGTTGTTATGAAGATAAACCACAGCCGGAGTATACTTATCTGTTCCCGAAGCATCTGTACCAATGGGGTACCAAATAATATTGTTTTGGTTATACTCACGGTTCCAATTTTGAAGATTAGCAGAGTTTAAGTTTTCGTATTCGTCCAAATCTGGGATATTGGAAACACTCCGAGGAACTTTAATTGATAAACCCCCATCAGATGCATTACCGGCCATGCGTATATAATGATTTTCATTATACACTCTTTGCCCACCAGCTACCGCATCATTTGCACCTGCGGCTCTATACTCCAATACATCTACTTTAAGATTATGAGTACCTATGTCCATTATACCATCTCCTACTTCAAGACGACCTAACTCCAAATCACTGGTAATACTAACTACATCTGGTTCTATAAGTAGCCTGAAATTCCCAAAAAAAGAACCCTCTGTGGTATTAAGAGTAACGTTCCCAGCTCCTTTTCTAAGTACAATAATTCCTTCTTTTGGGGTTACTCCATCTTCGTAAATAAAAAAGGTTCCTTGATTGGTTATCTCACCTAAGACGCGTATACTATAGGCAACAGGGTCTCCTACTGAACCAAAACTACCTCCATCATCTTCTGTAATAGTCACGGTAGAATTAGGATCTATTTGATTTAAAGTACCTCTAAGCAATCGAATGTTGTTAGTTATCTTTAGAAGGTTAGTTGCATATTGCGTAACATTTTTACCTCCATTAGAAGAATTCTTGTAACGAGATTGATCATTATTTGGACTCTGACCTTTACCAGGAAGTTTAGAGCTTAGAAACAAGCTTGCACCTGGTTTATCAATATCTACATTGTATAAGGGCAACTCCCAATAAATCATGGTACCTTCTTGCCCATCAAAGGTATTTGTTCTTCCTCCACTACCAGGGTCGCGAAACTGCACCAAACTATTGGTATAAGTTGTAATATCTCCTACGTAGAACACTCCATCTGATACACCGTTAAAAGTAAGCGTAGCACTTCCATCATTATCGGTTCCATCCCATGCCCAAACATCTAATACTCCACTATCTTCAATAGTCAAGTCTCCTCCAACTATAAGGTTAACGCAATTGTTACTGGGACATAAGTCTAAATACCCTCCATAAGTGCTAGCCTGAGGGTCCCCACCAAATGTTTGAGAGCGAGTTGTGCTGGTCTGTATAGTCAGATTGTTAAGCACACGTAAGTCAGGATCAGTAATGGTCCTGTTATCTAAACCACCAGGTCCACAAGTTAAAGTTTGAGAAGTTACTCTTGCAGTGGTACTAGTACTTTCATTAATGATATTTAAATCCCAAAAAGGGGCAAGTGAAGCAATTTCTGACTCATTGTTTACATTGGAAAATGCATTAACTGTTCCTCCGGTAACATTAATATTTCCAGGATCTGAATTGATAAATAAAAGTCCGGTATTTGTTGCACTTTTCACATTCAACGTCCCTCCTGTCATTATGAAAGTGTTTCCTTCATAAGTAAGACAAAAACGAGCATAAGAATTAGCAGCAGTTCCTGCTGCTTGGCCAGTAATTGGACTTTCTGCGGCAGAATAATCCCATACGTTTACTGTACCTCCTGTCTGTTGAAATCCTCCAACAGCCGTAGCACCAAAAATGGAAGTTCTAATCTGACTCACCCAAACTTCTCCACCAGAAACAATAATCTGACCTGCTCCTCTTGTGGTAATACCACTACCCGATGGAACTTCAAGTATTCCAGAGGTTACTTCTATTGTACCATATGGTGTAATTGCGGCTCCACCAGTCTTAGTCACTTGGCCGCCTGCTACAAGCAATCTTGCATTACTACCAATAGAATAATTTCCTGTATTGTTAAGAGGATTTACTTCAACATTGCTACCAATACTAACAGTTCCAATAATAAGGCCCATGGCATTGTTATTGATTGTTGTAACATCTCCTGCTAAATTATAATCTGCAGGGCCAGTCAAAACAAAATTCGATGTTAAATTTGCTTCTAAAAACAAAGTATATGTATCATCTACACCCTTATTAATCTCAATACGATAGAAGTAGGTTGGTCCTTTCGCTTCAACCAACTGATCCTGATCATTGGCAATAAAGTTTGCATCAACTATTCCATTATTTGCCTCTGCACTTACATTCTGGGTAGTTCTTTGAGAAAAACGTGCGTCACCAAGGTTATTAAAATCCCCATAGAAATTAAACTCATGCCTTGCGTTGGCAGTACCCGTTCGAAGATTACCATTCGCTGAAATTGTCATATCTCCCAATAAATCAATAGTAAGATTTGTTGTAGAAATATTATTATTAATTTGAAATGTTCCTCTTCTAATAGTGAGGTCTCCGTTGATAATATAATCTGCTATTACAATTGCATTGCTAGTTGTGTTGGTCATATTAACCACTACATTATTAAATTCTCTAGCTTGATTTAAGTTAATCCCGCTCCCAAGAATTTCTAGAGTACCTCCATTATCCGAATTGGAAAATCCATTAGCTCCTAAAGTATTTCCAGCCGGAAAATTATCATTGGAAGAACCATCACCTATCATTCGTATGGTACCACTTCCATCAATGGCATTAAAATCATGTCCTGTAGTTGAAGATAATACTAATCTACCGATTACTTCTATGGACTGAATAGTTACATTATTAATATCCATCGTAATAGTTCTTCCATTGGTAATGATTACTTCATCATCTGGACCTGGAATTTCACTAGCTGGGTTTATTAATAAAGGAGTGGAAGAGCCATCTAGCGTCCAGCTACTAGGGTTATTCCAGTTGCCTGTAGTGTAACTATACCAAGTGCGAGAAAGTAGTTGACTTCCTCGACCTAGAGTGTAGTACCCTGATTGCAGTCTACTAGCTGGGACATTAACAACGATTTGGTCGCCATTTTGAAGGAAATAATTATTAGCAAAAACGCGAGTAAAATTACCGCTACTAGTTGCTCTGTAAAGAAGCACATAGTCTGAAGCTGAGCCCGAAAAAGCAAGTCCTGCTTCACTAAAATCAAACCTAAGCTCTGCATCTACAGAAGCAGCATCTACTGTTCCATTTTGTGTAAATTCAAGATAATAGTCTTTTTGCCAACGATTTGTAATTTCAACCTCTCCTAAAGAGGTTGTAACATTATCAGCATGAGAAATCGCACCATTATGCGCAAATAATACAAATTCATTAGAAGCATCTAAGGAGTTATTCAACTCTGAGATTTGTAAACCGCTGGAATACCCTGAACTTGCATGCTTTTCTGTTCCATTTTGAGTTCCAATTCCACGGATATCGTCCTCATAGTTAGAATCAAAATTAGGTCCATTTCCGAAATAATCAAAAGTAATAGCAACTCCATATTTTTGAGCTAGATAGTTCTCAAGTACCAACCTTTCTCCTCCATTGAGAGCATCTCTATAAACGATAATTTCTGCTATATCTCCATTGAAATAACGAGCATCTCCAATATCAAAAGTTCCAATAATTACGTCTTCTGAACGATCTGGAATGGATACATTTGAACCAGTACTTCCTTCAGCCTCTGTATTAACAAACATTCTAACAGATCCAGTTGAAAGTGAGGCGTCCACCGTCATAGTCGCAATATGCGGGTTTCCTGCTGCAGCAACTGAACCCGGACCTCCTACTGTAGTTGCACCAGCATAAGCAAACATATTAAATCCACTATTATAAAACATAGCCCAAGAGCGGTTACCCCCACTAGAATTGAGTCGCTTAGAAATGATAGCTCTTGTATCTGTTGCCCCGGTATTAAAAACTGTAATTACAGAAAATTCAGAAGCTCCATCCAAGAGGTTAGTTGTAGCATTATCATCTGGTATAATTAATTGTTCTCCTGAAAGACCTGCAAACCTAAGGTACTGCTGCCCTCCAATAGTGGTAAGTGTAAGAGTATTTACTCCATCAGCAATCTCTGTAGCATCAAAGCCATTGATTGTTTTATCAGACCATATAAAGCCATCTGACAGGGGCCCTGAAAGATCATTTGCTTCTAACCAAATAATATTATTTTGACCTACACCTGCCGGAGTTAAGGTTTGAGCGAATATTGATATATTAGAATAAAAAATAGAAGATAATAGCAGAATGCTATATATGGTGTTATAAATGCGGTTATTCATTATGAATTTTTGTAAATTATACTTACGTATTTTAATTCATTTGGTTCGATTTGCAAAAATGATGAAATATTCTTTATCAAACTTCATAACCTATTTATTTTCAATGCTAAACGAATAGAAGCAAAAGGATAGAAAAAACATCTAAAAACTTGATTTCACTTAAGTATTAAAAATCATCTATCGTTTGTAAAAAAACTAAATAAGAAAAGTTACGGTTGCAGTTGACTATTTAAACCAAGAAGCATATTCCACATAATTATTAGCTATGCGTTGAATTTCCTCCTTTTTTAGTTTACGACTAAGCTCTTTGATTTTCTTAGCTGGTACACCTGCATAAATAAATCCTGATTCCAATTCCATCCCCTGAGTTACAACGGCTCCTGCAGCAATTATTACATTCTTATTTACAACACAATTATCCATTAGAATTGCTCCCATACCAACAAGAACATCATCGTTTATGACACTACCATGCACTATTGCATTGTGTCCAATAGATACGTTATTACCTATTTGTGTAGCCGCCCCATGATAAGTACAATGGATAACTGCTCCATCTTGAACATTAACTTTATTACCCATCCGTATGGAGTTTACATCCCCTCTAACTACTGTATTAAACCAAAAACTACAATCATCTCCAGTTTTAACATCTCCAATAATTGTAGCATTTTCAGCTAAGTAGCAATTTTTACCTAAATGTGGGGTAATTCCTTTTACTTTTTTGATTAGTGCCATTATATTGTATTTAGTGTATTTATAGACAAATCTAATCACTTAATCTTAAGTAACTTTGTCAAAAAAGATTTAGAAATGGAAAAGACCATTGCCCCACATAGTATTTACGCTGAAAGCACTCCTAATCCAGTAACCATGAAATTTGTCTCAAATCGTTACTTAATAACGGATGGTCAGGTGTATGAATATCTATTAGAAGATGATTCTTCTAACTCCCCTCTTGCAACGAAACTTTTAAACCTTCCCTTCATTTCTAAGGTTTTTATAGCTAGTAATTTTGTTGCAATCTCTAAAACTGATATTATTGAGTGGGAGGATGTTATTCATCAGCTTAGAGATATGATTGGGGAATTCCTAAACAACAATGGAAAGGTGATTCTGGTCTCAAAGGAAGAAAACTCGGAAGTTGAAAAGAAAAACAATGCATCCTTAGAAACTCCTGATATAAAAAATTTGAAAGGAATAGATGCTAAAATAGCTTCTATTTTAGATGAATATATTCGTCCGGCCGTTGAGAGTGATGGTGGTGCAATTCATTTCCAATCTTATAAGGAAGGAAAAGTCAAAGTTGTTTTAAAAGGAGCCTGCAGCGGCTGCCCATCTTCAACAATGACTCTAAAATCAGGGATTGAAACGATGTTGAAAGACATGCTGCCTGGGCAGATTCAAGAAGTTGAAGCTATTAATGGCTAAATGAGTATTTTAGTAATGTCATGAGAAGGATTATTATCATTCTACTTTTTAGCAACTTTGCATTAAATGCACAGGTAAGCATAACAACCACAGCTATGCCAAGTAGTGGAGACACTCTTAGGTATAGTATAGCGGCAATTGATACAGCAATCTTATTAAATTACCAAAACTCCGGTCCAAATCAAGTATGGAATTTTGATAGTTTAGTCCCTTTGAGACAAGGAATTTCAGAATTTTTAAATTCTAGTCAAACCCCGTATACAGCAATACCACAAAGAATTGGAGAAAAATTAGCAGATACCATAAGTTTAGGGGGAGTAAACCTATATGATGTATATAATTTTTACAATAATTCAGCAACGGAATATGCTATAGAATATAGGGGTGCCTCTATACCTACTGGATTACCTTTTCCATTTCCCACTGTTTTTAGAATTGACGACCCTTATCTTGATAAAGATGAAGTTTATCAATTCCCTTTAAATTATTTAGATAGAGATAGTTCTACTTACAACTATGTTTTTAGCAGTCCTTTCCCAGCTGTTCTAAATGCGTATTATGGTTCTAGAGGCTATAGGATAAATGAAGCAGATGCTTGGGGTTCCTTGACTACCCCATTTGGGACATTCAATTGCTTAAGAGTTGTAACAGATATTGTAGGATACGATACCGTTCAAATTGACACTTCAGGATTTGCCATATCTTCCCATAGAAGGGAATATAAATGGCTCAATCCAAATGAAAAAATACCTGTTCTTACTATTAATGGATTTGTAACAGCTGGTATTTTTATTCCAAATGTTGTTCAATACAGAGACAGTGTTAGATCTGGTGTTTCTAACATATTTAGCCCAATAGCCCTTTTTAATTCTGATGCTACAACTGGTCAAATAGGTGACACATTCAATATCACAAATAATACCCTTAGTTTAACTCCCGCTAGTTACACATGGGATATTCAACCAACTAGCTTTCAATATGTCAACAATACCAATGCTAATTCTGAAAATATAAGCGTTGTTTTCAATCAAACAGGATTGTATGATGTTCAATTAATTGCAGACAATGGAATAGGAACAGATACACTACGCATAAATAATTACATTCAAATTAACGCAGTTACTAGTTTAAACGAACTAAGTCAACACGGTAAACTAAACATATATCCAAATCCAGTAAAAAGAGGCGATAATTTAGTACTTGCCAATTATGATTTAGAAGGATTAGAGAACATCCAGTTAATCAATGTAAATGGATCTATTGTCCATGAAATTGATTATTCTATACAAGGAAGTAGGTTAATTGCAAAAATCCCTGGCGGCATAAGTCCTTCTATTTACTTCATTTCTTTTAACTTCAAGAGCAAAAGAAGTATACAAAAGCTTTTCATTCAATAATGACAATTCATTTCCTTTGGCTTAGTGTATTGCTTTTACTTTCAAGTCACACTAAATCACAGAATTATCAAGACAACTACTCTCCATCTTATGATCAAATAATTCACTTTTATGATAGTTTAGCAACAAACTATTCTAATTCTAAATTAATAGAAATTGGAACTTCAGATAATGGCAAACCAATACATTGTTTTATTATTGATTCGGATAAAGAGTTTAAACCAGAAGCCCTTTCTAAAAGAAAGAAAGTTTATTACTTAATTAATAATGGAATTCATGCTGGCGAAGCATGCGGAATAGAAGCTTCAATGAAACTGGCTAACGAAATTCTAGCAAAGCCTTCATCCCAAAAGTATTTAGACAATGTAGTAGTACTTATAATTCCAGTTTATAATATAAGTGGTTCATTAAATAGGAATAATTCGACTAGAGTAAATCAAAATGGTCCGGAGGAGTATGGGTTTAGGGGAAACATAAAAAACCTAGACCTGAATAGAGATTTTATTAAAGCTGACTCCAAAAATGCCATGAGTTTTAATAACTTCTATCATCAATGGGATCCGGATGTTTTTGTAGAAACTCATACCACCAACGGATCTGATCATTCCTACACTTTAACACTAATAGCGAGTCAAAAAGACAAATTAAACCCTGAAATATCTGCATTTCAATACCAAAAAATGATTCCGGTATTATATGAGGAAATGGCGAAAAAATCGAAATCTATTATTCCATATGTTTATCCTGTATATAAGGATCCTAAAAAAGGGATAAAAGACTTTTTAGAAACACCTCGCTACTCAAGTGGGTATACTTCGCTTTTTGATTCTTATAGTTTTATGACAGAAGCTCACTCCTATAAAAGTTATGCAGAAAGGACTATCCATACCTATGAATTTCTTAAAAGTACGCTAGTTTTCTTACATGAGAACCATAAATCACTTTTAAAGAGTAGAGAGAGAGCTAAGGTTTTTACTGAGAAAAAACAAATATTCCCTTTGAATTATGTTTTAGATTCTTCCTATGTAGAACAGTTAAGATTTAAAGGATATAATCGAAAGCCGATTAATAGCAAAATTATTAGCAGTGACATTTACACTTATGATACTGCTGATAGTTATGACACTGTAATTCCATATTACCATCAATATAAAGCAACTTTATCCATTAATAGACCTAAATATTATGTAATTCCACAAGCATATAATAAAGTAATTGAAAGATTAAAGTGGAATGGAATCGCTTTAGACACATTGGGAAAAGACACTACAATAGAAGGAACTAACTATTATATTGTAGATTATAAAAGTGTAAAATCCCCATATGAAGGTCATTATCTACATTATGAAATTGATGTTAAAAGGAATTTTGAAAGCCAACACTTTTACAAAGGAGACATCCTTGTTAAAACAAATCAACCTAATGTTAGATATATCATAGAAACGCTTGAACCACAATCGGTTGATGGTTTCTTTGCTTGGAATTTTTTTGATGGCATATTGCAGCAAAAAGAATGGTTTTCTGATTTTTCTTTCATTCCTAAAGCCGAAAAGCTATTAGAAGAGAATGATAGTCTAAGACTTGAATTTGAAGAAAAATTAAGAGTAGATAGTAGTTTCGCAAAAGATGATTTTAAAAAACTTAACTATCTATACAAATCATCTAAATATTATGAGAAGAGCGCTTTTAGGTATCCAGTTATTCGAATAGAAGAAGAAAACTATTAAAGAACGATTTTCTCGTATTGAATTCCTATAATCTCCATTTCCTTTACTTTAAAATTACTATCCTCTCAAAGTATTATGTTTAACTTTGACAGCTCTTAAACCAAATAAACCCGCTACCTAAAAGCCCATGAGCGATCAGATTAAACATGAATGTGGCATTGCTTTCATTCGCTTAAGAAAACCTCTTCAGTATTATGTAGATAAATATGGAACAGCTGCATATGGTTTGAACAAACTGTATTTGCTTATGGAAAAGCAACACAATCGAGGGCAAGATGGCGCTGGTGTTGCAAATATTAAGTTAGATGTAAGTCCGGGGGATAGATATATAAGCAGAGTAAGATCAAATAGCTCACAACCAATTAAAGAAGTCTTTGCAAAAATTAATGAAAAACTAGAGCTAATTCAAAAAGAGAATCCAGAATTGCTTAAAGATGTAGATTATCTTAAAAAAAATGCAGGGTTTACAGGTGAAGTGCTACTAGGTCACTTAAGATATGGAACCTTTGGCAGAAACAGTATAGAGAATTGTCATCCTTTTTTAAGACAAAACAATTGGATGACCAGAAACCTAGTAGTTGCAGGGAATTTTAACCTTACAAATGTTGATGAACTTTTTAACCTTTTAGTTGATTTAGGACAGCATCCTAAAGAACAGTCTGATACGGTAACAGTACTAGAAAAGATTGGACATTTTCTAGATATGGAGAATCAAAAGCTATACAAGAAGTTTAAGTCTCAAGGCCATTCTAAACTAGAAATATCTGAGCTAATTGCAAAAAATATGAAAGTGCATCGTATTTTAAGAAACGCTGCTGAAGATTGGGATGGAGGGTATGCTATGGCCGGTATGATTGGTCATGGAGATGCATTTGTATTAAGAGACCCTTCTGGAATTCGCCCCGCCTTTTATTATGAAGATGACGAAGTTGTCGTGGTAACCTCTGAAAGACCTGCCATTCAAACAGCTTTCAATATTAAAATTGAAGAAATTAAAGAGATTGAGCCCGGACATGCATTGATTGTAAAAAAAGATGCGAGTATCCTTCATAAGCAAATAAAAGAGCCATTAAAGAAAACAGCTTGTTCATTTGAAAGAATATATTTCTCTAGAGGTAGTGATTTTGATATCTACCAAGAAAGAAAAAATCTTGGGAAGTCGATTTGCCCTGAAATTTTAAAATCTATAAATAATGATGTAAAAAATTCGGTCTTTTCATTTATTCCAAATACTGCAGAAACAGCTTTTTTTGGAATGTCTGAAGGTTTAAATGATTATTTAAATAAAGTAAAAGAAGAGAAGATCAAAAATTTAGTTGCAGCCGGTAAAATGGATGAGATTTCCGAGGTATTAAGCATGCGTCCAAGAATTGAAAAAATTGCAATTAAAGATGCTAAGCTGAGAACTTTTATTACCCAAGATGATAGTAGAAATGATTTAGTGACTCATGTTTATGATATCACTTATGGGTCCATAATACCTAAACAAGATAACCTTGTTGTAATTGATGATTCAATTGTTAGAGGAACTACTCTAAAACAAAGTATACTCAGAATACTAGACAGATTGCAACCAAAGAAAATTGTTATTGTTTCAAGTGCTCCTCAAATAAGATACCCTGACTGTTATGGGATTGATATGGCAAAACTTGGAGATTTTATCGCCTTTCAAGCAGCCATTGCCCTTCTGAAAGAACAAAGGAAAGACTCTATCATTGAAGAGGTTTATAAAAAATGTAAGAATCAAGAATCTCTTCCAAAAGAAGAAATCAAAAACTTTGTTAAAGAAATTTATGAGCCATTTACAGCAGTAGAAATTTCAAATAAAATTTCCGAATTGTTGACTCCAGCCGGAATAAATGCTGAAGTTCAAATAATTTACCAAACTATAAAAGGCTTGCATGCTGCAATTCCTAACCATAAGGGAGATTGGTATTTCACAGGAAATTATCCTACACCAGGTGGAAATAGAGTAGTAAATAAAAGCTTTATATACTATTATGAAGGAAAAGACCTCAGGGCTTATTAAAACTTCTTAGAACTTAAAAGTATTACATTTGTTTTCATACTACTTATATTAACAAAATATGGAGTTTCAAGTCGGTGAGCTACTTTCTCAAATAGATTATCCAAAAGATCTTAGAGATAAATTTAAAATAGAGGATCTTCCTAAAGTATCTAAGGAATTAAGGGATTTTATTATTGACATTGTATCCGTAAAAGGTGGTCATTTTGGAGCTAGCTTAGGTGTAGTTGAATTAACCGTAGCACTCCATTATGTATTTAATACTCCTTATGATCAAATAGTTTGGGATGTAGGCCATCAGGCCTATGGTCATAAAATATTGACAGGAAGAAGAAGTGTCTTTGATACAAACAGAAAGTATAAAGGTATAAGTGGATTTCCAAAAAGATCTGAAAGTGAGTATGATACTTTTGGTGTAGGACATAGTTCTACTTCAATTTCTGGCGCACTAGGCATGGCAGTTGGAGCAAGGCTTCAAGGCATGAATGATAGACAACATGTTGCTGTTATTGGAGATGGCGCAATGACAGCCGGTTTAGCATTTGAAGGGTTAAATCATGGAGGTGTAGAAAATTCTAATATGCTTGTAGTTTTAAACGATAACTGCATGTCCATTGACCCTAATGTTGGTGCATTAAAAGAGTATTTAACGGATATTACTACTTCTCCAACTTACAATAAAGTAAAAGACGAAGTTTGGTCTCTTTTAGGTAAAATTTCAAAATTTGGTCCGAATGCCCAGGCAATAGTTCAAAAGATTGAGAATGGAATTAAGTCTTCAATGCTCAAGCAAAGCAATCTATTTGAGTCTTTAAATTTTAGATATTTTGGCCCTATTGATGGACATGATGTTACTCACTTAGCAGAAGTTTTAAAAGATTTGAAGGAAATACCTGGCCCTAAGATCTTACATATTCTCACCACAAAAGGCAAGGGATATAAGTTAGCTGAAGAAGATCAAACGAAATGGCACGCACCAGGAATTTTTAATAAAGAAACAGGAGAAATAATAAAAGTTACTCCCAAAGACCCTCAACCTCCTAAATACCAAGATGTTTTTGGACATACCATCGTAGAATTAGCTGAAAAGAATGATAAAATTGTTGGGGTTACTCCTGCAATGCCCTCAGGCAGTTCATTGAATATTATGATGAAAGCAATGCCAGATAGAGCTTTTGACGTAGGAATTGCAGAACAACATGCAGTGACGTTTTCAGCAGGGATGGCTACATCTGGAATAATTCCATTTTGTAACATTTATTCCTCATTCATGCAAAGAGCATATGATCAAGTTATCCATGATGTTGCTTTACAAAAGCTACAAGTTGTTTTCTGTTTAGATAGAGCAGGAGTGGCAGGGGCTGATGGACCAACTCACCATGGTGCTTATGACATTGCATATATGCGATGTGTTCCAAATATGATTGTTGCAGCTCCAATGAATGAGGAGGAATTAAGAAACTTAATGTACACAGCGCAAGCTGATAACAATGGCCCTTTTACTATTAGATACCCTAGAGGCCAAGGTGTTATGCCTAGTTGGAAAACCCCATTCAAAAAAATTAAAATTGGAGAAGGTAGAAAAGTTAAAAGTGGCAGCGATTTGGCTATACTATCTATTGGACATATTGGTAATTACGCTTTAAAAGCAGCTCAAATTTTAGAAGAAGAAAATGACATAAATGCAGCATTATATGATATGCGTTTTGTTAAGCCATTAGATGAGGTTTTACTGCATGAAGTATTTTCAAAATTTGATCAAGTAATAACTATTGAGGATGGGTGTATACAAGGCGGAATGGGTTCAGCAATACTAGAATTTATGGCTGACAATGGATACCATGCCAATGTAATTAGATTAGGAATACCTGACGAGATAATTGAACATGGCTCCCAAGATCAATTGTACGCTGAAATGAAGTATGATACTAAAAGTATTGTTGAAACTGCTGTTAAAATGCTAGATAAAAAGCAAAAAGCACAAACAGCCTAGTTACTTCCTCGGCTTTTTATAGATAGGCACTGTAGAACAAGGCTCGCCATACATCAATATCAAAACTTTAGGCAGAAGACGTCTACTTAACTCTACATAGATAGAAGTAGGTATTTCTTCTTTAGAACAACCTTTAACTACTACTCTTTTATTTTCAAAAGAGTTAATATCTATTTTATCTAAAGCTCCTTTCCAAACTTCTCTTCGAAGCTCTTCTATATCTCCAAATACCACAGATTTTGCATAAGGCTGCAAAGCAGAAGTCAAAAGCATGTAAGCCCATTTAGGGATTATTGCGTCCACAGAACAGTATATAGCAACATGCTTTTCGTTGTACTCTTGCCAATTGTTTTCTTTGATAAAAGATCTAAAATCCTTCTCTTTTAAGGCCATGCCTTGCCACAGTTGGTCTTTTATATCAAACACAACTAACTCCTCTTTTGGAGCTAACTCTTCTAAATCAATGGTAATTAAACCACTATTTGCAACTCTATTTATAATTGTTTCTTCCATGCTTACATGAAGCCTAATTCAAACTTTGCCTCTTCACTCATCATATCCTTATCCCAAGGTGGATCCCAAACTATCTCTACTTTTGCAGTCTTTACAGACCATAAACCAGCAGTTTTCACTTCCACTTCGTTAGGCATAGATTCTGCTACTGGACAATTGGGAGAGGTAAGCGTCATCATTATATCTACATGATAATCATCATTCACTTTTACTTCGTAAATAAGACCTAAGTCGTATATATTGACAGGAATTTCAGGGTCATAGATTGTTTTAAGAACATCTATAACGTGTTTCTCAACTTCCTTGGTGCTAAGCTGTGATGTTTCTTTATTATCCATTGTTTATTTTTGTTTGGTAGGCTAAAGCATACATTTTCATTTGCTTTATCATACTCACTAATCCATTTGATCTAGTAGGAGAAAGATGCTCTTTCAACCCAATTCTATCTATAAAATATAAGTCAGAATTAATAATTTCTGAAGGAGATAAATCATCTAAAACTCTAATCATTAGAGATATTATTCCCTTTGTAATGATAGCATCACTGTCTGCAGTGAAGTGAATATGATTATCCTTTAACTGAGCATCCAACCATACTCTAGACTGACAGCCTTTAATTAAATTCTCATCAAGCTTTTTTGACTCCTCAATTAAAGGTAACTCTTTGCCTAAAGAGATAATGTATTCATACTTGTACATCCAATCTCCAAACATGGCAAACTCTTCAATAATCTCTTCTTGTCGCTCCTGAATACTCATTATCCTAGCATTTTTTTTGCTCTTAAGATTGCTTCAATTAATTGATCAACCTCTTCTTTGGTATTGTATAATGCAAATGAAGCCCTTACTGTGCCTTCAACACCAAATCTTTTCATCAATGGCTGTGTACAATGATGTCCAGTTCTAACGGCTACACCCATCTTATCTATCAATACTCCGATATCGTAGGCATGTATTCCCTCAAATACAAAAGAATTTAAACTGGCTTTTTCTACAGCTTCTCCAATTATTCTTAGACCATTAATTTTTTTTAATTCCTGAGTAGCATAATTTAAAAGCTCAGATTCATGTAAATGAACTTCTTCCCAATTTAAGCCTTCTATAAAATCCAATGCTTCTAAGCATGCTATCCCATCTGCAATATTTGGAGTGCCCGCTTCAAATTTATGAGGTAACTCATTGTAAGTTGTTTTCTCAAAGCTTACCGTCTTTATCATGTCTCCACCACCTTGATAAGGAGGAATTTCATCTAAAATATCTTCCTTACCGTATAGGATTCCAACTCCAGTAGGCCCAAACATTTTATGAATAGAAAAGGTATAGAAATCGACATCTAAATCTTGGACATCCACTCGCATATGCTGAACCGCTTGTGCCCCATCGATGTGCACTTTAGCTCCTATTTCACGAGAAAGTTCTACAATCTCCTTTATGGGGTTTATAGTCCCAAGAGAGTTGCTAATATGAACTATAGATACAATCTTGGTTTTTGAATTTAAAAGCTTTTTGAAAGCAGACATATCCAACTCCCCGTTATCTAAAACTGGAACAATTTTTAAAACTGCTCCCAGCTGATTACAAATCATTTGCCAAGGAACTATGTTAGAATGGTGTTCCATTTCTGAGATAATTACCTCATCCCCTTTTTTAAGATAATACTTGCCAAAAGAATTAGCAATTAAATTTATACCTCCTGTTGTTCCCGAAGTAAATATGATTTCATTGGAACTTTTTGCATTCAAAAATCTTTGAAAACGCAATCTAACGTCCTCATATGCTTGAGTAGCTTCTTGACTTAAAGTATGAACTCCTCTATGAATATTGCTATTATAATTTGAATAGTAATTTGAAATAGCTTCAATAACAGATTGAGGTTTCTGAGAGGTTGCTCCATTGTCAAAATAAACCAAAGGTTTACCATTAATATTCCTTTTTAGAATAGGAAATTGTTTTCTTACTTCTTCAACAATAAACTTTGAGCCAACTGCCTCAACCATAAATTCTATACTCCTTTAAAACTCTTATTAATAAACTCTTCTACCTCTAATTGAACAGACTCAATGCCAATTTGATCAATTACATCGGCAGAAAATGCCTTAAGCAAGGTAGCCATTGCTGTTTTATAACCAATTCCTCTCGACCTTAAATAAAATAAAGCTTCTTCATCTAACTGTCCAGTTGTTGACCCATGACTACACTTCACATCATCAGCATAAATTTCCAACTCAGGCTTAGAGTTAATTGTAACATCATCTGTCATCAACATGTTGGCATTTGATTGATATGCATTAGTCTTTTGTGCCTCTCTATGCACAAATACTTTCCCATTAAAAACTCCGGTAGATTGGTCATCTAAAATCCCCTTATACAATTCATTTGACTCACAGTTAGGCTCTCTATGCAACACATAAGTATGGTTATCTACGTGCTGTTTCTCTTTTAAAAGATACAAACCGCTTAACCAACTTTCAGTATGTTGACCTAACAAATCAATATTTAAGTTATTACGAACCAATGCCCCATTAAAGGTGAAGGTATTAATCTTAAAAAAGCTATTGGCTTCTTGTTTTACCTGTTCTGTTGCTATTTGGTATGCTGTTTTAGACTCCTCTTGAATTTTTGCAATTTCTAAATTAGCCGATGTATCAACAAAAACTTCTGTGAGCATATTTGTAAAGGAAGCTGAAGAATTATATCCTATTGTTTTTAAAATAACTTTAGCCTGTGCATTTTCAGAAAGATGAATTAAATTTCTTGGTTGAGAAATAATATTCTCTCCATCTATAATATTTAATATCAATAATTCTTCTTCTACTACTTTTCCCTTTTTAACCATTAAAACTGCTCCATCTTGATGATAAGCTTGGTTCATTACAGCAAATATTTCGTCTTGCTTGTAGAGCTTACCAAAGCTATTTTGTAATTCTTTATTCTCTTGTTTGGCCTGAGACAAAGGAGCAAAATAGACTCCTTCTCCAACATTTACTTTACTTAATGATTCTGAAAAATATCCGTTTACAAATACAAGTCTGTTTTGGGCTAGTCCTTGAAGATCATATGGAGTAGATTCTAATTCTTTAAAAGAATACTTGCCTTTAAGCACTTTATTTAATCTGGTATATTTCCAATACTCCGTTTTGGATGTTGGAAAATCTAAATTTTGAATCAATGCCTTTGCTTCTTTTCTTTGATTCTTGTAGAATTCTTGATCAAAAGAGAAATCTAAAAAGTCGAAATGTCTTAAAAAATCTTCTTTAATTGATGGTTTAATTACTTGCTCCATAGTTTCTAATTAAGCACTTACTCCAGTTTCTTCCTTGATCCAATCGTAACCCTTTTCTTCAAGCTCCAGCGCTAATTCCTTACCTCCTGTTTTTACAATTTTTCCCTTATATAAAACATGCACAAAGTCAGGAACAATATAATCCAACAGCCTTTGATAATGTGTAATTACGATGCTTGCATTTTCTTCAGTCTTCAATTCATTAACGCCATTAGCTACAATCCTTAGAGCATCAATATCTAATCCTGAATCCGTTTCATCCAAAATGGAAAGCTTTGGCTCTAACATTGCCATTTGAAAAATTTCATTTCTTTTTTTCTCCCCGCCTGAAAAACCTTCATTCACAGATCTATTGGCTAGTTTCCCGTCTAGTTCTACCAGTTTTGATTTTTCTTTGACCATTTGTAAAAACTCCTTGGCTGAAATAGCATCGAGTCCTTTTTTCTTTCTGATTTCATTAATTGCAGACTTTAAAAAGTTGACATTACTTACTCCTGGAATCTCTACAGGATATTGAAAAGCAAGAAACAAACCTGCTGCTGCTCTATCTTCAGGCTCCATATCTAATAAATCTTCTCCAAAAAAGCTGACTTCTCCTGCTGTTACTTCATACTCATCTCTACCCGCTAAAACACTTGACAAGGTACTTTTTCCTGAACCATTTGGTCCCATTATAGCATGCACTTCTCCTGCATTTACTTTCAAATTTATCCCATTCAAGATAGGAGTCCCATCTATAGATGCATGTAAATTCTTAATCTCTATCATCTCTTAATTTCCTTTATGGTTTATTGGTTTAGCCTACAGAACCTTCTAGGCTTATTTCTAATAGTTTTTGTGCTTCTACTGCAAATTCCATAGGTAATTGATTCAGAACCTCTTTGCAATAACCGTTTACAATTAAGTTAATTGCTGTTTCTTCATCCATCCCTCTTTGTTTGCAATAAAAAATTTGATCTTCTCCAATTTTAGAAGTGGTCGCTTCATGTTCTACTTTTGATGATTTATTGCTTATTTCAATATATGGGAATGTGTGCGCTCCGCAGTTATTTCCCATCAGCAAAGAGTCACATTGCGTAAAATTCCTGCTGTTTGTAGCATTTTTATTGATTTTAACTAAGCCTCTGTAAGAGTTATTACTCTGTCCTGCTGAGATTCCTTTCGAAATAATTGTACTCTTCGTATTTTTTCCAATATGAAGCATTTTACTTCCAGTATCCGCTTGCTGGTGGTTGGCAGTTACTGCCACTGAGTAAAATTCTCCTACAGAATTATCTCCTTTTAAAACGCAACCAGGATATTTCCATGTCACTGCCGAACCAGTTTCAACTTGAGTCCAAGAAATCTTTGAATTTTCCAAGCAAAGGCCTCTCTTAGTAACGAAATTATAAATGCCTCCTTTACCTTCTTTGCTCCCCGGGTACCAATTTTGAATAGTAGAATATTTTATTTCAGCGTTGTTTAAAGCAACTAATTCAACTACTGCTGCATGAAGCTGGTTCTCATCTCTCATTGGCGCTGTACAACCTTCTAAATAACTAACGTAACTTCCTTCATCAGCGATAACCAAAGTTCTTTCAAACTGTCCTGTATTTGCTTCATTAATTCTAAAATAGGTACTCAATTCCATAGGACATCTTACTCCTTTTGGAATATAACAAAAGGAACCATCTGTAAAAACAGCAGAATTTAATGCCGCATAAAAATTGTCAGAAGTTGGAACAACGGTTCCTAAATACTGCTTAACTAATTCGGGGTGCTCTTGGACTGCTTCGCTAAAAGAACAAAAGATAATTCCAAGCTCGCCTAATTTCTCTTTAAATGAAGTTGCAACGGACACGCTATCCATAACAAAGTCAACAGCTACACCGGTTAATCTTTTCTGTTCATCTAATGAAATGCCTAGCTTCTCAAATGTCGCAAGCATTTCTGGATCAACCTCATCAAGGCTATCCAATTGCTTCTTCGGTTTAGGGGCAGAATAGTAATGAATGTCTTGAAAGTCAGGTTTTGGATATTTCAAATGCGCCCACTCGGGTTCTATCATTTTCTTCCAAATACGATATGCTTTCAATCTGTAATCAAGCATCCACTCCGGCTCATTCTTTTTAGCAGAAATAAAACGAATTATATCTTCATTTAATCCTTTTGGAGCTTTATCAGATTCTATATCAGTAACAAAACCATACTTGTATTCGCTTGAGGTAATCTCTTCTAATAATTCTTCTTCACTAGCCATAATTTCTTATCCCTTTAAATTGAAAAGCTTTCTCCACAACCACAAGTTCTTGAGGCATTTGGATTAATAAAATTGAAGCCTTTACCATTTAAGCCTCCTGAAAAATCTAATTCAGTTCCAGCCAAATAAAGCACACTTTTTTTATCTACTACAATTTTTACTTGATTATCTTCAAATACTTTATCTTCTTCTTTCATTTCGGTGTCAAACTCAAGGTTATACATTAAACCAGAACAACCTCCTCCTTTAACACCGACCCTCACAAAACTGTTTAGTTCTTTACCCTCTTTCGAAAGAAGCTCTTGAATCTTAAACTTAGCGCTATCGTTTACTTTAATCATAGTTTACTCTTGTTTCTGCAAAATTAATCATCTTATTTGGAATTAATCTAAATAGAGTTGTGTTAAACAAACCTGATGATCACTATTTTGTTTACTTAATGCTACGACTATTTATGGTTTAATTAGCTTTGCACTCATGGAAGAAGAGAATAAGCATCCAACGCCTTTGACTCAATTAGGTGAGTTTGGTTTGATAAAGTATTTAACAGAGTCTATCAAGCTCAACAATTCAAGCTCTTTAAAAGGAATTGGAGACGATGCTGCAGTTATTAGCAGTAGCAGTGAAGAAACAGTAATTTCTACAGACATGCTATCTGAAGGGGTGCACTTTGATCTATTATACACGCCTCTTAAGCATCTTGGATATAAAGCTGTAATTGTTAATTTGTCTGACATTTATGCAATGAATGCTAAACCGGAACAAATTTTAGTATCGATTGCTGTTTCTAACAGAATGTCAGTTGAAGCTTTAGACGAAATTTACGAAGGAATTCAACTTGCATGTGAGATATATGGTGTTGATTTAATAGGTGGAGACACAAGTTCTAGTTTGTCTGGCTTAGTTATAAACATAACTGCTATTGGCAAGGCAAATAAAGAAGATATAGTGTATAGAAGTGGGGCTAAAGAAAATGATCTTATTTGTGTTAGCGGGGATTTGGGAGGAGCATATGTTGGCCTACAAATTTTAGAAAGAGAAAAGTCAATTTTTGAAGGAAATGAAAAAATTCAACCTGATTTTTCGGGAAAGGATTATATATTAGAAAGACAGTTAAAACCTGAGGCAAGAAAATCAATTATTGAAAAACTTAAATCGGTTGGTGTAAAACCGAATGCAATGATTGATATTTCAGATGGGCTTTCTTCTGAATTAATTCACTTGAGTAGCCAATCTAATTGTGGTGTTCAAATTTTTGAAGATAAAATCCCTATTGATCCAGCCACTATATCTGCATGTGAAGAATTAAATATTAATCCGACAATTGCAGCTTTAAATGGTGGGGAAGATTATGAGCTACTATTTACAGTTCCAATTGAAGACCATTCAAAAATCAAAGACATTAAAGAGATAAGTATTATAGGCCACATAACTGACTTGAATTCGGGAAATTTTATGGTGGCTAGTGGAACAGACTCTTTAATAGAAATTAAAGCACAAGGTTGGCAACATGAATAACACATTTAGATTATGAGATTTTTATGGATATTTCTATTGCCTCTGCTATCGTTTTCTCAAAAAAATGGTGAGTTAACGGAAGCTGTCCATATAAACCCTTTAGCCTTAAAGTATAAATTTCCAATTGAAATAGACTCTATTTTAGAAGAGAGCCCAAATTCACCTCCTTACCAATATGCAGGCACTCTATTCTCCATGATAGGACTTGAGCAGGAAGCATTTGACAATTTTTATAGCAGATATAATCCAAGGAAACCAATAGACGATACTAGTTTTACAATTTTTGAAGATTTATACAGCCCTATAAATGCAAGAAACTATATATTAGAAAGAGCTAAAAAGGAACAAATTGTCATTATAAATGAAGCCCATCATAAAGGAAAGCACCGGGTTTTTTCAAAGAGTATTTTAAAGGAATTATATGAATTGGGCTACAGGCATTTGGGTATAGAGGCCTTATCGTTATATCCTGGCTACACAGATACCTTATTGAATGAAAGAAAATATCCAACTATAAATTCAGGCTTTTACATCATAGAATCAAATTTTGGGAATATGGTACGTGAGGCTTTAAAAATAGGCTACAAACTTTTCCCGTATGAAGGAGAAGGTAATGGCAAAGAAAGGGAAATAAATCAGGCAGAAAATATAAAATCCTATCTAGAAAAATACCCAAACGAAAAGGCAATAATTCATTGTGGATATGAACATGCGAAAGAAGGTAAATTGAATACATCTTGGGAAAAAGCTATGGCAGGTAGATTATTAGAGTTAACAGGTATAAATCCTTTAACAATTAACCAAACTACTTTTGACAATAGATGGGATTCTAGCTATTTAAATCCATTAATGCAAAGGTTAGACTTAAGTGAGCCAACTGTTTTTATTGATTCGGATTCTCTTTCTTATTTAGGAGAAGTAGATAATAAAGGATTCGACATTTATGTATTTCACGAACAAACAAAATTGTTCTTAAATAGGCCACTTTGGCGTAAGGCTTTAGAAGATGAACTTGTTAAAATAGAACTAGCAAATATTAGTTTTAGCGAACCATATCTTCTAATGGCATTTAAGAAAACGGAAGATTATACAATAGCTCTTCCTGAAGATTTGATTTATATAGACCCAATTGCAAATAGTAGTTCTGCATATTTAATATTGGAAGACAATGAATATAATTTGATAGCTCAGACCCATAATGGGCAGGCTATTCTATTCAGTTTATCTTTTTCTAAAAACTAATCATCGAGCTTCAGTACGGCCATAAATGCATTTTGAGGTACTTCAACACTACCTATTTGTCGCATTCTTTTTTTACCAGCTTTTTGCTTCTCCAATAACTTTCTTTTACGACTGATGTCCCCACCATAACACTTGGCAGTAACATCTTTTCTAAGCGCCTTTACATTCTCTCTAGAAATAATTTTAGCTCCAATAGCAGCCTGGATTGCGATATCAAACTGTTGTCTAGGAATTAACTCTCTAAGTTTTAAACAAATTCTTTTACCTAAATCATATGCTTTGTCCTTGTGAATTAATGCAGAGAGAGCATCTACTTGATCCCCATTTAAAAGTAAATCCATCTTTACCAACTTTGACTCTTTGTAGCCAATAGGATGATAGTCGAAGGATGCATAACCTCTTGATATGGTTTTTAGTTTATCATAAAAATCAAAGACAATTTCAGCCAGTGGCATTTGGAATGTTAGCTCTACCCTATCTGTTGTTAAATAAACTTGATTTTGCAGCTCTCCTCGTTTTTCTATACAAAGATTCATTATAGCCCCAACATAGTCTGATTTGGTAATAATTTGAGCCTTTATAAATGGTTCCTCTACTTTATTTAATAAAGTCACCTCGGGTAAATCGGATGGATTATTGATTAATATAGGCTCATTTGGAGTTTTATTCAGATAGGCAAAATAGGACACGTTAGGAACTGTCGTTATGACTGTCATATCAAATTCTCGCTCTAGTCTTTCTTGAATAATTTCCATATGGAGCATTCCAAGAAAACCACATCTAAATCCAAACCCTAAAGCTGCAGAAGATTCTGGTTCAAAAGTTAAAGAAGCATCATTCAATTGCAATTTCTCCATTGCCTCTCTAAGCTCTTCATACTCTTCCGTATCTACAGGATAAATACCCGCAAATACCATTGGTTTTACATTTTCAAAACCTTGAATTGCTTCTTTACATGGATTGGCAACAGTGGTTAAAGTATCCCCTACTTTAACTTCTTTGGCCAGTTTAATTCCAGAAATAATATAGCCTACGTCCCCTGTTTTTAGAGTTTTTTTAGCTTCCTTCTTCAATTTCAGAACTCCTATCTCGTCTGCAAAGTATTCTTTGCCTGTATTTACAAACTTTACTTTTTCTCCCTTATTAATTTCCCCATTTAGAATTTTGAAATAAGCAAAAATACCTCTGTATGAATCGAAAACAGAATCAAATACTAAGGCCTGTAATGGAGCTTTAGGATCTCCAACTGGAGCTGGAACTCTATTGACTATAGCTTCTAGAATATCTGCGACACCCTCCCCCGTTTTACCGCTAGCAGAAAGAATATCCTCTCTATCACAACCAATAAGATCTATTATTTGATCTTTTACCTCTTCAGGCATTGCTGATGGCAAGTCAATTTTGTTTAAAACAGGAATTATTTCCAAGTCATGCTCTAAAGCTAAATACAGATTGGAGATAGTTTGTGCTTGAATTCCTTGAGCTGCATCTACGATCAATAGCGCTCCTTCACATGCAGCGATTGAACGAGAAACTTCATAAGAAAAGTCAACATGGCCGGGAGTATCAATTAAATTCAAAATATAATCTTGACCATCCAATTGATAATTCATTTGAATTGCATGACTTTTAATTGTAATTCCTCTCTCTCTTTCTAAATCCATATCGTCAAGGGTTTGCGTTTGCAATTCCCTTTGAGTTATCGTATGAGTAATCTCCAAAAGCCTATCTGCCAAAGTACTTTTACCGTGATCAATATGAGCTATTATACAAAAGTTTCTAATGAATTCCATTTAACAAAATCAAAATGCAAAAGTAAGTTTAAATTGATTTTAAGAAGTTTAAATTTTCTTGCAACCCTTTTCTTTTTATCTCCGTCTTCAATCGACCTTTAATACAGATTATTGTGTTAAATGTTTTTTTTATGTTACTTTACATTTCGCTCCTTTTTAGAGTGAAACAATTATGTTTTATGAGAATTTTGAATAAAATGATGGTTATCAAACGTTTAAAAAAAGCTGTTTTTGTTTTAACACTTGTTTTTGCTGGTTTTTCAACTGCTTTTTCACAGCCAGTTTCAGAAATTTGGGCTGGTGGACAAATAACTTTAGATTTAATTTCTGGAGATTGTGGTGGTACCGGAACTAATGCCCCAACATACAGGGTTACATTAAAATTCTATAGAGATGCAATTGGCACGGCAGACCCACTTCCTTTAAATAAAGAAGTTATTGTTTTTTCTCCTCAGCTAAACATTGACAAAGGTGATCCCGGTCAGCTAACAGTGAATGTAGCTCAAGATTCTCTTAAGGTAGTGGACCAATACTGTTTAAATGGCAATCCCGTAGCAACAGAAGGTGCCTGGTATTCAGGAACAATATCTCTTTCTCAACCTGCAGTTTGGTACTTTGGATATGTCGGGGCTATTGATGGCGACTTCAGATCTCCAGAGGACAGGAACATTAGTCTTGGTCAAAAGTTTTATATAGAAACCAATATTGACAATAGATGTGGGATGGTTTATGGAACCTATTTTGATAATGCAACAAACACTTATGTTCAAGATTCTGGTTATAACACTTTACCTCTATTACTTACACACGAGTTTTTAGAAGACGATCCTGTTGCATCTTTTTGTGTAGATAGTTCTTACACCTATGATTTGAAATATCTTTCTCCAGATTACAGCGCAATTTTCCCAGCTAAAACTCCAATATCTACCTTAATCACCGCGTCGGAGTACGGAGATTCTATTTCTTTTCACCCAATTCCTGCAAAAACAGATTATGCAACTGCTGCAATTTATGAGCCCCCTTACGGAAGCTTTTCTTCCTTTCCATCTTCAACACCTATATCCTATGATGAAAGAAATGGAAGAATTTCTCTCACGCCAAACCAACCGTTTGCAGGACCAGTAGCAATTGAGGTTAGAAGGTATATGAATTTCTACTACACAGATCCACCAAGTGTAGACCCAAATCAAGTTTTAAAAATTAGGAAAAAGATTATCTCTCGATCAACCAGAGAGTACCGCTTTATTTTCGATAGAAATTGTAATCCAAGACTTCCTGTTTTTGAAGGAGGAGATTATCGAGTAGCTAATGCAAGTTTGAATGATACAACATTCTTCTCATCCTTTAATGCAAGTGAAAATGCTTTTGAATTTAATTGTAATACTAACGTATTTTCTTTTAAGCTTAGTGAGCCAATGTTGTGTAATACCATCGGAATAAGAGGAAAGAATTTAAGAGACATACCATTTGCAACAGAAGACCAAGGTTTTAGAATGGCAACAGAGGCATTAAGTGGTAGTACTCCTCTTGCCTTTTTAGATGATGTGCCAATTGCGAAAGTAGTTCCAATGAATTGCGATGAATTTGGAGAATTTGACATCCTAACAGTTTATCTTGATAATGATAAATATTTAGGACCAGGAAGGTATGTACTATATATGAAGAAAGGTGATGATGGTAATACCATGATAAATCGCTGCGAAAGTAATATTCCTGAGGAAGTGCCTTTAGCTACAATATTTGTGAATGAACAGTTTGAATATATTCACGATCCTGTTTCAAATGCTTTAACTCCTCCACAGAAAAAAGTTTATGATTATTGTTATCCAAACCCACCAATCCCTGTTGCTAAAATGAATACCAAGGATAATGGTATTCCAGATTATGTAACATGGAAACTTACGAGAGAAAGAGATAGACCAAATCAAAATATAGTTGAGAATGATACAACTTTTTATGATAGCACATTAAATGGACCTATTAAATTTCGACTCGACTATCCTGAAGATACTAATTGGGTTAATTCAGTAGGAGCCGGAGCTGGCTGGTGGACAGTTGGTTTTGGTAAAGATTTTAGCACCATTAATCCTGCGACAGGAGATACTATTTTGAAAAGAGTTTGTTATGATGAAGATGAATTTTTTGTTGATACCATTAATAGTGAGCCAATTACTATCCCAGATTATGATTTATGCGTAGATGATCCGTGGCCTGTTATAAATCTTGATAGTATGAAAGGTTTGGTATTTGCCAATTCTTTTGAATGGTATAAAGTTTTTAAAGATTTTTCAAAATCTCCTGCAACAGCAGATACAATTTTAAGATCAACAGACTCTTTCCAATTGGATATGGCCGATATTGGTCAGACAGGAGATAGTAATTTAATGATTGTTTCCTTTGTGTTTATTAAAACTGGATGTAGAGTAACTCAACCATTCTATGTAAGAAAGTCTCTCCTTCAAGTAGATATTGGAGAGGACTCTGTTATCTGTGATGGGGAGCAATACATTTTGAGCAATGCATTCACAGATGATTATTTTATTTCAGAAAACTATAGTTACGAATGGTTTGTCAACGGCGTAAAAGTTCAAGATAATGAGACAGACACATTATTTATTACTGAAACCGGACAACATGTTTTGGGTGTTACTAAAACTACACCCTTTTCAACTTGTACTACATACGATACAATAAATGTTAGAATTGCTGATACAGCAGATAGGCCTAATCCTAGTTGTTATGAGATAACATTTAAGGACGGACAAGTAGAGCAACTTTTTGGCTGGAATCCGGTAAATAATGCATTTGAATACCAGGTGCAAACGGTAAGTCCTTCTGGAGTTACATCTCAATGGGATACTGCTAGCGAGTCCAATTTAAGGCATAGAGTACGTGGTCGTCAAATTGGGTTAAGAGTTAGAGGAATTAACAATAGTGTAGACCCTTCTGCCAATTGCTACAGAGGAAAAGTTTCTGCTGTTGCCGAGCCATGTGAAGCAATTGTAAAAACAACTAATGTTTTCACCCCTAATGGAGATGGAATAAATGATTTCTTATCATTTGATCTTGTTGAAGTTTATCCGGGAAGTAAACTGCAAGTTTATAACAGATGGGGTAGACTAGTTTATGAAGACCCTGATTATTTTAATGATTGGGATGGAGATGATCTTCCTGCAGGAACTTATTTTTACGTCCTAGATTTAAATTCAGATGTTCAAGATATTTTGAAAGGAACCTTCACAATCTTTAGAGATTAAATAAATCCAATAAATATTTAACAAATGCCTCAACCATAGTGTTGGGGCATTGTTATATTTGCACGCTAAATATTTACAATGCAGGTAATTAACTCCTTATTAAATACAGATAAAACATTATTCTCCTTTGAGTTACTCCCTCCTTTAAAAGGTAAAAGTATCGACTCAATCTACAATGGTATCGACCCATTGATGGAATTCAAACCTGCTTTTATAAATGTTACCTACCATAGGGAAGAGTTTATTTATAAAAAAAGAGAGAAAGGTTTTTTAGAAAAGATTTCAATTAAAAAAAGACCTGGCACAGTTGGTATTTGTGCTGCAATAAAGAACAGATACGATGTTGAAGCAGTTCCACATTTAATTTGTGGAGGCTTTAATAAAGAAGAGACAGAAAATGCTTTAATTGATTTAAATTTTTTAGGTATTGATAACGTTCTTGCTTTAAGAGGGGATCCAATAAAAACAGAAACTCATTTTGTACCTGAAGATGGGGGAAATAAATATGCAGTAGATTTAGTGAAGCAGATAGTGGATCTAAATAATGGTATCTATATGGATGAAAATATTGAAAATGCTAATCCAACAAATTTTTCTATTGGAGTTGCGGGCTATCCGGAAAAGCATTTTGAATCCCCTAATATGCAAGCTGATATTAAACGATTAAAGGAGAAAATTGATGCAGGTGCTCATTATGTTGTTACTCAGCTCTTTTATGATAATAAGAAGTTTTTTGACTTTGTTACTGAATGCAGAAAAGCAGGCATAGACGTTCCCATTATTCCAGGCATGAAGCCAATAGAGTCGCTCAGACATATTAGCTTTCTACCGAAATTTTTCCATATTGATCTCCCAAGCGAATTGACCAATGAATTAGATAAGTGTAAGTCAAATGATGATGTAAAAGAAGTTGGAATTGAATGGGCGATTCAACAATCCAAGGAACTTAAAGAGTTTGGAGTCCCTTGCATTCATTATTATACAATGGGTAAGTCTTCTGCGGTAAAGAATATTGCATCTGAAGTCTTTTAAGAATTCAATCTAGCAATATATTTCCCAATAATATCAAATTCTATATTTACTGTATCTCCTTCTTTTAGTTGGTTAAAAGAAGTGTAATTATATGTATATGGGATAATTGTGACCTTAAATTCCTCATCTCTTACATCGAATGCAGTTAAACTAGTTCCATTTATACATATAGAACCTTTCTCTACAATTAACTTTGATGGATTATTTAATTTAAATTTAAATAGCCAGCTTCCATTTACCTCTTCTACTTCCTTTACAATTGCAGTTTCGTCAACATGCCCTTGAACTATATGTCCATCAAGCCTGTCATTAAGCTTCATGCATCTTTCAATATTAACGATGCTTCCTATTCTGAGTTGCCCAATGTTTGTTTTTTCTAATGTTTCCTTAACTGCAACTACCTCATATTCAGAATCTGCCATCTTCTCCACTGTAAGACAAACTCCATTATGAGCAATACTCTGATCAACTTTAAGCTCATCATTTATAGTTGTTTTTAAAGCCAACCTTAGGTTAGTTCCCTCTTTACTTAATCTTGTCACTTCCCCTGTTGTTTCAATAATCCCCGTAAACATATTAATCTGTTGTTTTTGCTTCTTTAGAATTTAGAATAGTTACTGTTCCTTTTATTATTCTTGGCTCCTTTACTTCAATTAAGGTAGATTCAAATACTTTACATATAAAAATATATACCCCTTCGCTTAAAGGCTCGTTAGTATCCATGCTTTTACCATCCCAATTAATTGCAGGATCTTTTGTTTGAAATACTAATTGATCCCATCGATTATACACTTGAAAATCGACAGAGTCAACATACCTAAACCTTGGGTTCTTTAAGGGGACGTATAAGTCATTAACCCCATCTCCATTTGGAGTAAAAACGTTTGGTAATTCATAAATTGGACAATATTCAACACAGGTATTTTCAGTAAAAGCACTTTCATTTCCTGCAGAGTCTATTGCTGAAACATAGTAACAACCAGCTATTGAACTTAAACTAGGAGAATACTCACTAACATTCTTGTCATTAATTTGATCTAAAACCTCATAAGCTCCATTGATAGATGGGGATCTATAGACGATATAAGATACAATATCGTTTAAACAAGTGTTATCTTCAAAAGACCAAGAAATTTTTAGTTGATCTGAATCGCAATTTGCTGAAGAAGCTGTAATTGGACTGCAAGGAGGAATATTATCAATAGGTTCTGCACAAACTTCTTGAGATTTATTAAATGTTCTAATGGGATTACTTACAGTTCCGATAACCCCTCTCGAAGCTATGTAATAACAATATTGAAATCCATTACTTAATGAATCATCAATGAATGAGTTCTCACTTGTAGTTGCTATAGAATCAAAGTTTAATTGATTCGGTTTCTTTCTGAAAATAGTATATGTTTCATTTATCCAAGGCACATTATCTTGCCAACTCAAAGAGACCATATTATCAGAAGGTTCTATGCTTAAAAATATGGAACTAGCATTTGTGGATGACGCTACTAAATCTCTCTGATTTGCCAAACTATATAAACTAACCCTAAAGATGGCTCCTGATTCAACTGTATTTCGACCAGTTAAGGTAATTGCTGTATCATTTAATGAAGTAGTGGAATCAATTAACTCAAAGCCACTATTGGTATTTAATTCTTCTAAAACATATCTATAAGGAGGTAAAAATTGCATTTGGTCAATTGTATCAGGACTAGTCCATTCTACTTGAAAAACCCCACTATTTATATCCGTAGCTTCAACTGAAACTTTTGTCATTATAGGAACCACCTTTTCAATTATAGCACATACTTCATCCGAAACATAGCTTTCATCTCCATCGTCAAAATACTTGGTTATAAAATAACAATATTTTGTTAGAGGAACTAATCCTTTTCCATTATTGTCATCAACAAATTCTAAAGTATTAACATCCCGAATGGTCTTTATCAATTGATAACCAATACCGCCGGGTACTCCAGGTTGGCATGAATCTGATTGATAGCCAGAAGAGTCTATTCTTCTATAAATTTTAAAACCAGCAGCGCTTGTACAATTTGGATTTTGCCAATTTAGTTTTATGGAAGTTTGAATACTTTGTGCTTGAGCGTTCTCAGGTCCGGGTGCAACAACTCTTATACCTATAGACTTAAAAGTAGTTAGGTTTGTAGCACCTGTTCTGTTAAAAGCGTCATCCTCAGACCTTAATAAGACATCGTATAATCTCAACCTAGAGTTTAAACATCTAGTGTCCCACTGAATAGATGCATTTACAGAATTTGCAGGAGAAGATGTATTTAGTCTAGCAGCATTTGTGCCATTTAACAGAAAGGGCTCTCCAGAAGCAGTTATAGTAACTTTATCTTGAGGATCAGGATCAAAGGTATTAATAGGAATAACTAAACGGCTCCCTGCTTCCACACAGTTTAAGCTATTTGCTTGTATTACAGGTGGTCTATTATTGCAACCCGGAAAAACTTGAATCTGCAAATCTCTAAGTACTTCTCCCACCTTAACTCCATTTCTATATTCTAAAATTAACATTGCTACATTATAAAGCCCAACACTATTAGGAACATCCATAGTCAAATCTCCTGTAATAGGATTTACAAAAATTGCATTTGGGGCAGAAGAAGGATATTGATAACCTGGAGCAATTGCTCCACTTAGGCCAAAACTAGGCGACAACCTGTAGGCTAAAGAATCTCCATCAGGATCAACTGCACCGGGATTGTGAACAAATAGCTGTCCAAAGCAGGCATCGTCTATAGGGTCATTTAAAAGAATTGGAGAATTATTTGCCAAGGAAGATAATTGACCAATTCTAAGCAAAGACTTGATAAAAAATGGAACAGATGTAGAATTAATAATGTTATCCACACCCCCATTCCTATTCGGGTCTGTGACACTAATGGTGTAATCCCCGGGTCCAGGGTAAGTGTGCTGTACAATCCAACTTCTTTTTTGAATATTGTCCTTAATTTTTGGGAATACGATAGTTTCAGGAATAGAATCTGAGCCAGTACCGTCACCGTAGTTAATCACAATCTCTTTTCTTCTAAAAGCAGGACTAGTAGGGTCTGAGAAAATATTAACTGTTATTTCATAAGTATTCCCTGAAATATATTTATAAGTAATCTCTCCTGCCCGATTATGAGTAGCAAACAGCTCTATTGAAGCCGTTAAAAAAAATAATATGACAAGATAGTTTTTCACTTCATCTAATAGGTTATGACTTGTTGTTCTATGGTTTCAGGAAGTTCTCTTTCTTCATATTCTTGCGTTCTTAACTGAGGCTCAAAACCTGCTTCTCTGATAGCATCTTGAATACCGTCTGCAGTAAATCTATGCGGAGCACCTGCAACTGAAACTACATTTTCTTCAATCATTATTGAACCCATATCATTTGCCCCAGAATGCAAACAAATCTGAGCTACCTCTTTCCCAACGGTTAACCAACTAGCTTGTATATTATGGATATTGGGCAACATAATTCTTGAAATGGCTATCATTCTTATATACTCATCAGAACTAACATTATTACTAATTCCTTTTACTCTTTTTAATAGCGTTCCATCATCTTGAAAAGGCCAAGGAATGAAAGCTAAAAAGCCATTTGAATCTTTAGGCTTCTCAGATTGTACTTCTCTAAGCCAAACTAAATGCTCAAATCTTTCTTCTAAGGTTTCTATATGACCAAACATCATGGTAGCTGAAGTAGTAATATTTAATTGATGAGCCGCCCTCATAACATCCAACCATTCTTTCCCAGTGCACTTACCTTTAGAAATTAATCTTCTCACTCTATCATTTAAGATTTCTGCTCCTGCCCCAGGCAATGAATCTAATCCAGATTCTTTTAAAACAGTTAATACTTCTTTATGCGACTTCCCTTCTAACTTGCATATATGAGCAATTTCAGGTGGTCCTAGAGCATGTAACTTTAGGTTTGGATATAGACTTTTTAATTCCTTGAAAAGATTTGAATAATAATCTAAGCCTAAATCCGGATGATGACCTCCTTGAAGTAACAATTGCTCTCCTCCATACTTCATCATTTCATCAATCTTCTGCTTGTATTGCTCAATGGTAGTAATGTAGGCTTCTTTATGACCCGGGACTCTAAAGAAATTACAAAACTTACAATTTGCAAGGCAAACATTCGTAGTATTTGCATTCCTATCTATAATCCAAGTGACTTTTTCTTTCCCCTTTTTTCTAATCTTTAACTCGTTTGCAACACAAGCTAAATCAGCAGTTGAAGCATTTTCAAATAAAAATTGCCCTTCTTCAGCAGAAAGGAATTCTTCTCTTAAGGCTTTATCTAATAACGTTTTTTGATCCACTTTATATTCTTATCGTTTATAACTCCTACTTAACCTATTAATTGTATTAGTTTTGTAAAAACAAATTTAGGCATTTATATAGGCTTAGTTATTGAAAACAAGACGCTTTAAGGCTTGTTCTTTGTTGCATCAAAAAAATAAAATGACGTCAAAAAAAACTAAAATAACAATTGGCATTTCTGTTGGGGATGTAAATGGTATTGGATACGAAATTATTTTAAAAAGCATAAACGATAGTAGGCTTTTTGATTTAGGCAATATTGTTATTTATGGTTCAAAAAACACATGTAAACACTATCTCAAAAGTCTAAATCTAGAAAATTTGAGCATCCATTATATTAAAAATATTGAGGAGCTTAAAGCACAAAAAGCAAACCTTATTGAAGTTTCTACTTCAAAAGAAATTGAAATTAAAGAAGGACAATTAGATAGAAATACAGGCGAGTTTGCATTTGAATGTTTAAAAGCAGCTGCAACAGACTTAAAAGAAAATAAAATTGATGCTTTAGTAACAGCTCCAATTAATAAAGAAAGTATTCAATCGGATGAATTCAATTTCCCTGGACATACTGAATACCTGCAAGATTTAGATGGAGCAGGAGATTCATTAATGTTAATGATTTCCGAAGTATCTAAAATAGGAATAGTTACAGGACATATACCCTTAGAGAAAGTTTCTAGCTCTATCACTTCTGAAAAAATTCTTTCGAAAATTAATATCCTCAATAAGTCACTTAAAGAAGACTTTAGTATTGAGAAACCGAAAATAGCAGTTTTAGGGCTTAATCCTCATGCCGGAGACAATGGCTTATTGGGAGAAGAAGAAAACATAGTAATCTCCCCAGCAATTCAACATGCAAAAAGTATCGGCATACTTGCGTTTGGACCATTTTCTGCAGATGGATTCTTTGCAAGTGGAACCTTTAAAAAATATGATGCAGTTTTAGCCATGTATCACGACCAAGGCCTTATTCCAGCTAAACTATTTTCTAACGGTATGGGAACAAACTATACTGCTGGATTAAGCTTTATAAGAACCTCCCCAGATCACGGCACTGCATTTGAGATAGCAGGTAAAGGGCTTGCAAATGAAACTTCTTTTAGAAACTCTATATATAGAGCTATAGATATTGCTAAACATAGAATTGTGAACTTAAATTTAATTGAGAATAGATTCGAACCTAATAAGCGTTAGTTGTAGATAATTTTATTTAAATTTGCCCCCTTTCTTTAAGAGGAGGTTGAAATGAAGAAGAAAAAAACACAAAAGTATAGTATCCCTTTTAACGGTCTTAAAGAAGGGAAACATGATTTTACTTTTGAAGTAGACCAAGCGTTCTTTGAGAATTTTCCTTTCTCAGATATTGAAAATGCTGATGTAACAGTAAATGTTGAATTTGAGAAAAAATCTAATTTATTCAACATAGTATTTGATATTAATGGAGTGCTTCATTTATATTGCGATAGATGTAATGATAGCTTAGATATCAATATTCAAGGTAAGGAAAGGCTAATTGCTAAGTTTGATCATGAGAATTATTCTGAATCTACGGATGATATAATAATTATTAGTTCTTCAGATAATGATTTAGACCTTAGTAATTCAATTTATGAATTTATAAGCTTACTTAAACCAAGTAAGTTAGAACATAAAAACATGGAGGATTGTAACCAAGATGTTATAAAAAAATTAAATGAAATTAGTGTCAGCAATGACTCTAGTGACGAAGTTGACCCTAGGTGGGCAGCTTTAGAAAAACTGAAAACAAAGAAATAAACAAATAAGATGGCACATCCTAAAAGAAAAATCTCGAAAACGAGAAGAGATAAAAGAAGAACTCACTATAAAGCTGAAGTTCCTACTATTGCAACTTGCCCAACCACTGGAATGCCTCATTTATACCATAGAGCACATTGGTATGAAGGCAAACTATATTATAAAGGCAAAGTAGTTTTAGAGAAAGCTACAGCTTGATTTTATAATCGAATACATAAAGGTGGAATGCAAAATTATTGTGTTCCACCTTTTTATTTTCAAACCCTAAGGTATAGTTTTTATTATGTTTTTTCGACTAATAAAGCTACATTAGACCCATCATTAAATTTTTAAAATTCAGATGTCTAAAATTAGAGCTGCTATAACGTCTATTGGAGGATATGTCCCGGAATATAGGCTTACCAATAAGATTCTTGAAGGAATGGTTGACACTTCAGACGATTGGATAATCTCTAGAACCGGAATAAAAGAAAGAAGAATTCTTAAAGGAGAGGGTTTAGGCACCTCAGACATGGCTGTTGAGGCAGTTAATGAATTATTAAAAAAGAGAGGAATTAAGGCAGATGAAATTGATCTACTAATTTGCTGCACTGTTACTCCAGATTTAGTTTTCCCGGCGACTGCAAATATTATAACGGACAAGATTGGAGCTACTAAGGCATTCGGTTTTGATTTAATGGCTGCATGCTCAGGTTTTCTATACGGACTAACTACCGGTGCAAGGTATATTGAATCAGGTTTGTATAAAAAAGTAGTAGTTGTAGGTGGCGATAAAATGTCATCTATAATCGATTATACAGATAGACAGACTTGTATCATTTTTGGGGATGGATGTGGAGCTGCTTTACTAGAACCTACAGAAGGAGAAAATGGCATTATCGACACTATCATGAAAAGTGATGGTTCAGGCAGAGTCCATTTGCACCAAAAAGCAGGTGGTTCTGTAAAACCGGCAAGCCATGAAACAATTGATAATAAGGAACATTTTGTATATCAAGAAGGTCAAGCTGTATTCAAATTTGCTGTAACCAATATGGCAGAAGTTTCGGCAGAAATAATGGAAAGAAATAATCTTACCAGCGAAGATGTAACTTATTTAGTTCCCCACCAAGCTAACAAAAGAATAATTGATGCAACCGCAAAAAGAATGGGTGTTGGAGATGAAAAAGTAATGCTAAACATTGAAAAATATGGCAATACTACCAATGGAACAATCCCTCTTTGCTTATGGGAATGGGAAAATAAATTAAAAGAAGGAGACATATTAATTTTATCTGCCTTTGGAGGCGGATTTACTTGGGGTTCCATTTATTTAAAATGGGCTTATAATAGCAATTCTTAAATTCTAAGATATTTATATCTTTATACCTTAATCTTACTAAAAAATTATCTGTATGAAAGTCAGTGAAATTCAAGAACTGATCCGATTCGTTTCTAAATCTGGTGTAACCGAAGTAGAAATTGAACAAAAAGATTTTAAAATAAACATCAAAACTCCGCCTTACAGGAAAGGAAAAATTGTAGATACGCCGCAGCAAGTAGTAACACAGGTCTTACCAGCGCAAGTTGCAGGAATGCAACAACAAGCAATGCCTGTAGCAGCTGCACCTGCGCCTGCTCCTGAAGTAAAAGCAGCTCCTTCTAAAGAAGAATCTGCAGAATCTAAAAAGGAAGCTAGTTATATAGAGATAAAATCTCCAATGATTGGGACTTTTTATAGGAAACCATCTCCAGATAAAGCAGAATTTGTAAAAGTTGGTGATACAATTAAAGAAGGAGATACTGTTTGTGTTATTGAAGCGATGAAGCTTTTTAATGAGATAGAAAGTGAAGTAAGCGGAAAAATTGTTAAAGTATTAGTTGATGACTCAACACCTGTGGAATACGATCAAGTATTATTTTTAGTAGATCCAGCAGGTTAATTTCTCTAAAACTTATTATTTATGTTTAAAAAGGTATTAATAGCCAATAGAGGAGAAATTGCTCTAAGAGTTATTAGAACTTGCAAGGAAATGGGCATAAGCACTGTAGCTGTTTATTCTAAAGCAGATGCAGATAGCTTACATGTTCGTTTTGCTGATGAAGCCGTTTGTATTGGTCCTGCAAAAAGTTCTGAATCTTATTTAAAGATTTCAAACATTATTGCAGCTGCTGAAATTACCAACGCAGATTCTATCCATCCAGGTTATGGGTTTTTATCTGAAAACTCTAAATTCTCTAAGATTTGTGATGAACATGGTATTAAATTCATCGGGGCATCGCCTGAGATGATTGATGGAATGGGAGATAAATCTTCTGCCAAAACCACCATGATTAAAGCAGGCGTTCCAACTGTTCCAGGTTCAGAGGGCTTATTAGAAGATATTAAGCACGCTAAAAAGTCTGCTAAAGAAATAGGCTATCCAGTAATGATGAAAGCTACCGCCGGGGGTGGTGGTAAAGGAATGCGTATCATTAGAAGTGAAGATGCTTTGGAAGAAGCTTGGGAAAGTGCTAGGCAAGAAGCCGCTGCTGCTTTTGGAAATGATGGTATGTATATGGAAAAATATATAGAAGAGCCTCGCCACATTGAAATACAAATTGCTGGAGATCAATTTGGCAACTATTGCCATATGTCGGAAAGGGATTGTTCTATTCAAAGAAGACATCAAAAGCTATGTGAAGAGACTCCTTCTCCATTTATGACAGATAAATTAAGAGAAGCAATGGGGCAAGCGGCTATAAAAGCAGCTGCAGCTGTAAAGTACGAAGGTGTTGGTACTGTAGAATTCTTGGTGGACAAGAATAGAAATTTCTATTTCATGGAAATGAATACAAGAATTCAAGTAGAGCATACCATTACAGAAGAAGTAATCAACTTTGATTTAATCAAAGAACAAATTAAAATTGCTGCAGGTTATAAAATTTCTGGTAAGAACTATTTCCCTCAGATGCATTCTATCCAATGCAGAATAAATGCCGAAGATCCATTTAATGGTTTTAGACCTAGTCCTGGAACGATTACAAACTATCACTCGCCTGGTGGACATGGAATAAGAGTAGACACGCATGTTTATGCAGGATATACTATTCCTCCATATTATGATTCTATGATTTCTAAACTTATTACTGTTGCACAGACAAGAGAGGAGGCTATCAAAAAGATGGAAAGAGCCTTAAGCGAATATGTAATAGAAGGAATCAAAACGACTATTCCATTTCATTTGCAATTAATGAAAGACCCTACTTTTATAGAAGGGAATTGCACTACAAAGTTTATGGAAACTTTCGTTTTACAAGAAGTAAAAGACTAGAATTCCAAAATAATCACTATAATAAAAAGGCCCCACGCTAGAGCGTGGGGCCTTTTTTATATACTAATTTTTACTCCTTCACCACCTTCTTCACTTCCATTTGCCCATTTTCCATCAACAAACGAATGAAATAAATACCAGAGGTAGGAGGCAATTCTAATTGAGATTGATAATGATTTCGTTGGCTCCTATATACTTCTTGACCCATCTGATTGTAAACACTTACTTCCTTTATCTGCTGCTTACTTTTAATAGTTAGACTACCATCTGCAGTAGGATTAAGATAAATCACTATGTCTTCTTCAACTTCTTCTACCTCACCTAAACCAACCGTACAATTACTTAAAATACAACCCATACTATCTACTCGTATGGCCCAAGCATCTTGCCTTCTTGCTACTGGTGGTCTCGCAATAACTTCTCCTACAGCTAAAAAGCCCCCATCGTCTAATTGAACAACATCATTTAAATACTGGCTATTGCCTGTGCCATTAGGATCATTTTCATACGTTTCTTCCCACAAAAGATTACCGTCTTTATCAGTCTTAATAATTAAACCATATTCAGGCGTTGTTTGCCAATTTGACCTAGAACCTATTGAAACTATACTACTATCACCCAATTCTAAAATCTTCGAAAAATAATTTATTGGAGTGTGCTGGCTATAATCTTTTTGCCACAGTAAATTGCCGGCAGTATCTAATTTGATTAAAGCGGCTTTATAACGTTCAGCACCTCTTGGTGCACCTTGCATTACACCCCAATCAGAAACTGAGCTACCAAATAAATAATTACCATCTTTAGTTTGTATGGCATAAGCACGCACATCATCAAAAGGGCTATCCCATATATAATCCCATTCAAATACGCCCATAGAGTCTACCTTTATTACCAAAGCATCGTAATTTATATTTGGGAAATTAACTGGCGGTACATTTTGTATGTGCCTTCTTGTTCCTCCCAATATATAGCCCCCATCATTGCTTTGGTATACCGTACTCATAATTATATGCTCAGAAAGCCTGCTATAATCTCTTTGCCATATTACATTACCAACAGAATCCGTTTTAAGTAGCCAAGCCATGCCATTACCACTATTACTAGGATTACTTCTATCCCCAATAGCAACTATATCTCCATCCTTATTTTCTATAACTTGTCTTAAAGTATGAAAGCGAATGCCATCTCCATAGCTCTTGGTCCAAATAGTATCTCCTTGCCGAGAGAAATTCACTAAATGGCCATAGTTTGCGGTATCAGCTATAGCACCTGCTAAGAGAATGGTGCCGTCTTTCTTTAAAAAGGTAGAACTTGGAAAACCGCCATAAACCTGCTTATTGTTAAATCGATAACCCTTATTATATACGGTATCTCCTAAAGAATCAATTGCCAGTAAGCTTAAACCCAATCGATTATTCTTAATATCTGCAGTAATGATAAAAAAAGTATCGGAGGCAAGCTTTTCTACAGACCATGAAGTAAAGGTGTTATAATAGCCGTCATAACTTTTATTAAAGTTTTGTGCTGAGCCAAAAAGGCTCAATACAAAACAAAATACTAGGACTAATCTAAATTTTAACATTTAATGCTGTACGCTCACTTTTTGCTGGTGAATTAATTCATTATCGCTTAATACCATTAAATAGTATATGCCATTGTTAAATTTACTCACTTTTATTTTATTGGTATTTTGAGCAATTTCAATCGAATTATAAACCAATTGTCCACTAAGATTATAAAGCTTTAGCTCCATACTCCCTTCCCAGTTTTCTACAAGAATCAAAATTTCTTCACTTGCAGGAATGGGATAGACGTTGAATTTAGTATTAAAGTTGTTTATCTCATTCAAGTTATCTGCTACACTATTCTCAATTTCAACCAATTGAGGCAATACAATAGGAGCTGGTATTGCTTTGCCTTTTTTGTATTTTTCCTCTGCATGGGCCCAAATAAAAAAGTCGTGAGTAGGGTTAAAAACACTACTGTCTACAAACTTATTTTTCTCATTTCTTAAATGTTCATTGAATTGAATATAGTCTAAAGCAGTTTTATTCCATTTTTGTCCCCCACTTTTATTAGTAAAAGAAGTATCTCCTCTTCTGCTCCTTGCTGCTATGCTTCTTAGTTGAAAATTTGGGTTAGAAGACAATGCCAAATAATGTACTAAACTATCTAATTGTACTGTATCGGCATATAAAGTGATCCTGCTGTATTCACTTAATAGTGAATCTGTAACAATTGTTCCACTTTTATTGGTTGAAGAAGCTTGACTTAGCTGATTCAGTATGGCTTGCTTTCTACTTAAGCCTAAACCGGGCTCATCTCCACCACCGCCAGTAGCAAAACTGGAATTACATTGTAATTCTCTATTAAATTCTCCACCAGCTAGGTTGTTCGGATAAAATCGGTTATGAAAAGAAATTTCGTATTGGTTGCTGTAAATATGTTAAAAAAATATTTATTCTTGTCGAAAAACAGAATAATAAAATTTTTTGAAGTAAAGAAGTTTTTTAAATGGAATATGCCAAAAAAAGGCCACCCCGCTAAAGCGTGGTGGCCTTTTTTATTTTATTCCTTATCCAAATCTATTTAGCAAATCTTAACTTCATCCTAAATATGAGGAAATTCATTACCGGAACAACGATTAAGGTAAGGAAAGTAGCAAAGGTCAGTCCGAATATAACCGTCCAAGCTAAAGGTCCCCAGAAGATTACATTATCTCCTCCTACATATATCTTAGGGTCAAATTCTGTAAATAAAGAGAAGAAATCAATATTGAGACCAATGGCTAGTGGAATTAAACCTAAAACGGTGGTTATAGCAGTCAATACTACAGGTCTAAGACGAGCTTTTCCACCTACAATAATAATCTCTCTAATTTGCTCACGATTTAGAAGATCCTCTTTTCCTAGTTTAAGATCTCTCTTCTTTCTATTAATCAAAATATCGGTATAGTCTAGCAGGACCACACCGTTGTTTACTACTATTCCAGCTAGTGAAATAATACCCATCATTGTCATCATAATCACGAAATTCATTCCAGTAATCACTAAGCCTAGGAATACTCCAATAAAGCTCAAAAATATTGCTACCATAATGATCGTAGGTTGCGAAATAGAGCTAAACTGAAAAATCAAGATCAAAAAAATCAAGAATAAACCACCAAATAAAGCACTTAATAAAAATGCCATTTGTTTTCCTTGTTCTTCTATTTCTCCTGTAAATTCATATTTAATTCCTTTTGGCAATTCAAAATCGGTCATTTCTTCTTTCACCATATTGTAAACTTCGTTTGGATTAGCCCCAGGAATTACCCCCGAATAAACCGTTACTATTGGCACTAAGTCAATGTGCTTAATAGCACTAAACCCAGAGGTGTTTTTTTGACTTGCTACTGCACTAACCGGTATTTCCTTAATCTTTCCACTCGCTTGATCTCTAAAGATGATATTCTGATTAAATAAAGCACTTGAATTATACCTAAGGTCTTCATTGAATCTGACATAAATATCATAATCATCTCCATCTTGCTTATAAACTCCTGCTTTGGTTCCAAAAATAGAATTCCGAAGCTGATTACCAATTTGTCCTGCTGAAACCCCTAAGTCTCCAGCTTTTTTTCTATCTACCTCAACTTGAATTGAGGGTTTACTGCGATTTACATCGATTTTTAATTCATCAATACCTGGAACATTTTTACTATTAATGAAATTTCTAACGCTTTCTGCAGCATCAATTAAAGAAGCGTAATCAGCTCCGCTTATTTCAATATTAACTGGGTACCCTGCAGGAGGACCGGCAGCATCTTTTTCTACCGAAATAGCAACTCCAGGATATATCCCCTTCAATGCTTCTTGAACTTTAAGCCTTAATTCTTCACTATCTTTTCCTCTTCTAAATTTGTACTCTCTCATAGAAGCCGTAACCTTACCACGATGAGGCATCTCAGCAGCTGATCCTCCATCAGTTTGTGGATTTCCTGCACCTTCTCCTACTACGGAAACGGAAGATTCAACGAGAAAATTTCTACCATTTTCATCTAAGTACTCTTTATCATTAAGCACCGCATTCATTCGTTTTTCTATGTCTTTTGTAATTGCATTTGTTTTTTCGATTGCTGTTCCTTCAGGATATTCGATATAGGTAATGATCTGATTTGGCTTATTATCTGGAAAAAACTCAATTTTAGTTCTTCCAGAACCTATAGACCCTCCAAATAAAAAGAGAGAAACGAAAAGCATAACAAAAGTTCCAATGAAGAAGAAATAGGCATTTCTACCTTTTAAGGCAAACTTTAAGCTTCTTTCATATAAGTTCTCAAAGCTAACCAAGGTTTTTCTCTGAAAACGTTCTGCTAAATTTCTTAACCCATAGCGGTATACCCACATCATAATAGCACTAAATATCAATAAAGTACCTAATCCACGAACAGCACCTCCAACTATAAAAATTAATAAACCTAGCACTATCATAATTATAGTGTTTCTTATTAATGCCTTTCTACTGCCAACTTTATCTTCCACATCCATAAACTTAGAAACCAACATAGAGTTGAAGAAAATTGCAACAAATAAGGATGAACCCAAAACTATAGAAAGGGTAACAGGAAAATAAATCATGAACTGCCCAAAGAGTCCTGGCCAATTTCCTAGAGGGACAAATGCTGCAACAGTAGTAATTGTAGAAATAATAATAGGAATTGCAATTTCCCCAATTCCTTTTTTAGTAGCCTCTTTTCTCGACATGCCTTCACTCATTAAGCGATATACATTCTCTACCACTACTATTCCATTATCCACAAGCATCCCTAAACCCATTATCATGGCAAAAAGTATCATCGTATTCAGCGTATATCCCAAGCCATCAATAATCATAAAAGAGATTACCATGGACATAGGAATAGCGAATCCAACGAAGAGTGCATTTCTGAATCCTAAAAAGAACATCAAAACGGTAACTACTAGGATGATACCAAAAATGATATTATTAACAAGGTCATTTACCTGGTTGATGGTTTTCTGTGATTGATCGTTTGCCGATGTGACCGTTACATTGGGGGGTAAAAATTCTTTTCTAGCCTTTTCAACTATAGCATCCGCTTGTTCAATGGCATCTACCATGTTTTTACCCGAACGCTTTTTAACATCTAAGCTAACTACTTTCTCCCCCCATTCCCTGGCAAAAGTTGTTTTTTCCTTTTCTCCAAAACTAACTGTAGCAATGTCTTTTAGGTATACCGAGTTCCCATTTTCAGACTTTACCACAAAGTTTTCTAAATCTTCAGGACTTTCTACTTCCCCTAAAATTCTAATGGTTCTTCTTTGTCCGCTATTTTTTAAATTCCCTGCAGACATAGTCACATTTCCATTAGAAATGGCATTGGTAATGTCTTGAAAACTTACTTTAGTAGCCATCATTTTATAAATATCCACTGCTACTTCAACCTCTTTATCTTGTGCACCGCGGATATCTACTTGCTTAACTTCTGGAATAGTTTCTATCTCATCTTCCAAATATTCAGCAAACTCTTTAAGTTGTTCTACAGGGTAATCTCCTGTTATATTGTAGTTTACAATTGGAACTTCCTCAGAAAAATTAAGATCAAAAACATTGGGCTCTACTTTAGCACCATTAAAAGTTGGCCAGTCTTCGCTAGATTTAACCTCATCTACTTTATCCTTAACTTTTACTTTTGCCTGCTCTACCGCAATGTCCTCATCAAACTCTACAATTATAATTCCATAATCTTCTTGAGAAGTAGATGTTATTTCAACCACATTTGAAACATCATCCAATTCATCTTCTAATGGATCAATAATCAATCTTTCTATGTCTTCCGCTGTATTTCCCGGGTAAGGAGTACTAATGTATATTTTTGTTTCTACTATCTCAGGAAAATCCTCTCTAGGAAGATCGAAGTAGGCAGATATCCCTAAGAAAAAGAGAATTGCCATCATTGCATATATTACTGTAGGGTTTTCAACAGCCCAAGAAGACAACTTAAATTCTTTGTCTACCGATTTCTTCTCTTTTGACATAATAAATACCTTATTTGATTATTTGCACTTCTTGTTGATCCTTTACCAATCTTGCGCCATCTTTGATAATAAAATCACCAACCTTTAAGCCAGATAGAACTTCAATATAATCCCCCTTTTTCTTGCCAGTAGTAATAAATGCCTTCTGCACAATTGGGTTTTCAGATTCAGAGTTTTTCTTAGTTATATAAATGTATTCGTTACCTTCTGAGTTCTCTGAAATGATACTTTGTGGGATTAAAATTGCATTTGAATTTGTATAGTCATTTACTTGCAGTTTTGCTGTAAGATTTGGCTTAATTAAGCCTTTACTATTTGGGACATGAATTTCAATTTTAAATGTTCTATTATCTGGATTTATGTAGTTAGAAACCTTATCTATTTTGCTTAAAACAGCAGTATCTAGAATAGGCAAATCAATTTCAACTCTTTTCCCTTTTTGAATAGAAGACAAATATTTTTCAGGCACATCGGCATGTATATACATTTTATCTAAACTTATAATTCTGAAAAGAGGAGTTTGACCAGGAACTAAAACTTGTCCTTCATTTACAAATGTTTCATCTATTTGACCGTCAAATGGAGCTCTTATTGTAGCTTTAGCAAGTTGCTTTTTTGCTTGACTTACTGCTTCAACATTAGAATTATAAGCAGTTTCTGATCTTAAATAATCTAGTTCAGATCCAATTTTTTGATCCCATAACCTCTTTTGCCTTTCGTAGGTTATTTTAGATAAAGCTGTTTGTTCTTCTAATTGAGCTAATTGCTGCCTTAAACCACCGTCATCAATAACTGCTAAAACTTCTCCTTTTTTTACTTGGTCGCCCATATTGGCTTTAAAACTTAACAAGTTTCCTTGAATTTCAGGATAAACAAGTATGTTTTGATCCGTTTCAACACTTCCCTGAAGTTCCACATAATGCTTAAATTCTTCTTCCTCCACTTCAAAAACAGTCACTAGAGGAAGTTTTTTAACGGAACTATCATTAGAGAGAATTGCATTTATTTTATCTATTAGTGTTTCAATCTCAACAACTTTTTCATTGAGTTTTGTGCGTTCTTCTTCCAAAGCTTCAAAATCATTTGCTTCAATTAATTTGTTTATTGTTCGTTCTTCTTTGCTTTCTCCGCCGCATGCTACTAAAAATAAAAGGCTAGAAATAATTACAATGTTTTTCATTTTAATATAGATTTAAAGCTTTGTTTAACTCTGCCTTCGCATTAACCAGGCTTAAAGCAGCATTTATATAATTGGATTGATTTTCTAATAATTGATTACTTACTTGATTAAGGTCTAAGCTTGTGCTTATTCCTTCGTCATATTTAATTTTTGTTTTTCTATAAATTCTACTTGCTAATTCTAAGTTCCTCTCTGCAGTCTTATATTGACTTAGAGAAAAAGAGTAAACGGAACGGGCATTTCTTATATTAATTTCTAGCTGCTGCTGAACTTGTTGCTTCGCTATGTTAACTTTCTCAAAATCTATTTTAGACTGCTGTACCCTGCTAGATCTACCAAAACTGGTAAAGATTGGAACATTTAAATTCAAGCCTACAATTTGAGAAGGGAACCAACTTGCTTGATTAAAGAAATCAAAATTATTGGAGAAAGAATTTTGCTGATAACTGTAGAAAGCAGATACACTTGGCAAATAGGTTGCCTTTTGTTGCTTCCATAACAATTCTGAAGCTCTTTCTTGGTTTTCTACAATTTGATAATCAATATGGTTCGATATGTCAAAATCAACAGTCAATAACTCCACTTTTGAAACATCGGTTACAACTTGCTCTAACTCATCCTTTAATTCTATAGAAGTTCCTATATCTATTCCTAAAACAAAATTCAATTGGTTTTTAGTTATTTCTACATACCTAACAGCCTGCTCATAAGAGTTAGTTACTGTAGATAACAACAATTCAATTTGATCAGCATCTTGTTCTTCAACAAAACCATTTTCGTAAAGTTGCTTAGTTTCAAAAGCATTTTGCTCAAGGTTTTCTTTATTGTTTTTTAGAATTTCAGCATTCTTCTCAGCTACAAGAATATTTCCATAAGCTACTAGTACCATATTTCTGATTTCCAGCTCAGAGCGTATCTTATCATTTTCAGTAATCTGAAGAAACACTTTAGATGCTTGCAGGCCTACAAAATAAGACCCATCAAACAATAGCTGATTAACATTCGCAGCAAAGCCCATCTGCTGTTCTGTGCCAAAAAACACCTCTACAAAATCACCTGCATTACCACCAATAGCCTCTGCAGGAATCAATTGAATTGGAGTTTCAATATAAGATTGATAATTTGCTGTAGCATTTACTTGAGGAAGTCCTGTGGATATAGTTTCATCCACTATTTTTCGAGATTTTTCTACTTCCTTCTCTGCTGTTTGCATCATATAGCTATTCTTAGCTGCATAATCTTGAGCTTCTTGTAAAGTAAAGCTTAAAGATTCTTGCTGTGCTTTTAAATCACTAAATGAGATGGAAAGTGCTATTGTAAAAACAACTAACACTAACGCAATTAGATTTGGTTTTTCTCTAAACATTTTCTTGTTTGAATTTTTGTTTTAAATATTCCCTTCCCTCAGAACTTGCTATACCTCTAATATGATATCTTATCATTTCGGTATATACTTCCGCATTGCTATACTCACTTAAGGAATTATGTTGCGGGTCAAGAATTACATTAACCATAGATAAATAAAGACGCGTTAATATTTCAGGATTAATATTATCTCTATATAAACCTGACTTTACACCACTTTCAATGTTTCTTTTAATGTTGGAGTAAATAAATTGATCTCGATGATCTACTAAACAATTGTAAGCATCTGCATGGTATTTCTTTAAATCAAATATTACGGATGGATGCATTTCCTTCATCTGAGAACCTACCAATCTGGTCATCGACATGAGTTCATCAATTGCATTCCCTTCGGTATTTAATTGATCCTTCATCACACACTCCTCATCATCAATATGAACTTCGATAGACTTTTTAACCAAATCTTTTTTATTATCTACATATTGGTAAAGGGTTTTCTTTGATATTCCCAATTGACGAGCTATGTCATCCATCGTCATACTCTTAACGCCAAACTTTGTGAAAAGTCCTGCCGCTTGCTTCAAAATATCTTTTGCTTTATTATCCATAATTTCGGTCGGCAAACGTAGGAAACATTTTTTAAGTAGGAAACGTTTTTAGTTTTTTTTGTTTCCAAAAAACCATATGAATAAGCTAATAAAGGAAATTACCCAGTTGCATAAATATTGTTTGAAGTAATTAGCTAAAAGCGTTCCTTTGCAATCTGAAATAAAATGGGAAAAATGTTACCAAAAGCAAGTGTAAAAAACTTATTATCAGGCGTAGATATCAATTCTAATGTTAAGCTTAAAGCCTGGGTTAGAACTAAACGTGGAAGCAAAAATGTGGCATTCATTGCCATGAATGATGGAAGCACAATTCACAATATCCAAATAGTTGCCGATACAGAGAGGTTTGAAGATAGCTTATTAGATCAAATTACCACAGGCTCTTGCCTTTCTATAGAGGGGAAATTGATAGAGTCGCAAGGCAGTGGTCAAAAAGTTGAGATTGAAGCAAACTCAATTGAAATACTGGGTTTATCCCCTGCAGACGAATACCCTTTGCAACCAAAGAAACACTCCTTAGAATTTTTAAGAGAAAATGCACATTTAAGGTTCCGCTCTAGCACTTTTGGAGCTATCAGCAGAATTAGACATGCATTAATTTTTGGTGTTCATCAATTCTTTCACGAAAAGGGATTTTTAAATATTCATACTCCTATTATTACCGGATCTGATGCAGAAGGTGCAGGGGAAACATTTAAAGTAACTAACCTAGATTTAGAAAATGTTCCTAAGACTGAAGAAGGAAACATTGATTACTCCAAAGACTTTTTTGGCAAAGAGACAAATCTTACAGTATCCGGTCAGTTAGAGGCTGAATTGGCAGCTATGGCCCTGTCTAAGGTGTATACTTTTGGCCCAACATTTAGAGCAGAAAACTCGAATACTACGAGGCACTTAGCAGAGTTTTGGATGATTGAACCTGAAGTTGCTTTTGCAGATTTAGACGACAATATGGACTTGGGAGAAGAAATGCTAAAGTACCTCATCGGTCAAATATTAGAAAAGCATCAAGATGATTTAGATTTTTTAGAAGCTCGTTTAATAGAAGAGGAAAAAGTTAAAAAAGCAGAAGATAGATCTCCTATGCCACTAAAAGAGAAGCTTTCTTTTGTTCTGGAGAACAATTTTGAAAGGGTAAGTTATACAGATGCTATTCAAATCTTAAGAAACTCCAAGCCAAACAAAAAGAAGAAGTTTCAATACCTTATAGAAGGTTGGGGAGCTGATTTACAATCGGAGCATGAGCGTTTTTTGGTTGAAAAACATTTCAAAAAACCAGTGATTCTTTTTGATTACCCTAAAGACATAAAAGCATTTTATATGCGACAAAATGAAGATGGAGAAACTGTAAGAGCTATGGACATTCTATTCCCAGGAATTGGAGAAATGGTAGGAGGCTCGCAAAGAGAAGAAAGATTGGATAAGTTAAAGCAACGAATGCAAGAAATGAATGTTCCTGAAGAGGAATTATGGTGGTATTTGGATTTGCGAAAATTCGGAACGGCACCGCATAGTGGGTTTGGCCTAGGATTTGAAAGGCTAGTACAGTTCGTAACTGGAATGGGTAATATTAGAGATGTTATTCCGTTTCCAAGAACTCCAAAAAATGCAGAATTTTAAGTAGAAAGTATTAAATGCTAAAACAGTCCTTACAACAAAAGCTTTTACAGAAGCTTTCGCCTCAACAAATTCAGTTAATGAAATTGTTGCAATTACCTACTGTAGCTTTAGAGCAAAGGATTAAAGAGGAGCTAGAGAGCAATCCTGCATTGGATGAGGGAGCAGAAAAATCTGAGTTGGACAATTCTGAAGACTATGAAGATAATACAGAAGAGGGGGAAGATGAGTTTGATTTTTCGGACTATATGGATGATGAAACTCCTGACTATAAATACTCCATTCAGAATAAAGGTAGAGATGATGAAGAAAAGGATATTCCTTACAGCGGAGCAACAACTTTTCATGAAAGGTTAAAGGAGCAAATCCACCTTAGAGACTTGAATGACCATGAAGTAATTATTGCAGAGCATTTAATTGGAAGTCTAGACGATTCAGGTTATTTAAGAAGGGACCTTAATTCCATTGAAGATGATTTAGCTTTTACCAAGAACATAGAAACCTCGTCTGAAGAAATAGAGCGGATTTTAAAAATAGTTCAGAATTTAGATCCTGCAGGCGTGGGAGCCAGAGATTTAAGGGAATGTTTACTTCTCCAGCTTTTAAGGAAAAAGAATAAAGATTTCCACTATAAAATTGCAAAAGAGATACTAGAAGATCATTTTGAGGAATTCACTAAGAAGCACTACAAAAAGATTATTCAGAAATTAGAAATTGATGAAACAGATCTTAAAGAAGGAATAGATGAAATCTTAAGGCTTAACCCTAAGCCGGGTAGTTCGTTAAATACCTCAGGCAAATCTGTTCAAATTGTAGTCCCTGATTTTGATCTTCAGATCATTGATGGGGAATTACAAATTAGTCTTAATGGAAGAAATGCACCACAATTAAGAGTTAGTCAAGAGTATAGAGGCATGATAGACCACTATCAGAAAAGCAAATCGACTAATAAGGCAGATAAAGAAGCCATGAGTTTCGTAAAGCAAAAGCTGGATACAGCGAAGTGGTTTATTGATGCTATTATGCAAAGACAAAACACTCTAATAAGGACTATGGAGGCCATAGCAGAATTCCAAAAAGAATACTTCTTAGAAGGAGATGAAACCAAGCTAAAACCAATGATATTAAAAGATATTGCTGAAATAATTCAAATGGATATTAGCACTGTTTCAAGAGTTGTAAATAGCAAATACGTAGCTACTCCTTATGGTACTTTTCTTTTAAAATCATTTTTCTCTGAGTCTCTGTCTACTGATGATGGAGAAGAAGTGAGCACAAGAGAGGTCAAGAAAATTTTAATGGATGTAATTGACTCTGAAGATAAAAAGAAGCCTTATACAGATGACCATCTTTCTAAAATGCTAAAGGATAAAAAATACAATATTGCTCGCAGAACGGTTGCCAAATATAGAGAACAGCTAAATATTCCTGTTGCAAGGCTTCGTAAAGAGTTATGATTAAGAGAACTGCTCAATTTATCTCCGTTTTGTTTCACCCACTTTGGGTTCCTTTAATAGGCTTATATTTTCTATTTAAACTTCCCATATTCATAAACTATCGTTTAAATGAGGAATACCTAAACTTTGTTTACATCATTTTTACATTAAATCTAGTTTTAGCACCCTTGTTTATAAGCCTTTATCTTAAAAAGCAAAAAATAATTAAAAGTTTAGAAATGAAGGAAGTTAAAGAGAGAAGCCTTCCTTATTTAATAACCATTCTCTTTTATATTTTCACCTATTTTCTTTTAAGCAAAATTAGTTTCCCAAGCTTTTATTTATCTCTTTTTAAAGCAGCAACGGTAGCTATCTTGTTGTTATTCATTTTTAGTCTATTAAAAATGAAATTTAGTGCTCATCTTGCTGCATTAGGCGGATTCTTGGGGATGCTTTTTCTCGTAAACCTCTATTTCAAGATAGACACTAACCTATTGATTGCTATTACATTATTTTTCTCAGGTGTTGTAGCCACTGCAAGATTAATTCTAAATGCACATGGCTTTAAGGAGTTGTTTTTTGGATTTTTGATTGGATTTTTATCTCAATTATCTTTGATTATCATTCCGCTATAAAAGAGCAATAAAGGCATCTTCAATATGCTCAATTTTTACTTTTCCTTTCAATAAGAAGATGCTAATTATATCAAATCTACAATCTAGATCAATATCATTTTCTTCAATATAAGCATTAGCTGCTTTTACAATTAATCTCTGTTTTCCAATCGTTACTGCTTCCTTTGGGTTTTCAAACTCTTCAGAGCTTCTAGTCTTCACTTCTATAACAACTAGCTGATTTTCATACTCTGCAACAATATCCAGTTCAGCCTTTTGATATCTCCAATTAAGCGCTTTTACTTTATAACCCTTCTTTTGGATATAGGCCTGAGCTATCTCCTCTCCTTTATTTCCAACATCATTATGCTCTGCCATTAAAGGTTAATTTAAGAGTATCTCCTTTTTGAGAGAGAGTTACCATTCTGCTAAAAATTAATGGCCTATTATCTTCTATATGTCCGGCAGGAAAATCACAAACAATTGGAATATTTAAATCTTTCAAATTGTCATAGATAATCTCTAATGCACTTTTACCAAAAGGAACCTTATTATCATTCATATGAGACATGCCTCCTACAATAACTGCCTTGCAGCCTTGAAATAAGTTACTCCTTTTAAGGTTCATCATCATCCTATCGATGTGATATAGATACTCATCCAAATCTTCAATAAAGAGAATCTTGTCTTTTAAGTCTAATTGCGAGTTGCTTCCACTTAAACTGCATAGAATAGATAAGTTGCCTCCTACTAATTCTCCTTCAATTGTTTGATTTCCCAATTTATTAAGTTCATGCTCTTTCCATTCGTATTCAATTTCCCCTTCAAAAAGAATTCGTTTTAAGGATTCTATTGCAACTGGAGTGGTTTTATTATCGACTAAACTTAAAGGCATCCATGAGTGAATGCTTTCTAGGTTTAAGGTTTTATTAATGTGCGAATGAAATACGGTTATATCGCTAAAACCTATTAGCCATTTCGGGAATTTTAACAAAGAATCCCAATTAATTTGATCTACAATTTGCACACTACCATAACCTCCTCTAGCAAATAAAATGGCTTTAATTTCAGGGTCATCTATTGCAGACTGCAGATCTTCTATTCGCTCATTCTTATTGCCTGCAAACTGATTATCTACATTAAAAAGATTCTTCCCTAAAATAACTTTTAATCCCCAGTTTTGGAGGACTTGAATAGCAGGTTCTACTTCCTCCTTCGAAATTTTTCTAGCCGAACTTACAATGATAATTTGATCGCCTTTTTCTAAATAAGGAGGCTGCTTCTCCATAGAAAATCTATTTATATGATGATTAGTTTTTTGGTAGTAATACCGCTTGGTTTATCAATTCTAATGAAATAGGTACCTTTTGAAAAATTAGAAACATCCAAATCCAATCGTTGTAACTGACTTGAACTAGTAGTTTGACTATAAATCAGCTTGCCTTGTATTGAAAGTATAGAAACATTTATACTTTCTTCCACAGTATTCTTTATACTTACGGTAACTCTACCATCAGAGACAGGATTCGGGAAAATGATAAGCTCCAATTCATTCTTGATACTCCTATTAATACTTCTTTCTTCGGAATATTCAGTAGTCCCGTCAAAATCTACTTGTTTTAACCTATAATAGATGATGTTTGATTTAATATCAAAGTCAGTAAATTGATATTTTATCTCCGCATTCGAATTGCCATTTGCATCAACTCTTCCAATAGGTGTCCAAACTTTACCATCTATAGTTTTTTCAACATCAAAATAGTCTGCATTTACTTCAGAAAGAGTTACCCATTCTAATAAATTAGAACTTTGCAGTTTAATAGCATCAAAGTACTTGTAAGTGACAGGAAGGGGGTTATTAACAGATGTAGATGCTAATGTGAAAGGAGAAAAATTATTGATTGCTGGTGATGTTATCGCACCATTATTTGCATCTCCTGTTGTAAAACTAGACCCTTGATCTTCCCATTGCATTGTAGAATTACTCCACCTTGCTATAGTTAACTCGGCAGGTACATCAACACCGCTAGTTGGCCTCCAACTTAAATTTACTCTACAAGAAGCTGTTGTTGCTAATCTATCTAATAGCCAGTACTCATTGGTACTTACATTATTTAGTCCTGCCTCAAGATTAGAAACATCATAGGTATCTTCGGAAGGGTCGTTATTAAAATATTCTGCTCTAAACAAAGCACTTCCATTAGAAATGCTAGAAATAGTAATTGGAGCATAAATTGTATCTCCTACAGGAAAGGTAAAAGTTTGATTTCCTCTTTTTGCAACTGGACCTTTAACGAAAGAGCTATCACTTGGTCCAATCATCGCGTGGGAGCCGTCTACTAAAAGAACATTCGTTTGAGTAGTTACTAAATATCCTTTATTAAAGTGAATAGCTTGACCTCCTCTATCAATATCTAATACGGAATTCAAGCTAACATCTTCAGCAATAGATTTATCAAAATAAATATCTCCATCCATTTGGGCAACTCCTCCTGTTAAATCAAAAGTTTGGGGATTCGGTCCAACGAATTGCAAAGAAGCTTGCAGATTATCGCCATCATAAGTGCTTCTAACTGTAACGTCTCCAATGGCTGAAATGAAACCTGTTCTAATTCTACCATTCACTAAATCCACTTGATTAATAACGCGAATGGTATCTACCGAACCCATATTTAGAATTCGATTTCCATTGGGATTATAAGTAAAATTAAAAAAGGTATCTACTTCAGTTGTAATAAAGTTTCTATCTCCTGAATTTAAATAAAAGAAAGACCCTCCATTTGCTTCAAACTTTCCTAAATTATTATTCCAATTTCCAATAAAATTTAAAGTATCAAAAGGAGCTTGAAAAGTACCTCCATCAAACAAGTTTAAATTAGAAAAATTAAAATTAACAGGGTTATTGTTTGGGAACTCAACTCTACCTTCTAATACAAATAGGTCAGTCGCTGTATTCCCAGAATTTAATTCTCCCCCATTTTCATCAATAAAATCTACTTTAAAGTTCGGTGTAGATTTATTAATAAAAATATCATGGTTCCCATTAGCACTATTTGATATAAAGGTACCATCTGTACTGCCGGTAAAAAAGATATCTGCACTTCCATTATTATCATAATTCGCATTAATTTCTAAGGTATCTAAGACAAAAACTGATCCATTTAAGATTCCCGATTCATCTAAAAATAAGGCTTGTTCAACTGCAAAGGCATCACCTGTGGTTATTGTCAAATCGCTATTCCCACTAGGGGGTTGAAAAATCATCCTAAAGAAAGTATCTACCTGATGGGAGGTGTATGTTCGATCTCCTCCAAGATCATAAATCCAAGTCCCGTCATTGTGATCAAAGCCACCTGCAATATTGTTCCAGTTTCCTTGATATCGTGTTGTCCCTGCACTAGCTTGTAATTTAGCCCCTGCCTGAATAAAAATATCACTATAATCTAAATTAGCTGTTTCTACTAAATCGAAAGATAAAATTCCTTCTTGAATGGTTAAATCCTTATCCGTTTCTCCAATCGTTAAAGAATTTCCTGTTAAAGGTTGAAAAAAAACAGTATCCGTTGGATTATCCTTTACAATAAACTTATCAAAGTTCCCTTGTGCTGCTTCTATAATAAAATTAGATGTCACATCGCCAACAAACCATAAATCTGCTGTAGCATCATCATAGGTCGCATATAAAAATGCCGTATCAAGAACGAGAAAATGGCCTGTATTTACTCTCCCATTGGTTAATTCTAACTTGTTTTCAATATATATAGAATCGTTTGCAGCCATTGTTAACACCCTATCATTTCCTGGGTTGTAGTTAAAATTAAAAAAGGTATCGACCACTGTAGAAACATAAGTTCGATTTCCTCCCGTATTGTCCCAAATCCAATTCCCTTGATTTGCATTAAATAAGCCCCCTTGGTTATTCCAGTTTCCCTGATAATTTAAAGTGCCTGGTGAAGCTTGTAATTGAGCTCCAGGCTGAATAATTAAATCTCCATAATCCAAATTGACTGTATCAACTAAATCGAAAGATAAAATACCTTCTTGTATTGTTAAATCTCTATCTGTTTCTCCAATAGTTAAAGAGTTTCCAGTCAATGGTTGAAAGAAAACCGTATCTGTTGGCGTATCTTTTGTGATAAATACATCAAAATTTCCTAAAGCAGCTTCAATTAAAAAATTGGAGGTTGTTGATCCAATAAACCATAAATCTGCCGTTGCATCATCGTAGGTAGAATAGAGTATAGCTGTATCCTCTACCAATAAATGTCCATTTTGAAGCCTTCCATTAGTAAGTTCCAATTTATTTTCAACATAGATTGAATCGTCAGCAGCCATTGTTAACACCCTATCAGTACCTGGGTTGTAGTTAAAATTAAAAAAGGTATCGACTACTGTAGAAGCATAAGTTCGATTTCCTCCCGTGTTGTCCCAAATCCAATTCCCTTGATTTGCATTAAATAAGCCCCCTTGGTTATTCCAATTACCTTGGTAGTTAGTATTGATAGGAGCTGCTTGAAGTTGCGCCCCTGGTTGGATTATGATATCACTGAAGTCTAAGTTCGCATTATCGACCAAATCAAAAGAAAGAATTCCTTCTTGAATAGTTAAATCTCTATCTGTTTCTCCAAGGTTAAGATTGTTTCCGGTAAATGGTTGAAAAAAAACAGTATCTGTAGAACTCTCTTTTCTTACGAAAAAATCAATATCTCCAACCGCAGATTCTATAAAAAAGTTAGAAGTTGCAGCACCAACAAACCAGAGGTTTGCAGATCCATCATCATAAGTAGAATATAAAAAAGCAGTATCATTAATCAAAAGTTGTCCACTCTGAATTCTTCCTTCGTTTAAATCCAATCTATTTTCAATATATACACTATCTGATGATAACATAACTAATGCAGCATTACCGGCAACAGGACGATATAATAGAGTAAAAAAAGTGTCTATTTCAGTTGTTGCATAACCTCTATTCCCATTATTATCCCAAATCCATGTTCCACCATTAGCATTAAATTTACCTCCTACGTTATTCCATGTGCCTTGATAATTAGTTATTCCTGAAGTTGCTTCTAATTCTGCTTCACTCAAAATAATTAAGTCTCCATAATCTAAATCTACAGTATCGACAAGACTAAATGATAGCACTCCTCTTTGTATAGTTAAATCTCTATCGGTTTCACCAATATTTAAACTATTTCCTGAAAGTGGTTGATAATAAACTGTATCTGTAGGATTATCTTTTACTATAAACTTATCAAAGTTACCTTGAGCTGCTTCAATAATAAAGTTAGAGGTAGTTGAACCCTTAAACCATAGATCGGCAGTTGCATCGTCGTAAGTAGAATATAATACAGCAGTATCTTCAACTAATAAATGACCATTTTGAAGCCTTCCATTAGTAAGTTCCAATTTATTTTTAACATAGATTGAATCGTCAGCAGCTAAATTCATTCTAATGTTATTGAGACCGGCCATTTCAACGTTAAAAAATGTATCTACCTGAACAGTAATAAAAGATCTGTTGTCTGCTATGGGATCAAATATCCAATTTCCATTATTATTATTAAACTTTCCTCCTTGATTCTCCCAGTTTCCCTGATAATTTAAAGTGCCTGGTGAAGCTTGTAATTCAGCTCCAGGCTGGATAATTAAATCTCCATAATCCAAATTGACTGTATCAACTAAATCAAAGGATAAAACACCTTCTTGTATTGTTAAGTCACGGTCTGTTTCTCCAATGGTCAAAGAATTTCCAGTTAATGGTTGATAAAAAACCGAATCAATTTGGTTGTCTTTTCTTATGAAAACATCAAAATTTCCTAAGGCAGCCTCAATGATGAAATTAGAAGACTTTGTTCCAACAAACCAGAGGTCTGCTGTTGCATCATCATAAGTTGCATACAAAAAAGCAGTATCATGAACTAACAAATGACCTGTTTGAATTCTGCCATTCGTTAATTCTAATTTATTTTCAATGTAAATAGAATCATCAGCGGCCATTATTAGTTGAAAATCACCAGTTGCCACAAAGTTCAAGTTCATAAACGTATCAACTACAGTACTTGCGTAGTTTCTATTGGCATTTAAATCAAATATCCAACTTCCATTATTGTTAATAAACTTTCCTCCTTGATTATCCCATGAACCAACTAGTCTAGTTGTACCACTGCTAGGAACAAAAACTCCATTGGTTCTGATCTCTAATTCTGTGAAATCTAAATTTGCTCCTTCCTCTAAAACAAGCACTCCTCGCACTATTGCAAGTCTATCGCCTCCTCGGCCCCAATCTATTGTTGCTCCAACATTATTTTTTACAAAAACTGTATCATTAACGGTTTCTTTATTGATGAAATAAGCATGAGACCCTACATCAGCATTAATAAGTACTTGCCCATTATTTGGACCCGTAAAGTAGACTTGAGAGTTGCCATCGTCATAATTCGCATTCATTTCCATGGTATCCATTACCTCAACTACTCCATTTCTAAACCTACCTTGGTTAAGAGTTAATTTATTTTCAATTACTATTGTATCTCCGCCAGCTATAACTAAATCATCATTATTTCCAATTGGGTTTATAATAAAGTTGAAAAAAGTATCTCTTTCGATTACATTGATATTCCTATCAACCCCGTCATTAAATATTACAGTACCATTATTATGAACAAAGGAACCTGAATCCCTAACAACAAAGTTCACATCAAACAATAAAGAAGCAGAAGTGCTTATAAACTCTCCACCTCTAATTTGGAAATTTCCATTAACCATATCAATATCTGAATCTCCTCCAACAAACCTTCCTTCGGCAATAAAGAAGTCTAGATCTCTTATGATAATTGTGTTTCCTAAACTTTGCGTAACCGTTCCTGCATATCCTGTTCGCATGCTAATTCCCCTTACATCTATAGAAATATCAATCAAGCAATTGGCTGTTGATGTTCCATCAAATATGGCTAAATCAGCAGCACCAGGGATTCCTGCCGACCAATTAGCTGCATCGTTCCATATTCCAGTTCCATTTCCATTTGTCCAAGTAATATTTGCACTAAATGAGAAAACCGATGCATTAATTAAAAGCAATAAAATGGTTAACTTTTTCATAATAAGAGATATATGATGCTAAAATACGTATTGAATCTAAAGTAGTTTTCTTTTTTTTGAAGATAATTTTTTTCGTAATCTTGCCTACGCAAATCATTGCAGGGCCCTTAGCTCAGTTGGTTAGAGCACCTGACTCATAATCAGGTGGTCGCTGGTTCGAGCCCAGCAGGGCCCACGAAATGGAAAATCCTTCACACCAAGTGAGGGATTTTTTATTTTCTAAGATTTAGAGGCGAAAAGTTTATCCTGAGCGAGGAACAAGTCGAAGTAAGTCCAGCTACATTCTTCGTAGAAGAACAGAAACCACTTTTAAAGACCCCAATCCTATTTGATAAAGGTTTTTAGCTTTTATACTTTAAGAAACATTTCTCTAAAAAGCTTGTTTATCAAGCTATATGAAAGATTATAATTCATTCGATTTAATTCAAATTGACCGCATTATAGAAATGGCATGGGAAGATAGAACTCCTTTTGATGCAATTACATTTCAATTTGGCATTTCAGAGCAAGAAGTAATTGAAATTATGCGAAGAGAATTGAAATCTTCTAGCTTTAAATTATGGAGAAAAAGAGTCAATTCTGGTGTTAGCCAAAAACATCGGATGAAAAGAGCAGAAGGGATTGATCGATTCAAATGCAAAAGCCAAAGAATTATTAGTAACAATAAAATATCTAAGCGCTAATTGTTTCCTATTGACTTTAAATCTATTCAGGCTAGAATCAAAACTATTGATCCTAAAGCATATGCCAAAAGCAGGAATTTTGCAGATGGTAAAGTAAGTATGCTATCTCCGTACATTTCTCGTGGTGTTGTTTCTACTAAGGCAGTCATGCACTCAGTCCTAGATAAACATGGGTTTAATTCTACAACGGAAAAGTATATACAAGAATTAGCTTGGAGAGACTATTGGCAATTAGTTTGGGCGGAAAAAAACATCAACAAAGATTTAAAGAAAGATCAAGAGGGAGTAGAAAACCATAAAATCCCAAAAGCAATTATTGAAGCGAATACTACAATTGATGCAGTAGATAAAGAAATAGAGCATTTTTTTGAATGCGGCTATATGCATAATCACATGCGCATGTATATAGCATTTATGGCTTGTAATGTAGGTAAAAGCCATTGGTTGAAGCCAGCTAAGTGGATGTATTATCATTTATTAGATGGAGACTGGGCCTCTAATGCATTAAGCTGGCAATGGGTTGCAGGTAGCAATAGCAATAAGAAATACATCGCCAATCAAGAAAACATTAATAAGTATTTCTACTCCACCCAAAGGGGAAGCTATTTGGATCTTAGTTACGAAGAGTTGAGCAATCTAAACAGTCCTTTAGAGCTTCAAGAAACTACTAATCCCAACTTCAAAACCCCTTTAGACAAGATAGAAAGCTCTGTTTCAATAGATAAAAGCAAGCCTACTTTAATCTATAATTATTACAACCTAGACCCTCAATGGCATAAAGGCGAGGAATACAATAGAATATTGCTTCTAGAACCTTCTATTTTTGAGGAATATCCAGTTGGTGAAAGAGCTTTAATGTTTGCTATTGAATTATCTAAAAATATACCCAACATGCAAATCTTTGTTGGCGAATTCAATGATTTAGTGAACGATAATTTTCTTCAAGAAGTCATCTTTAAAGAACACCCTCTAAATTATAACTATAGAGGAATTCAAGAAGAAAGAGATTGGATGTTTGCCCTAAAAGGCTACTACCCTTCTTTTTTCAAATTTTGGAATAAAGCAAAAAAAGAAATTAAAAACTATGCATCTAACTAAAGAAGACCTTCAAGTAGCTTCAAAAGTGAAGAGATTAAATCTTGTAAACTCAATTACAGGAATAAAACCAGGAAACCTAATTGGAACTATTGACAATGAGGGCATTACCAACTTGGCTGTATTTAGCTCGGTAGTTCATTTGGGCAGCAATCCTGCTTTAATCGGGTTTATTTTACGCCCAAATCAAGAAATCAAACGGAATACTTACGACAATTTGCTTGAGAACAAAGTCTACACCATCAATCATATTTCTATACATAAAACACAGAATGCTCACTATACTTCTGTAAAATTTCCGAAAGAAATTTCTGAATTTGAAAAATGTGGATTTGAGGAAGAGTATATTAATGGTTTTGATGCCCCATTTGTAAAAGAAAGTTCAATAAAAATGGGATTAACTTATTTAGAGAGTATCCCAATAAAAGCAAATAACACAATACTAGTAGTAGGGGAAATACAGCATCTTATTGCACCGGATCATTGTATCAGTGAGGAAGGTTATATCAACCTTGAAAAAGGAAAATCGGCAGGTATTTCAGGATTGAATAGCTATTACAGCTTTAATAAATTGGAAGATTATCCATATGCTCGTGAAGAAGAATTACCAAAATTCTAAGATGAACAAGAAGCATCTTCCTTCTAAAGAATGCCAAACTTGTGGTTTACCTTTTGAATGGAGAAAAAAATTTAAAAGCAATTGGGAAGAAGTGAAGTATTGCAGCGAAAGGTGCAGAAGAAATAAAAAGTCATGAAAACAGCATCTTTAATTTTTCCGCATCAGCTATTTGAGACCAATCCTATTTTAGAAAGGGACTATCCAATTTTTCTAATAGAAGAATATCTCTTCTTTAGTCAATACCCCTTTCACAAACAAAAACTAGCTTTTCATAGAGCTAGCATGAAATGCTATGCCCACTATTTAACAAAAAATAAAAAGAAGGTTCAATATATACAAGCTAAATCTCCAGAGTCAGATATTAGGAGACTAATTCCCTTCTTAAAGGAGCAAGGCTACAATAAAATCCTATATATAGATCCCACCGATTACCTTTTAGATCGAAGAATAAAAAGACAAGCTGTAAAAGAAAATATTGATTTGGAGCAACTACCAAATCCTTCCTTTATAAATTCTAAGGCAGATAATAGCAATTTTTTTAAACCTACAAAGAAGAAGTTTTTCCAAACTAGCTTTTACAAAGAACAGAGAGAAAGACTAAGCATCTTATTAAATAAAGACGGAGGTCCAGAAGGAGGAAAATGGAGCTTTGATGGAGATAATAGAAAAAAATACCCCGCTAAGAAAACACCTCCTGCAATCAAATTCCCTAAACAAAACTCATTTTACCTAGAAGCTATCGATTATGTAAATCAACACTTCCAAGACAACTATGGAAGCCTTAGCGACACCCCTTTATACCCCATCGATCATCAAGAGTCTTCGAAATGGTTAGAACAATTTCTTCAAAATAGATTTGAAGAATTTGGAGATTATGAAGATGCTATCGTAAAAGGAGAAAGCATTCTTAATCATAGTGTATTAAGTCCACTCTTAAACACCGGCCTTATAACACCTAAAGATATAATTCAAAAAACCATAAGCTATTATAAAAAAAACAATATTCCTTTAAATTCTACCGAAGGATTTGTAAGACAAATTATAGGATGGAGGGAGTTTATAAGAGGTATTTATGAAGTAAAAGGCACAGAAGAAAGAACTAGCAATTATTGGGGTTTTGATAGAAAAATTCCAAAAAGTTTTTATAATGGAACTACCGGGATAGATCCTTTAGATGAAGTGATTAAAGAGATTCTAAAAACAGGCTATTGTCATCATATTGAGCGCTTAATGGTTTTAGGAAACTTTATGCTACTCTGCGAATTTGATCCAAATGAAGTATATCAGTGGTTTATGGAATTATTTATTGATGCCTATGATTGGGTAATGGTTCCAAACGTTTACGGAATGAGTCAATTTGCCGATGGGGGACTATTTGCTACTAAGCCATACATAAGCGGTAGTAATTATATTTTAAAAATGAGCAACTATTCTAAAGGGGAATGGCAAAAAACTTGGGATGGCTTATTCTGGAGGTTTATGGATGTTCATAGAGACTTCTTTAACTCTAATCCAAGGTTGGGTATGTTAGTAAGAACCTTCGATAAAATGGAACAAAGCAAAAAACAAAGTCACCATATTGAAGCTGAAAAGTTCTTAAAAAGTCTATATAATATTAACTAATTTTTTCTCCCTTGAAAGAATCATACTTCATTGTTTTCCATTGGAACTCTCCGCTTTCTTCGTTGTAAATACTACACTCGTCAATAGGGTTCATATATAAATGTAAACTCATGGCTCTGCCATCTGAAATATTTGCCAGACTATGATACCCCATATCGTCATTCATATAAGACACCCCATCTACTTCTAACTGTAGTTCAGCATCTACTTCCAGGTCTTCACTCTTTTTCTCACTTTCTACAAATCGTTGTTCATCAAATTCTCCCTCCACCACATAAACCCAGCACTCTTGGTTATTATGGCAATGAATTGGAGTTTCTTGTCCTTCGGACCAACACAATAAAATTAATTCAAAGTCTTCTGTTCTGGCTATGCAATTTCTAGTGTAATGATCTTTTGACCAATGCATATATGGTTTATACTCTTCAACTGGAATCTCTAATCTTTTAACAATCTTCTTATACTCTTCTTCGTTTTCTATATTCTTAAGCTCATTTACTAAATAATTAATAGTATTGATAGTTTCTGTATGTATCATTTAATAAATCTATAATTTGACGTTTTTACGCTTTTTTGAGCGAAAAACACCTGGTTTGGCCTAGTTTTTTGCTTATTTTGCGGTTAATTACGAATTTAAGGATTTTAAACAAAGGCTCGAAAATTATGTTTTGAGCCTTATTTACTTGCAGATGATAGAAAAAGATTTAGATAAATTCAGAAGTATAACTAATAGCCTACTTGAAGCAGAAAAGAAAGAGCCTGTAGTTAAACCAATTCCTGCTGAACAGTTACTTCAAGTTCTAGATCTAGGTTTAGAAGAGAATGGAATTGAGGATGAGGAATTGTATCTAAAACTTCAGGAAGTTGTAATGAAAACTCCCAGAACTGCAACGAATCAGTTCTTCAACCAACTTTTTGGAGGTAGAAAAAGTAAAGCCGTTTTAGGAGATTTGATGTCGGTTATCCTAAACAATAGCATGTATACCTATAAAGTGGCAGGGCCAATGGTTGGTATAGAGAAAGAAATTCTTAGAAAAATTTGTAACCTCATTGGATATGGAGAAGATGCTGATGGGACTATAGCTCCAGGAGGTTCTATGAGCAATTTTGTTGCCATGGTTATGGCTAGAGATGCTTTTAAAAAAGACATTAGATTTACTGGGGTTCAAGATAAGTTGATTGTCTACACTTCTGCTGATTGTCACTATTCCATAGCAAAAAATGCTTCTTTGATGGGAGTTGGAAGAGATCAAGTTAGGTTTATTCCAACCAATGAAAAAGGGGTGATGCTAATAGATCAATTAGAAAAGGAAATAGAAAAGGATAAAGTAGATGGTTATAGTCCATTTTTTATAAATGTAACAGCTGGAACAACTGTTATGGGCGCCTTTGACCCAGTAGAAGAAACAGCAAAAATTGCTAAAAAGCACAATTTATGGCTGCATGTTGATGGGGCATATTGCGGTGCTGTTATCTTCAGCAACCAATACAAGCATTTGGTAGCAGGTGCAGAAAAGGCTGACTCTTTTAGTGTAAATGCACATAAAATGCTAGGAACTCCTGTTACGTGTTCAATTATCGTTGCAAAAGATAAAAAGTATTTAAGTAATTCATTTGCTGCAGATGCAAAGTATTTATATCAAACGGATGGTGATGATTATAATCTAGGAAAAACCTCAATCCAATGCGGAAGAAGAAATGATGCTTTAAAATTTTGGACGCTTTGGAAGTCTTTGGGAACAGAAGGCCTAAGAAATATGGTAGATCATCAATTCTACTTAGCTGATGTTGCAAGAGATTATATTCGAAATAATCCTGATTACAATCTTTACAGCTACGATAAATCGATTTCTGTCTGCTTTAATTATAAAGGAATTCCTGCAGAAAAACTTTGTACTTTATTATACAAACATGCAGAGCTAATGGTTGGTTTTGGCAGTTTTCAAGAGGACGAATTTGTCCGTTTTGTAACAATAAATGCCGACAACGGAAAAGAAGATATTATCAACTTTTTCAAAGTTCTAGAAGATTTTGTAGAAAAGAATAAAGAAGAGCTATTTAACCTCAATTCCATAAACGCATAGAAGTTTGATTACCAAACTAATAGTCTTAGGAATATATTTCATTATACTCTTCATCATAGGTATTGCAGCCTCGAAGAAAATAAAGGGACTAAGTGATTTTTATGTTGGCGGCAAAAAAATAGGTTATTGGGCTGTTGCCTTTTCTGCAAGAGCAACAGGAGAGTCCGGTTGGCTTTTACTGGGCTTAACAGGAATGGGAGCTATCGCAGGCTTCTCTGCCTATTGGGTAGTTGCAGGAGAATTGTTAGGTGTAGGCATTTCTTGGTTTCTAATGGCAAAACGCTTCAAAAGATTAAGCGATAAGTACAGCTCCATTACCATCCCAGACTTTCTTGATAGTCATTTTAAAGCCAAAGGGCATTTATTAAGAACTGTTGCAGCTACTGCACTTTCTGTTTTTGTAATTATATACGTTAGTGCACAAATAGATGTAACAGGAAAAGCATTTGAATCTTTTTTGGGTATTAACTACTTTACTGGAGCTATAGCAGGTTTTTTAATTGTTCTCACTTACATTTTCACAGGTGGTTTTGTTGCAGTGGTATGGTCAGATTTTTTTCAAGGCCTCTTAATGCTCTTGGGATTAGTTGCACTTCCTGTTGTTGCCTATTGGTCTATTGGAAATGGTGGAGAAATCGTAAATACTTTAAGTAAAATAGACCCAAACTTAACTACTGTTTTTGGAGGAGGGGAAGACCCATGGATGAAGGTGGCTACGATGCTTGGCTTTGCAATGATCGGTTTAGGGTTTTTAGGGTCTCCGCAGATCTATGTCCGCTTTATGTCTATTAAGAACGAAGAAGAAATTAATAAAGGCAGATGGGTAGCCTTAATTTTTACATTTCTTACAGATTTTGCTGCCGTAAGTATTGGGATATTAGCCCGTTATTTGTTTACCAAAAGTGGTCAAGACCCGGAAGCTATATTAGGTAATCAAGGGGAAGACTCTTTAATCACTTTAATTGAGCACCTATTTCCGTTAACTATCATTGCCATCTATATCGCTATTGTACTTTCGGCAATTATGTCAACCATAGACTCCCTTTTAATACTAGCTTCTTCAGCAGTCACTAGAGATTTCTATCAACAAATATTTCATCCTAAAATGGATGAAAATAAAATGAGTTGGATTTCGAGAATGGTTACTCTTGGAATGGCTTTGTTCGCATTAGGGATAGCTATGTCTGTGGCAGTGATTAGTCCTGATAGAACCGTTTTCTGGTTTGTTATATTTGGTTGGTCGGGAATTGCAGCCACTTTTTGCCCTGTTATAATTTTAGCTCTTTTTTGGCCTAAATATTCAGAAAAAGGAGCCATTGCTTCAATGATAACAGGCTTTTTATGCGTGCCATTATTTAAGTTTATCATTCAAGACATGGATGGTATTGGACCATATTTTGAGAAGCTAGATGTTTTAGCACCGTCTTTCCTTTTAGCTATGATAAGTGGATATGTTTTTACGAAACTTTATCCTCGGAATTTTCAAAAAAGTATTAATTTAATAGAAAGTGAATAGCATTCGTCTTAATGATTTTGAAAACATCATTTTCGATTTAGGAAATGTTATCATCGATCTTGATTTAGAAGCAACAAATAAAGGATTTAGAGCTCTTTTTAAAGATAGATATGATGAAATTTTTAACTCACTTAATAAAGGAGAGGTTTTTAATAAATACGAAAAAGGAGAGATAACTTCTAAGGAATTCATCCAAACTATTAAAGCATTTCATCCGGTAATCTTAGAAGAGCAAATAGTAGATGCTTGGAATGCAATGCTTCTTTATATCCCTAAAGAGAGATTGCAAATTTTAAAACAATTAAAAAGAAATCATAGAACTTTCTGCTTAAGCAATACCAACCATATCCACATAGATTGGATATGTCAATATTTAGAAAGTGCTTTTAACTTAAAAGATTTAAATTCTTTTTTTGAAAAGGTATACTATTCTCATCTTATTGGGATGAGAAAGCCAGATTTAGAAATATTCGATTTTGTTTTAAATCAAAATGATTTAGATCCAAAAAAGACCCTTTTCATTGATGATACAAAAGGGCATTTAGAGGGGGCTGAAAAGCTTGGCATAAAAACATACCATATGACTCCAAATCGTTCACTAGAAAAGCTATTTGAAGGTTATTAGCTTTGCTTCTCTTGACAAAGCTCAACTAATACCCCTTTAGTAGATTTAGGATGTAAGAATGCGATCAATTTATTATCAGCGCCCAGCTTAGGGCTTTGGTGAATTAATTCAAAGTCTTCCTCTTTTAGTCTTTCTATTTCTTTCTCTATATCATCCACATCGTAAGCAATATGATGAATACCTTCTCCTTTTTTATCTAAAAACTTAGCTATCGGACTATCAGCGTTTGTAGCCTCTAAAAGCTCAATTTTTGATTCTCCTAATTGAAAGAAAAGTGTCTTAACACCTTCACTTTCTACCACTTCTGTTTTGTAAGCCTCTTTACCAAATAGAGCCTTATACATTTTCTCTGTTTCCTCAAGGTTTTTAACAGCAATGCCTATATGTTCAATTTTGTTTATCATCGTCTTAAAATAAAAAAACCTCGACTGATTAGTCAAGGTTTTATTTAATTTATATCTTAATTACCTAATTTGAACTTCTTCTGTTTTGTTATCGTAGCTAACATAATAAAGACCCTTATCGAAAGAAGAAACATCTGCTGACTCTCCATATCCTTTCTTAACGATAGTTCCGTATTTATCATAAATTTCATAAAGGGTTTCTCCTCCTTGAAACTTAACTATATCTTTAATTTTAGTATCCTCTAAAGCTATGGCTGGCACTGATGAAGAGTATTCAGCAGATTTAGAATATCTAGGCTTACCTGTAAAATCAATTTGCTTAACTCTAGCTTTATTTTCACCACTATGCGGAGTAACTTTGTAAGAATATGTATGAGCTCCTGGTGTTCCAATGCCTTTAACTTCTCCTACTTTAATCCACTTATTCCATCTAAATTGTTCTACTATATAATCAATAGAACCATTTTCATTATCTGTAGTCCATTCTAAAACCCCATCATCTTTAAAAACAATTCTCTTCGTATTGAAAGTACTTTTTGGCTTCAATACTTCGGCATTTAATACTTCTGGAGCACAATCATCTTTATGCTTAATATTGATAACGACTTTATCGCCAATTTTTAAATTGTGGTTACCAAAATCAATCTCAAAAGCACTTTGGTTCACCTCATCTGGTGATAAATTCCCATTTACAGTAACTTCAAAGACACAAAACCCAACTCCTGCTCCTCCAAAAGGATTTTTTACAAATATATTTTTCCCCATATATTTTCCCTCTAAGACTATCATACCTGCATTTGAATACCCAGCAGTTAGCATGAAAAAGCTAAGAAGTAATAGTTGAAGTTGTTTCATATTTTTAATTTTTCTCGAAGTATTTTAAACTTTAAGACTCACCACAGAAGCTTGTTAACGAATCTACTATGATATCTCAAATATAACATACTAAATTAATAATTTTTATAGTTTGGATATTTTTATTGTAAAATCTTAAGAATTAGATGATTCAAGTTCTTTAATCTTTTCTTTTAATTCTTCAATTCTTAACTGCTTACTTGGTTCTCTTCTTTTTTTAGATGACTCTGTAAAGTACTTATGGCTTGATAAAAAGCCAATATTCATTTCTATCCACTTTTTTGGATCATCTTCAATTTTTCCAAACTCCATTAATTCTTTTCTCAATGTGTCTGCAATAGGATAGAAGTCTTCTCTACCTAAATAATCCAAATCAGAATCACACATTATCTCTTCTAAATGATTCTGAGGATTTTGTGGAATTTTTGTTGCCCCTATTAATTCAATTACCTGATCTATTTGCTCTTCCGTATATCCAAAATTTGGAAGCATCTCTTTAGCCAAGTTCGCACCAATAGGTTCGTTGCTTTCATAAGAGTGAATAAAACCAGCATCATGAAATAAGGCTGCTGTTTTTAATAAATATAGCTCTTCGCCTTTAACGCCTTCCCAAATAGCAATTCTTTCTACAGCTTCACATACATCCATAGTGTGATGAATTCCATGATAATGCAAGCCTTTAGGTAGATCTCCTTCAAGTCTCTTAATAATGTATTTTTCTGCGTTCTTATAGTTGATATTACTATAAAGCTTAAGATTTACATAATGCCAAAATGCCTCATTTGGAGTTATTCCATCCTCATTTATTGATAATTCAGGTTTTATAGAGTGTACAAAGTACATATCGATATTTCCTTTATTCTTGGCTTCAAGCTTTCCCCTATATTCAGTGACAAAAAACTCTGATATCGCCTCATAAGTACTTTCCGAAATATTTACATTTCCAACCTCCCCACTTTGCTCCATCGCTGCAGCAACATTTACTGTATCTCCCCATATATCATAAGCAAACCTTTTAATACCAACAACACCTGCAATAAGATTACCTGTGTGAAGACCTATTCTAATCTCCCAAGGTATTTCTCCTTTACTTTGCTTCAAATCCCCCACTTCTTGCATATATCTTTGTATTTCTAAGGCTGCAAGTGTTGTGTCTATAGGATTACTCTTATTCCTTATTGGTACTCCACCTGCACACATATAGGCATCCCCAATTGTTTTTATTTTCTCAACGTTATATTTATTCACTATCTCATCAAACTTAATAAAGTAGCTATCTAGTTCTGCTACTAAATCTTCAGGCTTGTAGTTTTCTGAGTGCTTTGTAAACCCTTTAAAATCGGTAAACATTACAGTTACTTTTCTATATTTTCTTGCCTTAGCTTTCCCTTTGTTCTTAAGCTCATCGGCCATTTCCCTTGGCAGTATATTAAGAAGAAGTTTTTCTGTTTTCTCCTTCTCCTCTTCGAGCATTTTTTTCTGCTTCTCTACTTGTTGCTTTTGTTTAATTATTTCAATAGTTCTCTGTTTTACCTGAGATTCAAGTAAATCTTTCTGTTCAAATACCCTATTTAATCTTCTTTTATATAAAAAAATAAATAGTGCAATCAGAGCCCCTATAAATATGAGATTTAACAGATAGTCTTGTAAATCAAGCATAAGTACTATAGAAGAGGTAAGTATCATATAATCAATCTTTTACCTTAATTTCTGTTCTCCTATTTAATCGATGATCCTCATCACTACAGTCTTCTTTATCGCAATCAATTAAAGGTTTTAATTCTCCATAATTTGTAACTTGAATTCTACTTTTTGCAATACCGTTTCCTATTAAGTAATCATTAACAGCTTTCGACCTTCTATTTGACAATGCTATATTGTATGCTTGAGAGCCTCTATTATCTGTATGAGATTCTACTTCAATTAAAAATTCATCTTCTGCAAAAATTAGTATGAAATTATTTAATTTCTGACGTGCCTCTTTATCCAATTCATTGGAATTATAGTTATAAAACACCATGAATTTACCGTCCTTATTCACAGATTTATAAGCAATTGGTTTATCTTTTTTATAAGAAACAGCTTCGATATCTTCCAAATCTTTTTCTTCTAACTTGTTTTCTATAAAGCCAAGTGGTGAATACATAAACTCCTTACCTTGAGTTCTAATGGTTGTGGTTATTGGTTTATCATTTTCATCAAGAGTAACAATTCTTATGTCTTCTTCAAGGTCTTGAATTCTAAAAATGTAATTCTTTTCTTCGTCCAGTCTCTTAAAAACAAAGTTTCCTTTATCATCAATTTTAGTTGTTCTAAGAAGTTCTCCTTCCTCACTATATAAAAATACTTTTAAGCCCTCTTCCATATCCCCTGGAAGGTTTTTAAATAATTTTCCTTTTACTTCATGGTCATATTGTTCATCTAACAATTCTGCCTCTTGTGCAGTTAATGGTTCAAATTGAGCCAATTGATAGGTTAACTTTTGATATCTAAAAGACCCATTATCACTGGGTTTAATATCCTCCAATACTCTATCTTCATTATCAATAATTGCTAATGTATAATCAGTTGATGCCACACTTAATTGAAAGCTATAATTTTCTTCTGGATTTAACTTTTCAAAAGTGAACTCTCCATCTTCTGTTGTTTCTGTAGAGTCAACAATTCTGCCATCTTCCCCTATTAAATATACAAGCATACCTCCCTTTGTTTCTTCTGAAGTAGAATTGTATATTTTACCGGTCATTTCTACCTCTTCTGGAACAAACTTCATTTCTTGTTCTATTACACCCACATACTCTTCAAAAGGAAGCGATTCAAACTCATAGCTTCCATTGTCAATTAAGTTAATCAAATAAAGAGGAGTTCCATCTTCCTTTACTACATATAATAAAGACTCATCTTTTACATCCTCATCGAGGTCAGGAATTCTAATAAAATAATGCTTATCATATTCAAGCATATTATATTGAAATTCTCCTTTTTCATTAGTTATTACAGTTGAAATTAAGCTATCATTTTTATCATAAATTTCAACAATGGTGTTGCTAATAGGAGCTCCTTTATTCTCTAATTTCGCGATTAAGGTAGTATAGCCTTTATTGGTAGCTTGAGATACCAATTTACTAGCATCCATATTTGGCTCAAGAACTATCTGTCCATTATTACTTATCTCTTCTACATTGTAAATTCTCTTTTTATCATTGATAAAAGCAATTTTCATTTCAGTATCCTGTTCTTTTACCTTTATCATATAATTTTCAGTAGAAGGCAACCTTGTAAATTCAAATATTCCTTCTTCATTTGTTATAGCTGAGTCCACAACTTCTCCTTGAGAGTCTATTAAATAAACCATTACTTCTTCTTCCATATCACCCGGCAACTCTTCAAAAATTTGGCCTACAAACTTCAGCTCTTCAAGGATAGACTCATCTTTAGCAGCCTGTATCTCTAACTCAATAACTTCATCTGCAGGAAGAGCTTTAAACTGAAAATCTCCACTTTTTAATCTTTCAATTAATTTTATTTTATCTCCTTTTTTATCTGTTAAGTACAACCTTCCATCATCAATAATCTCAGGATCATCCGACTCTATTTTAAAAACATAATCCTCCTGATAGGAAAGATTACTGAAAATAAAATTACCATCTGCGTCAGTAGTTTGCGTGCCAATTATGGAATCATTGGCATCTAAGAGTAGAATTTTTGTGTTGGCAACCGGAAGCCCGGCATATTCGAACACCCCTGATATTTCAATATTATCCCCGTATTTAATAAACCCGTAAATATCATCTAATCCTTTACCCCCTTCGCGATTTGAAGAAAAGTACCCACTTGTATCAGAAGTAAAATATATACCAAAATCATCTCTATTAGAGTTAATGGGGCTCTTTAAGTTTTGTGGTGCAGTCCAACCATCATTTTTATATTCAGACACCATAATATCTAATTCTCCATAACCAGGAAAACCATTAGATGAAAAATACAATTCGTTGCCTTTTAAAAATGGAAATACTTCATTTTTTGAGGTGTTTATAACCCCACCTAAATTTTTAGGCTCAGTCCATTCGTCATTTAACCTTTTGGAAATATAAAGGTCAAAGCCTCCAAAACCCCCAGGCATATCAGAGGCAAAGTAAATGGTATTACCACTATCCGCATAATGGGCATGACCTACTGAATAATCATCACTATTAAAAGGCAGGGCCTTAAACTTCTTCCAATTATCATTATCGTAAATGCCTTCGTACATTTTCATTCTATTAGTAAAATCTTTTCCTCTAATCTGATTATCTACACGGGTAATAATTGTTTTATCTTCATTTTTATTGATAGTTAAAGGGCCATCGTGATAAAGTGTATTCAATCTTCCGGGAACCTCTGTAAAATATGCATCTGTCGCACCAATTTTAGCCGTATCCATCTCATATATAGATAAGAATGGCTTATCATTCCAAGAAGATGTTTCGTTAGAGTTTAAGTTCTCTTCTCTATCAGAAGTTATATAAATTTTATCTTTAAACAATATTGCACCATATTCAGAATGAATTGTGTTTAATTCTTCTTTCTTAATTACCCGATAGCTTTTAGGTTGGTTCTCCCATTCATAAATCTGATCTATTGACTGCAACATCAATTTACCTAAAAAGCTTGATTCAGTTGTTTCAGTGAACTTAATAAATTGCTCTTTCGCAGCAGCTAACTTACCGTTTGATTTTAAAGCTTGCCCATAGTAGAGATAGTCTTCTGCCTGTGCAGAATCAGAGTTTACCAATAAGGTAAAATACAATTCTGCATTTTGATAGTCCTTTATTTTACGATAAGAATTAGCTAAATATTTTAAAGGGGTATAGGAGTTTTTTTCTTCTCTGATCACTTCTTTTAAGAGTACAATAGCTTCATTATAAAATTGATAATCATATCTATCTATTGCCTTTGCAAGCTTTCTATTTTGTGAATATAGTTGAGACGTGGAGACAAGTATAGCTAGTAATAAGACTTTTAGACTTAAACTCAAGAGTATTTTGTACGATTCTATTAATCTATCTCTCAATTTGTTTAAAAATACCTCGGTGAGATTACTCTCGACCTGAATAAGTTGATGTCATAACCAATAAATATCTCATGCGAACCAAAATTCTGACGATTCAGCGTAGTTACTGAAACATCGTATGAATAACCGATTCTAAATGCTTTGTTTATGTAATACTCAAAAACTATTGCGGCTCCATAACCTCTTCTGTAAGAAGCTCCAATCCAAAACTTTTCTTTTAGCAAAAAACTTGCGTTCAAATCGAAAAAGAATGGAAGATTTGGAGAGTAGCGAGCTAAAAATGAAGGCTTAAAGACTACTTGTCTATTTATTCGAAAAGCCTTTCCTCCTATTAAAATTGCCTGTGCATTTTGACGAGAAGTGCTTTCAATATTAACATTTTGGGCTTGAACCCCTAATCTACCTTGATTTAAGTGTGATAACTCTAGACCAACATAATTAAACTTATCGTGGTAATACATACCAAAATCAAAAGAAGGTGTTAAATAAGATTCTCTTCCCTGATTTAAAGCATAACCAGAATTTGACTCTTTATATTCAATTTTACTCCAATCGAAGGTATAGTTATAAATACTTGCTCTTAGCCCAAAACCCAATTTACCTCTACCTAATCTTATTTTGTAAGCGTAGATACCAGAAGCGGCTATTGTATTTTTAGGGCCTAATCTGTCATTAAATACTTGAAAACCATAGCCCATTTTTTTATTCCTGCTAGGGGAATGAATAGCAAATGACTGCGTTGTAGGAGCTCCTTCAAACCCAACCCATTGCGATCTGTGAACACCAACAATACTCATCATTCCTCTAGTTCCAGCGTAGGCTGGATTAACCAATATTGGGTTAAAATAATACTGATTAAACTGAGGATCTTGCTGAGCAAAATTTAGTGTTGGTAAAAACACTAGTACCATCCAAAATAAGTGTTTAGTTTTCATTTTATCTTGTAAGCTCAATCCAACCCTTTTCTACTTCTCCGTTAGCTTCAAATACGTAAAAATAAGTATCTGAAGGCAGGTCATTACCTCTTAGATTTTGACCTTTCCACAATGTATTGTCATTATCATAGTCAATCCCTTGCCACACCTTGTTTCCAAGTCTATTATAAATATTTACTTCATTCTTGGGAAAGACATCGATATTATCTATAATCCAAGCATCGTTTATTCCATCATTATTCGGTGTTATGCCGCTATAAAACTTAAGCAGACAAGGAACATCTTGTTCTAAACCAATAGTAAAGGGAACTACGCCACTTTCACAACCATCTGCAGAAATAACTTGCACGGAATATTCTCCGGCTCCAAGATTTGCTGCCACAGAAGAATCTGATGTTCTTCCTGCACTCCAAACTATGGTATATGGCGATAGGCAACCTTGAATACTATCTATTCTGGCAGATCCATTTTTCTTTTCTCGGCAAGATGCGTTTTGAATTTGAATAGTAAAGCTGACCAATCTTTCACTTAAAGGTTGTTGGAACCCTTCTGTTAATAATATACTGTTCTGTCCAGTTGAAATTGCTGTTTCCCCAACAGTAAATGAAACTTGTATGGAACTAGAAGCTCCTTCAGATCCACTTGAACCAATAACTGACCTTTCTATTTGAGTTTGAGAATAAACCCCAAAAAAACAAATTATTTGAACTAAGAATAATATGTATTTAAGAAGGTTCATATTTAATCAGCTTTATTCTTTAAATATGTAATTCTTGCACCATATATTCTTAAATCTCTAGTAGATTCTTCCGATTCTATCGTTATATAATAGGCATATAATTCATTGTTTACTGTAGCATTAGTTATAGTATTATCTGTAAGTGTTATAAGTCCTCCATTAAACCCATTTCCAGTTCCAGCTATATTTGTTAAATCAGTAGGAGCAGCTCCAGTTCCTAATGTAACCCTTCTTAATACTGGGGACATTTCTGCAGCACCATCAGTATCGTATAAATAAAAATTTACCTCTGTAATTAAAGCACTATCGGGAAGATAAACTGGCACAGCGAAATAAGTAAGTATATTGTTCCCTCCATAATCTTCATACATAAAGGCTCCATTGGGGTCGCTGGTGTTTGCAATTTGATTATTACTCACTCCAGCATCTCTAAAATTATTAAACGCTATTCCTGGAATTGAATAATATTCCGTTTTTGCATTTTCATACCTATATTCTCCATCTACTTCTATAGATCCTTCCACATCCAAAACCTCATTTGGAGTATTAGTTCCAATACCTACTTCCCCTACAGCATTGATCAACATTCTTTGAATCCCGTTAGTTTCTAATGACATACCAGAATTCTCTTCATTAATTATTCTAACAACTCCATTGTCTAAGCCAAGTCTAAATCCATCATTTGGTCCTGTTCCTAGTGAAGCTACTGTAATTTGAAAGAATGAATTTATTCCAGTCGGTTCATTTATTTGAAACTCATAATTAGGCGCAGTAGTGCCTATTCCAATTGAACTAATGTTTACCATAGAAAGATCCCCAGCGTTATTTCCATTTAAAAGCGTTTCATTTAGGTTTAAAGAAACTATATCAGATGTATCTGCCAATCTTAACCACAGTGGTGCTAGAGCAGTTCCACTATTAAAATGAAAGCCAGAATCTAAATCTGTTTGATACACTAAAAGGCCTTTAGCAGGATTTGCTATTGCTAATCTTTGAGCCACGCTTACTCTAGGAATCAAAACCCCACCAGTGGTAGATTGTACATCTAACATAGCTGAAGCATTGGGAGCTGATCCATCTGCATTAATGGCTACATTTTGTCCAATCGTTAATGAATGGACAAAAATTAAAAAGAAGAAAATTCTAACTTTTAACATATCATCCTTATTTTAAATAAAGTACACATCGATAAGCCTCACTACCAGTAGAGGGATCGTCAGATGCATGTGCATCTACAGTGACATTTCCAACTTTACTTACAGTATTGAAAGAACCGTTGTCTACCCATTCCCAATTATCTAATTCATTGTTAACTGCGGCAATACTTATTGCTCCATACCACTCTCCTCTTGTAGGGAGTTTATAACCTGCTGCCATACATGTAGTATTTGCTACAAACCAATTTGCAGCTGCTCTTTCATTTGTCTCAACACACAACCTACCATTTACATTTGTCATAGTAGCCGGACAAGTTGCTGTATCTATGAAAGATCTCCATTGGGTCCCATCATATCCCTGAAAATCAGTACCAGTGTATTGTATCATTCCAGCTGCGTTTGGAAGAGTTGCAGCCCCCACTTTAACAGCTCCATTTACTTCTAATTTGGCTGCAGGATCTGTATCAGCTGCTATTCCAATACCCACTGCTCCTGCATCTCTTTCAATAACCAAACTCAACACAGATTCATTTTGACTCCAAATCTGCATCCAGTTTCCTGCACCTGATGCTAGACTTCTGTACCTGAATGTAAAATTATTTCCTTGTCCAGTTTCTTCAAATACAATTTGAGAACCATCTTGTGCATTCAGGTTTTCTAATCGAAGTTCAGTATAGCCATTATCTATATTGTCTATTAGGTGAAGACGAGATCCCCCAGAAGCTCCTCCAATACCCATATTGCCGTTTGCATCAATTCTAGCCACTTCATTACCGTTAGTGGAAAACCCAATTTGATCTATTCCAGGACTAAACAATCCAGTATTTGGATCCGTTGTAAAACGGAATGAAGGTGTAGCCGAGCTTCCTAAAGGCCCTGTGAAGCCCGTAGTTGAATTTATATCTCCTGCTACATCTAAAAGTACCGAAGGTGTTAAAACTCCGATTCCTATTCTATTATTAACAGTATCAAGAATAAAACTATTGAAGAATTTTAAAGTATCTGTATTCTTCCAAAATGCTAATCTATTCGCGCTTGATGATTCAACTACAACATCTGCAGCAGTTAATGGGCTTAAGTCGGTTATTATTGTCCCTCCTGCATCAGTAACTTCTAAATCCGTTCCATTAAGAACTACAGTAGAGTTTAATTCATTAGTAGAAGAAGTATCATTATCATCTGAAAGATGTTGATTAATATCTGTTCTTAAGGCAATTACACTATCTGCATTATTTGCCGAATCGGCTACGTGACGTGTATCTAAACTTGAGATATCTGCATCATTGCCAAGTATATCTGTTCTTAACGCAATGATACTATCCGCATTATTAGTAGAATCCGCTAAATACCTCAGTCGTATCTGATTAAATTCTGCACGTTGATCCGCTAGACTATCTGCATTGGCTGTTGAATCTGCCAAATAACGTATACGTAGTTGATTGAACTCTGCCCTTTGATCTGCCAAACTATCCGCATTATTCGTAGAGTCTGCTAGATATCTTACACGAAGCTGATTGAACTCTACTCTCTGATCTGCCAAGCTATCTGCATTATTCGTAGAATCTGATATGAATCGTGTTTCTAAGTCGTTAAAATTTGCATTATTTGCCCCAATGTCATTCCGCAAGGCTATAATACTGTCTGCATTGTTTGCTGAATCGGCTACATGACGTGCATCTAGATTTGAAATACTAGTTGTATTATTTGCAATTGCACCTGCATTTGTTGAAATACCAGAAATATTATTTGTTATAGCGCTTACATTAGCTGCAATATTTGAAGTATTTGTAGAGATATCTCCCTCATTCGTATTTAGTCTATTTGCATAACTTGATATTGAATCTGTGATGTAAGAAATGTCTACTCCATCGCCTCTTTCAATTAGAATAGAATCTCTCGGACCATTAAGTCTCATGTCTTGATTATCTACACCTGGGCCTGCTACTAGACCAGTTAAATCCACATTAAAAGTGGAATCATTTTCAACAATAATTAAATCAGAACCCGACAATGTGAAACTTGAAATTCTTTCATTAGTACTATCTAGGTCCAAATCGTTAGTCACATGTTGATTAAGATTAGTTCTTAGTGCAATTATACTATCAGCATTGTTGGTTGAATCTGCTATTTGACGGAGATTCAGATTAGTTATAGCTGTTGTATTTATTCCAATAGCTGTTGTATTTGTACCAATATTGCTAGTGTTGTTTAATATATCCGTGGAATTATTTGCTGAATCGGCTACATGACGAGCATCTAAACTGGCAATATCAATTTCATTCCCTGTAATATCAGTTCTTAAAGCAATTATACTGTCTGTATTATTTGCAGAATCGGCTACATGACGTATCTCCAGAACTGCAATGTCTGCCTCATTGTTAAGAATGTCTGTTCTTAAGGCAACTATACTATCTGCATTGTTTGCAGAATCAGCAACATGACGTATCTCCAAATTTACAATGTCTGCCTCATTGTTAAGAATATCTGTTCTTAAGGCTGTAATACTATCCGAATTGTTTGTAGAATCAGATACATAACGAATTTCCAGAGAT
>JAUIMG010000013.1 GCA_030433355.1 Bacteroidia bacterium | reverse complement strand
CAATCCATACCTTTTCGTTGGTTTCTATATTAATAAGTTCTAGGTCTGTTTGATAAAAAACAAGTTTTTGCTTTGTGTTAGAATCGACTATTGAACTTACAACTCCTTGCAGAATAAAATCTGCACCCAGTTCCTTACCCCATCTTTTTGCTGTTTCTAAAGTTGAAAACTCATTTTGATCAGCCCTTTCTTTTCTTAATTCTTCTCTTGCTTCACCTGCTTGCACTAGCCTAACTTTTCCTGAGTTCAACAAAGCTTTTTCTATATCCTTTATGTACGTATCCGTTGCAATATGCTCGTGACTCTTATTTTTAACGAGCCCCACAATAATAACTGGTCGCTTTCCCATTCCTGTTTCAAATTCATTTAACCAAGGTTTCGTAAGCATATCGCTTACCATCTCTTCAGAAACTAATCTTGAATCTGTATCATTCCATCTACCAGACAGGTCTATTACCGAATCTTCTTCTACTCTTGTTACTTGTTTAGTGCTATTGCAGCCAAGAAAAGTAATTGCAACTATTATTGCTATTGATAAAACTGATTTTTTCATTTTATGTTAGTTTGTTTGATTTAAAACTTGGAATTTGAAAATAGATTTCAATAATAATGCCAAAAAAAAAGTCCCTAATAAATAGGGACCTTCTTTTCTATTTTTTCTAAATAGTCTCGCTTAGTTAAGCGCTAAATTATCTGTAGCGTTTAATTTCTCATCAATTAAAGCAAAGTCTACTGTTTGTAATCCATTGGAAGTAGCAAATTCTGCATTCGAATCGTTAAAGTTGATAATGGTAGTGCTTTCACCATCTTTGATAAAATTCCACGCAGTTGCATCATTCTCTAGTTCTAAAGCACCTAAATCAATTGCTTTATCACCAACTATTTTAGCGAAAGAAAACTTATTTTTTGTAGCAGTTATTTTATACATATCTCCTTTATACATTACAAGCTGCTCCTCCATGTCACCTTCGTTCATTGCCATTGGATTAGAACCACTCCAAAATTCAATTAAATTTAAGATAACAACATCTATAAAAGCACTAAGACCATAAACAGGAAGGATACACATTCCATAGAAGATTAATGTTTTTACAAATTTATTTTGGGTAACAGAATCATTCCATTCATAAACTGTTTTAACAAGTTCAAATGAACCAAAGCATGCAGACTGCGATATTAAAATACAAAGAGTAGCTGCCGATAATACAATTTTTTTCATTTTGTAAATTTTAATTAGTAATAACTCAAATCTAGAACTTTAATAGAATAAAAGAAAGAGCCATCTAATCTTTTTTTAAGTTATTTATTGACTAAAGCTTTGGTACTTTTGTGCTTCGATGAATTTTGTTGCGCCAGGCTTTCTATATGCACTTTTCTTTTTAGCCATTCCCATTATTATTCATCTTTTCAATTTTAGAAGATACAAGACCATATATTTCCCTCAGGTAAAGTTTCTAAAAGCTGTAAAAAAAGAAAGTCAATCTGCTTCTCAACTAAAGCACTTACTTGTTTTACTAAGTAGATTAATCGCCTTAGCAGCAATAATTATAGCATTTTCACAACCTTATGGATCTAATGAAGACCTTACCGTAAAAGCAGGCAAAAAGAAAATACAGTTCTACTTAGATAACTCCTTCTCCATGCAAGCCACCGATGAAAATGGAGTTTTACTTGAATCGGCTAAACAGAAGATTTATCAAATTATGAAGGCCTATTCGGAAGCAGATGAATTTCAGTTATTAACAAACGATTTTGAATATAGCTACCAAGCTTGGTTAAGTAAGTCGGAGTTTATTGATCAATTACAAAATGTAGATTATAGTCCACAAGTAAAAGAGTTAAGTCAGGTTATAAACCGTTTTGCAGAAGATATTGAAGAAAATGAAAATTACGACACTTACCTATTAAGTGATTTACAAAAAAATGTATTAGATATTGAGAACATAGATACTAATTTGAAAATCATTCTTATACCTCTTTTAGCAAACGAATCAGAAAATGTTTCTCTAAATAAATTGGCTTTTGACAAGCCATACCAACTTGCCAACAGTCAGGAAATAATAAACTTTCAATTGGCAAACTATGGAAAGAAAGAAGAAAATAAGTCTGTAGTAAGTCAGCTATACATCAACAATGAGTTAAAAACCCCATTTAGTGTAGAAATAGGATCTAAAGATTCTGTCGAAAGTCAAATATCATATACCATTAAGTCAGATGAAATTAAGGCGGCAAAGCTTCTTATAAAAGACTATCCTATACATTTTGATGATACGCTATATTTCAACTTTACTGTAGATGAAAAAATAAAGGTAAGTCATTTGCATAATGAGCAAATTGAAAAAAGTATACCTGCAATCTACAGAAATGATAGTCTTTTTGATTACCAAAGTATCTCCTCCAACTCCATAGACTTTAATATCATGGAGAGGTCTCCATTTCTAATAGTAGAATCCCAAAGAAGCATGAGCAGTGGAACAAGACAGTTCTTTGCAAAATACCTAGAAGATGGTGGAACTATTGCCCTTCTCCTTGACAGTGATATTGACCAAAAAGGCTATAATCAACTATTCGCAGAATTAAAATTAGAACAGTTACTTGACTACCAGGAGGATAAAATAACTGTGAAGGATTTAAATTATAAAGCAGAATTATTTAATAATGTCTTCGAAGAAATTCCAACTAATTTAAAGTTAGCGGATAGCAAAGGGCACTACTTAATAAGTAATAGAAACGCTATTCAAAAAGAAGACCTGTTGACTTATCAAAATAATATGCCAGCTTTAAGAAAGTATACTATTAATAAAGGAAAATTATATCTATTCAATATTCCATTTAACGATAGTATTTCCAATTTTTCTAAAAATGCCCTATTCGTTCCTATTCTGTATAATATGGCATTATATTCAAAATTTAAATCGCCATTATATTATCAACTCGGAGAAACAATATTTATTGAATCTAATAATGTAAAGGAATCTCCTTATAGAATTATAGGCAAAGGAGTTGATTTAATTCCGAGACAAAAGAGAGAGGGAAATACAGTTCAATTATTTGTAGAATCACAAATAAAAAATGCGGGTCACTACAGTATATTCCAAGAAGACAAGGAAATAAAAAGGATTGCTTTAAACTACAATAGGAAAGAGTCAAATTTCAGCTATTGGACTATTGATGAAATAGAAAGTATAGCAGAAGAAAGAGGTATATCTCTCAAGACAATAGAGAGCGAAGGAGATGTATTGGAGGGAGATATTCAATATTTAATGAAAGGTGAGCCATATTGGAAATATTTTGTCATCTTAGCATTGATTTTACTAGCATTAGAAATTCTATTAATTCGTATCTTATAGTTATGAATATCCTAATTAAATCAGCAAAAATAGTAGACCCAAACTCAAAGTACCATTTAAAAACAATGGATGTTTTGGTAGAAAATGGACTTGTTAAAAAGATAGCAAAATCCATTTCTGAAAAAGTAGAAAAAGTAATCGAAGAAAAAGGACTACATCTCTCTTTAGGATGGATAGACTTACTGGCGAATTTCCAAGAACCAGGATATGAGCAGATGGAAGACTTTCAATCAGGAATTAAGGCAGCCTCGGCAGGAGGATTTACAAAAGTAATACTCTCCCCTGCTACTAATCCTGTAAGAGATTCAAAATCAGAATTTGATTACTTAAAGTCTGCAAGCAAAAATGCAGTTATCGATATATATGGTTACGCCTCTCTATCTGCTAATTTAGAGGGAAAAGAACTATCTGAAATAAATGAGACAAAAATAGCAGGAGCTATAGGCATATTTGATGACAGAAAAAGCGTAGAAAATCCGAATCTCTTAAAAAATGCATTACTCTATGCAAAGGGCGTAGACCAATTGGTAGTAAACTTTCCATTTACAAAAAGCCTTTCAGTTCATGGAGTAATGAATGAAGGTATTAATAGCACAGCTTTAGGTTTGAAGGGTATACCTGCCATGGCAGAAAACATTATGGTAGAAAGAGATCTAGCTATAAATGATTATGCAAATGGAAGACTTCATTTTAGTACTCTTTCTACGGCAGAATCTGTAAAAATGGTATCTGCTGCTAAAAGTAAAGGTAAAAATGTAAGTTGCGATTTAGCATCTTATCAAATTCTGCTTGATGACAGTGAATTAATGGAATTTGATAGCCGCTATAAAACTTTACCTCCTCTTAGAGAGAAGGCAAACAATAAGGAGCTAATTAAGCTAATCAAACAGAAGAAAGTAGACGCTCTTTGCTCGCATCATTCTCCACAAGATATTGAAGCCAAAAAAAGAGAATTAGATTATGCTTCCTTTGGTGTAATTAACCTTCAAACTGCTTTTGCAGCTGCAAACACAGCTTTAAGAAATGAAATTCCAGTAGAAGATATAGTTTATCTTTTTACTCATGGGCCAAGCAAGGTGAGCGGACTTGAATTAGGAACTATTGAAGAAGGAGAAAAAGCTAACCTAAGTCTTTTTAATCCTGATAAAGAATTTACTTTCAACAAAGAAATGGTACTGTCAAAATCAAAAAATAGTCCATTTTTTAAACGAAAATTAAAAGGAACTGTGGTAGGTATTATTAATGGAAAAAAAAGCCATTTTAATGGCTAATCTTCGTGTGGTCTGCTATTAACCTTATTACCTTCTTCCACTATACTCTCTTGTTCTAATATTTCTCTTTTTACTTTATTTCCAAAATCTTCTAGATTAGGTTGACCTGCGTTTATCCAAGCGGTATACCAATAGCTTGCAACGCTTAAAATGGCTGCTCTCATTCTTTCTTCAACCATATCATTCATCCTCCCTGAATATTCTAATGCAAACTCTTTAGAATATACTTTCACTAAAGATTGCCCCCTATTTTCAAAAGTGTATTTCTGATCAGAAGGAAATTTTAATGTCAAATCCTTTTCTATGATCAACACAGAATCTAGGTGTGAGTGACTTGCTTCTACTACCTCCCAAATTTTGTCTAGTGGGCGGTTATAATACTCAGCCTTACCAACTAAAAAATCATAATTGATGGCATCTAACTCCGGAATTCTAGATTCCCACAGACCATGTATCCCTTTCTGTCCGCTTAGCTGACCATTATAATTTTCTGTAGTATGTAAGGGTACATGAGCATCAGCGATATAGTGACCTATTTCAGCAGAAAGATATAATACTTTATTAGCATCTCCTTCTTGAAATGCTTTGGTCAGCCAAATACACATTGAACTTACATGCCATGGAACTATTCCGTAAGCCATCAAAGTATCTTCTGTATACTTATTCACAGCATCTTTCCATAATCTAGGCATAGAATCAAAAGGATTGGCACCAGATGGTGCAAAGTGATCAATATCTATGTAATGCTTTGGAGCTTCTCCTTCAACAGCATACCTTCTTTTATCCGGATCTACTGCATGATCTTTTAGATATTCAATATTCTCCTTGTAGAAACCTATCATTTCAGGGGGTAAAGCAAAAACAGCCATCTTATTAATTTCTTTATGGCCAAAGAAACCCCAAGAGGATGTTAGAAAATAAAATGCAGCTAAGAAGCAGTATTTTACTAAATTTTTAAGGCGTTTCCTTTGAATTCTGGAACTTCTGTATATATGCTTTTCTGTAGACAAAAGTTTATATCTTTTTCCAAATTTAACCTTTCTAATCTCTTTCTATGCGATGAGTTTTTCAAGAAAGCACCCATATCTTCTTTAGCTTCTCGGTATAAGGCCCGAGCCGCTATAGAAGAATCTGCTAAGCCTGTGAATGTTTTATTTTCACTCAAATAATGAGATACTGCACCTGCAAACAAACTATCCTCTAGATTAAATCGATTTTTCCAACCTGCACAGAGCAGTAATACGTTTTTGTTCTTTTTAGATAAATAATCTACAACTGCTTCCAAATTTAAAAAAGAACCAATAATAATAGTATCTGCCGCTTTGGCTCTTTCAATTGCTTTGGTGCCATTGGTAGTAGTAAGGACAATATCTTTACCCTTGAGATTGGGATCCATATAACTAAATGGTGAATTACCCATATCAAAACCTTCAACTATCTCGCCTGAGCGCTCTGCTGCCGCAATATATCCATCATTTTTATAAGCAATAGCATCACTTACAGAGGATACGGGAATGATACTATTGACTCCATGAGCAAAGGCAGTGCAGATTGCAGATGTAGCACGAAAAACATCTATAACTACAACAACACAGTCATTACTACTATAATATACCGGAAATAAAGCTGGAGTAAAGCAAACTTCTATTTTCCTTTCATTTTCTTGAATAGAAACTTCCATAATTTAAATGAAAGGCAGTTTAACTATTTCTGCTTTTAAGCTTTTATTTCTAATGGCTACAAAGATTTCATTACCTAGTTTAGCAGAGTCTTTTTGCACGTAACCCATTCCAATTCCATATTTCAAAGAGGGAGAACTTGTACCTGAAGTAACCTTCCCAATAGTTTCCCCCTGACTGTTTTGCAATTCATAATCTTGACGTGGAATACCTCTATCTATCATTTTAAAAGCTACTAACTTTCTGCTTACCCCTTCCTCTTTTTGAGATTTCAATTTGTCGCTATCTACAAAGTCTTTTGTAAATTTTGTTATCCAGCCTAATCCTGCTTCAATAGGAGAAGTTGTATCGTCAATATCATTACCATAAAGACAAAAGCCCTTTTCTAGTCTTAAAGTATCTCTTGCTCCTAAACCAGCAGGCATTATTCCAACACCTTTACCAGCTTTCATCACTTCATTCCAAATGTGCTCGGCATGTTCGTTATCGCAATAAATTTCAAATCCACCAGAGCCTGTATAACCTGTAGCAGAAACCAAAATATTTGGACGACCGGCAAACTCTCCTTTTTCAAATGTGTAGTATTTCATACCAGCTAAGTCCATCTTTGTTAAAGAAGCTATAGCTTCTGTTGCTTTAGGACCTTGAATAGCTAACAAAGAAGTTTTTTCGCTGATATCAATCATTTCAGCTCCAAAGGTATTATGCGATTTAATCCAGTTCCAATCCTTTTCAATATTAGATGCATTTACTACGAGCATATATGCGCTTTCATCTAGTCGATAAAACAATAAATCATCCACTATCCCACCTTTTCCATTAGGCATACAAGAATATTGGACTTTTCCGGGGGTTAACAGAGAAGCATCATTCGTGCTGATCTTTTGAATTAACTCTAAAGCACCATTCCCTCTAATTATAAATTCGCCCATGTGAGATACATCAAAAACTCCAACGGCATTTCTAACTGCTAAATGTTCATCGGTTAATCCGGTGTATTGCAAAGGCATATTGTATCCTGCAAAAGGAACCATTTTAGCTCCTAGTTTTTCGTGCACGTGAGAAAGGGATGTATTTTTCATAGATTTATTTTTTTGCAAAAATGCAATTTTATATTCGTTCTTATTTTAATAATTGATTGAAATAATTTAGATAACTGTTTTTTATAGCTTCAACTGAATATTTATCTAAAATTGTCTTTCTAGCTTTATTGCCTATAGAAACTCTTAACTCCTTATCCTTAATTAGTTTCTCCAAAATTGATTTCCACTCGTCATTAGTGTTAGCTAAAAAACCATTTTCTCCGTCATTGATTATTTCTTTGTTTACTCCTACTGGCGAAAGAATTGCAGGAATTCCTAGAGCCATGTATTGTAGCCCTTTAAAGCCACATTTACCTCTGCTCCAAGCATCGTCTATTAAAGGCATTACTCCAATATCAAACTCTTGTAATTGGGCTATTTCATTTTCCTTTTGCCACTCAACAAACTCTACATCTACCAGATTCGATTCCCATTGGTGATCGCAAATGATTTGAAAAGCAACTTTTTCCTTGTAAATATCTTTTAGCTCCTTGAAAACTGGTTCTAATATCTCCAAGTATTTAAGTGTGGTTTGGGTTCCGGTCCACCCAATTACTACTTTATCTTGATTTTCTTTTGACTTTGGTACATGATAATTTGTATCAATGGTTGTGGGTATTACGACAACTTCTGAATTGTATTTCCTGGCATATTCTGCTAAATAGTTATTACCTGCAAATACCAAATCTGCATAAGAAATAATCGAGTTAACTTTAGATGGCTTCTTAAGTTTCTGCAGCGACTTATTGCTTGAAGAAACATTAGGCAACCATATCGCATCATCAAAATCGAAAATAACTTTTGCAGAACTTTTTGAAAATGCCTTTTCAAATTTTGTACTTGCTGTTAACAATGCTTCTCTATAAATAAAAATGATATCAAATTCATTAGCTCTTTTAAGATCATTTAATCTTTTCCACCACGACTTTATTGCAATTATAGCTTTTTGCAGATAAAAACCTTTATTATAAAGTATTCTATCATCCTTTTCACTAATGATATAAGAAAGAGTGCATTCATAGCCGTTTTCTTCTAGAAATCCCAAATACTGTTCAAATCTAAAACGTTGGCCAGGTGATCTGTCCAATCTATGATTAGCTATGAATAATACTTTAGTGGCCATTATATCTTTGTAATCTTAAAATGCCAATAAGGTTCTCCTTCAGAAAAAACAACTTTGAAATTACCACATTTATCTAGCATAGCTCTAATTTCAGACTTAGAAAAACGTTGCTCTAATGGTGTTCCAAAACGATCTAATGCGTCATTTCTAACAATATTCCAAGACTTATCTAAGTAATAGGATAAGGGAATAGCAGAATACCATTTTTGATTGGGGAATAAAGCCCTAATAATCCTAGAAAAAGTAATTAAAGGCCAATATATTAGAACAGCAATAAGGTCAGCAATGAAAAATTTCAGCCCTTGAGGCAATTTAGAAACAAGGCTTCTTAAAAATGTGCTTAGAAAGAAAATAAATTTATAGGCTAATCCCCGATTATCTAGAGCATAGTACAAATAAATCAATGCCTGACCTCCAGGTTTTAGCTTTTTTAATAAAGAATCCAAAGCTTTTTGAGTGTTAGGTATGTGGTGTAAAACTCCCAATGATATTATAAAATCATAGCTTTCATCTTCAAAGGGTAAATCATTAACACCGGCTCGCGTAAATCGAATATTTTCTAAATGATGGTATTGATAAGCCGCATGATAAATGGCCTTACTCGGGTCAACTGCATCAATATAACCCACCTTGTTGTACATATACTTGGTCCATCTTCCAGAGCCACAACCTAAGTCTAATACCTTGGCATTATTAGGTAATTCATTAAAATCTATAACATCAAAATATTGGTCTCCTGCATTCTTAATCTCTTCTTCTGAGAATGCATTAAACTTTTTCCATTCATCGCCAAATGACTCTACTGTTTGTCTGTCGATATTTTCACCATCAATTTCAAATTCTGAGACAATGGTTGAATTTACAGCTGTTTCTTTTACTGGACTATAGGTATAATCACTCATCTCCAATTAGTTTTGAATAGATTTTTTCATAACTATTAATTGCCTTAGGTAAAGAGAACTCTTGTATAGCTGTATTCCTAATTTCTTCAGCATTAAAGCTAGTATTCAACAGCTTAGTCGCAGCATTTTTCAAGCTTTCGAGATCAAAAGAATCTACCAAGACTCCAAGGTTATTCTCTTTTAAAATAATATCCGTATCGCCCAAACCTGCATTAGCAACTATTGGTTTACCCATGCTAAGCACTTCTGATTGCTTGGTTGGAGAAACTGCTTTACCTGAAAAACCTACAGTTACAAAAAACATGGATGCATTCATGAGATCTATGTAGTTTGGCATATTATTATAATCAGAGGAAATAATTCTAACATCTAATTCACTTATATTTAAGGACCTCAGATATTTATGAATAAAATCTACAGGTGTTTTTGTAACAAAAAATAAAATTGCATTTTCTTCCTGTTTTTTTAATTCTTTATAAAAAGCTAGCATATCTTCCAACCGATATCTTGTTCCTAAAGAACCTATATATCCTAAAACATAAGCATCTTTATCTATATTTAACGACTCTTTTAAGCTTATTTGTTTTGATTTATCTAGAGATAATTTGGAAAAATGATCAATATTTACGGAGCAGGGTATTACCCCAAAAATCTTATTAGTCTGAAAATTATCTAAGATATATTCTTTAGCATTCTTAGTTAAGGTGATTATACCATCTGCTCTTCGAAAAAGATATTTCTCTTTCCTCTTAAAAAAATCATATAAAACCCTAAAAATTGGATTCTTCAAATTCCAAAGATTACCTTCTACTCTTTCATCTGCCCAAAATCCCCTTATATCAAAAAGCAAAGCGATATTAAACTGTTCTTTCAGTTTGTTTCCAACCATAGCAGGAAGAATAGACCTACAATGGACCATCTCTATGGAATTTTGCTTGCAAACAGCCCTTGCATTCTGAAGAAGACTTCTATAGTTTAAATAAGGAGATAAAATTGGAATAGATGATCGATAAATAAAATAAGTCCATTGGATACCAGCCTTTTTTACGATCTCATTTACCTGATTTTTATTCTCTTCATAATTATCTTTCTTTTCAGAACTTATAATGGTGATCTGATATTTTTTCGAAAGCCCTACTAAATAAGGAAGAATTTGAGATTGACCTAGAGGATCAGTTAAGCCATCGTTAGTAATAAATAGAGTTTTCTTTTTGCTCAAGAGTAATAAAATAAAGAGAGACAAATATAGCAAGCTAAATCCCCAATGAAAGAACAAATACTATACTTATTTGTGTAATTAAAAATCTCCAAACCATGACAAGCAATCAAATGAAAGTCTGCATGCAATTAGCTGCAGTTTATAATATTATATGGGGCGCTTGGGTAGTGCTTTTTCCTAATAGTTACTTTGAATGGATGGGAATGGATTTACCTTCTTACTCAACTATTTGGCAAGGTACAGGAATGATTGTTGGCGTATATGGCTTAGGTTATTGGTGGTCTAGTTTTGACCCAATTCGACATTGGCCTATAATTGCTGTGGGCTTTCTTGGTAAAATATTTGGACCTATGGGGTATGTAATAAATGTTTATTTAGAAAAAATTGACCCCAAGTTTGGTTACCTATTAATTGGAAATGATTTGATTTGGTGGATCCCTTTCTTTTTGATTTTAAGACAAGTGCACAGACAAACCAAATGGAGTTTAACAAATGAAAAAATATAGTTTAACAACTCTTATTGGGTTTTACCTATTAGCAGGATTTAATCATTTTATCATTCCAGATTTCTATATCCCCTTAATACCAGATTACCTTCCAATGCCAAAAGCAATAAACTATTTAAGTGGTGCTGCAGAAATATTTCTAGCTCTATTATTAGTCTATCCTAAAAGCAGAAGATCAGGGGTTTATGGAATAGTTTTACTTTTATTCCTATTCATTCCTTCTCACATTTACTTTATTTCTGAAGGGAATTGCTTCGAAGGTTATTTCTGTGTTTCAGCATTTATTTCATGGTTCCGTTTAATAATAATACACCCAATACTTATGCTTTGGGCTTGGAGTCATCGTAACAACTTTATTTCTTTTTTTAATTAATGAATTTACTTCTATTTAGACTTCTGGTAGATTTTGGATTAGTTGTGCTTATTCTTTTAGTACAGCTAATTATTTACCCTTCTTTTACGCAAATGAGTGCAAAAGATTTAAAACGATGGCATCCAAAATACACAAGGAGAATTACTGTAGTTGTTCTACCCTTGATGTTAAGCCAAGCTATTCTAGTTAGCATACAATTCATCAATACTTTCAGCTATAACACCGTGATTTCTCTTCTTATTGTTATAGCTCTTTGGGCATTAACTTTTTTACAAGCGGTTCCTCTGCACAGTAAGATTGATAGAATTTCTAATCCAATTCCTCCAGCAAAAGAGTTGGTAAAGGTTAATAGAGTAAGATTGTTTCTATGGTTCCTCTTATTTATTCTTAATTTTCTTGAGTTGCTTAATTAAATTATGCATATGAACTTCAAAATATACCATAACGAAGAAAACGGTCAATTTGAAATACTAGAAGGTGAGCATAAAGCAGAAATTGTATACCGCATCAGTGAAGGAAATTTCTATATTATGCATACCGGCGTTCCAAAAGAAATAGCTAGTCAAGGGATTGGTGAGGCCCTAGCTTTACATGCCTTGAAGTACGGTCAAAAACTAGGATTACAAATTGTGATTTACTGCCCTTTTGTAAAAGCTTGGGCCAAAAAAAATACAGATTGGAGAAGTTTAGAGTATGAAATCTAGACCTACCTCAAAAGTAAAGAGGAGTCACCATAACTTAAAAAACGAAAATCATTCTCTAAAGCATAGCTATATACCTTTCTCCAATCTTCCCCTATCCAAGAAGAAACTAGAGCTAATAAAGTGCTCTTAGGTTGATGAAAGTTGGTAATTAATCCATCTATAGCTTTCCATTCATAACCTGGCATGATGAATAGGCCTGAATGAAAATCAATTTCATTTCTCTTTGTTTCATTAAGAACTTTTAAAAGGTAATCACATGCCTCTTTCCATGTCCAAGTAGAAGCTAATTCATATGCATCTTCTTGACTAATACTTTTTTCGTAAATATTATTGTTTGTGTGCATCTTCACAGCCATCCAATACATACTTTCTAATGACCTCAGACTAGTAGTTCCAACACTAATAATGCTGCCTTTTCTATGGGATAGCAGCTCAATGGCCTTTTTAGAAATCACGATCCGTTCTTGATGCATTTCATGGTCTACCAACTTATCGGTCTTTACAGAACGAAAAGTACCCGCGCCAACATAAAGTGTTAAATAAGCTAAATGATGTCCTTCTTTTTGTAAGCTATCTAATTGCTCAGCTACGAAATGTAAGCCTGCAGTTGGTGCAGCAACAGCTCCCTCCGTTTTAGCATATACAGTTTGATAATTCTCTTGGTCTTCTAGCTCTGTATCTCTATTTAAATAGGGTGGTAATGGAATTTCACCTGCTTCCTCTAAGATCCTTGAGAACTCAACTTTCCCACTCCACATAAATTGAATGATAACATCCGTTTTTCGCTTCTTAACAATACTAGCCTTTAATAAAGCCCCTGCAATCTCCAACTGTAAAATGTCCTTTTCCTTAAAGCGTTTTAAGTTCCCGACCATACACTGCCACCTGCAATTTTCAGTTGATGTCAAAGCTTGTTCTACAGTACTTTCAAAAGGCTCTAAACAGAAGATTTCGATTTTTGCACCTGTTTCCTTTTGGAAATACAAGCGAGCAGCCAATACTTTGGTATCATTAAATACTAAAACTGAACCCTTAGGCAGGTGATTATTTAAATTAGAAAACACATCCTCTCCAATTTTACCGGCTTTGTAAGTCAATAACTTAGATTGATTCCTATTCTTTAAGGGATATTTAGCAATCCTCTCTTCCGCTAAATCGTAGGTAAAATCTTCAGAAGATAAATCTGTTCTGTTCATGAAAGTCAAAATTAGCTAGAAAGTAGAAAATTGAAATTTATAATTCTCAGATTCATTATCTATATTCTACATTCCAATCAGCTGATCCAATTTCACTTTGGCTTTTAAGTTTCCAAATACTACTGTAGCTTCGTTTGCATCTATAGAGATAACCTCTCCACTTTGCTTTCCTTGCTTTAACTTTACTCTGCAGCCAACAACTATAGGCTTTGCTTTGGGGTTTACTTTCGCCTTCTTCTTACTTGGCTTTTTCGCCTTTTGAACCTCTTGCTTCTTCCTTTCTGCATCTTGTGCTTTTTTAATCGCTAATTCAATTTTTGTTTTCTCTATAGTTAAGTACTTCTTTAATTCTTGCAAATGTTCCTCTTGCTTTTTCTTTGATTTGGTTGGGAAATTTTGAATAAACTGACCCATTTTCTTCCCATGATTCAAAAACTTATTATTCTTCTCTATCAATCTTTCCTGCGTTTTTAAACGCTCTTCAAAATGCTCACTTTTTTCTTCAAACTCCTCCTTGCTTTCCTCCATAGCCAATTTGGCTGCATAACTTTCTTTCTTCAATTTCTGCAAAATGGACTTTTCTCTTTGCAAATCTGAAATTAATTGGTCAAATTTTACTTTTTGCTTATCTACCTTCAGTTTGGCCTCTTTAAGCATGTTCTTAGGAATACCATTCATTTGAGCAACTTCAAAAGTAAAAGAAGAACCTGGCTGACCAACTTCTAACAAATACTCAGGAGTTAAGGTACTTCTGTTAAATAGCATATTGGCATTCTCTGCCTCTGCTAATTCTGCTGCCTTTAATTTGATGTTGGAGTAATGTGTTGTAATTACGCCAAAACAACCTTCTTCATAAATCTTTTCAAAAAACACCTCCGCTAATGCTCCGCCCAATTCTGGGTCTGAACCTGTCCCAAATTCATCTAATAATAACAAACTTTTAGGACTTAACTTTTTCAGAAAAAAGTTCATCCGCTGCAACCGATAACTATATGTACTTAATTGATTTTCAATAGATTGGTTATCTCCAATATCAGAAAGAATATAATCAAAAAAGGCAAATTTGCTTGTAGCATCTACCGGAATTAATAGACCAGATTGCAACATCAACTGCAGTAATCCTATAGTCTTTAATGTTATAGACTTACCACCTGCATTTGGACCTGAAATAACTAATAAACGATTCTTTTGGGTTAGAGAAAAGGTTTGTGGGATAGTTTTCTGCTTAGCCTCATCATTTTTTACTTTCAATATGGGATGATAGGCCTCTTTCAAATAAGTATCCTGATTTTTAAAGTTTAAAAGTGGACGAAGACCTCCAATTTTTTGAGCCAATTGCACTTTAGCATTTACTTCATCAAAATCACAAATAATCTGCTGATATGCAGTAATTAAGTCTAGATGAGTTCGCATAAATTCAGTAAGAGCAGCTAAAATTCTACGAATCTCTTTACGTTCATCGTCTTTCAATTGGTCTAGCTGAAAATTTAGTGCTCTATTTATTTGTGGCTCTATATAACTCAAAGAACCTGTTTTAGACGACCCTAAGATATTCCCATCTACTTGTCTTTTATAAGTAGAAAGTACCGTCATTACTCTACGATTATCAATAACATTTTCACTGATATCGTCTATAAAGCCTTTATTTTTAGCAGTCTTTAAGGCTTTCTCAAAATTTCTATTGATTTGTTTTTTTAAGGCTGAAATACGCTGACGAATCCTCTCCAGTTCTGGAGAAGCATCATCTTTAATTTTAAGACGTTTATCAAAAACGGTATCTACCTTTTTCTCAATGGATTTCGTATAGTGTGCTTTAGCTATTAGCCCTTTTAAATTTGGAAAAAAATCCAAATTGTCTTTAAAAAATAAGAAAAGCTCATTCACAAAACGAGAAGCATCTAGAATATGAATTATACTAACTTCTTCTAAAACAGAAGCGGTAATTTGCAAAAGCCTTATTTCTTTGTGAAGCTCTTCAAATTCCATTCTAGGAAAGCGGAGTCCTTTATTTCGAATGAGTTGCAGTTCATGTACAAGTTCTAAGCGATACTCAATTTCTTTAGAATTTCTTAAAGGTTGCAGGCGAATAAGCTTTTCCCCTACTGTTTTTGTTTTACAGTAATTAGAAAGCCAAGTTCGAATTTGATCAAACTCTAAATCAACAGCTGTTTTCTCATCAAAAAACTTCATACAAAGGCTTTAATGCAAAGCAAACGATAATTATTTAAGTATGTTCAGAATTATTTTTTATTAAACATCATGGTTGGTTTAAGATAAGATTTAACCCAATTTAAGCATTCAGCTATTTTAGCAATTAGCCAATTTAAATTGAAGCATTCATAATTTGAAATTCCCTGATTGGCTATTAACTCAATTGTAAAAAATTCAACCCTTCTCCTTTAATTAATAATCTCTCAAAAAAATGTAACATTTCACTACCTTTAATAGTATGATATCCTGTAAATAACATTAAAACTGATGAAAAGTATACTATTTATAACATTATTCTCACTCTCTTTCTGTACTTATAGTCAAAACTGTTTATTGACCTTAGATGAATTGCATAAAATAAGAGGATTAGACGAAGTTGACTTAGAAACTTTTGCTTTGGTTAATGGGTTTTACTTTGATACTCAGCAAAAACTATATGTTTGCGAAGACAGATACAGCGAGGAGGCCGAAGGTCTGCAAAACGAACCTTTAAGTATGTTCAATAAAATAGAAGATGAAGTATTGTTTGCTTTTTTTGATAAAGAACACTACTTGGAGATAAAAAAATCTATTCCAAAAGAAAATTTTACAAAAACTGAATTAGATGAAGAACTTGGAAAGGCATTTTATTACCGCTTTGCCGACTATATTGTCATACTTTCAACTAAAACAGTTAAAGCTCAAAATGCTTACTACGTAAATATTGTAAATTCATTAGATCAATAAAGTTATCTAGCTCACAGATGTTTAAAAGATAAAAACGAAAGTGTTGAATAAATAACTCTAAACTAAAGCGAGCTTAACGCTTTTTTATACTAATCTAAATTAGGGATTGACTTCGCTTTCAGCTCGTCCATCCTAGAGGGTTGGTATCGCTTCAAAAAGCTCAATCGATTCGTTGAATCGCTTTCTTTTTTGTTTTCTCTAAAGCTTATAAGCAAGCTTAACGCTTTTCCGAAAACAAAAAAGCTCAAAACTTTCGTTTTGAGCTTTTTGAAGCGGAGAAAGAGGGATTCGAACCCCCGATACCTCTCGGTATGCCAGTTTTCAAGACTGGTGCATTCAACCGCTCTGCCATTTCTCCGCCGCAAAAGTAGCAAAGCTTTTAAAAATGAAAACTTTTTTGAAACGTTTTTTTATTTTAATGTGTCTACATAAGTAATTTAGTAGTGTATGAAACGAATTATTTGGCTTTTATTTAGCATCTTTTTCCTATCAACTGCATCATTATCAGCAGTTAACCTTGTATTACCCTATACCATTTTCAAAGTACCCGGTGGTAAAGCATATATAGAGTTTTATCTGTCTATCAATGGAAAGTCACTCAATTACACCGAAGTGGAAGGAGGAATTCAAGCCAATTTAGAAATGACCTACTTGATAGAAAAAGGAAAAGAGGTTATTGCTTTTGAAAAATTTAGACTGAATTCTCCGATATATAAAAACAGTATGGAAATTCAAGACATCATTGATATGAAAAGGGTTAGCGTGCCAAATGGTAAGTACAAATTCACCTTATTTGCTAGAGATTTGGTTAGTGGTAAAATGGATACGGTAAGCCAAGATTTAAGAGAAATCAATTTCACTGAAAACAAATTAGAACTTTCGGAAATACAATTAGCAACAAATATTCAAGCAACAACAGAAAAAACATCTTTTTCTAAACATGGATTTGATATTGCACCAAACTTTCCTCAAATGTATGACGACTATAATCAGAGCTTATACTTCTATCAAGAAATATACAATAGTGATAAAACATTGGGAGAAGGAGAAGCCTTTTTGATGGAATATGGTATTAGAAGTGTTAGTTCTAACAAAGTAATTGCCAATTTAAATGCCCTCAAACGTCTGCAAACAGATGAAGTTATACCTGTAATTCAGAATTTCAATTTAAAAGAACTTCCCACAGGAAGATATAAACTGCACGTTGCCATTAAAAATAAAAACAACGAAGTAATTGCGGAAAGAGAAGTAGAATTTTATCAAAGTAATACCTCTTTAGTCAATTACTCTGCAGTAGAATCGGAAAACACTTTTGTTGATTCTTTAACGAACAAAGAACAGTTGGCAGAATTTATACGATGCCTCACTCCCATTGCTTCAACTAGTGAATTGCAGTTTGCACAAAATCAGTTAGCTTATTCAGATTTAAAGTTGATGCAACGATTTTTCTTAAACTTTTGGATGAGTAGAGACAATACCAACCCTGAAAGAGCTTGGAATGAATACAAAAGAGAAGTAGATTTAGTACAAGAAATGTTTGGCTACGGCGGTGTTAAAGGATATACAACAGACAGAGGTAGGATTTATTTAAAGTATGGCAAACCTTCAGCTATGCAAAATGTACCTTACCAAAGAGATACCTATCCTTACAGTATTTGGCAATATTATAAACTAGGTGGTAGAACGGATAGAAAAATTATATTTTATAGTCCAACTATGGAAATGCTAGGCTATCAAGTTCTTCACTCTAATATCCCTGGAGAAATTAACAATCCTAATTGGCAAGCTGAACTAATTAGTGCTACCAACCCTACCTTAAATAATAATTTAGAGGTTCCAGATGGTGCTATACTGAATCAAGAAGCAGAAGATCTTTGGAATAATCCCAGATAAATATTTTATTAGCTTTACGGCCTAAACTTTTTCATGAGCAATCAGACGGCAGTAGTTATTTTAAACTGGAATGGTGTTAAACACCTGAGAACCTTCCTTCCTTCTGTAGTTCAGTACACAGATAATGCAACTATATACGTTGCAGATAATGGATCTACAGACGACTCTATTTCTGTTTTAAAGAATGAATTCCCTCAAGTTCAACTCATCATAAATAAGGAGAATGGTGGGTTTGCAAAAGGCTACAATGATGCTTTAATGCACTTAGAGGAGGAGTTTTTTATACTGCTTAATTCTGATGTAGAGGTTACTAAAAATTGGATTCAACCAATAGTAGATTATTTTGGAGAAAATGAATCTTGTGCTATTGCTCAACCTAAGATTAAAGCTTATTTACAGAAGGATGAATTTGAATATGCAGGGGCTGCAGGAGGTTTTATAGACTATCTTGGATATCCATTTTGTCAAGGGAGACTGTTCCAATCTATGGAAAAGGATTTAGGTCAGTATGATCATAGAAAAGAAATCTTTTGGGCAAGTGGTGCATGTATGTTTATCAGATCTTCCGTTTTTAAAAATTTAGGTGGCTTTGATGAAAACTATTTCGCCCATATGGAAGAGATTGATTTATGCTGGAGAGCTAAAAACAGAGGTTATCAGGTTTATTATGTTCCTGAAAGTACTGTTTATCATTTAGGCGGAGGAAGCTTGCAAAGCAGCAATCCAAGAAAAACTTTTTTAAATTTCAGAAATAGCCTAGCTACCCTTTATAAAAATGATCAAAGTAATTATACTGTGCTTAAAATTATTTGGAGAATGAAACTAGATGCTATTGCATTTATAAAGTTCTTGCTTAGCAATGGAATTGATCATGCTTGGGCAATAATAAGAGCTCATTTTTCATTTTATGCGATGCCTAAAGCCCGAATCAAGGCAATAGATGCTAATAAAAAAGGTATTTATAAGGGAAGTGTCGTTTGGGAATACTTCTTTCACTCTAGAAAAAAATTTATTCAATTAAAGAAAGGCTTTAATTGATTCTCCACCCAATTAGGCATTCTTAAAGGTCTTAAACTAGCTTTATCCATAAAAAACAAAGTAGTACTTGCCTCTACAAGTAAATCTAACTCTCTATATATTTTATAGTAAAAAGTAATTCTGTTCGTTGGCATAGTATCAATAGTAGTCATTACTCTTATTTCATCATCGTAGGTAGCTGCTCTTAAAAATTGGATATTCATATCCTTAACCGGTAAGCCTATACCACTTAGTTCTAACTCTCTATAAGAAACACCTGCTTTCTTCATTACTGCTACTCTACCCAATTCTAAATATTGTGCATAATTACCATAATAGACAAAACCCATTTGGTCTGTCTCTGCATATCTAACCCTAAGTTTAATTTCCTCCTGAATCATATTCAATTATACACAATTAAAAAAAAACTTAATAGAGAATAAAATTTTTAAAAATCAAGGTGTAAAATGTTTTTTATTTCACTTTTTTCTTCAAATATTTGTCAGGCGTTCAAGAAGAAGTAGAATTCTAATTAAGTCCCTAAAAATAAGGTACTTAGCAGCTAATTAAGATTTAATTTTTTCTACAACATTTGATTAAAAAAATGTTAACTTTTTCTTGTTTCTTACACTTTTAAAGTTTAAGTTGAACGCGTGAGATTAACTAACTAATAAAAAGAAATTATGAGTAAAGACTTTAATCAGGTTTGGGAAAATTGTTTGTCTGTTATAAAAGATAACGTTAGCCTTCAAAGTTATAAAACCTGGTTTGAGCCCATTACTCCCATCAAGTTAGACAAAAACGTACTAACTATTCAGGTTCCAAGTCAATTTTTCTATGAATGGCTTGAAGAACATTACATCTCTCTTTTAAGGAAAACAGTAAAGAAGGAATTAGGTGCTGAAGGCAAATTAGAATACAGCATTATAATGGAGAACAATCTTCATAGTCCAAAGCCTTATACTGTTAAGATACCTACCACAAACCGACAAGCATTAAAAAATGATCCAGTAGCAGTCCCTATGGATGTTAGTGGAGAGAAAGGGATTAGAAATCCTTTTATAATTCCTGGTTTAAAAAAGGTAAATATAGATTCTCAATTGAATCCAAATTATTCATTTGATAACTTTATTGAAGGAGATTGTAATAGATTAGCTCGTTCTGCAGGCTATGCAGTAGCTAAAAACCCGGGAGGAACGGCATTCAATCCACTATTAATCTACGGAGGTGTTGGTTTAGGTAAAACTCACCTTGCGCATGCAATAGGAATAGAAATTAAAAACAACCACCCTAGTAAAACTGTACTATACGTCTCTTCAGAGAAATTTACCCATCAGTTTATTGATGCTGTAAGAAATAACAATCAAAATGATTTTATTCACTTCTATCAAATGATGGATGTATTAATCATAGATGATGTACAGTTTTTTAGTGGTAAAGAAAAAACCCAAGATGTATTCTTCCATATATTTAACCACCTACATCAAACAGGAAAACAACTAATCCTTACTAGTGATAAAGCACCTGTTGAAATGCAAGGCATGGAACAAAGGTTACTTTCTCGATTTAAATGGGGATTATCTGCAGACCTTCAAAATCCTGGACTAGAAACCAGAATTGCTATCTTAGAAACTAAGATGTATAATGAAGGTTTAGAACTTCCTAAAGAAGTTGTAGAATATTTAGCATACAGCATTACAACGAATATTAGAGAGCTAGAAGGTGCATTAATATCCTTATTAGCTCAGTCTTCATTAAATAAGAAAGCAATAACGCTTGAACTTGCTAAGCAGATGATTGACAAATTTGTTAAGAATACTGCTAGAGAAGTTTCTATAGACTATATACAAAAAGTAGTTTGCGATTATTTTGACCTACCAATAGAATTGTTAAAGTCAAAGACTAGAAAAAGAGAAGTTGTACAAGCTAGGCAAATAGCAATGTTCTTTGCTAAGAAAATGACTAAATCTAGTTTAGCAAATATTGGCATGCACTGTGGAGGTAAAGACCATGCAACTGTACTACATGCGTGTAAAACAGTAAACAATCTCATTGATACAGATAAACGCTTTAGAGGTTATATAACAGATTTAGAAAAAAAGATTAGTATTCAATAAATTACAAGTCCAGCCATGCTGGACTTTTTTTTGTACTTATGAAAATATTGATGGTTTGTTTAGGAAACATTTGTCGTTCTCCTGTAGCAGAAGGAATTCTAAAAAAGAAAATAGAAGCTAGAGGCTTAAATCATGTGGTAGATTCAGCTGGCACCTCTGATTACCATATTGGACAGAGCCCTGACCATAGAGCCCAAAAGAATAGTGAAGAGCATGGAATAGATATAAGTGCGCTTCAAGGCAGACAATTTACAAAGGAAGACTTCAAAAACTTTGATCGGATTTACGCTATGGATTATTCCAATTATGAGAACATTATTGCTTTAGCAGAAAATGAAGAAGACAAGGAAAAAGTGGATCTTATTCTAAACTTAAGTCACCCGAATTCTAATATGTCTGTTCCCGACCCTTATTTTGGTGGCGAAGATGGTTTTGAAAATGTTTACAATTTATTAGATGAGGCTTGCAATAAATTGATAACAGATATAGAAAATGTCTAAAAGTCAAGTATACCTTATCCCGACAAGCCTGGGAGTTATAGAAAACCCATCCTCTATTATAGCTAGCTCAGTTAGAGAAACCATAATAAGTCTTAATCATTTTGTAGTTGAGAATATTAGAGAAAGTAGACGCTATATAACTAGTCTTGGCCTTAGAGATAAAATTGATTCAAGTGAGTTTATAGAGATCAATAAGAGGGAAATAGAAAAAGGGGTTCAAGAGGCTAGTGAATGGTTAAAAGAAGGATTTGATATAGGCGTATTATCGGATGCAGGTTGCCCAGGTATAGCTGATCCAGGATCTGATATAGTTAAATTAGCGCACCAACATAATTGCAAAGTTATTCCGCTAGTAGGTCCCTCCTCTATTCTACTCGGATTAATAGCAAGTGGAATGAATGGTCAAAATTTCGCATTTCATGCTTATTTGCCTAAAGAACAAAAACAACGAATTTCAAAAATAAAGGAGTTAGAAGCAGAATCCATGCAATTGAGAAGAACTCAAATCTTTATGGAAACTCCTTACAGAAATAATTATTTATTAGAAGATCTGCTCAAAGAGCTAAATCCTAAAACACGTTTATGCATTGCAGCCTCTATTACTCTGCCAAAAGAGTATATTAAAACCAAAGAAGTTGGACAGTGGAGAAATATGAACCTTCCAGATCTAAATAAAAAACCTTGTATATTTTTAATCCAAGCTTGAGCTTTGGTGATAGAGAGTTAGTGCAGCTATTGGCTTTTCAATAATATTTCCAACCGGAATGGAATATTCTTCAGCTATAGCTCTAAAATAATCGTGATAGTAATAAGCAATAGATCCAACTGCATGAATTGAAATATCTTTTTCTATTGGGTACCTTAAAACTTGATTCTCAAAAAAGGAGCGAAAAGAATTACTTATTAATTCAACCATAAAAGGGTGTTCCCTATTTTGATAAATAAAAGGAGAAAAAGAAGCTAAAAATCTATTTGGGAAATTTTCTTTGTAGATTTTCTTAAGTATATCGTCTACGTTTAATTTATATCTAAAATCAAACTTATCTCTTAATTCTTTTGGTATTTTATCTTCAATAAAAGCTTTCACTACTCTTTTTCCAAAGTCTACTCCTCCTCCCTCATCCCCAAGAATGTAACCTCCACTTCTATAGGATTGGATAATTTTTTCGCCATCAAATAAACAGCAATTACTACCTGTACCTAAGATAACCGCCAATCCTCCATTTCTTCCACAAGCTGCTCTAGCGGCTCCCAACAAATCGTGTTCTATTTCTAATTTTGCATTTGGAAATACTTTAATTAAACCACTTTCTACGATCGCTCTTCTACTATCTGAAGAACTTCCTGAGCCATAAAAGAATAACTGTTTCACTTTATTTACCGTAACATTTTTAAAAGCTTCGCTAACAATTTCCTTCACTTGAACCTCATTTACAAAATCGGGATTTAGGCCAATAGTAGAGATTTGTAGGATTTGATTCTCATCAATCACCCTCCAATCTGTCTTACTGGAACCACTATCTGCTACAACTATCATTTTTATTCATTTTTGAAGCAACTCAATAAAGTTTTGTGCGTCTATCTTGATAGAAATAAAGACTTGCTTAACTTTACGTATAAACGTCTAATTCTTTTGAGTAAATATCCGTTTTTCCTTTTGTTTTTAATCCCTCTTTTTCTCATTTCACAAGAGAACGAAAAGAAGACAGACAGATATGCTTTTATAAAAAATGAAGGACAATGGCATCAAGATGTTTATTTTAAAACCGAATTAAAAGAGGCATCTATATTTTTCACCAATTATGGCATTCGCTACCAATTTATAGAAAACCCTGATCACGAATCAAATCATGCCGATGAAGAAAAGGGAGAAATAGAAGCACATTTCTTTAACTCTATATTTATCGGAGCTAATCCAGAAGCAAAACTCACAGCAGTAAATGCTTCTTCTTCCTATAATAATTACTATTTAGGAAAAGATAAATCCAAATGGAAAACTGGAGTATACTCCTACCAAGAGATGCTATTAGAAAATATCTACCCTGGAATAGATATTCGATATTACTTCAAAGATGGTTACTTAAAATATGATTTTATTTTAGCGCCTTATGCAGACCCAAAACTTATCAAAATAAAATACGACGGTGTTGCAAATCCTACTATTTCAGAAGGCAATTTAATTGTAGAACATGCTTTTGGAACTCTTATTGAAAAAGCTCCAATTGCTTTCCAAGAAATAAATGGAGAAATTAGATCAATAGACTGTCAATTTGTAATGAATGAAGATAATAGCATCCAATTTCAATTCCCCGAAAACTATGCATCAGAGAATGCCTTAATAATAGATCCTCAACTAGTATTCTCTACTTACTCTGGTTCTAATACAACCAATTTCGGAATGACAGCTACTTATGATAATTCAGGCAATGGGTATATGGGTGGAACCATTTTCGAAAATAATTACAATAACACGATCAATGGTTACCAACAGAATTTTGGAGGTGGTGATGTAGATATAGTAATTAGTAAATTCTCTGACGATGGCACTAGATTATTGTACAATACCTTCTTAGGTGGTATAGAATCAGAGGCTGTTGCTAGTATGGTGGTTAATAGTAACGAAGAATTGATAGTGCTTGCAATTACAAGCTCGGCAGATTATCCAATAACTACAGGCTCATACAAAACACAAAAAACAAATTCTGTAGGGGTTATTTTAAATAATTATAGACAAATTTATTCTTCAGGTAATGATATAGCCATAAGTAAGTTTAGCAGGAATGGAAGGAATTTATTGGCTTCTACTTTTTTTGGTGGCAACTCTTCTGATGGCTTAAACTTTAATTCCTCAAACATTCCATCATATACCAACTTAGTTTATAATTATGGGGATCATTTTAGAGGTGAGATAACTGTTGACGAGAATGATACCATATATATTGGCACATCAACGCATTCTTCTAACTTAGATACTAGTTTGAGTCAGTTTAGTGGATTACAAGAAGGGTTAATAGTGAAATTCAGTCCAAATTTGGATAGTTTAATTTGGACTAGATACTTGGGAGGAGCAGCAGATGACGCCATCTATTCGTTAAAGGTAACCGATAGAAATGAAATATTAGTAGGTGGTGGAACCAGAAGCTTTACTAACTTTCCTACAACTACTAACGCATACGCGACATCGTCTTTTGGTGGGACTGCAGATGGTTTTATGACTTTACTATCCTCTAATGGTTCTATACTTTATAGCACCTTTTTGGGGTCCACAAATTATGATCAAGCCTATTTTGTAGAATCTGATCGATTTAATAATTTCTATGCCTTTGGGCAAACTAGCAATCCCAATTACCCAATAGTTAATTCAAGCATAGCGGATACTGGAGCATGTCAATTTATTATGAAACTAGATTCTACGCTGAGTAATGTTGAGTTTTCACACACCTTTGGAAATGGTAATAATATTGGTAGAATCAATATAAGCCCTACCGCATTTTTAGTTGATAGATGTTTAAATATATACACCTCCGGTTGGGGTGGCTCTATACAAACAGGAGAAGGAGCTAAAACTCTATATCCCAATATGCCTTTAACGGCGAATGCTGAACAAAGTACAACTGATAGAAATGATTTTTACTTTTATGTAATTAATAGAGACTTAGATAGTTTAGTTTATGCCTCTTTTCTTGGTGGTCTTAGCTCTGCTTATCATCTATCAATCTATCTGCGCATCTTGCTTCACAAATTCAGATTTTCCAACAAGTTCTAATGCGGCTTTTCCTCAAAAACCATTCGATGGTATATGTAATAATGCTCTCTATAAATATGACTTTGAAATCATTCCCGTAGCCAGTTTTTTTGCAGATACTCTAGCGTTTTGCCTTGCTGCGGGCGACACTGTCGCAGTAACCATTGAAGATAGAAGCAAAAGAGCCAATGATATAGTTTGGGATTTTTACGGCACCCCAGTTCAAGGTGGTTTTCAAAATAGAGATACTACTATTTTAATTACCACACCCGGCACTTATACTATAGGACAAACTGTTTTAGATACCATTTGTGCTACAGACGCATTTACTTCCCAAACTATTTTTGCTTTTCCTGATAATATTTCGTTTGATAAGCTATCCGATACTATAGCTTGCTATTCTGATACCTTTGATTTAAAAGTAAACTCTATAAATTCTAATCTTACTATCGTTTCTAGAAGCCCTTTATTCGATACTATCCTTGGAAATCCTGAAGATTCAATTATTAGATTTCCTCTAAGACAAGGTTTAGACACTTTCTACATACGACTAGAAAATTCAATCACAGATGCTTGTCCTAAGTTTGACACCATGACCATTTTTTATGAACCAGTTCTTTACGTTTCTTCTATTTCAGATGATACAATTTGTGTAAACAGTCCGGTCTTATTGAATTCTATTCAATTTAACGTAGATACTTTTTTATGGGACTTCGGTAATGGACTAAATGATGGAGTCAATCAAAACACAACAACCTCCTACTCTATTCCTGGTAATTACCAAATAAGCCTAACTGTGTCTAACCAAATTTGCGACACTACTGATGTAACTACTTTCGATTTAAACGTTCAAGCCAATACTTTACAAATAGACTCAATCCTAGATACCCTTTATTGTGGAATGGATGATTTAGAACTAACATTGAACAGCTTTGGCACAGCAAATGACTTTCTTTGGAGTTCGAGAAGTAATTTTAGTGATACATTAAATAGCTTTCCTTTAGATAGTGTACTAATTATTACTAATGAAGGAGAAAGAGATTATTTCATTAAAATAACAGATGATTACTGTGAAAAAACTTCTTCAACAACAGCGAAAATCGTTAGGTTAGATCTTGGATTAGAAGATATATTGGACAGTGTTTGTTCGCCTTATAGCACACAATTACAAACAACTATTATAGGCACTGATTCTTTTAGAATAATCTATGGTCAAAATTTATCCACAACTACAGATAGCTTTCCTTTAGCAACCTATAACGACGCAGGGCTCTATACCATATCTATTGCGGGTTATAACAATGAATGCGGATTTTCGGATACCATTCAACAGTCAATTCGAGTATTCCAAGGCATTCAATTAGTTCCGATTGAAGATACCATAGTTTGTAGAGGAGAATCTATCACATTATCTATCAATTCAAATGGAACAGCATCTTCTTTTATCTGGTCTTTAAATCCTTTCTTCCAAAACCCGTTAAACCCACCAACTGACAGTACATATAGTACAGCACCTATTAATGATTTAACCTTGTATTATAAAGGAATAGACGGAATATGTGAAGCCGATTCAGCTGTGACTGTAAATTTAGACTCTGTTTTAATTGAAGTTGATGACTTTACTTCTATATGTTTAAATGATACCATCTCTTTAGAGGCTAGAGTATTATTTTCTAGAACAGCTTTAAACTATAATTGGGAGCCAAAAGCAAACATTTTAAGTGGTGACCAAAGTCAAACAATTACTATTTCTCCTACTGCAGATCAAACTTATACGGTTACTGCAACAAATCAACTAAACTGTAATGATAATGCTTCGGCCGATGTAGAAGTAAATGTTCCTGTATTTACAGATGCTATAATTGTAAGCAGCAAAGACTCTTCCTTCAAAGGTGAGCCTATTCAATTATCTACCAATAGGAATGGTCCTAATTTGACCTACCAATGGAGTCCGCCCGAATACTTGGACAATCCTACTGCAGCAAGGCCCATTGCACGCCCTCTAAGAAATACTACCTTCTTTGTTACCATAACAGATCAAAATACAGGATGCGAGGTTGTTGCCTTAACTAGATATAGTATATTCGAAATAAATTGTGCAGAACCTGACATATTCATTCCATCTGCTTTTACTCCAAACAAGGATGGAAATAATGATGTATTCTATCTTAGAGGTGAAAATGTTGAAAGCTTAGAACTAAGTATTTATAATCGCTGGGGAGAAGAAGTTTTTAGAACAACGGACAAGAATATTGGTTGGGATGGGAATTATAAAGGCAGAGCTGCTGACCCTGCGGTATTTGTTTACCATTTAAAAGCAATTTGTTTTGACGGTCAAGAGTTTATAAAAAAGGGAAATTTCACGCTTATTAGGTGATAAAACGTTATACTATATCACTTTTTCTTGCTGCTTTTAGTTGTTTAGGACTAAGGGGACAAGATTTTCATTTTTCTCAGTTTGATAAATCTTATTTAAATCTTAACCCAGCTTTAACGGGTAGTTTTAATGGCAGCTATAGGGTGAATGGCAACTACAGAAATCAATGGTCTTCCATTAGTGAGCCATTTACAACCTTTGCATTTTCAGGAGAAATAAGAAATCCTTTTACCAAATTGAAGAATTTGCATCTAGGTATTAACTTTCTAAATGACCAAGCAGGAGTTGGAAATCTTCAATCTAATTTCTTTTACGCTAATATTGGATATAGTTATAAAATCATTCAAGACTCTTCTCTAAATGTTAAAATTGGCACTCAATTTGGCCTAAATAGTAGAAGTATAGACTTCAATCAATTTAGTTTTGACCAGCAGTACCAAAATGGCTTATTTAATCCTAACACCAATTCCGGAGAAGCCTTTAATAACGATAGTTATAACCATTTCAATTTGGGTGTAGGAGTAGCTTTTGAATACCTAGAGAACTTAAATAGTTATGAAATAGGGTTTAGTTACTTTAATTTAAATAGTGCAAATCAGAGTTTTCTTTCCTCTACTATTCCATTAGACAAAAGGTTTAATTTATTTCTTAAAGGAGATATTTCACTTAGTGATAAAATATATGTCCTTCCTTCGATATACTATGCAAAACAAGGAGAATTTCAAGAAACTATCTTCGGATCTAATGTTAGATATAAATTAAAACAAAATGACTACTACAAGCGCAATTTCTATCTTGGACTTTGGTATAGAAATGCAGATGCTATAATAGCGGCAGTGGGAATGGATTATAATCAATGGAATGTAGGTTTAAGTTATGACATCAATACCTCAAACTTAGATAGAGCAACTAACAATAGAGGTGGCATTGAGTTGTCTGTTACCTATATTCTCTCGCGTTTTAAAACCATTTATAAAAAATATCCTAGGTGTCCAAAATTTCTATAATACTTGTTATTTCATTTCTAGTCTTCAACTTGGATATCTTTTCTCAAGGTACACCCCAGATTGTTGAGTTTGGAGATAAATATTACGAACAGAAAGATTTTTTAGGAGCCAATTATTATTATGAAAAGGCACTAAATGTTGATTCTTCCAATGCAGAAGTACTTTATAAATATGCATTAAGCCTTTCTGAACTAAATCAAAACGAGAAAGCTGCTCGTTATTTTTTAAAAAGCAGCTTAATTGATAGAGGAGCTGAGTTTCCTGATGTTTATTACAGACTAGCGGAAGCCTATCGAACTTCAGGAGACTACAGAAAAGCAAGAAGATATTACAACAAAGCTATCATCCCCTATCGATCTGATAGGAAGAGTTATTGGTATAAAAGAATTGACCAAAGTAAAAACTCAAATACTTGGGCAATGAAACAGTCCGACTCAGAAGAAATCGACATTCAAAACTTAGGAGCAGAAATAAATTCTTCAAGTTCAGAATTTGGTGCAAGCATCTATCATAACACAATTTTCTACACAAGTTTAAGAGCAGATAGCATTGAACAAGACGGCAGCATGAGGGACAAGCATTATTTAAGTAGAATATTACACCAAGAACTTGTAAAAGGCTCTAAGGCAAAAGAGCTAAGAATAAGTTCTAATTCTAAGTTGGATTTGATAAATAAAAATTGGGCAAACTTTTATTTAGACGAGAAATCCAAAACAGCTTATTTCAGCATTTGCGATACAAACAACATTTGTCAAATTTGGTCAGGAGACTACGATGCTAAAAAAATAGAAGTAAAAAATGCAAAAGCCTTAAATAGAAATATAAACGACCCTTCTTCTAATAATACACAAGCACAACTCATTGAATTAGAAAAAGAAAAATACCTGCTTTTTGTTTCAAATAGAGAAAGAGGCTTTGGAGGGTATGACCTTTGGTTAGCCAAGAAAGAAGATTTTGGTTTTGATGAAGCATTAAACTTAGGAAACGTAATAAATACTGAGGGAAATGAAATAACTCCATTTTATCATAAAGAAAGTAAGACATTATTTTTCAGCTCTGATTGGCACAATGGCTTTGGTGGATACGACAACTTTCAAGCAATAGGTGACATTAAGAATATAAAAACGATTAAGAATCTTGGTAATAAGCTAAATTCTTCTCAAGACGATTATTACTTCTTTGCAAAAAACAATAAAGCCCTTATTTCCTCAAATAAAATTGAGGACAATATTGGAGGCTTTAACAGTTGTTGTAATGACTTATATATATTCAATTATGAAATAGAAGAAATAGAAGAAATAGAAACTAAAGAGGAGTTTGAATCTTTTCCTATCATAGAGAATGTTGTTAGTTTAAATAAATATCTACCCCTAAACTTATATTTTCATAATGATAGTCCAGATCCAAATTCTAGAGACACAACTACCAAAGAAAACTATAAAGCATTAGTACAAGATTATCTTGAATTAGAAAATGAATATGTAAATGCCATTAAAAACTCTAGTAAATATGCCCAAGATGAAGTAGAATTAGATAAAATAAAAAAGTTTTTTGAGGAAGATATTATTACAGGAATTGAAGATTTAGAATTTTTCACCCCTTTGTTAAAACAAGAGCTAGATAAAGGAGCAAAAATTCAGCTTACAATTAAAGGTTTTGCCAGTTCATTATTTTCTGCAGACTATAACTTAAATCTTACACTAAGAAGAATTCAAAGTTTAATCAATTATTTTGCTGCTTATGAGAATGGAGCACTTAGACCCTATTTAAATGGTTCTGCTAATAATGGCGGTAAACTAATCATCCAAAAACTTCCATACGGAGAGTTTGCTTCTACTATTTACTTAGACGAAGATGATCCTGCAAGTGCCATCTATAGCAAAGCAGCTGCTGAACAAAGAAAAATAGAGATGATTGCTATTGAAGAAATAGATGGCAACATGAAGAATTTTGATAGTCAAACATCCTATTTGGCACCTAAAATAGAATTCAACTCTACTTCTTATAGTCTAGGAAAAGTAAATGAGTTAATAGTAGAGCGCTTCTTTTTGATCACAAATACGGGCGGAGCTGATTTAGAAATCTATAATATTATTGACAACTGCGACTGCCTTGACATAAAGTATCCTAAGCTTATAAAAAAGAATATGAAAGGTAAAATAGTAATCCGAATTAATACTCAGAGCTTAAAGGACAAAGTAAGCATAGAACTAACAGTTGTGAGTAATTCACAGCCTAACATTCATGTTTTAAAAATTGACCTAGAAAAATAAACTTCTCTTATCTCCCTAATTGATAAAGCATTTTAGCGTGTGAACCTAATGCTCTAAAAAAAGATTCTTCAGATAAATAAGGTAAATTAAATTCTTTCGCTGTTTTCTTCACTATAGGAGCTATATTTCTGTAGTGAACGTGACTTATATTTGGAAACAAGTGATGTTCTACTTGGAAATTTAATCCTCCAACAAACCATGTTAATACTCTATTTCTGTTTGCAAAATTTAATGTTGTCTTTAATTGATGAACGGCCCACTGATTTTCAACTTTCCCTTCTTCAGGAGTTGGAAACTCAGTTTCTTCCATAACATGTGCTAATTGAAAAATAGATGCTAAAACAAAACCTGCTACAAAGTGCACTGTTAAAAAGCCAACTAACAACTGTAAAATGGTAATATCCATTAACAAATAAGGAACTACTAGCATGTAGAAATAGTAAAATAATCTAGTTATAACTATTAACCACATTTCCTTTTTAAAAGAAGTCTTCATTTGCTTTAACAGACCATTTTTATTAAATCTAAAAATGTCTTCAAAGTCTTTGTTAACAGTCCAAGACAAGGTCATTAGACAATAGAAAAACCAAGCATATAAAAATTGAAATTTATGGACTTTCATCTTTTTAGAATGAGGAGAAAATCTTAGAATCCCTGCAGGAGCTATATCCTCATCATAACCTTCAATATTTGTGTAGGAGTGGTGCAAAACATTATGCTGAATTTTCCAATTATTTACATTTCCTCCTAAAAAGTTAATAGAAAACCCAGCAAATTTATTTAGCCACTTTTTACCAGAAAAACTACCATGGTTTGCATCATGCATTACAGAAAACCCTACACCTGCCATTCCTAATCCCATAAGTACGCACATAATCCATTGAACAAATGTGCTTTCAATAATTCCAAATAATAAGAGGAAATAAGGAACTGTATATAAACAAAGCATAAATATTGCTTTAATTTTTATAGCAAGCCCTCCAGTTTTCTTTAAGTTGTTTTCTTTGAAATAGTTATCGACGCGTTTACGAAGGGTCTTTACAAATTCGGTTTGGTTTGGGTTGGTAAATCGAATTGGTGTTATTGTGCTCATGTAAAAAAATTATGATACAAAGTTACGAATAAATGAGCTCAAGTTAAATTTGAGCTCCTATGCTTTGACTAACAGTTCATTGTTATTAATTTAATGTATTATTATTGTAGTTATGATTAAGACCATAGAAAGAAAAGCAAGTCTTTTTTTAGCCATAGTTGCATTTTTAATCTATTCGAATACGCTAAATCATGGTTATGTTTTAGATGACTTTTCGGTGATTAAGGAAAATTTTGTTGTCCAGAAAGGATTGGATGGTATAGAAACTATTCTAAAAACACACTATAGATATGGTTATGGTTTTACTTCAGCAAATCTATACCGCCCTTTACCTTTAATATTATTTGCTGTCCAGTGGGAATTAGCACCAGATACTCCTGCCTTTGCTCACTGGATCAACGTGATGTTGTATGCTCTTTCTATTGTTCTACTCTTCTATTTTCTTTTAAAGCTATTTGGTAAGAAATATTTAGGCATAGCTTTTTTAAGCAGCCTACTTTTTAGCCTACACCCTATTCATACAGAAGTGGTTGCTAATATTAAAAGTGCAGATGAGTTATTGGCTTTTATTTTCATTCTAACGAGTATGATTTACTTGTTAAGAAATATAGATACCGGTAATGTAAAAAATTTATATCTAAGTTTAATCTTCTTCACCTTTGCATTTTTCTCTAAAGAGAATACGATAACATTTATTGCAGTGATTCCCATTTCTTTGATATTCTTCAGATCAAGCAATTACAAAAGTGCAATAATTAAGACTTTACCCTATTTAATTCCTTTCCTCATCTATATGCTTAGCAGAATAAGTGTTTTAGGAAGCATGAGTGGTAATAAAACAATTGCTAAGATTGATAATCTCTTAATGGCAGCGCCAAACGAAGCGGTTAGATTAGCTACTGCTATAAAAATTCTTGGATTATACTTATGGAAACTTATAGTACCCTATCCACTAATGAATGATTACTCTTTACAACAAATTACATTGAGTAATTTTCAAGATTGGAAGGTTATCGTTTCTTTTCTTACCTACTCATTGCTTATTTTTCTAATATTCAAACTTAGAAATACTCATAAGATCTTGAGCTTTGCTATTCTCTTCTATCTCATTAATTTATTCTTATATTCTAACCTACTATATACCATTGGAACTTCTTTTGGTGAAAGATTACTTTTCATTCCTTCTTTAGGTTTTTCGATTGCCATAGCTTATCTTTTATACAAACTTTTTCATATTGATTTTGAGAAAATTGATTTTAAAACATCAAAACTTCTAAGCTTAATTATTCTAATCCTATTTCTTGGATACTCCTATCAAACTATCTCAAGAAATAGAGCTTGGAAAGATAACTACACCTTATATACAACTGATGTAAAAAACTGTGATCAATCAGCTAGATGTCATTATTATCATGGCTTAGGCTTAATGAAAGAGAAAGCTTTAAATGAGAAAAATATTGATGTAAAGAATGCTTTAATAAAAGAATCAATTCAAGCTTTCACCAAATCCATTGAGATACTACCTACCTATTCCAATGCTTATGGCCAAAGAGGGATTGCTTACTATCGTTTAAACAATTTAGAGTTAGCGGTTAAGGATTATGAGAAATCCATTCAATTAAACCCTATGAATGCCACTACGCTCTCCAATTTAGGTAGTGTGTATTTTCAGACTCAACAATATCAGAAAGCAAAAGATGCTTACGCACGAGCAATTAAAGCAAACCCTAATTTCGTTGATGCTCTAGCTAACTATGCTTCTACTCTTGGTACCTTGGGAGAATATAATTCCGCAATCACTTATTTTAAGCGAGCAATTGCTATTAGACCAAATGAGTCTAGTTATTATCAAATGACAGGTCTTACCTATCAAAACATGGGTAACCAACAGCAAGCCAATATTTATTTTAGAAAAGCGCAAGAATTAAGAAGGCAAAAATGAATATTGAATTAGAATTACGAAAAGAACATTCTAAAGCCAATAGCTCTAGAATTGGTAATTATATTTTAGAAAACCCCAACGAACTCAATCATTTAGTAAACCTACTGTTGTCTAAAAGAGAAGTAATATCTCAAAGATCAGGTATGGTTATAAGCTACATTTACGACCAATCACCTACCCTTTTTACCATTCGTTTAAAGGAGCGAATTATTAGCTATTTCATTCAGGAGGAAGAGTATGAAGTTGCAGTGAAGAGAAACATAGCACGCATACTTCAAAGTATGGAGATTCCAGAAAAGTATCACTCAAATCTATTTAACAAGACTTTAGCGTTAATGGTTTCTCCAAAAGAAGCTATTGCAGTTAGAGCATTCTGTATGCAAATCCTTTATAATTTAACATCCATTTATCCGGAATTAAAAACGGAATTAATCTTATCGTTAGAAAATATATTGCTTTTAAATAAGGATGCGGGTATCCAAAGCAGAGGAAAAAGAATATTAAAGTCTTTGAAAAAGTCTTAGTGCTTTTCAGATTCTTTTAAAAGCTCAGGAAATTTAGCTTGAAAAGCTCTTAATCTAGGAATAGATACGGATTGAACGTAAGGATTTTCAGGATGATTGCTTTCATACTCTTGATGGTAATCTTCTGCATCGTAAAACGTTCTTATTTGCTTTACTTCAGAAACTATAGAAGAAGAGAAGGTATTTTCTTTTTCTAATTTATTTATATACTCTTCAATAATTGCCTTTTCCTCTTCATTACTGTAGAATGCAATTGATCTGTATTGAGTTCCTCTATCTGGACCTTGTCTATTGAGTGTAGTAGGGTCATGAGAACCAAAAAATACAACTACTAAGGTTTTAAAATCTACCTTTTTAGGATCATAAATTACTTTTACGGCTTCTGCATGATCTGTTTCTCCTCTGCTTACTTCTTCATAGGAAGGATTCTCCTTCTCTCCACCTGCATAGCCCGAAACTGCATCAATAACGCCTTCTACACTTTGGTAAATTGCCTCAACACACCAAAAACAACCACTTGCAAAATATGCTGTAGCTAGTCCTTTTTCTTGATTTATTATGGCAGCCACATTTTCTTCTCTTTGCTCCAACTCATTCTCCTGCTTAATCTCCTTAGAATCGTTCGCACTGCTATTGCAGGCAAAAAATAATAAACTAAAAAGCGCTATTAAGGAATATCTCATTTTATGGCAAAGAATTAACAAATTGCTGGTAAGAACTTGGGTTATAGTAAGTAGTATCGCAAGCTAAGTTTATAGCTTCTTGGGTGATTAATTGCACTCTATTATCAGGGGATGGGTGTGTACTCAAAAATACAGGTCCTCCACCCGCTCCTGCTGCACTAAGCTTTTTAAAGAAAGTAGCAGCCCCATCGCATCTATGTGGTGTTTTTGCTAAATAACGAACCGAAGCTAAATCAGACTCTGTCTCAGCATCTCTGCTGAATTTTAAAATACCTAAAGTTCCAGCTAAACCTCCTAAAATTTCAGCGGTTGAACTAGGCTCATTACCTAAAGCAATAGAAAGCAATAGACTTATTCCATATTGTCTTTGCATTTGCTTTACCGAATGTCTTAAATCTGCATGAGCCATTTCATGGCCCATAACACCCATTAAATCATCTTCTTTATCTAAATACTTGATTAAACCAGTGTAGAAATAAATATAACCACCTGGAGCAGCAAAGGCATTCAATACATTGTCGTCTTCAATAATATAAACTTCCCATGCAAAGGTATTCTTATAATCAATTTCACCTGAATTCAAAATCTCGTCCTTTAATCCTCTTATATAGTCGTAAGCGGACTTGTACTGAACAGAATCTAAAAGAGGGTATTCTTGTGGATTGTTAAAAATCTCTTGCTTTAATTGATTTCCAAGTTCTAAATCATCTTGAACAGAGAAGAACAATACAGAAGTACCGTCTTCATCATTATCATCTTTACAACTATAAAAAAATGAACTTATCGCTAAAACGATTAAAAGACTAAATTTTATTTTATTCATCTTCTGAATTATTAAAAATCGATGCAAAAAGATCCCCAAACTGAAAACTCTTTTCTAAATATTTTTTATTTAAGTAAGAATACTCAGCCATTGCATGAAGTAAATACTCCATCATTAGCACCTTACCTTCTTTAGGCAAAGTTGGGAATTTTGATTGAATCAAACTTGATAAACCATCGATTTTATTCAATTTCTCTTCGTAAATCTTGGTAGGCCAATCATTTAGAAAGTCGACTTGATTAGCAGAAAACCATGTTTTTATTGAATCATATTCCGAAGATTGTTCGTTTTTACTCTTCTTTAAGTCTTTTAATTCAGGAAAGTAATTTAAAGATTGACTTCTCAATGCTGCTCTTATCAATGCGTAACTAACATTTACTGCTCCCTCTTGCTCTCCTTCATAAACCATTTCAATTTTCCCAATCATTGCAGGAATAACTGTCATTAAATCGCTTATCCTCGCAGTTGTTTTTTTCTCCTTATTTAATAGTGCTCTTCTTTCAGCCGCACTAACTAATGTTTCTAAAGCCGAAATAGAAAGTCTTGCAGAAACACCAGACTTCTCGTCGACATACTCACTAGTTCTTGCTTCAATAGCAATTTGCTCTAATAAGTCTTTTAAGATTTCCGGCACTAAAACCATGTCTCTTTGCTTCTGATTTATTTTTGCTTCACTCTCTGTAATTGTTTTTGCTAATTCTATAGTCTTCGGATAATGGGTCATTATCTGACTTTGAATTCTGTCTTTTAAAGGAGTAATAATTGATCCTCTATTTGTATAATCCTCAGGATTAGCTGTAAATACAAATTGAATATCTAAGGGAAATCTTAATTGAAACCCTCTAATCTGAATGTCTCCCTCTTGTAAAATATTAAAAAGGGAAACTTGTATTCTTGCCTGTAAATCAGGTAATTCGTTGATAACGAAAATTCCTCTATTTGCTCTTGGAATTAAGCCGAAATGAATCACTTTTTCATTGGAGTAGTCTAGTTTTAAGTTAGCCGCTTTAATAGGGTCAACATCTCCAATTAAGTCTGCAATAGAAACATCCGGAGTAGCCAATTTCTCTACATACCTTCTTTCTCTGCCTACCCATTCTATTGGAGTAGAATCTCCTAATTCTTTTAATTTTCCTTTTCCATAAGCAGATAAAGGCTCCAAGGGATCATCATTTACTTCTGAGCCCTCAATTATTGGCATATACTCATCTAGAAGATTCACCATTAATCTAGCAATTTTTGTTTTTGCTTGACCTCTTAATCCAAGAAGATTGATACTATGTTTAGCGAGTATGGCTCTTTCTATATTTGGAATTACCGTATCTTCATATCCGTAAATACCTTTAAAGACCTCTTCTCCTTTTTGTAGCTTTTCAATTAGGTTTTCTCTTAACTCATCTTTAACAGAACGAGAAACGTACCCTGCTTTCTTTAACTCTCCTAAAGTTTTAATTTTTTTAAAATTCATTTAGTATCTCTTGCGTTTATTCTTTTCGTAATCTGTAAATATAAATTCCCCTAGACCCTTTAAATCTGAATAAAAGGCTTTACCATTATTTGCTTCAGTAAAATCCTCTACAAATTGCTGCAAATATGGATCTTTAGCAATCATAAAAGTAGTGATTGGAATATTTAGTTTTCGGCATTGAATGGCTAGATTAATAGTCCTATTGATGATTTTGGGATCATGTCCCCAACTATTTTGATAATATTCTCCATTTTCAATAATACAGGTAGGCTTACCATCTGTTATCATAAAGATTTGCCTATTGGCATTTCGTCTTCTTCTCAATAAGTCCATTGCTAATTCTAGTCCTGCAACAGTATTGGTGTGGTATGGTCCAACCGATAAATATGGAAGGTCCTTTATTTTTACTTCCCATGCATCATTTCCAAACACAACTATGTCTAAAGAGTCCTTTGGATATTTTTTTGTAATTAACTCTGCTAGAGCCATTGCTACTTTTTTGGCGGGAGTAATTCTATCTTCTCCATATAGTATCATGGAGTGAGAAATATCTATCATTAACACGGTAGACATTTGAGCTGCTGAATAATTCTCCCTAACTTCTAAATCCCTCTCCGTCATTTGAAAGGAATCGACCCCTTGATTTATTTGTGCATTTTTAAAAGACTCTGTAAAAGCAATTTGATCTAAAGTATCGCCAAATTGAAACGGACGCTTATCTGACGACTCCTCCTCTCCTTTACCTGTAAAGGGTGTTCTATGGTTTCCTTGTCCACTTCGTTTTAATCTTCCAAATATTTGCTCTAGCGCATTTTTCCGAATTAATTGCTCCGATTTATCACTTAAGACATTTTGATGATTAGCATCTTTCTTGATATAATTTTTTTCTTCTAAGTCTTTTCGAAAATCTTCTAAAGTATACTCAGGAGAAGTTAAACCATATTCATCATCTAATTCTTTTAACCACCTAAAACTTTCTTCAAAATCACCACTCGTATGCGTCATTAACTCTAAGAAAATCTTTAACAATCTTTCAAATGGAGTACTATTATCAGCAGTTGGAACAAATTCGCTAAAACGAAATCCTATCATGTTATAAATTTACTATTACCTAAACAGTTTTCTATTAAACTAAGTTTAAATAGTAGGTAAATAATTAATTTATATTTGAGTCTTCATTAAAATGAATAATTTGTATAGGATAATCACTATTTTTATAACAATACTTTTTCTCGTAACAGACTCAGTTACAGCCCAAGAATCATATTATGACTTAAGCTCAATTAATAAAAGTCAACATCTTGCCAATGAAGCAACGATTATTGAAGACCCTAATAATGAATTGAGTTTAGATGACATTTTAAAGGAGAAGTATCATTTTGAAAAGAACGATATTTCTGCAGAGATTCCCTATCTAGATTTTACAAAATCTACCTTTTGGATTGAATTACAAGTAGAAAACCCAAGCAGTGAGGAACTTAACTTTTACATTGAAACAGCTCGGCCACTGACTAATGAGATAGTTCTTTATGTTCTCGATGAGGATGAAAATATTATTGAGGAGACAATCACTGGGGATGATTATCCTTTCGAAAGCAGAATGTTGGAGAATAGAAAGTTTCTATTCGATATTCATTTCTCACCAAATAAAAAATATAAGCTATTATTCAAAATAAAAAGTGATGGTGAAATAGTTCGTTTACCAATTCATTTTTGGTCTATAGATAGTTTTAGTCAGTTTACAGCCAAAGAAAACTTCTTTTTGGGTTTCTATTATGGTCTATTCTTTTTGGTGATTATCCTCTTTTCTCTTTTTGGCTTGTCCCTTGGTCAAAGAATATACCTCTACTTTGTTTCCTATGTATTGGCTTTAGCTTTGTTCCAGCTATCCTTAGATGGTTTTTCTTTTCAATATCTATGGAGAGACTCTAGTTGGATGGCTAATCATGCAATATTAATGTTTGCTGCTCTTTCTATGATTGGAATGATGTTGTATGTGCTAAAATTCATTGGCTTTGATGATAGTCTTCGCAATTACAAGAGAGGTTATTTCTTCTTGTTAAGTTTATTAATTTTCTCACTACTAATCAGTTTAACGGAAGGTGTTTTATACGCATTTTGCTTTCCCTTTCTAAACTACCTGTCCTTCCTATGTATTCTGTATATTTTGATAGGTTTGATTATCAAATCAAAAAGAGAGCAAAGAATTGAAATTCCTATACTTTTTGCCTTTATCGCCTTAGCAATTAGTTCTGTGATTTTTATTCTTTCAAATATTAATGCAATTGAAAATGAATTCTTGGCAAATAACAGTCTCAAAATTGGATCAGCCACAGAGGTAATATTTCTATCGATTGCAATGGTAGGAAGATATAGAAGAACTCAATTAGAAAAAATTGAGGCTCAAGAAGAAGCCTTTAAAAGATTAGAAGAGATCAATCAATTAAAAAATGAGCAGACAGAAAAACTTGAAAAACAAGTTAAGGAAAGAACACAAGAAATTTCAGATAAAAATTTAATACTCTCGCAGCAAAACAAAGAAATAATAAATAGTATAACCTATGCACAACGTCTGCAACAAGCCATTCTTCCTACTCCTCAAGAATTAACTCAAGAATTAATTGAAGCAGAAGTGTTCTTTCGTCCTAAAGACATAGTTTCCGGAGATTTTTATTGGATTCAAAGCACAAAAGAAAAAGTTTACTTTGCTGTTGCCGACTGCACCGGACATGGTGTCCCTGGGGCTATGGTAAGTGTATTGGGGAATAATTCTTTGAACAGATGTATCAAAGAATACCATTTGAATGATTCTGCTAAAATACTAGACAATTTAACGGATATGATAACTGAAGCGTTTAGTAGCAAGGCAATTAGTGTTTCAGATGGAATGGATATCGCTCTTTGCGTATGGGATAGAAAAGACAAATTGGAGTTTTCAGGTGCTTTTAACCCACTTTATTTACTCCGCAATAACGAAATAATAGAGTTTAAAGGAGATAAGCAACCCATTGGGAAATTTGAAAATAGAAAAGCCTTCACTAAACATGAAATAGAGCTTCAAAAAGGAGATCAAGTATATCTCTTTTCTGATGGATATGCCGACCAATTTGGAGGCCCAAGAGCAAAAAAATTAAAGTACAGCAATTTTAAAAAGTATTTGATTGAAACCTCAAGTTTAGAAATTTCTAATAGCATTGAAGAGTTAGAAACAAAGTTTGATAAGTGGAAGGGAAAAGAAGAGCAGATTGACGATGTTTGCCTACTGCAAGTTAGATTTAACAATATAGACTAAATGTGTGGCAGATACGTAATTGTTTCACAAGCCAAAGAAATTGAAAATAGGTTTGGAGTTAAAGTAAAAAACCAAATTCAAAAAAATTACAATGTTTCAGCTGGTCAATTAGCTCCTGTTATAGCTTCGAACAAAGCCGACGAGGTACAACTTATGTATTTTGGTTTTACCCCAAAATGGTCGAAAAAAAGAACCTTTATAATTAACGCAAGAGCTGAAGGAAATTATAATAAAGAAAACAACCCTGAATTCAATGGTGCAAAAGGCATCATTAATAAACCCTTCTTTAGAGGCTCCATTCGAAGTAAAAGATGTTTGATCATTGCAGATGCCTTCATTGAGGGAACTACAAAAGAAAAATTAGACAAACCATATCTGGTCTACCTAAAAGACAAGAAAAGACCATTTGCTTTTGCTGGAATCTATGATGAATGGATAAACCCGATTGATGGTAAGATCATAAACAGTTTTGCAATTATTACCTGCCCTCCTAATATGCTCATGCAAAAGATTCCGCACCACAGAATGCCTGTTATTTTAGATCCATTAGACTATAAATATTATTTAAATCTTAAAACAGAATTATCCGACATAACAGCTCTTTTAAAACCATATGATTTTAAAAAAATGAATGCCTATCCAATTGACAGTGGCATTAAAAAAGTTTCTTCAAACAATAAAGAAATACTCCAGCCTAAAGGAGATTTATTAATGGAAGAAAGCGCTTTTGAAAAGAAGGAATCCATTCAACTTTTCGGAATGGGTGAAAGCCCATCCCGAAATCGAAGACCTTAGCTTATTTAGCGTAGTTGACCGCTCTTTTCTCTCTTATTACAGTAACTTTTACTTGACCAGGATATGTCATTTCAGATTGAATTTTTTGAGCAATATCAAAAGATATTTTATCCGCTTGATCATCGCCAATCTTCTCGCTTTCAACAATTACTCTCAATTCTCTACCCGCTTGAATAGCATAAGCCTTTTCAACACCTTGATGAGACATACCTAATGTTTCTAATTCTTTAATTCTGTTTATGTAAGATTCCACTACTTCTCTTCTAGCCCCTGGTCTTGCTCCCGAAACAGCATCACAAACTTGAACAATTGGAGATATTAATGATGTCATTTCTACTTCATCGTGGTGGGCACCAATAGCGTTACATACTTCAGCTTTCTCCTTATACTTTTCTGCCAACTTCATTCCTAAAATAGCATGTGGTAATTCTGGCTCATCATCTGGCACTTTGCCAATATCGTGTAGAAGTCCTGCTCTTTTTGCCATTTTAACATTCAATCCTAATTCAGCCGCCATTGTAGCGCAAAGGTTAGCCACCTCTCTTGAATGTTGCAGTAGGTTTTGTCCGTAAGAAGAACGGTATTTCATACGTCCAACCATTCTAAGTAGTTCTGGATGTAAACCGTGAATTCCAAGATCTATACATGTTTGTTTACCTACATCAATGATTTCATCTTCTAATTGCTTCTTCGTTTTTCTAACTACTTCTTCAATTCTAGCAGGGTGAATTCTACCATCTGTTACTAATTGGTGAAGAGCTAATCTAGCTGTTTCCCTTCTTACAGGGTCAAAGCATGAAAGAATAATGGCTTCAGGTGTATCGTCAACAATTATTTCTACTCCGGTTGCAGCCTCTAATGCTCTAATATTTCTTCCTTCTCTACCAATGATTCTTCCTTTCATATCGTCAGAATCTATATTAAATACCGAAACTGAATTTTCTATTGCTTGCTCTGTTGCTACTCTTTGAATAGTTTGAATAACCACTTTTCTCGCTTCTTTATTTGCGTTAATCTTAGCTTCTTCAATAGTATCTTTGATATGAGCCATTGCCTCAGTTTTGGCCTCTTCTTTCAATACTTCAACCAACTGACTTTTGGCTTCTTCCGCAGAAATATTTGCAGCTTTTTCTAATAATTCTACCTGTGTTTTATGGTTCTTATCTAGTTCCTCTTGTCTTTTCTTAACAATCTCTAGCTGTCTCTCCAAATTACCTTTGGTTGCACTTAAATCTTTATCCTTTTTATTAACCTCGTGAAGCTTATTGTTAAGGGTCGTTTCTTTTTGCTTCACTCTATTCTCAGCATCAGAAATTTTCCTCTCTCTATTAGAAATAACCTTTTCGTGTTCTTCTTTTAATTGCAAAAACTTTTCCTTAGCCTGTAAGATCTTATCCTTTTTTACAACTTCCGCCTCTGCTTTTGCTTCCTCAATAATATTATTAGCTTTTTTCTCCTGCGCCTTTTTGTTGAGTAGAAATATAATAAGAGAACCTATCCCTGCTCCTACTATCAAACCTGTAATTAAACTTATACTATCCATTTTCTATAAAAAATTAAATAAAAAAACCCGCACATCCTGTTGGTCTGAGTAAACCCCTAATAAAAGGATTTGAGCTATCCGAGTATTGCAAACTTCCAACGTCTTTCGCAAAAGCGAAAAATCATCACACAGAAAGTGCGATTAAATAAGGCCTGTTTTTAACACCACTAAGCTTAACTCATGTTTTTTAAACTGTTGAGTTTACCAAACATAACAAAATGCACGGGCAAATTAATGCTTGTCTTTCGACAAATTATTTTAAAGAACGTTATAAGTTTTCAGCAATATATTTATCCAACTTCTCCAGTCTTTCTCTTATATTTTCTTCATCAATGATAGTCTTTCCTTCAAACGATTTAGCCTCAGTGGCATATTGCAAAGCGCACATTGCTAAAAGATCCTGTTTGTCTTGCACAGCATAACTTTGCTCATACTCCTTGATCTTCTCGTTAATCTCTTTTACAGCCCTTCTAATACCCTCTTCCTCTTCTTGTTTTATCACCATCGGGTAAATGCGATTGGCTATATTGACTTTTATTGATAATTCTTTCAATTCAAATTACTGGTTTAGTTGTGCTAAGCACTTATCAACCTCCCGTATCATCTCGTTGATTTTTAGCTTCATATCTTTTGAATCACCTGTATTTGTGTTACCTGCAATCTTCAAGATTTTATTTTCTTCACTTAAGCTAAAAATCTTTTTTTCTAAATCAGACTCCTTTTTTTGAAGCTCTTGATTTATACTATTAAGGCGACTAACTTCTATTTCTAACTGTTTCTTTTTCTCAATCAACTTATCGATTTTCAATTCAATAGCTTCCAAAGATTCAGCTAAATCAGTCATATAGAACACGCTTAATTTATAGTTCTATACAAAGCTAATCATTTTTTAAACCTCTCAAAATAGCTATCGTTTTATTTTATATATCTCAATATTCATTCCCTAAATTTGTGTGTATAAAATTCTTAGATATTAATGACTTTATTTCGCTACTCTCTCCTTTTTACTTTTCTAGTTTCCTTTAACCTAAAAAGTCAAGAATACCCTCAAAATTATTTTCGATCCCCTTTAGATATACCACTCGTTTTAAGTGGAAATTTTGGTGAATTAAGATCTAATCACTTTCATGCCGGATTAGATATTAAAACCCAAGGTGTTGAAGGTAAGAAAGTTTATGCTGTAGCGGATGGATTTGTAAGCAGGATTAAAGTTTCTCCATATGGTTATGGAAATGCAATTTATATTACACACCCTAATGGTTACACCTCAGTTTATGGACATTTGAAAAAGTATAGCGATAGGATTACAGAATATGTTAAAGCGGAACAGTATAAAAAAGAAAGTTTTGCTATTCAACTATTTCCTCCTCCATTTAAATTTCAAGTAAAAAAAGGAGAACTAATTGCTTATTCAGGAAACACAGGTGGTTCAGGAGGACCTCATTTACACTTTGAGATTAGAGATACAAAAAGTGAACATACTATCAATCCATTATTTTTCGGTTTTGATATTAAAGATGCAATAAAACCCCAAGTATTAAGTATTGCGCTTTATCCTTTAGATAAAGATGCATCAGTAAATGGCGCTAATAAAATGAAAGAGTTTACTGCTGTTGGAAGTAATGGATATTATAAATTAAAATACGACAACCCTATTTTAGTAAATGGCAAAATTGGTGTTGGAATTATGGCAGTAGACAGAATGGACTTTACTTCAAACAAGTATGGTATATATAAAATAAGTTTAGAGTTTGATGATGATTTAATTTTTGAACAAGAAATAGATGAATTTGCCTTCCATGAAGGAAGATATATTAATGCGCATATCGATTACCCATCCTATGCTAAATATAGAAGAAGATATCAAAGAAGTTATGTTCTAGCAGGTAATAAACTTCGTTTTTACAATGAAGTTAAAAACAGTGGAATAGTGGAATTTAATGATAAGGAAAAACATCAATTCACATATACTTTACTGGATTTGAATGGTAATAAATCAAAGCTTGATTTCGAAGTTCAGGCAAATTCAGATATCATTGCTAAAAGTGAGTCAACCATTGGACAAAAAAAAATTCGCTTTTTCCCCCATACAGAAGAAAATACCTTTTTAGAAGATGAAATCTTATTAAAACTACCTCGAGGTGTTCTGTATGAGGATATATATTTTGAATATAGAGTAGAAGAAAAGAATAACAAAACAATTAGTGATATCTATTGGCTTCATAATCCCTATACACCTTTACATTCTTATACTCATCTTTCAATTAAAGGAATTGATGTTCCCCTTAGATTAAGGGATAAAGCATTAATAGTAAGCACAACAGATGGCAACTCATTTTATGCAGAAGGGGGCAATTGGAATGGAGAAAATATAAGTGTGAGAACAAGAAGTTTTGGTGGCTACGCCATTGCGATTGATACTATAAATCCCAAGATAGACCCTATCAATATCTACCCTGGTGCTAAAATGAATTCAAAATGGTCTATTACCATAAAAATCTCTGACAACCTATCTGGTATAGAAAATTATAATGGAACAATTGACGATAAATGGATTTTGATGGAATATGATGCAAAAAACGATCTCCTTACTTATTATTTTGATGATTTAATTAGTAGCGGAAAACATCATTTTAAGCTAGTAGTTACAGACAAGGTAGGAAACAAAACCGAATATCAAGCAGAATTTACACGTTAACATACTTTACATCTTTTCTATATTCAGAAGCCTTAATTTTGTTTTATGAGATGGGTCTTATTCACAATCCTAATAATTCTTAGTTCTTCTCTTCTGTCACAAGAAGAAAACGAAGATTTAATTCAGTTTTCAGGAGTGGCTGTAACTGCAGATAGTTTGCTTCCGGTTCCTTTTGCTACGGTAATGATTAAAAATACTTCTTATGGAACAACAACAGACTTCTACGGATATTTCTCTTTTGTTGCGAGAAAAGGAGATACACTCCAATTTTCATCAGTAGGGTATCAAAAATCAGATTATGTTATACCCGATTCATTAAAAGGCAATAGATACTCTTTAATTCATACGATGCTTCGAGATACGGTCAACCTTGAAACAGTTAACATATATCCATGGCCAACCGCAGATCAATTTAAACAAGCATTTTTAAACTTAGATATTCCAGATGATAATTTAGAAATAGCCCGCAAAAATTTAAATCCAGACCTAATGGCAGAAAGAGTTGCTGTAATGCCAATGGATGGAAGTATGAATTTTAAATTTCAGAATCAACAAAGAAGTAATCAACTGTATTATGCAGGTCAGTCTAGAATGAATAACTTAAGTAACTTATTAAACCCAATTGCTTGGGCTAAGTTTATAGAAGCTTGGAAAAGAGGTGACTTCAAAAGAAAGGAATAATTTGTAAGACAAGTTTTTATAGATTAGTTTCGGACCATATAAAATGCCTTGAAAAAACTATTTATTGCCATATCAGTAATCATAAACTTATTAGCAATTAGCTTTTTAGTGCTTGCTTTTACAGATATCCCCTATTATGCCTACCACGACTTAGCATTAAGGAAACAGAAACTCAAAACTGAAGCAGACTATATTATTTTGATGGGGGGTGATGGTATGCCATCTCCATCTGGATTAATGAGAACTTATTTTGCAGCAACTGCTGCACATGAAAACCCTTCTTCTAAAATAATCATTGCCTTACCTTATAACGAAGATGACAAAGACAGTCTAAAGCAACTCAAGTTGATTAAAGAAGAACTAATTTTAAAAGGGATAAGAGCAAATAGAATACTTTTTGAGCCTTATGGCTTTAACACTAGAACACAAGCTGAGAACATACATAGAAGCATTATTGCTAGTAATCCAAGTATATTGATTGTAAGCTCCCCTGAACATATGTTTAGAGCAATTAAGTCTTTCGAAAAAATTGGTTTTGAAAAGGTGGGTAGCCTACCAACTTTTGAGTTTCCACCAGATGAAGAGAAATTGAAAAGTAAGAAGAAGAAGGATAAAACGAAAGTTCAAAACCTAGCTCTTAGATACAATATGTGGAGCTATATGCAATATGAAATTTTAGTTTTTAGAGAATATATGGCCATCTCTTATTATTGGATGAAAGGTTGGATTTAAAGAAGTTATACAAATTGTTTATGCCAACTTAACTTAATTGGCACTTCCCAAGCCTTTATAAAATCTGCCTTAGTTTCTACCAAATTATTAAATACAATTGTCTCTACTGAGATTTCTTGTTTTTCCAACTTCTCACTAAACACATTTAAGGGTAAATCTTTAATTTCTTCTTTATCACGAAAGCATACTTGCATTCGATTAAACAAATCTAAATTGAAATGATTTTCTATTTGTTTTATAAAATGAACAGAAGCATCGATAGAGCATCCTGAAGCCTTCGCTTGAACTTCATCTACAAATAAAACGATAAACCTGTTGTAAAAAACTTCAAAAGCTGCATTTAATGCTTTACCATGCGCAGCCCAGTTGGCGATAAATTGATTACCATTTAATTTAATCTGCTGAACTTCTTCTTTCGTTAAAGTTCTGTTTGATTGATAAACCCATACTCTACTATGGTCTGCTAAATCTTGCCAATTCATAAATTACAATGAATTTCCTTCAGCAATGAGTTCTGCCAAATCATAAACCTTAATGCTATCTTCCTTTTCTTTGTTCTTAACTCCATCTGTCATCATTGTCATACAAAATGGGCAACCAACAGCTACAATATCAGGTTTTGCTTCTTCAACATCATCCATTCGCTCTATATTAATCTCCTTAGTGCCTTTCTCTGCTTCTTTAAACATCTGAGCTCCTCCTGCTCCACAGCAAAGACCTTTAGTTTTACATCTCTTCAACTCCACTAAGTCTGCATCTAACTCTTCAATTAATTTTCTAGGAGCTTCATATTCTCCATTCCCTCTTCCTAAGTAACAAGGATCGTGAAAACTAATTTTTTTACCTTGAAAACTTCCTCCTTCAATTTTCAATCTACCTTCCTGTAGCAACTGCTGCAAAAATTGACTATGGTGCATAACATCGTATTCACCGCCAAGAGATGGGTATTCATTCTTCAAAGTATTAAAACAATGGGGACATGTAGTAACAATCTTCTTAACTTCATAACCATTCAACACTTGTATGTTGGTCATTGCTTGCATCTGAAATAGAAACTCATTCCCAGCTCTTTTTGCCGGATCCCCTGTGCAGCTCTCTTCTGTACCTAGAATGGCAAAATTTACATCGATACTATTTAATATCTTCACTAAAGATCTAGTAATTTTTTTTGCTCTGTCATCAAAACTACCTGCACAACCTACCCAAAATAATATTTCAGGTTTCTCTCCTTTAGCCATCAAATCGGCCATCGTATTTACTTTCAATGTTGTTGTATCACTCATCTTCTTATTTTTCGAATACTTGTATAGTTACATCTCTCTTTACTAATTCGGTAAACTTTCCTTCATATCTAGTTGCTTTAACCAAATGGTTGTCAATCCAGTGATAATTTCCACCTCTTGGCTTACCCATAAGTAATCCATGATAGGGAAAACCTTTCTCATCAAGCCATTTTTCAGTTACTTCTCTATGGTCTTCTGTTCGAGAAGTAAAGAAGGTTATGATATGTCCTTGTTCATACCATGAAATAATTGTTTGTAAAGCATCGGGAAAATGATCTGCAGTAGCCATCCTTTCAGGCTCTTCGTTTGGAATATCGTCACAAACGGTTCCATCAATATCTATCAAATAATTTTTTTGATCTTCTGATAATACCGGGCTAATTGCATTACCTGAAACTTCCTTATTTTGTAGTTGTATGTCTTTTTTAACTTTCATTCACCCAATTTGCTCTATCAGTTGGAGAAAACTGCCAAGGCGCTCCATTGTTCTCCATATTTGTTAGCATTCCTGTTAATTCTTGAGGTATTTTTGAATCTTCCATTACAAGAGATCTTCGCATTTCCATAATAATAGATAATGGGTTAATGGATACAGGACAAGCTTCAACACAAGCATTACAGGTTGTGCAAGCCCATAGCTCTTCTTCTTGAATATAGTCGCCAAGAAGGCTCTTGCCATCGCTATAATCCTTGCCATGCTTGTCTATATTTTTACCAACCTCTTCTAATCTATCTCTAGTATCCATCATTATTTTTCTTGGCGATAATAATTTACCAGTTTGAGACGCAGGGCACTGTTGCGTACATCTTCCACATTCTGTACATGAATATGCATCCATTAAGCTTTTCCAGCTTAAATCTTGCACATCTTTAGCTCCAAATCGCTCAGGTTCAGAGGCTGGTTCTACAGGTGCAGCATAAGGATCAGCGGCAGGATCAAACATCATTTCAACCTCTTTTCTTACGGATTCCATATTATCGAAAGCTCCTTTTTGTTCTAATTTCGAGTAATATACATTTGGGAATGCCAAAATGATATGAAAATGCTTAGAGTAAGGTAAATAATTTAAGAATAATAATATACCAACGATATGAAACCACCACATTCCTCTTTCAATAGCAATTAATGAAGAGCTAGAATAACTTTCAAAAAATGGGATTAAAAAAGAACTAATGGGGTACATACCAGCTTCAACATAATGAGCTTCTCCCCTAGCTTGCAGTATCTGATCTGTTGCATTCATACTTAAAAATGCAGTCATCAAAAGTACCTCTACAATTAAGATAATATTAGCATCAGTTTTTGGCCAGCCTAACATTTCTCTAAATCCAAATCGCTTTATATTTAAAAGGTTTCTTCTTATTAAGAAAATTATTACTGCTACTAAAACCAACAAAGCTAAAATCTCAAAAGAACCAATTAAAAAATCATAGACACTTCCTAATGGTGATGCAAAAATTCTATGAGTACCTGCTATTCCGTCAATAATAATTTCAAGAACTTCTATATTTATAATTACAAAACCTAGATATACTAAAATGTGTAGTATACCTGAAACTGGCTTTTTCACCATTTTAGATTGACCAATAGCAATCATAAACATCTTTTTCCAACGCTCTGGTTTCCTATCATTAATTACGACTTCTTTTCCTAAGAGAATATTCCTTCTAATTTTTCTAACATTGATGGTAAACCAAACAACACAAGCTAGAAATATTAAGATAAATAATAGATTGCTTAATCCCATAACATCACTTAATTGGCTAAATTTTTAGTTTCCTGATTTATTCTTTTTATCGTCTTTATCCTTTCTTCCAAAGATAGAGAAATGAACATATCGTTCTGGGTTTAATCTCATATCTAGTAATAATTTATCTAAATCTAAGGCAGCAGCTTCGATATTCTCGTAAAGCGTATCATTATTTATAAGCTGACCTAATGAGCCTTCTCCTCTATTTACTTTATCCATCATATCAGCCATTTCTGCCATTGCATTAGATGCATTTTGAACGGTTTGTTTAAGATTAGCCCCTGCTAATGAATCTGAAATAGCATTTATATTATCTAAAGTAGAAGATAGTTTTTCATTGTTTTCAGCTAAATTTTTAGTGATAGACTCGATATTCTTAAATATATTTTGAATATGTAAACGTTCTTCTTCAACAATGTTATCAACTCGATTCATGGTATTTTCAAAAGACTCAAGAGAAGATCTTATACTAGTAAAGCTGGCATCTAAATCATTTTGTGCTTTTTTATTGAAGATAGTCCTAACTACAGTAATTGCTGAATCTACCGATTTAATCAAATCTTCTGCTTTCTTTTTTAGTGGAGCAATCTCTCTATTTACAGATTCTGTTAAAGTCGCTTCTATATCTGAATCAAGGGTATCTCCAACTTTAGCATCAATAGCAGATGAACCTAATTTCAATACGATAGCTTTTGAACCCAAAAAATCTAAACTAGCTATATCCGCCTCAGAGTCTTCAGGAATTCTAATTCGATTTTCATCTACGGTAAATTTGACTAACAAATGATTAGTACCATCCAATAAAAAATCTACACTTTCCACTTGACCAACTTTCAAACCGTTAATAGTAACAGGATTGGAAGCCGTAAGTCTATCTACATTTTCATAAACTGCATAATAATAACGCCCTTTTGTAAAAATGTCTTTACCCTTTAAGTAGTTAATTCCCCAAAATAGAAGTGAGATGGCAATCAACATAAAAAATCCAATCTTAACTTCTTTTCTAATCTTCATTTAATCTAAATTAATTAATATCCTTTAGCAATTTAACTGCTTCACCAACGGCAATCCTATTCCCATTAAAAAAAGCAATGATAAATGCATCTTCAAATCCTTTTGACTTAACTTCTTCTTGCAACTTATTAGCAGCCTCTATGCTCCTTTCATTTCCATAAGTGTACCTATACAAACCTCCTGCTTGATAAAACTCTACGTTATCCAAACCATTGAAGTTTTCTTCATTTATCTCTAACTCTTCGCTCGTTGTTGTTAGTTGAACTTTAAAAACAAGTTGACTTTTTCCATTTGAATACTCTTTTTGCTGCTTAATAGATTTAGGCTCTGCCTCTGCTATACTCTCTTCAATCAATTGTTTAGATGTAGATTCTAATTCATTTTTATAATCTCTAAATGCCCTATATATCGCTGAAGCAAGATAATCCTGACCAATTTCCGACTTTAAAAATTCTTCCTCAGAATGGTTTGTGAGAAAACCAGTTTCAATCAAAACACTGGGCATTGTAGTTTGGTGTAAGACTAAAAAAGGAGCCATCTTAACCCCTCTATCTTTCCTTCCCACCCTTTCTCTAAATTGTTGCTGAACCATTTCAGCAAACATGATACTTTGATTTTGAAAAGCACTTTGCATGATTGTCATAGCTATATATGACTCCGGAGAATTAGGATCGAAATTTTCATAACGTTCCTCGTAATTATCTTCCATCAAGATAGCCGCATTCTCCCTTTTTGCTGCTTTCATGTTAGCTTCTGACTTTGCATTACCCATCACAAAGGTCTCCGTTCCAAAGGCACTAGGACTAGCAGCATTGGCATGTATGCATATAAACAAGTCGGCCTTGTTTCTATTCGCAATCTTAGCTCTTTCATCTAATTCTAAAAAAACATCCTCCTTTCTAGTGTAGATAACATTAAGATTTTCAAACTTTTCTTCTAAATATGCTCCTAACTTTAAAGAAATTGCAAGAGCAACATCCTTTTCATAAGAAGAAGAACCTAAACATCCTTTATCTTTGCCACCATGTCCCGCATCTATAACAACGGTATTCAATTCACCAAAAAACTCTTCTTGAGATTGGCTAAGGAGAACAGTTGAGAATGTTAAAAAGCCTAAAAAGGTTAGTATTAAAGCAGATCTGTGCATTTTTATTAAATACTGATTATAATATTTTAGTTAGCTTTGAGGCCGTTTCTAATCCGTGTATTATTTACAAAAATAGTATTATAAGATTGCCTTCTAATCCATTTATTTCACGGGTTTTCATCCAATTAATGTTAATAACTGCATCTTGCGTGTCTACAGCATTTTGTCAAGAAAATACTGAGTTAAAGTTTACACAAGATTCTAGCTTCCTTGTGCAAGACAGTCTGGGAGCTGTGCAAGATTCAGTCCAAACTGGTTCTACACTAGAAATAAGGCAGCAAACTCCTTCTGTTGACACTTCTATTTCTAAAGACGCCATAGAAACGAAAATCGACTATAAAGCAAAAGACTCCATTAGAATAGATCAAATTGAAGAAAAAGTTTACCTATATGGCGATGCACAAGTTAATTATGAAAACATACAGTTAAATGCTGCATATATCGAATTAGACCTAGCCAAAAACATTGTAATTGCTAATGGCATTCCGGATAGCAGTGGAGAATATATTGGTTTACCCATATTTAAAGAGGGTCCTCAGCAATATGAAGCAGGTAAGATGACCTATAACTTCGAATCAAAAAAGGGTAAAATTGAAGAAGTAAAAACACAGGAGGGTGACGGCTTTATTAAAGGAAATGAAGTAAAAAAGACAGGAACAGATGTCATGTATATTCGAAATGGATATTACACTACTTGCAACTTAGAACACCCTCACTTCTCTTTAGCTACCTCTAAGCTTAAAATAATACCCAATGATAAAATTGTAACCGGACCCACAGTACTCAAGATTGACCAAGTGCCAACGCCTTTGGCCTTACCTTTTGGGTTTTTCCCAAATAAAAACGGCAGATCTTCCGGTATTTTAATTCCTACTTATGGCGATTCAAGAGAACTAGGTTTCTTCTTTAGAGATGGTGGCTTCTATTGGGGAGCAAACGATTATTTTGATGCTAGTTTAACTGGAGATATTTATACTTTAGGAAGTTGGGCAACAAACTTTAGAAGCAATTATAAAAATAGATACCATTATGGAGGAAACATTAGTTTAAGCTACTCCAATTTAAAAAGAGGTTATGAAGGCTTTCCTGATTATAGTGAAAGTAAAGAATTCTTTGTTCGATGGAACCATCAACAAGATGCAAAAGCAAGACCTGGAAGCAGGTTTTCTGCTAATGTAAACTTAGGCTCAAGAGAGAATTTTGTTAATAATTTAAACAGTTTTGATACCGATTACTTAACCAATAGCTTCCAATCTTCCATTAGTTATTCCAATTCATTTCCCTCTAAACCATATAACTTAACCATTAGTGCTAGACATGATCAAAATACGCAAACAGGGGCCTTCAATTTAAGTTTACCAGATGTATCTTTTAATGTTAGTCGTTTATATCCTTTTAAAAACTATGGAAAAATTGGAAACGAATGGTGGCGAAGTATCTATAAAAACCTAGGTGTTTCTTATAATTCTACAGCTACAAATCAATTAAGAACTTACGACACCTTATTATCTGTTGATCGATTTCCTGAATTAAGAGAGGACTTTAACAATGGAGTTCGACATGCAATACCTATTAACACTTCTTTCAAATTATTTAAATACTTCAATCTAAATCCTTCTTTTAACTATTCAGAGGTTTGGGCTTTTAAAACATACAAACAAAGTTTTGATACAGTAACTAATCGTGTAGATATAGATACTGTGGGAGGTTTTCAAAGAGGAGCATCTTATAATTTCAACACCAATTTAACTACCAAGATATACGGAATGTATCAGTTTAAAGGAAATGGAATCAAAGCAATTAGACACGTTATGACTCCCCAAGTTTCCTTCAACTATCAACCTGAAATCACCACAGGAAACGAAGTTTATATTAATGGACAAGGAAATGAGGTAAGCTATAATATTTTTCAAGGAACAGTTTATGGAAGTCCTGCAAGAAGAGAAAGTGGTAGAGTTGGTTTAAGCTTGCTTAATAATTTAGAAATGAAAGTAGGTTCCAAGAAAGACAGCACAGGCACGAAAAAAGTGACCTTATTTGAAAATCTTGGTTTCTCTACTTCTTACGATATTTCTGCAGACTCCTTAAACTGGAGCCCATTATCAGCAAATGCCAGAACTAGAATTGGAAAGTTTTTTACACTTCAGTTTAATGGCTCTTTCGACCCATACGGATTAGATAGCGCAACAGAAAGAAGAATAAATGAAAGTTGGAACAGTCAAGAAGGAAAAATTTTAAGACTAACTTCAGCTAATATCGCCTTAAACTTTAGGCTACAAGGGGGCAATTCAAAAGCAAAGAAAAAACCAAAAGAATACGCTAGTGAATATGGTACTGATGAAGAATTAGAGAATATAAACTTGCATCCTGAGAGATATGTTGACTTTCAAGTACCTTGGTCAATCAATATTAGGTACAACATAAGATACAACAAACCGGCCTATGAAGAGTTTATTACGCAAACCATGAATTTTGGAGGAGATATTGGTCTAACAGAAAATTGGAGAATAGGTTTTAACTCAGGATGGGATTTTGAAAGGCAAGACCTAACGTATACCTCAGTTTCCATTTATAGAGATTTACATTGTTGGCAGTTAGCAGTAGATTGGATTCCTTACGGACCAAGACAAAGCTATAATATTACCTTAAATGTTAAGTCATCTGTTCTTCAAGATTTGAAATTAAACAGGCGTAGAGATTATTTTGATATTATACAATAAACAAAAGCTTTTTTATTCCTGAGTTTTCTTAATTTATTAAGTTAAAAAAGAAAAGACTGAGTAAAGTTCTAAATAGACTGAATAAATTAACTACTTTTGCGCCCTCATTTTTTAAATTAAATAAAAGTTATGCCTACGAAGATTAGATTACAAAGACATGGAAAAAAGAGATTTGCTTATTTTCATGTGGTGATCGCGGATAGTCGTGCCCCACGGGATGGGAAGTTTATAGAGAAGATAGGTACGTATAACCCAAACACCAACCCTGCAAGTATTGACTTGCAATTTGACAAAGCCTTAGATTGGCTTAAAAAGGGAGCTCAACCAACAGATACTGTTAGAGCCCTGCTGTCTTATAAAGGAGTGATTTATAAAAATCACCTAGATAAGGGAGTTGCTAAAGGTGCATTCTCTCAAGAAGAAGCTGAAAAGCGTTTTGAAGAGTGGATGAAGTCAAAAGAAGATAAAATTGCTGCAAAAACTGAAGGCCTAGCTAGCGCTCAAGCAGATGCAGAGAAAAAGCAATTAGAAGCAGAAGCGGAAGCTAACAAAAAGAGAGCGGAAGCTATTGCAGCTAAAAACGTTGTAGAAACTGAAGCAGATGCTCCTGAAGCAGAAGTAACTGCCGAAACTACTGAAGAAGCTCCTGTAGCAGAAGCAACTGAAGCTCCTGCTGTTGAAGAGCCTACTCAAGAAGCTCCAAAAGAAGAAGTTAAGGCTGAATCTGATGCAGCTGCAGAAGATTCTAAAGAGTCTGAAGAGACCGATAAAGGAGACAAGTAAAACATTCTCTGATGAAAGTCAGTGATTGTTTTTATTTTGGTTACGTTTCTAAAACTATTGGTAATAATGGGGAGTTGGCGCTAAAACTAGATGTCGACTCCCCTATTTTATATGAGAATATAGCAGCTTTTTTCCTACAAGCTGCTCCAAAACAGGAGCAACTAATCCCATTTTTTGTAGAATCTTCTCAACTATTAAACAATGGTCAGCTAAGGTGCTCCATTGAAGGAATAGCTAATGCTCAAGAAGCCAAAACCTTAGTTGGTAAGTCTATTTTTCTTCCTTTGAACTTACTACCTAAGCTCAATGAAGATCAGTTTTATTTTCATGAAATTATTGGCTTTAAAGTAATTGATGAAAACAAAGGAGAAATTGGTTTAATAGATAAAGTTCTAGAATACCCACATTCTTCCCTATTATCGATAGTTGTAAATGAAAAGGAAGTCCTTATCCCAATCAATGATGAAACCATTGTTAAGGTAAATAAAAAAGAAAAGACTCTTAAAGTTAAAACTCCCGAAGGACTTATCGAATTATACCTTGAAGACTAAATCTTTATTTCGTTTTAAAAAATTCGATATTAGGCAAGAATTTGCTGCAATGAAGGTAGGCACAGATGCTGTTCTACTTGGAGCATGGACAAACCCTACTGGCAAAAATAAAATTTTAGATATTGGTGCAGGTACCGGAGTAATTTCTTTAATGCTTGCACAAAAAGGGGTTGCTACAATTGATGCTATTGAAATTGATTCTAATGCACAAAAAGACTGTATTTTTAACTTTCAGCAATCTACTTGGAAAGACAGCTTAACTCTTTTTCCATACTCTTTAAATAAATTTTTAACTACAAAGTCCGACAATCAGTATGATTTAGTAGTCTCAAATCCTCCTTACTTTAGTGATAACAAGAATAATTCAGCTAGAGGAATTGCCAGAAACCAAATTGAATTATCCTTTCAAGACTTAATTCAATCAAGTTATAAGTTAACCAATTCAAATGGAGAACTTGCTGTAATAATTCCATTTCAAAGCCTTACTGAATTTAGAAAAATAGCTTTAGAGAATAATTGGTTTATTTCTAGGATAAGCAATGTTAAAGGAAAGAAGCATGGAAAAATAAGCCGTTCACTTATTCTTCTAAAAAAAACAGAATGCAAAACAATTGAAAACGAAATTTGTATTGAATTAGAAGAAAGACATCATTACTCCGAGGAATACAAAAAACTATTGAAAGACTATCTAATAATATTCTAATGAAATACACTGAAATTTCTAACCTTGTCAAAACTAGATTTTCTTGGTATCCTGCTCAAATGAAGAGCAATGCTAAAATTCCGGATGAATCCATTTGGAAATTATTGGAATTAGCTAATTACGCTCCTAACCACAAAAGAACAGAGCCATGGAGATTTGTGGTTTTTTCCCAAGAAAAAGTTAAAGAGTTTTACACAGAATTAGCTAGTATCTATACTACAATAACTCCAAAAGATGACTTTGACCAGGCTAAAGTAAAAAAACTGCAACAAAGAGTTGAAAAGATATCTCATGTTATAGTTATAGTAATGAGAAGAGACGAAAAAGAAAGAGTTCCAATTCAGGAAGAAGAGTATGCGGTTTCTTGTGCTGTGCAAAATATGTTATTAGCTACAAACTCTTTAGATATTGCAGGATATTGGGGTACTGGAAAGCTTGCCTATTCTAAAGAAATGAAAGATTATCTAAACCTTAATGAGCAAGATAAGTGCATGGGATTTTTACAATTAGGAGTACCAATAGAAAATTTACCAAAATTGGAAAAGAAGCCAATGAGCCCAATTGAAGATAAAGTAGATTGGCGCTAGTTAATTAGAGACTCTAAGAAGCTTCCAACAAAATAAGACAAGATTGCAGCAGCTGCACCTAAAATTAATGTTTCTGCAATACTTCTTAATCTGCTTGTTTGGGTAACATAAGACTTTAACCAACCAATTCCAATAAATGCCATAGAGGTAAGCATAATACTTATTCCGAACAAGTTTCTAGAACTGTCTTCTGTATTGTAGTCAAATAAATAAGCTAGTAATGGTACTAGACCTACTATGATAAAAGAAAAGAATGTCATAGCGCCCATAGCTAGTGGCGACTTCTCTTCTTTTATAAGGTTTAATTCTTCTTTCATCATTACATCCACCCATCTATCCTTATCTGAAGTAATAACAGCAACTACTTGCTCCAACAAGTCCCCTTCAAAACCCTTTTCTCTATAAATATCTCGTATCTCTTCCTTTTCTTTTTCAGGTAAATGATCTACTTCCCAGTATTCTATGCGCTCGTGCTTTTCAAAATTTTGTTTTTCAGATTTATTAGAGAGGTAGCTACCCACTGACATGGCAAAACCATCTGCAATAAGATTTGCAAAGCCTAAAATAATAATTACAGAATTATCTAGATTTGCCCCTGCTGAACCTGCAACTACTGCGAAAGTAGTAACACTGCCATCAATTCCCCCATACACAAATTCACCGATATAGTCTTGCCATTTACTATACCATGAAGAAGTATTGTGAAGCTTTGCCTCTTTATGTTGACTAATCTGACTCAATCAAAAAGCTTTATTTAATTCAGACTTTAATGCTTCTATAGCAACTTCTGTGTAGGTCCTTTCTGTTTTGCCAACTAATTCTAATATAAATTGACTTAATTCTAATCCACTTGAATCATCATTTAGCTGCTCTGAACAGCTATTAATAATTTTAACTGTTTCTTCTCTTGCAGTCTTGATAATTTTCCAAGTTTGAGATGAAATATACAATTGTTGCGACATATTATGATCATACTCTCCTCTTATTACTTCTAGCATAGTAGATTGCAATTGCTTTGCAGATTGGCCTTGCTTATAAAGTCTCATTACCATATTGCTTAGATTAATTCTCTCTAAATAAAGAATCATTCTTTCATAAGCTTGGAGCTTGATTGGTGTAATTAATTTGTAATTATCACTCTTATATTTCAGACTAAGTTTTTTCTGTTCACTTTCTAAAAAGTTTTGCATAACAAAATAAACACCTATAAAAACTATTGAAGCGGGTAAGATGTATTTTAGAATTTCCAGAGCTACTTCCATATATAATTTTAATTAATACAAATATAAAGGGAACGCTGAAGTTAAATATTAATTTAGTTTAATTAATTAATGACTAACAGTTATGAAATTTACTTTACTACTATCTCTCCTAGCTCTATTTTCTAATAACATTTTCTCGCAACCAAAAAAAGGAAATTTACTACTTGGAGGAGGTTTTAGCTATTCTAATATGGAAGAAGAAGCATCCAGCTTATTCGATGATAAGTTAACTATCTTTAGGTTTAACCCTAGCTTCAATTTCTATATAGGCAAAGATGTTACTTTAGGCTTAAATTTTACTTACCAAAATAGCATTAATACATCGATTGAAACAGATCCAACTACTTCACAACAATCGAGATTTAAATCCACAATAAAAACTTACAACATAGGTCCTATTCTTAGTTTTCAACCAAATATTACAAAACACTTGTTTTTTAAAGGAGACATTGGAATTAATTTCGGTTTTGGAAATGGCGATTATAGAAATGGAGGTAATAAGTATGAATCATCCATTAGCAGCTTTAGCTTTAGAGTTACTCCGGGATTAATCTACTTTATCTCTAAAAGTATAGCTATCGCAGGTTCATTTGGTGGTATATATTATGAAAACCTTGAAGAAGAGGTTCAATTTCCAACTAGCAATTCTTTTGGAAACACAGAAGAAAAAGCAATAAGAAACAATTTAGGTTTTGACTTTAACGCTTCTAGTTTTAATTTAAGTTTATTCTTCCTTATTTCTAGTAAAACCGTAAATGAAGATTATTCTATTGAATAAGGTCTGAATTAATTAGATTTGTTTTCTCACATTACATCCATATGACTCAAGTATCTGACCGACTACAAAATCTCTCTGAATCTCAAACTATTGCTATGGCTAAAAGAAGCCGTGAGATGCAAGTTCAAGGCATCGATGTAATTAGTTTAAGTTTAGGTGAACCTGATTTTAATACTCCTGATTTTATTAAAGAATCAGCAAAAAAAGCAATTGATGATAATTATTCTAAATACACTCCTGTTCCAGGATTTTTAGAATTAAGAGAGGCAATTTGTTCTAAACTTGAACGAGATAATAAATTGCAATATAATCCAAATCAAATAGTTGTATCCACAGGTGCAAAGCAGTCTATAGCAAATGTTGTTTTAAGTCTTGTAAACCCTGGAGATGAAGTAATCATTCCAAAACCATATTGGGTTAGTTATTTGGAAATTGTAAAAATGGCTGAGGGTGTTCCAGTTTTTATTGAAACCTCTATAGAAAACGACTTTAAAATTACAGCAGAGCAACTTAAAGAAGTGATAACAGACAAGAGTAAGCTGATGATTTATAGTAGCCCTTGCAATCCCAGTGGAAGCATCTACAGCAAAGAAGAATTAGAAAGTCTGTCAGAAGTTATTAAAACCAAGTCTGATTTATATGTTATCTCTGATGAAATATATGAACATATCAATTTTACAGGTAAGCATGAAAGTTTAGCTCAGTTCCCTTCCATTTATAATCAAGTTATAACCATTAATGGTTTATCTAAAGGTTTTGCCATGACAGGATGGAGACTAGGTTATATTGCTGCTCCAGAATGGATTGCTGATGCTTGCGATAAAATACAAGGTCAGTTTACTTCCGCAACTTGTTCTATTACACAGAGAGCGGCTATTGATGCCATGCTATGTGATCCAAAAGAAATGGAATATATGAAAGATGCCTTTTTAGAAAGAAGAGACTTTGTTTTAAATGGATTATCTCAAATTGAAGGCTTCAAATTGAACAAACCAGAAGGAGCGTTTTATGTATTTCCTGATATCTCTGGACTTTTCGGTAAGAAATATAATGATGACTTAATCAATACAGCAACTGATTTAAGTATGTTTCTATTGAATGAAGCGCATGTAGCTGTAGTTACAGGGGAGGCTTTTGGAAGCCCAAATTGTATTAGACTTTCTTATGCCACTTCAAAAGACTTATTGGAGTTGGCTATTAAACGAATTTCAACTGCTGTATCTAAATTAAAATGAAACTACCTAAGATTGAAATAACGGAGCTATTTGAAGGATTTAAAGATAAAACAGCCTTAGTAATTGGCGATGTAATGATAGATGCTTATTACTGGGGTAAAGTAGATCGAATTTCACCGGAGGCTCCTGTGCCAATTGTAGCGGTAAATAAACAAGAATCTAGAATGGGAGGAGCTGCCAATGTTGCTCTTAATATCCAAGCACTTGGCGCAAAGCCTATCCTCTGCTCTATCATTGGTAGTGATGAGGATGGAAATACTTTTTTAAAGTTGCTAAATGAAAATAAGCAAAGCAACAAAGGAATTATAAGGTCTGAGAAAAGAAAAACCACCTCAAAATCAAGGGTTATTGGCAATAATCACCAAATGTTGAGAATTGATTCAGAACAAACGGATCCAATAACAGAAGATTTAAGCAATTTATTATATAGTCGTATTGAAGGAATTATTGAGGAAGAAAATATTGATGTTATTATTTTCGAAGATTATGATAAAGGGCTTATTACTCCATTTTTAATTGAAAAAGTAGTTGAATTAGCAAGAGCAAATAATATCCCAACTACTGTAGACCCGAAGCTTATAAATTTTATGAATTATAAAGGGGTTAGCTTGTTCAAGCCTAATTTAAAAGAGTTAAAAGAAGGTCTTAAAATTCAATTTGATGCTACTAATTTGGATGAACTTAAAGCTGCAATTTTAAAGTTAGAAGAAGCATTGCAAAATGAATCTACCCTGATTACTTTATCTGAAAATGGTGTATACATAAATACTCAAAATGCTAGCCATCATATTCATGCACATAGAAGAGATATCACAGATGTATCGGGTGCAGGAGACACAGTTATTAGTGTTGCCTCTTTATGTTTAGCTAGTAAGTGTAAAGCCGAGCTTATTGCAGAACTATCCAATTTAGCAGGTGGCTTGGTTTGTGAAAATGTAGGTGTAGTGCCTATAAGCAAAGAGACTCTAAAAGAAGAAGCAGAAAGACTTTTTACCTAGATGCCAACTTTATCTACTAGCTACTTTGGTTCGACTGCACACTATAGCATTATCGCTCAGTCAAAAAATTACTCCATAGAAACTAAAGAGCATTTCGTAAAGCAAAGTCAAAGAAGTAGAACAGAAATATATAGTGCTAATGGTAAACTCGTTCTTAGCATTCCTCTAAAAAAATGGAACAATCACTCTCCAATTGATATCATTGAAATTAGCTATGATGAAGATTGGCAAATATTGCACTGGAGGTCTATAGAATCAGCTTACAGAGCTTCTCCATTTTTTGAATTTTATGAAGATGAAATTAAACCCTTAGTATTCTCTAAAGAGTCTAATCTTCTAAAAAGAAACACTTACATTGAGGAGTCGATAAAGCATATTATTGGCATTCAAGCTAACTTCAACTACACTTCGGTTTACGAAGAACAGAAAACAGATTGGAGAAAAATTTTAAATCCTAAAAACAAAGAAATCATCAAATCCTTTTCTATACCTAGTTATATACAGGTTTTTGAAGAAAAGCATGGTTTTATTCCTAATTTGAGCATTCTTGATCTTCTGTTTAATTTAGGACCTGAATCAAGAAGCTATTTGAATAGTATAAAACTGCCTTAATTAAAGACAATGACAAAAAAGATAGACATAGAAGAGAGCAAAAATGACGATTCTATTAGAATGCTCATTTCAGACTTAAAAAGAAAACAACAAAAAGTATATTTAGGTGGCGGAAAGAGTAAAATAGAAAAGCAGCATAAAAAGGGCAAATTAACTGCAAGAGAAAGAATTGAATTTCTTTTAGATAACCCAAAGGATGCTATAGAAATAGGAACCTTTGTAGGTGAAGGAATGTATGAGGAATATGGCGGTTGTCCTTCAGGAGGAGTTGTGGTTAAAATCGGTTATGTCTCTAAAAAACTTTGTGTTATTGTTGCCAATGATGCCACTGTTAAGGCTGGCGCATGGTTTCCCATTACGGCAAAAAAGAATCTAAGAGCTCAAGAAATATCTATTGAAAATAAATTGCCAATTATCTATTTGGTAGATAGCGCAGGCGTTTTTCTTCCAATGCAAGATGAAATTTTCCCAGATAAAGAGCATTTTGGAAGAATGTTCCGAAATAATGCAATTATGTCTTCTATGGGAATTACACAAATTGCCGCTGTAATGGGCAGTTGTGTTGCAGGTGGAGCATACTTACCTATCATGAGTGATGAAGCGCTTATAGTTGAGAAAACCGGTTCTATTTTTCTAGCTGGTTCTTATTTAGTTAGAGCAGCAATTGGAGAGAGCGTTGATAATGAAACATTGGGTGGTGCAACTACCCATTGTGAAATATCAGGAGTTACAGATTATAAAAGTAAAGACGATAAAGACTGCCTTAGCTCTATTAAAAACATCATGGACAAAATTGGAGATTTTGATACTGCCGGTTTTAGTAGAAAAGAATCAATTGCACCTAAAACTGAAGCAAAAGAACTTTATAGTAAAATCCCTTACGATAGGGTTAAACAATATGATGTTAAAGAAATAATTAAGTGTTTAGTAGACAATAGCGAATTCGAAGAGTATAAGGCCTTGTTTGGAAAAACTATTGTTTGCGCTTATGCTAGAATTGATGGATGGGCGGTTGGAATAGTAGCCAACCAAAGGCAATTAGTAAAAACAAAAAAGGGTGAAGCTAGATTTGGTGGCGTAATTTATTCAGACTCTGCAGATAAAGCAGCTAGATTTATTATGAACTGTAACCAAAAGAAAATCCCTCTTTTATTTTTACAAGATGTTACAGGCTTTATGGTTGGATCTAAATCTGAGCACGGAGGAATAATAAAAGATGGCGCAAAAATGGTTAATGCTATGGCCAATAGTGTGGTACCAAAATTTACCATAGTAATGGGAAATAGCTATGGTGCAGGTAACTATGCCATGTGTGGCAAGGCTTATGATCCAAGATTAATCGCAGCTTGGCCTACAGCTAATATTGCAGTAATGTCAGGTGCTTCTGCTGCAAAAACTTTATTACAAATTAAGGTTGCAACCATGGAAGCTAAAGGAGAAACTCTTTCAGAAGAAGGAAAAAATGAACTGCTAAAAGAAATTACAGACAGGTATAATAGTCAAACATCTCCTTACTATGCTGCTTCTAGACTATGGGTGGATGATGTAATAGACCCTTTAGACACTAGAAAATGGGTATCTATGGGAATTGAAGCAGCTAATCATGCTCCTATTGAAAAGCCTTACAATGTAGGTGTTCTTCAAACTTGATAAATAGAAATAGGCTTTGGCTACCTACCTACTTCTATTTTTATGCGGTATTGTTGCTTATGTAATTAGCACACTTTCTGGTGGAGGAGGTGCTTTACTCTTGCTCCCAATTGTAAGTTTTGCTTTAGGAGCAAATGCAGTAGCACCAGTTATTAATCTTGGAAATATGATTGGAAGGCCCGCCCGCTTAATTCTATTTTGGAAGGATATTAAATGGGACTTGGTTGTGTACTATGTTCCATCTGCTATTTTGGGTGCAGTTTTAGGAGCTAATATATTCATTCAATTAGATGCAAGTGCCATTCAGCTTCTCCTTGGGATATTTCTCATTTTTCTTGCATTGCAATATAGGTGGGGAAAAGTAAAAAAGACGTTTCAAGTTAAAAAGTGGTACTTTATTCCACTAGGCTTTCTAGTTCTTTTAATATCTTCTCTATTCGGGGCAACAGGTGCAATTTTAAATCCATTCTACCTCAATTATGGCTTGGTAAAAGAAGAATTGATTGCAACCAAAACAGCTAATTCATTCTTTGCAGGTATTTTCCAAATTGGATCCTATGCTTACCTAGGTGCTCTTAGTTCAGATCTGTGGCTGTATGGGATATTTATTGGAATTGGTGCTATTATAGGTAATGTTATTGGGAAAAAAGCACTTCAAGGAATCAGTGATAAACTCTTTATCCAACTAGTTTTATTGGTGACCTTAATCAGTGGAATTGTTATGATTTACAAATCATTTATAACTTAACAAACTCTTCTTTAAATCATAACCCGACCTTATTTCAGCGGTACTAAAATCTAGTTTTAAGTCTTGTTTTCTTGTATAAACAAGGCCAACATTCGCTGCATAAACTTCTTCAGAAGTCTTTCTCTCTATCAAAGAAATTTCTTCCTCTTGAGCAACTGTAATGGTTGAATCATAATCATTAAAGGACTGATTTATATCTTTAAACCTGCACTTAACTTCTTCTCTAGTATTTAGAATATTTAAATCCCAAACAGATGTTTGTTTTATCGGAAAAACCAAAGGAACGATAGTGACATTTTCTTCCGTTTTTTCGGCTCTCAAATCTATTCTTAACTTACTAATTACTTTTTGCAGTCTCCAATTGCTAGTATCTAAACTATAATAAATTGCTACCCTATAAGATTTTCTATTGGCACCATCTATAAAAGTAGATTCAATTTCTTCTTTTAAAAAGAAGCTAAACGTATCTATCTCTTGGGTAAAATCATCATAAACAATACTGTCAATTTTAAATATTGAAGTTTGACCTATTTCAAGAGGGAAATACTGATATCCTTCAAAATTTGGAGCTAAATCTTCCCCATCTTCTTTGCATGAATAAAGAGAGCTTAAAAAGAGAAATATAACAACTAGCCTTTTCATCTTATTGACTTATAAAGCCACCACCCAACAAATCGTTGCCTTCATAAAATACGGCGGACTGTCCAGGTGCAATACCTTGCACTTCATGAAAGAAATCAACAGTGATTTCTCCAGCAGGATTAATGGATAACTGACTCATTGCACCTTTGTCCTTATAACGCACTTTGGTTAACACCTCCGTTTCTTGCGGTAAATTATCGTACTTAATCAAGTTTGGTCTTCTAACTTTCATTTGGGCACGCTTCAAATCTTCTTTCTTTCCTAATACAACCGTATTGTCAGAAGGGTTAATTCGAATAACATACATAGGCTCTCCCATGGCAATCCCTAAGCCTTTTCTTTGACCGATAGTATAAAAAGGATAGCCCTCGTGTTTGCCAAGTATATTCCCGTGCAAATCAATAAAATCTCCGCCTGCAACTCTCTCCTCCAATCCGTCTACTTTCCTTTTAAGAAAACCACGATAATCATTGTCAGGAACAAAACAAATTTCATAACTCTCGCTCTTTTTAGCCAATTCGGTATGGCCTCTATCTAAAGCCATTTGGCGTATTTCTGTCTTGGTAAATTTTCCAAGTGGAAATTTCGTTCTAGCCAAAGCTTCTTGTTTCAAGCCCCACAAGACATAAGATTGGTCTTTATTTTCATCCTTCCCTTTAGAAATAACATATCTACCATTCTCTTCCCTAACATTCGCATAATGACCAGTAGCAATAAACTCACAGCCCAACTGATCTGCTCTTCTCAATAATGCATCCCACTTAATATGCGTATTGCATAAAACACAAGGATTAGGGGTTCTACCTGCAACATACTCATCCACAAAATTATCAATGATATAATCTCCAAATTCTTCTCTAATGTCGATGATCATGTGGTGGAAGCCATAGTTTACCGCAAGTATTCTAGCATCATTTATATCATCCAAACTGCAGCAGCCCGTTGTTTTTCTGTTACCACCAGAACTAGCGTAATCCCATGTTTTCATGGTTACACCAATAACTTCATAACCTTCCTCATGCAATAAAAGAGCAGTTACAGAACTATCAATTCCACCACTCATTGCTACCAATACTTTTCCTTTACTAGTCATATTTTATTCTTCCTCTTAAATCTTCAAACTCTAAAACGTCCTTAACATTTCCTCTATACTGATCTGATTCATAATCAATTTCCTTCAGTGCATCGGGGTTTAATAATTCTCCTTTATCATATTCCAATACCGTTTCCATATTCTGTTGATCATCGTAATAGATCCAACGTCCGTCTCTAGCCCCCTTGTAATAAATACCTTTTAAAACTTTCTTTCCTTGACTGTCATAATTAGTAGAAAGACCATCTAAAAACCCATCTCTATAATTAGCTTCTTGTTTCAGTTTACCATCTAGATAATAGTATTTAACAGGCCCTTGTTCTAAATCATTTTCAAAGTATACTTCCATAGAAACAGTTCCATCCTCATAAAAGGTTTTCCATGGTCCATATTTTTTTCCATCTAAAAAAGTTCCTTGCTCTACTTTAATGTTTTTTGCACCATAGCTTATCCACATTCCCTCCTTTTTATTATTGGTATACCTGCCTTCTGCTAACATCTCGCCCGTTTCATAGTAGAGTTTAGCTTTTGCAGAATTTATACTATCGTACATTAAGATTGTTTTAAGCTTACCACTTTGAAAATAGTAGTAAAAAGTGTCTACAGGAACATTATCTTCAAAACTTCCAATATAGCGAAGCTTGCCATTCGGATAAAAAGCTCTCCAATCTCCAACCTTTCCCCCTTTTTCGTTGGTTTGATTCCAAGAGTTTTCTTGAGAAAATGATAACCCTATTAGGAATAATGAGGATACTAGAAAAAGAAATATTTTTTTCATACTACAAAATTACCGAATATACATTTCATCAACCATGCCAAACAACTTAAGAACTATTTTTATTGTTTCTAACCTTTGGCTTTTATAAGTTTACTTTATGCAAACATTTCTAGAAAGAGTTGCCCATTATTCTCTCCAATCTAAAATACCTTTAGAAAACATTTTAATTGTTCTTCCAAATAGAAGAGCTAAAGTGCATTTAATACAACACTTTCAAAAGCTTTTAAACAAAGTAAGTTGGTTGCCAACTATAAAAAGCTTGGAAGATTTTGTGCAAGATAGAAGTGAACTTAGGTTAATTGACCCTGTAGACTTACTAGTTACAATTTATGACATTCATCAAAAAATAGAAGGTAAAAAGGCAGATAATTTTGAAGACTTTGTAAGCTGGGGTCAAATTCTTTTACATGATTTTAATGAAATAGATAGATATTTAATTGAAGGCAATGAATTATACAGTTATTTATCTGAGGCGAAAGCCATAGAAAATTGGAATCTAAATGCCTCAGGCTTAAGTAATTTTCAAAAAGACTATTTACGATTTTGGAATAGTTTGGGTACTTACTATAAAGAGCTCAGAAGTACTTTATTAAATAAAGGAGAGGCTTATCAAGGATTATTATTTGAGCAAGCTTTATCCAATCTAAAAATCAATTCTTTAAAAGAAGAAGGAATAAAGAAAATCTACTTTGCTGGTTTCAATGCTATGGCTGTTTCTGAAGAAAGTTTAATGAACTTTTTTGTAAATGAAGGAGTAGGGGAATTCTTATGGGATAGCGATGCATATTACATGAATAATGAAATTCAAGAAGCTGGCAAGTTTTTAAGAAATTTCAAAAAGAAACAAGCGAAATTTCAATGGATATTCAATGATTTTAAAGAGATACCAAAAGAGATCGAAATTTTTGGAGTTTCTGGCAATATGGGACAAGCAAAGCTAATTGCTAATGTCTTAAAAAATAAAGAGGAGGCAAGTTTAAAAAAAACAGCCTTAGTGCTTTCAGATGAGGAGATTTTACCATTAATCTTGGAAAGCCTCCCTCCTAACATTGACTCCTTAAACATTACCATGGGCTACCCCTTAAATCAAAGTATATTTTACGACTTTATAAGGGCCTTTTTTAAATTGTATGAAAGCAGTGAACTAAACCCAAAATCTAATGCCTTCTATTATAAGTATCTACTATCCTTATTAAATAACAGACTATTTCATTTTACCGAAAACAAACTCACTGAAAAGGTAAACTCTTTAAGAGACTATATAATTAATGAATCTAGGATCATAGTAAGTCTAGAAGAGATTACAAATCACTTGGGAACCTTTGCTATGATTTTGCCCAGTCCAACTTCAAGTGGTTTAAAGAAACTAGAAGCCCTAAAGTATATTCTAAGCAAAATGAACGTGGAAAAGATTAGTTCCACTAATTTTCTTCACTCTCCATACCAACTAATTGTTAAAGAAATAGACAAACTAATTGCTAAGATTGAGTTTAGAACAGATTTGCAACATACAAAATCTCTGTTTTTACTTCTAAACCAAAATATTAGCCTTGCTAGTAGTACGCTAAAAGGTGAACCTTTAAACTGTTTGCAAATAATGGGGGTATTGGAAAGTAGAACACTCGACTTTGAAGAAGTTATTATTTCTAGTTTAAATGAAGGGATTTTACCAGCAGGTAAATCTCAAAATTCATTTATTCCGTTTGATATCAAAAAGAAATTTGGTCTTCCTTCTTACCAAGATAAAGATGCCATCTTCTCCTATCATTTCTATAGAATTTTACAAAGAGCCAAAAAAATAACATTAATCTACAATCAAAAAGTAGACAGTTTAATGGGTGGAGAGAAAAGCAGGTTTGTCATGCAATTAGAGCATGAGCTTAATGCATGGAATAAAGAAATTAAAATCACTAAAAAATCCATTTCTCCTAATTTAATTAGTCATAAAGAAGTAGAGAAAAATATCTTTGAAAAAAATAATGCTGTTATAGAAATCATTCGGAACCGAATTCTGAATAAAGGAATTTCGGCATCTGCCATCAACACCTATCTAAATTGTAAAACAGATTTTTATTATAAATATGTATTGGGCTTAAAAGATGATTCCTCTGAGAATATTGAAGAATTAGATGCAGGACAGTTTGGCGAGGTAATTCACCAATGTTTGGAAAATTTATACCGACCTTTTTTGAATGAATTACTTTCTATAAATGCCATCCAAAAGATGCAAAAAGAATATTTAGCTACTCTAAACAAAAGCTTTGAGCAGGTTTATAAAAACGTTCCCAAGACTGGTGAGCCAAAAATTTTATATGAAGTTGCTAAAAAAATTATAGCGGATTTTCTTTATTACGAAATGGAGTTTATGAAATCCAATGAAGTTCATCTTATTGGAATTGAGAAAGAACTATTTACGGATATAGAATTAGAGCTTCCCCGTTCGAAGAAAAAAATCAAACTTAAAATTCAAGGGAAAATTGATAGAATTGATAAGGTAAATGGGAAGTACAGAATTATCGATTACAAAACCTCGAAAGTTGAACCTTCTGAATTCAATGTAAGTAGCAATGATCTAGTTATTAAGGGAAGCAGGTCTAAACTAATACAATTGTGGATTTACAAGCTGCTATGCAAAGAAATATCGGAAGAAGATTTTAATGGCGGAATGATTCCACTCAAAAATTCAAAGTTGGGTGTTGTAGATGGTGCAAAAGCAAATGATTTAGAACTCGCTAAATTAATATTGGCAGAAATTATAGAGAATATGCTAGATCCTAAGGAAATCTTGGAGCACAATGAAAAATCGGAGTATTGCAGTTTTTGTTAAATAAGTAAGGCTCCAAAGGAAAAAGGAGCCTTACCGGGAATAGCTGTAAGATATCTACCACAATTTCTTACAATTATAAGACGCAATGAAGCACGAAAAGGTTGCCTAATATTCTAGATATTTGTAAAATGAATCGTTCCATCTTACTTCTTATTTGTTTTTCATTTGCTTTGCTTTCCCATTCGCAAGAGAATTACTGTCAATTTGAAGAGAATTATTCTAAGTTATTAAAAAACAGTAAGTTTCAAGAATATTTAAATAGTAGAAATTCGAAAAGTCTTGCAAGTAATAAGACAGAAACCGTTTTTATAATCCCAGTTGTTTTTCATGTCATCTACAATCAAAATAACCCTGCTCAAAATATCTCTGATGCACAAGTAATATCACAATTAGATGCCTTAAATAGAGATTTTAGAAAAAGAAATGACGACACTACCAATGTTGAAAGTGGTTTTTCTTTTACAGACACTAAAATTGAATTTTGCTTAGCAAAAAGAGACACCAATGGTAATCTAACCTCAGGAATAACGAGGACTTCTACAACCTTCACTAGTATTGGAGTAAACAATCAGTATTATGTTATAAGACCGGCTTGGGATGCAGACAATTATTTAAATATCTGGGTAGGGAATTTTGGTGCGATTGGGCAAAACGAACCAATTGGTGTTGCTACGCCACCTGGAAATCCCGATAAGCAAAAAGATGGAGTTTTAATAGATTATGAGGCATTTGGAACTATTGGAACAGCAAATAGCCCATATAACTTAGGTAGAACAACTGTTCATGAAGTAGGCCATTGGTTAGGCTTATTTCACCCTTGGGGTATTACTGCAAACAACTGTTTAGATGATGATGGCATAAGCGATACTCCTAACCAAGAAAATATTTACTACTTCTGCCCTAGTCCTCCTAGGTCTAGCTGTAACAGCAAGGATATGTTGAGTAATTATATGGGTTATGTAAATGATGCTTGCATGGGCAACTTTACTACTGGACAGAAAGAAAAAATGAGAACCACCATAGTTCAACAAAAAACTTCCTTTATTCTAACAAAAAGCTGTGCTACTGTTGGCATAAAAGAAGCACAAAGCTTGTTGAACAATATCCAATTATTTCCAAATCCGGTAAACGAGCAATTGAATATAATAATTCCAGATGAGCTAAATAAAAACAACATTATTGTTAAATTATATAGTATGGAAGGAAAGCAGATAGCACTTAAATGCAGCAGCAATTTCTTGCCAACCATAGACCTTAAAGAAGGTATTTATCTGTTAAGGATAAATTATTTAGGTCAGCAGACTACAAAAAGAATAATTGTACAACACTAGGCCTATTTGCTTGTTATCTTTGTACTATAATTTTAGCAGATGGATAAGGATTTACTCAAACATTTTAATATTTCTGACGAATTAAAGTCGATTGCAGAAAAGGTTTACAATAGCGAAAGAATAACTTTTGAGGAAGGAGTTCTTCTTTTTGAAAAAGGAGAATTGAATTTTCTAGGGAGTTTAGCTAATCATATCCGTGAAAAAAAGCATGGTGACATTACTTACTTCAATAAAAATTTTCATATTGAGCCTACCAATATCTGTGTATTTGATTGCAAGTTTTGCGCATATTCGAAACTTATTCGAGAAAAAGGCGACTATGATGCTTGGGAGATGGATGAAGAAAAAATTTATGAAACTGTAAGATCTTATGATAATACAGATATAACAGAAGTGCATATTGTTGGTGGAGTGCATCCTAAGATGGGATTGCAATATTTTGCTAATCTTATCAAGAATATAAAAGAAATTAGACCTGAGATACACGTAAAAGCCTTTACTGCAGTTGAATTAGAATATATGTGTAGAAAAGCTAAAGTAAGTTATAAGGAAGGTTTGAAGATTTTAAAAGACCATGGTCAGGACTCTTTACCTGGTGGTGGAGCAGAGATCTTTGCAGAAGCTGTTAGAGAAGAAATATGCAAAGATAAATGTTCTTCAGAGCAATGGTTAGCAATACATGAAGCAGCTCATGAATTGGGTATGCCATCGAATGCAACCATGTTGTATGGACATATTGAGAGCTATGCAGATAGAATTGACCACATGAACAGGCTAAGAGAACTGCAAGACAAAACAGGAGGCTTTAATACCTTTATTCCATTAAAATTTAGAAATGGAAACAACCAAATGTCTCACATTAATGAAGTTTCAGTTTTAGAGGATTTAAGAACCTATGCTGTTTCTAGAATATACATGGACAACTTTCCTCATTTAAAGGCATATTGGCCTATGATAGGAAGAGAAACTGCGCAATTAAGCTTGGCATACGGAGTAAATGATATTGATGGTACCATTGATGACTCTACTAAAATATACTCCATGGCAGGTGCTGAAGAGCAAAACCCTAACATGACCACAGAGCAGATAGTAGATTTAATTAAAAAGGTAGGCAGACACCCTATAGAAAGAAACAGTGTTTATGATACGGTGAACGACTATGGGGAAGAAGCTATGCAGGAAGCTTAGCTTTTTTCTTTTTCCTAAGTTTTTGGTTTAAGAATTCTACAAAGAGAGAGAAAGCTAAAGAAAAATAGATGTATCCTTTGGGCACATGCACATGAAAGCCATCTAATAAAAGAAGGGTTCCAATCATAATTAAAAATGCCAAAGCAAGCATTTTTACTGTAGGATTCTCATTTACAAAGGCACTTACCTTGGCTGCAAATACAAGCATTACAATTAAAGCTATGATAACTGCAGCAATCATTACCAATATCTGATCTGATAATCCTACAGCCGTTAAAATAGAATCAAAAGAGAATACAATATCTAGAAGGACAATCTGTGTAACAGCATACTTCATGGTGACACTTCCTTTCTTCGCAAAATCTACTCCCTCTTCATCTGTTGCTATTTTTTCGTGAATTTCAGAAGTAGACTTAGCCAATAAAAACAAGCCTCCTACTATTAAAATTAAATCCCTAAAGCTCAATTCAAAGTCCATTAAAGTTAAGATTGGCTCTGTTAAATGCACAATCCAAGATAAAGCAAGTAGCAATAAAACTCGCATAATAATGGCCAAACTCAAGCCTATAGTACGTGCCTTTCCTTGCTGTTCTTGAGGTAGTCTATCGGAGACTATGGAGATAAAAATGATATTATCTATTCCCAGAACTATTTCTAAAAATGTTAGGGTTAAAAGACTGATATAGGTCTCTGATTGTAAGAATATTTCCATGATTGCATCCTAATATGATGCTAAAATACATCTATTTTAAGATTTTATATAATTTTTTTAAAATTTTATATTACTGATAATCAATAATTTATAAATTATATTAAAAAATAATTAGTACTATGTATTGCATATTACTATCTTTTATATATATCTTTGTCAAACCAAATAATATATGCAATGAAAAAAATACTCTTAATCCTATTTATCTCCATCCAAACTTTGGCATTCGCATCCCCAGATGGAGCTACAAGAATTTATAATCTATTAGATGATAGATACGATGCATTCAGTTTAAGTCTTTCTAAAGAAATGATTGACTTCTTCGATTTAGATATTGATATGAATGGAAAAGAGAAATGGGTGACTGGGGATTTCACCAAAGGAAAACTTTTGACTATTAGCAATGAAAAAGTAAAAGCAAAAACCATATGTACTCTTTTTAAAGATGAGAAATACGAGCGAATAGATATTGAAGAAGAAATGGATGAGGAAGATTCTAACAGTGAAGTATATCTATTTATTGAAAGAAGTGGAAAAAATATATCACAAGCCCACTTTGTAATAGAGAATGACGAAAATGTCGTATTGCTTTCTATCTATGGCAATATGCAAGTAAAAAATAAAAAAGCGCAATAATATTATGAAAATAGAGAACACAAAAGCACAGATGCGTAAGGGTGTACTTGAGTTCTGCATCTTATCGATTCTAGAATCCAAAGAGGCATACCCCTCCGAAGTAATCGATAAGTTGAAAGAAGGAAAGTTGATTGTTGTTGAAGGAACCCTCTACCCTCTTTTAACTAGACTTAAAAATGCAGGACTACTTAAGTACCGTTGGGAAGAGTCTAAATCAGGACCACCAAGAAAGTACTATTCATTAACAGAAGTAGGAATTGAATTTTTAAAAGAATTAGAATCTACCTGGACTGAATTAGTTCAAGCAGTTAACCTTACTAGAAACAAGACCAATAAAGATAAATAAAGATCATGAATAAGACAGTTACAGCAAATATAAGCGGAGTTGTATTTCACATAGAATCAGTGGCTTACGACCATTTACACAACTACCTAAATACCATAAGAACTTACTTTCACGACTCTGAAGGCAAGGATGAGATTATGGCAGATATTGAAGCACGAATTGCGGAGCTATTTAAAGAAGCTCTAGATGAAGGCAAAGAAGTTATTACTACAGCTACGGTAAAGCACGTTATTTCCGTCATGGGAGAGCCAGAGCAATACATGGATGAAAGTGATGCCGATGATTATAGAGAAGAGCCTAAAAGAAAATCTAGAGATAATGCATTTTATAGCAAAAAGCTTTACAGAGACCCAGATGATAATTTACTAGGTGGCGTTTGTTCAGGTATTGGCCATTATTTTGGAATAGATAAAATCTGGTTTAGAGCTGCCTTCTTAATCGCTTTCTTTGGATTCGGATTTGGTTTCTTATTGTACTTTATTCTTTGGATTATTATCCCAACTGCGAAAACTACTGCAGAGAAATTAGAGATGAAAGGAGAGCCAATAAATGTAGATAGCATAGGTAATGCCATTAAAGATGAGTTTAGCAACTTTAAAAAAAAAGTAGATAATTCTGATGTAAATGCCTATAGAACCAAAGCAGAAAGTGGTATCTATAAGTTCTTTGATTTCGTTAGCAAGTTATTAGTCTTTCTTTTCAAATTTATCCTTAAGGTTATAGCTGTTTTCTTAGTTATTGCAGGAGTGATAGGACTGATTACTTTGTTTACTGTACTTCTAGGAGGTCCATTCAATATGTCTATCAACAACCAAACTATTGATGCCTTTTGGATGAATAATGTATCGGACCTATTCTTTACCTCTGGCTATATGTATACCATAGGGGTAATTGGAGTTAGCTTATTAACAATAATTCCATTACTAGGCATATTGTATGGTGGAGTTAGAATTCTTTTTGATATTCCAAAAACGAATAAAGCTATTGGCTTGTCCGCTGTTTCTTTATGGGTAATTGGTTTAATCTTTGTAATTATAGCGGCGTCCAATACGGCGAATGAATATTCCTCTAAGCAAAAGATCTCTGAGAATGTTGTTGTAGAAGGATTAAGTTCAGACACTTTAACCCTATCTAGCATGGAAGGCACTTACAGCACTTCAAAGTACAATGCAGATGAAGTTTTTATTGAAGAAGATTATATTTTCACCAATGACTTTTCTGTAGATGTGGTGCAAGGAAAAGCAGCAGAAGTAGTTATGCTAGTAGACAAAACTGCCAGAGGTTCTAATCGAAGAGAATCGGGTAAAAGAGCGGAGAACATTGAATTTAAGTATGAAGTTAATGACAATGTATTGAGCATGAGTCCATTTATTCAATTCCCTGTAGAAGATAAATATCGAAATCAGGATGTGCAAATAAGCATCGCTTTGCCAATTGGAATGTCTATATACTTAGAAGAGTCCTCTAGAGATATTATATACGACATTAAGAACGTTACAAATACTTATGATGGCAAAATGATGGGACACCATTGGTTAATGACGGAGAAAGGCTTAAAATGCACGGATTGCTCTTGGATAAAGGAGGATGAAGCGGTGGAAGATTTTGAGGAAGAATTGGAGGAAACCGTTTTAAGAGAGGCCTTAGAAGCAGAAAGAGAATTGGAGAATGCTTTGGAAGAACTAAAAAAGGCGGAAAGAGAGATCCAAGAGAAAATAAGAAGAGCTAAAAGAAATAATAACTAAGATGAAAACGAAGACCAAACTAATCTTATTGGGTATTGTATTTGCTGCGGCTTTTGCAGTGGCAGCAATACCTTCTAAAGAGAGTAAAGAGGTAAAAGCCTCAGAAACGGAAAAAACCGAACGTTCAGTAGACTACAAGTACTCTTTAAGTGTCTTTGAATTGTTATAAAAGAACCTTCCAATCCTCGAATAAACTACAGTTAAACAATTATTAAGTAGAGGATTATATCCCGCTAGCCTAAATAGGCAGCGGGATTCTTTTTTGTTATTCAATAGATTGCCATATAAGGGAAGTTTCGAGAGCCTCAACTTCCAGCATACCGTTCACTGAGGCTCTCGAAGTCTGTTCACTGAGGTACTCGAAGGCTGTTCACTGAGGTACTCGAAGGCTGTTCACTGAGGTACTCGAAGGCTGTTCACTGAGGTACTCGAAGTCTGTTCACTGAGGCTCTCGAAGGCTGTTCACTGAGGTACTCGAAGTGAACCTCCTCTCTAATTATCATCTTTATCCCTATACGCAATAGATAGCTTAGGTAACTCATTCTCTTTTCCGTGAATCAATGCTTCTTTCTTAACTCTGCTCCAGCCTTGAATTTGTTTTTCGCGATAAAAAGCTTTATCTATTCGTTGAAAGTATTCTACAAATACAACTTCTTCAGGCGGATATTTTTTGGTAAAGTTTGCTCCTCTGCCTGAAAAATGCTGCTGAATTCGAAGTTCTAAATTAGTGGTGCTTCCTGTATAATACTTACCATTAGAACATCTGAGTATATAAACATAGCCTGTAGGCATTCCTTAAAATTACATATAGTTTTTAATTTTGTATTTTTCGAGTCTCTCAACATCCAAAATACCGTTTTTTTAAAAATATTTTTCTACTTAAAAATGCTTAGAACTTTGTAAACTGAGGCTCTCGAAGTCTGTTCACTGAGGCTCTCGAAGGCTGTTCACTGAGGCTCTTGAAGGCTGTTCACTGAGGCTCTCGAAGGCTGTTCACTGAGGCTCTTGAAGTCTGTTCACTGAGGCTCTCGAAGTGAACTTACTGCCTCACAATCTTCTTAAATTGAAACTGCCCTTGATGGTCTTCTAGGCGTAAGAAGTAAATACCTTTTTCTTCTGGCAATTGCCAAGAAGATTTTATAGGCGAATACTCTTTAATAAACCGACCTTTAATATCAAAAAGCTGGATGCTCTTCAATTTTGTAGAACTGTCTATAAAAAACTCTCCAGAAGAAGGATTTGGATAAAGCTGCCATTTTAAATCCTTAAAAGTATTATTTATTGTCCCTACTATTAATTGGCATTGATGAGTAGAATCTGGATAAACCGCACGACCGTTTTGATGGAAGCAGGATAGAAGAGTTTTTTTTGCTATACCAGATGGGTCACAATCATGAGGATATAAAAAGCCATGGGTGTGACCTATACCTTCAATTAATGAACCCTTGATGTAATTTGGGAAAATTGGGGGTAAAGGAGGTAAAGTATTCTGCATACAGATCGTATCACTAAGTGTATATATAATTCTAAGCTTTAATCCAAGATTAATTTGAGTAACAGCTATCACCGTATCAATTTCGCTATTGATTTGATTATTGTTTGTATACAGAAAGGTATTTGGCAGCGAATCTCCTACATTCAAGTTAAAATCATAAAGAAGTTGATCTATGGTATCCCCAAACATTCTAATAAAAACCTTTTTTTGAGCAGAATCGTTTCTATAAAAGGCATATGTATACTCTTGATAAGTTCTAGTTCCCAAATAGCAAGGTTGAGCAATAAAGTTTGCATCAAACCTTTCTTTTCTTTGGAAAAGAGTATGGTAAATTATCCCATTAATTAGTGTATCTCCAATTATTTCTGTTTGTATTGTTTCACAATGATCTAAGGTAAGGTTTCCTGCTCTGCTTTGCCATAAAGCAGAATCTACCCAAACTGCATTGCTAGTTGGCATCGGAGTATAATTTTGAGAGAACACTACTGTAAATGAGAAAAAGAAGGCAAATAATAGGAGTACTTTCTGCATAATAATTAATTCTTTAAAATCTTAATAATCTCGAAATTACCATCTTGTTCATATACTCTTATGAAATACAATCCTCTCTGCTCGGGTAATTCAAATTGTGTAGTACCGCCAACTAAACTCTGTAAAAGCTTGCCTTGCATATCAAAAACTTCTATTCTGTCTAAAGCTAAACTTGTTTCAAGATTTATCAGGCCATTTGTTGGGTTGGGGTACACATTTAGATCTTGCTCTTCGAGAGCCTCAGAGCGCACATCATTTAAACTAACCGCACAATTTGTTATAATACAACCCATACTATCCACTCTAATTACCCAAGCATCTTGTACCACAGGACTTGAAGTATTTATATACTCACCACAAGCCATAAATCCCCCGTTATCTAAAGGAATTACATCCCATAAAAAGTTCCAATTGGTAATCATCCCCGGAAATCTTTCATAAGTTTCTACAAAAATGCTATCACCATTCTGATTAGCATGCACTAAAACCCCATCTATTCTACAACAGTTAGGCCCTAAAACTCCTGTCCTTCCTGCAGCTATAAGAGAGCTATCATCTAGCTGCTTTACAGATATTAAGGCAGCGCTAAATCCAACATTTCCATAAGTTTTTGTCCAAAGTAGATTTCCATTCTGATCTACTTTATAAAGAGCAGGTCTACCTCGGGTAGAATTACTACTACCACTTACTGAAACTCCTGATGCAAAGATGTAATTACTATCATAGGTTTGAATAACATAGGCTCCAGCATCATCAAAAGGAGTATCGTATCGCTGTCGCCATTGTTGGTTACCTAAAGAATCTACTTTGATAAGAATTGGATCCATATTTCGACTAGGTTGATTGGGAAACTCTTGTTCAGCTCCACCTAAAATATAACCACCATCTAAAGTTTGATCTACGCTAATCAAAGTCTCTAATGTACCCAAAGTAGTACTGTATCTTTTTTGCCATTGTACAATCCCTGAAGAATCTGTCTTTACTAACCAGCCATCTTCTCTTTGACCTACTGCTAAATATACTCCAACGGCTATATACCCTCCATCTGTAGTTTGTATTGCCTGATAAAAAGTTGTAAAATCAATAGAATCTCCTATTTTTTTGGTCCATAAGGTATCTCCATATTTAGTATACTTCACCAAATACCCCCAATTTGTTGTATCTCGTACCCCCCCCCCATAATAAAACCACCATCATTCGTTGGATTGGTAGAATTGGCAGAGCCTATATATTGACTTTTAGTGGTATCAATAAATGAATTGGTCAATAAAGTATCTCCAATACTATTGATAAGAAAAGTTCCAATTCCTATATTGGTATTAGCCAAATTCCAATTAGCAGCTACTACTAAAAAGGAATCATTTGCAATTTTATTTATTGATAAAGCTGCTTGAATTTCAGAATTAGGGAAAAGATAGTTCCTATTAAATACCTGCCCATAGCTGTTTAAACAACTAGGCACAAGGAATAGAATTATGATGATTTTCCTAAACATTTATTAGTGCTGAATACTCAGCTTTTTACTTTCAATAATAGATCCATTTTGAAGAAGTTCTGCAATATAAACTCCATTTACTAAATCTTCTACAGCAATGATTTGATTTTGTTTCTTCCCACTTAAAATTACCCTTTTTATTAAACTTCCTTGCATATCAAAAATAATTGCTTCAATCTTACCCTCTCAATCGTAGCGTAAACGTAAACTTTGGTCTGCAGGATTAGGATATACTAATACTCCTTTTTTTTTCAATATTTGTCTCTTCTACAACTTAGCTAATTATGACAAACAAAAGAATTAAACCCTCTACTAAAACTCTATGGCTAACTGCCCTTGGTGGTTGTTAGTTTCTAGTGGTTTTGATTCTTTTCTTTTCTTAGGACTCTCTTTAGTGCTTTCTTTTCTATATCTATCGAAATTAGGATGATAAGCTTGCTTGTTTAATTTGGCTTGAAACCAATCCCCAAATATTACCATCTCAGGAGATTTAGGTTCCCATTCATAACCCATATTAGTTGAATTCAATAATTCCAATTCTTCCTTTCTTTTCTCTTCTACTTTTTTAAAATCAAAATCTACTCTGTCTAGTTCTATTAAAATTTTTAAAATTAATTGATCTCTTTTTCGCACATCTCTGCTTCGATTCAATCGTTGGATATACTTTCTAAAACTTTCTACATCATAGTCAATCATATTTAGCTTAAGTAATTCTATAGAACAAAGAATTCGCATAATTCTAATCCACAAATTCCAACCTTCCTTATCTTTCTCTATCTCTTGCAGATTATTAAAAAGTAAAGAGGCGTCTCTATACTTGCCTGTAGAAAAGTAGCAAATAGCTTTTCTATATATGAGGATACTTTTTTGGAGAGGAAACTTGTTTAATTGATTATTTGAATCTAATTCATCAATTACTTTAATAGAATTTATATAATCTTCATTATAAAAATATGCTAATGAAAGCAAGTCAATCGTAGTAATACTATTTAAATTCATTGAAAATTCAAACAGTATTTTTTTTGCTCTTAATCCAAATGTAATTGCATCCTTAAATCTCAATGCAGATATTTCATTATCACAAATATTATAATTTATGATCCCTGCCCTTACCGGAGAATAAATAGCTGCACTTTCTTTTAATGCTTTTATAAAACTTTCACCTGCCTCTTTTCCTAAATCATAATCTTTAAATACAACAGCCTTTTCTAACTTTAATAGAAGTAAATAACTAAGAATATTGGCCGATTTTGTATTCTGATAGAAATTCTCGATTTGGGTTATTGCATTTATTAAAAAAGAGTAATCGTTTTGAACTTTTCCCTTGAATGAAATGGATGCATAATAAGAGCGATAAAGCTGTCTTGACTTTCTTAATAATACTCTACAATTTTCATAAAAATTAAGATCATTTTCTAGACTTAAAAACGATTTTTCACCTTTGGTTGATAAAACCATTCCTTGTTTAAAATATATCGCTTCAACTAATTCATCATACAATTCATATTTTTTTGAAGTTTTTAGCACCCAATCTATTAATTTGATTGTAATAGATCTCATACCTCTTCCGTACAACACTTTTGATTGAATTAGATACTTTCTAATTTTTATTTGATTCTGAAAAATTGTACTATAATTTTCCTTTCTATTCAAATTGATATCTAGTATAATTGATTCTTGTACTCTTTCAGATGTTCTAGCGATTAATTGATTAAAGGATTTATTCGTTATTTCTTTAGAAACTAACTTTTTTAATCTATCATACTGAATATCAGGATATTTTAACATACCTTTGAAAAGTCGTAACATCTTAGATGGCTCCTTCGTATGATAGGATTCAAATGCACTGAGGTGTTTCTTAGCTAAGGTCAATTCCTCCTTTTTTAAAACTGAAATCAAGCCTTTTAGTTCTAAAAAATTTTTATTTACCACTTTAGTTGATGAAGCCATTTTTTTCTCCTTCTTTCTTAAATATGAGCTTTCAAATATCACATAAAAAAAATTAACTAATTTTAGTTGACGAAATCAGGCTAAAAACGTCCTTAAACATAGGCCTCTCCTTCGTATATCATTGCATCATATTTAAACTAATTCTTAAAAACATGACAGCTTTAATCACTATTCTTATCTCCTTATTAGGTTACGGAACTCCTGCAGACTATGCAAATCATTCAGAAGCACAATTACAAAATGAAATCACATTAGCCAAAACTGACGATGGTCAATTAGGTGAGTGGGATATCAACAACTAGACTTCTACTTCAAACTTCTTGTAATTTTTCAATTTGCAATTAAGCATATACCTTAATTTTTATTTGAAGAATTAAATAATGATTTAACTAATTAATAAATAATTAGTTAGAAACCTTATTGCCTTAAAATTAACATATTTAATTTGAGGAAAACACACTCATATTGTCCTAATTATATATAGGTTATGGATATACTTTTACATCGTAATTCCGAAACAGACGAAAGATGATGCAAGTAACAGACATAGTAGGACGATTAAGCCAAACTCAAAAAGAACAAATAGCTGTTTTATTGAAAAAGGATAAAAGCTATGCTGATATTACAATCAAAATTTACCAAGCCTATGTTCACTCTCATGACATTAAGGACGTTAAAAAAGAAATAGGTTTAGACGAGAAATCATTTAAAGTATTCGAGAGAGTAGTATACCGTGCTATTCTTCAATACTTCCAAATCGAAGACATCTCCGTAAAAGACATTTTATCTACTTCGGTTTTTTATGCAATCAATGGAATTAGTTCTAAGCAAGGTGCAGAAAAAATTCAAGACTTAGAAGAAATGTTTATGAACATGAAACGCTATGGTATCGAAGAAGAGTCAGCTCCTTTATTAGCAGAGTTAAGTGAATTAAGTAAAGGCTCTCAATTAGAAACAGTTTATCAACATCTTTATACGAAGTATTTAGAAGTTGAAGAAGCAAATCTACAAGGAGAGCAATTGATAGAAGAGTTTAATCAATTACTATCGATCTATATTCTTAATAAGAATGAAAACAATAGAAAAGCTTTAATTAAAGTATACAAATCTATTAGAGCTATTGCTCATGGCGAACCACAATCTAAAACACTAGATTGTATTTTTAATATCAGTCGTTTTTGTCTTGTTGTAGTTGCAAATCAAAAGCAATTACTTAAGGATAGCGATTTAGATAAAAACAAACTACACGCTCTCTGCAAAGCACAAGTAAATGAGTTGGCATTTGGAATGAAGCGCTTTTACTTAAGCAATATGCTAAATCAGCTTAGTATCTATTACTATGCTAGTGAGGGTAGAATGCAAGATGCAATGGAGTTAAGTGATAAAGTAAATAAAATAGCATTATTAGAGGCAAACAACTTTTCCTTCCCTAATAATCTTTACAAAGAAATTGAAACAGAGATTTTACAGTTCAAACTTTATGGAAAACAAAAAGAAGAATTGTCCTCTCTGGAAAGTATAAAAGTGGTGTCTTTTCCTAATGGCTTCTCAAATGCTATAGGTCAGCCCTTTTATGATAGGAGTCGTATTTCTCATCTTATGAATTAATTGGTTATTCTAATACTCCTATGAAGCCGACGGGTTATGGTGTCCCGTCGGCTTCTTTATTTTACCTCCTTGATAATTCTCGTTCCTGAGCCGTCTGGCATTGGAATACCTAATAAAATGCTAATTGTAGGCACTATATCTACTACAGAATAAGCCTTGCTTACCTCTCCTGCTTTAATATTCCAGCCATAAAACAACAGAGGCACATGCGTATCATAGCTATATGGTGATCCATGTGTAGAACCTTGATTGGAGTTTGTATTCCAATTTGGTTTTTCTAAAAGAATCAAATCTCCAGATTCACTTTCCATAAAACCATTGGCTACTTTATTATCCAATAAATTATTCGCTAATTCTATTTCATTTTTCGAGAATACTTTTAGAATGCCAGGGTATTTCTTTAACTCCTCTTTAGAATATGCAAGCACTTCTTCTTTCTTCTTAGAATTAATTAGAATGCTGGAATCTAAGTAAACATTTAGGTTTGTTATTTTCTTAATATAATCCGCCTCTCCAAACTCCTTATCTAAAGATGCTTCTATATCTTCCTTCATGAATTTGGTATCTATATAACCTCCTGGCATTTGCATATCTGTAAGATAATCTCTCACCTCCCCTGCTCCATGGTCTGAAGTAAGGAATAATAAATAATTAGCTTCGCCAATTTCCTCCTCTAAGAATTTTAAGAAAGAAGCTATTTGCTTGTCTAGCTTCACATAAGTATCATGCACTTCTCTGGAGTTGACCCCAAACTGATGTCCAATGTAATCCGTTGCTGAAAAGCTGATGGATAAAAAATCCAAAATAGCATCCTTTCCTATTTCTTCTTCTTTCATGAGCTGCTTTGCAAAATCAATTACCAATTGATTTCCCTGAGGTGTGGCTTTAATAAGATTAGCTCCAGATTTTTGAAATGCTTCTTTAAAAGAATAAGGAAAGGAAGTTTGCCCGCCTTTAATATAAGGCCTTTCATATTTATTGTGATCCGATAAACTTTCTTGGTAATTTTCTTCAGCTAGACTAAACTCCCATCCGCTTGCTAAATATTCTTGAAAGATGTCTACAGCATTAATCTTATCTATCCATTTATTATTCTTGTAATTATAGTAGTTACTACTTATCCATCCTCCTTTATCTGCTTCATACCAAAAAGCAGCATCTGCTAAATGACCCGCAGGTAATATAGCGCCTCTATCTTTTAAAGACACTCCATAGCTTTTTGCTTTTAGATTAGTAAAGAGCTTGATCTCATCGGCAATAGTTCTTGTAAGCATTCTTTGTGGGGAATACCAATATTCTCCATCTTCATTTAGTGCTTCTGCGCAATAAACCATTTTGCCTTCGACTCTTGAATACCAATTATTAGCAACTATACCATGCGTGGAGGGTGTAGCTCCTGTAAAAATACTAGCATGTCCGGGACCAGTATAAGTTGGTTTATAAGAATAGTTTACATTTTTAGCATAAAAACCATTATTGACAAGCTTTTTAAATCCATCTTCTCCAAAACTATTCCAATACTTCCTTATGTAATCGTTTCTCATTTGATCTACCACAATCCCAACTAATAATTTTGGCTGCTCTTGGCTATAAGAACTAACTGCTGAAGTAATTAGGAAGAGAAGTAAATATTTAATTCTTAGAAACATGCTTTTTAATTATGACGATAAAGTATAGCAAACATAATTCCTATACCGAACAGTATGCTTAATCCTACATTTAAAAAAGCATAGAGGTATAAATTGTTTTTTAAAAGCTCAAAAGTTTCGAAACTAAAGGCAGAGAATGTACTTAATCCACCACAAAAACCTGTAATTAAGAAAAGGGTTAAATGATCCATTGCCAATTCATTTCTAGATTTTAGGTAAAGCATAAGCGTGGCTAAAACAGCACAAGCTAGGAGGTTTGCAATTAAAGTGGCTAAGGGTAGTGAAACGGTAGAAAATTGTGCTACCAGTTTTGAAATAGAGAATCGGATGACACTTCCCAAACCACCGCCTAAAAAGACCAATAGAAAAGCTTTAAGCATTCTTTAAAAATGTTTTATTGACACTAAAATATAAAACAAGGGCAATAGAACTTCCTAAAATTGCTCCACCGAAAACATCTAAAGGATAATGCACTCCTAAATAAATTCGGCTGTAACCAAAGAGTAAAGGAAACAAAATCAATAAATAAATAAGCTTATAGTGTTTTCTTAACAACAAAATTAAAAAAGTAGTAACTGTTGACGACAACGAAGCATGCCCTGACCAAAAGCTATAACCTCGTGGTCTATAATCAAAGCTTCTTAAAAACTCTTTTACCCCTTCTTGGTTACAAGGTCTTAATCTATCTACAGCGTTTTTAATTAAGTTGGTAAATTGATCTGAAAAAGCAACGATAACCGCTATAAAAAGCAGGGTAAAAAGTCCTTTTTTCCACCCAAACTGTTTAAATATTAAAAACAGTAGAAACAAGAACAACGGTGTCCAAGCAAATTTATTGGTGATAAGTAACCAAAATCCATCCCACTGCTCACTCCCTAAATTATTTAAGAAAATAAGCAATTCTTGATCTCTTTGTATTATATCTTCTA
>JAUIMG010000032.1 GCA_030433355.1 Bacteroidia bacterium | reverse complement strand
TCATCTACTTCTCTTAATTTTATTAAGGGGGGACGGGTAGATGATGATCCTTGTTCTTCAATAAATCAATCGCTTACATTTTTTTTTGTAAAAAAAAACCTCAAAAATGAGGGGATCCCTAAGGCTCACTACTCACATTTCGCCTAACTCACAGTTTATCTATAGTTATTATAAAGTTACAACTGAGAGACTTTTCCAATATGAAATGAGGGTGAACTACGGACCGTATTTCCAGCATGAAATGAGGTTTATAGGTATTTAATGGGTAAATAATAAGCAGCCTTCATGATCACAGGATGAAACTGATCATGAAAATCGATAATTTAACAACCATATCCTCATTGGTAGACTTCCTTGATGGAAACCAGCCAGTTGCCTTTAGTATTTCATCTAAGAAGCAAGACAAATATAAAGCCATTTCCAAGATCTTATCTCGCTTTAATTACCCTCAATTAAATCGTAAAGAAAAGGGCATCGTAATCCAGTTTTTGCTTAAAATATCAGGCTACTCAAAGCAGCAATTAGAGCGACTCATTAGAGCTCATAAAAAGAATGGTAATCTAGTTCCAAAGCAGAAGACTGTTAATGGGTTTGAACGCAAATATTTTTCGAAAGACATTACCCTTTTAGCTGACTTGGATAAAGCTCATGACACGCCTAATGGTTTAATGGTTAAGAAAATATGTGAACGAGCTTTTAACGTTTATGGAGATATATCTTATGAGCGTTTACAAAACATTTCCGTAGCACATATTTATAATTTAAGAAAAAGTAAAACTTATCAAAATACTCGTCGTAACTATGAAAAAACCAACTCAAAAAAAGGTGTTCAAATTGGTGAACGTAAAAAACCAATAAATAACGGGAAACCAGGCTATATTCGCATAGATACAGTTCACCAAGGTGACTTAGATGGCAAAAAAGGGCTTTATCATATTAATGCTGTAGATGAAGTAACACAGTATCAAGTCATTGCCACTGTTGAAAAAATTTCAGAGATATATTTATTACCTGTACTTGAAGAACTGCTGGCTAGTTTTCCATTTAAGATATTAAATTTTCACTCTGATAATGGCTCTGAATATGTTAATAAAACAGTTGCTCGACTTTTACAAAAACTTCTTATTGAATTTACTAAATCACGACCTAGAAAATCTAATGATAATGCATTGGCTGAAGGGAAAAATGCAGCTGTTGTAAGGAAAACATTTGGCTATTCTCACATCCCACAACCTTATGCCAAAGAAGTTAATAAGTTTAATAAGGAAGTATTAAACCCTTACATCAATTTTCACAGGCCTTGTTTATTCCCAACTGATGTCGTTAGTGAAAAAGGCAAGGTAAAAAAAGTCTATAAATATGAAAACATGATGACGCCTTATGACAAGCTAAAGTCAGTTGAAAATGCCCAGCAATACCTTAATGAGGGGATAACTTTTAAAATGCTAGATGACATCGCTATGGCTATGTCTGATAATGACGCTGCCCTACTCCTACAACGGGAAAGGGCTAAGTTATTTAATCATATACATGAAGGATGCTTAAATATTGCATAAATAACCAGGTTTCACCCTCATTTTGAAATTAGAAAATACTCCCTACTCGCCTTTTCCGTTAACTTGGTATTTGCAGCTGATGTAGAAAAAGCTACACCCATACCAAAGTGCACAGCTAATCATGTACCAATCGTTTTAAAAACTAAAGATGGAAAGTCATTTACCGCTTTTGTAAAGAAGGATCATGCAAAAAAGATGCATGGTGAGCGTGGTATCGAGGCGATGATGACTGAGTATTTCGGTAATTCATAAACTAATTGATTCTTCAGAGATAAGCATATCGAATTAATTTGATTGTGAGCTTTCTGAAATGTCGTAGAAAGAAAGTTTACAAATTAGCAAATTTAGTTAACAATGTGCTGAGTTCTTTAAATAGGTGTATGGCATGCTACTGCCAAACTATACTAAGCCTGTTTGCTATTTTGATACTGAAATTGCAGATGAGCCTCAATCAATTCTTGTAAGAGACTTGAGAGGAAAGTACATCTCAACTGATAATCAATTACTCTTTTCTACGCCACCTGAGCTTCAACGATACTCTGCTCCTTCCAAAAAACACCAAGCTTTTTTCAGCCCAACACCCTTCAAAACGAAGAGTTTGGCTTTGTTAAGAACACTAACTCCTCTGGCGTGGATTCTCTACCCAAGATTGCGTTTCGATGAGGGTAGCGACCAAACTCCTCGATAATGGCTGCATGCTTTAGTTCAAAGTCATAATTCGATTCCATTTGAGGCTGGCCAAAAAGTTTCTTAGCTTGCTTGTGAATAATTAGTGACTCACTATGCATAAATGGCATATATAGAAAAGCTCGTTGAGTTGGTTTTAGCTCTTTGTCAAAATTTTTGGCAATTGCTTCTTGAGCTAAAACTAGAGCCATACCATCTGATGAAAAGCTGCGAGCCGTATCTCTAAAAATATTGCGTGAAAATTGATCCAGAATAATTACTTCTGCCAAAGAACCTTCTGATGTTTTCCGCCATTTGAATAGCTCACCATCCGAAGCTTGCTGATGTA
>JAUIMG010000012.1 GCA_030433355.1 Bacteroidia bacterium | reverse complement strand
AGGAAGAAACAGACTCAATACCATCAACCTCTTCACATATTTTTTGAAGTTTCTGAGAAACTAGGTTTGTTCTTTCTAAGGTTGCGCCGGGAGGAGTTTGAATAATTGCATAAATAGTTCCTTGGTCTTCACTAGGAATAAATCCTGATGGAAGTATTTCATTTTCTACAATAATTCCAATCCCAAAAGCCAATAAAATTCCAAAGGTGGCCCATTTTCTATTGACAATTCTCTTCAATAGATTTGTATATCTGCCTGTGAGTCTTTCAAACCAATTGTTAAACCCATCCAAAAACTTGCTAAGAAGGTTTGTACTTTTTTCTTTGCCATGATTGTTTTTTAAAATGATAGCACACAGAACAGGAGTTAGGGTTAAAGCAATTACTGCCGATATAACAATAGAGCTTGCCATAGTAATAGAAAACTGTCGATAAAATACCCCTACAGGACCAGGCATAAAAGAGATAGGGATAAATACAGAAACCATAACAAGAGTAATAGCTATAATAGCTCCACTTATCTCACCCATTACTTTTATCACTGCTTTGTAAGGGCTTAAATTCTCTTCTTCCATTTTGGCGTGAACAGCCTCAACAACAACAATGGCGTCATCTACAACTATACCTATTGCAAGTACTAAAGCAAACAAAGTAACAAGGTTGATAGATAAACCGAAAAACTGCATCACGAAAAATGCTCCTACCAAGGAAACAGGAACGGCTAAAATGGGGATTAAAGTAGATCGCCAATCTCCTAAAAACAAGAAAACCACCAATGCCACTAAAATAAATGCATCTCTTAAGGTATGAAGCACCTGTTCAATAGAAGCATCTAAAAACTGAGAAACATCATAGCTTATTTTGTAATCAATTCCAGGAGGGAATTTGACCTTCATCTCTTCAAGCTTTTCTTTTACCTCGGCAATTACGTCACTTGCATTACTACCATAATTCTGTTTAAGTACAATAGCAGCAGCAGGATTACCATCTAGGTTTGAGTATATATCAAAGAATTCACTTCCTAGCTCAACATTTGCCAAATCACCAAGACTAATGCTTTCTCCCTCTGAATTTGCTCTAATGATAATATCTTTATACTCCTCGGGCTTATTGTATCTTCCTTTATAGGTTAAAACATATTCTAAAGATTGAGCTGCAATTCCTGAGCTTCTTCCTATTCTTCCAGGTCTACCTATAATACTTTGCTCTGCTAGAGCCTCCATTACTTCATCAATGGATATATTGTAGGCACGCATTCTATCTGGATTTAACCAAACCCGCATAGCATATTTCCTACTTCCTAATATTTGTGCTCTAGCAACTCCGTTAATTCTGTTTATTTCAGGAATAATTTGCACATCAGCATAATTGTAAAGAAACTTCTCATCTAAACTTTTATTTTTACTATACAGGTTCACATACATCAACATACTAGGTTGAATAGGGGTTATAATAACTCCTTCTCTTTGAACCAACTCTGGTAATAGGGGCATTACTTGATCTACTCTTGTTTTAACTCGTATAACCGCTTCACTTGGGTCTGTGCCAGGTTCAAATATTATTCTAAGCGTTGCTTCTCCTGCACTAGTAGCATCTGTGGCCATATAGCGCATTCCTTGCACTCCATTTATAGAGTTTTCAAGGGTGATTAATGTTGATTTTACCAAAACATCTGCACTTGCTCCTGGGTATGCTATGAAGATATTGACGGTAGTAGGGGCGATTTGAGGAAATTGAGAAATTGGAAGTTTCTTTATGGCCAAAGTCCCTAACAAAACGATAACAACCGATATTACAATCGCAAATACGGGTCTATGTATTATTTTACTAAACATTTCTATAATTTTTTAAATAAAATTTATTCTGCATAGAGCTCTAAATCAGAAAATGCGGATTCAGGACTTATAAATTCAGCTTTTACCTCCTCATTTTCTCTTACTAGGCTTATGCCTTCCAATAGGATTTTATCGTTCTTATCTAAACCGCTTTCAACTGCGAATAAATGAGGAAGTTCTTGTTGTATTTTGATTAGTCTAGATTGAACCCGATTTTCTTCATCCAATACATACACATATTTCTTATCGAGTACTTCAAAGGTTGCTTTTTGAGGGATTAGAAGAGCGTCATTCAAAGGAATAGTCATAAGTATACTTCCTGTTTCCCCATGTCTAAGCAATCCTTTTGGATTCGGAAAAGTTGCTCTAAAAGGAATATTACCAGTTTCATTATTAAAATCAGCTTCTATCGTCTCAACAACACCTTCGTAATCGAAAATCTTATTATTGGCCATGAGCAATTTTACCTTTGTCAAACTATCAGAATGAACTTGTTGCATATAATCTAAATACTCCGCCTCAGATACATTGAAATAAACCCAGAGCTTGGTATTGTCTGAAAGACTTGTAAGTAACTCACCTTCATCTACCAAACTCCCTAGTCGTACTTCAAAACGATCCATTATACCAGAAAATGGTGCGTGAATTTGGGTAAAGTCTAAATGAACTTTTTTCAAGGCAAGTTCAGCTTCTGCTTTATCTAATTTTGCAGCAAGCATCGCTAATTCATTAGGAGAAACGATATTGCTATCAACAAGTCTTTTGGAATTTTGATACTCTATTTTAGCAAAGTTGACTTCGGCTTGAGCCATTTTCATTTCAGCCTCATAAAGCATTGGCATAATTTGAAACATCAATTGTCCCTTTTTAATAAATTGCCCTTCATCTACAAATATTTCTTGTAGGTAGCCTCTCTCTAGGGCCCTTAGTTCTATATGGTTAATAGACCTGATTTGGCATACATACTCTTTGGTAAAGGAAGTGTCCATGATTAGGGGACTAGTTACTTTAAAGGTATTTTCGGCACCTTGATGATGCTCTTCGTTTAAATGGCAGCTACTAATTAGAGTGGAAGCTGATATACTTAGTATTAGCAATAAATACTTCATAAAATTGAGTTTATCAAGAGCTTATGCTCTTGGATTTTAAAAATTAAAAATGCTTTTGAGACTATTCCTTTGTGAAGGAATAGTTTGAGTGGACTAGAATCTAGTCGGAGAAGCTGAAAGTAGCTTCTAGTTTAAGAAATCAAATAAGGAATACTTCTAATTCGAGAAATAGGGTGTGATCAATAAAGAAAACAAATTCAGATTGAAAAAGAGTCTTTGTTTGCGGAGCTTCAAAATAGTTTCCTATCTCAGCTAAGTATATTAAGGAAACATAATGTTTACTACAATCCACAATCTTTTTATGAGAGCTAGTATCATCATCGTCTTCGCTCTCTTTTTTATTTTCTATAGGCAATAAAGGCAAATTGCTACTCTCTTTATCGTGATTTGACGAATAAGGGTTTATAGAAAGATTATCGCCTGCAAAAGAATTGCCTGCTACATGAAACTCTTGATTTGTGAGAGAATTATAGTAAGAATGCTTATTCAAACTTAAAGCAAAGCTTGAAAAGAAAGAGAGAGTTAGAGAAAGAAATACTAAATACTTAATCAATTTTTTAGCATTATTTACAAGTCAAAATTAAACCTATGAAATCAATTAGCAAGCATTAAATAAATTATTTTAAGTTTTTTAAACTTGATTCATGAACACTTGATTTTAATTTAAACTCTGCCAAGCCCCTGCATTGTAGCATTTAATTCCTTCTTGTTCAAACATTCTTTTGGCAGATGAAGCCCTCATGCCTGATTTACAAACTACAATTACTTCTTTGTTTTTATACTTACTTATTTTAGAAGAAAGGTTTTGAAGAGGAATATTTACGCTTCCTTTTTTATGACCGGATTTAAATTCCCCTGGAGTTCTTACATCAATAATTACTGCACCTCCTTCCATTAATTGTTTATAATCAACCTTTGGTCCAAATAGCATATCTCTTAGTTCTTTTAAAACTCCCATTATTTTCGATTTAAATTACACTACAAAATTAAAGCTCCTTCATTGCAGCTTATATAACAAATGTTACATAATGAACTAATCGCCAAAAACCTTCTTAAAAAAACCCTTTACTTTCTTCTTTTTCTTCGCTCTCTTTTGCTCATTCTCAAGACTACTTTCTTTCTTTTTGAATACATTAAATATTTGGTCGACAAAATCAGCTTCTTTAAAATCATCACAACCTACAGCTCCAATGGAATTTAATTGAGAGTTATACATTAACTTTCTGAAGTCATCATTAAGAATAGCTTCTTTTAATGTAAGGGCAGTGAGAGGCAAAGCAAGAGCACTTCCTGAACCAAGAGATCCACTTTTAAAATGGATAGAGGGGTAAGAGGCTCCAACGCGACTCACGATTAGCAAGTTTTTATTATAACCGACAAACCAAGCGTCTGCATAGTTCTGTGAGGTTCCAGTTTTGCCTGCAAAAGGGAATTTTAATCCATACCTATTTCGAATTGCATTTCCTGTCCCTTGATTAATGGCCTTTTCAAGTATGGTATTAATTTTCTTTGTGGTAATTACATCTAAAACCCTTTCGCTTTTTGTTTCTTCTTTTTTATAAATTAATTCTCCTTCTTGGTTGTAAATACTTTCAATCGTATAAGGATTAACGAGCTTACCATTATTAGCAAAAGTGGAATAGGCCACAGCTAGTTCCAAAGCATTTACAGAATTAGTTCCTAGAATAACTGAAGGACCTTCATTTAAGTTATCAATAAAGCCTAAATTATTCCATAGTTGGGCTAAACTTGAAAGTTCAGTTTCAAAGTAAAGGTGCACTGTTGGTATATTTTTAGAATAGGCTAGGGCGGCGGCCAGAGAATAAGAACCTCCAGACTTCCCATCATAATTGGATGGCGACCAATTATCATAGTCGCTTAGTTCAATAGGCTCATTGGAAATATAATCACATAAATTTCTTCCTTTTCTTAGAGCCTCAGCATATAGAATAGGTTTAAAAGTAGAGGCCAATTGTCTTTTAGCTAATAATTGATCAAAAGGGTAAAACATAAAGTTAATTCCACCAACCCATGCGGCAATTGCTCCGTTATTAGGGTTTAACGCTAAAATACCAGCATGCAATTGACTTAATATATGAATGATACTGTCTTTAACTGTCGTTCTAATTCCACTGTCTTGATTCTCCCAATAGAAAAGTCTTCTTTCTTTTTCCTCTTTATCATTAATATCTATCTTATCTCTGGCAGCTAGTTTATTAGCTAAGGCAGTAATTTCTTTCTTAGATACTCCATAGCTGTATAATTTATCTAATTGCTTTTGCATTTTAGATAGGTGTTTCTTTAGACTATTTTGTGCGGCCAGTTGTAGATTGGAGTTTAAGGTGCTATTTACAGTTAAACCATCCTTTTTATAGTCGTATCTAACTCCTGTACTTTTCTCTACTTGGGTTAAAATCGCCTTCAATTCTTTTTCTACTTGACTAACGAAATAAGGTGCTTTGCCATGCCTAATTAGGTTGGAATAGTTTAAGGTTAATGGCAGACTATTTATAGAGTCTAAGTTTTTATTAGACAAGTAGTTATACTTATTCATCTGATGTAATACTATTGATCTTCTATTTAATGCATTTTCAGGATGAAGCTTAGGATTGTATTTTGTATTTGCTTTTAGCATACCAACTAACATGGCAGCCTCTTCAACTTGTAATTTACTTACAGACTTAGTGAAAAACCTCTGTGCAGCAGCCTCTATGCCATATACATTCTCGCCAAATGGAACTGTGTTAAAATAAAGTTCTATAATTTCTTCTTTTGAGTATATACTCTCTAAACGATTGGCTAAAATGATTTCTTTCAGCTTATTTACTCCTACGGAAATCTTTCCATATTCTTTCCTTCCAAAAAGATTTTTAGCTAATTGTTGACTTAAGGTACTTCCTCCTCCAGAACTTCGATCTGCTAGTAAGATGCTTTTAAATAGAACTCTTAACAATGCCACACCATCTATACCTTCATGTTCATAGAAACGTGCATCTTCGGTAGCTATTAAGGCATTTACGAGCGATTGAGGAAGAGAGTCATAAGATATATTTGTTCTGTTCTCTGAAAATAATTTTCCAATTAGCTCACCATCTTTAGAAATAATAAGGGTAGCACTTTCATTTTTTATAGACTCTAAATCTTTTTTTGAAGGTATTTTACCAAAGCCACCAAGAAATAAGGTTGCTAGAAATGTAGCTACTGCTATAAGACCTATGAGTAAAAGGATTGTTGAATATTTGAAAATCTTTTTCAAGAATCCAAAGTTATCAAAAGAAAGCAGGCTGCAATCTTAAACATGTTATATAGCCTTGGATTTTGATTATTTAAAACCATTAGATAGATTGGTAATTAACTATATCCCTTTATGACAATTCATTAAATGGATATATTTATCTTTTTACATTGAATTTCTTAATGAAGATTAAATTGAGATTTCTTATTTCTCTGCTAGTGATTACTTCTAATTTAATCTACTCGCAGTCATCTTTAGACTCAGAAATTCTAAAAGGTAAGCTTTATGATTCTTTGAATAATGTACCGTTATCCTTTGCAACTATTTATAACAAAAATAATAAGCTAGCTACAATTTCAAATTTTGATGGCTACTTTGAAATTCCTGCAGAATCATTTAAAGATAGCATAGTAGTCTCTTATTTAGGTTACAAGACAAAGCTTATTGCTTTAGAGAAGGGCAAATTATTCTATGAAGTCTATATGCAAGTAAATCAGTTTGAGCTCAAGGAAGTTATTATAAAACCAAAAAACTATAATTATCTAATTGATTTGATTCTCGAAAGCAAGAAAAAGGGAGCAAAAGAAATAATAGACGCAAAAGGATACTATCAGCTTAAGAGCTTTATTGATGAGAATCAAGTAGAGCTTGTTGAGAGCTTTTATAATGTTAGAATTTTAGGATATGATTTGATAAGTACAAAATTAAAAGCTGGACAGATCGGTTTAAAGCAAGACAACAATATCTTTTTCGCTTCTTTAGAGAGTTCTAAGCCCATAATAAAACATAGACTTTTTTCCGTTGTAGATAATTTTCCAAAAAGTCCATTACAGTTGAATAAGAATAAAATCTTAAAAAGCTACTTTGTAGAATTGTATTCAGAATTTATAAATAAGGAGAATGATAGTATTAAAGTATTATCCTTCGTTCCCAAAAATGACGCCACTAAGAAATTTAATTGCAAAGTTTGGTTAAATGCAAGTGATACTGCAATTATAAAAGTAGAATTAAGTGGTAATAATTTATACGAATACCCTATTGTTTCTTTGTATGAAAAGGATATTCTTTTAAAGAAAAATCTGACTATTTCTAAAACCTTTAATGCAAGAGAAGAAGGGATGGTTTTAGAGCATGTAGACTTTAAATACGATTTTAAATATCAGAGAGAAAATGGTGAAGCCTACTTAGTTAATACAGAAGCAGTGTTTTACAGCTTTGATTATAACAACACCTTTGACCTTCCAATTTATAAGCAAAAAGAAGAAGACCTATCAGATTATCAGAGTTTAAGTTTTTTGCCTTACAATAATTTCTTTTGGGAAAATAATAAAGAACTGAAAATCAATTATGATCGAGTTGAAAATGAGGAATTTCTAAAAGACCCAAGCGCCTACACTAACAAATTCTATAATAATAAAATAAAAAGAGATTTATCAGATTTCTTTAATTATTCTTCTATTGAGTGGAGCGAAAAAAGAATCATTTTTAAAGACTTAGAACAGTATGCAGAATATGAAGTTAATCAGCCAAGTTATAGATTGATTGGCAAGATTCTTATCGATATTAATACTTACAAGGATTCAACAGATGTATTGATAAAATCAATTTTTGATAATTATGAAAGCTATTATCTATTCAATTTAGACTTGGAGTCTAATTGCATGATAAATATGTTTTTCGATTTGATAGAGATTGAAAAAAGAAAACTAGAAAGTAAAATTAGATTTTCTGACTTGGAACAAACATCTATTATTAAGTTACATGCTGAAACAGAGCTTAATATTGAAGAAATAATTAATATCTTTTTTGCTGATGTTGAAATTGGTAGGAATAAAGAAGGAATGTTAAAATGGAACAAAATAATAAAAAAAGAATTAGGTATAGATAATCTCTATTTATTTCAATTATATCAGCCAATAGAAGAAGAGAACTGATTAATCCTTTAAACTCAATTGAATTCTACTTCTTTCTTTATCTACATCAAGTACTTTTACATTTACCTCCATACCCAAATGGACGTATTCATTAGGATCTTTTACAAACTCATTCGCCATATTGGAAAGGTGAATAAGTCCATCTTGTTTGATACCAATATTTACAAAAGCACCAAAATTGGTTATGTTAGAAACCAAGCCAGGCAAGGTCATTCCAATTCTTAAGTCTTCCACCGATTTTACCGTGGAATCAAATTGAAATGCTTTCTTTCGCTTACGAATATCTGCCCCTGCATTTAAAAGCTCTTCTTGAGCATCTAAAAGTGTTGGAAGACCTAAATCATTGCTTACATATTTCTCCAAGTCAAGGCTTTTTATTTCCTCTTTTCTATCTTTTACTTCCCCTAACTTTATCTTATTGTCTTTTAAAATCTTCAGAATTTGTTTGTAAATTTCAGGATGTATAGCAGTTTGATCTAAGCTAAATTCATCTTTGTAGATTCTTAAAAATCCCGCAGACTGTTGAAAGGCTTTAGTTCCCAAACCTTTTATTTTCTTCAGTTCTTCAATATTTTGAAAAGAACCATTTTCTGTTCTGTAATCAACTATTCGTTCTGCTAAACTTTCTCCTAAACCTGAAACATATTGCAGTAAATGCTTGGAAGCAGTATTCAAGTTAACCCCAACCTTATTCACCGCAAACTCAACCACTCTCTCCAATGACTCTTTTAATAGCTTTTGATCTACATCGTGCTGGTATTGACCTACACCAATAGATTTAGGATCTATTTTGACCAATTCAGCTAAAGGGTCCATGAGCCTTCTGCCGATAGATACAGCTCCTCTAACAGTAACATCGTAATCAGGAAATTCATCTCTCGCAACTTTTGATGCTGAATAGATAGATGCTCCATTTTCATTTACTAGGTAAGAAAATATCTTTCTATCGAAAGTGATTTTTTGAATAAAGCTATCGGTTTCTCTTCCTGCAGTTCCATCACCTATGGCAATAGCGTCAATTTTATAAGCACTCGCCAAAGTGGAAATCTTTTTTATAGCTTGCTTAAGCTCGTTTTTAGGAGGGTGGGGGTAAATGGTTTCATTGTATAGCAAATTACCGGTCTCATCCAAGCAAACTACCTTACACCCAGTTCTAAAACCGGGATCAATAGCCATAATTCGTTTTTCTCCTAAGGGTGCAGCTAAAAGTAATTGTTTTAGGTTTTCACCGAATACTTTAATGGAAGTTTCATCTGCTTTTACTTTGTGCAGCTTTTTAAATTCATTTTCTAGGGCAGGGTGGAGCAATCTTCTCCAAGCATCTTTTGCGGCCAATTCTATTTGCTCATTCGCTGAAAAGTTATTCCCTCTAATAAAATAATTGGAGATTTTACTTTCCACTTCAGCTTTTGACAGTTCAATTTTAAACTTCAAAAAACCCAAATTTTCTCCTCTACTTATTGCTAAAAAACGATGTGCTGGAATTCTATACAAATCTTCTTCCCAATGGAAGTAGTCTTTAAATTTTTCAGCCTCTTCTTTTTTAGATTTCACTAAGGTAGAAACTACTTTAGCCTTGCGCTCCATCATCTTACGAAGCATATCTCTCAAAGGAATTCTCTCATTCATCCATTCTGCCATAATAAATCTGGCACCTTCTAAAGCAGCTTCTATGGTGCTTACCTCCTTATTTAAATAACTTTTTGCAACTCCATTAATGTCCATATTGTTCTGCGACATTATAATCTTAGCTAGAGGTTCCAAACCAAGTTTTCTAGCTTTGTCAGCCTTAGTTTCTCGTTTAGACTTATAGGGTAAATAAATATCTTCTAAACTGTTTAAATCGTAACAGTCTGAAATGGATTTCACAAGGTCTTCGGTTAGCTTACCTTGTTCCTTAATTGTTTTGAGAACATATTCTTTTCTCTTTTGAAGTTCTTGAAAAGTAAGATTGAGCTTATAAATATTCTCAATTTCAACTTCATCTAAATTGCCTGTCGCTTCTTTCCTATACCTGGCAATAAATGGGATAGTAGCATCTTGCTCTAATAGCTTTAGCGTAGCCTCTATCTGATTTTTTGGAGTATTCGTAATAGAATTGACGTAAGAAATAGCATTCGTAATCATAGAATAATAATAACTGGCAATATTAATTATTAGCTTCCATAGAGATTAGAGCAAAACGTTTTAAAATTAAAACAGACAATCTAGTTCCAGAGTACTCTAATTCCAATAGAGTGGTGAATTCCAGTTGGTTGAATCTCTTCACGGTAATTGATTTGAGTGTGGTATAAGTTGTAATAAGGATCCAAAAGAACATGATCCGTTAATTGAAATCGAAAGCCTAAACCTATGCCAAATCCAAAACCAATGCCACCAGGACGCAAATCAGGATTATTTTCATCAATATGAATAATCTCATAATTTATATTGTCAATGACAATATAGTTACGACGCATAGATACATTATTCATATTTCCAAAGAAGGAAACATACGCTTTAGAGGTTTCATTGGAGAAATAATTGATCTGTGCTCCTAAGTTAAAATGAAATCGAAATTCTTCGCCAATAATTGGAATTTGTTCAAAAACTGGACCTTGAAACTGATTATTAGGATCATTGATAGCAACTGTAAAAAATTGCTCATAATCCAATTGGACAGAATTTACTTCAAAAAAAACAGAGAATAAGTCACTTATTTCGTATCCTGCATGCAAGCCTATTTCAATTGAATTCTGATACCTTGGTTCCTGTGGGTACTCAGAAACTTGGTATGGAAATCTAAAATAATCATTGAAGGCCTGTTGATTGAATGGATTACTAAATATCCAAGGAATACCAAATTGTGCAACAGAAGGACGGCCTGTGTAAATAATTGCAGACTCATTATTAGGAAAATGGGCTCCTAGATTAGCGCCAAAGAAAAATCTAGTGGTGTCTTTCTCTTCTTCATATTCTTCATACTTATCCTGTGCAGTAGTTGTTTGAAAGCTAAATAGTGTAACAGTTAATATCAAGAATAATCGCATTTTCAAATTTACAAAATGTAGCTACATTGTATATTTACTTTCCATTGAATTTATTCATTTAGTTTGCAATTCCTTATGAATGAAAACAAGAACGAACAACATAAAATATTAATGCAATTGGTTAGCATGAAAATGCCTTTTGGCAAATACAAAGATCGTTTGCTATGCGATTTGCCAGAGCCTTATTTAGTTTGGTTTAAAAGAGAGGGCTTCCCAAAGGGGAAACTAGGTGTTTTACTAGAAACGCTATATGAAATTAGACTGAATGGTTTGGAGGATATTTTATGGAAATTAAAGAAAATGTAAAATCAAAAATCTAAGTATCTTCCATAGCTCTCCTTTAACTAAGTCGTACTTTTGCAAATTATAAATTCAAATTTCCTCTCTACCAACAAAGTAAATAAATTGAACAAAATAGAAGATATTCCTGTCTTTTCGTTGAAGTTTACTACACACAAGTTAGATCCTATTGATTAAAATTATTGAATGAAGAAAAGACAAATTATAATTATTGCCACGGCAATAGGAATTCTAGTAATTGGCAAGTTAGTTGGCGATTTATTGGGAAAGCCTAAAGACAAGAAAGCGAAGCCTCCTAGAACAAATATCACTACCGTATTTACTCAAGTTGTTGAAAACGATTCGGTTCCTATTTATATTGAATCTACAGGTGTTTTGAAAGCCATTAGAAGAATAGAACTTTTTAGCGAAGTGCAAGGAGTAATGGAAGCGGATAATGGTAGGTTTAAAGCAGGAAATTCATTTAGAAAAGGAGATTTATTAATAAACATAAGGTCTAATGACCAAGAAGCTCAACTTTTTGCACAAAGAAGTTCCTTTGAAAGTGCATTAACTTCCATTATGCCAGATTTGAAGGTAGATTTTCCAGATGATTTTAAAAAGTGGGAAGAATATTTAATTGCCTTTTCAACCACTTCTTCCGTAAGAGATTTACCCGAGGTGAAATCAGAAAAACTAAACTCTTTCCTCGTAGGTAGAGGTATTTATAGAGATTACCATTCTTTGAAAAACTTAGAAATCATTAATGCAAAATATAGCCTTAGAGCCCCATATGATGGTGTTTTAATTAAAGCTAATGTAGATCCAGGAACTGTTATACGACCAGGTCAAGCTTTAGGCACATTTATACAAGCCGATAGCTATGAAATGGAAACATCTGTAGATGCAGTATCTGCAGATAAGCTACAAATTGGTCAAAAGGTTGAATTAAGTATGCAAGGGATAGAAGATAAGAAGTGGGAAGGAACTATATCTAGACTAGTAAAAGCAATAGATGTTAATAGTCAAATGAGTACCTTTTTTGTAAAAGTAGATAGTGAAGACTTAAAAGAAGGAATGTTTCTACAAGCCAAAGTAGAAGCAAGAAAAATACCCAACTCCTTTCAGTTAAGCAGATCTTCTTTAATTGACAAAGACCAAGTATATGTTGTGCAAGCAGACTCCTTGGTTTTAAAAGAAATTACAAACGAATATTTTACACAAAATGAGGTGGTTATTTCAGGTTTAAAAGATGGGGAAGTAGTATTAAATAAAGTTCCACCATCTGCTTTTCCAGGTATGAAGGTGTCTGTTTACAAAGAGGAAAAGTAAAATGAAGAAAATAATAGCTCATTTTATTAAGTACCCAGTTGCTGGCAATGTACTAATTCTCGCCTTTTTTATTTTAGGATATATGGGAATGATGAGCATGCGCTCCAGCTTCTTCCCATTACAAGATTCTAAAATAATCAATATCACTGTAGCTTATCCGGGTGCTTCTCCACAAGAAATAGAGGAAGGTGTAGTGCTTAAAATTGAAAATAATCTTAGGGGTTTATTAGGTATTGATAGATTCACTTCTTCATCCAAAGAAAACGCTGCTACCATTACTGTTGAATCTGAAAAGGGCTATGATATTGATGTATTGCTAGCAGACGTTAAAAATGCAGTAGATAAGGTGCCTTCTTTTCCTGCTGAAATGGAACCACCTGTTGTATCTAAACAAGAAACGTTAACAGATGTGATAACACTTGTTATAAGTGGTAAATCAATGGATTTGTTAAACCTTAAAACAAAAGCTAGACAAGTAGAATCTGAATTAAGAGCCATAGAAGGAATATCTCAAGTAGAAATTAGTGGTTTTCCTGATGAAGAAATTGTTGTTGCTGTAAAAGAAGATGTTTTAAGAAGATATGACTTAGGCTTTGCAGATGTTGCTAGAGCTGTTTCTTCTTCTAACCTACTAATTACAGGTGGTACCGTAAAAACAGAAGAAGAAGATTTTTTAATTCGATTGAGAAATAAATATTACTACGCACAAGAATTGGAAAATATAGTAGTTAAGGCTTTTCCAAATGGTTCCCAAATAAAACTTATAGAGGTAGCTGAAATTAAAGACACCTGGTCCGAAACTCCTAACCGCTCCTATTTCAATGGATATCCATCAATATCCATCAATGTTAGTACAACCAATCAAGAAGACATGATTGATGCAGCTAATAAGACTTTAGAATATGTAGAAAAATTTAATGCTCAAAGTCAGAATGCCTCTTTATCTGTAGTAAATGATAGAAGTATTACGGTTATTCAAAGAACAGAACTATTGCTGAAGAATGGTATTCAAGGTACAATTCTAGTTCTCTTCTTTCTTTCCCTTTTCTTAAGACCTCGTCTGGCTGCATGGGTAGCATTTGGCTTGCCAATCTCTTTCTTAGGAATGTTTATGGTGGTTAATGCTTTAGATGTAACCATCAATGTACTGTCGTTATTTGGTATGATTATCGTCATTGGAATCTTAGTAGATGATGGAATTGTAATAGCAGAAAATATCTTTCATCATTATGAAAAAGGAAAGACAAGAATTAGGGCTGCTGTAGATGGAACATTGGAAGTAGTTCCTGCTATTACTTCTGCAATACTAACTACCGTTATTGCTTTTAGTACATTCTTTTTTCTAGATGGTAGAATAGGTGAATTTTTTATGGAAGTAAGTATTGTAGTTATTCTAACTCTTGCATTCTCTTTATTAGAAGCTTTTGTCATTCTTCCTGCTCATATAGCGCATTCTAAAGTACTAACAGCTCATCAAAAAACCTATCGTTTTAATAAATGGGGCGATAAGGTAATGGATGCAATGAGAGATAGAGTCTACCTTCCTTTTCTAAAATGGTCGCTTAAATACAAACCGATATCTTTTGCAATCTTTATTGCATTATTGATCATCACTTTTGGAGCACTAAGAGGTGGCGTAATTAAAATGACCTTTTTCCCAACCATTGCTAGTGATCAGGTAACTGTAAGTTTAACTATGCCGCAAGGGGTCAATCCTAAAGTAACAGATTCTTTAATCTCTATCGTAGAGGCCAAGACTTGGGAAGTAAATAAAGAGTTTACAGCAAAACAAAGTAATGGAGAGCAAGTTGTTGAAAATATTATAAAGCAATTGGGTCCCGGAACCGCAGCCGCAAGCTTAAAAATTAATCTGTTGCCAGGTGAATTTAGGGAGTTTGCCTCTACGGAAATTGCTGGGGCTATTTTTGAAAGGGTAGGTAAATTTCCATCTTCAGAAAGTTTAATTATTGATGGAGGTTCAAACTTTGGAGGTAAGCCAGTTTCTGTCTCCCTTTTAGGCTACGACATTCAGGAACTTAAAGCAGCTAAAGTGGAGCTTAAAGAAATTCTATCAGATAATCCACTATTGAGAGATATCTTAGATAATGACCCACAAGGGATTAAAGAAATAACGCTGCAAATGAAAGATTTGGGCTATAGCTTAGGCATGACCCTAAACAGCTTAATGATACAAGTTAGAAGTGGGTTTAATGGTTTACAAGTGCAAAGGTTCCAAAGGGGAGAAGATGAAGTAATTGTCTGGGTTCGTTACGATAGAGAAGGAAGATCTTCCATTAAAGATTTAGAAGACATGAGAATAGTAACTCCTACAGGAAGTAGAGTCCCATTAAAGGAGTTAGCGAATTATACGATTGAAAGGGGAGAAATCTCTATCAATCATTTAGACGGAAAAAGGGAAATAAAGGTAGAGGCAGACCTAAAAAATCCAAAAGAGAGCGCAGCTAACATTGTAGAAGAAATTAGAACAGAAGTAATGCCTCTTCTGCAATCTAAATACCCAAGTATCTCAGCATCTTATGAAGGGCAAAACCGAGAAGCCGGCAAAGTTCAATCTTCTGCAAAAAAAGTTTTCCCAATTATTCTATTGCTGATTTATATCGTAATAGCTTTTACTTTCCGTTCTTATAGTCAGCCGCTTTTGTTATTGCTAATGATACCCTTTGCATTTATTGGCGTAGGTTGGGGGCATTGGATTCACGATTTTCCTGTTAATATTTTATCCCTATTAGGAATTATAGCTTTAATCGGTATTGTAGTGAACGATGGACTAGTATTTATAGCCAAATTCAATATCTATTTAAAAGAAGGTATGACTTATAATGATGCCATCATTAGGGCAGGAACTTCTAGATTTAGGGCCATTTTCTTAACTTCTATAACTACTGTAGCAGGTTTGTCACCACTTATTTTTGAAACAAGTAGGCAAGCCCAGTTTTTAATTCCAATGGCAATATCTATAGCCTATGGAATTACCATAGCTACAGTTTTAACCTTAGTTATGTTACCCATGCTACTTTCTCTTAGCAATTCTGCTAAAGTTTACATAAGTTGGTTGTGGGAAGGAAAGAAACCTAGCAGAGAATCAGTAGAAAGAGCCATTAAAGAATTAAAATCTGAGGAGGAATCTAATGAGATATAAAATCATTTACACAGCTGTTTTAGCTGTTTTGACTTTTCAATTGACTGCTCAAAAGAAAATCAATTTTGAGGAAGCTCTATCCTTAACTTTAGAAAACAACTACGACATAAGAATAGCAAGTGTTAACGAAGAAATAGCAGTAAATAATGCAAGTAGTGCAAATAACAATTATTTACCTACAGTTGAAGGAATAGGAGATGTTAACTGGAATTATTTAGAAGGAGAAAATAGGCTAATTACCAGAGATCAAACATTTGATGCAAACTCGGCATACAACTACAGTGCAGCTATAATTGCTAGATATACTTTATTTGATGGAAGAGGAAGACGTTATAACTTTTTGCAATCCAAAGAGAATCTTCGATTTACACAATTGCAATTGGAGCTAATTGTTCAGAACACCATCTTAGAGTTAAGCAGAGTTTATCATGAGGTAGCCAGATTGGAAGAAAATGTGGAATTTCTAGAGCGCTCTGTTTCTGTTTCTAAAGATCGACTGCAAAGAGCAGAGTACAGTTATGAGTACGGACAAGTAAATAAGTTGGAAGTATTAAATGCTACAGTTGATTTAAATGCAGATAGCATAGCTCTAATTACAGGTCTACAGCAATTAGAAAACCTAAAACGCAACTTGAATTTTATTATGGGGCAGGAGGTAGACCAAGAAATAATAGTAGACAATCAAGTAGATATACAACAAAATATTCAGAAGGAAGATGTCTTAAACTCTACTCAAGAAAGAAACATTGATTTAAAACTCGCGAAAAGTAGTTTACAAATCAATCAACTAGCTATTGGTTCTGCAAAATCCAATTGGATGCCCAATTTAAATGCTAATGCAGGTTATTATTACAACGGAACGGAAAACCCGAATGGTGCTTTTGTTATAGGTTCAAATAATTTTGGACCACAAGCAGGATTGTCCTTAAGCTGGACCTTATTTAATGGTAGAAATAATGTTGCCGTTAAGAATGCAAAATTGAATCTTAAAAGTCAAGAGATAGAACAAGAATCTATCCAGCAAAATGTACTTTCACAAGCCTTGAATGCTTATACTAGCTACAAAAACTTGCTATTTATACTTCGTTCGCAAGAAGATAATGTAAAAACTGCTCAAGACAACTTTCAAAGAAGTGAGAACTCCTATCAATTAGGACAGATTAATTCCATAGACTTTAGATTAGCTCAATTGAACCTATTGAATACTGCCCAAGCTTTAATACAAGCCAAATACGATGCTAAAAATGCAGAGTTAGAGTTATTGGCAATTATGGGAGCTTTATTAGAAGAATAAATACATTCTAATTTGAATGATTTAATACATAATGCAATTGAAAAGCAATTTGGTGTAATATCTAAAGTAGAGCTTATACAAAGTCTTTGGAGTGGCTATGGAGAACTAAGTAAGTTATACTTAGAATCTAATAGTATTTCTTCTCTTATTGTTAAACACATCCAATTCCCAATAGAAGTCAAGCATCCTAGAGGTTGGAATACCAATCAATCTCATTTGCGCAAAGCAAAATCCTATGAGGTAGAATTAGCTTGGTATAAATCATGGACAAAGCATTGTGATGATTATTGTAGAATCCCAAAGCTTTATCATTCTGAAAGCACAGAAGGGGAGCACTTTCTTATTTTAGAGGATTTGGATACTGCAGGATTTCCAAGACGCAAAACTTCTTTAAATCCAAAACAAGCTAAAATTGGACTACAATGGTTGGCTAATTTTCATGCAACATTTATGGGGGAATCTCCAAAATATCTATGGAAAGAGGGGACTTATTGGCATTTAGCAACAAGACCTGATGAATGGGAGGCCATGAAAGAGAGTCCCTTGAAAGAAAAAGCAAAAGAAATCGACCAAATACTTGCGAATTGTAAATACCAAACTATCATTCATGGGGATGCGAAGTTGGCAAACTTTTGCTTTTCTGAAGATATGAATCAGATTGCAGCGGTTGACTTTCAATATGTTGGAGGTGGCTGTGGAATGAAAGATGTGGTCTACTTTTTAGGTAGTTGTTTAACAGAAATGGAATGTGAGAAATACGAAAAAGAACTATTAGATTATTATTTTACAGAGCTTGACTTAGCCTTAGTCAGAAAAAACAAAGCATTGAATTATGAAGCCTTAGTAAAGGAGTGGAGGAGCCTTTATGCCATTGCATGGACTGATTTTACTCGATTTTTATTGGGTTGGTCGCCAACACATCAAAAATTAAATAGCTATAGTAGGAAGTTGATTGGTGTTACTTTGTCTTTCTTAGAAAAGAAATAATTAATCCTTTGCTGCGGCTCTAACCAAACGGTCATTCAAGGACTTTCCTAAATCCTTATCTGGTAGTTTTTCCGCAAGTATGATATCTAAGTTTGCGTGGTCTAAACGTTGCAGTGCTTCATAAATATTTGCCGCAGCTTCCTTAAAATTTGCAGTTTCTGAAAGAACTTCTTGATGCAGAATAGAAGAGCTCTCTAAAGCATTACTAAATACCAAAACGCCTATCTTTTTATTAAAGAACTTGCCTAATGTTTTTTTTATATCTGTAGAAAGGATTAGAGAAGTTTTTGGAGAGTAATGTTTTAATAACATTCCTGGTGCCTCTGGACTACTATCGTTTGTTGTATTTTGCTTTACAGGGCCTATTTCCTTCTCAATTTCTTCAATAGAAATAGCTCCTAATCGATAAAGGATAGCTTCTTCTCCTTCAAATCCGATGATGGTAGACTCTATACCGCTAGAACAGCTTCCGCCATCTAAAACCATAGGTAGAATGCCATCAAAATACTCTTTTACCCTTTCTGCATTAGTAGGGCTTATAGATCCCGAGGGATTGGCAGAAGGTGCAGCAAGTGGAAAATCAATTTGTTGAAGTAGTTCTCTAACTAAAGTATGTTTTGGCATACGAATGGCAACGGTATCTTTTCCTGCAGTAATAAGATCCGGAACTATCTCTTTTTTCTTTACCACCAAGGTAAGCTCGCCAGGCCAAAAAGCAGCCGCCAATTGCTTCGCTTTTTCAGGCAACTCATTCGCTAGTTCTTCTAATTGAGCAAGATTATGTATATGCACAATCAAAGGATTAAAAAGAGGACGTTCTTTTAGTTTGAATATGCCTTTAACCGCTGCTTCATCAAAGATATTAGCTGCTAATCCATATACTGTTTCCGTTGGGATAGCAACAAGCTTTCCTTCTTTCAAGAATGAAGATGCTAGTTGTATGTCGGAGGATACGATTGTCATTGGTGTATATAAGTAGAAAACAAAATTACGTTGGATCTAAAGAATAAAAACCGCTTAATTCAAATACTTAGCTATTAAGTCTGCTTTAACTGTAGTATCAACTACCTTAAAATCAAACCAATCTTGTAAAGGCTTATCAAATCCACTTCCTATTAAGTACTGATGAAGTGCATCATTCAGGCCTTTTGTAAAGTCGGCATGTACTGTTCCTGTTGGGTCGAAGTGGGTTAAATCATTTTGGGCAAACCCTTCAAATTCAGGACCAGTAATTTCAATGCCAAAGCTCTCCGGATCCTTTCCAATTGGACTATGCGCTGTAGCAGTAAATAAATGCCAAAATGCAGATTGTATACAGTTCAATTCAAATAGTTGACGAACTACCTCTAAAGCATCTATAGTTTCCTGTTCAGTTTGTGTAGGAAAGCCATACATCAGATAGGCGTGTACCATGATATTATTTTCAGAAAAGGCCCTGGTTACTCTAGCTACTTGTGCAATATCAACCCCCTTTTTCATCTTAGCTAATAAACGATCTGAGGCCACTTCTAAGCCACCGGTTACCGCAATACAACCAGATTCTGCTAAAAGAGCGCAAAGAGCAGGAGAGAAGGTCTTTTCAAAGCGTATGTTTGTCCACCATTGAATCTTTATTTTTCGTCTAATTAACTCTTCTGCCATTGCCTTTAAGGCTTTAGGAGGAGCAGCTTCATCTACAAAGTGAAAACCAGTATCACCAGTTTCCTCGATTAAAGCTTCAATTTTATTCACCAAATCAACCGCAGTGGTGTTTTGGTAGTTTCCAATATAATCTAAATGCACATCACAAAAAGAGCATTGCTTCCAATAGCAACCATGAGAAACTGTAAGTTTATTCCACCTTCCATCTGTCCATAAACGATGCATGGGATTAATCACATCTAAAAAGGATAAGTAAGCTTTTAAATTCAGGCCTTTATATGTTGGAGCAGGCAAATTGCGATGATGCACAATTTGATTCGGCAAATGATTCTTATAAACTACTTTTCCATTTTCCAACATATAGGTTCTTTCAAGCTCATCTGCTGTAAGCTTGCCCTCTAAATAATGGATAATCTTCAATAAAGGTATTTCCCCATCATCTAGGCTTATAAAGTCTACGTATTCAAAGATTCTAGGATCTTCCAATTTTCTTAACTCCGTATTACAATAGCCACCACCAAAAGCTACTTTTATATGGGGATAAAAATGCTTGATATGCTGTGCAGAGCGTAAAGCAGAAAATAAGTTACCAGGAAACGGTATGGTAAAACAAACTAAGTCCGCTTCGTAAATTTTTAATTTTAGGTCCAACAATCTAAGTAGATGAGTCTCAATTAAGGTTGGCTCATAGCTCAAAAATTCTTCCAGTTGATCAAAACTACTTGCAGAAATAGAAATTTGCTCTGCATAGCGCGTAAATGAGAAGAACTCATCCACATTAGCGGTGATAAAATCACCTAATTCCGTTATAAATAAAGTCGCTACATGTTTCGCTTGATCTAGGAGGCTTAGTTTATCAAAACCATCCACTCTTTTTATAGAACGATGTGCTTTAGGTAAGAAATCCTTACTTACTATCATTGAAGCAGTTGCCTCATCTTGAAAACGTAAATATTCAATCACTTGATCCACTTTTTGTATGTATTGCTTGCGCTGTTTCCAAACAGAATCGAAGGCAATATTGGATAGAGATTTAGCTTCCTGAAATAAGCTTCGGACAACTTTTGCAGTGAATATGGTATGGAATAATTCTATACTTAAATCACATTGATTAGAGGGTATACTTTGAGATTGCAAATAGCCGGTAAGATAAGCGGTAGAAGGGTAGGGCGTATTCAGTTGCGTAAAAGGAGGGATAATAAATAAAGTCTCTATCGGCATCGCTCAAAAATAGGTCTAAAAGCTAATTGACTAGTTTTTCATGTCAAAAAAGAAGGAAGAGCATTTTGGCCATAGATTAATAAAAGTTAGATTTATAGCGATGAACAAAATCGATGCTTCAAGACTTATATAAAAAACTAACCCAATGGAATACTTTTTAATACTACTCAAATTAGTTCTCGGATTAAGCATTTTAAATGTTTGGATTGTAAATTCAGGAAAAGTCTCCAAGTGGAGGGGAGGCGATGCTCAAAATATTAAAGAAGAGTTTGAGGTCTATGGTTTACCGTCTTGGTCGTTATTTGTAGTAGGTTTTTGTAAGATTTCTCTAGCAATACTCTTATTGGCTTCTATGACGTTTGTTGAATTAGAAGGCTTTGCTGCTGCAGGACTAGCATTCTTCTTAAGTGGTTCCGTTTTAATGCATATAAAAATTAAAGACCCTTTATTTAAGTCAATTCCTGCTGCAAGTTTTCTTATACTTTGTTTGCTGATTCTTGTGCTATCTTAAATCTTAGTAAACAGCACCACAATTAGGTAGAGGTTGAATAGCATAAATAAGAAAGAAGGTAGTGTTTGCGCAAGACTATCTTTTATTTTAAGCCTAACTTGGAAACCCAAAAGCATCAGAACAAACAATCCTATAGCAGCTAAGAGAGAAATCCATAAGTCGTAAGAGAAGTAACCAATCATCAATCCAAAACTGCCTAATAATTGGGAAACTCCTGTAATTATTCTTTGGTAAGGTTTTAAACCAAATCGGATAAATTCATTCTTCATGTTTTCTGTAAACAAACAGGAGATTCCGTAAAGAAAAAAGGCAGTACTGTTAAATAAGAGGAGAACGAAGAGTGCAGACATAGTAAAAGAAGGGAAACACGGAATTGGAACTAAAGTTTATATGAAACCTATAGTGAAGTTTATAGTTTTATTATTTTCTTGGTTTCAATTTTATTATCAGTTTTTATGATTAGATAATATAATCCTCTCCTTGAAGGGATTTTAAATGAAGTTTTATCTTCTATATGGTTTACTTTCTTTATAAATTTACCTTCACTATTATATAGTTCGAAAACACCATTAGCATTTCCGTTACTATCAATCCAAATATCACTTTCTGTCGGGTTTGGATAGATTTCATAGCTTAAACTGCTCTCTGATTTAATTGTGGCTTGTGTAACAAAACGTTGATCAATTTTCAATAAGAAAGCATCATTGAAAGAACCATTATTATATAAATAAAGATTATGAATGCTTGGGTCAACATCCATGCTATCAATGAATGTTCCTGTAGAAACAACTTTACCATTAATATCAACAGCAAGAGATAAACTTCTTGTCCTTCCACCAGGGAATTTTATTGCCCAATTAAAATCTAGATTTGAATCCAATTTGCATATAAATGCTTCAAAAAAATTAGTCGATAATGTGAAAGTATTTGTTAAATCTGGATTAAAATCAAAGATGCCAATAAATTCGCCAGTTAAATAAGTATTTCCATTAAAATCTTGAGTTAAAGCAAAAGGTTGATTAATAATCAATGATGAACTTGGAGAGCTACCTTGTCCTTTTAAAAATTTAATGGAATTTAGAGAGCCTAAAGTGTCTATGACTACTAAAAATCCTTCTTCTACACCAGGGCCGATATTATTTGAACCAGCAGATCTTTTAAAAACTAAATTACCTGGATCAAAATCAATATTTCTTCCTGAAAAAGTGCCACATAAAAAAATCTGCTCCTTCCTACTAATCAATAAATCATGTGCTCTAACCTTCCCAGTATCAACTTCAAAATAATTTAACCAACTTAATTGACCTTGATTCGAGAATTTTGCAATAAATGAAGAACCATTCATTGCATTAGTATTAATAGCAGTTGTGTCTACCCATAATGAATCAAAAAAATACCCCGAAACTGCAATACTTCCATTCGAGAATAAATCAATTGACCCATCAGTACAAAAATTAGAAGAACTTATCTGTTTTGCCCAAATATAATGGCCACTCGAATTCAACTTCATAATAAACATCTCTGGATGGTTTATTGATAAAGTTTTGGTAATGAAAACTTTACTATTGGTGTCTAATAAGATTCTATCGTTGAATGAGGAAATAAAAAAAATATTACCGGATTTGTCTAATTTAATTTTCCCTCCAAAATCATTTTCAGTTCCTCCCCAAGACTTTCCCCAAACTGTATTACCGGACGAATCAATTTTTAATAGGAATATATCTCTTTTGCCTTTTGTCTTCAAGTAAATAGGAAATTGAGAATTACCTAAATTTATTTGAATTGAGTCTGAAAATGTACCTAATACATATAAATTTAATGAGTCATCAATTGCTAAATCATTAGATATACAATTAGAGTTTTGTCCATCAATAGTTCTAGCATATATTATATTGCCATTTTTATTATATTTTGCAATATAACTCCCGTTGCTAAATGGTGCATAAATAGTGAAAGGATTGCTAGAGACACTTAGATTTAATGAATCTTGAAAAGATCCTGTTATATAAATGTTTTCATTTTTATCTATTTGAACTTTAGGGTCACTTAAAATATTTGATGAAGCTAACATTCTAGCCCATTCTAAATTTTGGGCATTTAAAAAACTGAATGTTTGAAAAAGGAATATTACTGCTAGATATTTTTTCACATGTTAAAAGTCAAATTATAAGATGACAAAAATATAAATCAAATTTTTATCAAGTAAATATGTAAATTTTACAACCATGAATCAAAACTGATTTGAATAAAAAGAAAATAGTTATATAACTATTAAAAACTAATAAACAAGGTGTAATTACGTAAAAGCGTGTAGAATGATACAAGATTAAAAATTTGTAAAATTTATAAAGTATTTGATTTACTTCAAGTAGTTTGGAAATATAATAATTGGTTTGTTTGTTTGTAAATTCTTAGAATTGCAAGACTATGAAAGTTGCATTTTCAAAGAGATACATTCTTTTACTATTGATATCGATAACATCTACAATTGCTTATTCTCAATATACAGCAATTGGTTTTGATGTTCCTGGAGCTTTATTTAGTAGGTTTCATCCTTCCATCGAGCATTCTTTAAATAAGAACTTTACTATTGGCTTAAATTATGATAGGGGGATTTATGCAGAAGGTACAACAGGCGATTTTAGTTCACAAACTAAAATATACGAAGTGAATGGTTGGTCGATAATGCCAGAAGTAAGATACTATCCTTTTACTCAAAAGAAAATTGCACCAAGAGGATTTTCTATGGGTCTATATTATAGATATGGTTCGTATCGGGAAACGTATACAGGAGAAGATTATACCCAAGCATCTCAAGCCTTTCAAAACCCTGGAAATCAACCTCCAAATGCAAATGTTATTACAGATGGTTCAACCAGTGTATTTGGCATTTCTCTTGGTTATAAATTAAATTTTGGACCATTCATACTAGAACCACTTGTTGGCTTTGGAACTGTTGCAGGAGAATGGAGTACACCTAACGATAGAAATAAAATTGACCCTTTTTTTAAAGATGATTTATCCAGCTTTGGGTATTCAGGAAGAATAGAATTAAAACTGGGTTTTCATTTCCCACAAATGAAAGATAAAATTCAAATTATTGAAGATATTCCCTCTTCTGAATTAGAATCAAATACTCTATTGAATATGAAACTAGGTAAAACTGAAGAGCATGAGGATACCAATAGAATATTTATCTACATATATCGCCCAAATAAGTTAAAAGGTTTAGCTATTCATTACGAGCTTGATATAAACGATACAACAGTAGCTTATATTAAAAACAATACCTTTAAAAGAGTAGAATTAAAAGAAGCAGGGGAATACCAAATTTCAGCAAAAACAGAATCCATAAATGCAATTAAAGCCAATTTTGAAGCGGGTAAATCTTATTATTTAAGATGCACGGTAAAATTTGGAGTGATTGTTGGTTTGCCAAAGTTTGAATTCGTTGATGCCCAGATTGCAGAAAATGAAATTTTAAAGATTATAGAAAGACAAGAGAATAAAAAATAAAAGGGATAGTTCTTTTAACAAAGAGAGAACAAAGAATTCAGTAAAAGAAGAGAAATACGAAATTGATGCTAAAGTTTTACATTCTGTAGCTTTCTTCAAAACTCTCCGAAAGACATTTGAACAAATACAAATGGTTTCCTTTGGTAATATGCTTATTATTTACCTCTAATTCAATCCCAGCATAATTGGAGCTAAACTTTTTTCTTAAATAGCTAGTAAAGCCATCTGCTGTTCCTTTGTAAGGATAATTAAAACGTAGTTTAAAACCAGAACTACAGCTCTGAAAGCTACTTTTCCAGAGTCGACAAAGTTCTTTTTCTATTTTATTCTTAGGGTCATAAAGCAAACCCACAGATGCATTTCTAATTTCCCCATCCAACTCAGGCGTAAAGCTGTGTATGGAAAGGTGAATCACTTCAAATCCTTGCTCAATATAGTTTTTAATGTTATTTTCTACCTCCCTTCTAAATGGAAGGTAGTAATGGGATATTATTTTTCTCTTTTCCTCTGAAGATAAGTATTTAGTTATGCTGCAAAACAAATTGGGGTGATGCTTAGATCTATTTAATTCTATCAACAAACGGCTGTATTTCGCTTCCAATGAAAAATCCACTTCTAATTTATCGCAAAAAAAATGGAAAATATCTCTAGCACCAATATCATAAGCTCGATGGCTTTGCATTAAATCCGAATAAGAAGAAAACAAATCCTTATACTCTACAGGGATTGAATTTCCGGCATGTTCGCAACTGATGATGAGTTTTCTTTTCAAATTAATAAAGGATCAAATGCGATATTTTCTTCTAAACACTTTGCTAATTTTTTGTAAACCAGTAGAATTTGAGATTTGGAATAATTCTTATCCATAGCTTCTAAAATTCTAGTCGACAAAGTACCTCTCTCCAAGATGAAATTGATTTCACTATTATCTAGCTTTGTTGTCTTTGCAATGTGCTTCCATATATCCTTAGCTTGAATGGGGACACTGTTTAAACCAAATAGATTTAAATAACTTTCATTACTAATCAAGGTATCTTCAGCAGTTTGAATAGTTTCTTTAAACATTTCATATAGAATACTTTCGTCCCATGACTTCTGTTCTTCTAACTGCTTGTCTTGTTTTGAAATTAAATATTTAATTGCTGCATCAATTAACTTTAAAATGGCAATATCCATTTTAGGAGACTCTTGGATATCTATGATTCGAATTTCTACAGCCATTCTATCAAATCTAGCTATGGCACCTCTTGAATTTAAAAAATGCTTGTCTAAAATCTCATCGCTATCATAAGGTGCTATCTCTTTTCTAATAGGCTCAAAAATCAGTTTTTCATAAGCCTTTTGATCAAATGCCCTTTCTGGAATAATTTTGCCAGCAATAGAGGGTATTCGCGACTGGTTTTTTCGATAATACTCCAAGCGATGATCTTTAAATCTTTGAAAAGAAGAATCTATTATGGGAGTACTTGCACTTAAAGCAGGAATAATAGGCAATAACAAACGCACAGCAGCATGTAGCTTCTCAAATTCTAAATCGTTGCTAAATGGTAAATTGATATGCGTGCTTTGCAAATTAGACCAACCATGACCCTTGCAATCGAATATGCGGTTGTAGAGTTCATAAACCTCATTGTATTCATGCGGCCAAATAACAGTCTCCATTAAAGGATTCATAAATGGATGGGCTCCCGTTGGTAGGAGCATAGCATTGTACTTTTTTAAGTGTTGATTGGCTAAGCTTACATTTTGTTTAAAATACTCAGACAAACCGCTAAGAGAACGTGTAGGACCATTGGTTTTCAATTCTATCACATGCAAAACCAATTCATTCGACCAAGAAATACTGCCATTATCGAAATCTTCTAATACACTGCCAGACAATTCCATTAATAATTTATCAGCAATGGGTAAGATTTTTAGACTGTCTATGTCTACAATCATATACTCCATTTCTACTCCAAAAGCTTCAAAAAGAGCAAGAGGTTTTAATTCAGCATGTTTCATTTGTTTTTAGATAAGTCTAATCGTCTTTTGAATTCTTCCATTATTTGGTCATATAAACTATCGCCTAAAAGACGATCCTCATAATTTGCATCCAAGCTAGGGTTATCATTAATTTCTATGATATAAGCTATTCCATCTTTGTACTTTACATCTACACCATACAAACCATTCCCAATTAAATTAGAGGTCTTTAGAGCAATTTGTTTCACCATTTCAGGAACTTGATCTAAAGGAATACATTCAACTCTTCCATAATTATCCTCCTCCTTATTGGACCAATCATAAATTTGCCAGTGGCCTTTTGCCATATGGTATTTACAAGCATAGAGTAGTTCATTATTCAATATCCCTATTCTCCAGTCATAGTCTGTAAATAAAAATTCTTGCCCAATAACCAAATCGGAAGAAGCCAACATCTCATTCAGCTGTTTTTCTAATTCCTCTTCTGTTTTCACTTTTACTACCCCAATAGAAAATGCACTATCGGGCTTTTTAAGCACACAAGGCAAGCCCAAGTAAGGTAAAACCTCTTGTTTATTGTCCTTATGAATAATTAGTGTTTTAGGAATAGAAACTTTGTTGTGAATGAGTAATTCTGCCAAATACACTTTATTGGTGCATCTAAGAATAGATATGGGATCATCAATCACTATTAAGCCTTCTGCAAAAGCTTTTCTAGAGAATCTATAGGTGTGGTTATTTACCATCGTAGTTTCTCGTATAAACAAAGCATCAAATTCTGGCAAACGGTTAAAATCGTATTTGGTTATCATCTCAACATAAAACCCTAATCTTTCACCTGCCTCCGCTATTTTCTTTAAAGCAGTCTTATTCGATGGGGGGTCACTTTCTTTAGGATTAACCAAGATGGCTAAGTCGTAGGTGGTTTTTTGAATCTTCGTGGAATCGTATCTCTTCTTAGAAAAATACTCCTCAGCAAATTGCCGTATATATGGTTTGTGCTCCTCAGAAATATCATTAATGCTAATTAGCTTCACACTTTTCAACAACCATTTCTTTTTAAATTCAAATTCTGCCCTTAGCAGTGGAGCTTGAAACAGATTATAGAATTGCTTGGCTAGTTTAGCGTAGGTTTTAGATACATTTTTTCCAAAATAAACACTAAGCGTATAGCTATCTGATTTAATGTTTTTAAGACTCAACTGTATTTGCTCGTCTAAATCATCGGATAAGCTCCGTAAAATGTTTTGCGATTTAAAATCTTGAATGGCTGTAATGGATGGAATTACTTTATGTCCTCTTGCTTCGGCCAAAAGAGAAACATAATAACCACTTCCTTGGTACTTATTATTTCTGCACAAGTTAAAAATTCTTACGTCTCGAAGATCTTGATAAGATTGTTTTAAAAGATAGGATTTGGCATCAATTATCTCGATGGCATCAATTTCAATATTCCAATCTTTTATGTTTTCAACAACGATTATTTTTTTCATTTGGGTTCTATGATCAAAAGATTAGCATCATAAGTTAAAATACCAAGCAGTATAGAGTTTATAACTCTCCTAGTGTTTGCAGAGTAATAGTTAGAGCCAGAAACTGGGTTTTCTTTGAAAGGATCGGCTACCAAAACATAGTTTCTACTATGGTTATAGCCTGTTAATATTACAAAATGTCCGCTAGGCTCTCCTTGTATATCATGATAGACTGAACTTCCGTTTTCTAAACTATACTCTCGTTGGCATTGATACAAATAGGTAGCACTTAAACCGGTTAAGATAGGGTGTCCTCTTTGAAAAAGATCGTCCAATAACTTTGGGCTTAAATCCTTAAACCGCAGCTTACCGCCCAACTCTAGAAACTCTATGTAAGCATTAGAAGCATTAACAAGCTTTTTTCGACTTTTATATGCTTGTTGAAGTTTTAATTTTTCAATGATTGCAGACTTTTTTTTCACAGGAAACCAACTTGGGTCAAAGATCTCCAGATTGTAATTGTATATGGTGGCCTGGTATCCCTTTTTTAAAGCATGTATGGCTAAAAAGACAGATAAAGTTCCTTCATTTTCATGTCCTTGAATTTCATGTATGATTTGGCTTAAATCAATCTTTTCACCAAAATGAGTGTAGACAGCATGTAAACACGTTGGACCGCAGGTATAATCATTTGGCTGGGTTTGAATTTTAATTTGCTTCACTTGGAAGAAGGGTTAAAAATTGGTTTTAACTGAATATCTAAGGTATTATAAACAAGAACAAAATAGTTTGCAGGAACTTGTTTCCAATCTTCTGCTAGGGAAGTCAACTTTTCAGATACGATCAAGGTACTTTGGTTTTCTGCATCTGTTGGAACCATTTTACATTGGCCGTCTTCACAGATATATTTTAAACCTTCCGAATAATAGAGAGATAGTGGAGTAGTGGAAGGGTCGGAAACATAACGAATACCCACCATGCGTTCTCCATCTCCAACTACCATATTTAAGTAGGAAGGCTCTGTAACTCCATGTTCTTTTTTAATCGCTTCCAATTTTTCAATCATTTCTTTAAGGGCTTCTGCAATGACATCGGCACTACATTCCTTGCTTTGCAATTTAACATTTAAATAATCTAAGAATAGTGCAAAAAGATGCTCAGAATCTGTTTGTCCCTTAATCCAATTATACATGGGATCGCTTAAGCAAGCTCGAATACTGCGCTTGTATTTTTCAAAATCCCCTGCATCTCCATTATGCATCATCAAGAAATTTTTATAACTAAACGGATGACAATTGGTCTCGGATAATTCACCTACGGAGGCTGCTCTTACATGGGCAAAAAAACTAGATGATTTAATCAATGGTGCTATGGATCGTAAACTTCTATTGCTCCATGCAGGAGTGATGGAAGTAAAAACACCTGCTACATCAGTCAAAATGGGATTGTACCAACCAATTCCGAAACCATCTCCATTAAGTGGTTCTTCTATTTCCTGGGCATTTGAACTTTGATTTATCAAAGAATTTTTTGGCTCTATGATTAGCTTATGCATAACAATAGGGGCACCCAAATAAGCAACTAGTCTGCACATTTTAAAGAATTTATAAAAGGATTAAATGCTAATAATTTCGCATCAAAATTGGATAAAAAATTGACACTGTAATCTATTTAAAAAAATTCTGAATTTATAGGTTTAAAAATGCTTTGAAGCTTTCTTATAGATCATTGAGTGAGCAGGATGATTTAATTAAAGCAAATAAGGCCTACAAAGTAGACCATATTCCAATAAACTTATAAAACTGTAGTAAAAAACCTTCTTAATAATGGCTTAGTTAGCTTGTAACTCAACGGACTATTTTTTTTGAAACTTGATGGAAATTCCTTCTTCAGGAACTATAAAAAGATATTGGCCGCTTGCTAATTTTGAAATTTCAAGCTTATTATCTCGAAGAACCCCTTCTTTTATTAGTTTACCTCTTAAATCAAATAGCTGAAACACTTTGTTTTGTATCAGTTTAAATTCTTTAAAAAAGATATAGTTATTAGAAGGGTTAGGATAAGCAGATATGTTTAAGCTAGTTGTAGAAAGCTCCTTACTACTAGTTAATAGGCTTATACGTATTTCCGTTCTAATTTGAAAAGCACCAATTCTAAATTCGATGGTGTCTGGTCCAACACCACTTACTTTATACTGAAGCGTATCGAAGTTCCCTGTTGCAAAAGTGTCTGCATAAAAAACCGGATTAGAATCATTGACAAGAATTAAAGAGTCTAGTAAAATACCATCCTTTCTAAACTTAGCAATTCCTGTAGAGTTACCATTTGAGTTTCTAAAAGACCAATGAACAAATTTATTTTGTAGACTATCCGGATAGTTAAGAACTAAACCATTCCAAGCCTGATTAGGACTATTGGATAAACCCACGGTGCCGGTAATTAATGTGGATTGATTAGCCACTTTATCAGAAGTATCTATAACCATATACCCACTTGGTAAATTGGAAAATAATAAAGTAGAGTCGTTAACATCTATATAAACAGTATCTTTTTGTGCTACTGTTATGGATGAAATAAGAAAGAAAGCGATTAGTATAGCAGATTGAATTTTCATTTTTTCCTTTAAGACACAGGATCTTTAATAAACGCTGCTTATAAAATGAAATATTCTGTATTGGCTTGTTATTTTGTAAGAAGCAATATTTTCCTAGGTATAAAAGCTTTCGTTCTAGAACTAATCCTTCGACAGGCTCAGGATCTGAGTCCGAGAACTGCTATTATGTGTAAATACTCGCTACATTTCGACTACGATCAATGTGACACTCGTATTACGGAAAATCCTGCTTTTGTCCTATAATGTAATTGCGTTATGTTAAATAACAAGTCTTAAAATTTTGGAGAGATTTTCCTCATTCTATTCCTCAAAATCATGACAAAATTTTATTCGGGAAGCTGATTTAATTTCTTTTTAAAAAAGGAGGGAAGGTTTTTCTCTTTCTCTTAAATCTTGGGTTGGGACGCAACACTTTTTTGACGCAGCGAAGCGGAGACAAATATGTGTGGAGTTGGGGTAGGGAATTATGATATTCCATCATAAAAGTTTTTAAAGTATTGGTTTTATAAAGTTATTTTGTTCGTCCCTCTACTAACTTTTCGTATTCAATATCATTAGGTTCCCACAATTCAATCTTATTGCCTTCATTGTCTATAATATGCACAAATTTCCCATATTCAAATTCTTCTATGTTATCTAAAATAGTAACTCCATTTCTTTTCAACTTTTCTAAAAGTAATTCAAGATGAACAACTCTATAATTGATCATAAACTCTTTATTGGAAGGCTCAAAATGTTTGGTTTTATCATCAAAAGGACTCCATTGAGTAAACCCTTTTTTGTTTGAATCAATACCCTGATACCATTCAAAATTCGTTCCCCATTTGTCGGTATTAAGTCCTAAATTATTTTGATACCATTCTTTGGTTTTATCTGGATTTTTTGTTTTAAAAAATATTCCTCCAACTCCTGTTACTCTTGGCTCATCATCATTCATAATTATTACATTTTTAGTATTGATTATTTTTTGTTTCTATCGATTTTTGATGATAGGTTTGACCGAAATTATTCGAAAATCCTATCTTGAAATAAAATTTTTAATTCATCAAATGTTTGCTTTGGCTTTTTACAAATATAGATATGTTGGTACTGCTCTTCTTTTGTTTCAGCATATGGATTATAAAAAGTCCTAACCTTTTTTACTTCGTCAAAATATTCTCTAAAGAACCCACCTATATTGTAGCCTAAACAGACTGTTGTTTCAGCCATATTACCCTTTGGCACCCAATTGTAAAAGCTGCCGTGTAAAGAAAATGCCATAGGTAAATTGTACCGATCTTTAAACAAGTTGACTACTCCTGCTTGTGCATAATGTTTACCCCAAATCTTGGTTTTGTTTCTTTCTTCATCTGGAAGACTATCATTCACTGTTTTCAATTCTTTTAGAATATCGGGCCAATAATCTTTTGAATACCTTTCTTCAGATCTAACATTGAATTGCCCGCCTTCTATAACTTCTCTATTTTCATACGGATAGTCGTGTTTTAGATAGCTTTCCAACGGAAATACAGGCATACTAAATGGAATTAAGAAAACACCGACTGAAAGAATAACACCTATTGGGTAAATCAACCATTTTCGTTTTGACAGGATGCAGCGTTCCCAATACACAGCACCAAAAGGTAAAAGAGTTAGGGCTATCGGATAGAAATAGTATCCTTTTCCTTTACTGAATATTAAAAATATGATAGATAACAAAATTGAAACCGATAGTGGTCTGTAAGATTTCATTGAGTAATGAAACAACGAAAAAATTGCAGGAATAGAAATGAGTAGTGTTAATGGGTTCAAAGCCATAAAAAAACCTTGTAAAAGGTCTAAAGGTGTTTGTCTATCCAACTGAGTTTCATAAAGGCGAGCAAACATTTTTAAGACTGGAAAATCATTGGCTATTTGCCAAATAATATTAGGGCTAATTAAAAGAACAAAGACAATTATACTTTGCCAAAACTTGTGTTCGAGAATAGCTTGCCGAGTTGATTTGAAGAATAGTAATGATGAAACACCGAAAATGAAAAACACAGCATCATACTTAGTCAAAAATGCCAATGCAGTGCCAACGGTCAGCAACCATAAATATTTTCGGTCAATATTTTTAACATATTTAGTCAGAAAGAAGAAGTTTAGTACCCAAAAAAGCTGACTAAATACAACTGGTTGAAATAATTGTTGCGAACGTCCAAATGCAGGTGCTATGACTATACACATCAAAACCAAAAAAACAGCTTTTGACTTACCGCCTAATTCAATGATGATTTTTGATACAAAAATGAGAATTAGAATTGCTGCAATATGAGGGAAAAGATGGTGAATGAAAACCGATCCTGATTGGAACAAGTTTTGTAAGAAAGCCAAAACTCCAATTAACGGAGGGAACTCCATAAACCCAAACGCAAGATGGTTTCCTGTTTCAATATGCAGAAACTCGTCTCCTTGAAACCCTGAATTGCTATCAGCAATTAAGTGAAGAGTCAATTTGACTATACAAAAAACAAATAACAAAATTTTTGTTTGTCTATTCATTTATTATTTTTTTTGGTGTTTTATATCAAATAGTACTATCCCTTTACTGGATAACTTGGAAAATTGCCGTCATGGCAGAAAGGATTACTAGCCAATGGATTATGATATTTAAAGTAAGTTTTTTTAGGAACAGAAATAACAACCCAAAAGCAATTCCCGTAGTTGCAAACCACCAAAATTGGTCAATAGATTTTAAACCATGTTGGAAGATAAAAGGAATTGTTGCAATAAGAACTGCTAACCATTTGTTTACTCTATTGCTTTCTAATGCTTTTATGGCAAAACCCCTGTAAACAATCTCTTCGGCTAAACCTGCAACTAATCCCATAAAGATGAAAATAATTCTGGCTGTAGTTGTTTTTGGTGTTAATGAAGATAACGCTTCTAATTTTGCGGCATCTACGGATGAATTTGCTAATGCTAATTCTATAATTACTAGTAATCCAATTGCAAAAAGTAGATAACCACCTATAAAGTAAGCTGTTTTCCTAGTGGAAAATGGATAACCAATGTCTTTCCAATTCCAACCTTGTTTCTTTAGAATTTTTGAAATAATGAATATTTGTAAAATATACCAACCTATTATTATTAACCAAAATGTATTGAAAAAGTCAAGTCCTGAATCAGTAAAAGTAGTACGATTTAAAAGTAACAAAGAAAACAGCGTTGCTGTTATTGGAAAGCTAATAAGTACTGTAATAGTACTTGATAAAGGCATCACTTTTTTGATTTCTGTTTTTTGTTCCATTGTGTTCATTTAGTTCGTTTTGTAATGATTTTTCATCATCAGAATTTAAATTGAATTTATTGATGAACTCTTACCTAAAAAGCCCAAATTTTAGTCCGAGGTAGGCTGTTAAACCTGATAGGTCAGATTGGTTCAAGTTTCGATAATCCATTTCCCCAACAAACCGATAGCCTGCACCAAGATTTAAACGGGTGTATTTAAATAGATTGATTTCCAAAAAAGCTGATGGTTCGATTTGGAGCAAGTTTTCTTTACCAAGCCCTGCTACACCATTTTTATTGAACATTTGGACTTCTCCATAGCCAACATATAATGGAAATGTAAGATGAATTACTTTTTTTGAAAAAATAGTATATTCAGCAAAGCCACCAACTGACCAATACTCCAAATAGGTATTCCCTGTAGTTTCGCTTTGTGGTTGGCTTTCATTATGTGAAGTACTGAAATAGCCTCCAACTGTTAAATTATCATGAAAACTTATTCCGCTCCTAAGATTTAAAAGAGTGGCATTGCTTCCATCCATTTGAGTTAATCCGTAGCTAGGTGCAACGAAAAAACCTAGATTTTTAGTGTTTACTAATCCGCTATCTCCAAAAAGAGTTTCAGGTTTACTATCATTTTGAGCAATTGAGTTTCCTTGAAAAAATACAAGGCAAATAAACAAAGAGAATGTAATTTTTTTCATGACATCTAAGATTATTGATTATATGAGGCAAAAATATCATGCCTACCAATAATAATAGTTACCATTTGGTAAGTCTCAAACCTTTTCTGCTCTTATTCTACTTAAACTTTGTGGTGTTATTCCTAAATAAGATGCTAGATATTTTAAAGGAGTTCTAGTAATTCCTTTTTTACTGTTTAAAAGTTCTACATACCTTTCTTTTGCTGTTTTTGTCAGTAAGTCAATCTGCTGCTGTTGTTTATCTATAAATGCTGACTCTGCTGCAAGCCTGGTTATTTTTTCTCCATGATTTCCTGACGCTAAAGTTTCTTGAAAATTTCGATATGAGATTTGAAAAATAGTTGAGTCCTCAAAAAGTTTCACTTCTATTGGCGTTGGCTTTTGCAAGGTAAAAGACATGTAGTCATTTAAAAAATCACTTTCAAAAGAAATATCAGTGCAAACAAAATTATTTACATTCCAAATTAATATCCCTCCGCTACCTTCAAGTAGTATATTTAAGAACTTTTCTGTTGTATTTGATGCTTTTAATATACTCTCCTTTGGAAGTTTTTTTACTTCTCCTAACTTCTCGAAATTTTCCCATACTTGAGTATCTATGGTTACAAATGGGTCAAAAATTTGCTTTAAGTGGTTAGAAATCATAAACAGGCAATTTACAAGATGTTGATATATTTAATATTAAGAATTATTGGATTGTTAAAGTTAATTTTTGAAACTTGAGAACCAAATTTAAAAGAAATAAATCTTCAATTTGATGAATTCTTTGACTGTCCTTGCTACTCCGAAGCTTCGCGAAGGCAAGTAAGCCAAATGTGTGTGAAGTAAAGGAAGTTAATCTTTTATTAAATTTTCTCTACTTTTCAACGTAACCCCCTCAACAACATTATGTTCTTGTTCGACTAAATCCTCTTCAGTTAGATTTTCTAATAAGTTGTATTTCTTAATTAGTTCTAAAGTCTTTGGAAATGCTAATGCGTTATAGAAAAGAAGGAATAATTCTGCAGTAGACATTTGTGCTTGAATAAAGTTTGCATATTTCATGAAGTTTTTCTTTATTTCACTTTTTTCATTTTCCTTTAAATTTTTATCAAGCAATTTCTCATTTTCCGCTTCCTTCAGGTAGTTCAAAATATGATATAGATGTCGAAAATAATGACCGATTACAAAGTGGTATCGATTAAAAAATGCATTATAGCTCTCATATGCAATATCAATATTAGATTTCTCTTTTGACTTATTCCAAGTTAGTTCGGATATCTCATAATATTCATTTGTATGAGCCAATTCATCTTGAATGAGTAATTCACTTATTTCAAATTCGTTTGCTTCCTCATGAAAATATTCATTTAATCTCACATCATTTGGGATATTACTATATTTTTCATGTCTTAAAGCCCGAATTATCTTTTCAAGTTCACGTCTTGATTGAATGAAGAAATTTCTACCCTTTAATTCAAGTTTTTTGTACTTGCCGAAGTCCTCCTGATAAAAAGAAACAGTACTTATATCATCTGCTAATTGTCTCTGTGTTTTTAGTAAACTAAAAAAAGTAGTTTGAAAATTTTGTTCTTTAAACTCTTCCCTCGTTTCAGCTAATTCTTTTCTTTGAAGAATTAACTCTTCTTGCTGAATAATTATAGAAATAATTATACCTCCTAAAGCAAGTCCCGAGAACAAAGAATTGATAAAACCGAATTTGTCTCCAAATGCACCTCTATCGCTCAAATGAGTGCTGCCTTCTAAATTAGATTCAGGGTAAAGAAATATGTCAATTACAAACCAACTTACTATCCAAAATACTATTGTAGTAGCAAAGACAGCAATTAAGATTTTTCTGTTTCGTGTCATACTCTTATTCTATTCTGGTTTGTAATAGTTTGTTAATTGATACACTATAATAGCCTATTTAATTTAAAACTACAATTAAAAGTTATTAACATATTTGAAAATGAGTATTTATACTCTTTTTTAAAAAAGGAATATTTCATAGATTGCCTTTTCTAATCAGTTATTAATCTAATTCAATAAAATGGGTGAATGGTCAAAGAAAATCGGAGAACACGGAGAATCAATAGTTGAAAATTTTCTAAAGTTAATTGGATGGGCAGACTCACAAAAAGGACTTGATATCCTATCAATTAATCCTGAGAAGCATAAAAAAAAGAATGCTAAATCCCCTCGTTCTACTCACGGGATAGATTTTTATTTTAATTATAGAAGTCCTTTAATAAATAACACTTTAGAAAACGTATTAATATCATCAAAATACAGTACTAAACCATATCCGTCAAGTCCGATAAAAACTTTTAAAGAACATTTTATAGATTTAGCTTGGGCAATTGAGTCTTTTAAAAAATCAAGTTTAAGGCAGGAAGTAAATAATTCATATAAGGGAATAGATGACACCTTTGATAGAGGAGTACTTTTTTGGATAAATCATGATTTAGAAGGTGAAGATAATATTATTAATGCTGTGGATAATTGTGTTCTACCAAATGACCTGGTACATGATGGGATTTTTGTAGTTGATAATAAGAAAATGGGATTTATTTATCAGAGTATAAAATTTGCTAAGAATAACTTCCCAAGCTCTGATATTGATTTTGTTTATTTCAATACTGGACTGAATCATGACGCAATTACTTCACAAAACAGTAAAATTCTTCCCATTCAATATATTAACTCAAATATTCTTCCTATAAAAATAAGGCAGCCAAATCAGATTACAACATTCCTTATTACAGTCTTAGATAGCTTTGATAAGGATGTTTTACTTCGTGTAATGGGGTTAGCTAAATCAATCGGTACAGAATTACAGAGTGAAACATTAATCTGTTTTAATGATTATGACAAGTTAGTAAATGGAAATGATGTTCAAATGACAAAATCAAGATTCGAAGACAAAGACTTTACAAACAACTTAACTGTTGCCAATTATAATATTGACTTTAGATTATAAGCTATGGAATTACTACCTGAATATATTGACCGTTTTTTACCTTATGGAGACTCTCTAAGAGAATTAGTTAAAGATTCAACTATAAGATCGACCGATGTGAAAAAAGTGCTTAGAAAGAGAGGGGTTTATGTTGCTGATAATGATAAGAGTTCATATTACCATTTAGCCGTTACTACTTTGTTAAGTCCAATAGAATTTGATGATTTAAAAGACAGATTACAAACAAGAGAAGATAACGAGAAGGTTTTCACAAGGACTTTACCATGGAATACTGAGTCAAGCGTTAAGTTAATTAATGCTATTCCTGATAACTTTAAACTTGCTGACTTAATAGATATAGATAGAGAAAAATATAAAATTGTTGGTAATCCGAATTTTGTAGAAGTAAAAGGCTCAAATAATGAAAAGATTCAACTTAAATATAAGGTTGTAAGAACTGATTTTACTAAAAGTTGGTACGTAACTAAGAGTGAACATAAAGGTAAAATCGAGTTTGAGAAGGTACGGTCAGGGGATAAAGTCGATATACAAATAAGTTATACTGCTCCTGAAACGAAAGTTGTTGCTAATAAGGTTGCTAAGAAAGTTGAAAAAACCTTCAAAGAAAAGGGCTACGTAGAGCCTAAAGCGATAATTGAAAAAATTCTTTTCAAAAATTTTACTAATGAAGAAAGAATAGCTTTCTTTTGGAAACTAACTGGTGATTCAAGTTCAGATGTTTTTGATTTTGAAAAAATAAAAGATTTAGATTTCGGCCCTGATGAAGGCGAAGATGATATTCCTGACGATATAGTTTGGATGAATGATGGCAATGTTTTAGACCTAAAATTAAAGGGAGAAAGCCTTCATAAAACTATCTTCGTAGAAGATAAATCATACCATAGGTATTTTGTCTTTGCAGAAATGAAAGCAGAATATAAGTTTTCTTATCATGCAGCTGAGGGAAGTTGTGTTATTAGTTTTGGTTTCCCGAAATATTTTAACAAACAAAGCATAAATATTGAGTTTGAGGTCGATATTTATTCAGTTAGATTAAATAGGGAGTATTCGCATGTAAGTAAAGTTGCAGTTAGCAAATTTCTCTTGAAAGAATTTGAAAAAATGAAACTTGAACAATATAGATTATTTAAATTTCAAAATTTTTCTAAACAGTATACACCACCACAATAGTTAAAAATATGTTTGATTTTACTCAAGTAGAGTTAGAAAAAATTATAGTTCATAAAGTAGGTAATAAATTAAGAGAAGAAGGAGTTAATCAGTCTGAACGATTTTTAGAATTGGATGATTCTGTAAAACAGTTACTTCTAACATATTTTTTAAACCCATTTAAAACTTCAAATACACTTCATAATTTTAATCATGAATCAGATCTTGAAAGAAATGATTTGTTTCATTATTCAAATGAAATTTTCGATTCAAACAGTTCTGTTCTTTTAGAACGTTCAATAGATATTGCTGAAAGGTTGTATTCTAAATCTGACCATCCTAAAATCAAAGGTGGTGAATTTTATGTTGCTTTTTTTAGCAATTGCATCATAGATGATGAAATTGTAAATGCAATAGGGTTGTTTAAATCAGAAAATAAAGAAACCTTCTTACAAGTTTTTGAAAAAAATAACAATTATGAAATAGGCAGCCAAAAAGGAATCAATATAAACAGACTTGATAAAGGTTGTTTAGTCTTTAATTCCGAAAAGGAAAAAGGCTATGTTGTTTCAATAGTTGACGTTATGAGCAGCGGAAAGGGTAATGAGGCTCAATATTGGAAGGACTTCCTAAAAATTAAGCCTAGAGAAGATGAGTTTTATCATACAAAAAACTACATTGACGTATATAAAGGGTTCTGTGAAGATTCGTTCAAGAATAAGAATGAAATTGATAAAAGAGAGCAAGTGGTTTTAGTTAATAAAGCAATGGAGTATTTTGACAGTAATGAAAATTTTGATGAACACCAATTTGAATCAGAGGTAATAGTTAGACCTGAATTGATTAGCTCATTCAAAGATTATAAAACTGAATTTGAAAAAAATAATGAAATACAAACTGTTGACGATTTTGATATATCTTCCTTAGCTGTTAAAGACAGAAAGAAAAGAACGAGAAGTGTTCTAAAATTGGATAAAAGCTTTCATGTTTATATTCATGGTAGTCAGGATAGAATTGAAAGAGGCTATGACGAAAATAAAGATTTAAGCTATTACAAGTTATTTTTTGAAAAAGAAAGTTAAATGCCATCTTTACAGACTAATTATGTTATAGAGAAAGTTCTAACAACAACTAAATTACATATTTCGAAAAAGGAGATAAGTCGTTTTTCAATTACAAGTCAATCAGGTAAAGTTTACCAACTTGATGAAAGAATTCTTGATTTAACAGTTCCTCGCAGAGATAAAAAGGTAAAAATCCCAAAATCTGATTGGAATTACGAATTACCTGACAACCTATTTGTTGCTTTAGTAATATTATTAGAAGGGATAGAACCAACAATTTATCTAATTCCTTCAAAAGTATTTGCCGAACCTGATAATTATATCTTTTTTGATAATGAACAGGAAGAACGATTTAAGCATTTTTCTAATTGGGAAATAAAGATATTTAGAAAAGGAATAGAGAAGTTGAGTGAATATGCTTTTGATAGAGTAGTGGTGACTATAAAATAATAAGGAAGATTTATATTAAACCAACGAGAGCTCGTATAAACGAGCTCTATAGTGCACGAAGCACTTGCGGAGAAAGAGGGATTCGAACCCCCGATACCTTTCAGTATTACCGCTTTTCAAACGGCTGCATTCGACCACTCTGCCATATCTATCTTAAATATCTTTACAATAATATGACGTAGTTATTTCTAAAGGTTGCCTAAACCAATAAGAAATATATCAAAATAGTTATATACTTAGTTAAACCCCATTATTTAAGTTTAAACATTATGTTAAATAACGAAATGTAAAGAGCGAGGGCAGGAAAAAACAGCGAGACGGCGGTGGCGTGAATTTGTGGCTAAAACGAATAGCAATCGTCCTTGGATTGGTTTTCGTTTTGTTTTACAAAACGGTGTGCCGTTCGAACGGCACACAAGCCACAAAGAGAGCGTGGCAGCTTTGTTTTTTCTTGATTTTTTTGTTTCTTTTTTCATCAAAGGAAAAAAGATAATAAATTATAGGTTTAACTTAAGACTATAATTTATTCGGAGTTCCCAAAGCGATAGCTTTTTAAAAAGGCTATGACCGATTTTAAAAATCTTAAAATTTCGAAGTATTTCGAGTAAATGTACAGCTGAATAATTCTACGCAATTCTAGACACACTAGAATTTGAAAAAAGCGTTAGAAAAAAGCAAATGTGTTTGAAATCTTTTTTGGAGCTTTAGCGGAATAAAAGATGAAAACTCTTTTGCTTAGCGTTGGCAGAAAAACCTTGGGGCGGCAAAAAGAAAATTAAATCAATTTGAGCGGTTATTTACCGTAGGCGAAGACCCGTTAGCCAAACGGGCGGAGACATAACGACTAATTATAGGACAAAAGTGTAGAATGTTCATTAGTACGATTGGGTTGGTAGTGTGCACTATTTATCCCGATTGAAAAAGTCGGGACAAGTAGAATTTTAGCATTTGTTGGTTTTGCTGAAAGCAAAGCTTACAAAAGCTTAAATGGATTGCAGACATAATATCATTATAGTTGACAAAAGCATAGAGATCAAAATGACTTTTGAATAAGCGCAGTATTTTCTTTAACATAATATCTGTCGATATTGAACAAACTGTCGTTTGTCGCAATATCTGATTTTATGTATAAATTCAGCTTGTTGCTGAATTACAGAAAATCCTGCTTTTGTCCTATAATTAATATTATGTTAAATAGTATATTTTAAATACTACCCTTGCATGCTATTTCTTACAAAACATTTACTTTTAAATTGTGATAGAAATAATCTTAAATATCTCTCTTATTCTTTCCATCCTATTTATACTCCCAGCATTTATTCTTATGATGATGGTGATTAAAGAATATGAAATCTACCAAATACGCTATGCTAAATACTATAAGTTTTTTCTCTTTCTAGCTTTTGTGCATAGTTTATACCTGGTCGCTATGCTTTTCAACGCTCAATTCTTAATTCCTTTCCTAGCAATTTCGCTTTTAATGCTACCAACTTATAGCTTACTTTTTCTTCATATTTTCCATATAAAGGCCCAAATAGCTAGTCAGAAAAAGATCCAAAAAGAGATTGCAATAGAAAGTCAGCAAGCAAACAAGCTACAAAATCCTATTTACAAGCAAGGAAAACCAAGGTTAGTAGCTCGTTCTACTTACAAATGGCGCTAATGATCTCCATTATCTGCTTCCTTGCCAATATAATGGTAAGCCCCTTTAATTAGTTTATTAGAAGTTCTCTCTTTACTGTAATAATCTAGCGCATTTTCTTCAACATCTCCCAAATTTATCTCCTCACAGATATATTCCTCCTCCGTTTCTTCTATTATTCGCAAGGCTCTCCAATGTCCGTCTTTCTTATTCAAGGATCCTACAGGATATTTCCATACACTATCCCTAGAAATTTCAATTGCTGCAGAAACAAACATCCCAACCCTTAAGTCTGAAACTAAAGAATCTGGGACATGTCCATGTACTTTCACAGTTCTTCGCTCTGCATCTACAGTATTGCCTATCAAATGCACTTCTCCTTCCATAATTTCATCTCCAACATCTGCTATGCTAAAATAAATCCTTTGTTCCTTCTTAATCTTAGCGATATCTTTTTCATATACCTCTAATTCTAAATGTAAATGAGTTCCATCAATGATTTCCAACATTACTGTTTGTGGCGATACATAAGAACCCAATTGGGTATTTACCTTAGAAATTATACCATCAATAGGTGCATAAATCATCACAGTAGACTTCATCGTGTTTGCGGTTAAAGCTGCCGTATTCACATCTAAAAGCTCTAATTTTTGCTTCAAGGCACTTAGTTTAGCAGATTGCACTTCAAAATCGCTCTTCGCTTGCTGATAATTCTCTGCAGAACTAATGCTATCACCAAAAAGCTTTTTTTGTCGCTCATAGGCTTGGCTGCTATACTCCAATTGAGCTTTTATGGCCAAATAACTCTCTTGCAATTGAATAAAGTCAGGATTAGTAAGTTTTAATATCAACTGTCCCTTCTTTACTTTATCACCTACCAACATTGGATTTTCTTGTACGTAACCTCCTAAGAAGTTGCTAATAGAAGCTCTATTTTGTGGCGGTGCATCTATAGTTCCCGTACATTCCACCATTTGCTTCTCTATCGCTGCTTCCATCTCTACCAACTCCATTTCTGCTCCTTTAAAAGCAGCTTTTGTTATTACAATTTGGGCCGAATTTTGGCTAAGCTCTTCTCCACTCTGCTCTACCTCTCCACAAGCTCCCAAGCTTAGGATAACACTTAGGGCAATTATTATATTCTTTTTCATATTAATCGTTCATTAAATAGTTTAGCTTAACTACCGTTTGGTTGTAAGCATGCATTTCTGTTAAATAATTCAATTCAATTTTCATTGCTTCTTCCTCGCTTTCCAAATAGCGAAAAAAGTTAATCTCCCCTGCTTGATAGCTCTTTTTTGCAGCTATAGCAATCTCTTTTGCTAAGGACAGTCCTGTGTCTTCATAATACACTAGTGCTTTATGATGTTGTCGCAATTGACTCAAAAGCTTTTCCTGCTTGCTTTTAAGCTCTATCTCAAACTGTTGCGCCTCTGTTTCTATGATATCTCTGCTAATATTGGCAGCTTTAATTTGGGAAGATTGTCCACTAAATAATAGCGGAATCTTTAAGCCAAATTGATATCCTATAAGATTTTCATTTAATCCAGCGTTTGTCCCTTGGAAATAGTTGAGACTTAAATCGGGTAATAGCTGCTGCTTAGCATAGCTATACTCGCTCTGCATCATTGCTATGCGCTGTTCATAAACACTCATCATGGGGTGATTTTCAACCTTTAGCGCGTTTAAGGGCAACTTATTCCAAGATCCACTAACCTTAAAACTATCTGTTGGCATTAACACCAAAGCCTTTAAAGCATATCTAGCTTGTTCAATCTCTTCTTCTGCCTTTTTTACCTCTATTTCAAAAGCTTGCATTTTAGAAGAGGCGGTTAACTTTTGCAAATAGCTTGTTTTTCCATATTCAAAGCTCTTGGCCGTAGCATCAGAAAATGCTCTGTAAATACTATCTAAATAAGTAATTCGCTCTAATTTCTCTTGTTGAAACAATAGATTTTGATAAGCAGTTAGTAATTGCTGTTCTATTTGCAACTTCTTCAATTGATGCTGCTTGTTTTGCATCAAATAGGCAGATTTTTTTACCTTTTTTCCACTAAAATATAATGTAGGAAATTGAAAAGTCTGTTCTACACCCCAAACAGAAATTGGCTCATCGTTAATCGCTAAATTATTCTCATCATAGCCATAATAAACTCCTGTTTTATCAAAATTTAAAGAACTGTTTATTAAAGCTTTAGATTCATCTACTTGAAGTGAAGATGTCCTTAAGGAGATGTTGTTTTCTACACACATACTTTTCAGCTCTTCCAAGCTATAAACCACCTGATTTTGCGCTTTACTTTCAGAGGAGAATGACAATAAAAATCCTAGCGATAGCATTGCTGCAGTACTTCCCAAGCCCTTTTTAAGCGAAGAACGATTAGTCCATTGTAAAAGCATTGCATATAAAATAGGCAACACCACTAGGGTAAGTAATGTAGAAGTCATAATACCTCCTACTACCACTGTTGCTAAAGGTCGTTGTACTTCTGCACCCGCATTGGTAGAAATTGCCATGGGTAAAAACCCTAAAGCAGCTGCCATGGCAGTGAGTAAAACAGCTCTTAGTCTATCTTTACTGCCCTGAATAACCAATTGATCATAGTTATCTGCAAATTTTTCTTGGATACTCTTAAAGTGTTCTATCAAGACAATTCCATTTAAAACAGCTATTCCAAACAAGGCAATAAAGCCTATTCCTGCCGAAATACTGAAGGGCATATCTCTTAAATACAATAAAAATACGCCACCAATTGCTGAAAGTGGAATGGCAGTAAATACTAACAAAGCCTCTTTCCAAGATCCGAAGGCAAAGTATAACATACTAAATATGAGTAGCAAAGAAAGTGGTACAGCCCAAGCTAAACGACTTTTTGCTGAGTTTAAGTTCTCAAACTGTCCACCATAAGTTAAATTATATCCGGCAGGTAAATCTAGCTCTGCACCTAATTTAGCTTGTATTTCTTCTACCAAAGATTGTAAATCCCTATTCCTAACGTTGATGGCAACCACTACCCTCCTTCTAGTATTTTCTCTAGAAATCTTAGCAGCTCCAGTGCTTATTTGAATATCTGCTACTTCTTCCAATGGCACTCTACCACCATCGGGCAAATCAACATACAAAGATTTAATAGCAGTAATGTCATTCCTTTGGCTTTCTGCCAATCGCAATACTAAATCATAACGCTCTTCTTCTTCAAAAACTACCCCTGCCTTCTTACCTGCATAGGATAAGGCTAACCAATCATTCAGCTCACTAACATTTAATCCATATCTTGCTAACTTCTGACGATTGTATTTCACTTGAATTTGAGGCAAACCTGCCGTTTTATCCACTACTAAATCTCCAATTCCATCCATACCTTCTAATAGAGCTTTTATTTCTTGTGCTTTAGCATCTAGTATTTCTAAATTATTGCCGAAGAGTTTGATAGCAATATCAGACCTTACCCCGGTGATTAACTCATTGAATCGCATTTCAATGGGTTGCGTAAACTCTACGCCTATTCCTAGCACTTCAATAGCTTCTTTAAAAGCTTCTGCTAAACCATCCTTAGTTTCTGCGGTAGTCCATTCACTTTTGTCTTTTAAGGTAATGATAACATCCGTTTCTTCTAGGGACATAGGGTCTGTTGGCACCTCTGCAGCACCTATTCTTGTTACAATTTGTTTCACTTCAGGGAATTTTTTGATGAGAATTTTTTCAATTTCGCTTGTCATCTTAATTGTTTCACTTAGAGAAGTTCCCGTTTTTAAAATAGGTTGAATTACAAAGTCCCCCTCATCTAAAGTTGGTACAAACTCTGCTCCCATTCTTGAGAACACCAAGCCTGTTAATACAAGTAATGCCCCACATAATAGTAGAACTTTGTTTTTATTGGCCAGTCCCCAGTTCAAGGTCCTTTCTTGGTAGATATTTAATCTAGAAATCAGTTTATCTGAAAAGGATCTTTTACTTCCACTTGCTTTAATAAATGAGGCTGATGCAGCAGGCAGATAGGTCAAGCACAGCAGCATTGCCCCTATAATGGCAAAACCAAAAACCAAAGCCATAGGAATAAACATCTTCCCTTCTACCCCTTCCAAACTAAGAATAGGAATGAATACGATTAGAATGATTAACTGACCAAAAAAGGCAGAATTCATCATTTTGGAAGAAGACTGAATACTTAAGGCATCCATTTCTGCTTTCGTAGGACTGCTTAATTCCTTTTTATTCCGTTTTACCAATTGAAAGGAGATGTATTCCACGATGATTACTGCACCATCTACAATTATTCCAAAATCAATTGCCCCCAAGCTCATCAGATTGGCATCTATTCCAAACAGATACATCATGTTTAAGGCAAATAATAAGGAAAGTGGAATAACAGAAGCTACTACTAATCCGGAACGCCAATTACCAAGAAGCAGCACAACCACAAAAATCACAATAAGACAACCAAAAATTAGATTTTCACTAATGGTAAAGGTGGTTCGGTCGATTAACTCACTTCGATCTAATACAGGATTGATTATAACGCCCTCAGGAAGACTTTTTCCTATTTCTTCTACTCTTTCCTTCACTGCGTCTATAACGGCCTTAGGATTAGCTCCTTTTAGCATCATTACCTGTCCCATTACTTTCTCGCCTTCTCCATTTGCAGTTATAGCTCCAAAACGATTAGCATAGCCGAATTGAACCTTGGCTACATCTTTAATCAATACGGGCAAGCCATCTCTATTTTTAACTAAGATATTTTCAATATCCTCTATAGAGCTAAGCAAGCCTTCACCACGAATAAAATAGCTCTGCTCTTGTTTTTCTATATAACCAGCTCCTGTTACGCTATTGTTGTTTTCTAAAGCGTCAAAAACTTCCTGTATAGAAATTTCCAAAGCATTTAAACGATGCGTTGTGATTGCAACCTCATATTGCTTTAAATAACCGCCCCATGTATTTACTTCAACAACTCCTTCAATTCCTGTTAATTGACGCTTTACGATCCAATCTTGGATACTTCTTAAATCCATCGGATCATAGCGATCTTCATACCCTTCTTCCACATCTAAAATGTATTGGAAAATTTCTCCTAAACCTGTGCTTATTGGTCCCATAGCAGGCTTGCCATAGGCAGCAGGTATATTCTCTGAAGCTGCTTGTATTTTTTCCGCAATTAACTGCCGTGGTAGATAAGTGCCTAAATCATCCTTAAAAACAACAGTAACTACAGATAAACCAAATTTAGAGGTAGATCTTATCTCTTTAACCCCCGGCAAATTGGCCATTTCCAACTCAATAGGATAAGAAATATACTTCTCCATTTCAGCCGTAGATAAGCTATTAGAAGTAGTAATAACCTGCACTTGATTATTGGTGATATCAGGCACAGCACCTATAGGCAAATTCACTAAAGAATTTACTCCTAGAGCAGCCATTAGGCCTACTAGCAGAAAAACAATGAATTTGTTATTTACACTAAAATATATAATTCGAGATAACATTTCGATAAAAATTAATGATACAATAGAAAATCATTCTCTGAAGAGAAGCTATTTCAAAAAAATGGGTGAAGAATCAATAATTATAGCCGTGGTGGCTGAAAGATATCTACCAAATCTTGAAAGTGATATAAAGATTGGTAAAAGAAAGTAAGCTCTTTCGTACTTACTTCAGGGGACTTAAAGTCCATAGCAATTTTATTAACTATAAAATTTGTGCTTGCACTAAAAAAGTGATTCACATTAGGCAATTTACTATGCTGTTCCTTTTCGTGTTCATGCGTTCTTTCATGCTCCTCTTTTAAATCTCCATAATGCTTGGAGAGAAAAGTAAGCAAATCATCACCGTAAGCGTTAGAGTGATAGCTTGCATGCTCCACTAAATCAAATATTCTATTGAAGTCAGACAAATTGATTTGAAGTGACTGCAAGCTAAAAAGAGATGCAAGAAGAAGTGAAAAGATTCCCTTCATACTGTAAAAGTAAGCAAGTTATCTTTTTAGTTTTACTTTTGTTTAGAAGGTATTTAGTTATTATGCGGATAGATAAGTTTTTGTGGGTAGTGAGGTTGAGTAAAACAAGAAGTCAGGCTTCTAAACTCTGCGATGCGGATAAAGTAAAAGTCAATGGAGAAGTAGTCAAGGCTTCGAAAACTATAAAGGCCAAAGATCAGATAGCAATCCGCGACCTTCCAATTTGGAGAACTTATCAAGCAATTGACTTTCCAAAATCAAGAGTTGGTGCAAAACTAGTTCCAGATTATCTAAAGGAAACTACCTCAGAAGAAGACATCGCACAATGGCAGCAAGTACAAGAAACTAACCGACAAAATAGAATAGAGGGCTTTAGAGGTAGACCAACTAAAAGGGATAGAAGAAAACTAGATGGTTTTAAACACTAATTGGTCCAGCCTTCCGCTTTTGCTTTTCTAGAGAACCATACAAGCCAAACGCCAATAATAAGAACCATTATGGGCATTACAGATTGTCCAGTTCCATATACCTCGAAGGAATTACTAATAAAAAAGATCCAAGTTTGCTGCACTACTATCCCAATGAGAGAAATCAATAAAACGAGGTGAGATATACTCTTTTTAAGAATTAACAATAAGGACCCTAATGCGCCACCCCAAACTGCAATTGCAAAGGCAGCGGTTACCCAAGCAGGTGTAGATTCATATAAAGTTCTTTGTGCTTCTGTCATTGCCGCTAATGCTTCAGCTGGCATAAAAGCTTGTGCTAAATAGGCCATAACACCCATGATATTCCATACAAATGCTAAGATGGCAGCTAGCATATACCATTTTGGTCGATTAGAAGTAGTCATATTTTTTGGATTTGGTTTAGACAAGGATAAAACAAAAAAATAGTATACGCAATAAGCTAGCAGTAAATAATCACTGCTACTTCTTCTTTTTTCTTTTCTTTTTATCGCGTTTTTCTTCCTCTTCTAGCAAAGACTGCCAATCTGTTTTTAAGGCTTCTTTTTGCGCTTCTATGGTTAATGCATATTCCCCTTTAGTTAATTCTATGCGCATGATTGGTTTTCCAAGGTTTTTATCCAATTCCTCTAGCAATGGCCGTTCCTCTTGACTACAGAAGCTAATGGCCTGCCCTTTGTTCATTCCTCTACCAGTTCTTCCAACCCGGTGAACATAATGTTCTGAACTTTCTGGTAAATCATAATTAATCACACATTCTACATCAGGAATATCAATACCTCTAGCACTAATATCTGTAGCGATAAGCACCAAAGAATCTCCTTGCCTAAAAGCCCTCATCGCCTCTTCCCTTTCTGCTTGTAGTTTATCTCCATGAATAGTTATCGATTCCACTCCTTCTCTTTCTAAAGCATTCTTCACCCTTTCTGCCCTAACCTTAGTTCTTACAAAAACCAATAGCTTTTGAGCTGGGTGATTAGCTATGTAATTTGCTAAGAAAAAACGTTTATCATCCATCTCTATGAATGCTACAGCATGCTCAATATTCTTAGAAACAGGATCTTTTGGAGATAATTCAATTCGAATTGGATTATCAACCATATCATAAGCTAGACGCTTAATTGCATCATTAATTGTTGCTGAGAAAAATAGGGTTTGACGGTCCTTAGGAATAAAGCGCATCAATTCTTTTATGTCTTCAATAAAGCCAAGGTCCAGCATATGATCTGCTTCATCCAACACTAAAATTTCAATATTTCTTAAATCTAGAATTTGTCTTTTTGCTAAATCAAACAAGCGACCGGGTGTAGCTATAATTATATCTACGCCATCTTCAATTTTTAGCTGTTGACTATCTCTGTCTACTCCGCCATGAATGCAATAGCTACTTACCTTCGTATGTTTACTTAAGTCTCTAAATACCTTATCAATTTGCTGCGCTAGCTCATGGGTTGGTGCCATCACCAGACACTTAACTCCATTACTTTGCTTAATAAGCTTTTTAATATGGATTTTATGAATGATAGGAATAGCAAATGCAGCTGTTTTTCCAGTTCCTGTTTGTGCAATAGCCAAAACATCTTCCCCTTTTAAAATAGAGGGAATGGATTTAAACTGAATATCTGTGGGCTTTTTAAAACCTTGTTTAGCTAAACTCTTCTTAATTCCTTCCGCTATTATATAATCATCAAACTTCATTGCTATTCAAAATTATCTTTTTCCCATTTCTTAGAAGGAAAAAGGCATAAAAAAACCCCGAAGATCGGGGTTATATTGGTATTTAAATTCAGCTTAGGCTTTTTTAACTCTAACTGCATTCATTCCTTTTTGTCCCCTTTCAAGTTCAAAAGAAACTTTATCTCCTTCTGCTACTTCTTCTGTTAAACCATGAACATGAACAAAATAACTTTCTTGACTTTTTAAGTCTTTGATAAAACCATAACCCTTACTATCGTTGAAAAAAGTCACTTTACCAAGATGTTCTGTTCCTTCATCTTCTACTTCAGCTTTTGGAACGCCTAATTCAATACTCTCGGCTTTAATTTCTTTCTTTTTCTTCGTTGGATCTGGTGGAGTATCAGTAATATTTCCAAACTCATCAACGTAAGCAAGCATATTTTCTAATCCACCACCAGCAGAATTTTCTTTACGCTCTTCTCTCTTCTTAGCCTTCTCCTCTTTCTTCTTTTGACGTTTTTTTTCTTTTTCTTTTTTACTAAAGGTTTCTTGTGACCTACCCATAAATAATATTATTTTTTTTTAATTGTTAATCTCTTCTTCTTGGTCTGCTGCTTCCGCCTCCTCTATTTCTATCCGAGCGTCCTCTTCCGCCTCCTCCACTTCTATTTCTATTTCCACCAAAACCACCTTTGCCTCTTGGCTTTCTTCCTCCTCTACCTCTCTCTTGGTTTCTATTTCCTTCAAAGTTTACTCTAATTGGATGTCCACTTTCTAATTCTAAACCTTCAAATTTCGATTCAAAACCTTTAGCAACACTTCCGTCTATATCAAAGAAGGAGTGCTTATCTAATAAAGCAATATCTCCAACTAAACTTCTTTTTGTTCCTGAAATATCCACAATAAATTGCAATAAATCAGTTTTTGAGAGTCCATCATTCTTTCCGATATTGATGAAAAATCTTTGAGGGCCGTCACTGCCAACAGTTGCAGACTTACTTCTAGATTCTTGAACATTTAAATTAGAAGTATCATTCTTCTTTAAAGATTTTAACTCCTCAGTAAGAAGTTTGTTCAATAAATCTTCTTTTGTCAATTCTTCAAGCTCAGCTTTCAGTTCTTCAATAATAGCAGCAGTTTTTTCGTCTGTTGGCATTTTGAGAATCTTCTTAGTCCACGATTCTATTTTAGCTGCCTTTAAGTCTTTACCTGCAGGAACTTCTACTTTTTCAAAAGTAACTTTTAGCGTTTTCTCAATCTCTGAAATCTTTCTTCCTTCTCTGCTATTAATAAAACAGATGGAAATTCCTTTTTTACCAGCTCTTCCTGTTCTTCCACTTCTATGCGTATACGCTTCAATCTGATCTGGTAATTTATGATGGAAAACATGTGTTAAGTCATTTACATCTAATCCTCTTGCTGCAACATCTGTAGCTACAAGTAAAGGCATGTTTCTAGATTTAAAACGCTTCATAGCAGCATCTCTCTGTGCCTGAGAAAGATCTCCATGCAATGCTTCTACATCATATCCTAAATTGGATAAATCATCTGTAATTTGCTGCGTTTCTCTTTTTGTTCTACAGAACATAATTCCCTTCATGTCCGCATTAAGATCTAAGAATCTTCTTAGCGCAGCTACTTTGTCATCCGACCTTGTTACCACATATTGATGTGTAATATCTATATTGGTCTTCTGTTCTGTATTTACCGAAACCTCAAAAGGATCGGTCATGTATTTTTTTGTAATCTTTTTAATTTCAGGAGGCATCGTTGCTGAAAACAACCAAGTACTGTGCTCTACTTGGATATTGCTTAAAATATCATCGATATCTTCTTTAAAACCCATGTTCAGCATTTCATCTGCTTCATCTAAAACTACATAGCGCACATCTTTTAAAGAAATGGCTCTTCTTCTTATTAAATCTAAAAGTCTACCAGGAGTCGCTACAACAATTTGTGTAGGCTTTTTCAAGGCTTTTATCTGATTAGTTATGGCAGCTCCGCCATATACTACTTCAACATTTATGGATTTATACTTAGAGGAAAACTCTACAATTTGTTTTGCTGTCTGCTGACCGAGTTCTCTAGTAGGAGCCATAATTAAAGCTTGGGTAGCTTTACTATTTGCGTCTACCAAGTCTATTAATGGCAAACCAAATGCTGCCGTTTTACCTGTACCAGTTTGTGCTAAGCCAATAAAGTCAGTCCCTTCAGATTGTAATAAATGTGGAATTGATTTCTCTTGGATTGGGGTGGGTTGTGTAAAACCCATAGATTCTAGTACTTCTAACAATGGTGTAGATAGTCCTAGCTGTTTAAAATTATTCAAATACTATACTGCTTAATGAATTTGCAAAAGTACAGAAAGCCTTTGGATAATATGGCCTAAATTAATAAGAAGAGAAATAGCCCTTATCCAAGGATAGAAAAAAGGAAAGAAATACCTAGGTATTAAATAGTGCTCAACTCGCTAAGCCTATCTTTAATCCACTTTGCAGAAGAATGCAGCTTAAATTTTATTTAATGCTACTTGTAAAATAAATATTCCTCCAAGCAATACAAGCCAGAGAATTGTAGAAAGCAGATAAATTAAAATAGAATCTAAAATGCTTCTTGCTATTCCTTTTGAAAAGGCTACTTTATAAAAATAGATGAAATACACTAAAGAAAGTACACTTAGAATATTGGAAAGAATGCTTTTGTCAATAATAAACTGGAATAAGAATATGCAAGTTAAAATATTAGTTAAACAGAAAAAATAAGTTTGAAGCACTAAATGCTCTGCGTAATTAAAATACAATTTTCTATTGAATAAATAAGTAAATAAGGCTAAGATTGGAACCAAGGTCCAAAGGATAAGATTGGTATAATTGCTCCAGCCACTAAGGATTTCTGCAATAGCTTTCGGTCCTTTAGGGTTACCATCTGCTTGGACTTTAGCTCCTTCTTGAATATCATTTAAAAATTGTTCGCCAAAACCTAATTCACTTAAAATATAAATTGCAAGAGCTGTAGTTACTATTAATAATCGAAAAGGAGGGGTAAAATGAAAACGCTCTTTGCCCAAATAGTCTTTTGCCATTTGTGCAGGGTTGGAAAACAATCTCTTCAAGGTATATATTCCTCCTCTTTCTATGCTAAATGCATCAAAAACAGATTGAAAAATAAAAGCCATGGAAATTCTATTCCATTTTCTTTCCTCTATAACAAGCTCAAAAGAATCTTCTGTTTTTTCTATGTCGTCCATGTCTAAACAAATTTCTATGGCTAAAATAATGCATAAAAAGTTAATTTGTTAAACTCAAGACAGTTAAATAGCTTCTTCAAGTTAACATTTGTAAAAAATTAAATTATGAAAAATCTATTATCACTTCTAGCCCTAACTTTTTCAATAAATCTAAGTGCTCAAGTTCCATTAACTGGATCTTTCACAGATTGTAATAACATAACGAAAGGTATTCAGTCTACTTTAGGTACAGGAAAAGCAATAATCATTGCTCATAAAGGAGTGGATTGCAGTATTTGTATAAGTCAGGCCCCTAGCCTTCAAACATGGGCTGCACAAAATAGAAACAAGGTAGAGGTATGGACAGCTTTAACATGGAAATACAATCCTATGACATTTTCAAATGCCTGTAACAGCACAAATGCTTGGGTTACAAGATATGCTTGGAATGATATTTTTACATTTCCCGATAACCAAAGACAATTTATAAGTAGTTCAACTCCTAGATATTATGTTTACTCTCCTGTAGACTCTAGCATAGCTTATAATGGCACAAATAGAAATACCGCATATAGTACAGCTCTTCAACTTTCTACGGTAGGCATTGAGGATAATCTTCTAAAACAAAAGGTATCTTTTTTATTAAGAGGCAAAGAGTTGCTTGTAGATAATTCATTAGGGCAAATGGTAGAGTTAAATATCTACTCTACTAATGGAAGTTTATTAAAAAAGGGAATTGTTATTAGTCAATCATCTGTAGATCTATCTAATTTAAATACAGGTGTAGTTTTAATCCAATTTAGAACCTCTACATCGGTTTACACCCAAAAGGTACTTTTACAAGATTAGTCTTCCCGAAGCAAATTCTCTATAGAATAATCAAAGGCATCTGCATTGTCCCACTGCTGTTGAGAAGCTTTCTTAGCTATTTTTAGCATTCTAGCTCTACTCTCTTCTAAAAGTAGATGTTCTAAAGAAAAAGAAATAGCTTGACGAAAGGATTTTAACATGCTTTTATAAAAAGCAGTTGCCTTAATTTCGTTCTCCTCTGTATACACTTGGGCTATTTCAATTTGGAAAAGCATCAAATCTAAAATCTTGGCATCTTCTAAACCTAATCTTATAAAATGCTTGATCAAGTTCTGAGGTATTGACCTTCTTTTTTTAGCTCTTCTTCTTGTTGTAGGAAAATACTCTTCAGAAATTTTAGATTTAGCTGTATTTAAAAGCTCTTCTTCTTTGGGATTGAAGGAGAAATCATAAAACTCTTTGACTTCTTTAAATCTAGAATAAAGGTCTAAGAGTTGCGTCTCTAATTCTTCTCTAGGCGCCTCTGTTAGAAACTTTTTAAATTTGCCTTTGCTCATTACAAAGTCTAACTTTCTTCGATTACAAAAGATTTCCTAATCGCAGAATTTAATCTCCTAGTATAATCTTCTTCTAACCAAACTAGGTAATTTTTGGTTGTTTTTATGGTGCAGTAAGAGTAATGCTTGATTCTATCTTGAATATCATCTTTAAGCAATTTAGCTAAATCTAAAGCATCCCACATGTCTTCAGCATTTTCCTTGCACATTCTGGTGTGTTGTTCAATAGAATCTTTGATAACATTCTTAGAATGAATACCCATACTCATTGCTTTCTTATATTCCTTTTTAACATCGAAAGTAATGTCCTTTGATTTTGAAAACTTCTTTTTCAATTCATCAGGCATTTCATAAACAAACTGTCTTTCAATTATTTCATCAGACTTTAAATCATCGTAATACTGATGTGGAGACATAAATATATGATACCAATCTACAGGAGAATCCCATAGACCAAAGCGATGTAAATTATTTCCTAAATCAATTACCGTAAAGTCTTTTTTATTCTTCAAAACTCTCGACCCTCTTCCTATCATTTGATGATACAAACTCAAAGATCTTGTAGCTCTATTGAGTATAATAGTTTCAACGGTTGGTTCATCAAAGCCAGTAGTTAAAATTCCAACTGAAGTAAGTATAGCATCTGGGGTGTTTTTAAACCAGTTTAGAATATCTCTTCTTTCAGATTCCCCTACATGATGGTCCAAGTGTCTAATATCATAACCAGCGGCTTTAAAACTATCGTAAACACCATAAGAAGTTGCAATACCATTGTTAAATATCAATGTTTTCTTCCCATAGGATTTTTCCTCATAGGCTCTTAATAACTTCTCTTGCATCATAAAGTTACCATAGAGCTGTTCAGAAGATTTTACAGTGTAATCACCATTAATACCAATCTTTAGACTATCTAATCTAACATTGTAGCTATAAGTAGTTGCTTTTGCCAAGAACCCTTGATCTACCAAACTTTTTATAGACTCCCCTATTACCAATTCTTGGTAATTCTCATTCATTGGCAATTTGATACTAGAACTTAAGGGAGTAGCTGTAACTCCTAAAATATTTACATTCTCAAAGTACTTAAACAGTTTTCTAAAGCTATTGTAGTGCGCCTCATCAACGATAACTAGACCAATATTTTCAACAGTTACTTTTTCATCTTGCAACCTATTATTTAAAGTCTCTACCATGGCTACAAAACACATATAGTCATTATCATCCGAGACTTCCTTTACTTTGCTGTTAATGATTTTGTTTTTAACTCCGAAGTCAGTCAACATCCCAGAAGTTTGCTTGCAAAGCTCAATTCTATGGGTAAGTATTAAAACCTTTTTTCCTGTAGCAAGAATATATCTTCTTGCTATTTCAGAAAATATCACCGTTTTTCCACCACCTGTAGGCAACTGAAAAAGAATGTTATGATTATCTTCTAGCTCTTTTAGTTTTTCTGAAATCTTTGCAATTGCTTCAGATTGAAATGGATAAAGATCTTTCCCATCTTCTCCTTCTTGTATTTCTGTAAGGTCGTAGTCTTTTATTCTTTCTTCCATAGGGGGTTTGCAAAAGTAGTCACAATAAAATGTATGAAAGGGACCATTTGTAAAATATTTTACCACAATTATGAAATCACCATTTTTTTTGTTGACTTATTTAATACTTTTATAAATAACATGAAGAAGTTCTGCCTTTTTATTTTAATTTTTTCTTTTACTGTTGCCTATTCCAACAACGATAAATCTATTTTAAATCATTTGAATAAAAACTGGATATCAGTTCCAATTTCGTCTAGTCAAATTCCTGAATTGAATTTATTTTCAGAAATAGACTTAATTAAATTTCATTTAGATTATGTTGTTGACTCACTTAAAAGAGTTAATACAAGTCATCTGCAACCTCAAGCAAAAAGCAATAGAGAACAACTTCTAAACGAATTATCAAAGTACAGCAAAGAAGGAGTTTTTCCTCAGAATTTATACCACAAGGAAAGAACCCCCTATTTTATAGATGACTTTGGAACAGCCTGTGCTGTAGGTCATTTAATTATACAAAGCGGACAAAGAGATTTAGCTGAATCTATTGCCGATACTGAAAATTACAGTTATATCGAAGATATGCCTCAATTGGAGCTAATCAATTGGGCTACTGAATTTGGCTTTACAGTTGATGAATTAAAATGGATACAACCTGGATATGGTCCAAGATGTCTTCCAGGTCAAGTAATACAACCTACTTGTGCTAATAATCCATTTTCCAACACCGGTTGTTTCAACCCAGATTGGCAATTGGCAGGTTTAACTGCACCTGTAGTTTATTTAACAGAATACAATAATGGAAGTGGTTGGTTAGTAGATTCACTTAATTCTTGGCAAATTTGGGGTGCTATTCCTGGTCAATATAGAATTACTGTAACAGGTGCACTTAATTTAAGTATTGTGTATAACTACACCATAACTGCACCACCTGCAATAATTATCAATGATTCTATCATTCAGCATTCTACTACTGCTGCCTCATGTGACGGTATTATTAAAATTAGTCCAGTCTTTGGAACTCCCCCATATCAGATTCAATTAATTAATACTAACCTCCCCTCCTCTTTACGTGATTCTAATGGAGTTTTTGATAGTCTATGTCCTGCAACCTATACGGTCATAGTTAATGACATTAATAATTGCCAATCAACTGGATCTATTCAAGTATTTTTTTCAACTGCTTTAACAGAAAATGAAAACTCAGATGATATAGTTTTTAAGAATCCACTGACTGAAAATCGATTAAATTTAAGAACTAGTCTTAAAGGTGAAAAAACTTTTAGATTAATTAATATTCAAGGTAAAGTAATTCTTCAATCAACATTTTACAATCCTGAATACAATTGTATTATAGACGCTAAAAATGGAGTTTATATCTTAGAAGTTTCGAACGCTAATAAACGTCTGCAAAAGAAATTTGTCATTTCTAAATAGCACCTACATTTTCTTACTTTTGTCGCTCTAAATAAAGGGCGGTCGATGAAGCTAAACGAAGAAATAGAAAAGAGAAAAACATTTGCGATTATTAGTCACCCAGATGCGGGTAAAACAACTTTAACAGAAAAGTTTTTGCTTTTTGGAGGAGCTATTCAAACGGCTGGTGCTGTTAAAAACAACAAAATCAAGAAAACTGCTACTTCTGACTTCATGGAAATTGAAAAGCAAAGAGGAATATCTGTTGCTACTTCGGTTATGGGGTTTGAATATAAAGACAAACTGATTAACCTTCTGGATACTCCGGGACACAAAGATTTTGCAGAAGATACTTTTAGAACCTTAACTGCTGTGGATAGTGTAATCTTAGTAATAGACTGTGTTAAAGGAGTTGAAACGCAAACAGAAAAGTTGATGGAGGTTTGTAGAATGAGAGACACTCCTGTGATTGTTTTTATCAATAAAATGGATTTAGAAGGTCGTGATCCTTTTGAACTATTAGATGAACTAGAAGAAAAGTTACAGATTAATGTGCGTCCTATGAGTTGGCCAATAGGTATTGGAGCCACATTTAAAGGAGTTTATAATTTGAATGAAAAAAATGTAAACCTTTTTGAATCATCTAAAACGAAGATTTCAAAAGATGTAATCTCTATTAATGATTTAGCAGATTCTAAACTGGATGAATTAGTAGGCAAAGAAGCAAAGCAGCTAAGAGAAGATGTAGAGTTGGTTGAAGGGGTTTATGACCCTTTTTCCATGGAAGACTACCTAAGTGGCAAATTAGCTCCAGTTTTCTTTGGTTCTGCAGTTAATAACTTCGGAATTAGAGAAATGCTAGATGAATTTATCCAAATAGCACCAATGCCTAAAGGAAGAGAAACCGACGAAGGAGAAGTTAAACCAGATGATAAGAACTTTAGTGGTTTCATTTTTAAGATCCATGCCAACATAGACCCTAACCATAGAGATAGAATTGCATTTTTAAGAGTATGTAGTGGTAAATTTGAAAGGAATAAATTCTTCCACCATGTTAGATTAGATAAGAACTTGCGCTTTAATAACCCAACAAGTTTTATGGCCAAGGAGAAGTCACTGATTGATGAAGCATACCCAGGAGATGTTATCGGTTTATATGACACAGGAAACTTTAAAATTGGTGATACTTTAACTGAAGGAAAAGACTTTACTTTCAAAGGTATACCAAGTTTCTCTCCTGAAATATTTAAAGAGGTTGTTAATTCAGATCCAATGAAAACGAAGCAATTGGAAAAAGGGATTCATCAATTAACAGAAGAAGGTGTTGCTCAATTATTCACTGCTAGAATGGGTAATAAAAAATATATAGGAACGGTTGGAGAACTCCAGTTTGAAGTAATTCAATATCGCTTAAAGCATGAATACAATGCCTCAGCAAATTTTCATCCTTTAAATTTTTATAAAGCTTGTTGGTTTACTTCTAAAAATAAAGAAATGTTAGATGAATTTGTGAGATTAAAATCTAACTACATTGTTTATGACAAAGACCAGCATTTAGTATTCTTAGCACAAACTCCAGGAATTCTTCAGATTACAAAAGACAACTACCCTGATATTGACTTTCACTTCACTTCTGAGTTTAAGAATTAATTAGTTAAAAGCTTATCCATCAAGTTTTGAAACTCTTTCATGGATTGCATATCGTTATGCGTAGCATCTTTTATCGGATAAAAAGTAGAATTAGCATTTATATCTCTAAGTTTTTCTCCCAAGTAGTAGGGTACTTTTCTATCATTTGTACCATGAAAAATATGAACTTCCGACTCTACTTCTTTAAGATACCTATTGGTTCTAAAGTGATACTTAGTTATCCAACTTGCCGGTAAATAAGCCTTATGGTATTTAACCAAATCAATGAAGTGATAAAATGGGGCTTCTAAGATTAACATTTTTGCTTTATTTCTGCTTGCCAATCTTGAAGCTATTCCTGTACCTAGAGAAAAACCATAAATAATGATACGCTCCTCTGGGTACAACTTCTTCATTTCCAAATAAAGGATTTTAGCATCTCTTTGAATTGATTTCTCCCCTTTTATTTTTCCGTCACTCTTGCCGAATCCTCTAAAGTCATACATGAATACATCGTAATTCCTTTTGGTAAAGAAATCTGCAAAATCTCCCCAATACCTCAGATTGTCTGCATTTCCGTGGATATAAAAAATTAAACCTTTCGGAGATTTTGATTTAAATAAAAGACTATTCAAGTAAACACCCTTATCTACTTCTATATTTCTTTCTACAGCATTTTCAAATGGGAAATGATAATCTTTTGGTAGCTTAATAGGAGAAAAAATTATTTTCTCTTGAAGAAAATAAAATGTCAAAAGAATACCTACAATAACTCCTGCGGCTATTAATATGATAAGTATGGTCCAAGTGATTGCCTCCACAAACGAAAAGTACTAAAAGAATAGTTTGAAAAAAAGCTTTATTTACTTCTGCATTTAACATGCATTAACAGCCTAAAACTAAGATTTCATCTTACTTTTGAAAGAAATATTTTTTTATGTTGAAGAAGCTTTTTTCCATTTCACTTTTGTCGCTGCTAACCACTGTATTAATGGCGCAAAATCCGTATAAAATTGAATTTCAAATAAAAAATTTTCCTGACACAGTTGCTTTCCTTTCCTATTATTATGGAGCAGGTCAATTTTATAGAGATACTGCTGCAGTAGATTCTAAAGGAAACATAGTGTTTGAGGGGAAAGATAGCCTAGAACACGGTATGTATTCCTTAATTCGTCAAAACACCAAGCTTTTTGATTTTATGGTTGATAAGCAAGAGTTTTTAATGATTTCAGATAGCCTTGAATACATAGATAATATGAAAGTAAAAGGAAGCCCTGAGAATGAGGTTTTCTTTGCTTATTTGAAATACATCAATGTTAGAAAGAGAGAGATGAATGAGCTTAGTAAGTTAAAAAAAATAGCCGAAGAAAAAGGAAAAACAAATCCTCAGGTAGATGAAAGAATATTACAGATAGATCAAGAAGTTGAAGATTTTATTGAAAACCTCCATAAAAAGCATCCAGAATCACTTACTTCTAAATTTTTGTTTGCCATCAACTATCCTACCGTACCTCCTGCCCCAGTAGATGAAAATGGCATTAAAGACAGTACCTTCGAATTCAAATATTTTAAAAGTCACTTTTTCGACAATTTCGACTTCTCAGATGAAAGACTGTTGAGAACTTCAGCCTATCATGAAAAAATGACTTATTATATGGATAAGTTAACAGTTCAAGATCCTGATTCTATAATTATTGCTGCTGATTTTATTTTGGGTAAAGTAGAAAACAACCCATCGGTATTTAAATATACCCTTTCTTATATGTCTTCTAAATATGAGCGTTCTGAATTAATGGGCATGGATGCAGTGTTTGTGCATTTAGGAAGAGAATATTATATGCGCAAAAAAGCGCCTTGGTTTACAGATGAACAATTGAAAAAATTAGTTGAGAGAGTGAATGCACTTTATCCTTTATTAATCGGAAAAAAAGCACCTAATATTATTGTTAAGGATACTGCACAAGAAAAGTTTATCCAACTATATGATATAGAAGCTAAGTTTACTATTGTTTACATCTGGTCTCCAGAATGTGGTCATTGTAAAGTTTCAACGCCTAAACTTAAAGCTCTGTATGATAAGGTTAAAGACCAAGGTGTAGAAGTTTTTGGGGTTGGTAATGAATTTGAAAATAAAGAGTGGATTGAATTTATAAACAAGCACGACTTAAACTGGATCAATGGATCTGATGGTGGTGACTTTAGGAGTAATTTCAGAGCACTATATGACGTTTACAGCACTCCTCAGACATATTTATTAGATGAAAATAAAATTATTCTTTCAAAGAAAATGAGTGTTGAGTCATTAGAAAAGATTTTGGAGTTCTATATGAATAAAGAAAAGGAAAAAGGAAATAATGAAAAATAAGCTTGCAATTATAATACCTGCAGTTCTATTAGCCATTGGAATAGGTATAGCTTATGAAATGATTAAAGATGGTAGGAGACTACCGGTATACTCTCCTGCCGTTTTAAATCCTGAATTGGTTGACGAAAGCATGCAAAATGTGACCAACAACCATAGAATAGCAGATTTTGAACTAATTAATCAAAATGGAGAGTTGTTCTCTCAAAAAGATTTAGAAGGTAAATATTACGTTACTGATTTCTTCTTTACTACCTGTCCCTCAATATGTCCTGATATGAGTTCTCAATTACAAAGAGTGCAGAAAGCTTATCTAGAAAATGATGAATTTCTTATTGTCTCCCATAGTGTGACTCCAGAAATTGATTCGGTTGCCGTACTGAAAGAGTACGCAGACTTATATGAAGCTAACCCTAAGAAATGGATTTTTCTTACAGGAGATAAAAAGGTTATTTATGATTTAGCAAGAAAATCATATTTCGCAGCCACTACAGAAGGTGATGGCGGTGTGGATGATTTCATTCATACAGAAAACTTTGTTTTAGTAGATAAAGAAAAGAGAATACGAGGTTTTTATGACGGTACTTCTAAAGAAAGTGTAAATCAATTAATTATTGATATTGAAATACTAGCGCAAGAGTATGAAGACTAAGTTTTTATACTTTATTCTTTTTAGCTTTTTGGTGGCATGTAATCCCTACAAAGGATTTAAAGGTGTTGATGATAAAGGGATGAGTAATGGTAAACTACCAAGTCAAGAAGTTAAAGCTGGCTATGAAAAAAGTATTAAAAAACAAAAGAGATCTTATAAAAGAGAAATGAAAAAAAGAGCCAAAAGGCTTGGTACTACGAAGAAAAGATAAGCTATAAATTTAGTTGAAACGCGCTCCCATATAGCTTCTTATGTAGCTCTTTATTCATTAAAAAATCACTTTTACTTTCCTCTTTTACCTCTCCACCATATATATACCAAACCTTATCTGCAATCTCTAAAGACATATTGATTTCATGAGAAGAAAATAAGATACTCTTATTTTCCTTTTCACGCTCAAGTTTTATTAATTCTAAAGTAGCATAGGTGTTTTTCACATCCAAATGGCTACTAGGCTCATCCAATATTAAAATTGGTGTTTGTTGACATAATCCTCGCGCTATTTTTGCTCTCTGTTTTTCTCCATCACTTAAAGTGCTAATGCTTTGGTTACTCAATTCTTCAATACAACACTCCCTCAAATAATTTTGGATAATAGCATGATCCCTTTCTTGTAGTTTTCCAAACCAGTTTAAATGCGGATACCTTCCTAAGGCAATATAATCTTTAGTACTTAACAAACTAGGATATTCTGTCTCAGTAGATATAAAAGCTATGTGTTTTACAAGCTCTTTATTTTTCCAATCTTTAATACTTTTTTCCTGAATAAATATTTCTCCCTTCCATTGCGTACTTGCATTACAAATTGCTCTCAATAAGGAAGATTTACCACTACCATTATCTCCATATAATACGACAATTTCTCCTTCATTAACTGTTAGATGTTTTGCTTTTAGCAGTACTTCTGAATCGTTGTAAGCTATAGAAAAGTCTTGAATTTCAATTAAGGTTTTCATTAAAATGCAGAAGAAATTTTTTGCTTAGAAAGGATGATCCAAATAATAATTGGTATTCCCATAAGGGCTGTAATAGAATTTATTGGCAATACAACATTTTGGATTAGACCATTGCTAATAGCATCAGTAAATAATAAAAGGCAGGAACCCATCAAAATTGATGAAGGAATAATTATTTCATGTTTATTAGTTTTAAATAATAATCTAGATAAGTGGGGCACAACAATTCCAATAAAACCAATAGGACCACAGTATGCAGTAATAAAAGCGGTTAATACTGCCGTTATCAAAATAATGATTAACCTTATTTGTAGAATATTAACTCCAATACTCTTCGCATAAGTCTCACCAAAAAGTATTGCATTCAATGGTTTTACAATCAAAAAGGTAGCTAAAACTGCTACAAATACAGCTACATAAATTAGCTTTAAATCTGCATAGCCTACCGCATCTAAACTTCCCAATGTCCACAATAAAAAAGATTTGATTTGAAAAGCAGGAGCGAAAAATTGCAAAATTCCAATGATTGCTGTAGCTATAGCTCCCATTAGAATTCCTACTATCAGCAAGGTCATAATATCTTTTATTTTAATAGATAAAAGAAAAAGAATAAATAAAATACCAAATGCTCCAAGTAAAGCCCCTAGAGTAACTCCAATTCCCATACTGATTGTTAAGCCAAGAAAAGAAGCGCCCATGATAAATATAGCTACGCCTAAGGCTGATCCTGAGCTAATTCCAAGTATATAAGGCCCTGCAAGCGGATTTCTAAAAAGGGTTTGCATCAATAAACCTGCAATAGATAAAGCAACACCACAAATAAGAGCTGTGAGAACTCTAGGCATTCTACTTTCATGAAGTATTAAGTTCTCTTTTTCAGATAAGTCTTGAAAACTTAAATAATCTGTAATTGTAGCGAAAGAAATATCTACAGCACCTATAGATAAATCTATTAATGCTAGAATTGGCATTAATAGTATAAGAAACAAGAAATAGATTTTATTTCTATTCATCTATTCTAAAATAATATTTTAATTGATGCTTCTCCAATAAACTCGGATGAAAAATAGCTATTAAGTCTGCTAGAATAGCATGAGGTTCCACTACTCCACTTTCCCAGTAGTCATTTGCACCTTTATTGTTGGTTCTTTTATAGTGACTATAAATTGAATTATGTTGATACGAAATCATCTTTTCAAACCTTTCATCTACTTCAAGAATATCTTTCTTTGTTTTGTAACTTCCAGGATTTAACCAATACTCTGCATCTACTGAATTCACTAATACTTTTTCAAATGCGATTGGTAAAGAACCTTTACTCACCAAATCTTTCCATCGATAATCTGCTCCGGCATCCTTTATAAAATTGGCTTGATAGGTATTTGCACCGCTCACATACCAATTTCCTTTCCATGGAATACCTAGTATTACTTTAGGTTTGTTTGTTGCTGATTTTGCAATCTCTTTCAACTCTGTATATTCTTTTTCTGTCTTATCTAAATACTGTTTTGCTTTTAGCTGTTGCGCTTTCCCATAAAACAATGCAAATAGTTTTAACCAATTTGCTTTGTCGATTGGCCTTTCCTCCATAAACTCATTAATCAGAATAACAGGAATACCTAGTTTTCTTAGCCTTTGAACTTCCTTATAAGATGTTGCATCCATAACATAAGAAAACAAAACATCAAGCTCTTGATTTATTGCAAGTTCAGTTTCAATTCTGCTAACACCCAGAGACTTAACTTTCCCATTATTAATATTAGCATTAAATCCTTGGTTGTAATACAAACTAAGATTTGTTGCGGCTTTAATAGAATTTAACTTTTCTAAAACATGAATAAACCCTAAATGGGTAGTTGAATTTATTCCAACTCGTTCAACCGGTATTTCTATTTCTTGTGTAAAGTCCGCATCCTTCAAATTCTTCCCTTTAGGACAAAGGCAATATCTCTCTCCAATTCCACTATTTGGGTATATCTCTTTAATTGAAATAATAAAGCATTCGTCTTGCTTATCTATAGAAAAATTTGTGTTCGATATTTCAGAATTATCTAATTCCTGCTTTGTGTTATCATTGCAGGAAAGCTGAAGAATAATAAGTAAAAAAAATGGGCTGTACTTAAATTTAAAAGAAGCCATCTACTTTTTGCTTTCAGCATCCCAAGTTTCCTTGGTTATATTGTTTCCATTTTTGGTATAAATAATTTTACCATAAGCATACAAAGTTTTCTCATAGATATCTGTTTGTGTTCCTTCAACTACTATTCTTCGTATGGTTGTACTATTATCATTTTCAATAATCTTCTCGGTCACACCTTGAGGGTAATCTGCTGACTCAGGATCTTGTCTAATTTTCTTTTCCCCTTCGTAATATTTCTGGTTCTTATTATCTTGTCTTCTCTTCTCAGACTCCGCATTCAATTGATCTTGCTCATCCTTTAACATCTTGGTTTTCTCTACTACTTCAATATAGTTTTCTTTATGCTGAGTATCTCCATTCTGCTGTATTTTTCTTTGATCATTAGATACCTCCTGAACAATACTTTGATTATCTAATATCTTAGCATCAGACTCATTGGTAAGCCTTTTTTGTTCTTCAACTATAGCCTTCTCTTTTTCTTTTACATCCTCATAATTCTCTTCAAAATCATCGCTTCTTTCCTGTGCAAATTGCCTTAAATCATCTTGTTTTGTGCTAATAGTCTTCATTTCCTCTTGTCGCTTCTCTTCCGAAGTCTCATTTAACTCATCATATACTTCTTTCTGAGTCTCAATCACTGCATTAATAGATGCGGTATTCTTATTCAAATTATCCGAATCTAACTTTCTATTTTGCTCCAAAATATCTGATTGCTTTTGCACATAAGCTTTATCTAAGTTCTCACTTCTTTCCCGCTGTTGTTTCTGAAGGTCGGAGTGGTACTCGTTTTCTTTAATTTGTTTTTCCTCCACCATTTGATTATTTCTTGTTCTCTCTGCTTCTCTGCTTAAAGTTTTCTCTCCTTCTACTACATCTTTCTCTTTCTGCTTAACCGTTTCAAAATTCTGCATGTAAAACTCATTTGCCGTCTGTCGTTGCTCTTGCATGCTTATGGCAACACCTTCTATTCTTTGCTTTTCTTCTTGAATCTTCCTTTCGTCCCCCTCTTTTTCCGCTATTCTAAATTCATTGACTTTAGACTGCTGAGCTACAACTTTTGCATTTTTATCACTATTCTTCTTAGCCCACATTTCCTGATAAATTCTATCAATTTCTGCTTCAGCATCTCCTGTAACTGATGACTTTGGCCCCTTTTGGATTTCAATTGGCTTCTCTTGTGCATTCTTTGCTTCTAATTCAGCTAGACGCTTTTCTTCAAGAAGGCCATTAATTGTTTTAATTCTAGATTTAGGATATTCTTCATTTGGCTTCATAGCCAAAGCGGCTTCATACTGACGCTTTGCGAGATTAAGTGACTTATTATCATACGCTTCGTCGCCAAGAGCTATGACTTCTTTATATCTACCTTCCCTATCAGCCAATTCCTTCTTCTTTCGTTCTGCATCTAACTTAGCTTGCTCTTGAGATGCTAACTGCTTATTTATTTTATCAATTTGCTCTTGTGGGTAAGTTTTAGATGGACTTAAACCTTTTGCCAACTCATATTTATTAATTGCAGAGCTATATTCTTTATTGCTGTAAAATTTATCACCTTCAACTATTGCTGTTTGGTAAGCTGCTTCATTTTTTGCTTCCCTTTCTTTTTGAAGCTTAATCTGCTCTGCTTTTGCTGCCCTTTCATCAATAGTTTTATCTATTAATGCGAGTTGTTCTTTTGGGTAAGATTCTGATGACTTAATTTGAATAGCCTCATTATACTTGTTTCTAGCTTCATCAAAGCTTTCGTTTTGAAATGCTAAATCCGCGGCAGCTATGGCAGCATTGTATTGTTCATTTTGTGCCGCATTTTTAGATGCTAGTTCAGCTTGTAAATTTTCAATTTCAGAAATTTTATCTTTAGGATATGTCTCTTCCGGCTTAATGCTTAATGCATTTTGAAATTGATTCTTTGCATTTGCATATTGCCTAGCTGCTATAGCGGCATCTCCTGCTGCAATGGCTGCTTGATAATCCGCATCTTTTTGAGCTGCTAATTTCTGCTTTTCAGCTTTTTCTGCTAAAGATTTAATTCTAGCTGCAATCATTTCAATTTGCATCTTAGGGTACTCATCTTGCTTTAAGCTTAATGCTTTCTCATAACTAGACTTAGCATTGGCTAGATCTTCTTGTTCTAACAATAAATCAGCCTGAGCAATTAACGATTGGTATTCTGCCTCAAGTTTCGCAGATTCAGCAGCGGAAGCCTGGGCCGCTAACTTCGCTTTCTCCTCCTCTATTTTCGTATTTATTTTGTCTATCTGACTTTGAGGATAATCCTCTGATTTAATAGTTAAGGCCTCTTGATACTTAGCTGTTGATTCTTCCCATTTTGAAGCAGCAAATAACTCATCAGCAGCAAGTATAGCAGCATCATATTTAGCTTGTACTTCAGCTTCCTTTTTTGCTGCTTCCGCTGCAGATGCTTCTGCAGCTAACTTAGCTTGTTCTTCTGTAATCTTTTCATTGATAATATCAATCTGACTTTGAGGATAATCTTCACTCTTTATAGCTAATGCTTCTTGGTAGGCAGATTTAGAGTCTACCCAATTAGAGGCAGCAAACAAATCATCTGCTTTTTTTATTGCATCATCATACTTTTCTTGAATTTCTGCAGCAGCCATTGCATTTTGTTCTGCTGCTATAGAAGCTTCAATTGCTGCTATTTTATCTTTAGGCAATTGCTCATCTTTTAATTCTAGCGCTTCTTGAAACTTAGACTTAGCTTCGCTCCACTTTTTCTCTTGCATCAAGGCTGTTCCCTCCTCAATTAAAGCATTGTAGTTTTCTTGTATTTTCTGTTTATTTTCATTCTCTAAGGCAATTGCTGCGGCAGCAGCAGCAATCTCAGCTAGTTTACCATCAATCTCCTTTATCTTATCTTTTGGATAGGCCTCTTCTGACTTTATTGAACTCGCTTCAGAATATTTAGATTTTGCATCTTCAAACTTTTTATTCGCCATTAACTTATCGGCTTCAGCAATTGCAGCAGCATACTTTTCTTCTTGTTCTTTAGCATCAGATAAAACTGAATTAATTTCCTCAATTTTTTTCTGTGGATAGGCTTCATCTGCCTTTAAGGCCAAAGCTGCTTGGTATTCCGTTCTTGCTTCTGCTAAGCTTTTAGCAGTAAATAAATCATCGGCTTTTTTAATTGCTGCCTCATAATCCGCTTGTAGTTTTTGAAGCCTTTCTTGTTCTGCTGCCTCCGCTGCTAATTGAGCCTGAATCGCTTTTATTTCTTCAATTTTAGTCTTTGGCTCTTTTTCCTCAGCTTTTAGACCTGCAGCAATAGTAAAGGATGCAATAGCCTCTTCGTATTTCTTAGCATCCAATTTAGACTGACCTTCTTTCATAGCAGCGGTATAGTCTGCTTCTAATTTTTCTGCTGCGGCTTTAGCAGATGCTATATCAGAAAGTTTAGTATCAATCTCTGCAATTTTAGTTTTGGGATATTCTTCCTTAGACTTTACAGCTAATGCTTCTTGGTATGCAGCTTTTGCTTCCTCATAATTTTCTGAAGCCAACAAGCCATCTGCTTTACTTATGGCAGAAGTATATTTCTCCTCCATTTCTGCTGCTTGTTTAACTATTCCTTCTATTTCAGTTATCTTTTCTTGAGGATAAGATTCTTCAGATTTAATCGATAGTGCTGCTTGATAATCACTTTTAGCTTTTTCATAATTCTTTTCAGCAAAAGCAGCATCTCCGTTCTTAATAGCAGCTAAATAATCCGCTTCTAATTTCTCTGCAGCAGCTAATTGATTTTCAATAGCCCCAATTTGCTCTTTCGGATAAGCCTCTTCTGGTTTAATAACTAAAGCTTTATTGTACTCTATTTTTGCCTGATCAAAATTCTTTCCTTTAAAAGCATTATCTGCTGCCTCTATTGCTGCAGCATAGTTTCTATCCTTCTCTTCATTTGCTGCAATAATTCCGTCAATCTCTGAAATTTTATCTTTTGGATAAGCTTCTTCTGGCTTTGCTTCAGAAGCAGTTGCATAAAATCCTTTAGCAGCCTTGTAATCCTTTGCTGTAAGTGCTTCATCACCTTTAGCGATAGCATCATTATATGCAGAATTTTGCTTTTCAATGGCTATTAATGCGCCTTCAATTTCGGTTAGCTTTTCTTTTGGATAGGATTCATCAGGCTTCACAGCCAAAGCCTCGTTATAGCCTGCTTTTGCTTCCTCTAATTTATTGGCTGCAAATGCCTGATCTGCTTTGCTTATTGCAGCTTGGTACTTGCTATCTGCCTCTTTAGCAGCTGCCAATATTCCATCAATTTCAGTAATTTTTTCCTTAGGATAAGATTCTGCAGGTTTTAAAGAAACAGCTTCCCCATAAGAAGCCTTTGCATTCTCATAATCTTTAGATGCTAGTGCTTTATCTGCTTCAGCAATCTTATCAGTATAGGCTTTTTCTGCGGCCTGTGTTTTAGCTATTTGATCTGCAATTTCTTTTAGTTTATTTACCGGATATTCTTCCTTTGGCTTGATTTTATTCGCCGATTGATAAGCAGCTTTTGCCTCTTCTAATTTATTTGCAGCAAGTGCATTATCTGCTGCTTCTACAGCTGCTAAGTAGTCTTGATTTTTCTTCGCTGCTGCGGCAAGTAAACCTTCTGCTTTAGTAATTTGCTCTTGAGGATACGACTCTGTAGGCTTAACTCCCAATGCCTTTTGATAGGAAGCTTTAGCACTAACATAATCTTCAGCTGTCATTGCTTCATCTCCAGCTTTCACAGCAGCTTGATACTCCTGTTCTTTTTGTTCTTGTTTTCCGAGAATATTGTTAATCTCTGCTAACTTATTCTTAGGATAGCTTTCTGCAGGTTTTGCTTCCGCTGCTGTTTCAAAAGCAGCTTTTGCTGTATTAAGATCATTTATTTTAAGTGCATTATCCCCTTTCTCTATTGCTGCTAAATAAGTTTGCTCAGCTTTTAAGAATGCTGAAGCTGCTGTTTCTGCTTCTTTTAACTTAGTTACAGGGTACTCCTCTTCTGGCTTATATCCTGATGCTTTCTTATATTCCGAAATAGCCCTTTGGTAGTCCTTAGACGCAAGTGCCTCATCAGCAATCTTAATTGCCTGATTGTACTTTTCATTCGTAGCTCTTATGGCAATTAATTTCGACTCTAATTCCGCCAATTGAAAGGAAGGATAAGTCTCAATAGGCATTATTGCTGCTGCTTTTTTATACTGAACTTCAGCTTCTTCCCAATTTTCTGATGAAAAAGCCTTGTCAGCAAGTTTTATTGCGGCATCATATTCCTTTTGCTTGTTGGCCATTGCCTTTTCCTCTTCAAGCTTCTTTTTCTCATAATCGCTTTTTAGTTTGTCTAGTTGCGATTTCATTTGCTGCGTATACTTCATATCCGCATCAAAGCCATTGATTCCAGGGTCGTAAACTATTTTTCCAATCGGTTTGCTAAGAATAGCCAAATCCATGCCGTCTAACTTTGGAAAAATATCTACTTCTGCAGGAAAGAAGGTATCTCCCTTTAAATTTTCAGCAGGAACATTATTTGTATTTACGTTAAGTTTTTTCTTAATCATTCCCTTTCCAGTAATGGAAATATCATAAACGCCATTTGGCCCCATAGGGATATCTGCTCTACCTTTTGAATCGGTCAATACTGTTTCTACTTCCTTGCCATTTTTGTAAACCTTAATTTCTGCATTTGGAAGTTTCTTACCATCTTCTGTTACTACTAATTCCATAATCAAACGGAAATCTTGAGCAGAAGCAGACTGGAAAGCAGTAAAAGCTAGAAAAAGAAATAAAAATTTAATACAATTCTTGACCATAAATCAATAAACAAATATCGGAAAAGCGAATGGCAATTATAAGGCTTTTAGGTAGTTGAATTAACAATACATTATTCATATTGGAATTAAGTCGCAAAACCAAAAGCCTACGTCACTTTTCGAATCCTTATTACGGCTAGGATTGGGATAAGTTTTAAGAACTTTTTCACCCTCTTTAAAATCTATTTTTTCTTTAAATATTGGACCCTCAAAAGTAAATGTGTGAAACTCTCCATTCTCGCCACAAGGGTCTACATCACTAGGCAAGTTGTCTATTAAGTCTTTTGTTAGTTCTTGACCAACAAAAGACTTGTCAAAGTATTGCTTTGAGGCCGCCACTATTACAGTTCTAAAACCCAAATCAATAAACTCATGAATAACTTCTTTAGTATTTCTTTGCCAAAGAGGAAAAACTGCTTCAATATGCATCAATTTTAATTGAGCTTCTCTGTAATTCTTCAAGTCTTCTAAAAATATATCTCCAAAAGCAGCATGAGTAAAGCCTTGATTTTTTAATTCCTCATTTGTTTTGGCCATTAATTTATTGTAATTCTCATGACTAAGGCTAGATTTTAATTCTATAATCTGATGAGGAAGCCCTATAGACTGCACTTGTTTCTCTAACAACTCTTTTCTAAGTCCATGCATACCCACTCTTTGCTCTTCAAAACTTATAGTGGTTAAAAGTTTCTCAACACTATACTCATTTGAATTTAATAGTTGATATAAAGCGAGCGAAGAGTCTTTTCCACTGCTCCAATTGAAATATGTTTTAAGCATCTCCTTTATTTTCTCTCTGCCATGATTCAAAGATTTTATGCATTATTTCAATACCTTCAGAAATAGAAGCAGGACCCGGCTGCAAAATAATAGAAGAATCTATCTCATAAACAGCATCATGCTTTATGGCAGTTATTTCTTCCCAGTTTTTCCTATTCAGCATTTTTTTCTTCTTGAATTTCTTTCCACACCAAGATGCAAGGATAATATCTGGATTAGCTTCAATTACTTTTTTGGCTTTAATAATTCTATTTTTAGCTAAGGCGCCATTCTCTGGAGTTGGAAAAACATCTATCCCACCTGCTAAACCAATAAGCTCGCTAACCCATTGTATACCCGTAATTATTGGATCGTACCACTCCTCAAAATACACTTTAGGTTTAACAGTCCAACTAGTTGAAATAGCATGAATTTCATCCATCCTAACTTTGTATTTATGGACTAATTCTAATGCTTTATCTTTTTGATCAACTAAGACTCCTAATTGAATTATCATTCTAAATATATCCTCCACAGAGCGATGATTATTTATCCAAACATTTACTCCATTTTCAATTAAAGTCTTGGCAATATTGGCTTGTATATCTGAAAAACCGATAACTAAATCTGGTTTTAAATCTAGTATTTTATCAATTTTCGCATCTATAAAAGCGGAAACTTTTGGTTTTTCTTTTCTAGCTTGTTTAGGTCTGACAGTAAAACCTGAAATTCCGACTATACGGTCTTGTTCGCCCAATAAATAAAGAGTTTCTGTTGTCTCTTCTGTTAGACAAACAATTCGTTTTGGAGAAAATTTCATTTTAATTAAAGAAAAAGTTAGCTGGGATTAATCCTGCTTTAAAATTAGCAACTTCCTTCCCTTCATTATCAAATCTGTAAACAACTCCTTTCTGCTGATAATCCAATGCATCACTTACATAAATATCCCCATTAAAGGAATCTATACCTAAACCATAAAAATTACGACCATTTGCAGGGATTAAAGGTGTGGATGATAAAATAGAATCTCCTAATTCCATATGAAAAACATCCCCCATAATATAATAGATACTTCTGCCATTAGGCCCAAAACTTAAATGATGGATACTTTTTGTTACATCTGGCCATTCCATAGATTTTTCAACTTGAAAATTCATAGAATTAATTATATGTATTGCAGGATAATCCTGTTGAATTCCGCCTGTACAAGCAACCCAAACTTTTCCATCTTGGTCCACCCCAATACTTGAAGGTGATTTATTCGTACTTATTTTTTTAATTATGGAATCGTTTTGTGTATTAATAACTAAAACTTGATTGCTATCCATCTGACATACAAATGCTTTGTCATTCAACAAAACCATTTCTTCAGTCCATCCTTTAGAATCAATAGTTCCAATAATACTTAAAGATTGAGGGTTAAGAATATATATTTTGTCTTCGTACAAATCACTTACATACGCCTTGCTATTGCTAATTGGCAAAATGTACCTTGGAGAATTTAAACCACTAATGGTGCTAATTGAAGTGAAATCATGCCAATCAACAACTTCAATTTTAGAGGAATTATTAACTACTACAAATCCTCGATTGCTTATTTTGCTAATCGATTGAACAACATCACCAAGTGGCCGATTTTGATTATTATTTTTAAAAACATGGTGTTCTATGGAGCCCTTTTCAGGATAGTATATGCTTAAAGAGGCATTAGCAGATCTAAAATTGCCTTCGTTTAAAATCAATACTTGTCGGGAGTTTTGATCAATAGAAATGGGATCAGTATCCTCCGCTTCTTTGCAAGCAAATAGAAAACAAATACAAGCCAAATACAACAAATATCTCACAGTAATTGCCATTTTAAGCTGAGCATGTAATTTCTTCCAGGCATTGGTCGCCATTCTATTGCCTGATAATCCATATCGAATATGTTTAAAACGGAGGCTTGAATTTGAAACCTATTGGATTTAACTTGCATACTTTTCCCAACACTAATATTAGATAATTGATAGAATGGTAAAAAAGAAGAATTATCTGTTGTTAAATATCTCGCTCCTACAAACTGCCAATCGTAATTTAGAAAATAGTCCTTATAATTGAATCTATAGCTTGCGTTTGCTTGATGTTCTGGTATATAAACAAGTTGCTTACCTAAAGATTCATCTTGTACATTATCTTTTGTTCTATTGATAGACTGTGTATAAGTGTAATTTAACTTTAAACTATTACTCCAAGCTCTAAATTCTTTAGCAACACCTATTCCACCTTCTATACCTTGTGTTTGCACCAATCTTACATTTTCCGCCGTCCAATAGCCCAAATTACTTGGAATCCATTGGATATAATTATCAATTTCAGCATAAAACAAAGCAAGATCTATTTTCGTTTTCCAATTTTTTAAAGATTTCTGATAATTAGTAGCTATTTCTAGCTGCTGACTTTCTTCCGCTTTTAAATTTGGGTTCCCTCCTGCTTGCCAAAACAAATCATTTAGATTGGGATATTTTACATTTTTCGCTGCGCTTAACTTCCACCACCAGTCTATATTTTCGTAGGCCTTAAAGTTTAAACTAACTGAAGGAAGAAAAAAGTTCTCTTCCTCTAGAATTATTTCTTCTCTAAATCCAATATTTACAAACAGGTTTTCTTTAAAATAATAGCTTGCTTCTGTAAATAAAGAAATTGTTTTTCTATCCAAATCTCTCCTTAAACTAGGATGAAAAGATTCTTCATAGTCTGCATTCAACCTACCTTTAAACTTCCATTTTTTAAATTGATATTCTGCATCTAAAAGAGATCGCAAGCTATGATTCCGGGATTCTGAAACTCCTTCCAAACCATTATTTGTATAGCGTAAATCATCGTGTAAATAAGCTATTTGGCCTTTTAAAGTCCACTGATTGAAATACTTTGTTGCCCCTAAACTTAAACGATGTGATTCATCTTTTTGATTTTCCTCTAAATCTCTTAGAGTCATCATATTAGGTAGGTTTCTATCTGAAAAGTAATACCAATAATGTGCCTCTAGTCTCCAACTATTAGTAGGTCTGTAATAGATAGATTGCATGAAGCTTTTTTGCATCAAATTTCCATGATCAACTTCTTTTTCAGGAAAACCTTCTACTCCAATATCTTCATAGCTGAAATTATTTTTTGCAGTTCGGTAAAACAATTTAGAAACGGATTGAAACTTGGAATTACCGATTTGGTATTTTAATTGAGTTGACTGAAAATTAAAACTTCCTAGCTGTTGTTCTAAGGAAATGGTTTGCTGTTTTTTAAAGCACACAGTATTGTTTATCTCCACTACGCCACCTATTCCACCACTACCTTGCAATAGACTATTTGCCCCGTAAGAAAGACTTAATTCCTCCATAAACAAATTCGGATAAAGGGAAAAGTCTACTACTCCATTGGAAGAGGAATTAAGTTGAATACCATTCCAAACTAAATTGGTATGATCAGATGCTGCTCCTCTTAAGCTCACAGTAGCAATACTTCCCATTCCGTAGCTTTTAACAAAAGCGTGACTATTTCTAGCCAAAACTTCACCCAAGTCTTTGTTGGATGGATTATCTAGGGCTATAGAATCAATATTTTGCTTCAAAATAAATGGGGATGAAGATTCCACCTTTACTTCTTTAATCTTTATGGTATCCTCAAGAGTTTTTTGCCCTATAGCAGTAGAGCTAAAAAGTATTGCTATATAAAGCATACTTCGTTTCATAGTTTGATCACTTTTGTTCTAGCAAAAGAGCTACCTTTTAATACCTCTAGAAAATATACTCCTTTGGGCAAAGAAGAAATATCTATAAAGGAATTAATTGCCCTTTCAAACAATTGCAAATAACCATTTGCATTATAAAATCTAAATTCCGCATCTATCCATTTACCATCAAAATGCATATTGTTTTCTACAGGATTTGGATAAAAATTAAGTTCAACACTCTTATGCTCTAAAAGAGATGTAGATGTAATATGAATTACTCCAACTGCATCTAAATCAAAACCTCCTGAAGGAAAAGGAGTTGGATACGGATCATTAATAATTCTACCTTCAGAGTCCCTATTAATCATCGTATCCACATTACCTACCACATCAATAATCTTTATATGCGTAATGTTTTGAACATCTAATCCAGCCTGATTAGATAAATCTGCTAAATCAAATGGAGTTCCATAATTCATAGGATATTTACCTGCCAAATTGTGGATATTGCTTGCTTCAACCCTCCCGAAACTTCCAATCTGAATTAGTGTATCAGAATGACTATGGGCTGGGAACCTAAAGTAGTTATTACCGTCTGAACTCACTTCTACAAAAGCAAGCTCTAAAAACATATCCGAAAATGCATTTTCAAATACAGCAAAATCAGGTCCGGGACCATCGTAAATCTTTCCATTGAATTGAAGTATTGCTTCTCCACCATCCCCTAAAGATACTACTCCATTAGTTTGCGCCTTCCCAATTCCATAAGTAGAATCACCAACTGTAGTATATCCAAGAGATGGATTCAGAATATCCATATACCCTCTTTTAATAGCACATTGCGAAGCCCAATCTATAATTATGGAAGAATCTTTATGAATAGCTGAATTTCCCTCAATACCCCATGCAGGTGCGAATGGCCCTTGCGCTAAGAGGAAATTAGTCCATAAAAAAGAAAATATTAGTAGCTTCTTTTTCAATTTACTGCTTAATTAAAACTTCGGTATTCATAACATTTTGGCTAACTAACTGAATAAAATACTTCCCTCTAGAAATAGCAGAAATGTCAACCCTATTTATTCCTTGAGTTAGATTATCCTCATAAACTAATCTCCCATTAACATCAAACAGTCTAAATTGTGCAGAAACTTCTTTTAAATTAATTCTAATTTCATTTGTGGCAGGGTTAGGGTAAAACTGAAAGTCCAACTTTAAGTCTGCAATTTCATTTAATCCGACACTAGTAGAATAATACATATCTATTACCTCAGGAGAAAAACCAACTGAAAGGGCAGATAAATAAATACCTGTAGAACTGTACACGTAGCCTGTTCTTATAGAGCTAAAATCTGTATAAGTAGCAAAAAACAAACGATTTAAAGTATCGTAAGTGAAAGAAGTAATCGCAGTATCTACCATATTACTATCGAGGTATTGCAGATTATTCAAATTAATAGAAGCAATATTTCTCCCTATTCTTCCAAACAGCGTATCGTTGTGGGTGGCCCAATGCGACCTAGAGCTCATGTCTAAGTCTAAAGAAGAGTTTAGGTTTACACCACCATTAAGATTATTAAAATCTACTGTGGTAATGGTATTTGATACCGCATTGAACGCATAAAAACCCAAACCATTTGGTTTTTTTACCAATTCTCCAAAATCACCATTGTAACCGCTAACTACAATAGTGTCTGTGATGTTTCTATTGGCTATATCTAAACGTACAATACTACCTAAAGTATCTTCAAAGTTTGCCGTTTGATTATTCTGTGTGATATAGGCAAAACCATTATGAATTAAAATGGACTTTGCCCCCTTACTTAACGCAGGTATAGAATCTACAAGATTTAAGTTATTAGTATTGTAAATATAAAGGTTGTTTGAATCTCGAGCGAACCAATTACCAACCAATAATTCATTCTGATGAATTTGAAATGTCTTGGTACTTGCTCCATTAAAAGCAGCAGCAGCAACTCTTGTTTCACTAACTAAATCGTATTTTACAATAGAATCTTGTGCTGCTACGAAGGCCGAATTACCGTCGATTAGAACATCTTGAACAGATTGCGTTTGTATGGTATCTAAAGTGGTATAATTATTTGTGCTATAATCATAGATAACCACATTTGCATTTTCATTTGGATTGCCAAATTGTCCACCATTAACAAGAATAGTTTTTTGAGAGAACACACTAATGCTAGAAAGAAGCATTGCGCACAAAAAATAATTTTTCTTCATTTTCGAAGTTTTTTTTGTGCAATTAATCAAAGAGGCCATTTATGGCCGATTTCCTCTGGTTTAATTGCATTGTTAAACAATAAATTAATTAAACCGGGAAGTACAAAGGGATGGAGTCTAATTCATGAACCAACACTTCGCCTTTTTTCCCGAAAGCTATATTCATTATTGGCAGGTCTTCTGACTTACTCCCCTTTTAATCGCCTTCCCATTTCGATTTGAAAAAGTGGCTTTAAAATGACTAAAAGGTTACTGGAGCTTACAGCTGCGGGTACAGTTCCGAATTTTCATCGGATTCCCTATTATCTCCATCGAAATGGAGACCAATAACATTGCAAATTTAAAATAATAATTCAATTTTTCATGCTTCGAAAAAATAATTAGCAATTTTGAATCTGTAAAGCTTTAATTATGGGTAAAAATAAAAATGGCGGAATGGTTTTCTCCACCAATCCAAATTTCGAACAGGAGGATCATAACGGAGAAATAGAAACTCTTCTACCTTCTCAGCAAGAGCTAAAAGTTTATTTAGATAGAAAAAATAGAGGTGGCAAAACAGCTACAATAGTTAGAGAATTCATTGGCACTGAAGAGGATTTGAATGCCTTGGGAAAGAAGCTAAAATCAGCTTGTGGTGTGGGGGGTTCGGTTAAAGATGGAGAAATTATAATTCAAGGAGAGAAAAGAGATAAAGTAATGGAACTACTTAAAAAAGAGGGATATCAGGTAAAACGAGTTGGAGGATAGTATTAATTATGAATTACGAAAGGCGGAATAAAGAATTGCGAATCTACGAGTTACCTGTAATTATCTGCTCTGATTTAGTTTATTTTAAAATTTTCTAAATAGCTGTCAATTATTTCATCTCTATTTACTACTTCAATCCATTGAATTAGGTTTATCCCTAAAGGCTTCCAAACTTCCACGTAGTAATTATGAAAATTATACAAACTGCATTGAAAACCCGCATGCCTGCGATTTGCCAACCATTTAGCCTCCTTAGTTATCAAAGCGTATTTTTGCCTCAATTTTAATCTTCTAAACTCTTCTTTTTCCATAGCTATTCATCATGAAAATTAAGAATAAACAATTGTTTCATGAATTTCTTGAAGAGAAATACCACTTGTATCATCAAAGTGATTTTATTCCAAATGACCCTATTTCCATTCCTCACCAGTTTAGCAAGAAAGAAGATATTGAAATTGCTGCTTTCTTAGCTGCAATTATAGCTTGGGGACAGCGAAAAACCATACTTAACAATGCCAATAAACTGATGGCATTTATGGACTTCTCTCCTTATGATTTTATACTAAATCATACAGAAAAAGATTACAAACAAATGGAAGGTTTTGTTCATAGAACCTTTAACAGTACCGACTTGATGATATTCTTAAGCAATCTGCAATCTATCTATCAAAACCAAGGGGGGCTAGAAAACTGCTTTCAAACAGATGTGAACATAGCTTTGCAACTCTCTAATTTTAGAGAATTATTCTTTTCTGCACAGAATCTTAAAAGAACCCAAAAACATCTTGCAAACCCATTGAAGGGTTCTACCGCAAAAAGACTTAATATGTTTCTGCGCTGGATGGTTAGAAAAGATACCAAAGGAATAGATTTTGGCATATGGAAGAATTTAAAGCCTTCTGACCTAATGCTTCCATTAGATGTACACACTGCAACAGTTGGTAGAAATTTAGGACTTTTAAAAAGAAAGCAAAATGATTGGAAGTCTGTAGAAGAAATAACTAAAACCTTAAGAGAATACGATAAGAAAGACCCGATAAAGTATGATTTCGCTTTGTTTGGAATGGGTATAAATGCAGATACAGATTATCCTTCCTTTGCTGCAAGGTAATTGATTAAAGGGTTCGCATAGATCTTTAAAAAGGTTTCCCTTTTTAATTCTTCCTCACCTTCTACTCCTTCGAGTTGAGAATCTATATAATTTTTAAAATTCTCCAGTTCTTCAGAACTATAACTCTTCGCATTATTACTATTGCCATTCAGTAAATCAAATGCTATATAATTAGTTGGCATAAGCTTATAATTAAGATGAATAGAACGGTCTATTTCGTTTGCTATAGCAGCAAATAAATCATTTCTATTTTTAATATCTCTAAAAGATTCTATCGTATTATTCAAAGGTGGAGAAAAACTAACTTCTACCCTTCCTTTTTCTCCCTCTAAACCTTTACCCATGTGAATCATATCTTCCATGGGTTGTTTTTCATAAGTTTCTCCTTTTGCTTTATTTAAAAGTTCAGGCATGGTTAAAGCATCACAAGGATTAAATTCATAGGTTACTGAAAATGGTACTATTTCTAACCCCTTTAAATTATCTATCACATTACTCTCAGAACCTCCTAGTGTAAACATCTTTAACAAACTCGGATTCGTTCTATCGTCTCCATCTTTACTTCTTCCTGCCCTTTGTGCAATCCAAATAGACTCTCCTTTTTCTTTAATCGTATGGTTTATATAAGAGGAAAGCTCCATAGAGGCATCAAGCTTTTGTTCTTTAGGCACAGAACGCTTTACAATAAAGGTCTTGTTCAATTTAACCAAGTCTACAATCCATGGAATTTTCATTAGGTTATCCCCAATAGCTATCTCTGCAGTAGCAAAGCCTTGCTTTAACAATACGTAATTCATTAAAGCAGAATCCAATACAATATCTCTATGCGTGGAAACAAATAAATAAGATTTCCCTTTTTCTAAATTATCTAAACCATGAAAAGTAACTCCTTGGGTAGTTTTATTAATTAAAACATCTAGAATAGGAACAATAAATTTACTCTGAAAATCATATATAGAAGATATGCTATCCATCAATTGCTTGATTTCTTCAAAAGCAACGTCTGGCCTTATAAAGCCTATCATTTGTTGGAATTGTTCTTCTGTTGTAAGGTTTTTTATCTTATCCTTTACTTCTTCATCACGGTATGGACGAATTTCATCAAAATTCATATGCTATTAGCTTATTTGGGCGGCTAAGATACTATTTCAGAAACAAAATACTTCTTAGGAAGAAGAAACAGAAGTTTCTCGCTTTAAATTCCTATCTATAAAGAATGGAGCTAATGGAACTAAAGCTGCAATAAAATAGATAAATAGCCTCTGAAACTTCCATTGAAGTGTGGTTGTCAAGTAGAACAATTGTAAAACATAAGCCATGAATAATACTCCATGAGCCCAGCCTAAGTATTTAACTGCCAAAGGCATACCCATTGCATACTTCAAAGGCATAGCTATTAATAATAGTAATAGAAAAGAGATTCCCTCAGCTATGCTAATGTTTCTGAATAGATTTATTTGTTTGATTTGCTTGTCGGTATACATTTTTATACTAATATCTCATTTAATACTGCCGCCAGTCTCCTTCCTGCTTTTTCTAATTGCTCTTTAACAATTGGCCAATTTGCATACATATATTCATAAGAGAGGTAGGTCGCCTCTTTATCAAAAGCATAAACTTGCGCTCTTAAATCCATAGCTTCTTTTACCCACAAATCCATATCTGTATTATCAATAGAAGCAATGACATTTTCATGTGGATGATCTACCATTCTTGCTATCTCACTATAACTTAATTGCTTGCTATCTATTATCTCACTATCCCAAATACGATGAAGATTAGAATTATCATAGAACCATTTAATCTTCACAGAATTGCCTCCCCTATCTTCACCATTTCCTACGTGCAATGGTTGATGAATATCTCCAACTAAGTGGGTAAGCATACGAATTGCATCTCGCTTTTCTTCTTTGCTACTATTTTCGTCTTGTATAATTTGCTTCATTCTGATTATAGCTTCATAAGCATCTCCTTTTTCTTCTTTCTCAGAGTTGGCATAGGTTTTCCCATCAGGAATAGTTACATAATGCCATGTTCTAGCATAATCGTAAGCACTATCGCTTTTAATATCGTCCATCCAAGTAGAGGCCTCTACTAAAGATTCGTGTCCCATAATTTCAAACAATGCTTTTTTAGCTTTATTTGATAGATGGTTCATTGCAATTTGTCCTACCGTTCTGTGTCCAGTTTGTCCCCAAGCAAAAATGGAGATAGGAAAGGCTAAACAAGGAATTAAAAAGGCTACTAGATACTTCATGAAGGTGGTTTTATTCATTTTCTATACGGTCTTTTACAAACTCAACTTTGGTTTTTCCGTGGGCTTTTGGTCTTCCATCTTCCCCAAGGTTTACCATAGTAATATTATCTATGGTCAAGATATTTTTTCTGCTCATCTTATTTCTTGCAATGCAACTTAAAGTGATGGAGGTATTTCCAAATTTCTCAACTTGAATTCCCAATTCTACAATGTCGCCCTGTTTAGCCGAAGATATAAAGTTAATCTCAGACATGTACTTTGTAGCAATTTTCTTATTCTCTAACTGAATCATCGTATAAAGTGCAGCTTCTTCATCTATCCATTGCAGAAGTCTACCACCAAATAAATTATTATTAGGGTTTAGATCTTCTGGTTTAACCCATTTTCTTGTGTGAAAATTCATCTTATAAATTTTGATAAAGGTAAAGCCAAGAAATTAATTGAAAAAGAAGTTTAGATTAAAATCCAATAAATATATTCATTTAGGAATTCATTGACTACCTTTAGTCTTCTAACCTTAAAACCAAATAAAATGAGAGCAGGAGCACTTTTAACCATATTAGTATGTGAACTATTAGTATTAATGATGATGTCATTAGATATTGACTCTAATAGTTTAAGCTTTGTAAGCACCCTTGTGGTGGTTGTAGTGGTTGCTTTCACCTTTTCTGCCCTCTTCAGTAATATAAAAAGCTTAACCTTAACAAAAAATTATGGAGTAAGCGGAATATTGGGGATAGTAGCTGGAATACTATACTATTGGTGGGCAGGAGATCATTTAGAAACAATGGTACATTGGCTTCAAAATTATGGTGTTTATTTCCTAATGCTAATTATCTTCTTATGCGCTTTGATTTTATTCTTTTATAAAGGGTCATCACATTCATCACATAAGGATGAGGTACAAGAAGTCAAGGAAAAAAACCATGCAAAGCCATCTAATACAGAAGGAAATATTAGTCATACTGCCTAAGTAAACGATTCTATTAAAGTAAGACTTAGATAGATATGACAGACTTAGAAATTGCCCATAAAGTTGATGCTGCTCATATTCGAGAGGTAGCCAAAAAAGTAGAAGTCTCGGAAGAATTTCTAGAGTATTATGGTAACGAAAAGGCAAAGTTACCTCTGGACTTGATAGATGAAAAAAAAGTTTCCAACAGTAATTTAATCTTAGTTACTGCTATTACACCAACACCTGCTGGAGAAGGAAAAACAACAACTTCGATAGGTTTAAGTGATGGCTTAAATCAGATTGGCAAAAAATCGGTAGTTGTTCTTAGAGAGCCAAGTTTAGGACCTGTTTTTGGAATGAAAGGTGGCGCAGCAGGTGGAGGTTGGAGTCAGGTTATTCCAATGGTGGACATCAATTTACATTTTACCGGAGATTTTCATGCCATAGCAATGGCAAACAACCTACTTGCTGCTTTAATTGATAACAATATCCAAAGCAAGAGTCGTAGCCTAGGAATAGACCCAAGAACAGTAATCTGGAAACGTTGCATAGATATGAACGACCGTGCATTAAGAAACATCATTGCAGCCCTTGGAGGAAAAGCTGGCGGTGTTCCTCGCGAGACTGGTTTTAACATTACGGCAGCGTCTGAAATAATGGCGATTTTATGTTTGTGTAAAGACTTAGAAAGCCTGCAAGAAATGTGCGGAAATATATACATTGGAGATACTTTTGAAGGGAAAGCTGTATTTGCAAAAGACCTCAATGCAGCTGGTGCTATGGCAGTATTATTAAAGGATGCCATTAAACCAAATTTAGTGCAAACCTTAGAGAATAATCCTGCTATTATTCACGGAGGACCTTTTGCTAATATTGCTCAAGGAACCAACTCTATTATAGCAACAAAAATGGCTATGAGCTTAGGGGATTATGTGGTTACAGAAGCAGGTTTTGCTGCGGATTTAGGTGCTGAAAAATTCCTAAATATTAAATGTAGAAAGGCCAATTTATCTCCCAAAGCAATAGTAATTGTAGCCACAATTCGCGCTTTAAAGTACCATGGTGGGAAGAATTTAGAATACTTAAAGGAAGAAGATTTAGAAGCATTAAAAAAAGGAATTCCAAATCTTGAAAGACATATCGAAAGTATTAAAAGCTTTGGTTTGCCCGTAGTTGTTTCTGTCAATACTTTTAAAGAAGATACTAAAGCTGAAAAAGAATTTATTTATGCCCATTGTAATAAAATGGGAGTACCAGTTGCTTTAAGTTATGGTTGGGCTGATGGAGGAAAAGGTTGTTTAGAGTTAGCTAAAAAAGTGGTTATTGCAGCTGAAAGTTGTACCAACAAATTCAAGCCTACATATAACCTAGAAGATTCTACTTTAACAAAGATTGAAAAAATTTGCAAAAAGATCTATGGAGCAAAAAATGTACTGCTTAGTGCTAAAGCAAAAGCACAATTAAAGCGTTTTGAAAATCTTGGTTATGGCGAGCTACCAATTTGCATGGCCAAAACACAAAAAAGCTTAAGCGATAACGAAAAACTTCTTGGACGTCCCGAAAATTTCGACATCCACATTCGAGAATTTGAAATTGCAGCCGGAGCAGGATTTCTAATCCCTATTGCAGGCAATATGCTTAGAATGCCTGGCTTACCGCTCACCCCATCTGCTGAGAACATTAACATGGATAGCAATGGAACTATAAAAGGACTATTTTGATTTGATTATTTTTACTTTTCCACTCAATTAATTCTGGATAAAATGATTTATGGATAAAAGCATAAAACAGTTCCTTTTTCTCTTTTTTATTTCAGCTTTGTTCTCTTGTTTCTTAACTAGTTGCGAAGAAGATGATGATGAGGTAATTGTGAATAATACCACTTCAATAAGTTATGGTTCTTTCACTGATAGCAGAGATAGCAATGTCTATCAAACTATTAAAATTGGAAATCAGATTTGGATGGCAGAAAATCTAAAATACCTTCCTAGTGTATCTGGACCTGATTCTGGCTCTAAGGTTAGGCCCTTTTTCTACGTATATGGCTATTTAGGAACTTCTATAAGGGAAGCAAAAAGCCTAGATAATTATAAAAATTATGGTGTACTGTATAATTGGCCCGCAGCAGTAGTTGATACTAATTATAATTCTGAACTACCAATTGGTCCTCAAGGAATTTGCCCTCAAGGATGGCATTTACCAACAGATATGGAATGGACGCAGTTAACTGATTACCTTGGAGGAAGGTATATCGCAGGTGGGAAATTAAAAGCAAAAGGTATAGAATTTTGGGCAAGCCCAAATGTAGCTGCTACCAACGAAACTGGATTCACGGCTTTACCAAGCGGAAATCGTTCTAGTAATGGAACCTTTCAAGATTTAACCATCAATGCCTATATGTGGAGTGCAACATCAAACGGCAAAATAAATTCATGGTTCCGCAACCTTTACTTCAATAATGGAGATGTTTATCGTATAGACTTCTTTAAAGACGCAGGCTTTTGTGTCCGCTGCATTAAAGATTAATTCTATTTAATCTCCGTTCCTTTCACATAAGGTGCTTTAACATCTTTAAGAGCCTGCTCCATCGCCGGAATTTGAGAATTAACAATCTTGCTTAATTCTATTCGTAGCTCAGATAATTGCTTATTGGCAATTGCTAAACTTTGAATATGCGTAGGAGTTGGACCGTAAGTGCTATTTCTAGTTCCCATAGCTGCAACAGATACCCTTCCGCCAATAGTAGGGGCAGATTTTTCTCCTACCTCATTTCTAAGTGGGTCTCCACTGATTTGCTTTTGCATCATTAAAAGTTCGGTGCTTAATTCATGCAGCTGCTTATCTAAGTTACCAGGCACACTTCGGCTACGGTCTAATGCAATGCGCATCATTTTTACTTTTTCTTGATTTTCTTTTAATACTACCGAAGTTGCACTCAGGATCAAATTAATATCCTCCAATTCTCTCCAAAAGGAAGCAGTTACATCAGGGGTATTTCCTTCCAAAGAACCTTCTCTCATTCGCTTAACTAAAAACTTTTGTGGCGAGCTAAGTTCTGTACTTACACCATCCACCAACTTAACCAAGCTAGCAGTGTATTCACCAGGCGCAGCTAACATGCCTTCAGGTGCATCCTCAGAATTCTTTGGCAATTTGGTAGAACGAATAGCATCCGTAAAAGGATAGCGTAAATCCCAAGCCACACGATGAACTCCTTTTTTTGCAGGCACTTTAATCCGACGTATTACATTCTCATTCAAATCTTTAATCATTAGAAAAACAGTAGGTTTTTGTTGAAGCTTCTCTTCTTCTAAAGTTTTCCAACCGGGGAAGTCTATATCTTGGTCTTTCTTCTTTTTCTCAACTTCTTTTCGCTCCTCTTCCATTGATTTATAGTCTTCAGCTAGATGATAGGTTATAATGGCTCCAAAGTCAGGATTTGGCGCGACATAAAGCCCTGCACCTTGAGAGCCTTTCCCATCAAAACTTAGCACCGGACGTGGGATGTACCATAAGGCGTCCTTTATAGGGAACAAATCAGCTTCTTCATTCAAACTCTTCTCGCTTACTTCTCTTAACGGGCTATAATCATCAAGAATGTAAAAACCTCTGCCAAAGGAAGCAGCAACTAAGTCGTTTTCCCTTTTCTGTATAGCTAAATCTCGAAAGGAAATGGTTGGCAAACCTCCTTTTAATTGATGCCAGTTTTCACCTGCATTTAAAGAGGTATAAATACCAAACTCTGTTGCTAAAAAGAACAAGTCTTTCTTCACATGATCTTGAACCATTCTCCACACTAGAGTTGTTTCCGGGAGATTATTCGTCATTTTTTTCCAAGACTTTCCTTTGTCACTACTCTTAAAAAAGTATGGCTTATAGTCTCCATACTTATGGTTATCTAAGGAAACATAAACCGTATTCACATCAAATAAATCAGCCTTAATATCATTTACAAAAGCTGTAGCAGGCGCTCCTAATGAAGATACCGGTATTTTACGCCAAGAACCTCCGTCATTTTCTGTGACTTGAATAATTCCATCATCAGTACCTGCATAAACTAAGCCTTTCTTCACAGGAGACTCTGAAAGAGAAGTTATTGTACTATAATTAGACATTGCATATATATCCCAAGCATTATCCCAACTTTGCTTTTTACCCATAATTGGCAATTCAATTCGTTCTAAGTCCTTGGTTAAATCGGATGAAATCGCTTTCCAACTATCGCCTCTATCCGTTGATTTCCAAACTCTTTGTGAAGCGAAATAAAGTGTTTTAGGATCGTGCGGGCTTACAAGGATTGGAGCATCCCAGTTAAAACGCTCTACAGGGTCTCCTTCAGCAGGCTGTGGTTGTATGTAAACAATTTCTCCAGTGGTTTTATCAACTCTTGTTAGGTTTCCTTGCTGCCATTCTGCATAGATTATATCAGGGTTACCAGGCTCTGTAGCAGGCTGATGACCATCTCCAAATAAAACAACATACCAATCTGAATTCATAATTCCATGAACATTATCCGTTCTAGAGGGACCTCCTTGCATATTATTATCTTGGGTTCCACCATAAATGTTGTAAAATGGCAATGCATCATCTACTGCAACCTTATAATACTGCGTAAGTGGAAGGTTAGCCATATAACGCCAATTTTGACCGAGATCAAAAGACTCATAGAGACCTCCGTCGCTACCTACCAATAAGTAATTTGGATCATCTGCTCTAAAAGCAATCGCGTGGTTATCGCTATGTTTATGTTTTTCAGGCATCCTGCTAAAGGTTTTACCTCCATCTTCACTTACTTGAGCGCGTACATCCATCAAGTATAATCGATCAAATTGATGTGGTGAAGCATATAGTTCTTGATAATAATGCGGCCCTGTAGCTCCTGATACGGTTGAAGACATTTTTTTCCAGCTAATTCCGTAATCTTCACTTCGATACACTTCGCCTGACCTACGGTTAAGTTCAATAGCAGCATACAATACATTCGGTTTTTGTGGACTTATTGTCAATCCAATTTTACCTAAATTACCTTTAGGTAGTCCGCTTTTTAGTTGAATCCATGTTTGCCCTCCATCTGTACTTTTATGCAGACCAGAACCTGGTCCGCCTCCCATATATGCAGCTACTGTGCGGTGCCTGTCCCATGTTGCTGCATAAACAACATTAGGATTAGAGGCATCAATAGCTATATCTGTTACACCGGTCCATTTTTCATTCCCCAAGGTCTTTGTCCATGTTTTACCACCATCTTTAGTAAGATAAAAACCACGCTCTCCACCACTTGTCCATAAGGGTCCTTGAGCTGCAACAAAAACGATATCCGAGTTTTCAGGATGAACAATAATTTTTGAAATATGCTCTGACTTTTTCAGCCCCATATTTTTCCAAGTATTACCACCATCCATACTTTTATAGATACCATCTCCAAAACTAATGTGTCGACCACCAACGTTTTCACCTGTCCCCACCCAAATTGTTGTCGGAAGATTTGGATCAATGGTAACACATCCAGTGCTATATACTTTCTGCTTATCAAAAACAGGATCCCAAGTAATTCCGCTATTTTTAGTTCGCCATACTCCACCTGAACCAACAGCAATAAACCAAATATTATTATTTTCAGGGTGTATGGCAATATCTGCTATACGACCAGACATAAAAGCCGGACCTATACTCCTGAATTTAAAGCCTGCTAATGCTGTATCTGAAACAGTTGTGTTTTGACCCTGAAGTCCTAAGGTCAAAAAAATTAGCAGTGCAGTGATTGATTGCTTTATCATAAGGTGTTTTTTAGGGCATAATGCCGTTCTGTTATACAAGAATAATTAATTAGTCTAGAAAAAGTTGCATTTTCACTCCACTTTGTAAGCGAGGATTAAGCATGAACTTTAAAATTAGTATATTATATAACTATAAGTTAATTTGTACTATGAAACCGATCCAATTATCATTATTTCTCACTTTTCTTTTACTAAGTTCCTACTTAAATGGCCAAAACTCCATCAAAATAATGGATGCAACAATTAGCCATGAAAACTCTAAACGAGCCTGTTTACAACTTAATTTAGATCCAGAGCCCAAAACCCTTAAAGAGGCATGGCGTGATTTTCTTAAAGATAATTATGGCTTTAAGTTAAAAGAAATCGGTTTTTTGAGTAACAATGACCTTTTAGAAGCAGGAGAAGTCAGTATTAAAGAGCTATCGAATGAAACTGTAGATTTTTATACGCACATTGTAGAAGATAATAATGGCTCTGAAATGAAAGTATTCCTTCGCTATGGTTATAACATCTATTTATCTAAAGAGAGTAATCCTAACGATTACAGGACACTAAATCGCATAATCAATGAGTTTTTAAAGTTTTACTTGCCTAAATACTATTCTTCTAGGGTAGATGATACCGAAAAAAGAATTAAAAGATTAGCAGAAGAGGCTAAGGATTTTGAAAAAGAAATTAATAAAGATTCCGATGAAATAAAGAAACTAAAAAAGGAAATCAAAGAATTAGAAGATGATTTAAAAGAAAATAGTGAACTATTAAAAGAGGCAAAAACGAAATTGAAAAAACGCAAAGAGAAACTTGAAAGGATAGAAAAGGATTTAAATAAACTCTAAACCTAAAACGTTTCTAATCAAATATCTCCTTGCAAAACTAATTAGTTAGAGCTCATTAGATTACAAATCCTACAGTAAATTGCAGCCATCTGTTTTTATATTGTGGTGTTGAGGTAGCTCCATTCAATTTAATATTCTGAAGATCCCAAGCAGCCTTTGCAGAAAGAACTACTCTTGAAAGCATAATATCTACACCGACTAAGAAACCAAGGGTATTTTTTCTTATGTCTTCCTGATCAAATTCTTGATTTTGCTCTATGCTGTTGTTGCCAAAGCTATTTTTATCATTTTGATTAAGTAAGTAAGAATATTGAGGTCCTGCAATTAAGGTGATAAACTCACTAGGTTTAAATTGAATTTGCAGTGGAAAATCTAAATAAGTAGTGGTTCTAGAACTTGAGTAAGGCACTCCCAATAAAGTTCCAGAGCCTTCATAACCCTTCTGAGAAATCAATGCTTCTGGTTGAAAACCAATATACTTTCCAAATGG
>JAUIMG010000011.1 GCA_030433355.1 Bacteroidia bacterium | reverse complement strand
TTTCTACAATAACTCCTTCTGCAGAGTCTCCATCAATAAAAATCTCCGGCTTCTTATTAATCTGTCCATTGGCCAAGCGAGGACAGTCAAAAAAGACAAAGGGAATCTCTCTAAATACCGAAGCAATTACCCTACCTTCTCTCCAAGCATCTACTCGAACTACGGTTAGGTAATCTAAAGAACCAACACCGCTATATACTCCTACTTTAATTTGACCGGTAATAGGATCTAAAGTTGCAGGAGTATTTAAGTTGTTAAAGGTTTTATCTGGTGTAGGGTTATTGAAGTTATACCCAGCTGCATATGGCACAGGTTGTGGAGCTGTAGGAGGTCCATCTAAGGTTCTATCCCAAGCGTATACCAAGGAGTCTAAATCTTTATCAATAGCCGTGTGGTTATAAGTAAACTCATAGCCTCTACAAATTAAATTGGTTGGTAGGGCCAAAAACTCTGGAGAAGAATCAATACAATTATCTACAGGAGTACCATTTCTATCTGGGTACATGATTGCTCTTAAAACCATATTAGAACCTCCTTGTAGATTAGTAACGTTTGGTCTACAACAAGGAGGGGTCATATAAAATCTCCATCCACCTGCAGGCGGTGTTCCTCGTAAAACGATTGGATCCGATTGCCAAAAAAATTGCTGTACAGATCCAGGATCTCTTCCAGGACAAGTAATGGTGGTTCCACCGGGAGCACAAGTAGGAGAAGTATCTCCATTTCTATTGTTTTGCCATGTATTAGAATCTGGCTTCATCACTATTGAACCAATAGTTCCATTGTTTATACTTCTAGGTAAGGGGTTCCCTACAATAGTTAGTGTTCCAGTTGTATTATTAAAAGTAACATCAATACCTGTGCAATCTCTAAAGAGTTTTGCAAAGAATACATATCTACCATTGGAGAGACATTCCCAACGGATTTCTCCACCAAGAATGTGAGATGCATGAACTGTTTGAGAAGAGAATAATGCAAGTATCGCGATTAATAAAAGCTTTTTCATAAGTAAATATTATTGTAGGATTCAATGCTATGACGACAAAAATAAGAAAGGTTGCCTTTAATTTTAAATTAATTTATCCTTATGTCTTCCATTTAGTATATAGAAATGTCTTAATTTTCATTTTGTTTTATAAAATTTTGATGCTTAAAAAAAGTCTTTTTACTGGAATACTTTTACTTGTGATTACGCTAAATTCACAAGCGCAATACAGTATGGATTTTGGTCTAAATTTGGGAGGCGCAACTTACATTGGGGAAATTAGCAATGGAGGATCTGAAGGCTTCCAAGCATGGCCAATAAACACAGAATGGAGTAAGACTAATTTAGCTATTGGAGGATTCTACAGATATAACTTCACGCATCGAATTGGAGCAAAAGCCTCCTTCAATTTCCTAAGAATTGCAGGAGCGGACAGCTTATCTAAGGAGCCATCAAGAATAGGAAGAAATTTAAGCTTTAGAACAGATGTATTTGAAGTCGCTTTAGTTGGGGAATATAATTTCTTAATTATTACCGATATAAGCAGGAGGTCTAGAATCGACTTTCAAGCAGGAGCAGTAGCAGGAATAGGATATTCCTTGTTTTACCCTTATGCTCAAAAAGACGAAAAGTGGTATGCTTTACGACCATTAAATACAGAAGGGCCAGGCAATCAATACAAGGAAGGCACTTTGATAGCTCCAATAGGTTTAAATGCAGCCTTTACCTTTAAAGATAAGTTACGTCTTGGCTTAGAATTTGTCTATCGTTTTACCTTCACCGACTATTTGGATGATGTGAGTACTAATTATGCAAATCCTGAAGCTTTAAATACAGCAGATGCTGTGTACTTCTCTAATCGTTCAGCAGAAGCATATGAGAGAGCGAATGCTGATTTACCTTACCAAGCAGCTTATCTCCCCGGAAAAATTAGAGGCAATCCAGAAACTAATGATGGTTATTTCTTATTTCAGGCTAATCTATCCTATGTTTTATTTGCTACAAAACCCTATAAAAAAAGAAGAGTTAAAACCAAAAAGAAGGTAAAAGTTAAAACAAAATATTAAAAGTTCTAAGCCACTTTCTGCCAATTAGTGAAGTATTAATAAGGAGATGATTTTAAAATAACAATTGATTATTTATAATTTTAAATGAATTATGATATCTTTGCCAGAATGAAACGTCTACTTATCCTTCTTTTTGTTGTATTTGCATACAACGCAAATGCCCAATACAGTATGGACTTTGGTCTTAATTTGGGAGGCGCAACCTACATAGGAGAAGTTAGCAATGGTGGTTCTGAAGGCTTTCAAGCATGGCCTTTAAATACAGAATGGAGCAAAATTAATATGGCAGTAGGCGGATTTTACCGCTATAATTTTACCCACAAAATAGCAGCTAAAGTTTCTTTTAATTTCGCAAGAATTGCAGGAGCAGATAGTTTATCTGACGAACCTACTAGAATTGCCAGAAATTTAAGCTTTAGAACAGACATTATAGAAGCTTCTATTGTTGGAGAATATAATTTTTTAGTTAAAAGAGATTTAAGCAGAAGAGCGAGGGTAGATTTTCAAGCAGGTGCTTTAGCAGGAATTGGGTATGCACTTTATTTCCCCTATGCACAAAGAGATGACAAATGGTTTGCTCTAAGACCATTGGCAACAGAAGGCCCGGATAATATTTACGATGAAGGTACTTTAATTGTTCCTCTAGGTCTAAATGCGGCATTTACCTTCAACAAAAAAATTAGAGTTGGAATGGAGTTCGTTTACCGACTAACCTTTACGGATTATTTGGATGATGTAAGCACAAGGTATCCCGACAATAATGATCTTTTTTCTGATGATGCAAGATATTTTTCTAACAGATCTGCGGAGGCTTTTGAAAGAGGAAATGCAGACTTACCAGATCCAGGTTTTTATTCTCAAGGCTCTAGAAGAGGTAATCCGGAGACCAATGATGGTTACTTCATGATGCAATTCAATGTATCCTATGTACTTTTCACCAATAGCTTTTACCAAGCGAAGTACAATAGCATAATTAATAGAAGAAGAAAAAGAACGAAATTCTAATTGAATTTTTAATCTGAAAATTTTTAATCTTTCATCACCCTTCGAAGCTGTCACATTGAGCACCTTGTCCTGAGCTCTGGTTCTGAGCTCCTGTCCTGAGCTCCGGTCCTGAGCTTGTCGAAGGATGTCGAAGGATGTCGAAGTGGTCGAAATGTCAGCGAAGTAGGGAATCTTTATCACCCTTCGAAGCTGTCACATTGAGCCTGTCGAAATGTTAGCAAAGAAGGGAATCCTTCATTTTTCATCCCCGGAGCGAAGCGAAGGTACAAACTGCTTCAACTTTCTCAGCGGCTTAAATAGTAAAGTATAGGGCTTAGGCTTTAGGCCATTGATCTCCCAAGCCTTTTTATCTTCTCTATTGGCTTTTAAACGGTTTTTTAAGGAAGCATTACTCATTCCCCCTACTCTCATTTTTACAATAACCTCTGCTAGGTAAGAGAGCTTGATGTTGTGTTTATGGATCAAGCGAAGCATCAACTCATAATCTGCTGCCGATTTTAAATCTAAATTGAAAGCACCATATTTCTCATACACCTCTTTACGAACAAAAAAAGTAGGATGTGGAGGCATCCATCCCTTCAAAAAGTCACCTTCTTTATATTTCCCAGATACCCAATGTCTTTTAATTTTAGAAGTATCATCTTCCTCCACATAATACAAATCTGCATAGAGCGCATCCGATTTCTCCTCCTCCATATGAGCGACTACTTTCTCAACCACATGCTCATCAACATAAAAATCATCTGCATTAAGAATGCCTATTATATCTCCATTTGCCTTTTCGATTCCTTTATTCAAAGCATCGTACATGCCCTTGTCTTTTTCAGAACTAATAAAAGCAATTTTATCTTGGTACTTATTTACTATCTCTACAGTATTATCGGTAGATTGACCATCTAATATAAGATACTCAACATCCTTGTATGATTGAGAAATAACCGATTTTATGGTATCTTCAATGGTTTTAGCACTATTGTAGCAAACGGTAATGATGGAAACTTTCATATAAATTCAGTAGTCAGTTATCAGTAGTCAGTTATCAGTAATCAGTTATCAGTAGTCAGTTATCAGTTGTCAGTTATCAGTTGTCAATTGTCAATTGTCAGTGAAATTTAAACACAGATCATTGACCACTGCACATTGAAAATTGAACATTGAACACTGCACACTGAACATTGAACACTAATCATTGAACACTGCGCATTGCACATTGAACATTGACCACTGAAAATTAGTCACTTTTCTTTTATTCTTTCTCGCATTGTTCGAATTGAAGCACCTAATAACCTTAGAATTTCTTCAACATCCTCTAAAAGCTCATCCCCTGTTCTTTTATCAATTAGGTCAGCATCTTTTAACAAACGAAGCCAATACTTTGATTCACGAGCTTCTTTATATGAAATTGAAAGTTTATGCACAAAATCTTTATCACTTGAGCCCCCAATTGCTTCTTCAGCATTTGCGCCTATTGCGGTAGACGATCGGAGTAACTGCTTTGATAAAACATATTCCCTTTTATCCTTTTGAATAACCAAACAAAGCTTTACAACTTTCAACGCAAAAATATAGCTCTTATCATTTAAAATATTCTTCATTGTCATCCTTTTACTTTTACTCTTTGATTACAGGGTATTGACCACTGAAAATTGAACACTTAAAATTGAACACTGAACACTGAAAATTGAACATTGAACATTGACCACTGAACATTAAAAAAACTCTCTTCTCTTTATCAATCCCGCCGGATTCCCCGAATAAATCATGCCCTTTTCAGTCTGCCCTTTAAGTACAGAACCGACCGACAAAACAACATTTTCTTCCACTATAACTCCCGGACAAACAACAGCCTTTGCTCCTATCCAAGCGCCATCTTTAATTATGATTGGAGATACCATCAAATCGAAAGTCGCTTTCTTATAATTATGATTGCCACACAACAAGAAAGCCCCTTGAGAAATACAAACATGATTACCCACAGTAACTTCATCTAAATTATCAATCCATACTCCTTCCCCAACCCAACTATGGTCTCCGAGACTAAGCTTCCATGGATATTTTACATTGACTTTAGGTTTAATGACACAGCCTTTACCAATTCGAGCGCCAAATAGTCGAAGTAGGAAGATTTTTAAACCACTACTAGGAAGAAAATAAGAATTAAGGAATAAACTATTCACATAGTACCAAATAGTTCTCACTATAAAACCTCTACCTGGACTATACCAGCGGTTGTCGAATTTAGATAAATCTACTTTTTTCTCCAATGGATTTTATTTGAAACTTCGAATTTAACTGAATTTGATTAAAGCTTAAGGTGTATTGGTGAAAAAAGCTCTGATTCATCGAAAACTTATCCCCTTGTGCTGTCATCATTAGTAATCATGCTGAGCTTGTCCTCCTAAACTACCATACTAAGCAGTCATGCTGAGCTGTCCTCCTGAACTAGTTTCAGGATGCCAGTTCAGAGTGACATTTGTAGTTAAGACAGTAATCCATTAATTTTAGTTGAATCATTTAACTCCTATGCAAAAAATCGGATTCATTTATTTCCTAAGTAATAAGAATCGCACTGTTGTCTATATAGGAGTTACAAGCAATTTAGAAAAACGGATGTTAAGACATAAAGCAGGATTAGGATCTCAATTCGCAGCAAGGTATAACTTAACAGAATTAATCTATTATGAACGTATACCCGGTATGATGAATGCTATCCTTAGAGAAAAACAACTAAAAAGATGGCATAAGGAATGGAAATGGAATTTAGCAAAAGAAGAAAATCCAGAACTTGAAGATATAGCTTCCGATTGGTTTAAGGAAGAAGAAATTGAAGAGTGCAAGAGAATGTTAAAATAATTTTGCTTGAAATTTATACCCTTATATATAGACTCTGAAACAAGTTCAGAGTGACTTAGTATTTTAATTGATAGTAGAATATTATACTTAGCTGTCCTCCTGAACTGTCATACTAAGCAGTCATGCTGAGCTTGACTCAGCATCTGTTGTATCTACTCTAATATCATTAAATACCCTAATTTACAGACTCTGCCCTGAAACAATTTAGGATGTCAGTCCAGAGGACTGGATTTGTTATTGAAATAACTTTTTACTATCCTCAACTGCTTTTGAACTCAAAATATGTTTCTCTGCATAAGCATAACAATTACGAACCATAGCTTCATACTCATCTTGTGTTAAGGAAATTGTTGATTTTAAGTAATTAAGCCATTCATCTGACTTACTTAAGTCCAAATCAGCTCCAACACCAGCTTCTTTTAAGTTAAGCCATGGAGTATTGTTGCTAATAATTATTGGTACACCTGAAACAATCGCTTCAACCATACTGTGCCCATAGTTTTCGTGAAGTGTGGGCAGTATGTAAAAGTGATGCTGCTGAAGAGTAAAAGCAATTTCATGCGGCGCCAAGAGCCCTTTGTATTGAATGCGCACATCTTTTTCGATGATTGGCTTACATTGCTTCCAATAGCTTTGCTCCTCAATAGGTCCGTATATGTCCAAACTCAAGCCGCTCTCCTCTTTAAGTACTTGCAAGAGTTCCAAGGCAAAATAAAGGTTTTTCTTTTCTGCTAATCGGGATATGAAAACCAATTTCAGTTTCCCTTTTTCCTTTTGAAATGATTTTCTTTCAACCCTTGCCGAAGAAATATTTTGCGCAATTCGGATGTTCGACTTTAAGCCGTAAGCCGCTTTTATTTCCTCTGCCTCTTGCGCCGACGTAGCATGCCAAATGGTATTTTTCATATTAAAAAAAAGCTGCTTAGAGAGGCTTAAAAAAACTTTCTTTTTAAAGGATTTGATAGCCAAAGCTCCTTCGCCCAACATCCCTCTGGGAGCAATAATTTGCGCACAATTATAGCACTTTAATGCTTTGTAAGGCTTTAAGGTGAAGTTCTTAGAAAACAAGCTGTTGTAATAAACTGCATCGGCATTTACTTCCTCAAAAAGTGCGCGGTAAACCTTTTTATGCTGTTTTTCCTTGCTCAAATAAATGACTTTAACCCCTTGAAATTTGGTCCACTCGTTGGGTTCCACATCCAAGACTTCGCCATCCACATCTTGGTTGGAAGTCACAATACTGAACTGAATATCCCCTTTTAATGCTTGCACCAAATTAAAAACAGATTTGACCGGCCCTCCTGCTTTATAAGCTGGGTAAAACCAATCGATGAAAATTAATACTGTTGGCAAGTTTTTTTTTGTAAAAGTACTTAGAGTTTGAAGTTAAGACTCATTAATAATTCAAAGAATAATTAGTGTCAATATTTACAAACCCAATAAACCTCTTAATTTAAATAATTAATAATTTAGAGATAGATTGAACCATATAAGTTAGTTAACTCGATACTAATCAAAAAATTATTATCAGTTTACATTCAAAAAAGCTACTTTTGAGCGCTGAAAAATCAATCCAGTTATAGAAATTTCCTCAAAAAAGATAAAAATGAATAAACTCCAAAAGGCATTAAAGGTCTATAAGGAAGAAGGTTTTAATATGATTTTCTTAATCTTATTATCTCGCTTAGGCTTAATATCTCCAAAAAATGCAAAAGCAAAGTGGAAATTGGGAATACGATCTGAAATTAGATTTTGGGATAGTTATTTCCGTACAAAAGGTTTAGAGTGGTCTGATACTTATAATCTCCGTTTGGACCCTAATAGACTATTGCAGTCTAGACCAGCTGCTTTACTACCAAAATCTTTATCAAAAGTTAAAATATTAGATGTAGGAGCAGGACCGCTAACCTATTTAGGTAAGAAATACGACGGAAAAGAAATTAATATAACAGCTATAGATCCTTTGGCAAAAGAGTATGACAGAATACTAGACAAATACAATGTTCAGCCTCTTTTAAGAACCGCTTGTCTTGCTGCTGAGGATATTAAAAAAGAATTTGAAGCAGAAACTTTCGATTTAGTGGTAGCTAGGAACTGTATCGACCATGCATACAATCCTGAAAGTGCTATTTTTGATATGATTGACGTAGCAAAAAAAGGAAGTTATGTATTGCTTGAACACAGAGAAAATGAAGCTGAGAAAGAAAATTGGCGAGGACTTCATCAATGGAATTTTTCTATGGATACCAATGGCGATTTCTGGATACGTTCAAAATATAATGAAGTTAACATGAATAAGAAGTATTCAGAAATTTGCTCAATAACATCCGAATTAATCAATGAAGAATTTGATGGTGAGTGGTTAGTAACAAGAATTCTAAAACACTAACCCCACTATTTAACTATTTTATTTATTCTTAAAGCTTCCAAGAATAAAGTTCCTTTAATCTTATTTATTCAGATAGATAAATCTAATTAATGGAGTTGGGATTTTTACAGATGCCCTATTTGTTTATACAAGGTATTGTATTGCTCAGCAATTCCCTTTGCCTCAAAACGCTTGCTATTTTCCAAACCCTTTTGAATCAATTCGGCTCTGAGCTCTTTATCCTGGATCACTTTTTGAATGCCTGCTCGGATACTTGCTACAGAAAAAGGATCAACCAAAAGAGCTCCTTCACCAGCTACCTCTGGCATGGAAGCAATGTTAGAAGTAATTACCGGCCTACCTATTGCCTGAGCCTCTAAGATGGGCAAACCAAAACCTTCATAAGTAGAAACAAAAGCTAGCAGGTCTGCTTCTTGATAGCATGCAATCACTTCTTCTTGCGTTAAATGATATCGAAATTCTACCTCTATGTCCATGGCAATCGCTTGCCGCCTGATCTTTTCACTAGGCTCGCCAATAAGAAGGAGCTTGCAAGAAATGCCTTGTATGGCTTTTAATAAACGAGCTAGATTTTTATTCTTCTTGACCCCAATATGCAAAATGCAGGGATTTAGCGTATTAAATGCCTTGGGACTATAGATTTGCTCTGCAAAAGGCAAAGGATTATAAATTACCTGTATAGGTGTTTGGTAGGCACGGATAGATAAAATCTCCGCTTTGCTAAAGTTCGAAATGGTTGTCACTACTTTCGCATTTCGGATTGGAAGATCAAACCATAATTTTTGAAAAAGCCACCTACTCACCCCCTTCTTTCTTTTTAGCGCTTCTATGTCGTGTATGGTTAAAATGGCATTTTTAAAGGGCCACCAAAGTAAATAATGATCATGCCCAGTGATATGGATCATCTCCTTCCTATACTTAATAACATAAATAACATTTTTAAGCCTACGCCACACCCCTTTGCTTTTATGGGGCAACTGTACTTTATTGGCATTTAAGTAAGGCAATAGACTTAAAAAAACATTTTCTATGCTAAAAAAGGAAGGGCTAGACTTGCGAAAAATGAGTTTAGTCATGGATCAGGTCTTGCTCTTTAGGAAATAAGTTTATATTCAACATGCTTAATAAAAAACGCAAAGAAATAAAGAAAAGAATTGCCTTAAAAAGATGGTTGGTAATTTTTATCAACTCCGTTTCTGCTTTCACTACCTGAAAAAAGAACAAGACGAACCATAAGAGAATTAAGGGGGAATTAGAACCTAGAATTACAAGGATAAATTTTATAATTAGGGCTAAGATCAATCCATAAAGGAGCATGGCGATCCAAGCTCCAAGCACCCCATAATTAGCATAAAACTCTGCAATAACAGAAAGTCCCATAGAAGTCCCTTTATTCAAATCTATCCCACTTATTTTCCTAAAATTTATCAAGGCCTGCTCTGCACCCTTTTTATTTGGAAATAAGAAGCGGGGCAATATACTAGATTCTATGGCTTCAACAACCGTTTCTCCATGCAAATAGGGCTGGTTTTTGGGCACATTTTCCATCACCTTGCTAATGATCCATCCTTGGTTCAAGCGCGTATTTATATTGGATTGCTCCTCTTCTTCTTCATTTTTATTGAGATTAATGGTATTGAACGAAGGCTCCGGAAAAAATTCCTTTTCCAATACGCTGTAAAAAGCGCTAAATACACTCACCTCTCCTCTAGACTCCCAAATAATAGCCCGATATTCTCCTTTTACCAATTGGATGGTATATAAGCTTATAAAACCGATAGAAATCAAGCTTAGTTTTCTGATATAACTCGTGTGAGCATAAAAAAGAAAAAAGGAAAGAAAGCTGGCAAGTATAATCAAATCATGAAAGAAGCCGGACTGCAAGGACAAAACCAACATGAAGACTAACGTTGTAAAAAATATTTTGAATTTCTGCTTGGGATACAAATACATATAATGAGCAACGGCTATATACATCAAGGAATTAGCCAGATAAAGAATAAAAGCGATTTGTGGAATACGAAGACTTCTAGAAAGGAAAAAGGAGCCTAAACCGATCCATAAAATGACCTTGGCATGTTTTAAAACAAGGCTTCTATTCCTTGCTATAGAGGCCGTAATACCATCTAGATCCAATTTATTTTTCAACAGCTTTAAGCCCAAATAAAAGAGGATTACTCCTGGCACTACAAAACTCATGTACACTTCTTCTTCAACATACATATAGTATTTATAGTGCACCTTGCCAATGTTGTACCCAATTTTAGCTCCAACGATCCATTGGGCTGCTGCTATCAGAACAATCATTTCTTTAATGGCCATTTCCTTTCCTATTTTATGCAAAAAAAGTAGAAAGATATAGAGGCTAAAGCCTAAACCTAAAGAAGTAAAAAATAGATAATCCGCAATGACTAGCACGTACAGAAAATAAGCCAAAGAAATGAGAAATAGAATTAAGCTGCTTTTCATCTTTTGCAAAGATAGAATTCCTTCTAAGAATTCAACTAAATTAAATGGCTTGTAGGAATAGACTAATAAAAAGAAGATATTTATCGAATCAAAAAATGAATAAATTTCTTAGCGAGAGATATTTAATATTAGGCGACTAATATAGCTTCCTATTATTATATCCTAAATAGCTGAACAGATGCAACTATATAAAAACCTTAAATACCTCCTAAGGCATCCTATAGGAAGCAGGAGTAAACTAAAAAGTTTAGCCATTTTTTTAAGATGGCAAGTGGCTCAAAAAATATTGAAAAGACCTGTTTTAATGCCCTTTATAGGAGACAGCACTTTTCTTGTTTCCAAAGGCATGACAGGAGCAACTGGTAATATATACAGTGGCTTGCATGAATTTGAAGAAATGGCCTTTTTATTACATTTTTTAAAGAAAGAGGATGTTTTCTTTGATGTTGGGGCAAATGTTGGAAGTTATACGATTCTAGCCTCTAAAGTTATTGGAGCTTTGACTTGCAGCTTTGAGCCTTCGCCTAGCACATTTAAGCATTTGGAAAACAATATATTTCTAAACCGAATCCAAAAGAAAACCCTTCTCTTTAATCAAGGAGTAGGAGCAGAAAAAGGAAGCATGCAATTTTCAATGAATCAAGATACCATCAATCATATTGTTTTGAATAGCCAAGAAGAAGCAATCCCGATTGAAATTAATACCTTGGACCATTGTGTAGCTGAACAAAAGCTAGTCCCTAAATTGATTAAAATTGATGTAGAAGGTTTTGAAACGGAAGTAATTCGGGGCTCTTCTTCTCTTTTGAAAAACCATCAATTACAGGCAGTGATTATGGAATTAAATGGTTCTGGAGGTAGGTATGGTTTTGATGAGGATGCAATTCATCAGAAAATGATAGCCGAAGATTTTGAAGCGTATCACTATTCTCCTTTTGACAGAAAATTAAACCCAAGAAAAGAAAGGAGCTTTCATGGCAATACCATTTACCTTAGAGAGGTAGATATAGTAAAAAAGAGGTTAGAAAATGCGCCCTATTTTGAGGCTTTAGGAGTTCGTTTTTAAAGGATACTTCTCAATAATTTTCTATAAACTCCTGAAAAGATTGGATATTCCTTTCCAAAGAGTAAAGCCTATTCTTTTCTCCCAGAGCTTTTTCTAGATTAGAAATCTGTTCGGCATTTTCACTTTGCTCCAAGATGGACTGCATCGCCACTTTAAGCTTTTCTATATTAGCTGTTGGGTATACTTTGCCTGTTGCAACATTAATCAAATCAGGCCCACAACCACAAGCCTCGGAAACTATGGCAGGAATGCCTGCCGCAAAGGCCTCATTCACTACCAAGCCCCATGTTTCTGAATCACTGCTCAATATTAAACAGTCTGCTCCGGCATAGACAGACTTTAATTCTGTTTGATTTTTAAAGCCCAAAAATTGTATTTGCTTGCCGTCTTTTGTCTGCTCCTTTGCTTCATCTAAAAGGGCTCCACTACCAACCATTTGCAGCACAACTTTTTCCTTTAAATTGGCATCCTCAGCTAGCATTTTTTTAAAAGCTTGGATCACATCTAATGGGCGCTTCAAAGGAATAAATTTTCCTACCCATAGAAATACAAAAGTGGAGTTTTCCTTCTTTCTTTGCCCCTTCCAAAAGGCTTGATCTATGGCATGGGGAGAAAAAATAATTTTCCTTTCTGGAACGCCATAATACTTTAAATACGCTTTATTTCGGCTACCTACCGATAAAAAAGCATCGTATTGATTCAAAAAGAAGGGGTAATATATTTTTTTAATGATTTTTTTCCAGCTTGCAAGCTGCGGATTCAATTGAGAATCTCCTCTTACGGCAATTGGAATTTTATTGCTTTTGGCGTACTGTAGTGCTTGTCGGTACATTTTTAAATGCCAGCCAAAAGTCACCATATGCGTTGCTCCATAATCTTTTAAACGTTCTCCTAAATTAGGCGTATCACAGCCTGTATAAGTGGCCGAAGAAGGTGCTTTGGCCATATTGGTGACAAATTCATAGTTATAACCTTCTAATAAATTGATGTCCCACTGAAAAGCTTGGCCAAAACCCTCTTTTCCCTGCTGAACTGCATTTGGTTGAAAAGCATAAAACACTTTCAACTCTATTTCTTTGCTCAATACAGCAAATAAGGGAGCATAGTATTGAACAGGATGGGAAAGAATGATTGCTAGCTTTTTAGAACTCATAGCACTTCTTCCATTTTTTCTACTAAAGCTTGTGTAGATTTTTTTGCCGAATAAAGATCGAGCGCATCCAATTCAATTTGCCAAATAGTTGGTTCTAAGAAATAAGCGCTTGCCACCTCACTTATTTCCCGCTTTAGTTCGCTCTCCTGCATAACTTCTTTATACTTTACCAAATAATTAGCTGCATTGGCAGACTGCATAATACTAACAGCTGAACTTAAATGATGAAAAATTGCGAAAACGGGACGTTTACTGAGCAAGGATTGAAAAATTTTGGAAGCGGTATAATGTTGTTCCGTACTGCCTAAAACAATTACCCCTTTTGCTTGGTTCAAAAAATACAAAATGTGTAAAAAAGGAAAGCGTTCCTTTTGTTCGATAACAATCTCCTCCAAATGATACTCTTTCGCATATTCTGCAATCTGCTTTCCAGGATAATTTCCTGTACCTAAAAAATAAAGCTTTTTAAGTACTGGCCATTCTCCTCTGTCTCTTATTTCGCTGATGCAAGCAAATAGCTTTTTTAGAAACAAATGTGACTTTGGTAAAAAGGCACCTGCATAAATATAGGCTTCTTCTCCTTCTTTCCAAGGTAAGGCAACATTATTTAATTCGATTTGATGATCCTTTGGATCGAAGCCATAAGGCATACCAACATTTGCAATAGACTGTCCTTTAAAATTCCTATCCAAAACTGGACGATAATAAGCTTCATCTACACCGCTAATTAAAGCAGCCTTGCTAACGGCATAGGGCTCTAATAGACGCGCTAATCCATTACTCAAATAAGCTTTACTCAAAAAAGCACCCAATACATCTCGGGGTTTTACCCAAGGGTCTATATAATCAATCCCATAAGGAACCTTAAATTTTTTATATAAGCCTGGCAGCATTAAGGTAGTATAATAGGATGGTATGGGCACCCAAATAAAATCAATGGTCCGCTCTTTTAAGATTTGCATCGCTTTTTTTTGTAATTGAAAAAAAGCTCTTAAGCCAATATCTCCAATAATTCTTTTCTTTTTGCTCTTATATGCAGACACTTTTATCACTTCAGTAGTTCCCCCAATTGTTTTTAAAAAGTCATCATCCAATTTCTCTTCATAATAATCTTCGTGAACCGTTAAAACTATAGGATGCCAATCAAATTCTGGTAAAAAGTTACTGATTAAGCGGGGACGATGCACTCCAGCCAAATTGGAAGGCGGCCAATGGGGATAAATAATTAATATATTCTTCATTTCATCAACTGTTTCAACTTCTCCATTTCATGTTCAATAGATTCGGTTTTTGCTTTTCTATATCTTTTTTCTTTGGAGGATTGCACTAGTTTCTTTGCTTCAATTAAAGCTTGCAAAGCAGTAGTCAAATCATTTTTTTTTAAACTTATTAATTGTCCATGTTCAGGACGCTTCTGCATAAATTGAATTTGCGCTTTGGTCTTATTTGCCAAAATAAATAATCCAGCCTGGTAGTATGCCCAAATCTTATTGGTTAAGCAAATTTCACGATTATAATCTTCTTTCCCATCCTCTAAAGCAAGACCAACATCATAGTGCGGTAAAATTGCATGTAAGTCTTCTTGAGGCATTGGTGATCTTATCTCAATAAACTCTTGCTTGGGCAATATTATTTTGTTTTTAAATTCTCCATTTAAACTCCCTATTAAGCTAATATGTATATGTTCCTTATAGAGCCAAGCTGCTTCTAAAAAATACTCCAAGCCTCTTCCAAATGAAATATGTTGTGAGAACCATAGCAGTTTCAGTTTAGCATTTATTTTTAAATTTTTAGGAGATTTAAATTCTGCCTCTGGAAAAGAATTATTAATAGTAACTACCTTTTTATGAATGAGCTTTTCCGTCTCTTCTGCAATTAAAGGGGAAGCAGCGCTAATAAACTTAGCAAATGGCAATAGCTTTTTCATTAGAAAATAACGCCTTGCCTTCTCTTTGTTTTTTTGAAAAGAAATTTTTTCTTCTGGATGAAAATCTTCTACGTCAAAAGAAAAAGTTTTTCCTTTTTTTTTCGACCAAGAATAAGCAGGATAAAGAGCACCCAAGGTATGCGCTTCGATATGATCATAGTCAAAGTTATTTTTCTTTAAGTACTGCGTTAGTTGCCAAGTGCGTTTATTAGAAGCATAAGCTAAAAACCGCATGGAAAGGCTCCTAAGAGGAAAGAATGCTAAGAATCGGTTCCATAGGCTTGCTTGTAACCAAAATAGATAATTCTGCTTGGAAGCTGGAATGGAGACTAGATCTAAGTGGTATTTTGCAATTAAATCATCATCCAAAGTATCTGCCCAATTATGCATGCGAAAAGCCATTATTTTACATGCATGGCCTTGCCTTCGCCAGAACATATAGGCCTTTAACAAACGCGGATTGGTAGCAATACTGGCAGTAGTAAGAAATAATATTTTTGACTTAGCCACTTAATTTGATTGACAATTATATAAAAGACGAAAATAACCAATCAGTTTAGTTACTGTTTTATAAATTCTCCATATTTTAGAGTTTATCTAATGAAAAATATAGTTCTACCAAATTTGCTTGTGGTTGGAGCTCAAAAGGCAGGAACTACTTCCCTTTTTGACATCCTCAATAAACACCCTGATTTTTACTTACCAATAAAAGAAATTAAGTTTTTTCACCGAGACGAGCATTATCAGAAAGGAATAAATTGGTATTCTAAGCATTTTAAAAACTATGCTGGAGAAAAATACATTGGAGATTTTACACCTGATTACATGGCTTACAGTTGGACAGCAGAGAGAATTTCTAAACACCTAGGAGAACCGAAAATTATCTTTATACTAAGGCAGCCTGTTAAGAGAGCTTATTCACAATTCAACTTCTACAGAATGAATGGTGTTGAAAATGAAACTAATTTCGAAAAAGTTATTTCTAAAGAATTCATTGATTTAAATCAAAATACTTTTGTCAATTGGTACACTCCCGCTAATTATATCAGTAGAAGTATTTACTCACCTCAAATAGAAAGATTTTTAGATTACTTCAAGCGTGATAATATACACATAATCATCTTTGAGGAATTATTCATTCATAAAAAGAAAGAAGCCATTGTTGAATTGGAAAATTTTCTTGATGTAGATCTTGAATCTTATATTGTAAAATCTGAAAAAAGCAATATAACTCAATTACCAAAACATGAGGCCATCAAATCTATTTACATTAAAACTAAAGTGATTCTGAGACCAATAAAAAAGATATTTCTATTATTCAGAATTACTAATCTCTACAAATCAATTAACGAACAAATAGAAAAAAACTTAAGCAAAAAACCACAAAAGCTTGATCAAAATATAATTACTACTATGAATAAAAAATATTTCTTGAATGATATAAAAGAAATAGAAAAAATTATGGGCAGGGAAATCAAGGTTTGGAAATAAGTTTTAACTTATATAAGGTCATTTGAAAGACCCATACTAATGGTATTACAAATCTCATTTTATAATGCATGTGTCCCCATTGGATCTCCATAAAAGAAATGGGTCTACTGATTCTTAGTTTAGGATGATAATAGCACGCTTTTAAGCCATCTGTCTTCAAAACAGAAATCAATTCTCTTTTCATTTTAGAATCTATACCCTCCTGCGCTTCAATTAAATCCATAAATTTTAATTCCAAGGCTTGGTTTAAACTTAAACGACTTTTAAAATCCATAGCAGAGACGCTATGTTCTGACCAGCGATTATAGACGGAAAAAAGACCTGGAACATAAGCAAATTGAGCTCCCATTATAGCGGCAATGGTAAAATATTCCCGATCTTGAGCCACCTTCCGTTCCGGATTCCATGCAACTTCTTGATGTAATTTTTGAGTTATACTTCTCCTTAATAGATAACTATTATTGGGCAACCATTGATCTTCAATTAAAGCCTTCAAGAAAGAATCTTGCTTTTTAGTCAGTACAATTTCTTCCTTCTTTTTTTCTTCTCCTTCAAAAAAGTCCATCCGCCAATCGGAGTAAACGATATCGATATCTGTATTTCTTTCCAAGAAATTGATTTGCGCTTCTAATTTCCCGGGCAGGAGCAAATCGTCGCTATCCAACCATTGAATGTAATCCCCTTTAGCTTTTTTAAATCCGAAATTCCTCGCTTGATTCCCTCCTTTATCTGGGTTTTTATAAATAAAGACTTCCTTTGGGTAAGAAGATTGAAAATGCTGCAAAACTTGCCAAGAATCGTCTGTGGAATGATCATCTACCACAATAATCTCTTTAAAAAAATAGCCAGCCTGGCTTAAACAACTTTGGATACAGGCTGAAAGCCATTTGGCATTGTTGTAATTTGGAATAAGGATGGATATTGTTTTTATCATTAACTATAGCTAATGTTTGATATCTTTTTAAATTGCTTCATATCGTTTAAAATCTGTAACTCAGGATACATACCGAAATAATAATAAAGGCTTGTAGTGCCTGACTTCATAGCGCCTATAACCAACAAATTAGGATTTACCATTTCTTCCGTATTATTAGTCAATGTTTATTCAAAAAAAATCCTTTCTAATTGTATTTTGTCTTTTGACCAATCCCACCATTTTTTTTCTAAAAGGGATGTTATAACCTCAGGAGGAAATCTATATTTTATTAGCTTGGCAGGAGAACCTGCAACAACTGCATAGGGAGGAATTTCACCAGAAACTACAGAATTTGCTGCTATTACAGCCCCATGATTTATTATTGATCCAGAAAGTATAACTGAATGAGTTCCTATCCATACATCATTACCTATATAAATATCCCCCTTAGAAATAAATTCATCATTACTTTCTTCATTAAAAACATTTTTAAAAATAGGATAAGTTGTTACCTTTAATAGGTTATGATTACTTAGCTGAATAGAGACGTTTCTAGCAATGGAAGTAAATTGCCCAATAATTACCTTGCCTCCATTTGCAATCACATCGGTATTTGGACCATTTATACTAGTGTATCTACCTACTTCAATATCACCATACAACTCGCACCTCGAAATAATACATCCTTCGTCAATAGTAATATTTCCATCTAAACGACTTCCATACACTTTTGTGTTTCTATGCATCTTTACCTGACTTGTGGAACTAATATAATTCCCAAATCTCAATAAAAGATAAAGTGTATTAAATAGTTTATTTTTTAATATTTTCATCATCCTTCTAGAATATTTTGGGTAAACTCTTTAAAATTATGCTCAGCATTAAAATGTTGATTAAAGAACTCTTTTATTTGATCTCTTTCAAATCGAATTTCTTTCTTAACCAGACTATCTATCTTGCGAGCTATCTCTTTTTCAGTATCCTTTAAATCAATTAACATACCTGTTTTTGCATTAACAATCTCAGGTATACCAAAAATCCCATAGGCTAATATAGGAACGCCAAAACTTTGGGCCTCCATCATAGACACAGGCAAACCTTCCATCAAACTAAGAGATATAAATAAGTCAACATTACTATTTAAATAAAAATTTATAACCTCTTGATTTTCGACATGCCCCTTGTAATCAAAAATTATAGCTTGTGGTAATTTCTCAGAAGCTTGCATTAACTCTAGTTCACATTCGCCATCACCAAAGTGAACCCACTTTATACTTTGTTTATTTAACTTTAAGAGCTTCAATACTTCTGGAATTCTATGTACTTGTTTAAATGGAAATAAGTTAGCACAACTAACTATTAAAAACTGTCTATCCTGTTTTTCAACTCCAAAACTATTGACTGAACTTCCATCCTTGACTCCTAAGTATGCAACTTTTATTTTTTCCTTGCAATACTTCAATTGATTTTGTATGTATTGCATGTTATACGAACTTATAGCAAAAACTGTATTTATATTTTTCACTATATATTCTCTGAACGGCACAGTACCACAATTCCACCTTTCGTTAAATACATCGAAACCATGTGCTCGACAGTATAGTTTAGCAATTTTTTCTTTTGACTTAAGATAGGCTAAACTTAAAGTAGAGTTAACAAACCAGTAATCGTAAAAAACAGGCTTATTTAGATTTGCTTTTTCTATGAAAGCTTGAATTAGTTTTGCCTCATCCAAAGCATTAAGCAAATAATATAGAAAATATCCTCCTTTAAAGTAATGGACTCTATTCTTATCAAATATTACAGTATAGATATATATACGAAAAACCGTTAAGAATACCCTAACGGAACTAAATAAGTATCGATAATGATTTTCTAATTTATCCTTACTAATCAAAAGGTCATTTACTTCTACGTTAGGTGGTACAGTTCTTTTCTTTTCACTATTTTTTTCTCTTGGAAGAATAATAACTCGTTCGAAGGATTCTGCTAAGTACTGAATTTCACTTTCAATAAAAGTTTCCGATTTACTTCCGTATGGATACTGTAAAGTAAAAAATACTAAAGTTTCACCCCTAACAATCATACAGTTATAATTCGCTCTTTTACACCTTTAATAAAAGAAGTTTTCCCACTTATAAAATTATTCAATTCTAATTCTGTTGTTGCTGAACCAATGTACAAACGAGGTAGAGCATGAAGGTGATTTATATGTTCTCTCATCACATTGCCAACCCTTCCTGTTGTTGCAGTCTTAATTTTTGTTTTGGACAGAAGTTTTACTTCTCTTTCACCAACCTCAACAGCTGAGCCATATGGATATGCAAAATGCTTTATTGTTGCATCAAGCTTTGACTCTAATATTTGTATTGACTCATTAATTTCCTTTAAAATTTGATCATCACTTATAGCCTTGAAAGATGGATGAGAAACCGTATGAGCTCCAATAGATACCAAGGGGTCATTATTTAGTTGTATTATTTGATCCCAATTTAAGGCTAATTCTTCTACTTTTTGATAAAGCGGAATACCATTAATAGAAAATAATGAATCGATTAAGGCGAGTTGATTTTCTTCTTCCTGAGACTTTATAAGTTCTCTTAGATAGTTAAAGGCTACCTCTTTTTCAGAATAAGTCTGAAGCTTAAAAGCATATGACTTATTCTGAAATCTAAAGGAAATACTTTGTTCTTTAAGTAATAAGTCTTCTAATAAATACCACCATAAAACTGCTTTTTTATCAGGAAAGTTGGTAGTAATGTAGATAGTAAAAGGAACCTTATATTTTTTAAAAACAGGATAAGCATTAGTCAAATTATCAAGATAGCCATCATCTAAAGTAAAAATCACAAACTTCCTTTTTCTTTTAACAGCTAGGTAATCGACTAATTCCTCTAGAGAAATAAAATCGTAATTTCTTTTTCTGAAAAAAATAATTAATTGCTCTAGATGCTCTTCTGTAATTTCTATTCCAGTATTTCTTAGACGCTGATTTTTTGATTCAGCTATTACCCGATGAAGAACTACAATTTGCCCTAGGCCTTGGTATAATCCAGCAAAAAATGGCGCTACAGACTTTTTTAATAGAGTTTTTGCATTGAATTGACCCATATTAAAAATTCAAGATAAAAAGTTCTGAATACAATGTATCTACTAAATAATCCTTTTCTGCGTACTTAAATAAGTAGGGTCTTTTTCTAGGATAATAATGTTTTTTCAAAGAGTAATTCTTAGATAAATACCTATCTGAAACAAGCAGACCTACAGCACCTAGTCTTCTGCATATTTTAAGTGCAACTCTAGTAGTCGAGAATACCTGGAAAAAAACTTTGGGATTACTTATATAATGAATTTCGGCAAGAAATAATTTATCCGTAAGAAACTTTCGCAAAAATGGAATTCGAAGTAGAACTTTTGGATTATATGCTTCCCTTTTCGTTATTATAAAGGAAGCTTCCCCTCCATTGTTGAGGTATAAGAACTGAACATTCTCAAATCTCTTATGGTCATTATATAAAAGCAATTGATCTAGCTGTAAAAGCTTTTCAGCGTTCTTATCATTAATACTTTGTATTTTGATATTCAAAAGCATCTTGAGGGTTTGTAAAGGGAGCAACTTATAATTTTTAAAATCAACTTCCTTGAATTTTAGGCTTTTAAAAATCTTGTAAGGCTCTTCTGATGCCGTAAAATTAGTGATTACATGGTCTTCAAGTTTTAGCACTTTTAATAATAAAGTTAAACCCCCAAGTTTTACTTTAGGATCAATAATCCAACTATGTATATTACAATAATTAATAACGTCCCCATTAAATGATCGTTTAGAAAAAATAGTTCCTATAAAGCCTAATATCTCCATCCCATCTTCTAAAACATAGCCATAATATTTGTTCTTTGCATTAAAATCAATTCTAGTAATTTTTGCCCAATCACACTTACTAAAAGTTGAGTCGTTAAGTCTTTTTAAAAGTATATGTACCTTATCAAAATCTGATTTCTTGGCTTCACGAACTTTCATAAAAATTGATTACAACGCCATTATTTTTTAAAAAAACAAAATTTCTTTCTTTATAAAAATCGAATTAGCTAAGCTTCTAGTTTTTCCTCAATTTTAATTTTGATCAACTGAAAATTGAGCATTTCTAGAACATCTTCTTCTTCAAACTCCACATTAAACTCTTCTTCTAAGGCGGTAAGCAGATTGATCGTACCTATAGAATCCCAAGCATGTATATCGTCAGGACTACTGTCTTCTTGGATGTCTGCTAGCGGCACTTCAAATACCAAAGCCATTATTTCTCTTATTTTATCTTCAATTTTAGGCATATTTCAATTGGATATAGTTGTATGCATTGGAAGCTTCAAAGGTATTTTTTTTCATGGAATAGTGGGTCTTATTCTCTAATTTCTCTTTCACTTCAAAGCCGATCTTTTCATAAAAGTCGGCTACCTGCATATTTTTTTTGCTTTTTTGATAGCAGGCTTCTACCTCCTCCGCCTTCTTAAAAATTTCCGAGAGCAGTTCTTCCATAAATTTAAACTCCACCTTACGCCCCAACACCCTGCAACTCATGAGCAAAGTATCCATTACGGCAGTCTTTTCATTGGGGTAATGAACGATGCACAAGCCTGTTATCCCACTATCGCCAAATTTATCCTTGAGGCCAAATGCAAAACAATCGGAATCTTTCGCCTTTACAAACCCTTTAATTTGTGCTTCTGCATATCTAGGCGTGGTTAAATTAAATTGATTGGTCTTCTGTGTCATCTGCGCCATTCTACTGATTAAGCTTGCATCATTCCGATGAATCGTCATCTCTAAGTCTAAGTCTGCTAAAAAGCTTTCGAAATTCTCAAACTTTTCTTCTGCATTGGTCCGCTTCAAATTTTGCCGGTACTGTTCTAGTTTCTTAGCATCTTCTACGCTTTCATTCAATTGAATAAAATGATTTGCCCATGCTTGTTGTTCCACATAGTAGTCTACGGCATTTTTTGGCACTTGTATGCTTTTTACCGTTGGTAGCTGATCTCGCATCGCTTGCAGCTCAAAATCACTATCATCCACAAAAACAAAAGAATCTACGCCAATATTGATTTCTTTGGCCAATTGTAATAAATTTTCTCCTTTCGCTTTCCAATTTACTTTCTTGGCAAGCAAATGCTCCTCTTTAATCTGGATGGAAGCATGATGCTGTAGAAGGGAATCTACATCTTCCTCATTATTTTTGCTTGCTAGGGCCAAAAGCACTCCCTTTTTACCTAAGGCAATCGCTCTATATTGCGCGGCTGCAAAAGGCTGCCCTGTATAAGTATTCTCATCCATGGCAATGTATTCTGCACCGTCTTCCCCTAATATTCCTTTCCATAGGGTGTTGTCGCAATCCAGTGCCAATAGCTTTTTAACTTGTCCGCAAAGGGCATTAAAATAGGGTTGGATAAGTTGGCTGTAGTTCCAATAAAAGGCATGCTTATACAAGAGTTTACTTTTCAAATAGCCTTTATAATCTATAGCTAAATCAATACCAGATTGCACTAAACACTTATCGATGTTTACCCATTTTACAAAAGAAGGAGCTTCTTTATCGCAAAAGTTATTCAAGCGTATTGCCAATGCCTCCAATGCAGCACTTTCTGTTTGTAAATAAGTAAAAGGCAGTGCAGTAAAGCGGTTCATGATTAGCAAAGAAGCATCGGCTAGTGCATCAAAGGTCAATTTTAGCTCCCTTTTAATCTTTTGTTCAAGCGCTTCTAAATCAGAAGCGCTTAAAGAATCAATTTTATACTCTAGGCCATGGATACTATTTGCCAATTCCCAAAAAACAAGAATGGCTTTATCCTTAGTAGTCAGGCCTTGTGCATTTTGTACAATATTATCGTAGTCTCCAAAACGAATACTTGCTTCTATCCCATCTAAGGCACAACTATATTCCAAGTATTCCTTTATGGGGTTGATGGTAATATTATTCAAGACAAGCAATTCTATTTTATGCTGCTTCTTGACTTGTTTTAAGTTAGCATTGGCCTTTAAAAGATCTAAATAAGTGTTCATTGGAAGAGAGATTATTGTATTTTTTATTCTAAAATTACCACATGACTTGTCCGCCATTAATGCGGATGGTTTCTCCGGTTATAAAGCCACTTTTGGTCGAATCTGCCAAAAATACGATAGCTTGTGCGATATCTTCTGGAGCTGCTAAACGCTTCAATGGCGTTTTTGCTGCAGTAAGTAATTTTACTTTTTGTGGCAAATCAGCATTTAAATCCGTATCAGCTATACTTGGTGAAACCGCATTAACCCGTATTTTTTTTGCGGCTAAATCATGCGCTAAAGATTTAGTCAAACCCAAAAGAGCACTTTTTGCTACCGTATAATGGGTTAGTTTTGAAAATGGTTGCTCTATCGATTGCGTAGTAATAAAAACAACTCCTGCATTCCTTGCAGCTAATGTTTCTTCTAATTGCTGCGTCAACAGAAATGGGATTTCTACATGCAATTGGATTTGCTTTTGAAAGTCTTTCCAATCCAGTTGTTGAAATTCGATGTTTGGAACCGTCGGACTTGAGGTATAAATCATAGCATCTAAAGCAGAAGCATAGCGCTTTATGCTATTTAAAAGCTGCTCTACTCCTTTAGTTAGAGTCAAATCTCCTTGAACAAGCATTAAGCGTTCTGGCTCCTCCAAACTTTGTTTCAATGCCTGCAATTCTTCTTTATGGGTATTGTAGTGAGCTATTACTTTAAAATTTGCGGCAAGGAGTTGCTTCGTACTTTCTATTCCTATGCCACCTGAAGCACCTACTACCAGAGCTATTTTATCTTCTTGACTCACTTTTTGAGCTGCAGTTGCTTGGCTTTCTTCAATAGCTACAATTTTAACTTTTGCATTCCCAGTGGTTACTTTTTGCTTGTTTTGATTAAAAATTACAGTAGATAACTCAATACTTTCCTCCCGATCGTTCTTTTTGAGCACCTCTGCGATTATAGTGATAGTATCTCCTATTCTTACCGGCAATAAAAACTCCAAAGACTGAGAAAACCACAATGCGCCATCTCCTGGCAGCTTCGTTCCAATCACGGTAGAAATAAAAGACGCTCCCAACATCCCATGGGCTACTTGTTTTTTAAAAGCAGTCTGTTTGGCAAAAGAAGCATCCACATGCAAGCGATTATCATCTCCGGTTAAATCTGCAAATTTTTGAATATCCTCTGCTGTAATTTGATGAATTACCTCTGCTTTTTGACCAATGTAAATCTCAGAATAGTTCATGGATATAGCTTTTAAGTATTGTTTTGTTAAATATCGTACCACCATATTTAAAATACATTTTTCTTATGGCTTTAGGTTCTTTAGAATTGTAATTCATTATTTTCTTTAGTAAGCCCCTAATCGACCCTTTGGTTAAGTCCAAGCGTTCTTTAGATAAATCTAAATTTTCTAATACTGCTGCTAACGCCTCTACTCTATTTCTTAATTTGACTTCTTCTTGGAGCAGAGAATGTACTCCACCATCATGCACGCGATATACCGCAGTAATCTCTTGGAGTCTGTAATAGGGCTGCTGATTGGCCACCAATAAGTGCAGCGGCCAATCGCCTATTTTTAAATCCTTCATCCATTCGATATTTTTTACTAGAGATTTTCTAAATAAAATCGTCTGGGAATTAAGGAGATTGGATTCGCACAAATCTTCAAAAGTTATTTCCCCTTCTTCTAGAATGCTATCTCTAAAAGAATGCTCATTTTCTATTAACCATCTATTGTTAGTGGAAACTCCACCATATTTGGGGTTTTGCTCTAGAAAATCCACTTGTTTTTGCAGCTTGTAGGTATCAATCCAATAATCATCCCCCTCACAAAACGCGATGTATTTGCCTTTTGTCTCGTTAAAACAATTTAAATAATTTCCATTTGGTCCTAAATTCGATGAAGGATATATTTTTCTTATTTTTTTTGGAAATTCAAAATGAAACTTATCAATGATTTTTCTAGATTTATCCTTAGAGCAATCGTCTCCTATCAAAATTTCAAATTCAAAATTCGTTCTTTGGCTAACAATAGATTCTAGAGTCTTAGAGATATATAATTCATGATTATAGCATAAAACTACAACAGATACTTTCATTTTAATTCATGCTTAAGAAATAATTTCTTTTCATTTGACTTCTCTCCTTCCTTTACAAATCCAAGCTTTTTGTAGAAAGCAATTGCTGAATGATTTTCTCTAAATACCTCAAGCTTTATCGAATTTGGCAACAGCCTATTTATTAATTCTAGATAAATCTTTTCACCCATTCCTTTTTTGATAGAACAAATTAATGTAATATACAAGGACGTCTTATTATTATTAATGAAATAAAAAAAAATAAATGCTAATATATTACCATTTTCCTCCAATAAAATACAATTGGCGCTCTTTTGCAATTTTTTAGAATACTCTAAGATATTCACAGTTGTTGATAAAGAAGGAATAAATTGATCATTTACGCTATGAATTAAATTCTTTATAAAATCAACACTAAGTTCCTCTTTTACAAAATACTTAACTAACATGATAAGAATTTAATTTCCTTTTCAACTGATCTTTATCTTCAAGCATAATTGCATGCAATATTGAGTAAGAAAAACTCTCTGGTTCTAATTCGCTATTAATAAAGCCCAATTCGATTCCCTTCGAAAGAAAAGCTTCTTTTGAATACAATTCTTTACCTCCAATAGCATTTATATATCTCTCAGAAGAAAGCTCTTTGCAAATATCTAAAATACGATCCTGACCTTTTAATGAAGAATTATTAAATAATATGGATGAATCTTCAATCATCGTAGAAATATCTAAATACTGACAGATTTGTTTGATAACAAATTTGTTTAGCTGATCAATTGTTGAAAATTCCTTCACTGAATTATTAATTGTGTTTAATAAGTCAATTCCCATATCCAAGTTAATAGCCTTTTTATAAGATTGCTGCAATGTTTTAGATAATTTACTCAACCAAAAACTAAATTGAGCATGATTGATTTCAGTCTCATTAATCTTTTTATTTGAACTCACTTTCAATAAAGGCACGGTAATAAACTGAGCATTATTATTAATAATAATTCTATTTCTATTAATCCAGCCTTGTTTAATAAATTGCACATCATTATATAATACAAAAGTATCGACAGCATTAATTAACTGGAAATAACCAAAATATGGCAAAAAGTAAGGTTGCATAATTGCAATGGTTTTATACGTATTAGCCATTATTTATTATACTAGCGATTTTTTCTTGTGATTGTTTTTCCAAACCAACATACAAAGGTAAACACAAAACCCTAGCGGCTATATCCTGAGAAACAGCGCAGGTAATAGGCTTAACATAAGGCAAGCTATTTAAGGATGGATAGAAATAACGTCTTGGGAAAATATCTAATGCATTAAGTCTCTGCTGCGCCCCTAGCAAAGCTTCCTCATGCTTAAAGAGTATGGGGTAGTAGCTATAATTCCATAGCGTATCTTCTCTTATTTTTATTTTTTTAATTTGACTAAAGTCCAAATGCTTGTCATAAAAAGATACAATTTTTTCCCTGGCCTCTAAAATAGGACCCATATAAGGCAATACAGCTAAACCCATGGCTGCCTGCAATTCAGAGATTTTCCCATTGATGCCCAAACCATGAAAAGCCAGAGGCCCATCGTGACCAAAATTGTGACTATAATAGACTTTATCCAACAGTTGTTTTTCTTTGCAAAAGATCGCTCCTCCTTCCCCGGTGTGGAATAGTTTAGTAGCATGAAAACTGCAAGTACTCACATCCCCATATTCGAAAATACTTTTGCCTTTGTAGCTTACTCCAAAGCAATGTGCCGCATCATAAATCACTTTTAAATGATGCTTTTTAGCAATCGCCTCAATAGCCTCCACATGACAAGGGTTTCCAAAAACATGGGTGGCTAAAATGCAAGTCGTTTTTTTCGTGATGGCAGCTTCAATTTTACTTTCATCTATCGTTAAAAATTCTGGGTGAATATCTACAAAAACAGGTGTGCAATTTTCCCAAACAATGGCTGCAGTAGTAGCCACATAAGAAAAAGGGGTGGTAATCACCTCCCCGCCTTCGCCTAAGAGTTTTAGGGCAATTTGTAAGGGAATCGTACCATTCGTGGTAATTAAAAGATCACTAGTTTCTAAAGCCAAATAATTACGCAATTTAGATTCCAGCTCTAAGACCAACTCTCCTCTATTGGTCAACCATTCATTCGCATAGGCACTTTGGATCTGTGCCATGTATTCGGAGATAGGAGGTAAGAACGATTTTGTTACAGGTATCATAGATTATATTCAGGAAAAAATTTATACAAAATCCACTCTTTAGTTTTAATGTTATTTTCTAATTCTGTCGATATTTCTTTTTTATCGTGATTAAATTCAGAACTTGGTGTGTATATCTCTTTTTCATGCAAAATAATTGGAATATTTTGAAAAAGAAGTATTTTCTAAAAAATATTAAACACGATTAGCCTGAAATTAGGAATGTTCCTTTGCTATTTTATAAAATAGTTTTACTTATAGTCTTTTATTATCCTTTTACAGATAATCTTAGTTAAGTTAATACTAGTTAATTACATGTTTAATAACAAAAAAACTTTTACAGTTGAAACAGTTAATAAAAATTACTGAGCAATTTATTGATTTTTATTTTTTAACAAAATGCTGAAACTTCGGCTTCAATATGTCTTTAATTAGTATGTCTTTAATTAGAAAGAATAGATCTTTATCCATTAAAAATGCCAAAGCAAAATAAGCTAGAGTGAATAAAGGTACTCCGATTAAGATATAGCTCAAAGATACTTCCTTGGGTGCAATAAAGATTTCTAGGATTACGACTAATCCCAAGGCAGGCATTAATTTCGAAATAAATGCCATAAATTGTCTTTTGATAGAAAAATTGAATAATTTAAATGTTAATACTGTATTTAAAAGGTAAAATAAAAAAGCAATTACAACTAAACATTTTAAAAAATAACCCATTCCAAAACGAATTGAAATAATCATTAAACATGCAGCCAATATGTGCTTTACCAATTCATATCTCATTAAAAATTTCGTCTTCCCTTTCACCATAAAAAGATTTAGATTAATACCACTTAAAGGAAGAACTAAACCTGCAATGGCCAATACTTTTAATATGGGAGCAGCATCCATCCAAGGCTCACCATAGAGATAGTAAATTAACGAATCGGCAAATAAAAAGAACATTGCCATAAAAAAAACAGTAAATAAAGAGACCATTTTTATAGCCTTGAGGTAATAGGATAGTAACCTTTTATCATCATCTTGTATTTTAGACAATACTGGAAAAAAAACTTTATTGAATAAAGGACCAAAGCTTTTAAAGATGAGGCCTCTTGTACTTGCTGCCCGATTGTAGATTCCTATAGTAGAAAATGTAAAGAATTTCCCAATTAAAATAGTACTAAAATTATCAAAAAGGGTATTGACAATTCCTAGTCCTAAAATCCCACTGCTATAACTAAAGGTAGCCTTGATACTAGCCATAGAGAAAACAAAAGAAGGTCGCCATTTCGTTCTTCTCCATAAAAGTCCAACATTGATAAAACTACTTACAATGCTTCGCAAAACAAGGCTATATACTCCAAAACCTAATAACGCCAAGATAATGGTTACTATGCCTGAGCCTATATTCACACCTAAATCTAGCTGGGATAAGAATCTAAAATTGATATCTCTTTTTAGTAAAACAGATGGCATCAAACCAAAAGAAGAAATAAAAAATTGCAGGGAACTTAACTGAAGTAAAACCGATAAATTCTTATTAGCAAATAGCGCGGAAATTAAATCAGACGTGATAATGATGGTCAACATGATCACAATTCCCAAAAAGATATTCAAATAAAAAAAAGTAGACAGTTCGGTATGGCTTATTTCTTTCTTTCGAATCAAACCCATAGACAAGCCCGCATCTAAAAAAACTTGTCCAACGAGATTTACCACCAAAACAAGAGCTGCCAATCCAAACTCTTCAGGTGTTAATAAGCGCGCAAGGATCAAAGAAATGATAAAACCAATCCCTTGATTAGACAATTGCCCTCCCAAAGCCCAACCGAAAGCAGAAACACTTTTACTTTTAAGATTATCTAACATCAAAAAATATGTTTTGGCTTTTCGAATAAATCATTTCAAAAGATTCAAAAGAAAGTCTTTTTTAAATAATTGTCCCAAATACTTGACAATTAGTTTTTATCCTCCGAATAGTAGCCATAGCCATAACCATAGCCGTAGCCGTAGCCGTAAGAACCATATTTCCCCATACTCCCTTTGGGATTCACTGCATTGACTACGATACCTAAGTTGGTAATTGCTTTTTCTTCGTACAACTCATTAATATTCTTCAAATAAGCTTTTTGGGTATAATTGTGGCGAACAATGTAGAGGGCAGCATCTGCATATTGGTTCAATAAAAGTGCATCCGTTACTAAACCCAAGGGAGGTGAATCGATAATGATTACTTCGTATGTACTTTCTAATTTCTGCATCAAGGCTTTCATTTGTTCACTTTCAATCAATTCTGCCGGATTGGGCGGTATGGGGCCAGAAGAAATTAAATCCAAATGGGCGATCTGAGTTGCTTGGGTAGCTTCAGCTAAACTGCTTTTACCAATCAATAAATTACTTAAGCCAAATTCATTTTTTAATCCAAAATCTTGAAAAATCTTGGGCTTACGCAAATCTGCACCCACCAATACCGTTTTTTTGCCGGAGGCAGCATACATGGCGGATAGATTGATGGAAGTAAAAGTCTTTCCTTCTCCACTGACGGAAGAGGTCACTAAAATTTTGGTGCAGGCCTTTTCAGGCACCATAAAGTTCAATTTCGTCCGGATGGAGCGGAAGGCCTCTGCCATCACCGATTTTAAAGAATCGGCAACGATGATATTGTTCTCCAAATTCTTTTTATGAAAAATAGAACCTAAAATTGGTATAGTAGTCAATCCTTCTAAATCCGACTGATCTACAATTTTGGTATTTAAGACATAGAGTAGAAGGATCAGGGCAGCCGGCAGCCCTATTCCTAAAAAGATGGAAAAGCCATAAATATTGGCCGCTTTGGGTCCTATAAAACGAACATTGTAGGGATTGGCATAATCTAAAATTTGTGCCTTTTCTACATTAGAGGCCTTGGCAATACTCGCTTCCGATCGCTTGTTCAACAAAAAAGTATATAAATCGCCCAACAATTTATTTTCCCGCTGTAATTTAAAAAACTCCCTTTGCTCTTTAGGTATTTTGAGCACCTTTTCTTCCTCCCTTTGAATCACCTTTTTTAAGGAATCAATCAAGCTGGCTACCTGCTGTAGATTGGATTGAGCAGCCTCATACAAATCTTTTTTCCGCTCTTCTACTTCTTCACTTGCCCTTTCAGCCAACAAACTGTTCGATTTAAACTGCAAGGCCATTTCTTTTTCTTCGGCAATGGCCTCCATCAGAGTCAAAATCATACGATCGATATTAGGATCTTGAAAACCAAAAACGGCTGCAGAGGGAAAGGCGGTAAAGTCCTTTTGCTGCACGGTTTTCATCAAGGCGGCATAATATTCCCTTTGCACGGCTCTTTGGGTTTGCAATTCTTCCAACTCAAAAACCCTCGCCAAATTATTCACATCCTCCTCCACAAAAATCCGCTCCTTAAAATTTCTTTTTTGAAATTGTTCCAAACGAAACTCCGTCACCACCAAGGAATCTGCTATTTCTCGCAATTGTTCATCCACAAATTGAATGGTATTGATGGCAATGGTATTGTTCTGCTCTACTCCCCAAGCAATATAGGTTTCCATGAGGGTATTTAAATAGTCGATGGATTTTGCAGGGGTAGCTCCGCTATGGCTTAATATCAGTATGGAAGATTCTTGGTTCTCTACATCAATGCCTATGCTGCCTTGTAAATTCCTAGCCAAAGCATCTGCTGGCATCAACTGAAAGAGATAGGCTTCCCCAGTATAGACAGAACTAGATCTGATGGAAATCTTTAAGGCCGCTTCTTCCAAAGCATAGGGAGAACTCAAGGCATTTTCTTTGGCCTCAGCCAAATCTTCTTGGCTTGTTGCTATTCGATACCTCCCTTCTTTAGGAAAATCGATATAGTAAGCACCATTAGCTTTCCCTTCGATCACTTCCACCTGAAAATCTGTCCCAGGATACATTTCCGTAGTCTTGATATTTCCAATTTTATAATAATTAATCGGTCGATCCAAGCGCTTGGCCACTTTCTCCATCAAGGGAAAGGAACGGATGATACCCACTTCATTCACCAAACGATTTCTACCACTTACCAATTCCATCCCAGGCAAGAAATACTCCTGTCCCCAAGAAGAATACTCATCTTTCACCAGCATACGTGCTGTGGCAGAATAGGTAGCGGGTGTATAGCGCACTTGGTAATAGGCATAAGACAAAGCTCCAGCCATACCAATTAAAAGTAGATACCAATAGCGAAGAAAATAAGCCAAGAGAATTTTAGGCTCTATTTGAAAAGGAGAAGTATTGTTTTTATTCAATGCCATGAAGTCAATTCGAAGCAACAAAGAAACGAATTTTAATAGATTGAAGATTACAAATTGAGAATTACGAATCTTTCAATTTTGAATTTTTAATTTTTGAATTTTCAATCTTGAATGATCAATGATCAATCTGCGAAGCTGTCATATTGAGCCACCCGAACGGAGCTTACTATTCTCAATTAGTCGAAGTAGTCGAAATGTCATCGAAGAAGGGAATCTTTTCTCATCCTGAGCGAAGCGAAGCTCATACAAACCGTCACTGCGAGGAAGAATGACGAAATTTAAACTAAATGTTCTTCCAAGTAAACCTTAGAAGGAATTTAAGTTAAATGTCTACAAAAGCTTTTTAATAGGCTTTGGGAAGGCCTGACCAAAAAGCGGTCCGAGCATTTTTTGGTCTTGGCTTTTTGTTTCTTTGGAGTTTATGCTGAGCTCCTGTCCTGAGCTTGTCGAAGGATGTCGAAGCATTATGAAAAAAGAAAACACAAGAAAACACAAGAAAACTATAAGGAAAAGAATAGGAATAAGCTAGTTGTGAAAAAATAAGGATAATCTGGTAGAATAGTAAGCAGATTGCTTCTACCGCTCTTGCGGTATCGCAATGACTTTTCGCATAAACCATTCAAATCTTTCAAACACCCCGTCACTGCGAGGAAGAATGACGACGCAGTCTGGTGATAACACAACGTCACTGCGAGGAGGCACGTCGCTTGCCCACAGAAGGAGGAGCACCTGCGACCGAAGAAGGGAATCATTTATCTTTTAGCCTTTATCCACTTGCGCAGATTTAGCGAGGAAGAAAAAACTTAAAACTTTAAATACTTCCCACTTCAAGTACTTCCCACTTCAAGTACTTCTCACTTCAAATACTTACCACTTCAAGTACTTCCCACTTCAAGTACTTCCCACTTCAAACTTCTTCATCATCTTTTCTCACCCTTCGAAGCTGTCACATTGAGCTGCCTGCACTGAGCTTCCTATTCTGAATTAGTCGAAGTGGTCGAAATGTAAGCGAAAAAGAAAAAATTTCTAACTTCAAGTACTTACCACTTCAAGTACTTCCCACTTCAAACTTCTTCATCATCTTTTCTCATCCTTCGAAGCTGTCACATTGAGCTTGTCGAAATGCTAGCGAAGAAGGGAATCCACTGTAACCCACCCAACCAATCTACCGTAAACGATAAAAATCAACCAATAAAACACCATCCATCTAGCTACTTTTTATACATACATATATTAGTATAAGCCGAAGCATTTCAATATATTTGCATTTATAATAAAACACCCATGAAAAAAATTATCTTTTCTTGTCTTTTTTCTCTTTCTTCTCTTTTAGTTATTGCCCAAACAGGCCCTGCGGGCATTGGTAATAGCACTACGATTGATGCTTGGCTAGATGCTTCTAGCATAAGTGGATTAAATAACAATGATCCAGTAAGCTCTTGGGCGGATATTTCTGGAAATAATAATGATGCCGTGCAAGCAACTAGTATTAATCAACCGATATACTTAACCAATCAAGTAAATGCTTTACCAGCGATAAATTTTGATGGGACTAATGATTTTTTGGATTTTAATACCAATATTACCTCAGGAGATATTACTCTTTTTGCAGTTTATCTAAGTAGAAAAGTTTCTCAAGGATCTGTTCTGAATACACAAAAACATTTTGTGTTAACCAAGAATAATGTTGCATCAATATTATATACGACTCCTAATACACGTTACGATATTGGTAAGCCTAATAACTCTTTTGCTGTATTTTCTTTACAAACGGATGGAGCTGTTTCTGGGAGTTCTTTAACGCTTACAAGCGGAGTAAATAGGTTAAATTTCACAAGAAATTCACTTTCTAATAGCAGTAAATCCTCCATTGGTAATTACCTTAACATTGTTTATTTACAAGGTCAAATTGCTGAAACAATTATCTACAATCAAGTTCTTAATTCAGCCGAAAGAAAAATTGTTGGTAATCATTTAGCTGGGAAATATAACTTAGCGGGTGAAGGCAATTTATATGCTTTCGGAAGTACCAATAGTTTTGATATTCTGGGTATAGGCCAAGAAGCGGATGGCAACCATACAGTAGCAGATAATGGAGGTGAAGTAGTGATTGCGAACCCTTCCAATTTAGATAATGGAGAATACTTATTAATAGGGCATGATAATGGAAGTTTTGCTAGTAATTCGATAGATATTCCTGGCGGCGTGGTAGAAAGAGTGGACCGCATTTGGAGAGCAGACGAAACCGGTAATGTGGGAACAGTTACTATTGATTTTGATTATACCAATACCACATTTGCTAACCCCAATAATATGGTCATCCTATTTGATGATGATGGCAATTTTTCTAATGGAGGTACATTTTCCATCCCAGCTACACAAGTAAATGTGATTCCCGCCGTTGCCGAATTTGATTTTGTAAACGTACCAGATGGAGCCTTTTTTACTTTTGCAGAAGCATTTACAGACATTGCCTCTGTGCAAGACGGGCAGTGGGACCAAACCACTACTTGGAATTGCGGCTGTATTCCTACAGACCTCCTAAATGTGACTATTCGACATGATGTTTCCATTGATAGTCAATCAGAAGTAAATGATTTAGTAATCAATGCTGGTGCCTCCCTCACTTTTACTGCAGCAGATTCTCTTGGTATCTATGGAGATTTCACCATAGATGGCACTTTTAATCCAGGCAGTAGTAGAATTGGTTGTTTAGGAACGGTTTTTGAGCAAGTTTTCACCAACAATACAGCCAATAGAGTTGATTTTCACGATTTCAAAGTAAGCAATGTAGATGGTGTGCGATTAGCGGTTGGAGAATTTGGATTCACCAATAAATTGCAAGTAGTTACTGGAGGCTTAAATGTTGACGGTTCCAATCCTAACCCAGCGGTAATTGCAGCAGATGGGCAAGCCAATACCATGTGTCAAATTCTACCTTCCATGGATGGTGCATTTTCTGGTGATTTTATTGTAGAACGTTTTATCAGTGCTAGACCTTCCAATTTTGCAAACCTTAGTTCTCCTATTTCTACTGCAACGGTTGCAGACTTAGACGATGATTTATTTTTAAGCGGTGTTGGTGGTGCCAACGGCAATGCTACTACAAATACGAGTGGACCTTTTATCTCCGTATATTCTTTCAACGCAGCTACCGCTAGCCATACACCAGCAACTATTACTACGCCTTTGTCTCCAGGAAGAGGTTTTGAAGTTTACTTAGCTACTACCCTTACTAACTTTAATGGGGGCACCATTGGATTTCAAGGAACACCAAACGATGGGGATATCAATGCGCCAAATTTAGAACAGGGATGGAATCTTATGGGTAATCCCTACAATTGCTATATCAATTCCAACGATGTAAATAGAGCAGGACAACTTGCTGGAGTATTTTATGTATACAATAGTAGTGCAGGTAGCTATTCTTCTTTTGCATATGGCGCATCTCCAATTCCTGCAGGTCAAGGCTTTTGGTTAGATAAAACTACGACTGGATCTTTGGCCTATACTTTTCAAGAAAGCTACAAAAGAACAAATCTTACGAATGCCAACTTTTTAAGAGAAAAAGCCACTCCAGAAGTTCGCTTAAATGTTTCTCAAACAGGAAGTCCATTTAATCAAGATTTTGTAACCAGATTTAACCCGCAAGCTATAGAAGGCCACGATCTTTTTGATGGAAGGTATCTCCCTAGCCCACACAAAGAAGTTCCTGCTTTAACGAGAAGAATAGAAGCATCGAATACGCGTTTAGTAATGAATGTGGTAGATGACTACAGCTTCACCCACAGAATTCCTTTAGAATTTTATGCCGGAGTGAATGGAGAGTATGAAATTAAGACGGAAGACATTTCTAGCGTTTATGAGAAATACAATTGTGTTTACTTAGAAGATAAGGAAGAAGGTGAATTAATCGATTTATCGGTAGAGCAGACCTATGCCTTTAATTCTACAGAAGGAAAATTTGATCGTTTTGAGTTAATTCTTAGCAACTCCTACGAAGAATGTCAAAAAGGAAATACCGATATTCAGCAAGAAATAGACAAGACCCTAAGTTTACGAAATGCTTTAGGAAATTGGTATTTAGACTATGCTTTTAGTGGAGATAGAGAAGAAAGAATTCAAATTTCTTTATACAATACCGCAGGTCAGTTAATCCAAAATACCCAAGCATATAGTGTTAGAGGAAGTGGAAGTTTAACTTTGCGTTTTGAAGAATTACAAGGCATTTACATCATTAGAATTCAATCTAACAATGAATTCTTAAACCAAACTATTCATCTATAAGCAAATAAAAAATATATTTGCAATCGATTAAGAGATTCCATGAAGAAGAAATTATTCCTTTTAGCTTTAATCAGTCTACTAAGTTTTAATATAGACTTAAAAGCACAACCACCAGATCCAGGTGGAGGTGGTGAATTACCAAACTGCTTTCCACCGCCTTGCGTGCCAATAGATGGCGGTTTAAGTTGGCTTCTCCTTGCGGGTGCTGCTTATGGAGGAAAAAAATATTTAGATATAAATAAAAAAGAAGAGGAGATTTAATCCTCTTTTTTTACGTCCAATTTAAAAGTCTTTTAGTGAAAAAGAAAATACTTTGGTTGGTATTTCTGTTGTTGCTTTTTATTAGTAGCTATTACCGAGAAGTTCTTTTTAGATCTATCAATGCTCTCATTGGTGGGGAGGTTTTCTTTTATGCCAAAACCATGGAATTACCGGTCTTTAGCAATTGGTCTATCCCTGAATTGTTGCGCCTAAAATACCTACTCACCCTAGGCTTTAGTATGCTCTTCATTCTTTTAAGTCTTTTTGGACTGAAACTAAGTTTCCAAGCCAAGACTCCTTTTTACATTGCCTCGGTCCTTTACTTACTTTTAGTGCTCTTTTCTCTTCTAGTAGGTCTTATTGGAGTCACATTGCTTAATTTCGAAACGGTCTATCCTCTTTTGAGGAAAATTATTGGTTTTATACATAGTCCACTCTTGTATTTATTAGTAAGTGTAAGTTTTATAGCAGTGCAGTCTTTTGCAGATTCCACCAAGAAAAATGAAGTGAATGAGTAATCAATTAAAAGAAATAAAAGAAACCTTAAAGCGCAATCAAAAAGCTGTTCTTTTTGTGGCTAAGCTAATTGGCATATACCTGCTTTTCCAATTCATTTACGATTACGTCTTAAGTCCTTATACAATCGTAGATCATTGGCTAATTAATAGCATTGTAAATACTTCGGAAAGCATCATTCAGTTATTGGGCTATGATTTACTGCAAACCAATGGAATATACCAATACCATTTAGGCATAGCAGATACTTCGGGAGTAGTCATAGGAAATCCTTGTGATGGCTTAAGTTTATTTATCCTATACCTAGCTTTTATTTTGGTGTTTACAGGCAAATGGTTTGTAAAACTTCTTTTTATTATTCCAGGTATTTTATTGATTCACCTACTAAACGTCTTGCGCATCGTAGCTCTAGCCTTAATTGTGAAATACTATCCAGATACTTTAGACTTTCACCACTCCTACACCTTCACTTTAATTGTGTATGCCTTTATTTTCGCTTTATGGGCAATTCGCATCAAGGTATTTCAGAAAAAAGGGGTTTAGAGTGGGAAGTACTTGAAGTGGGGAAGTTTGAAGTACTTAAAGTTGTAAGTGATGAAGGATTAAAAAAAGAATTAGTGTCGTTGTCTCGACTCTCCTTCGGCGCCGCTCAGGACAGGCGCTCGACAAGACACACTAGCAATAATTGTCAATTCGACTAGCTTTTTGTTAAGCGTCCTTGCGAGGAGGTAAGACACCTGCCTATCGAAGTAAGGAAGCAGTCTGGTAATACCCCACCGGTCACTGCGAGGAAGAATGACGCTTGCCCGCCCAAGGAGCAAGGTAGTCTGCTAATACACCCCGTCACTGCGAGGAGGCACGACGCTTGCCCACCGAAGGAGGAGCGCCTGCGACCGAAGGAAGGAAGCAGTCTGGTTATACCACAACGTCACTGCGAGGACGGAGGACGAAGCAGTCTGGTTAATACATTACCAGATTGCTTCACCCTAAAGTACAAGGCTTCGCAATGACGGTCCGCATAAAACACTATGCGGTATTACAAGGACGATTAACAATACAAACAAGGATTCGCAATGACGCATTATAAGCAGCAATGTTGTTTCGGAATGCCATTTCAAAATACCAAGGGGGGATTCGCCATGCTTGAATTGTACAGAAGCGCCCTTTTCATTAAATTAGCCTTCTTAATTTTTACTATTAAAAATGATCCAAGACAAAGCCATTGCTAAACTTATAGCAGAAGAGAAAGAAAGACAAACTAGAGGAATAGAATTGATTGCATCAGAGAATTATGTGAGTGATTCTGTATTAGAGGCAATGGGATCTGTGCTTACCAATAAGTATGCAGAAGGATTACCTGGAAAAAGGTATTACGGTGGTTGTGAAGTGGTAGATCAAGTGGAGCAATTGGCAATAGACCGCTTGAAAGAGCTCTTTAATGCAGCATGGGCCAATGTGCAGCCGCACTCTGGAGCACAAGCAAATGCCGCAGTTATGCTAGCTTGCTTAAACGCCGGAGACTCTATTTTAGGTTTTGATTTATCGCATGGAGGGCACTTAACGCATGGCTCCCCAGTGAACTTTTCAGGAAAATTGTATAAGCCACATTTCTATGGCGTAGAAAAAGAAACTGGAAGAATAGATTACGATAAAGTGGAAGCAATAGCCAAAGAGGTGAAGCCAAAAATGCTGATTTGCGGAGCCTCTTCCTATGCTAGAGATTGGGATTATGAGAGATTAAGAGCCATTGCAGATGAAGTTGGTGCAATTTTACTAGCCGATATTTCGCATCCATCTGGCTTAATTGCAAAAGGAATTTTAAATGACCCTCTACCCCATTGCCATATTGTTACTTCTACTACACACAAGACTTTAAGAGGTCCAAGGGGTGGTATTATTATGATGGGAAAAGATTTTGAGAATCCATTTGGTCTAAAAACACCTCAAGGAGAACTGAGAATGATGTCTTCTTTACTAGATTCTGGAGTTTTCCCCGGAACACAAGGTGGACCTTTGGAGCATGTTATTGCAGCTAAAGCAGTAGCCTTTGGAGAGGCACTTACAGACGAATACATGCAATACATGGTTCAGGTGGTAAAGAATGCTAAACTATTGGCAGAAGAGCTAATAAAAAGAGGTTACAATGTTATTTCTGGAGGTACGGATAATCATTGCATACTTATAGATCTTAGAAATAAAGATATCAGCGGGAAAAAAGCAGAAAGGGTATTGGGCTTGGTAGATATTACGGTCAATAAGAATATGGTTCCTTTTGACGATAAGTCGCCATTTATTACCTCTGGAATTAGAATTGGTAGTCCTGCAATTACTACAAGAGGAATTACAGAAAAAGAAATTCCTCAAATTGCCGCATTAATAGACGAATGCTTAATGGCCGATGAAGAGGAAAAGAAGATAGCAGATATTAAAAGCAGAGTAAATGCTTTGATGAGCCCTCTGCCTTTATTTGCATAGAAGAATTATTCCCAATCCCATATTACTTTACTAAAATTTAGATTAAATATTGGCCTTAGTAAGTACCTGTAATTTGCAGCCAAAGCTAAGGTGAAGCAATGTGTTAATAGTAAAGCATCATTGAGAGCAAGGGTTTATGCCCGCCGAAGGAGAAGCGCCTATGACCGAAGGAGGGAAGCAGTCTGGTGATTCATTAAGCAGATTGCCACACCCTTGAGTACAAGGCTTCGTAATGACGGTTAAAATTCATCCAATGAGTTATAGGTTAAGGCCTTCGTTCCTTTTTTTGCTTCTCCAAAAAAACGAACCAAAACCCCGCCTAGGCGGGGCCTTAATGAATTCTTCTATGGATCATTTGCTTGCTATTGAAAATTTCATAGAAGACCTCATTCAAAAAAAGGCGATCCGCTTCGCTTCTCTGTCTTCCCTTTTTTTGCCTGCTATTCCGTGGGAAAAGAATTTGATTTTCATAATAAGCACTTATTAAGATAAATGTCTACAAAAGCTTTTTAATAGGCTTTGGGAAGGCCTGACCAAAAAGCGGTCCGAGCATTTTTTGGTCTAGATTTTTTGTTTCTTTTTCATCATGGAAAAAGAAAACTAAAGGAAAAGAATAGGAACAAGCTAGTTATGCAGAGCAATAAGCTTGTAGTGAGGAGTATTAAGAAGATTACTTTTACCGCTCTTGCGGTATCGCAATGACAGTTCATAAAAAAAAGTTCTCAATAAATAATACATTAAAAATATACCAAAATATTTCTAAATGGCTTTGTTCATTTTTGTTCCCGCTTGAACGGGATGTTCCACATAAAACAAAAACGAACCAAAAAATTCTAGGCTGTTAATTGATTTATCCTCAACTCTTTACAAAGCCTAAGGGCGGCCGAATGATCTTTCAGAACATCTGAAAGCTTTCCAGTCTTCCTAAGGCTTTGCTTCGATTTGAAATCAAATCAATTAAAGGCCGGTTTAAATACCAATTTGACATTAAAAAAGAAAAGATTCTAACAATACTTCCGATTTTGCCTCTAATATTGCATTGAAACAGATTTCCGAACTTTAAAAAAATCTAAACACTTTCAATTAAACTCCACCATAAAGAAAAGAGGTCTGGGAGGCAAGACCAAAAAGCGATCAGAGCATTTTTTGGTCTTGGCTTTTTGTTTCTTTGGAGTTTATGCTGAGCTCCTGTCCTGAGCTCCTGTCCTGAGCTCCTGTCCTGAGCTCCTGTCCTGAGCTTGTCGAAGGGTGTCGAAGGGTGTCGAAGGATGTCGAAGGAAAGCAGTCTGGTGATTAACTAACGTCATTGCGAGGAGGAACGACGCTTGCCCACCGAAGGAGGAGCGCCTACGACCGAAGGAGAGAAGCAATCTGGTAATGAATTAATCAGATTGCCACACCCTTGAGTACAAGGCTTCGCAATGACGTTTCGCATAAAGCAGCAGCGGTACATCGTTAGTGCTAAACAAAAATATTTGATATAGCTTACCCAATAAGTTGAATGGAAAGCAGATAAATGGTCAGCAGAAATAAATTACTGAATAATCAAACGCTCTCTTTGAAGGGCGTTTTCATTTTGGAACTCTATAAAGTATACTCCTTTAGATAAGTTAGCAATATCTAATATGGCATTCACTTCTGTGATTTGCTTTTCTAAAACCAACTTCCCTAAAGCATTATAAATCCTAATTGCAGAATTTATACTTCTTGGATTACTAATAAACACTTGCTGATCTGCAGGATTTGGATAAAAACTCCAATCCAAATTTTCTACGGTATTTTCTATGGTACCAACTGGCAAAGCATCTTTAATTACTACATCATCAATAGCAATATCCGATCTAAAACCATTGCCCACATTAGCCCTAAATAATAATTTAACAACTCCTTTATAAGGCGTTAAGTCTACCGTGGCTAAATTCCAACGAGAGCCTTGGTTTCCAACAATAGATGGCATGATATTGCTAATTACAAAGCCATTAACACTGACATCCAAACTTAGGCTTCCCATATCCAAACCTTCCATATGGTAGTAAAAAGTCAATTCAGGTCGGTTTAAACTAGAAATATCAATACACCTTGAGTTAAGTATGGCTGTTTCATTATTAAAATTGGAAGCCTCCACATACATATAATTTCCTGTTCCGGTGGTATGATCGGCTAAAGGTCCTGTACCAGAAGAAGGTGTACCTCCAAGGCTAACATACCAATCGTGGGTATCAAACACACTATTAGCCCAACTATCGAATAAAGTCCCGGGATTACCTACGCCAAAATTGTCAAAATTAGTGCTATCCGGAAATTGAGTAAACACTTGTGATGTAGTTATGGCATAAGTCAATATACTGTCATTACTAGTATCTAAGTCTCCACTTAGGGCGGTCCAAAAACGGAAGCTATAATTTCCTTGCACTGATAAATTTGCTGTTTGCTGAAAAGTAAAGTTTGCTGAATCCCCAGTATTTAAGCTAATGAATGCAGTATCCACTACGATAGGTCCATTATTTACTTGGTATGCCACAGGAATAGTATCTAAGCTAAGCGAACCTAAATTGGTAATTTCTATGGTTAAAAACTCATTCGCACTTCCTGCGCATCCATTTGGTGAAGGCGAAAAGATATCCGAAAGAAAAATATCTTTCCTCAATGGTTCGTTTAATTCAATATCATCTATTGCAATATCGCTTTGGAAGCCTCCTCCAGTTATTCCTCTAAATCTAAGTTTTACAATATTTCCTCTGTAGGCGCTAAGATCTACCTTTCTTTGAATCCACCGATTCCCTTGATTTCCAATAATTGCAGGAGTAACGTCTAAAACCCAAACGCCTCCAAAATAAATGTCTACATGTAATTCTCCCATTTGATTACCTAGCATGTGGTACCAAAAACTAAATTCAGGAGCAAAAAGTCCATTTAAATCAAAACAAGGGGTATTTAGGATGGCAGTACTATTTGAAAATCCAGAAGCCTCCACATACATAAAATTAGCATCGCCAATACTGTGATTAGAAATCGGCCCAGTTCCTGCTGAGGAGGTAGATCTATTTAAAACAAACCAGTCGTGGTTATCTGTAGTTGCATTTACCCAGTTATTTTGAAGCGTACCTACCGTGCTACTTCCGTTTCCAGGAGTAAAGGAAGCAAATGTTTCTGTATAGTCATAAGTAAAAACAGGGGTTCCAACACAAACTGGTGGAGGGTTACTTCCTACAATAAATTGTGTACATCCCAAAGAAGGAAATTGCTGTACATTAGAACAAGAAGAATTATCTGTGGCTGTGATAGTGTAGCAAACGGTGTCTCCAACAATTGCTGCAGGAATTGTAGCGGTGTAACTATTTGCAGAACTATTGATCATAGAAATAGTTGTCGGTGTACCGCCATTAACCGTATAAGTTAAATCTGAAGAAGCAATACCACTAGCGTCGGTAATATCCGCTTGAACAGTATACGGTCCTAGCGAGTACACTTGCCCCTGAAAAACTGTGCCACTCAAGTTAATAGTTGGTGGAATAAGTTCACATGGAGCTGCAGTAACTACTATATTATCTATAAGCCATCCATAATTATTCACTGCGCCATTATTATCTGCATCTTCTAACATAAAACGAACTCTAGCATTCGCTACTCCAGCTATTGCTGTAATATTAAAAGATTCTGACTGCCACCAACTGTTAGTTGGTCTTGCCGTTCCATTTATCGCATCCCAAACTGTATAAGATATAGATGAAAAATAGCTAGTATTAAAGAAAGCGGTACCCGTATAATCTGCATTGGTCAACCTAGTCCATGTTGCCCCATTATCATCAGAGACTTCCACATAAGCTTTATCAAAAAAGTCTATTTTACAAATTTGATCAAAAGTTAGAGTTACAAAGGAAAAACCAACTGTACTAAAGCTATTGGTAGTTAAATACAAAGTATCTCCTAAAGTAACACGAGCAGAATCACTACGTGTGCCATTAGATTGAAAATTAGTATTTAAGGCCCAAGCAGCATTATTGTTATTACTAGCAGATGAAGAGCTAACATTTTGGGTGGCTCCATCAAAATCTTCTGTAAACACATTAATCTGTGCACTCAAAGATATGCCTAAGGCTAAGGAAACAGCTAAAAGTATACTCTTCATTGAAGTATTATTTGGTAACAATCATTTTACTAGTGTATTTTTTTCCTTCAAAAATCATCCAATAGTAGTATACCCCGGCAGCGTAATTACTTATATCAATATCAAAGTAGCCACTTCCTTTGGTCATGGTTTCATTAAACTGATAAACCGGTTGTCCTACCATATTTACTACCGTGAAGTTAACTCTACCAGCTTTTGGTAAGTAGAAAGGAATAGAGGTAAAGTTGGATGCGGGATTAGGAATATTCTGACCTAAATAAGTACCATCTTGATCTATACCTCCTGCTTCTTCTAATCCAAGAGCAAAGCAGAAGTTAGGACTAATTTTTTCTATACAGAAATCATCTATTGCCCAACCTTCATCGTTCTTTGTAAAGTCAGACTCAAATCTCCATCTAAATACTGCAAAATAGTTTTTAGTAGAGCCATAGAAAGGATACATGGTATCTCTTCCTGTAATAATTTCTGCAGAACCACCAAATATATTCTCAGACTGTATCCAACCATTAGAGTTACCTGTCCAACCACTATTTTGGCTGTTATCTGGTATAGCTTTAATGTTACGTGCATTATGCCAGTTTTTCTGAAAAGTACCTGTAACAGGAGCTGCTGTAGTATCACTTGTATTTAAGGAATCATCATCATTGTAAAACATTGTTTCCCAACTAACCCCTTGGTCTTTAGATATCTGCACTTGACCTCCATCATTAAAAAGATCTCTGATTACATAATTATGCCAGAAACTTAATTTGTAGCAAGAGTCTCTCTCGAATAAAAACAATGGTGAATAAATAGAAGCAGAATCTACGTTTCTATAGTTCCCATCTAAATTAGTTACCCAGGCTCTTTGTCCAGAGTAAGCTCCGTTGATACTATCTGTTGAAGGCGTACCTAATTCAAAAGATTTAATATCTTGTCTGTAGTTGTATGGATTAGCTGAAACCCATTGCACAGTATCATCTGCTAATTCAAACTGGGTACAATACTTATCAACTGTTTTCAGCACTAAATTACCATTGGCATCTATCACTCTGCGAGCTGTAGTATCCATTACTGTGAAAATGAAAGAAATGGTATCGTCCTCTGGCTGCAAATCTGCCTGACCATTTGGATCATGAGTCCAAGCTTTTATTAAGTGGTCTCCAGGTTGCATATCCTTACTTGGAGGAAAAGGAACCAAGAATTCTCTGTTATACTCCAACCCTGTGGCTGGGAATTGTGTAGGAGGTGCTGTGCCTACATTGAAGTTCCTGAAAATTCTATTATCTATAGATAAACCAACTTCTAAGAAATTAATACTGTCTAATCCATTATTTAGAATTCTTACATCAAATTTATAATCTCCTGGAATTGGTAAAGCTGGAACATTATCATTAATAATGATTTCTAGAGGCTTTGCAGAACGCTCAGGTGGACAAAACCAATTGATGTATTTTGTTGGAGAACCAGCTCCTCCAGATTGTTGATTTACTATAATAGTATCATTCTCTCCATTATAAGCAATGAAAGAATAACTTGTTACTGCATCATCAACGTCTCCAAGATTAAATATTACGAAAGACTCATCTTTAATACAAATGGTCTGTCTTATCGTATCATTTCTATCCCAAGGGGCATAATCATCAGTAACCACATACCTTCTTCCGCCAGAAATATAATCAAATCTCCAAAAAGAAGAATCTCTAATTGTTTTAGGATCTGTACGCCAATTATTAGTTTTTACTTGGAATATAAAATCACAACCCTCAATATTTTCTACTATCTTAGTTAATGTGTCATTAGCTGAACAAGCATCTCCCATTAAGGAAGTTATTACAGAAACTTCATAGTCTCCAAATTCAAACATGTTGAATTCAGCAACAGACTTAACTCTAATAGTATCTCTTGACTTGATAGTCCTACTTACCGTTTCTGTAAATCTTTGTTCGACTTGTGTATTTAAATTTTTCACCACATAAGTAACATTAAAGCTATTCACATCTTGCAAGCCTCTGTTTTTAAATACCGTAACAAACGGCTGATCTCTTGTTAAATCACATTGGCTAATTGGTCTTACTATGAATGTAGGCTCAATATCTATAGGTTGAGGCTCATATATTAAAAAGTTATCTATACTCATACCTGCACTTCCTAAAGGCTCATCTTCTGCGAAGAAAATAAATCTGAAAAGAACTTCTTTATTATCCTTAACGCTAAGCGGTAAAACTATTTCAGACTCTACCCAGTTATTCCAGTTACCTACCATATTTCTAGTAGTATCTGCAAAACAGAATTGCCCTCCAAAACCACCTGCTGATAAGTTAGAGTTATACCATCTTTTTCTTAAGGGGTCGTTCAAATTATCAATATAGGTCCAAGTTCTACCTCTATCAATACTAAACTCCACAAACACCCCATCTTTGGTATTGGTCATGGCTCTATTATTCATAAAGGACATAATTACACTATCCACATTTCGTAAGTCGTAGAATTGGGTAATTAACTGCTCTACTCCTCCATTTCCGGAGTAACCTCTATTTAAAAGAACATCCCAAGAATTAGGCTCTGTAAATGCGGTATTTGTTCTACCGTAAGTTGGCGTTCCTCTTTCCCAAACGTTTGCATTTCCGGTGGTATCACTTGCCAATCCAACCCATAATGGAATATCTTGATCGAAATCTTCCATAACACAGTCAGCAGCTTTATAATTCAAACCTGTTGAGTTAGCACGGTTGGTGTCATTAGGTATAGCTTGATCAGGAACATAAGATAACCAAGCTTTAACTGAATATTCTCCAAACGGAACAGGGTATGGCTCTACGGTAATATTTGCTCCGTCACCTGGAAGAATTGGTATGCTGTAATTGATCACATTAGAAGTATGAACTGGATTGATAGGATCACTCTTGCTATAAACTTCATATTGCATAGTAAAGTTAGTAGAAGCCAATGCACCTAAATTCAATATATTTAAGGTTAATGAATCATTTATTCCTGAAGGAGCAAAAGGAGATAAAATAACGGCATTCATTCTTAAATCATGCACTGGAGCAGGAACAATTTTGAATGAATCTAAACCGATATCCGTATTTTCAGAAATAGCAGAAGGGGTTGCTCTAATTCTCATTTGAACAACCTTATTGTAATAATTGAAGGTATTGAATTCATAAGGAATCCAATTATCTCCCTTGTTACCGCCAATTGGCGGTATAATATCATTAATAAATCTTCCTAAGGGGAAACCTGCTATTGGGGTAGGATCAAACATATCTACATGCACGGTATCTCCTCCTACTCCATTCTGATTCAAATAAAATCTAACTAAAGTGTTTCGTTGATCAAATAAATCAATACATGGAGACAATAGGTAGGCTGTACTATCTCTAAAGCCTGTAGCTTCTAAATATAAATACTTTCCAAATCCAGGCAAATCATCGGAAGGGCCGGTATTCGGATAATCATTGGTTGGTCCTTGTTGCACATAAAAATCGTGAAAATCCCCTTCTGCATTTACCCAATTCTCGGCTAATACACCGGAAGCTGAAGGTATAAAGTCTGGACCATTGAAGGTTTGATAATGTGGAAATCTAAATATCGGCTGTGTAAAGCAGGAAACTGGCAAATTTCCTCTAACTTCAAAACAAGTAAAACCTGCAGGTGGATCTTGTGACCTATTGAAACATGGGCTATTATCCACCGCCTCTACTTTCCAACATACAGAATCCCCAGGGCGAATTGAATCCGTTAAATTAGTAAGAAGATTAGTAAATCCTCTAGGAATTTCTCCGCTATATCTTGTAAATCCTAAGAAAGTAAAATCTATAGTATCTCTAACCACTAGAGCTCTTGGACCAATGCCAGTATCTCTTTTTACATAATATTCTATATACGCTCTGTTTATTAAAGACTGATCTGTAATTGCAGCATTAAAGTCATAAGGTCCTAACCAATAAACCCTATCTTCATATCGCTGTGGGTAAAGGTTTGGTGGATCATCTAAACGAATAATTGGAGGAGCCAACTCACAGTTAGAGCCCCTTATACAAAAATTATCTATCCACACCTGATGCGTTCCTGACCTTCCGATTGGCGAAGCAGGATTATCTATTAAACCAATTCTAATCTGTAAAGAATCTGGTGCAGGATTACCCTGTCTTACCACTCTATTAATAACTGGGGTAATATTAAAAGATTCCACTACCCAGGCGTTTACGGAATTCGCTCTTGTGTATACAAGGGTATCGTTTAAGTTTGGCCATATAGAATTACTAAGCTTACTAAAAGCCAAAGAAGGAACCTGATATAAAGAGGAACCAGTATATACTCTTTCTATAGAACCAAGATTATTAATTTCTTTAGGCAATCTAGCAAATGGACCTCCATCAAAAGAATACTCCACTATTAATTCATCAAATAAATCAATGTAGCAAATTTGATCAAAACGAATACCAACATTATTGAAGCCTGAAATACCTACTTTCGGCGAAGTTAAATAAGCTCTAGACCTATTTCCAACTGTATCTGTAGCTGAGCCTGGACTAGCATTTTTACTTATTACCGTATCTTGCCACCACAAGGGAGTAACCGAAGCAGGGTTACCTGTATTGGTCATTGCAAAAGGAATGGTGTCAAAGTCTTCGCAAAAAAGATCTACTGTTTGACCATAGGTTTTCTTCGAAAGTAATGCGCTTGCAACTAAGAACAAGGCTAGAAATAAAAACTTTTTCATAAAAATTCTAAAATTCATCTAAAAATAAGAGTGGCTAATTTAATGATAATTGATAACTCAAAGGTAATATAGAGGTAAACAATAACAAACCACCGATAACTAAATTGATTGACGTAGTAATTGAAGCATTAGTTGCATCTTTTTTTGCCGTAGTTTAAATACTATTTTTGTTTTTAAATAATAAAGTACAGTATGACTGATTTCGCTAAACACTTTCAAAAAAAATCATGGATAGAAGTTGCTGAAGACTCGGACTTTAGCCTTCAAAACATTCCTTTTGGAATAATTAAAAATAAAAATTTTGCACCAAGAGTAGCTAGTAGAATTGGCGATTATGCTATAGATTTACTAACTCTTTTTGAATTTGGTTATTTAGATAAATTGGGTTTTAACAAAGATCAATTTGACAATAATCGATTAAATAAATTGATGAAATCGGGGAAAAATGGCAGCAGAATTCTAAGAGAAAGACTCATTGATTTATTTGAAATTTCTAATGAAGAACTACAAAAAAATCATGGGCATCGTGAAAAGGTTTTAATTCCGATAAACGAAGTGGAGAATGAAATGCCGATTCAAATTGGAGATTACACCGATTTTTATTCGAGCATTGAGCATGCAACCAATGTAGGCACTATGTTTAGAGACCCAAACAATGCTTTATTGCCTAATTGGAAATACATTCCTGTAGGATATCATGGAAGAGCTTCTTCTATTATACTTTCAGGTACTCCTATACACCGACCAAAAGGCCAGCAAAAACCGAATGAGGAGGAGCCACCAGTTTTTGGACCATCTAAACTTTTAGACTTTGAACTAGAAATGGCTTTTATCACTTTTGATGGAAAGCCTTTAGGCGATAGTATCTCTACTGCAGAAGCTGAGGATTATATTTTCGGGATGGTAATTTTTAACGATTGGTCGGCTAGAGATATTCAGAAATGGGAGTACGTACCACTAGGACCATTTCTTGCAAAAAACTTTGCCTCTTCTATTTCTCCATGGATTGTAACTTTGGATGCCCTAGAGCCATTCAGAACTGCCGGTCCAAAACAAGACCCAAAAGTTTTTCCCTATTTAGAATACCAAGGAGATAAAAATATTGACATCAAGCTCAGCGTTGAATTACAAGCAGAAAATGGCGAACCTAACGTTATTTGTGAATCCAATTACAAATACATGTACTGGAACCAAAACCAACAACTAGCTCACCATACGATAAATGGTTGTAATATAAAAGGTGGTGATATTTATGCTTCTGGAACTATTAGTGGTTCAGAGCCTAGCTCCTATGGATCGATGTTGGAATTAAGTTGGAGAGGAACAAAACCTTTAAAACTTAAAGATGGAAGTGAAAGAAAGTTTATTCAAGATCACGATACCATTACCATGAAAGCGCACTGTGAGAAAGATGGTGTAAGGGTTGGTTTTGGAGAAGTTACTTCAAAGGTATTGCCTGCTAAGTAAGCTATTCTTCTTCTACAATTACAAAGAGCTCCTCATTGTCTTTTTTCATGAGGTACTTTTCTCTGGCAAATTTTTCTAATGTTCTGGGGTTGGATTGAAGTTCATCTAAATCGGAGCGAATTTCTTCTATTTCGCCTTTGTAGAATTCTTTTTCTTCTTCCAATTGATTGAGCTCTAGCCTATATTGAATTTGAGTAATCAGATTATTCTGATCAAAAAAGAGTATCCAGATAAAGAAAACAGCCGCTGTTATAAAATAACGGCTTTTCAATATTTTCTTCCATTTGATTTGAAACTTCACAAGGCTAAATTAATTGAAGATTAGCACAAAAATAAAAGGGCTTGTTGAATCCATCAACAAGCCCTTGTTTATCTATTCAAATTTAAATTATCCTAAAAAAGGATATCTATAATCTGTAGGTGGAACGAAAGTTTCTTTCATAGTTCTAGCAGAAACCCAACGCATTAAGTTTTGCATAGCACCTGCTTTATCGTTAGTACCAGATTTTCTTGCACCTCCAAATGGCTGCTGACCTACAACTGCTCCTGTAGGTTTATCGTTGATGTAAAAGTTTCCTGCAGCATTCACCAAAGCTTTACACATATGATCTAACACATGTCTATCTTTTGCAAAAATGGCTCCAGTTAATGCGTAACTGTTATCATCTACTAACTTTAGCGTTTCTTCAAAATCAGCTTCATCATACACATAAATGGAAATAACAGGTCCAAAAATCTCCTCACACATGGTGGTATATTTTGGATCACTAGCTAAAATAACGGTTGGTTCAATAAAATAACCTTCAGACTTATTATAGCCTCCACCTGCAATAACTTCTGCAGTATCTGCTTTCTTTGCATTATCTATATAAGCAGCAATTTTATCAAATGCTTTCTCATCAATAACTGCGTTTACGAAGTTCTCAAAGTTTTCAGGCGTGCCCATTTTTATAGATTTCAAATCTTCCAAAATATAGCCCTTTACTTCTGCCCACATAGACCTTGGAATATAAGCCCTTGAAGCGGCAGAACATTTTTGACCTTGAAATTCAAAAGAACCTCTAACAATTGCTGTTGCAACTTCTTTAGCATTAGCAGATTCATGTGCTACAATAAAATCTTTCCCACCTGTCTCCCCAACTATTCTTGGGTAAGACTTATACTTTTGAATATTGTTACCTATGGTTTTCCAAATATTTTCAAAAACTCCAGTTGAACCTGTGAAGTGAATTCCTGCAAAGTCTGCGTGATTAAAAATAACCTCTCCTGCTTCTTGTCCACTTACATAAACTAAATTAATTACACCATCTGGTAAACCGGCTTCTCTTAGCACTTCCATAATGACCCAAGCAGAATAAATCTGCGTATTGGCAGGTTTCCAAACTACTGTATTCCCCATCATAGCGGGACTAGCAGGTAAGTTTCCGGCAATTGCAGTAAAGTTAAATGGAGTTAATGCGAAAATAAATCCTTCTAATGGTCTATATTCTAATCTATTCCAAACACCCTCTGAAGATTCAGGTTGCTCACTATAAATCTGACGCATGTACTCTACATTGTATCTGAAGAAATCTATCAACTCACAAGAAGAGTCAATTTCTGCTTGAAAAGCATTTTTTGATTGCGCTAACATCGTAGCTGCATTAATTTTTTGTCTGTATGGACCAGCAAGTAATTCAGCAGCTTTTAAAAACACAGATGCTCTATGCTCCCAAGATAGGTTTGCCCAATTCTCTTTTGCTTTTAAAGCTGCATCGATTGCTTTTTGGATGTGGGATTTGTCTCCTCTATGGTAGTGACCCAATAAGTGTTTATGGTCGTAAGGAGGATGCATGCTAACTTTATCTCCTGTTCTTACCTCTTCCCCATCGATGAACATCGGAATATCCTTTTCTTCGGATCTCATTTTTGCAACCGTTTCTTGCAATAACTTTCTCTCTTCCGTACCAGGAGCGTAGCTTAATATTGGTTCATTTACGGCAACTGGTGGGTGAAATACAGCGTTTGACATAGTATATTTTTATTTTGATTTCCATTAAATTAAGGGTGCAAAATTAGATTTTCGCTAGGCCAATTCCAAACTAAAGCCTTTAAGCTTTTTGAAAGACCATTTTTAATGTCGCCCCTTTTTTGAAAATAGAAGCAATCAAATCAGTAAAAATGAAAAGCGGCAATGTTGCATAATGGAAAAGGTATTGCATAATTAAAGTCAGTTTTGAATAGCCTTTTGTATATTCTTTATTCCCCTTCATACTTTCGTAAAGTAAGTCCCTTTTGACCCCAATAGCATTTAAGAAACTCTGCTGAAAACCAAATGGGCTATATTGTGGAGAAAAATATTTCTCTGATTTCAAAAGCCAGCCCCTTTCCAACAAAGTCCTTTTTAGTAAAGCTGGCGTATAAAAATGCATATGACGTGGAGGATCTAAATGCAGCCAATTGGCTTTAAATAAAGCATACTGCCAACTATGGATGTTTGGAATTTCTATTTGAAGGATGGCCTCTCTTTTTGCTATAGTTGTTAATATATCTAATACTTCTTCAGGATTAAGCAAATGCTCAAAAACATGGGTAAGGATGATGGCGTCAAATTTATTAGCTTCATAGGTGTCTGTATGAATATTGCCAATAGTTAGGTTAATCTGATTATTCTTTTTTGCTCTTTCTGCTGACCCTCCTGCAATCTCTAAACCATGCAATTCATATGCTCCAAATCGAGCCAGTTGAGACAAAAATTGTCCGTTGCCACAGCCAAAATCTAAAACACAAGCTTTCGGTGGGATTCTTTTAGAAAAGGAATGGGCATTCCGAGATCTTAAAAAGTCAATTACTGTTTCTATCCAAGGAAGAAATTTACTTTCCCCCTCTCCATAATAACTTTGATTGTAAGCGCTTTGCAATTGCTCTTCGGAAGGCAAAGGATTTAAGAATAGCAGCGTGCAATCTTTGCACCTATACAACTGAAAACTATCGCCTACTATATCTTGAACTTCTAATTCTAAATCTACTTGTTGCGAATTACAATGAAGACAAGGACTTAAATCCATTCTAACGATACAGTTTAGACTTTAATAATCCTATTTTATGGCATCTATGCTTTAGGGAAACTCCTAATACGCCAAAACCATAAACAATGCTATTGGTGAGATTTATGGAGGAGCCTTCTTTAAAATATTTAGTTGGACAAGTAATTTCTGCAATCTCATAATCTTTCATTAAAATCTGTGATAGCATCTGATTGTCAAAGACAAAATTGTCTGAATTTTCTTGAAAATTGATAGATTGTATTACCTCTTTTGAGAAAGCACGATAGCCAGTATGATATTCCGAAAGCTTTGCTCCAACCAATACATTTTGCACAAAAGTTAAAACTCTATTTGCAAGGTATTTATATAAAGGCATACCTCCTTTTAATGCACCAGTGCCTAAAATCCTTGATCCAAGAACTACTTGAAACAAATCATTAGCAATTAAGTAACACATGGAAGGAATTAATTTTGGGGTGTATTGATAATCTGGATGCACCATAATCACAATATCGGCCCCCAACTCTAAGGCTTTTTTGTAGCAAGTTTTTTGATTGCCACCATAACCCTGATTCTGCTCATGCCTAATTACATGCTTAACCCCAATTTCTCTTGCCTTTTCAGCAGTATTGTCTTGACTACAATCATCTACAACCACTACCTCATCTACCAAGTCTTTATCAATCTCCTTATAAGTCCTCTCTAATGTTTTGGAAGCATTATAAGCCGGCATTACCACCACAACTTTCTTATTATTTATCATGCTGATGGCCTTATTAAAATTTCTCTTTTTTATTTTGTCGCTTGCAATTCAAGCAGATGACATCGTTCTTTGCTCCCATAGATTATCAAAGAAAATAAATATCTATATAACAATGACTATTATAGGTGATAAATAAAAGAAACAATTACAAGCTAATTGCGCCCTACTACCAATTCATTAGCGAAATTGTATTTGGTAAAAATCTAGAGCAAATTCAGTTGGATTCTTTTCCATGGATTCCAAAAAATGGGAAAATACTTTTTATAGGCGGAGGCAGTGGAAACATATTAAAAAAGTTGCTTCAAGAAAAACCTAAGATAGAAATCACCTACCTAGATAAATCAGAAAAAATGATATCGCTAAGCAAAAGAAAACTAGCAGATAAGGATTTAAATAGAGTTGAATTTGTTTGCAGTGAAATAGAAAGTTACCATACATCGAAAGAATTTGATGCTGTATTGAGCTACTTCTTTCTAGATCAATTCGCGAAAGAAAATAGAGACCTAATTATAAAGCAAATTGAAACTCTTTTAATCCCTAAAGGAATCTTGATTATCGCAGACTTTAGTCCTCCTAAAAAGACCTTTCAAAGGTTTATTGAAAAATGGATGTTTGCTTTCTTGAAAGTCAGCACGAAAATAGAGAGCAAGCAAATTGAAGACCTAAACGAGGAAATGGATCAGCATGAATACTTAAGGAAAGAGTACCTGCAACATAAAAAACTGAATCTATTTGCTGCAGTTTATCAAAAGACCTATTAATAAGATAGATAGTCCACACTAAAATGGTGCAAGCAATTATTTCAAAAAATACCTAGCTTAAACTAAGATTCAGAAGGAATTAAAAACAAGCCTGAATTTGACGGAGAGAATTTCAAATTACTGATCGTGGCTGTTCCCAATAGCTTATCCATTTCTCCTTCCATATTCCAAGTCCAAAAGTTCCAATTCGTAGCTATAGGGTAAGGGCCAATATTAACAAATGACTCATAAGTGATTAAATGTGGATCTTGTTCTGCTTCTTCTTTAGATTGAGAATAAGTAACGATATAAGCCATTCCCACCAAATAGTTTGTTGCTGTATCTTGATATAAGACATACCAATCTTCAGGACTATCGCCAACACCTTGATCAAAAGTTAAGCGTGCAGAATTATAGGAGTTATCGCCCAAAACATTTCTACCCAATTCTTCGATATTTGTTCCTGGGTCTGAGAGTTTATAAGGTGCTGCAAAAAAATACGACCAGGTAAGTAAATCAAACCTTGCCTTTTTCAAGGATAGACTATCTGGAGAAATAAAAGCCTTATCCCCATCAAAAATCATAAGCACCTCCTCTTTTCCTTCCATTCTCACTTTGCCACCACCTGGGGTCATATAAACTCTACCATTAAACCTCTCTTTACCTCCAAAATACAATTCCAAATCAAACTCTATTAATTCTTCAGTGTACCATGAATTTGCATGATGCGCCAACTCAATTGATTCTACAAAATTCAGGTTCTCATCAGACTCAGTCTCCTTTGAGCTAATTTGCGTGCAGGCAAGCAGACTAAAAGATGCGATAAGAATTAAAAAATACTGCTTTAATTTTTTCATTACATATTTCTTCTATACTGACCGCCAACTTCAAAGAGAGCTGCAGTAATTTGTCCTAAAGAACAAGATTTAGTTGCCTCCATCAAAGCCGCAAAAATATTTTCATTCTTAATGGCTTTCTCCTGTATGCTCTTCAATTGCTTTTCAGCATTTCCTTCATTTCCTTTGTGCAAATTACCTAGCATTTCAATTTGATACTCCTTCTCTTCTTTGGTTGCTCTAATAACTTCGCCTGGGGTAACTGTAGGAGAGCCTTTAGAACTCAAAAATGTATTTACACCGATGATAGGAAATTCACCACTGTGCTTCAATCCTTCATAATACAAACTCTCTTCTTGAATCTTACTTCTTTGGTACATCGTTTCCATGGCACCAAGTACTCCTCCTCTTTCTGTTATTCTATCAAATTCTGTCAATACTGCTTCCTCTACTAAATCTGTTAATTCCTCTATGATGAAAGATCCTTGTAATGGATTCTCATTTTTAGCTAAACCTAACTCTCTATTGATAATTAATTGAATAGCCATTGCTCTTCTCACACTTTCCTCCGTTGGCGTAGTGATAGCCTCGTCATAAGCATTGGTATGCAAAGAGTTACAATTATCATAAATAGCATACAATGCTTGCAACGTAGTTCTTATGTCGTTAAAATCAATTTCTTGAGCATGCAAGGACCTTCCTGAAGTTTGAATATGATACTTCAACATTTGAGCTCTTGGATTTGCACCATATTTCAGCTTTAAAGCCTTAGCCCAAATTCTTCTAGCCACCCTACCGATTACTGCATATTCAGGATCGATACCATTTGAGAAGAAGAAAGATAAGTTTGGACCAAAGGCATTGATATCCATACCTCTACTTAAGTAATATTCTACATAAGTGAAGCCATTTGCTAAAGTAAAGGCCAATTGAGTTATTGGGTTCGCCCCTGCTTCTGCAATATGATAACCAGAGATAGAAACGGAATAGAAATTCCTTACTGCATTGTCAATAAAATATTCCTGCACATCTCCCATCAATCTCAAAGCAAATTCCGTAGAGAAAATACAGGTATTCTGTGCTTGATCTTCTTTTAATATATCTGCCTGAACGGTACCTCTAACTACTGCAATTGTCTCCTTTTTGATCTTCTCATAAACTGCCTTATCTAACACTTGGTCACCGCTAACTCCTAAAAGCATTAAACCTAAACCATCATTTCCTTCAGGCAAGGCTCCTTGATAACTAGGTCTTGTAACTCCTTTATCTTTATATATCTTTTCAATCTTCGCCTCAACTTCCTTCTCTAATCCATTTTTCTTAATGTATAGCTCACACTGCTGATCTATAGCTGCGTTCATAAAAAAGCCCAAAAGCATTGGAGCCGGACCATTAATGGTCATAGAAACGGAAGTCATTGGATCTGCTAAATTGAAGCCTGAATAAAGCTTCTTTGCATCATCTAAACAACATATAGAAACACCAGCATTCCCAATTTTTCCATAAATATCTGGTCTGTAGTCAGGATCATTTCCGTAAAGTGTTACAGAATCAAATGCCGTAGACAATCTTTTTGCAGGCAAGCCCAAAGAGACATAGTGAAATCTTCTATTTGTTCTTTCCGGTCCACCTTCTCCGGCAAACATTCTTGTTGGATCTTCTCCTTTTCTCTTGAAAGGAAATAAACCTGAAGTATAAGGGAATTCCCCAGGAACATTTTCTTGTAAATTCCATTTTAAGATATCTCCCCAAGCTTCATATTTTGGAGTAACTACTTTGGGAATCATGGAGTGAGATAAAGACTCCGTATGCGTTTCCATTTTAATTTCTTTGTCTCTTACTTTGAAAGTAAAGAACTCATCTTTGTATTTCTTTCTTTTATCTTGCCACTCTTCGAGCAGTTTGTAATTTTTAGGATCAAAATTCAACTTCAACTTCTCATAAGTCTCCTTTAAGTCTTTGGTAATTCTATCTCCATCCTCAGGAGCCATTTCTTTTATCGTATCCATTGTTTTCTGAATACCATAAAGTTTTTGAGCTATCTCAGATTGTTCACTTACCCAACTGTCGTAGTTTCTGTTATTTTCAGTAATCTCCGATAAGTACCTTATTCTACTTGGTGGTATTACAAAAATCTTCTCCGACATCTCATTGGTGATTGTGAAATCAGATTTCAAATCTGCAGAAGTTCTTTCCACTATAACATCCATCAACTTTTTATAAAGCTGGTTCATTCCTGGGTCGTTAAATTGTGAAGCAATGGTGCCAAAAACAGGCAAATCCCCTTCCTTCGCATCCCATAGTTGATGATTTCTTTGGTATTGCTTTTTTACATCCCTTAATGCATCTAGCGAACCTCTCTTGTCGAATTTATTTATTGCAATAACATCTGCAAAGTCAAGCATGTCAATCTTTTCCAATTGCGTTGCTGCCCCAAACTCTGGCGTCATTACATAAAGACTGACATCAGAATGCTCCGTAATCTCCGTATCCGACTGCCCTATTCCTGATGTCTCTAATATGATTAAATCATATTTTGCTGCCTTCAAGATAGCTACCGCTTCTTTCACATGCTTGGAAAGGGCCAAGTTACTTTGACGCGTTGCCAAGGACCTCATGTAAACCCTATTATTTCTAATAGAGTTCATTCTAATTCTATCGCCCAAGAGCGCTCCGCCTGTTTTTCTTTTAGAAGGATCCACGGAGATAATACCAATGGTTTTGTTTTCAAAGTCTATTAAAAACCTCCTGACTAATTCATCAACTAAGGAAGATTTCCCTGCTCCACCAGTTCCAGTTATTCCCAAAACTGGAGTAGTGGCTTTATCGGCCATTTTATGTACCTCATCCAAAATAGAGCTAGAAGCTTCTGGAAAATTTTCTGCGCCTGAGATTAACTTCGCTATAGACTTAGCATCTTTCTCTACTAGGTGGTTTATTTCTCCATTCAAATCTTTGCCAGTAGGATAATCACTCTTCTTCACCAAGTCATTAATCATGCCTTGCAAGCCCATTTCTCTTCCATCATCTGGAGAGTAAATTTGAGTGATTCCGTAATCATGTAACTCTTTGATCTCTTCAGGAAGAATTACTCCTCCGCCACCTCCAAATATTTTAATATGAGCTGCTCCCCTTTCAACTAATAAGTCTCTCATGTATTTGAAATACTCCGTATGCCCTCCTTGGTAGGAAGTCATTGCAATAGCATTTGCATCTTCTTGAATAGCAGTATCAACAACCTCTTGCACACTCCTGTCATGACCTAAGTGAATTACTTCACAGCCGGTAGACTGTATAATTCTGCGCATTACATTAATTGCTGCATCGTGTCCATCAAATAAAGAAGCCGCAGTAACTATTCTAACTTTATTCTTTGGTTTATAAGGGGCTACTATTTCCATAGCTTAAATTTTTATTTTCTTTATTTTAATAATTCCCAAAAGCCTTTCAACTTAAAAAGTAACTTCTGATTCAATTAATTCTTCTCCTCTTTTAACTTTAACTAAAGCCTTATCTCCTTTTTTAAATTTACTTAGGGCTTCCATATAAGATTGCATTCCTTCCACTTTATACTCTCCCATTTGAATCACAATGTCTCCTTGTTCAAAGCCTGCTTCACTTGCAGGTCTTCCATCCGTAACTCCATCCAACCTCATTCCGTCGCCTTGAAACATATAATCGGGCATTACGCCTAAAGTAACAGTAAATCTAGGTGTAGTAGAGCTATCTTGTTTGGTTGTTTGAAAATCCATTTCTTCACTCCCATCTAACTCTTCTATCAATCTAAGCACCATATTTTCTATGCTGGCAATTCCTTCGTAATTCACCTTATCTGCATCATCTGAAGGTTTGTGGTAATCACTATGCTGTCCTGTAAAAAAGTGCAGCACCGGTATATCTACCAAATAAAAAGAAGTGTGGTCTGATGGGCCTACACCAGATTCAGAAGTAATTAATTTAAAATTATCGGTATTGGCTTTCTCAATTATTTCATTCCACTTTGTTGATGTTCCCACACCATTTATAGCTAAACCTTTGCTCGTGTCTAACCTACCTACCATATCAAAATTGATCATGGCATTAACTTCCTCTAAATCCACCGTAGGGTTTTTAGCATAGTAATTAGAGCCCCAGAGACCTTTTTCTTCTCCAGAGAAAGCTATGAATAAGTAATTAAAATCATTGTACTTTTCACCATTTAATTCCTCAGCCAATCCAAGAATTAATGCTACTCCACTAGCATTGTCATCTGCTCCATTATGAATTTGTCCATCTTTTGCAGCATGAAGAGAACCTTCAGCACCTTTTCCCAAATGATCGTAATGTGCTCCAAGAACTATCGTGTATTTAGCCTGATGATCTACAAGTCCAACTATATTTTTTCCATTAATTTCTTTAGCTTCCTCATTCACCTCTTTAGAATGAGGGTTTTTCTTTGGCTTAACAGAAAAGTCTTGCACATAACCTTTTGTCCCCTTTTCAATTAAGCCCAGCTCTTTATACCTTTCAACTAAATAGTCAGCTGCCATTTGCTCTCCTTTGGTGCCAGTTTCTCTTCCTTGAAGTTTATCACTTGCAAGGTATTTAACATCTTTTTGTATTTGCTTTATACCATTTTGACCGAAAGAGCTAATTGCAAAAAGAAAGCTAAATAATATCAGGTATATATTTTTCATAATTCTATTTTGAATTTGCAAAGTTAACCAAAAGCACTTCCATTGCTAAACAATATATTATCTTCGCGGCAAATTTTTAAATCTATGAAATACCTAGTTTACCTTAGCCTTGTTTTAAGTCTATTTACTGCCTGTTTAAATAGCGCTAAAAAAGAGGAAGTTAAGGAAGAAATTAAGACGGAAGAAGCGTTGGATAGCACTTCAATAAATTTGATTAAAGAAGGTGAAAACAACTTCAGCTCCTTGAAGCAATTAACCTTTGGTGGAGATAATGCAGAAGCCTATTGGAGTTTTGATGATAGTAAATTGGTATTTCAAGTTACGAACCCAGAATGGGATTTAGCATGTGATCAGATTTATTATTTCGATTGGAGAAATTACGATTTATCTAGTTCAATGCCCAATTTAGTTAGTACAGGCCTTGGTAGAACTACTTGTTCTTACTTTTTACCTGGAGATAGCACTATTGTTTATGCGTCTACACATTTAGCAGACTCAGCCTGCCCTCCTGTTCCTGAAAGAATAGCTGGCAAATATGTTTGGCCTATATATCCATCTTTTGACATTTTTGTGGCTGATTTAGATGGAAATATCACCGCTCAATTAACCAATGAAGAAGGCTACGATGCAGAAGCTACTGTTTCTCCTAAAGGAGATAAAATTGTTTTCACATCTATGAGAACAGGAGATTTAGAGCTTTTTACATGCAATATAGATGGGAGTGATGTAAAGCAGATTACCAATGAATTGGGTTATGATGGTGGAGCTTTCTTTTCTCCTGATGGCAGTAAGCTAATTTTCAGAGCATCCAGACCTAAAACAGAAGAAGCAATAAAAGAGTATAAAGAATTACTAGCAGAGGGCCTTGTTCAACCTACCGAAATGGAGCTATTTATTTGCAATGCAGACGGCTCTGACTTAAGACAACTAACCAGCTTAGGACAAGCTAATTGGTGTCCTTTTTTCCATCCATCTGGGAAAAAAGTAATCTTTGCTTCCAATCACTCCTCCAAAAGAGGGTTTCCGTTTAACTTGTATATGATTAACATTGATGGAACGGGCTTAAAGCAGATTACACAAGATGAAACTTTTGATGCTTTTCCTGTTTTTTCAAATGATGGAAAACACTTGGTATTTTCTTCTAATAGAAACAATGGCGGCACAAGAGAAACAAATTTATTTGTGGCCAAATGGAAAGACTAAAAACCACTGATTCGAGATTTAGCGCGCTCCACTAGAACCCCAACGCAACCCATCTCTCTTATTTTCAATTTACTTACACTTTCTTCTCCGGGTACTATTATTTGAAGAATAAGACTCATAGTACCGTCTGAAGAAAATTCAATCATTTTATTATATCCATCTTCGGCATTATCATAAAGCAATTCTCTGTACCTTTTATACCTCGGAGGCGAATTGGAAGAAGATGTTTCAGTAATTGGTTCTTCAGAGTAAGAGGCATATGCGTCCTCATATGAGTCGTCTGAATAGTCATCAAAACTTCCTGTTGAGTATTCATCATAGACTCCTTCTTGCTGCCTGTTATTTACCTCAACTTCTTCAACTACCTCTTCTTGATACTCTTGTTGAATTTCCTCTTCTTTAATAAGTTCTTTTCTTTTTTCAAATATTTTTAGCTGCACATCTGGTCCTAATATTTCTTCAGCACAAATAGTAATCCTATAATCTAAACCGTTATATGCTATCATATGAAATTCCGATATCTGACCTTTTGCTAAAATTGCACTTTTAGACTGACCGTCGTATTTCATAGGCTCTCCTTCTCCTAAATCGCAGAACTTTTTGTGATAATAGGAACACTCTGTTTGAGCTGAAAGTGCAGTAGAAATGATAAAAAATAAGCTAAGTAAATACGGTTTCATGGATGTTTATTATGCTATTTAGTAATTAAAGCCCTATAGTTATTGATTGCTGATTTTAACTCATCAAACTGCTGTTGATTTATGGTAATTTTTGAAGAGCTACTTAAAACCATTTTACCTGTTTGAGCTTCCTTCTTAGATTTAGCTACCCTTTCTTCATGCAAAGATGCAAATACAGATCTAATTCCTTGAATAGAATCTAATGCCTCTTTAACCCCTGTTTCAGTTTCGTTCTTCTTTAAAAATGTGTACAGATTTCCGAAAATTATCTTTTGATCTGCTATTCTTTGCACCGTTTCAGAATTGGCATCAAATTCTTTTATTGCATTTATAGCAATGTATATGCTTTCTACCCATCCACCTAATGACATCAGAGCAAGCTTTCCTGATTGATCATTTTCTTCTAAATAATCAACAGCATCATAATAAGATTTTTTAGCTATAACAGCTAAAGAATCATTATTCTGGAGGTTGCTCTGCACTTTGTTTAGCATTTCTTCAGACATCATTTCTTCTATGTCTAAATCAGCACTAATAGACTTTACTGTTTTATAAAGCTCAATTGTAGATTCGATATCCTCGTAGGATGCCGCATAGGCTAAATCGGCAGTATAAACACCAAAATTCAATGACTTTGAAATAGGGTCATTATAATTATTACTCTTGTTAACATCATTTATTAAATCCTTGGAATAGTCTATTCCTACATCATTAATAAAGTCAAACATTTGATCTGGCGATGGAATAGGGTAATGAACTTTATCGATGTGCTCTTTGATTGGTTTGGTTGCTTCCTCTACAAGTTCTTCATTTTGTTCAGCTTCCTTATTCTTTTGCTCTGAACAAGAAAAAAAGACTACAGCAAAAACAACTAAGGGTAATAATTTTAAGTTATTCATAAAAATAATTTATGTGGTCTAAATTATAAAACAAATCCCACTATTTGAAATTGTTACTTTCTGATGTAATGTTCGGTTTTTTTATAAAGAACAATCCTAAACTAGTTAAAAAACCATTTAAAATAATAATTTCAAATCCGAATTGATATCCATTAAGCCATTGTAATGCATTGTCTTGGATTACAAAAGTTAAAACAGGAGCTACAAGACATACTAGAGGAATCCATTTTTCTTTTATCTCCCATTTGGTAAAAAGGCCAATAAAATACAAACCGAGTAGAGGACCATAAGTATAGCCTGCTGCTTTAAACAAACTACTAATTACGTTTTCGTCGTTAATTAAATTAAACAACAATATCACTATCATCAAAAGAAAAGATAGCAGCAAGTGTACTTTAATTCTTGTGCTTTTCGCTTTTAGCTCTTCTTGTTGATCTACTTCTAAAAAATCAATACAAACTGAAGTAGTTAATGCTGTTAAAGCAGAATCTGCACTAGAATATGCTGCTGCAATAAGGCCTAAAATAAAAAAAACAGCTACTAGGAGTGGCAAATAACCTTGCGTAGCTAATATAGGAAAGAGCTCATCTGAATTTTTAGGAATTTGGAATCCAATATTATCAGCGTAGATATACAATAATGCTCCTAAGCATAAGAATAAAATATTTACAAAAAGTAAGATGGCGCTAAAGGAATACATATTCCATTTTGCTTCTTTTATATTTTTACAACTTAAGTTCTTCTGCATCATGTCTTGGTCCAGACCTGTCATAACGATTGTGATAAAGGCGCCACTAAGAAACTGCTTCCAAAAGAATTTACTATCCCTCCAATCATCAAAAAAGAAAACCCTCGAATATTCGCTATTCTTTATAGTTTCCAGCCAACCTACTTCATCTAAGTTTAAAACAGAGCCAATTTGATATACAGTTATACCTGCTGCAGCTAGCATAAATAACGTTTGAAGCGAGTCTGTCCAAACAATTGTTTTTATACCTCCTCGATAGGTATAAACCCAAATTAAAAAAATTGTAATTGCTACGGTTACCCAAAAGGGCACATTCCAACTATCAAATACAGTTTTCTGAAAAACAATAGCAACGAGATACAATCTAAATGCAGCACCTATCGTTCTTGAAAGAAGAAAGTAAAAAGAGCCAGTTTTATAAGCGGATTTTCCAAATCTAATTTTTAGATAGCCATAAATGGAAGTGAGATTCAATTGATAATAAAGAGGCATCAAAATGTTTGCAACAACTAAATAGCCTAGCAAATAGCCTAAAACCATTTGCAAATAGCTAAATTGACTAGTACCCACCCAAGCAGGAACAGAGATAAAAGTCACCCCAGATAAGGAAGTACCAATCATTCCAAAGGCTACTAAATACCATGGCGATTGGCTATTCCCTTTAAAAAAACTTTGATTATCAGCTTGCTTAGAAGTGATATAACTAATTCCTAATAGCAGCAGAAAATAAGCAGATATTATAAAAAGAATAAATATTGGGTCCATAGTTACAATAAGCGAAGAAAAGGAAAATACATGGCCAAATTTAAATGGCAATTGATAAGTATTTAACAATTACAGATTGAAACTAAGATTGTATTTTTGAATAAAAACAGGAGATTGGAAGAATACCCCTCAAAACTTTTAGAAAAAGCAATTCAGCAATTTAATATATTGCCAGGCGTTGGAAGAAAAACAGCTCTTAGACTAGCCCTTTTCCTTCTAAGACAACCTAAAGAAACAGCAAATGAATTTGGAAATGCTTTTATAAAATTGAGAAATGAAATAATCTATTGTGAAAATTGTTTTAATATTTCAGATCTTCCTCTTTGCACCATTTGTTCCAGCCCGAAAAGAGAAGATAAAGTTATATGCGTTGTAGAAGACATAAGAGATGTTATGGCTATTGAAAACACTTCACAATTTAGAGGCAAGTACCACGTTTTAGGAGGAATAATATCCCCCATGGAGGGCATTGGCCCTTCCGACATTAGAGTAGAGGAACTGATAACTAGAGTTAAAGAAAATGGAATAGAAGAGGTTATCATGGCACTAAGTACCACCATGGAAGGAGACACTACAAACTTTTACATCTACAAAAGGCTTAAAGATTATAATGTTTTAATCTCAACCTTAGCCCAAGGCGTTGCAAGTGGAGATGAATTAGAGTATACCGATGAATTAACTCTTGGAAGATCGTTATTAAATCGAGTACCTTACGAAAACTCTCTACATTCATAGAGTTATGGATTTAAGTATTATCATAGTTAACTATAACGTTCAGTTTTTTCTTGAGAACTGTCTTAATTCTGTTTTCCAAGCATTACAGAATATGGATGCAGAAGTAATTGTGGTTGACAATAACTCTGTAGATGGTTCTTTAAAAATGCTGGAGGAGAAGTTTCCACAAGTTAAATTGATTGCCAATAAAGATAACCTTGGTTTCTCGAAAGCCAATAACCAAGCCATAAAAGAAGCTAAAGGAGAAATAGTACTCTTATTAAACCCTGACACTGTAGTTGAAGAAAACACTTTTGAAGTATGTTTAGAGATATTTAAGAACAATCCAAAGGTTGGGGGACTAGGACTTAAAATGCTAGATGGTAAAGGCAATTTCCTTCCAGAATCCAAAAGGGGCTTACCTACACCATCTGTTGCGTTTCACAAAATATTTGGACTATCTGCCTTGTTTCCTAAATCAAGAATATTCAATAAATACCATTTAGGTTATCTTTCCAAAGATGAAGATCATGAAATAGAGATTCTCTCTGGCGCTTTCATGATGATTCGCAAGAAGGTATTGGATGAAATTGGACTCTTAGATGAATTATTCTTTATGTATGGCGAAGACATAGACCTATCCTATAGGATTACACAAAGTGGTTACATCAATTGGTACACTTCTAAAACCTCTATAATTCACTATAAAGGAGAAAGTACAAAAAAGAGTAGTATTAATTATGTTTTTGTTTTTTATAAAGCAATGGCAATTTTTGCCAAAAAACATTTTTCTCAAAAGAATGCTCGCCTATTTTCACTTCTAATTCATTTAGCAATATATTTTAGAGCAGGCTTAGCTTTAGCAACTAGATTTATTAAGCATTTCGTTCTCCCAGTATTTGATTTCATTATACTCATCTCTGCAATCTATTGGTTTAAAGACTATTATGAAGGAAACGTGAAGTTTACAGAAGGTGGCGCTTATCCATCCGAAGTAGAAACTTATGGAATCCCGATTATCTCACTCTTCTATCTATTTAGCTTATTTATAAATGGAGGATATAGTATTCCAACAAAATTCAGCTCCATAGTAAAAGGTGTTTTTTCGGGCTCATTGCTCTTACTCATAAGTTATTCGCTTTTAGATGAAAATTATAGATTTTCAAGAGCTATTATACTTTTTAGTATCCTTTGGAGCTTGTTTACGATTCCATTATACCGCTACTTATTTCACCTAATTGGATTTAGAAAAATAAAACAAAACAAAGCGCAGAGGATTGCCATAGTTGGAAAAAAAGACGAAATAAATAGAATTAAAAGATTCCTTAATGACACATTAATCGATCCGGAGGTAACTATAACGATTAATGCAACTAATGAAGATGATGGCGATGAATACACCGCTAAACTAAATCAGCTTTTAGATATAGTGGAAATCTATCAAATCAATGAAATCATTTTCTGCTCCAAAGACCTAAGCGCGAAAAGCATTATTCAAATAATGGGCAAGATTGTTGATGAAAAAGTAAACTTCAAAATAGCACCTCCTGAAAGTCTTTATATCATTGGTAGCAACTCTATTGAAAGCTCAGGAGATTATTATATAATTGGTTCTAATGCAATAGTAAAACCTGTAAATCAACGAAACAAAAGATTATTAGACTTCTCCTTTGCTATTCTATTATTGCTTTTGAGTCCTATTTTACTAATTTTCAACTCTAACATTATCAACTATTATAGCAATCTAATTCATGTCTTAGGAGGAAAACTTTCACTTGTGGGCTTTAATAGCATTTTTCAGTTAGAAGATCCTCAATTGAAAATAAAGAAAGGCATTTTAACCCCTTTAGATTTGCATGATAAAAACACATTTGATGAGCATAATGTTGAGCGTTTAAATTTTCAATATGCCAGAGACTATAAGGTAAATCTAGATATTGAAATAATTCTAAAAAACCTCAGCAGCTTAAGCAGGAAAGTTAATATACAAAATCCTGAATAAGTATTTTTTGTCTAAAACCTGGAAACAAAAAGCTACTTTATCTCTTTAGATATTTACTTAATTTTGCAAATTAATTTATAGCACGAAAAGAATGGCAGAAATAGAACTTATAATGCCCAAAATGGGAGAAAGTGTAGCAGAAGCTACAATCACCAAATGGCTTAAATCTGAAGGAGACAGTATTGAAGCTGAAGAACCTGTTTTAGAAATTGCTACGGATAAAGTTGACTCTGAGATTCCTTCTCCAAATGATGGTGTTATTAAAAAAATTCTATTTCAAGAAGATGAAGTAGTTCAAGTTGGCCAAGCTATTGCAATTATAGAAGTTGAAGGAGAGAGTAGTCAATCTGAAACTACAACAAATTCTGATACCCCAAAAGAAGAAGTCACTATTGAAGAAAAAGTAGATAGTATAAATTCTGCAATAGCGGAGCAATCTGAAGTAGTGAGTAAGTTTTCCTCTGAAGGAAGATTTTATTCTCCACTGGTAAAGAGCATTGCTACGAAAGAAAATTTGAGTCAAGAAGAGATTGATTCAATAAAAGGTACAGGAGCCAATCAAAGGGTTACTAAAAATGATTTACTTGCTTATTTAGAAAACAGATCAAATGGTAATGTTCCTAAAGTTGCCACTACAAAATCGAATAAAGTAGAAACGAAGACAACGAAACAAGCTATTATTTTAGACAATGGAGATGAAATCATTCAGATGGATAGAATGAGAAAGATGATTTCTGAGCATATGACAATGTCTAAACAAACTTCCGCTCATGTTACTTCTTTTGTAGAGGCAGATGTAACCAATATGGTAATGTGGAGAAATAAAGTTAAAAACGAATTTCAAAGCAGAGAAGGTGAAAAAATCACTTTCACTCCTCTTATTATGGAAGCTGTTGCAAAGGCAATTAAAGAAATGCCGATGATAAATGTTTCTGTAGATGGCGACAATATTATTGTAAGAAAACATATCAACTTAGGCATGGCAACTGCATTGCCAAGTGGCAATTTAATTGTTCCTGTAATTAGAGATGCCGACCAAAAGAATTTAATTGGATTAACCAAGAATGTAAATGATTTAGCAAATAGAGCTAGAAACAATAAATTAAGTCCGGATGAAATACAAGGAGGAACATTTACTGTTACTAATGTTGGCACTTTTGGCAATGTAATGGGGACTCCAATTATTAACCAACCTCAGGTTGCAATAATGGCGGTTGGAGCAATTAGAAAGAAACCCGCAGTGATTGAAACACCTTTTGGTGATACGATTGGAGTGAGACATATGATGTTCTTATCTCTCTCTTACGACCACAGAGTTGTAGATGGTTCCTTAGGTGGAAGTTTTGTTCAAAGAGTTGCAAAAATTTTAGAAGACTTTGATATAAACAGGGATTTTTAATCGATTAACAATTAATTTTTATATATAAAAGGAATAAAATAAACTTTTATTTTCCTTAATGAATATATTTGTGGCTATCTAGTTCGAATCTAGTATATTGATATTTAACTGTCTAATGAAAAAAAATCTAACCACATTATTCCTATTCTTTATCCCTCTATTCTATATAAATGCTCAAATGAGCGACAGAGAAAAGTTTTTAGAGGCTTATTATTTAATGGACGAAAAAAGGTTTTCTGAGGCTTTGCCTTTTCTAAATGAACTTCATGAAACTAGACCTGATAATGCTAATCTAAATTTTAACATTGGTGTAGCCTTGTTAAACTCTGCTGATATTAAAGAAAAATCGAAAGCATTGGAGTATTTTGAAAAGGCTATCCCTTTTGTAAGTCCTAATTATACACCATATAATCCGAAAGAAAAGAGAGCACCTGTAGATGCATATTACTATTACGGACTCACTCAACACGCTGATTATCAATTCGACAAAGCAAAAGAAAGTTTTGAAAAATTTAAAACCTACATAAATGAAAAGCATTACTTGTACAAAGATGTAGACCGAAGAATTGCAATGACCTCTTTTGCTAAACAAGCAATTGCAAACCCAAGAGAAGTTGAGATTACAAACCTTGGGGCTAAGCTGAATAGTAAATTTTCAGAAATAAGTCCTGTGGTTAGAATTGATGAATCTGCCATATATTATACCTCTAGAAGATTAAGAGAAGACAGCTCAAACTATGGTCTTGTAGACCCAGTAGATGGCAAATACTACGAAGATATTTATGTCTCCTTCAAAGAGGAAGATGGAAATTGGAGTGAACCTAGACTACTTAATATTAGCTCTTCAAATCACGAAGCGACAGTAAATATTTCTGTGAATGGGAAAACACTTTTTATCTATAGAGGAGACAAAGGAGATGGAGCATTGTATGAAAGTCATTTATTATCCGACTCCGCAGGTTTTGAAAAGTGGTCGCAACCAGAATTATTAGGCTCGGACATAAATTCAGATGCTTTTGAATCGCATGTTGCAATCTCTCCAGATGAAGAGATTTTGTACTTTGTTAGTGATAGAGAAGGTGGAAATGGAGGAAAAGATATCTATTTCTGTAGAAAGCTGCCAAATAAAAAATGGGCTGCAGCACAAAACATCGGTAGCACCATTAATACGGATAGTGATGAAGATGGAGTTTTTATGCATCCAGATGGGAAAACACTATATTTTAGTTCCAATGGACACCCTTCAATGGGAGGTTACGATATTTTCACTTCTACAAGAAGCGACTCAGGTTGGAGTGAACCAATAAACCTTGGGTATCCAATAAACTCTGTAGATGACGATGCATTTTTTGTAACTACACCAGATGGTAAAAGAGCATATTTCTCTTCCTTTAAAGAAGGAGGCTACGGTGAAAATGATATCTATATGTTAAGACTAATAGATTCTGAAGAAATACCTCTAACACTGTATAGAGGTGAGTTCACCTATTTAGATAACAGTGTTCCGCCGGCTGGAGCGCAAGTATCAATCACCAACAATAATACAGGCGAGCTTGTGGGTTATTACAATCCTAGACAAAGAGATGGACAATTTTCAGCAATTCTTGAACCTAATAATAGTTATCACTTCATCTATGAAGCAGATGACTTTGAAACTTATGAAGAAGACATTTATGTTCCTGCAGGAGCTAGCTATCAGGAGATATACAAAGACATTAGACTAAAACCTGTTAGAGTTACCGAAGGTATCAGTAGGATCACTACAACTAACTTAAACCGTGCATCCGTTAGTGGCAGATTAATGGTTAATGATAGTATAGCAGCAGACAGTATAACAATTACTTTATTAGATGAACAAGGCAATGAATTGCTATCTACTCAGACTGATCAATCAGGAGGATTTTTGTTTACAGAATTAGACCCATCTAAAACTTACTTGTTAAGAATAGGTGGAGATGATAAAACAAATTTAAGAACGCATCAGCTCAATCTTAAAAATGATAAAGGGGAACAAGTTCCGTTTGATATAATAGATGATAAAACTGCCATTTTTGTTCCATCGAAATTCCCTTATGAGTTTTATGGAATAAGCGCAAGAGCTTTATCAGGCAAAATAACTTCTAATGGAGAACCATTAAAGGGAGTAAAAATTAGACTAGAGGATAATTTCAATTTTTTAATTGCCTTATTGCAAACCGATGAGAACGGAGAATTCTCCTACGACAAACTTTCTTTAGACAATAAGTACAGATTGGTATTTGATGGGGACTTTTCGGACAATACAGAAATTGTAATAATTAATGAATTTGGTGAAGAGCTAAAATTTAGAAAAGTTGCAGAAGGAGTTTACGAATATGTTGAACCAAGCTCTTCCAAAAAAGGAGACCAAGTTATAGGCTATGCAAAATCTGGTGGTATAGCTTTAGTTGGAGCAACTGTATTATTAAAAGACGAAAATGGAAATATAGTAGGTGAGACAGTAACGGATAAAGATGGGAAATTCATATTTAGCAATTTAGATATGGATAAAGAATATTCACTAGAATTTGAAGGAGCGTATGATAATTTAGAATTGGTTTTAACCAACGAGTTCGGAGAGAAATTGAGATTTGCTAACAAAGGGGATGGAGTTTATGTTTACGATCCAAAAGCTTCCATTAATAGTGGCTCTGAGATTGGAGGTGTTGTTTCCAAAAATGGTAGGCCAATAAGTAATTTAAATATTAAATTATTAGACTCAGATGGAAATCTGCTACAACAAGAAATCACAGATAACAATGGCTCATTTACTTTTAAAAGTTTAGACTTAGAGAAAGGCTACCGTTTATTATTTGATGGAGATTTTCCGGATAACCCTGATTTAATTTTAATCAATGAATTTGGACAAGAACTAAATTTCAAAAGAATTGGTAATGGGGAATTCGAATATATTCCAGGAAGAAAATCAAAATTAGGAAGCTCGTTTAACGGCAGTCTAAAGAAAGATGGTAAAGGTTTAGGTGGAATAACTGTTAAATTAAAAGATGAAAAAGGCAATGTCTATCAAGAGACAATTACCGATGTTGAAGGCAGCTTTAACTTTTCTCAATTAGATCTTAATTCCTCCTATATTTTAGAATTTGAGGGCAAATTCCCAGATGGATCTGATCTTGTAATAATGAATGAGTACGGACAAGAGCTAATGTTCGTTAAAATAGGAGATGGAAAGTATCAGTACCTTCCAAATGGAAAACCAAAAGCAGGTTCTGTTATAAATGGGGTAGCAACAAGTAATGGAAAAGCTATTGCCGATGTTAAGGTTAATTTGAGAGATTCTCAAGGTAATATCATTCAATCTACTATAACTGACAATGAAGGTTCCTTTAAATTTAGCCAACTTAGTCTAGATAGAAGGTATGAAGTAGAATTTGAAGGAGACTTTCCTGATAATGCAGAACTTGTTTTCACCAATGAATATGGAGAAGAACTTACCTTTATGAAGGTAAGACCTGGAGTATATGAATTTGTTCCGAGACCTATAGGTTTTGCTCTTAAGTCTTACACCTTGGATGTTGAGGATCAATTAGCGTATAAGGACACTTATCCGCAGCCTAAAGAGTTAAAAGATGTTATTGTATACTTCCAGAAGTATTTCCCTTATAATGCGAAAGACATCAATGAATCTAATAAAGACTTTATTTCATTTGTTGATGATATAGCGGAAATAGTTGCTAAAAGAGGCAGTGCTAAAGTGATAATCACATCTAGTGCTTCTAAAGTGCCAACTAAAACTTGGAAGTCTAATTCCATTTTAACCAAACGAAGAGCATACGATACGAAAAGGTTATTGGAAAAGGTATTCAAAGCAAAAGGCTTAACAGAAGAGCAATATAATTTTATTGACATCAATACTTTAATTACAGGACCTGAATATAATTATGATGCTTTAAAGAACAGAGCTACCTATGAGAAGCATCAATATGTTAGAATTTTTATAAAGTAATTTTTTAATGCCTTTAGAACTTAAAAAGCCAATTGTATTCTTTGACCTTGAAACCACAGGAGTAGATGTTGCCAAAGATAGAATTGTGGAAATATCTATTCTAAAACTTAATCCTGACGGCAAAAAGGAAATTAAGACGAGAAGAATAAATCCAGAAATGCCAATTCCTAAGGAAAGTTCTGAGATTCATGGCATATTTGATGAGGATGTTAAAGATGAGCCAACTTTTAAGGCCGTTGCTAAGAGCTTAGCAAATTTCATCGGAAATAGTGATCTTGCAGGTTTTAACTCCAATAAATTTGATGTACCCTTATTAGTTGAGGAATTCTTGAGAGTTGGCGTAGATTTCGAAATCAATAATAGAAGTCTTGTAGATGTTCAAAATATCTTCCATAAAATGGAACAAAGAACTTTATCCGCTGCTTACCAATTCTATTGCGATAAAGAATTGATTGATGCGCACAGTGCAGAAGCTGATATAAAAGCTACCTATGAAATTCTAGAGGCTCAAGTTGAGAGATATGAAGACCTAGAAAATAACGTTGACTTCTTATCCGAATTTTCTAAAAGAAATAATAATGCTGATTTGATAGGAAGAATTGTTTTCAACGAAAATAAAGAGGAGGTTTTTAACTTTGGGAAACATAAAGGGAAATTGGTATCTGAAGTATTAGAAAAAGAGCCTTCCTATTACAATTGGATGATTAATGGGGATTTCCCTCAGTATACTAAGAAAGTATTAACCGCAATAAAATTAAGGGGGTTCAACAATCAATGAAAATTATATGCGTAGGAAGGAATTATGCAAAACATGCAAAAGAATTAAACAATCCTATTCCTAAAGAGCCCGTAATTTTTTTAAAGCCTGAAACGGCTATTCCCCTAAAAAATCACCCTTTTTTCTATCCAGAATTTTCCAAAGATATTCATTACGAAGCTGAAGTTGTAATTCGTATCAAGAAGGTTGGAAAACATATTCAGAAAGAATTCGCTAATAAATATTATGACGAATTAAGCCTTGGCATTGATTTCACCGCAAGAGATATTCAAGAAGAATGCAAAGAAAAAGGACTTCCTTGGGAAAAAGCTAAAGCTTTTGACGGTTCTGCTGCTGTTGGGAAATTTCTGCCAAAAACTGAATTTAAAGAGCTAAATAATTTATCCTTTTCTTTAAATATAAATGGCGAGAAAAAACAAGAAGGCAACACATCAGATATGATTTTTGATATAGATTCTATTATTGCTTATGTCTCCTCATTTATAACTTTAAAAATTGGAGACTTAATATTTACCGGAACTCCTGCTGGAGTTGGGCCCATAGCAATAGGAGATAATTTTGAAGGATATTTAGAAAACAAGAAAGTGTTAGAAATTTCGGTTCGCTAATTAATCTCCTTTTCTATAAAATTAATTCCATGTTCTTCTAGCTCAGAATAAAGAGGCAAATAAATATCCGGATGAATTGGAATCCATATGCCCTTTTGTCTTATTACTTGATTTAAAATAAGCTTAGTAGAAATACCAACAGGTAACCCAACAGTTTTAGACATCGCAGTGTGATTTTCATCTCCTTCAATAACCATGGAAGAATGAATTTCCTTATTTATTCCATTTAGTTTATAAGCAAACCTATGCCACATAACTATCATATCCCTATCCTCTGGTTCTAACTTCCACTTCCTTTCTAATATACTTTGTAATATTTGAGCTGGAGTAGCTCTATCTAGATTCACTGGTATTTCTTCAAAAATATCTAGCCACTTAAGTTTATCAAACAACTCTACTTCGTCTTGAGCCAAATTCAGATAATGTCTTAGTTTCAACTCCACAGAGTCGTTGGGGTTATAAGGGAGAAATAGATTGATAAACTCTCGATAGGTCAAATGCTTTGAGTTTTCGATAATAAAGCTATCATCTGTTGCACCTAATTGAACAAAAGCGTCCCATGCCCTGCAAAAGCCTGGCCTACGCAATGTTCCTCTATACATGGTTTTGATATTCTCTAAACCATATATACTTCTATATTTTAAAGAATCTCTATTAGCTATACCTTCAAACTTCCCATACTTTTCCACCTCAATAATTTCTGTTCTTCTAAATAATTTATGGTAAGGAATATACTTGTAAGTCCCCTCTTGAATAAATTTAACGGCTCCACCCTGCCCTGCCACTACAACATTTCTAGGATTCCAAGTAAATTTATACCCCCAAGGATTATTATCTGATTGGGGAGCCACAAGTCCCCCTGTAAAGGTTTCAAACTCTTCAATTTCTGCTCCGCTATTAATCAATTCATCAATAAGTTTCTTTGCAGAAATATGATCAATACCAGGGTCAACCCCAACCTCATTCAAGATAATTATACCGCTTTCTTCTATTTCCTTTTCTAAAGCCTTCAACTCATCAGAGACATATGAAGCAGTTACCATAGATTTTCGAAACTGTATACAGTCCTTTACGATGTCGATATGCATTCTTGCAGGTAACATAGAAATCACAATATCTGATTTAGCAACTAAATCCTTGCGCTTTACTTCATCTTGTATATCTAATGAAATTAATTCCGTTTGAGCATCAATAAGTTTCTCATCAATAGATTCGAGAAATTTTTCCGCTATAGTTAATTGCCAATTTTCTTTTTCTTTATTGGTTTGCAAATAATTAATTAAGGCAGAAGTTGATCTACCCGCTCCAAATAATAATATTTTTTTCATACCGTACTAAAGTGCCTAAATTAATCTTAACAGAACGGAAGAACAATAGCTGAAAGTACTAAATTGGCTATCTTAAACTTTAGCATGAAGAAAAGCTTTTTACTTAGCGGATTTATCTTTGGTCTAATAGCAATTATATTAGGTGCCTTTGGAGCTCATGGTTTAGAAAACATACTAAGCGAAGATAAAATAAACTCCTTTCAAGTAGGTGTAAGATACCAAATGTACCATGCTATTCTACTTATTGCATTAGCATCCATTAAAGAATTACAGAGTAAATTGATCTTAAATCTGATCATTTCAGGTGTTATTCTATTTTCTGTTTCAATCTATTTATTGAGTATCAACGAATATTTAGCATGGAACTATTTGAAAGTGCTTGGTCCTATTACCCCTATTGGCGGAACTATTCTTATTAGTGCTTGGGGCTTGTTAATTTTCAGACTAATTAAGAAGTTGTAAAATGTGTGGGATTACAGGTATCATAAGCAACTCTATCCTTGAGGAGAAGGATTTTAAAGCTGTAGAAATAGCTAGCTCAACTTTAAATAAAAGAGGTCCCGACAATCAGAATCACACTCGATTCCAAAAAGCCTCACTGGGGCATGCCAGACTTTCTATTATTGATACTAATCCGGCTGCTAATCAACCATTTTTTGATGCCAGTGGAAGGTATAGCATTGTATTCAATGGTGAAATCTATAACTATAAAAGTATAAAGCAGGAGCTTTTAGCAAAGGGAGTTAGTTTTCGAACAGAAAGTGATACGGAGGTCTTACTTAATGCCTTCATTCTTTTTGGTTCTTCTTGTTTAAATAAGCTGAAGGGCTTTTTTGCTTTTGCCATTTATGATTCAGCAGAAGAAACTACCTTCATTGCACGAGATAGATTTGGAATAAAACCTTTACTCTATTATAAAAGTGAAAATCAATTTTACTTTGGATCAGAAATGAAGGCCATTCTTTCTTACCCCATTGAGAGAAAGATTGATAACACTTCCTTATATACCTACTTGCAACTAAATTACATACCAGAACCTCACTCAATTATTGAAGGAGTAAAAAAACTAGAACCTGGTCATTATCTCAAGATAGATAGTAGCAATAAAATACAGACCATACCATTTTATCAAATAGATTACGATTTTTCGCAATCTGCTAATTACATTAAATCTTACGATGTAGCGAAAATTCATTTAGAAGAATTACTAGTTGAGTCTGTTCAAGAAAGATTAGTATCGGATGTTCCTTTGGGTACTTTTTTAAGTGGAGGTATAGATTCATCATTAATTACAGCAATTGCTAGTAAAGAAATAAAAGACTTATCTACATTCTCTATAGGTTTTGAAAACCAAAGTCATTTTGATGAGAGTTATTATTCGCAAATTGTAGCTAAAAAATACAAGACAAACCATCATATTTTTTACTTAAAAAACGCTGATCTACTTAAAAGTTTATATCAAACTTTAGATTATATAGATGAACCTTTTGCAGATTCTTCAGCATTAGCTGTAAATGCTTTAAGCGCGAATACTTCTCAACATGTTAAAGTTGCCTTATCAGGGGATGGAGCAGATGAATTATTTGCAGGATATTATAAACACATGGGTGAATTTCAAGTTCGCCAAAAAGGTTTTAAAGCGGATCTCATCAGCAAATTAAAGCCTGTATGGACTATTGCTCCTAAGAATAGGAATACCACTTTAGGTAATTATTTTAGAAAGTTTGACAAATTTGCCTCAGGCTCTATGCTGAAAAGAGAAGAAAGATACTGGCTATGGGCGGGTCTCATGAATGAAGCTGATGCGTCTAATTTACTAAGTGACCCAATTAAAGCTGATGTTTATCTGAAAAGAAAAAATAATTTAATTCAAACGATTAAAGAGAGCGAAGATTTCAATGCTATTTTACTTTCAGATGTAAAAATGGTTCTACTAAGCGATATGCTAAGGAAAGTAGATATGATGTCGATGGCAAATAGCCTAGAAGTTAGAACCCCATTTTTAAGTCATAAAATAGTAGATTATGCATTTAATTTACCCGCAAACTTTAAGATAAATAAAGATGGTAAAAAGAGAATTTTAACAGATATCGCAAAAAGCTACCTTCCTGAAGAAATATATTCCAGGCCAAAACAAGGATTTGAAGTACCTCTTTTACAATGGTTTAACAAAGAACTAAAAGAATTAATTTATGAAGATTTACTATCTGATGAGTTTATAAAAAATCAAAACATCTTTAATTTATCTAGTGTAAAACAGCTAAGAGAGAAGCTAAAGTCAAAAAACCCTATTGATGCGCAAGGAAATGTATGGGCTTTAATTGTATTTAATAATTGGTGGAAAAGATATATTGGCTAATTTCATCGATGAATTAAGTATTTTTGTAGCTCAATTATGCCCAAGGTATTAAGAATAATAAATCGTTTTAATTTAGGAGGTCCTACTTTCAATGCCGCTCTCCTAACTAAATACATGAGTCCTAAGTATGAAACAATGCTTATAGGGGGAAAGGAAGATAAATCAGAAGAAAGCTCAAAATTCATACTTGAAAATCTTGGAATATCCGGCACTTTAATAGAGGATATGCACAGAGACTTAGGTCTTAGGCAGGATAGAAAGGCATTTTTAAAAATCAAGCAAATAATTAAAGAGTTTAAGCCCGATATTATACATACGCATGCATCTAAAGCAGGAGCTTTGGGTAGAATTGCCTCTTTGGCTAATGGCAATGCCAAATTAGTCCATACTTTTCATGGCCATGTATTTCACTCATACTTTGGAAGTATAAAGACTTCATTTTATAAGAATGTTGAAAGAGCACTTGCACTTAAAACGGATAAGATAATAGCTATAAGCGAAAGACAAAAATTAGAGCTAAGTAGAAAATATAATATCTGTAATCCAGACAAAATAAAAGTAATTCCTTTAGGATTTGAGCTAGATAAATTTCAAGACGATATAGCCACTAAGAGAATTTTTTTTAGAGAGCAATTTAGTTTAGCAGAAGAAGATATAGCTATTGGCATAATTGGAAGATTAGCTCCAATTAAGAACCATCGATTTTTTTTAGAAGCGTTTAAAAAGGTTAAAGAACAGACTAGCAAAAATGTTAGGGCATTTATTATTGGTGATGGCAGTGAAAGAGAAAGTATAAAATCTTATTCCAATGAACTTGGTTTAGATTTTCTAAATGGAGATTTTGAGAAAGGGAAAAAAGCATCGGTCCATTTCACTTCTTGGATTAAAGAAATTGACATTGCGAATGCCGGATTAGATATAATTGCTTTAACTTCACTTAATGAAGGGACCCCTGTTAGTCTAATTGAAGCTCAAGCTTCAAACAAACCAATAGTTACAACAAGAGTTGGCGGCGTTACTAACACTGTGATACCAAATGAAACAGCATTTTTAACGGAAAAGACAGATTTGGACTCATTTGTTCTTAAAATGCTGAAACTAGTAGAAAATGATGAGCTTCGAATACAAATGGGGAAAAACGGCTGGCAGCATGTAAAGGAAAAGTTTCATTATAGCAGACTTATAAGAGATATGGATGAAACCTATCAAGAAATACTATCTTAATTTTCTGCATTTTAAGCTGCAATAATTAATAGATTTGCACTTTACACCTATCTTATGAGAATACGTCATCTACCATTAGTAATTATCTTAATCTCTTTTTTGTTTTCTTGTGCGCCATTTAACCCTAGCATCATGTTTAAAACACCGGATGATTTTGTGTATGATGTTCCAAGTGAAGTTCAAAGTTCTGAATATGTAATATCTCCGAATGACATATTAAGTTTTAGGCTTTTTACTAATAATGGTTTTAAACTGATTGATGTTACGAATGAAAACATGCAACAGGTACAACAATTAAATATTGGCATTCAATACTTAATTGAATATGATAGTATAGTTAATCTACCAATAATTGGCCGAGTGAAAATTGCTGGCAAAACCCTAAGGGAAGCAGAATTGTACTTAGAAAGCCTGTACGAAGAAGTATATATAGACCCATTTATTATGCTGGATATAACCAACAGAAGAGTTACTATCTTTCCGGGCAATGAAGGACTAGGAAGAGTAATTACTTTGCAAAATAATAACGTGATGCTTTTAGAAGCCCTAGCTCAAGCCGGCGGTCTTACAGATAGAGGAAAGGCAAATAGAATAAAACTCATAAGAGGTGATTTAAGAGACCCTGAAGTATATTTAATCGATTTATCTACCATTGAGGGCTTAAAAAATGCCAATATCGTTTTGCAAGCAAATGATATTATCTATGTTGAACCTGAGGGCACTACAGTCCGACAGGTAATTAACGAATCAGCTCCTACCCTAGCATTTGTAACTAGTTTAGTTACGCTTTTTGTTATTCTTCAAACACTTCCATAAAACAGATTATTTTGTATAATCATATTGAAAAAAATGAAATTGAATCTATTAATCGCTATAAAGAGCAATTAAGCAATTTCAATACGGAGTTTGATCTAGGATTATTTCTATACATCTTCAAGAAGAATATCCTTTGGGTATTGCTAACATTTGGTATAGCCGCTTTAGGAAGTTTTATTTATATAAGGTACTCAGCCCCAGTATACAAGGCAGAAACTATTATACAAATAGAGAAATCGAATAAAGCGAATACAGTTCTTGATGTAGAAGACTATTATGAAACAAATGACATTTCTGCTGAATTAGAGATTCTAAAATCAGCATTAATCGTCAAGAATTCTATTCTACAACTCCCTTTAGAAGTAAGCTACTTTACGCAAGGTCAATTTTTGACAAATGAAATTTATAAAAGCTCTCCATTTGAAGTCACTTTATTTCAAAAAGATAGTGCAACCTCTAGCCTTAGAATTGACATACTGTTTAAAGATAAACGATCAGGAAAATTAATATGGGGAGGAAAGAATGAGAAAGAGATTGATATCATTTTTGGTCAGTTAGTTGAGTTACCCTTTGCTACACTTAAAGTTAAGGTGAATGACTTTGAAACCATAGATAGAGAAACGAATGCTGTAAAACCTTTAAACTACTTTTTTGTAATTAACAACATTAACACTTTCACAAAATCTGTTCTAAGCAATCTAGAAATTGAAATTCAAAATCCTAGCGCAAAGACTGTTAAAATTGCTTACAGCGATAATAATAGAATCAAAGCAAAAGATATTATTACTTCTCTAGTAAAGGAGTTTAAAAAATATAATGTTGAAAGAAAAAAACAAAGTGCAAAACAAATTTTAGACTTCCTAAGCAGTCAAATTAGTGCAGTTTATGAACAACAGAAAGTTTCAGAAAGAAAAATTCAAGATTTTAAGAGGAAAAACAATATTTCTGATGTAAAAGAAGTATCAACCATTTTTATTGATCGCTTGAACCAGTTAGACGAGGCTCAGGTAGAACTTGAAATTCAGATTACGCTGCTTGAAGAAATAATAAAACAAATCCAAATCCAAGGGGAAAACATGGATGTTTATGAATTGATTCCTTTGTTAGTTGGCACCACCTATGAAGGAAGCATTATGGTATTAGTGGAGGGGTTAAATAAGCTGTTACTTGAGAAACAAAAGCTATTATATACAACCAGAGAAGGAAGTGCACCTGTAGAAGAAATAGAATATCAAATTGAGATTCAAAAAAATCTCATAATTAGCAGTGTTAGCTCATTAATGAATAAGCTAAATGATCGTAAAGCTAATTTAGAGGCTAAATCGGCAAAAATAGAAGGCGAATTCTACGATATGCCTGATCAAGAAATTGAATTATTAAGACTACAAAGAACGTATGACATAAATGAGAAGTTTTATACTTTATTAATTGAGAAAAAAACAGAATATTCCATCTCAATTCAAGGCTATACCTCTGATTTAAATGTTTTAGACCCTGCCAAAATTCCTGAGCAGCCTATATCTCCAAACAAGAATATTATTCTAGCAAGCTTTTTCGTCTTAGGAATATTTTTAAACTTATTCTTCCTTATAGTTAAGTATCTATTCCATAATCAGATTACCTCTGTAAATGAAATAGTTAAGCAATCTTCTACCACTTTAAGCGTATTAGGATTAATACCTAAATACAAAAAAGACATTCCTGTTTCTCAATTAATTGTAAATAAGAACCCTAAATCTCTAATAGCAGAATCTTTTAGATCGATTAGAACAAATCTTCAATTTATTTCGAAAGATGAAGGGCCTAAATTAATGGCAGTTACCTCAACTATTTCTGGAGAAGGTAAAACGTTTATAGCAATAAATTTAGGGGGAATCATTGCTTACAGTGGCAAGAAAGTAATCATCTTAGATTTAGACATGAGAAAACCAAAAATTCATAAAGGTTTTGATGTTGAGAATATAAGTGGTATGAGCACCTTGCTTATTGAAAAAGACAAAATTGATAACTGTATTCACCACAGTAAGCAAGAAAATTTAGATTTTATTACGGCTGGGCCTGTTCCACCTAATCCATCTGAACTTATTATTAATGGCAAACTTGATGAGATAATTGAATACCTTAAAAAAACTTACGATTTAATTATTATAGACAACCCTCCTGTAGGATTAGTAACTGACGGAATTGATGTGATTAGAAAAGCCGATTACCCTATTTATATTTTCCGATCAGAGTTTTCTAAGAAGAACTTTGTCCAAAATGTAGATCGACTTATTCTTGAAAATAAAATCAAAAAACTTTCTATAGTATTAAATGGAGTAGATTCTAAAAAGAGAAATTATGGGTATGGTTACGGCTATGGCTATGGATATGGGTATGGATATGGGTATGGATATGGGTACTACGAGGAGAGTGAAAAAGAAAATAAAAGCTGGTTAGATGTTTTCAAAAAGAAAGAATGAAGGTAAAACCCACTGAAATAGACGGGCTAATTGTAATTGAGCCAAATGTTTTTTATGATGAAAGAGGTTATTTTTCTGAAAGCTATAAAAAGAGCAATTATGAAGAAGCAGGAATTTTAAATCATTTTGTACAAGACAATTTATCCAAATCTCAAAAAGGAGTTTTAAGGGGTCTTCATTTTCAAGCTCCTCCTTTTGCTCAAGATAAATTAATACAGGTTATACAAGGAGCTGTACTAGATGTTGTAGTGGATATTAGAACTAAGTCGAAGACTTATGGCCAACATTTCGCAATTGAACTAAACTCTGAAAACAAATTACAACTTTTAGTACCAAAAGGCTTTGCCCATGGCTTCTTAACATTAGAAGACAATACTATCTTTTCGTACAAATGTAGCAATGAATACAATAAAGAATCGGAAGGCTCAGTACTTTGGAACGATAGAAACCTAGGAATAGATTGGGGAATCCAGAATCCAATAGTTTCTGACAAAGACAATGAATCCCCAAGTTTTGATGAATTAATAAGCCCTTTTAATGAATAATGAGTTCGTCATAAAAGTATCTCTTTTGTTTTTAGCTGCTTTAGGATTTAGTATCCTCATTAATAGAATTTTTCTAAAATTTTCTAAGAATTTGGGTATCCGTAATATAGATGATAAAGTTATTCGATGGAACACAACTTCTAAACCAGCATTTGGAGGCATTTCCTTTTTTATTGTTTTCCTTCTAGTATTAACTGTTGGCCCCTATCTATTTAATGGATTTCTATTAGCTTCTAACCTTAAATTAATTGGCATTCTTATAGCATGTGCAGTAGGCTTTTTAATTGGTCTTACTGATGATGCCTACAATACTAATCCTGCATTTAAATCTATTGGGCAGGCTCTTTGCGCTATTATATTAATTACCACAGGTAATAGCATAGATGTATTTGATATCAATTGGATTAATTACATATTCACTTTTATTTGGGTTGTAGGGTTAATGAATTCAATAAATATGCTTGATAATATGGATGGCGTTACAACAATTGCCTCCATCTCCTCCTTAGTTGCAATGCTTTTGGTTTTAGTGATATTTCAAGAATTTCAAACTTTCTATTTTATATTAATCATTGGACTAATTGGCGCTCTCTTAGGCTTTCTATTTTTTAATTGGAACCCTTCAAAAATGTATATGGGAGATACAGGAAGTCAGTTTCTAGGTATTTCCTTAGCAGCCTTATCTATAAATATATTATGGAATTATACAGACCAAGGTACTGTTGAATCAAAACAATTCCTTTTACCTCTTTTGGCATTTTTAGTGCCAATATCAGATACAACTACTGTAGTAATTAATAGATTAAGTAGAGGAACTTCTCCTTTTGTAGGAGGAAAAGACCATACAACACATCACCTCTCCTATCTTGGCTTTTCAGATCAATCTGTAGCTTTAATTGTTTTGGGAATAGGCCTTATTTCTAATGTTATCCTATTAATAGCTCTTACCATTGAAAAATGGAGTCATTTGTTTACAATTCTTTTTTCTATATATGCTATATTGATTCTTGTTTCGTTATTTTTAGTAACTAAACCCCATCTATTTGGCAAAAGACATGATGCAAAAGAAAGATCTATCAAGAAAACCGCTTAAACTACTTCTAGTTAGCCTCATAAGCTTAGGCTTTATCTACATATTCACTTTTAGTTTTAGTAAGGAAGATACCGAGAAGGAGCACAAGAGCTATGTAAAGGAAAATTATAAAGTATTTAGTTTCAGTCCTCCTGAAAATCTTGAATTTGCCGGAAATCCTGTTCCAATGTCAGAACCTGAAGTTTACGAAAGGATGGATAGAGAATTAAATGCAAATACCTTCTTCCATTCCAATACTATTTTATATTTCAAAAGAGCAAATAGATGGTTCCCCGTTATTGAACCTATTCTTGCAAAAAACAATATCCCTGATGATTTCAAATACTTAGCATTAATAGAAAGTGGATTGCAGAATGTAGTTTCACCTGCAGGAGCTACAGGCTATTGGCAGTTTTTAAAAGAAACAGCTAAAGAATATGGTTTAACTATTGATAACGAGGTAGATGAAAGATACCATGTTGAAAAATCAACTGAAGCAGCTTGTAGATACTTGAATGAAGCCTACGACAAATACAAGGATTGGGCCCTTGTAGCAGCTTCCTATAATATGGGCATGAATGCATTGAGTTCAGAGTTAGAAAGACAAAAAGCTTCCAACTATTACGACCTTTTGTTAAATCAAGAAACAAAGCGTTATGTTTTTAGAATAATCGCTGTGAAAGAGATTATGAATAACCCTGAAGACTATGGCTTTAACATTAGAAAAGTTGACCTTTATGAGCCATTAGATTACAAAACGATAAGCTTGGATAGTACAGTAAATGATTTTGCTGTTTATGCACAAGAATACGATATAAGCTATAAAATCCTAAAATATTTTAATCCTTGGTTAAGACAGAGTTATTTGAAAAATACATCGAATAAAAGCTTCGAAATAAAAATTCCCTTAACCGCTGAATACAAAAGCGAATAACAAAGTGCCCTTTTCTTTGTTACGCATTATCTATGGACGAAGTATCAAAATTTAGCGAGACACTTGTAATTGAAGGAGCTAGAGAGCACAACTTAAAAAATATATCCTTATCCATTCCAAGAGATAAACTTGTAGTAATAACTGGTTTAAGTGGTAGTGGCAAATCGTCTTTAGCTTTCGACACCATCTATGCAGAAGGACAAAGAAGATATATTGAGAGCTTCGCTTCTTACGCTAGACAATTTCTTGGTACACTAGAACGACCTGATGTAGACAAAATAGATGGATTAAGCCCTGTAATTTCTATTGAACAAAAGACAGTAAACAGGAACCCTAGATCTACTGTTGGAACCATCACGGAGATATATGACTTTTTAAGATTGCTCTTTGCCAAAACTTCTACTGCCTTCTCCTACAAGAGTGGAAAGGAGATGGTAAAGTATTCTGAAAAAGACATACTTAAACTCATTCTAAAAAAGTTTAAAGAGCAAAAGATCATGGTTTTGGCTCCTATTGTGAAGGGCAGAAAAGGTCATTACGCAGAATTATTTAAAGGAATTTTAAAACAAGGCTTTTTAAAAGCAAGGGTAGATGGAGAAATAATTGATATTGGTAGAAGTACAAAATTAGATCGTTATAAAACACACAATATTGAAATTGTAGTTGATCGAATAAAAGTAGAAGACAAACAAAAAAATAGACTTTCAGAGGCGATTGCTCTAGCCATGAAGCATGGAAAAGGTCTAATCATGGTATTGGAAGAGCAGACAGATAGCAAAAAAGAGCCTAGTTTTTTCAGCAAAAAGTTAATGTGTCCAGATAGTGGCATTGCTTATGATGACCCCTCTCCAAATAATTTTTCATTTAACTCTCCTTATGGCGCCTGCAGAAATTGCAATGGATTAGGAGAAGTAAGTGAAGTTAGTAAAGACAAAATTATTCCAGATAGCGCCAAATCAATTAAAGAAGGTGGTATTATTCCTCTAGGTAAGTATTCAAGCAAATGGATATTTAATCAAATAGAAACCATTCTAGACCACTTTAGCTTTAAACTTTCTGACCCCATAAAGAAGTTAGACGAAGAAGTCTTAAGTACTATTTTATATGGAACTAATTCACCAATCATTGTCAATTTAAAAACGGAATCAGGCAGCAAGAAAAAATCTTTTGAATTTGAAGGAATTGTCAATTTTATAAGTAGGCAATATGAAGAAAATACTGGCAAGCAAATTGGAAATTGGGCGAATCAGTTTATGAATAAAGTAAGTTGTCCAACTTGCAAAGGGCAACGATTAAAAAAAGAATCATTACACTTTAAAATTGGAGATAAAAACATTGCAGACCTAAGTGCAATGAATATATCCCTGCTATCCGATTGGTTAAAAGATATTGAAAAGTATTTTGACAAAAGAGCATTAGCTCTATCAACCGATGTGCTCAAAGAAATAAGAAATAGAATACAATTTTTAGAGGATGTAGGACTTACCTATCTTTCTCTAAATAGAAGCTCCAAGTCTCTTTCTGGGGGCGAAGCACAAAGAATCCGATTGGCTACGCAAATTGGTTCCCAGTTGGTTGGTGTGCTTTATATTTTAGACGAGCCAAGTATTGGTTTGCATCAAAGAGACAATCACCAATTAATAAACGCCTTAACTGATTTAAGAGAAATAGGAAACTCCATCTTAGTTGTAGAACATGACAAAGACATCATGCTTGCAGCAGACTACATTATTGATATTGGACCAAAAGCAGGACGAAATGGTGGCCAAATAGTATCGGAAGGAAGTCCAGAAGAACTCTTAAAACAAGATACTTTAACGGCTAAATATTTAAGTGGCAAAAAGAAAATTGAAATCCCCACCAAAAGAAGAAAAGGAAAAGGGAAAAAGTATTCCATTGAATTAAAAGGTGCAATTGGCAATAATCTAAAAGAAGTGGATATAAACATCCCTTTGGGAAAACTTATCTGCGTTACGGGAGTATCGGGAAGTGGTAAATCGAGTTTGATAGATGGGACATTATACCCAATTCTTAATCAACACATATACAAATCCAAGCAAAAACCTCTTGCATACACCTCAGTAAAAGGTCTTGAGTATATAGATAAAATCATAGAGATAGACCAAGCTCCAATTGGAAGAACTCCAAGATCAAATCCCTGCACCTATACTGGTGTTTTTACCGATATAAGAAATTTATTTAGTGAATTAGCTGAAGCTAAGATTAGAGGATATAAAGCAGGTCGGTTTTCTTTTAATGTAAAGGGAGGAAGATGTGAAAAATGTCAAGGAGCGGGACTAATGACCGTTGAAATGAATTTTCTTCCTGATGTTTACGTAGAATGTCCTGATTGCCAAGGAAAAAGATATAATAGAGAAACATTAGAGGTAAGATATAAGCACAAATCTATTAGTGATGTTTTAAACATGACCATAGATGAAGCTGTCGATTTCTTTGAAAATGTACCTTCCATTCTAAGAAAGATTAAGACACTCAAGGATGTAGGTTTAGGATATGTCCACCTTGGCCAATCTAGTACAACCCTTTCTGGAGGTGAAGCGCAAAGAGTTAAATTAGCTACAGAACTTTCTAAGAAAAGCACGGGAAATACCTTCTACATTATGGACGAACCTACAACCGGACTCCATTTTGAGGATATTAACATACTACTAAAAGTGATTAATAAATTAGTAGATTTAGGAAATACTGTTTTAATTATAGAACACAATATGGATATCATTAAAGTGGCAGACCATATTATAGATTTAGGCCCCGAGGGAGGCGATGGAGGAGGTAATATTATTGCAGAAGGCACTCCTGAAGAAGTAGCTACTGTTACTTCAAGTTATACAGCAAAGTATTTAAAATTAGAATTGGAAAATGGATAAGCAAATTTCTCCCAAAGAAAAGGAATGGAATGATATAAAAACCAACGATGCTTGGGCAGTTTTTAAAATCATGTCAGAGTTTGTGGAAGGTTTTGAAAAACTTTCTAAAATAGGCCCATGCATCTCTATTTTTGGAAGCGCCAGAACTGTTCCTGATCACCCTTACTATAAAATGGCCGATGAGCTTGCCTATAAAATATGTAAAAATGGATATGGAATAATTTCTGGAGGTGGACCTGGAATTATGGAAGCTGCTAATAAAGGAGCCAATAGAGCAGGTGGAAAATCCGTTGGATTAAATATTGACTTACCATTTGAGCAAAATAACAATCCATATATTGATAGCGATAAATCGCTTCAATTCAATTACTTTTTCGTTAGAAAACTAATGTTTGTGAAGTATGCTCAAGGCTTTGTAGTATTACCAGGAGGGTTTGGTACCTTAGATGAATTATTTGAGGCCTTGACGCTTATTCAAACTCACAAAATAGAACGTTTCCCCATTGTTTTAATCGGAAAGTCTTACTGGGAAGGATTGCTGCAGTGGATAGAAAAAACTTTATTGGAAGCAAATAATAATATAGAGAAAGAAGACTTGAAACTCTATTTGTTAACCGACTCTGTTGATGAGGCTGTTGAATTTATAGAAAAGTTCTACGTGAACTATAAGTTAAGACCCAATTTCTAGAGTTCCATTTAAATAGCGGTAAACTAAACTTAAGGCAGCTAAAGAAGCTCGCCTAATGTTTCTATGTCTATCGTTTTCGAATTGATATTTCTTAGCATAAACTCCATCCTTCGATGAAATTGCTATCCAAACCATTCCCACAGGTTTATCTTCAGTTCCTCCATCAGGACCTGCAACCCCAGAAGTTGCTATGCCAATATCTGTTTTCAAAGATTCTCTTACAGATTTTGCCATTTGAACAACCACTTTCTCACTTACTGCACCATAATTTGTTAAGTCCTCCTTTTTAACTCCAAGTTCAGATTCTTTTACCTCGTTGGAATAAGAAACTATGCTGCCTAAAAAATAATTACTACTACCAGGAATAGAGGTTAGTAGCTGTGCTATATTCCCCCCTGTGCAACTCTCAGCCGTTGAAATAGTGAAATTGGCATGGAGTAATTTTTCTGCTACAGCTCTTTCTAAAGAAATATCATCTTCTCCAAAAATATAAGTCGGTACAATTTTTCTTAGCTCATTGGCTTTCTGATCTACTTTTCTTTTTATGTCAGAAGCCTCAGTGCCGCTTGCAGTTAATCTTACTTTAACAATTCCAGGAGATGGTAAATAGGCTACTGAAATATGCTCTTCAATCAAACTATTCTCCCACTCTTTTATTATTTCTACTAAGAAGGACTCTCCAATCCCTTCTGTCATCATTGTTTTATGATATACAAAGGGAAACTGAAATTTTTCTTTTAACCTTGGTATAACTTCTTGAGAAAAAATGCCCTTCATTTCATATGGGACTCCAGGCATACTAACATAAATCTTATTATTCTTTTCAAACCACATTCCACTTGCAGTACCTAAGTAATTATCTAAGATAATGGCGTCTTCCGGAAGGTCTGCCTGTTTCCTGTTACTCTCAAGTATAGCTCTACCTCTTTGTTTAAAGTAAGTTTCAATACGTTCTAAAACTTCTTCATTCCTAATAAGTTTAGTTTCAAAATACTCACAAAGAACATGTTTGGTAATATCATCTTTGGTTGGGCCTAGGCCTCCTGTAATTAAAACTAATTGACAATCGCTTGGAACGGTATGAAGCGCATCAAGGATAGCACTTCTCTCATCTTTAATGGATCTAATTTGTTGAATGCTAATCCCCATAGCATTCAATTCTTTAGCCATCCACGCAGAATTAGTATCTATCGTTTGGCCAATAAGAATTTCATCACCAATGGTGATTAGCTCCGTAAACATTTGGTATTAAATATTATGAAAATGGACTTGTGTAACTTCCACCTAAATCCCCTTGTCCAAAGCCTTCAACAACTTCAATTGGAGTTACGCTTAACACAGGCATCCTAGAATGGTTTACTATTCTTTGTGCATATGGCCCCATAAATAGTCCGGTTCTAGCCTCCTGCTCTGTCATAATAATAACTAAGCTAGCCCCTACTTCTTTAGAGTACTCCAATGTCATTTCTGCAATATCGTCTCCATGCTTAACTTCTTTAACATACTTGACACCAGCATGATTAAAGTGCTCTTCAATTTGCTTCACTTTTAAATTAAATTTAGCTACTTCATCTTCATGCTCTTCAGTAATCAAAGTTAAGATATGAACTTCAGCTCCAAATGCTTTAGCAACAGTTGTTGCTTCTGAAACTTTATCTCTTGTATGTATTGAACTATCAATAGGCAGTACAATTTTTGGCAGATCTTTTGGTACAACTCCGCCTTTAACGGTAAGTACAGGAACCTTTGCCGAGGTAACTACTCTATAAGCGTTACTACCAATAAAAAACTCTTGAAATCCGTTTACCCCATGACTTCCCATTACTATTAAATCGGCATTAACTTCGTCAGCAGCTAAGCCAATCTCTTTTGCTATGCTTCCACCTCTGATTTCTGTAGTATAATTTACTCCAAAATCATTTTTCAATCGTTCTCCATATTTATTTAATTCTTCAGAAATATTTCCTTTCAATTCATCCTCATCTATAGCATTTGCGCTAAAGTTTGGTAATACATCAAAAGAAATAGAGTTGTGCACGTGTAGTAAATGTACATCTGCCTTAAACTTTTCACAAACTAAAGCGGCATATTCCAAAGCCAATAAAGAGGTCTCAGACAAGTCTAAAGGAATAAGAATTTTATTTATGGTATACTTATGTTTCATGGTAATTTATTTTGCTCCGAATTTATTCATTTTATTCTTTATCAGAAAGGATTTACGGCGAATCATTCATAAGTTTGAATAAAGAAAGTAAAAAATGATTCATCCTTCAGAATTAGTATTAAATCCAGACAACTCCATATATCATTTAAAACTTCAGCCTGAGCAAATTGCAGAAAAAATTATACTGGTTGGAGATCCTGGAAGAGTGCAAATAGTATCTAGTTTTTTTGATAAAATAGAACATCAAGTATCTAATCGTGAATTTATAACGCATACTGGGAGTTATAAAGGAGAAAGAATTAGCGTAATAGCAACTGGTATAGGAACCGACAATATTGATATTGTAATCAATGAGCTAGATGCACTAGTGAATGTTGATTTAAAGAATAGAGTGGCTAAAAAAACGCATAAAAAACTTCAATTGATCCGCTTAGGCACCTGCGGTTCAATTCAAGAAGACGTACCTGCTGATAAAATTGTTCTTTCGACTCATGCATTTGGTTTAGATGGACTTATGCATTATTATAATTACCAGCACAGCGCAGAAGAAAACGCTATTAGAAAAGCATTTTTTGAGCAAACAAAATGGCCAGAAGAAATTCCAAAGCCTTATTTAACTTCCGCCTCAACTGAACTTGTAGAATTATTAGAAGAAGGAAATGTACAAGGAATTACATTGACTGCACCCGGTTTTTATGCACCCCAAGGTAGGGCCATTCGATTAAAACCTAGGGTAGAGGATATGAATGAAAGATTGCGGAGATTCAGTTTTGAAGGCCAAAGGGTGGTTAATTATGAAATGGAAACCTCAGCCTTATATGGATTAAGTAAATTATTAGGCCACGATGCTTGTACTTTATGCGCTGTGGTGGCAAATCGATATGCGAATTCTTTCTCGAAAGATTATCATAGTGTGATTAAAAGTCTAATTATCAATACTTTAAAAAAATTAGTAAGTAAATAACTTTTGCATAAATGGAAATTTTAGTTTCATTTAGATTAACATTATCAGCTATTTATCTTTAAATAAAGTTTGTATGAGAGGTTATATTATTTTTTCAATTTCAATTCTACTTTTAATTAGAATTTCAGGAATGGCCCAAACCCAAATTGGAAATTATGTTTATGCAGACAGCATTCAAGACCGTTTCGGACATAGCATAGATTTAAATAGCAGTGGAAATACCATGATTGTTGGAGCTAGAACCAATGATGGAAATGTTTTTAATGCAGGTCAAGTTAAAGTATTCGAAGATAGCTTAGGCAATTGGGTACAAAAAGGAATTGATATTTATGGTGATAGTATTGATGATGAACTTGGAACTTCTGTAGCCATCAATGGAGATGGAAATATAATTATTGTAGGTGCACCTTATTCTGATGTAAGTGGTAATGCAAGCGGCTTATTCAAAGTATTTGAATGGAATGGAACACAATGGGTTCAGAAAGGTAACACTATTAGTGGTATGACTAGCTCTAATAGGTTAGGCCATTTTGTAGATATCAATAGAACAGGCAATATTATAGGTGTTGTTCAATTTTCAGCTAACTCCCCCCTAGTTTTTATTTATGAATGGCTGAATAATGCATGGGTAAGAAAAGGGCCAGCTATTACCTCAACCCTTTTTAATGACCAGACAGGTTTTGCGATTAGTTTAAATGCGGCAGGAAATAGAATAGCCGTTAGTTCAACAAAGGGAACTGGTGCGTCTTTAAATAGTGGTATAGTTCGCATTTTTGAATGGAATGGGACTCTCTGGTCACAATTAGGTAGCAATATAAATGGTATATCTGCTTTTGAAGACTTTGGCAATTCAGTTGCGCTTAATGCAAATGGTAATCGTTTGGCTATTGGCGCACCTAAAGCAGATGTTAATGGAACAGACGCAGGATATGCTAAAGTTTACGAATGGAATGGTACTGGATGGTTTCAATTAGGTCAAACTCTAAATGGACTTAGAGGTTCAGAATTTGGTTATGATGTTGCTTTAAACGATTCAGGCAATGTGTTATCTATCGGTGCTTCCAGGGACACAAACATTATAGGACCAAGAGCTGGAAGGACTTCCGTTTATGTTTTAATAGGTTCACAATGGATACAAACAGGAAACGATATTTTAGGTCAAGCAGCATTCCATAGATCAGGCTTTTCAATAGCTCTTGATTCAGCAGGTAACAGACTAGGTATAAGTGGAATTGGTTTTTGTTTAAGTCTTCAAATTTGTGGTGGTAACGCCAGAGTATTTGATATCCGTCAAATCGTAGGTATTGACCAAATAAGTCAAGTAAAGGCTTTTGAAGCAAAAGCTTTTCCAAACCCTTTTTATGAGGCTTTTAAAGTAGATTTAGGAGAAAAATCAAATGGGAATATAGAGGTTAGGGACATTAGCGGCAAAGTAGTTTATGAGACTGACTTTTCTAGTACTAGCCTACTTAAT